>NZ_JBFRCB010000004.1:0-952980 GCF_040965375.1 Paraburkholderia sp. EG286A
GCCACGCCCTGGTGTTGGCCGACGTAGCCGAGTATGTCCTTGCGGTACACCCTCTTCGTGCAGCCCAGCTGGACCGTCCCATCCTTGCCCGCTGCGGTATCGAGCAGCCATTTGGGTAGCGCGTTCGCCGAGCCGGTCTCCGGTGGCTCGTTAGGTTGGGGAACAATATCCTCCTGGCTGGTCATGTCCAGCAGGTGCATGTAGAGCGAGTAGTACGTGATCGTGCGTCCGTCGCCCGTGTCGGTTCTGTGCCGCAAAAGAACGAAGCCGGCGTTCGAGTTCAGCAAAGGCTGCCCGGTCTTCGAATCGGTCGCGCCATCCGGGATGCCGTTCTTGCAGACCCGGAACGCGACAACCTCCCCATCAGCGATCGCGCGCACCGGCTCTGCTCGACCCGCGCCCTGCGTACCAGGATTCAGATGGATAGCGCAATGAGAACGCCGGTCGAAGGTGACCGGCCAGACCCCGTGATGGCCGATCTCGAACTGGTCGATGATATCCATCATGGGGTCCAGTTTCGAAGCGTCGCTGGCCGTCGGGCCCGACGCCGGAAGAAAGGGAGGGCTGATGATCATGGCTTCAGTGGGATGACGAATACGGTTCGGGAATCTTCAGGCTGCTCTTCGGCAGAGAGGGCAACGGGGCCGGCACGTTCTCGGGGCCGACGAACGTGAACGAGGCCGCCTTGATGGTGAACGCGCCAGGACAGTGGAAGGTCATGTTGCCGCCCTCGATGACGAGCGAAGCCCCTCCGCTGTTGAGCGTGACTTTCGATTTCGCCAAGACCTGGACGTCCTCGCTCTCGCTCGCGATGCGTAGCTGCTTCTGTGCGAACAGGTCCATGCCGTCGGTGAGCGCCGAGGACGTAAGCTTCCCCTTCGCAGCGGTCAGGTTGATACCGAGCTTGTGCGCGCATAGCGAAATCAGCTCACCTGCCGCCATCCGTAGCCGCCTGGCGGTGCTGACGTCCAGATCCTGGCCCGCCGTAACGATCATGTTTTCTCCAGCCGAGTGCTGGGCCGAGCGCGGCGTCACGAACGCCATACCTGCCGGGGCGCTGGCGAGGAGCCCTGCGTCACGAAGCTGATTCAAGCCGTCGAGCAGCGCCGACTGCGTCGCACGGTCGGCAGGATCGGCCCCGGCCTGCGTCGTCGCCGCCGCGAGGTCCGTTACGCGCTGCAGCGCCGCCTTGAGTTGCGCGACGGCGGCAGGCATCTCCAGGTGCGGCGTATCCGGTCCCGCTGCCGCGTCCGCCGAGAAGAACAGCCCCTTCGCCGCGCGCATCGTGCCCCACGACTTCGAGGTAATTTCGTACCCCTCACCGCGAAGGAGCTTTTTACTGTTGAGCAGGTACCCCTGGTTGATCGCAGACCGGCTGTAGACCGTCGCGATACGCGCGCTTTCCTTGCCCTTCAGGTCATTGAAAACGATCTCTGCCCCGAGAAGCGGCGAGCGCCAGATCGCGTAACTAAACAGCGCCTCGGTGCTTCGGACGACATCAGGGTGCGAAAAATCGTGCAGGGCACCGGTTATATGGAGACGATCGATATCGCCGTGGGCCCCGTCGAGCAAAACCTCGGTGGCGGGAAGCAGCGGCGAATGGAAGCCGCCCTGGTAGGACGATGACGGACGCAGCAGGCGCAGGTTCAGCAGCTTGTTATTGGCATTTCTCGAGCCCTGCAGGAACTTCGGTACAACGGGATAACGCCCGTATTCGTCCACGTATGCGTAGGGGGTCGAGTCCAATGTCGTGACCACGCCGACGACAGGCCCCGTCAGAAATCGCCAGTCCCGCTCGTAGTCAAACACCGGCCGGTAGGTCAGATGCGCGGGCATCGCCTTGAAGCGCGCAAAAGCGGGCTTCGTGCGGCTTCCCTTCATCTTGAACGACGTCACCACGAAGCCGTATTCGGCGCTCGGCATCTTCGCGTTGGTCAGCTTGATCACTACGCCCGGTGCAATGCCCTTCGCGTCGCTAGCGCCAGCGAGCGTCACCTGACGCGCGACTTGCTCGTCGCGTCGCGCCTGAGCGAGCGTCTCGCCCTGCTGCTGCGTCAGATGGAACTCCGCGCTGCGGCTGATCTGCCCGAACACCGAGCGGTCGTCCGCCTTCGCGGAGACTTTCGCCATGGCCCTGAGCGGGTCCTCCGGCGTCCTGTAGTTCCGCTCCCAAACTTCAATCGCCGCCGGCACCAGGGCACGCTGCTCATGAACCTCCTGCGCCGCCTCGTGCGAATTGCTGTGCAGACCCGAACTGGCCAGCAGCGGCAAGTTGACCGAGCGGATATAGGCACGCGGATTGTCCGCGAACACGAGGATGTCCAGCAGCCCGTTCTCGCCGCGCTCCTGCCGGTAGAACCAGAAAATGCCCTTGCGCTTCGCATGACGTGCGATGAAGTGCCAAACCGACTCCTCGTACATCACGATCTGCTGCATCTTTTCCTGCGGCCCTTCGAGATGAAACTCGACATCGAAGGCGTCGAAGTTTTGCCCGTCGACCAGCTTCTTCCTGACCATCTCCTCGAACGTGACATCGGTGAGCACATCGGAGTGGACCATGCGCTTGCCGAGCGCAGCGAAGCGCGGTTCGATGCGCACCTCGTAGGCCGCCTCGTCACGGCTTGTGCGGATCCGTTTCCAGCGCGTCACCACCCCATTGAAAGTGGCCGCCGCATGATCGGCAGGCGTCGTCCAGTTCGCCGAGGGCACCGCGGCGCGCTCGTCGACCTGCAGGCCCGCGCGCCGCCCGACGTAATCCTTGCCGTCGATGTCGAGGCGCACAGACGTGACCGTGACAATGACGACGTAATCCTTGCAAAATCCGCCGCGCACCTTGAAGTCGAGCACATCGAGATCATTCTCCTGCTTGCCAATCCACAGCCTGAGATGCTGGGTCACGCGCACGCTCGGGTGTCGCAGCGCATCGGTGAAATTCTTCGAGAGAGCATTCATTCGACGCTTTCCTGTGCGGTTGAAAGGAACGAAAAAACAAAATCGTTGCGTCCGCAGCTATCGCGTGAAAAATCTAGGGCTGCAAGCACGGTCCGTCAATCACCAGACATCGGCCTTCCCCAGAATCTTTAACATCCCTGTTAAATGACAATAAATCGGAGTCCTTTTATTTTTTAAGACAGAGTTTCGCGGTAGCCGATCAAGAGGAACCTCGTTACGCAAAAGCATCCCGAGCTTTGTTTGTAACCGCCCGGGCGCCCAGTCCTAACGCCAGCCGCCAATTGAAAAATTGACGCGCAGCCTGCGGAGCAGGCAAGCGAGTTCTGCGATCCACGCGGACAAGCCTTGATCACCGCTGGACGCAATGCGAATTGGATTTGCGCCACATCTCGCCGCCGGGTTCTAGCTCGAGCGAGCGAAACTGGACTCGTATCACGTCTGCTCTCAACTGACGTGACGCAGTGAAGGGAGACCGGGCTACGCCACATCATCCGGAATGGCCGTCGCTATCGACTTTTGCTGAACACGTTTCGACCGGTCGTATCGAATCTGCTTTGCAGGACTTGCGAAGAAGTTATCGGGTGTTGTGCATGCACACACCCACTGAAAAGCCACCGACGCTTCGTCTTCCTGGGTGCGATCCTTATGCCACGGGCGTTTCAGCCCCAGCACCCCGGCCCACGCCCCAACGCTCCGCTCCATTTATCGCCCTCCTCCGCCGCAGCAACGTTTTTTGCCCTCGAACCGCCCCATTCATGATCGAAAACACCGGCCGATAAGCATCGGACAGCGGGACAACCCAATCAAAAAGCGACGGAGACCACGAGTGCACACCGAATCATCGACCCGACCCAACCAGCAGGGAGAAGCCGCTCTCCCACCCGGAAAACTGCTCGTTTCCACCACCGACACGCGCGGCATGATCACCTACTGCAACGACGCATTTATCGAAGCCAGCGGCCTTTCCCGCGAAGCCCTGATCGGGCAGCCTCATAACGTCGTGCGCCACCCCGACATGCCCGCCGAGGTGTATCGCGACATGTGGGCCACGCTGAAAAAGCGTGAACCATGGGTCGGCGTGCTGAAGAACCGCTTCAGCCAGGGGCGGCATTGCTGGGTGCAAACCGGCGTCACGCCCATCATCGAAGGGCAGCATGTCGTTGCGTACCGGGCCGTTCACACCGCCGCTTCGCGCGATCAGGTTCGCGCCGCCGAGGCGCTGTACGCGACCTTGCTCGCAGAGCAAAGAGCCGGCCGGCAGGCGCACCATCTGCAGGCAGGCGCAATCGTTCGCAAGGACATGGTGGGGCGGCTTGCGCGCTTCGTGCATCCCACCATGAAGACGCAGACCTACCTGCTCACGAGCGGTCTCGCCGCAGCCGGTATGGTCACCGGTGTCCTGATCGACGGCGGCGCCGCGTCGATCACGCCGGTGCGCACGGCGATCGGCCTCGCCGCCTGCGTGGCGTTCGGCGTGCTGGCCGAATACCGCATGCGCTTCATGTTCATCTATCCGCTGCGCCGTCTGCTGGGTGCCGCCACGCGACTCGCCATGGGCGACCTCACGCAGAAGGTCGAGAACACCTGGAAGCCCACCGGCGTGGTCGGCAAGCTCGAACAATCGGTCAATCAGGTCAGCCTGAACATGCGCGCCATCGTCGGCGACGCGCGCGACCAGATGGCGAGAATGAGCGCTGCCACGGCGACCGTGTCCGAAGGCAGCCAGACGCTCTCGGCGCGAGCCGAATCGCAGGCGGCGAGCCTCGAGCAGTCGGCAGCCTCGATGCAGCATATCGCGGCCAACGTGCGTCAGACCGCCGATGCGGCGCGCCAGGCCGCCACCAGTGCGGGCCAGGCGCGCGCCATCACCGAAGACAGCGGCCGCGCCGTGGAAGCCATGACGGTGACGATGCAGGGCATTACCGAGGCCTCGCGCAAGATCGGCGAGATCATTCAGGTGATCGAAGGGATTTCCTTCCAGACCAATATTCTCGCGCTCAACGCGGCCGTGGAAGCGGCGCGCGCGGGCGAACACGGACGCGGTTTCGCCGTGGTGGCGAGCGAGGTGCGCAATCTCGCGGGCCGCGCGGCGATGGCCGCCAAGGAAATCGCGGGGCTGATCGTCGACTCGACGCAGAAGGTTCAGGAAGGCTGCCAGCTCACCGAAACGGCGCGGGAAAAGATGCAGCAGGCGGTTCAGGCCGTGCGCGACGTGAACGTGCTGATCGACGAAATCAACACCGCGAGCGGCGAGCAAAGCACCGGCATCGCCGAGATCAAGCAGGCTCTCGATCATATCGAGGCGCTCACGCAGCAAGACAGCGCACTCGTGAATCACTTTTCGATTTCGGCCAACACGCTGGGCAGGAATGCGCAGACCGTGATCGAAACGGTGGGCGCGTTCAGGATTTGACGGACCGAACGGCAGTCAAGCGGAGGCGATGCCTCCGCTCTCACGCCAAACAAAAAAAACGGCGCGGCAGTGCAATCCGCACCGCCGCGCCGATCAATCCAGCGCTGTTGCTAAACCAGACTCAGTGTGCCGCGCTCACCTGCGTAGCCGGTTCCGAATGACGTGCACGCTGCGAAACCAGGATCGCAATCGCCGCGAGCACGGCCGGTACGGCGAGCATCGCGAGAATCGCCGCGAATTCCCAGCCAAGGCCCAGCAACGCACCGCCGATGGCCGAACCGAAGATGCTGCCAAAGCGGCCCATGCCCAGCATCCAGCTCACACCGGTTGCACGCGCAACGGTCGGATAGCGGCCCGGTGCGTAGGCGTTCAAACCCGTTTGCGCACCGCTCATGCAGAAGCCCGCGGCGAATACCAGCAGGGCGAGCGACGAGGAAAGCGCGCCCACGCCCGCCAGCGCCAGCACGCAAATGCCGCCGCCGACATACGCCGCGCTGATCACGCGCGCCGGACGCACCTTGTCCATGATCCAGCCCACCAGCACGGCTCCGATCGTGCCGCCGATCTGGAACATGGCCGTGACGTTCGCCGCCACCGTGATGGAGAGGCCCGCGTCCTTGATCAGCGTGGGCAGCCAGCCAGTCAGCAGATAGATGACGAGCAGGCCCATGAAATACGTGACCCACAGCGCGAGGGTCATCACGCCATAGCCTTCCGAGAACAGCACGCCAATCGGCTTGCGCGTGGGCAGCGGCGGCTCCGTCGAAACGAAGTTCTCGTCGCCGGCGAAATTCGCGCCGGTCACGCGGTTCAGCGTCGCGGCAATGCGCTTGCTCGTAGCGCCCCGCACGGCGAGAAGACGCGCCGATTCCGGCAGCAGCCAGGCCTGCAGCGGCACGAGTGCAAGCGGAATGGCGCCGCCGAAAATCAGCACCGCGCGCCAGCCATGGTTCGGCACGAGCCAGCCAGCTGCGAAGCCGATCAACGCCGAGCCGAGATTGAAGCCCGTGAACATGATCGTGATGAGCAGCGCGCGGCGGCGTTGCGGCGAGTACTCCGAGAGCAGCGTCGTGGAGTTCGGCATGGCCGCGCCAAGACCGATGCCGGTCAGCACGCGCAGCACCGCCATCGAAACCGGCGACTGCGTGAACGCCGTGAGGATCGTGAACACGCCGAAGAGGAACACGGAGGTGATCAGCACCCACTTGCGGCCAACGCGGTCCGAGGCCGGGCCGGCGGCCAGCGCGCCGATCACGAGGCCGATGGGCGCCGCGCTCATGACGAGCCCGAACTCGGGGCGCGAAATGCCCCACTCGTGAATGATCGAGGGCGCGACGAAGCCCATGATGGCCACGTCCATGCCGTCGGCGGTCACCGCGAGGAAGCACAGCGCCACCAGTAGCCACTGGTAGGCCGAAATGTGGCGTTCGTCGATGAACGCCTTGATATCGATTGTTTTGCTGCCAGACATCTGTAGTCTCCTGTCCGTTCTGTGGTCTGCCGCTCGCTCGTGCCCGAGTCGAATTTCAACGAACTGCTATCCGTCGGGGGCACGATAGGTGGCCAGCCCCTCGCCTGAAAGTGCGGGTTAACCACATATTGGATACGTCCGTGCCCGTCCGCATGGGCGATTCCGGCACGCCCGCACCCGCGATACCGCCCGGGAAGCCGCGCCGCGTAAAGGCCGGGCGCGTTCGGCCGGTGCTTTGCCCGACGCGGCCCGGGGCTGGAATCGAATCCAGCGTGATAAGCAAAATCGATGTTCTCCGAAAGGATTCGCAAACGCGCTGGACGATCGTGCGGAATTCAGTTGCCGCTACATCGGCGGGCGGCGCTCTCGTGCGCGCCGCTTTTCGAGGCCGCGGCGCCGTTCGAACCGCCGCGCCTGCTCCGCACTTATCATGCGTTTTATTTATCGATATTCAAACGAAACCAGCCCCGAAGGGCTGGCCGGTTCAACGATGAATCATGCGAGTGTGCCCGAAGTTTGCCCGTTAAGGCGCGGCAACACCCTGCGTCGTCGGCGTGTACGTCGTATAGAAGCTCGAACCTGCCCAGCTATGCGTAGGCTGGTTGTACAGCGGTGCACCCTGCGTCCAGTTCGCGCCGAGGTGCCAGTCGCCGGTGCCCGTGAACTGCGCGACTGCCGGGTACGGATAAACCGGGCGGCTGGCCGTCACGTTGTTCGACGAATCGGTCTGATACGTCATGACCGCGTTCGGCGCGGTGCCCTGCTCGGCCCACGCCGTGATCTGCGAGACGAGGTCGATGTTCGGGAAGCCTTCGCCGCCGCCGCAGTGGGCCACGCCGGGCACGAGGTACATTCGCGCGAAATCGCTCACGTTCGAAGCGCCCATCGTGTTCTGCATCGCTTCGTAGTACTGGATCGTGAAGAGCGGCGAAATGTGCTGATCCGCCCAGCCGTGCCACAGGATCAGCTTGCCGCCCGCTTTCCTGAACGCCGACAGGTCGGGGTTCGTCGCGTCCATCAGCGGATGGTTGGCCTGCAGGTAGGTCGGGTAGAAGCTCGCATCCGCGTAGCCGAAGGTGTCGATGGTCGGCATGCTGGGCGAGCCCGTGAAGATCAGGTTGTAGGCACCCGTCACGATCATGTAGCTGAACAGGCTCTTCACCGAAACCGGCGTGGCCGTCGAATTCGTCGTCGGCACTTCCACGCCGACCCAGTTCTCCTCCGAACCCATCTGCGGGGAGCCCGCCAGCATGCGCTCGCCCGTTGTCGCGTCCACCGGTCCGCCATAGATTTTGCTCGCGGTGGCGACTTCGGCTGCGGTCAGGCAGCTGCTCGTGTTCGTCGCGCCCTGCGCACACTGAATCGAGGCGGGATCGAAGTTGCAGGTGCGCGGATCGGCGATCAGGCCATCGGGCACACCCGCCTGGCCGCCGCATGCCGCGACGACGGCCTTGTGCAGCACGAGCGCCTTGTCGGCGTAGAGCGTCGCGTTGCCGGTGCTGTCGCCGGTCGTGCTTTGCGACTCCACGCTCCAGCCGTGATACAGCGAGTTCTGGATCTGGAAGTGCGCCGCCGGTGCCCCCGCGATGATGCCGTTATAGTCGTTCGGGTAGCGTTGCGCGGCCATCAGCGCTTCGCGGCCGCCGTCCGAGCAGCCGATGAAGTACGCGTACTTCTGCGTCTGCCCGTAATAGGCCTTGATGAGCTTCTCCGCCGTGAGCGTCGTGATGTGCTGCCCGCGATAGGCGAAATCGGCCTGTTTTTGCGGGTCCGTGGTCCACGTCGTGTCGTTGCCCGAGTGGCCCATGTCGGTCGCCGCCGTCACGAAGCCGCCTTCCTGCACGAGCGGGCACGTGTAGCTGAAGCTGAACGACGACTGCTGGGTCGGGTCGCTCAGGTTGCCGCACAGGCCCCCGCAGCCCAGCGCCGCAAAGCGCTGCGTCCACGTGTTCACCGGCAGCGCTACTTCGAACGTATTCGAAGGCGCGAGCGTGCCCTTCACGGTACAGAAGTTGACCGAAGCGCCGTTGATCGTCGCCGTGGTCACGCTGGCCGAAGTAATCGCGCTGCCCGTGCCGCCAATATCGGTGATGTCGACCGAAGCCAGCTTCGAGCAATCCACCACGGGCGCGACGACCGCGAGCGGCGCTTTCGAGGCATCGGCGCTACTGCTGCCACTGCCACCGCTGCCGCACGCGGCCACGAGCGTGGCCGCCGCGAAGAGGGCGCACAGCGAGAGCAGCGAGGCGGCACGAGCGTGCACGCTCGTGAAGAGCCGCCGGGTATGCAGGGTTCTCATGCTTGCCTCCTGGGGTTGTCCGTCCTGGTGTTCTTCTGATTCACTTTTCACGCCTCCGATTCTGTTTTTTTCTGATTAGTAAGCCTAATTAATTTGGATACGTGGACCGTGCGACATGAGATGTCCAATCCAATCGCCTTATTGCTCCTTCTATTGCTCTTATTGCCGTCCTGCTGGCGCCCTGCTGCCCTGCTACAGCCCGTACGCCGCGTTGCCGGCCGGCTCCATGCCGAACGCCCGCTTGGTCGCCTCGGCCCGTGCCGAACCGAGGAACGCGAGGAAGTCCGCCGCCGCGTGCCGCTGCTGCGACACCGCACAGATCGCCGCGGAAAAGACCGTGACGAGTTGCGCCCCGGCCGGCAGCGGCCCGATCACGTCAACGCCCGGCACATCCTTTAGCTCGCTCAATTGCTGAAACCCGAGCTCGACCTCTCCTTGCGCGATCAGGCTGGCCACCGGCACGCCCGGCTGCGCCATCACGAGGCGCGGGCCGAGCGTTTCGGCCACGCCCCAGCGCTCGAGCAGCCGCAGCAGATGGTCGCCGCTAGGCCCCGTCGAGTAGCCGATGCGCGCCGCGCGCAGCATCGTCTCGCGCAGTGCGTCTTCAGTGCCGATATCCGGGTGCGCCGCACCCGCGGCGACGGCCGCCGCCATGCCGGAGCGCACGACGTCCGTGCGCGCGCCAATGAGGTGCCCGCCCGCCGCCAGGCGGTCGATCGCCGCCGACGCCAGCACGGCAAAATCGAACGCCGCGCCGGCCTGCACGCGCCGCGCGGCTTCCACGCCGCCTATCGCGGCAACAGTCAGCCGCTGCCCCGTTTCGCGCTCGTATTGCTCGGCGAGACCGGCGAGCAGGAGGCGCGTCGCCATCGACCCGACCCCCGCCAGCGCGGCGTTGCTTTTCACATCGTCCTTTGTCATTGACTTCCGTTTCAGTCGAGAGTGAGCGAGGCTGCCTTGTCTTGCGCTTCGCTGGTATTGCCCGGATTGCGAGCCGCGGCGTGCACGCTCACAGCCCTTTTGCCTTCAGCCGCGCGTCGAGGCGCGGATACACGCGGCGCGCGTTGCCTTCGTAGATCTTGTAGCGATCCGCGGCATCGACATGCGCAGCTTCGATATAGCGTTTCGTGTCGTCGTAGTTGTGCCCCGTCTCGGGATCGATGCCGCGCACCGCACCGATCATCTCGCTCGCGAACAGAATGTTGTCCACGGGAATCACGCGCGTGAGCAGGTCGATGCCGGGCTGGTGATACACGCAGGTGTCGAAGAACACGTTGTCCAGCAGATGCTCGCTGAGCGGCGGCTTCTTCAGCTCCTGCGCGAGGCCCCGGAAGCGCCCCCAATGGTAAGGCACCGCGCCGCCGCCGTGCGGAATCACGAAGCGCAGCGTGGGGAAGTCGCGGAACAGGTCCGACGTCAGGCACTGCATGAATGCGGTCGTGTCCGCGTTCAGGTAGTGCGCGCCCGTGGTGTGGAAGCACGCGTTGCAACTCGTGCTCACGTGGATCATCGCGGGAATGTCGTACTCGACGAGCTTCTCGTAGATCGGATACCAGTGGCGATCGGAAAGCGGCGGGCTCGTCCAGTGGCCGCCCGAGGGATCGGGATTCAGGTTGACCGCCACGTTGCCGTACTGCTCCATGCATTTGACGAGTTCCGCCACGCACGTGGCGGGATCGACGCCCGGACTTTGCGGCAGCATCGCGGCCGGCACGAAATGGTCGGGAAAAAGCTCGCTCACGCGGTGGCACAACTCGTTGCAGATGGCGGCCCAGGTGCTCGACACCTCGAAGTCGCCAATGTGATGGGCCATGAAACTTGCACGCGGGCTGAAAATCGTCAGATCGAGACCGCGCTCGCGCATCAGCTTGAGCTGATTGAGTTCGATGGATGCGCGCAATTCGTCGTCGCTGATCTTCAGCTCCGATACCTTCGGCATCTCCGACGGATGGGCGATGCCCGCTATCTGGCGTTTGCGCCACGCTTCCAGCGCTGCGGGCGCCGTCGTGTAGTGGCCGTGGATGTCGATGATCATTGGGACCTCTGCTGCTGATTCGAATCGTTGCGCTACGGTACGAATTGGCCCCACCGCGCTAGTAGCCAGGGCTATTACCTAGATTGTGCAAAAAATACCGCTCATGCCAATAAGCGGGTGCGGCAGCCGACGGCTGAAAATAGCGGAAACCACGGACGCCGTGGGGTTTACGCCGCGCCGCGCTACCCCGATGAGGCGTCTCGCGGCCCCGCCGCGCTGCCCAAACGCCGATAAATGAAATGGATGCCTCGATAAACATCTGGTAAGCGATGGATGGAATTCGAAGGGTCGCTGGGGGCGGCCGATGCGCGGCGGCGAATTCGCTCATAATGGTCAGCTCCCCGGCCTGCCAGCGTGCGGATGAACCACCATGCATATCGACCGATTTGAAATTCGCGTACCCGAAGAGGCACTCGACGACCTGCGCCGGCGTTTGCGCGCCACGCGCTGGGCCAACGCTACGCCGTCGCCGGCGTGGCAACAAGGGGCGGATAATGCGTGGCTGCGCGAGCTCGTCGCGTATTGGGCAGATGAATACGACTGGCGCGCCGCGGAACGCGCGCTGAACCAGTTGCCGCAGTTCATGGCCGAAGTGGGGGGTGCGGGTGGCGCAGGCGGCCAGCGGGTGCACTTCGTGCATCGGCGCGGCGCGGGCCCGAAGCCCTACCCGCTCGTCGTCACGCATGGCTGGCCGGGCTCGTTCGTCGAATTCCATGCGCTGCTCGACCGGCTCTGCGACCCCGCCGCATTCGGCGCGGACCCGGCCGATGCGTTCGATGTCGTCGCCCCGTCGCTGCCGGGCTTTGCCTTTTCACCCGCGCCGGCGGCACCCGGCACCTCCGCGTTCCAGATCGCAGACCTGTGGGCCGCGCTGATGCGCGGTCTCGGCTACGAGCGCTTCGGCGCGCAGGGCGGCGACCTCGGCGCGGGTGTGTCCATCGCGCTCGCCGCGCGGCACAGCCAGGCCGTGGAGGGCATCCACCTGAACTTCCTGCCCAGCTCGTACGAGCCTGCAATCGATGCCGCGCAGGCCCCGCTCACTGAGGCGGAACAGGACTATCTGCGCGAAAAGGCCGACTGGGCAGCGCTGGAGGGCGGCTACGCGCATATGCACAGCACGAAGCCGCAAACGGCGGCAGCATCGCTCAACGACTCGCCCGCGGGACTGGCCGCGTGGATCGGCGAGAAGTTTCGCGCATGGAGCGACTGCGACGGCGACATCGAGCGCCGGTTCTCGAAGGACACCTTGCTGACGGACCTTTCGCTGTACTGGTTCACGGGCAGCATCGGCACGTCCATGCAGATGTACTGGGAAAACCGCCTCCAGCCGTTTCGCTTCGCGGCCGGGCAACGCGTGGCGCCGCCCGTCGCCTTCGCGCGCTTTCCCAGGGAGATCAATCACCCGCCGCGGTCGTGGCTCGAGCGCGTGTTCAATGTCGCGCAATGGACCGAGATGCCGCGCGGCGGCCATTTCGCCGCCATGGAAGAGCCCGATCTGCTCGCGGCCGACATTCGCCGCTTTTTCAAACGGTTCCGCGAGTGAACGTCACTGCGCGGTGTTGTCGCCGAACGGGTGCGCGGGGGCATCCGTCGCGCGCCACGCGTAACGCCTGAGCAGCGCGGCGTAGCCTTCGATCACGAAACCGCCGCATTTGTGCCGATAGTCGTCGCGCCGCATGCGGTAGGCGCGCGCCAGCTGAAACCACGGCAAGCGCGGCAGATCGTGGTGTACGAGGTGATAGTTGTTGTTCAGATACAGAAAGCGCATGACGAGCCCGGCCTCGTTGATGGCGATGCGCGCCTTGGGATGCGACGCCGCGCGATGCTCGTACAGCGAGCGGACCATCGCGAGCCCGAGCGCGGGCCAGCTGACAGCGACGAGATACCACCACCACGGCACGCCCGCGTAACGCTGCACCCACGCGAGCAGCAGCACGACAGCTGCGCAGTGCGCGAGCCACATCGGCACGTCTCGCCAGTCGCCGCTTCGCAGCGCTTTCGCCGCGCCGGCGAGCATGGCGGCCACGCTCATCGGCGGCCCGATCACCACCCGGCCCACGAAGCTCTTGCGTGCGTGCCATAGCACGCGATGCCAGCGCGGCAGGCGGGCCCACTGCGCGTGCTGCACGTAGTTCGTTTCGGGGTCGATGCCGGGCACGGTCAACGCTTCGTCGCGATGATGCGCCATATGGCTCTCGCGGTACACCGCATAGGGAAACCATATAGCAAGCGGCGGCCAGCCCAGCGCCATGTTCAGCCAGGCGAACCGGGTGGGATGACCGTGCAGCAATTCGTGCTGGAGCGACATATGCCAGGCGCACAGCACGATGAGGCATGGCGTGGCGGCCACGAGCGTGAGCAGACCTGCACGCACGAACGCCAGCAACGCAAACCAGCCGCCGTAGATCACGGCGATCAGCAGCCACGTGGGCCATTCCGTGCGTGCGGTGAATCCGGTGGCGAGCGCGGCGACTTCCCGCGCGTGGTCTGCGTCGAAGTATTCGGCCATGTTCGCCAGCTCCCGCGATGAAGGATGGTGCCACTCCATACGGAGAGCAAAGCAACGCAGGTCCTCACCCTACCGAACGCGCGGCGCTTCACCAACCAACGAATTGCCATTTGCTTATCTCATCGCGCTGCGCGACGCGCCACGTGCGTGCGGCGTAGAATGCGCCGATGACCCGCTGGATCACCTCCCTGCCGATGTACAACGTGACGCCGCAACATGCGACGGCGTGGCGCTCGCTATTGAGCGACAGTCTGGCCATCGTTGCGCGCTCGTTCGACATGGGCGACATCGCGATCGAGAACGCGCCGGAGGGCGAACTCATGCCTCACTGGCGCCGCGAGGACTTGCTGCTCTCGCAGACCTGCGGGTATCCGTACCGCATGCTCGGACTCGCCAACGAAGTCCGGCTGATTGCGACCCCGATATTCGACGCACCCGGTTGCGAAGGCCCGCGCTATCGAAGCGTGCTCGCCGTTTCGGCGCAGGCGTGGGAGCGCGGCGCGCAAACGCTCGAAGCGTGCCGCGGCCTGCGCGCCGCATGCAACAGCGCGGATTCGCATAGCGGCATGAACGCGTTGCGCCACGCGGTCGCGCCGCTCGCACGCGACGGCCGCTTCTTCGCCTCGGTGCGCTGGACAGGCTCGCACGCGGCCACCTTACGCGCGCTGGCGAGCGGTGCGGCCGACGTCGGCGCCATCGACTGCGTCACGTTCGCATTGCTGCACGATTCGCACCCCGAACGGTTCGACGGCGTGCAAACCATCGGCATGACAGCCAGCGCCCCCGGCCTTCCGCTGATCGCCTCACGCGCGCTCGGCGAGGATCAGGCGCAAGCGCTGCGTAATGCGCTCGACGCCGCTCTTGCGGCCGACCCCGAACGTGCGCACAAACTGCGGCTGCGCGGGTTCACCAGGCTCACTGGCGAGGCGTACGCCGAGATCGAGGCGTTCGCCAACGCCGCCGCTCGTCAGGGTTATACCGAACTGCGTTGAGCCGCAACGTCAGGCGCATCCGCGTAGTCTTCGCTATCGATGTCGTAGCCCGAGGGTTCCCACCGGATCGCGAGCAGCACGAGCAGCGAAGCGAGCGGCGCGATGGCGATCACCCAGAAGACCTTGGTGCCGAGCGCCGCGGCGAGCACGGGAAACAGGAATAGCGACACCGTGGAGGCGGAGCGCACGAGCGTCTGATTGAAACCCACGCCAATGCCGCGCAGCGAGGTCGGATAACTGAGCGATGCATAGGTCATGCAATGCGAACCGGGACCGAACCCCTGCCCGAACAGATAGCCGCCCAGCAGCAGAATGGCGAGCACGACGAAAACGCCGCTGCCCGGATGGCCGATCAGTGCGAGACCAATGAGCGAGACGAACTGCAGCGTGTGGCCGAGCACGGTCATTTTCCACGCGCCGACAGTGGGCGCGGTACGCACGCCGATCAACCCGCCAACGAATGCGAACAAGAGGTTGAGCGTGAGCGAAGCGACGATGGTGGTGAGCGGACCCTGCTGGAGAAAGCTCGCGATGATCACAGGCAGGCCGAAGATGATGGCGTTGTAGCCGAACGAAGACGCCGCGCCGATCGTTGCGGCCAGTATCGTGCGGCGGCGATACGTGGCGTTGAAAAGCACGCCATAGTTGCGCCACGAGGCGGCACGCGGCGCTCGCGTGGGCGCGTCAGCGCGTTCGACCACGGCATCCACGCCATACGCGCGCTTGAGAATGCGCGCCGCGCCTTCCAGATCGCCCTGATTCGCGGCCCACACGGGCGACTCGCTGATATAGCGGCTGCGCACGGCGATGATGACGAGCGCCGGCACCGCGCCGAACGCGAGCGTGATGCGCCAGAGCCAGCCAAGCTGATGTTCGGGCAGGATCGCATAGAGGCCGAGAATGAGCAGATAGCAGGTGCTCGTGGCCGCGTACCATGCGGGGCACCACGCCGCCACGCTGGCCGCCTTGTTGCCCTTGCCCGCCACGCGCGAGAACTCGGCGAGAAACGCCATGGCGACCGGCAGATCGAGCCCCACCCCGAAGCCCATGAGAAAGCGGGCGCCGCCCAGCACCCAGGCGTTGGGTGCGAGGCCGGCCGCGATCGCGGCCACGACGAAGAACAGCATGTCGGCCATGAATACGCGGTAGCGTCCGATGCGGTCCGTGAGATAGCCGCCGAACAGCGCGCCGAGAATCGCGCCGAACGTAATGGCCGCCGAAACGAAGCCGACCTGCACGGGCGACAGCGAGAATTCGCGCGCGATGTCCTTGATGCCATAGGCGAGCGAGGTGAGATCGTAGGCATCGAGAAATACGCCGCCCAGTGCGATGGCGATCACGATGCGCGCGTTACTGCCCTGCGCGGCCCCGGCGTTGACAATGCGGGAGACGTCCCGAGCGGAACGGATCACGGCATGTTGCGGGGCTTGCGCCAGCCCGGCGGCTTCGACGGCTTCAGAAGCGGGAACGGCGAGAGTGGACATCGAACGAGACTCGCGTGATGGATGGAATCGCTGCATCCTAGCCACGCCGCTGCGCGCCGCAAAACGACGAATATAGCTAAGCAATCCTCCGAAAATTGGTTGTCCGCTTGCAGTGCGCTCTCTAGCATCGCCTTATCCACAACGCTTCGAATAATGGATCCTATGAAGAAAAGAACCTTGCTGGGCGCGATGCTGGCTTCGCTCGCGCTGGGCGTAAGTTTCGGGGGCGCGACGCTCGCACACGCGGCGGACCAGACGTTGCGCGTGGGCATCATGTCGGGTGAGGACGAGGACGTTTGGCGCGTGGTCGCCGCCAACGCCGCGAAGCGCGGCCTCACGATCAAGGTGACCACGTTCTCCGAATACACGCAGCCCAACGAAGCGCTTTCGAGCCACGACCTCGACGCCAATTCGTTCCAGCACAAGCCGTATCTCGACGCGCAGATCAAGGCGCGCGGCTACAAGATCGTGCCTGTCGGCTTTACCTACGTGCAGCCGATCGGGCTGTATTCGCGCAAGGTGAAGTCGGTGGCGGACCTGCCGCAGGGCGCGACCATTGGCGTGCCAAACGATCCGAGCAACGAAGGCCGCTCGCTGCTGCTGTTGCAGGCGCAGGGGCTCATTACGTTGCGCGACAATGTTGGCCTGCTGCCGACCGCGCGCGACATCGCGAAGAATCCGAAGAATATCCATCTCAAGGAACTCGATTCGGGTATTGTCGGGCGAGCGATTGGCGATCTGGACGCGGCCGTTGTCAATACGGACTGGGCCGTGAAATCGGGGATCAGGATTCCACAGGAGCGGATTGCTCAGGAGAAGGTGACGGGCAATCCTTATCGCAACTTCATTGCCGTGAATGAGAAGGATGCCAACGCGGCTTGGGTGCATGCGCTCGTGGAGAGCTATCAGCAGCCTAATGTCGCTTCCGAAATTAGTGCTGTGTATCACGGGGCTACGCTGCCTGCCTGGAAGGATGCTCCGCAGCAGTAAGGGAGTGGGTGCGGTCTGCCGCGGGGCGCCGTGATGTTTTTTGTTCGCGGCTCCTCGGCGCTTTGGCCTCTCCCATTGGCCTTTCCTTGTTTTCGCGAACACAAGGAAAGGCCAAAAGCACCGAAGATTCCAACAAAAAAATCCCAATCAAACCACCTCGGTCCCCCACCGATACCCCGCCCCAGCATGCCGCTGCGGCAAGGTAGCCTCACCACCAAACAACTTCTCCCGCAACGTCCCCGTCGCATAAGCCGTCTTATACCGCCCACGCGCCTGCAACTCCGGCACGACGAGATCCACGAAATCCTCATAGCTCTCGGGCACGACAGTGCGGCTCAAGTTGAAGCCATCCACATCCGCCTCGTCGATCCACGCCTGCAGCTCATCCGCCACCTGCGAAGCGCTGCCAACAATCGCCGGATAGCGGCCGCCCAGTTCGAACATCTCGAGCAGCTTGCGCCGCGTCCAGCCATGTTGCTTCGCCGTGCGGGTGGCAGATTCGATCGCGTTGCCCGGCGCGTAATCCACGGGCGCGTCGAGATCGTATTGCGCGTAATCGATGCCCGTGCTCGACGCGAAATGCGCCAACCCCGCCTCGCGGCTCGCATACTGGCGGTAGTCGGCATACTTCTCGCGCGCTTCACGCTCGGTCGCGCCCACCACCACCGATGCGCCAACGAAGACTTTCACGTCGTCGGGCCGGCGCCCCGCCTGCACCAGTTGTTCGCGCAGCGCACGCACCGTCTCGCGCGCGGCGGCGCGTCCGGGCGGCGAAATGAACACGCATTCCGCGTGACGTGCCGCAAAGCGCTGCCCGCGCCCCGAACTGCCCGCCTGGAACAGCACCGGCGTGCGCTGCGGCGAGGGTTCCGCCAGGTGATAGCCGTCGACGCGGTAGTAACGTCCCGCATGCTCCACGCGATGCAGTTTCGCAGGATCGGCGAAAACACGCGCGGCCTTGTCGCGCCGCACGGCGTCCGCTTCCCAGCTACCCTCCCAGAGTTTATAGAGGACTTCCAGGTACTCGTCCGCACGGTCGTAGCGCTCGTCGTGCGGTAGCTGCTGCTCGAGTCCCATGGCGCGCGCCGCGCTGTCCAGATAGCCCGTCACGATGTTCCAGCCGATGCGGCCTTGCGTGAGGTGATCGAGCGTCGAAAAGCGTCGCGCCAGCAAATAAGGCTGCTCGTAAGTGAGGTTCACCGTCACGCCAAAGCCGAGATGCCCGGTCACGGCGGCCATGGCCGGCACGACGAGTGTGGGGTCGTTCACCGGCAACTGGATCGACTCGCGCAGTGTCACATCCACGTTGCGCTGATAGACGTCGTAGACACCCACGATGTCCGCTAGAAAAAGCCCGTCGAAAAGCCCGCGCTCCAGCGTGCGCGCGAGATTCGTCCAGTACGCGAGCGTGCGGTAGTCGGTCGAGCGGTCGCGCGGGTGCGTCCACAGCCCGTGATTGATGTGCCCCACGCAATTCATGTTGAACGCGTTGAGCAAAATGGGTTTGTTCGTCTTCGCCATCGTAAGGCTCGCTCCTGCGGCATCGAAGGTCCAAATGCCCATTGGAACAGCCTGCGTCTCGATCCCCTACCAGTTAATTCGCAATTGCATATCAGCATTGCGGATGTGAGCCGAACCTACGCTTTCACGGCGTCCTGCGCTTCAACCTGCGCCTCGGCCTGGGGTTCGCGCTTGAGCGCGAAAAGCGAAGCGGCAACGATGAGCATGCCGCCGATCCACGCGGGCAAAGTGAGCCGCTCGCCCAACCACACGCACGCAAAGAGCGCGCCGAACACCGGCTCGCTGCCCATCAGCAACGCCACGCGCGTGGGGCTGCTGCGGCTCACGGCATAGTTCTGCACGAAGAACGCGAACAGCGTGCAGCCCGCCACGAGATAGATCACGCTGCCCCAGAACACGCCGTGCCCCTGCCAGTGCGGCAGCGGTTGCCACTGTTCGGGCGCGACAGTGATCGCGAGCGCGGCGCAGCCGATCGCCACGACGGCGGACTGGACCGCCGTCACCGTGAGCGCCGGCACGGCGCCCGACTTCATCACGCGCTTGACCGCGCAGGTCGCCAGCGCGCGCAGCAGCGCGGCCAGCACGACCAGCAGATCGCCGGGGCTCGCCGCCACATGGCCGCCCGTCAGGAGCAGCGCGCCAAGCAGCGACACGCCGGCCGCTGCCCATTCCACCGGACGCGGCGCGCGCTTGAGCCACGCCCACTCCACGAGCGGCGTGAGGACCACGCACAGGCTGATGAGAAACGCGGCACTCGAGGCGTTCGTGAGCGACACGCCAAACGTCTCGGCCAGAAAGATGCCGAGCAGCAGGAGTCCCGCGACGAGCACGCCGATCTGCTCGCGCCATGTCACATGACGCAGACCGCGCAACGCGGGCGACAACAGCACGAACGTGATGCCAAAGCGCAGCGCGAGCAGACCCAGCACCGGGTAGACGAGCAACGCACCCTTCACCACGCCATAGCTCGTGCCCCAGATGAGCGCGACGGCCACGAGCAGCAGATCGACGGTGCGGGAAGAACGGGTCAGAGCATTCATGGGGAACGAGCCTGCAGATGAGCCGGGAACGGACACATTGTCCGATAATGATTTAGCGGCGATAATCCGATACCACGGAACATCATTTATGCTCCAAATGCACAGATGACTTCGCCCTGCCTGGCATGAATCCCGCCGACATCCTGCCCCTGCTGCCCGATCTGGCCACCTTCGCCCGCGTGGTCGACGCCGGTAATTTCTCGGTCGCGGCGCGCCAGCTCGGCAGCACGCCTTCCACCGTGAGCCGCCAGATGCAGCGGCTCGAACGCGCGCTCGGCACACGCCTGCTGGAGCGCTCCACGCGCAGCCTGCGGCTCACGGAATCCGGTGCCGAGGTCTACCGTCACTGCACCGACATGGTCGAAGCCGCCGCGAGCGCGGCGCAAGCCGCCAGCCGTCTGACCGGCCGCCCGCATGGCCGCGTCAGCATCAGCGCGCCGATTTCGTTTGCGCAAAGCGTCATTCATCCGCTGATTTCCGGCTTCCTGCGCGCGTATGAGGAGGTCGCGGTGCAGCTCATCTTCACCGACCGCGACGTCGATCCCGTGCGCGACAGCGTCGATATCGTGATTCGCCCTACGCCCACGCCGCCGCCGGGGCTCGCGGCGCGGCGGCTCGGCACGCTGCAGTGGATGCCGTGCGCGTCCCCCGCCTATCTGCGCGCGCACGGCACGCCGAAGCACCCGAAGGATCTCGCCAGCCACGACTGCCTCTATCTCGGCGAAACGCCCGACGACAACCGCTGGACCTTCCGGCGCGGCACGCAAACGCATGCCGTCGAGGTGAAAGGCCGCTATATCGCCAACGACGTGGGCGCGCGGCGCGATGCGGCGCTCGCGGACTGGGGCATTGCGAGCCTGCCCGAATTCGCCGCCGCGGATGCGCTGCGCGACGGCCTGCTCGTGCGCGTGCTCCCCGAGTGGTCGCTGGAGCCCCGCGCATACAGCGGCCCCGTGTGGATGCTCTATCCGCCCAACCGGTTTTTGCCGCCGAAGGTGCGCGTGTTGATCGACTGGCTCGCGCAGCACATGCCCGAGTGACCGGCGGCTCGCGCCGCGCCGCCCGTGAGACGATCGGGCATGAACTTGAGCAGCGCCGACATTCCCCCGCGCGGGTGGACCTCCTAGACTGGCTCATGGAAACGAATGCATGAACCCCTCAAGGAAACACGATGCAAACCCTGCGAACGGATGTCGCCATCATCGGCGCCGGCACGGCCGGACTTTCCGCTTACCGCGCTGCGAAGGCGGAAGGTGCAAGCGCAATCATCATTGAAGGCGGCGCTTACGGCACGACGTGCGCGCGCGTGGGTTGTATGCCTTCGAAGCTGCTGATCGCGGCGGCCGAGGCGGCGCACGCGGTGACCATGGCGCCGCGTTTCGGTGTGAATCCGCTCGGCATGGAAATCGACGGCCGGGCCGTGATGGAGCGCGTGCGCAGCGAGCGGGACCGCTTCGTCGGTTTCGTCGTGGACAGCACGCTCGCCTTGCCCGAAGCGGACCGCCTCGTTGGGCACGCCCGCTTCATCGACGACGGCCTGCTTCAGGTTGGCGAGCACACGCAGGTACGCGCGAAAAGCGTCGTGATCGCCACGGGCTCGACGCCCACGGTACCCGAGTCGCTCCGCGGACTCGGCGACCGGCTGATCGTCAACGACGACGTGTTCGCCTGGGAGGACTTGCCGCGCAGCGTGGCAGTGGTCGGCGCGGGCGTGATCGGTCTCGAACTCGGCCAGGCGCTTGCGCGGCTCGGCGTGCGGGTCACGTTGTACGGCGGCTCGCGCGGCAGCGTAGGCCCGCTCACGGACCCGCGTCTGATCAGCGAAGCGCACCGCGTGTTCGGCGCGGAAATGCAGTTCGAGACACAGGGACGCGTCGTATCGGCTGCGCGCAGCGATGCAGGCGTGACGCTGCGGTACGCCCGCGCGAATGGCACGCACTCCGAAACAACGTTTGATTACGTGTTGGCAGCAACGGGCCGGGACCCCAACGTGGCGAACCTGGGCCTTGCAAACACCTCGCTCGAACTCGACGCGCACGGCGTGCCGCGTTTCGACCCGGCTACGCTGCAAGTCGGCACCGCGCCGGTATTTTTGGCGGGCGACGCGAACGACGTGCTGCCGCTGCTGCACGAAGCCGCCGACGAGGGCCGCGCCGCGGGCCGCAATGCGGCTCGCTTTCCCGCAGTCGAACCCGTTGCGCGCCGTGCGCCGCTTGCGATCGTGTTCTCGGATCCGCAGATCGCCATGGTTGGCAAGTCACATCGGGAACTGGTGGAAGGCAGCTTCGTGACGGGTGCCGTGAGCTTCGAGGACCAGGGCCGCAGCCGCGTGATGCTCAAGAACCACGGCATCGGCCACGTATACGTGGATCGCGCGACGCGGCGTTTCGTGGGTGCGGAATGGTTCGGACCGGCGGCGGAACATATCGGGCACCTGCTCGCGTGGAGTGTGCAGATGGGACTAAGCGTGGACGACATGGTGGCGATGCCGTTCTATCACCCGGTGGTGGAGGAAGGCTTGCGCACGGCGCTGCGCGATGCCGCCTCGCAGCTGAATCACAAGGGCTAGGCGAATTTCGCCTGGTTATCCTTTACAACCCGCAACGGCACACACACTGACAATGAAAGCACTCGCATGCGCTCGCGCCGCTGTCGTTTCGTGAGGCGACTTATTCGGGTGTGTTTACGCTTTATCCGCTTTTGAGCGGTAAGAACCGCGTGCATCATGGTGCAGGCTCTCGACTTTTCATTCACGAGCGACACTACGGCGAGGTTCTCGAGGACGTCAAATCAATCGCCGCTTCGTGGCGCCGCCGGCGCGCTGGACTCCAGGCCAATCCCCAAAGCGCCGACTCAATCAAATCTGATTATTGTCGCCGCGTGAAGCAGACAGTCGCGCATTGAATCCCTCGACTCCTTCGACTCGTAGAACTAAGCGGTTGCTGAGTGGCCTTATGTAACAGCTTTTGCTTAAAGCGCCTGGGCAGCAATTCGACCGAACGAGATCTTCTGCGCGCGAACACCTCACCTCGAGCACATACACGCCACTCGCCAGCGACGACCTCAGACGCACATATTCGAAGCTGCGGGATCTTGGCGACGCCATGGAAATCGTTCAGAATGTCGGCGACCGAGTGAGAGATTACATTTATGTGGACCGCACGGAATACACCCCGCCGGCAATTGGCGCCTCGTCGCAGACAAGACGGCGGAGTGCTATCGCAGCGCCGGCCTGCACTCGCACACCATCTCCGCGGGCCTGAAAACGGACAATGAACACGACTTGCCAGGAGACCACGCGAACGCATGGTCGCAATACAGCCCTCCGATCGAGCAGATCGAAGAACTGCCGGGCGGTACCAAAGGTCTGACTTTTTTGATGGTTTTTCCCGTCAACTTCATGGGATTGGACAACGTACTGGTGTTCGCTGGTGCCGCCCGCCCCGTATCTCAAGCGGAAACACATATCGTGTTCGACACGTTCCGTAATCCTTCCGTAATTCTCTTGCCAGCGACGAGTCGGTCAAGCGTCGGGCGATAATGTACGACGACACCTTCGCAGAAGACCTCCTCGCGACGGAGGCGGTGCAACGCGTACTGGCCGCAAAGCCAAAATTCAATGGCAGCGTGTTCGCAACGGCGAAGCACAGGTTATCTCGTATGCAAATCGCTACCGCAAGGAAATGACTTCGTAACTCGGTAGCGCGTGCCCCGGATAAAGCGTCCAGTCCTTACGTATCTCACGAACGTGGGACTGGACTGGTGGTGTACGGTCGGCCCACATGCTGCATCCCCTCCCGCCGGATACTGTCTGGGAAAACAGAAAATGCTCGCTCCTTTGCTTGCTGCATTCTACGAAACGGTTCGACAGGGCAGCGTCACGGCTGCCGCGCGACGGTTGGGGATAAGTCAGCCTACCGTCACAGCGCGCATCCAGCAGCTCGAGAAACGGTACGGCGTGCAACTCTTTCACCGGCGCGGCAGCCGCCTCGACGTGACGAAGACCGGCGCGGCGCTCATGCCGTTCATTGACCGGATGACGCAGGCGGAGAGCGACATCGACTTCGTACTGCGCAACGAGTGCGAGTTGTTCGCGGGCAGCTTCCGGCTCGGGACAACTGGCCCCTACTACGTCCTGCCGACCATCGCCGCATTTCGTCGCCGCTATCCTCACGTCCAGATCGGCATCGAGATCGGCAATTCGCAAGCCGTGCTCGACGCGCTCACGGAGCATCGCGTCGATATCGCGGTCTCATCCCATCACGTGGACGACGAGAGCCTCGAGTTGCATCGCATCGCGAGTGATCGGCTCGTACTCGTCGTCGAACCTCGCCATCCGCTTGCGGGGCAGCGCAGCGTCGACTTGAACGTGCTCGCGGCCGAAACGCTGCTGCTGCGCGAACAGGGCTCGTGCACGCGCGACGCAACGGAGGCCGCGCTTGGGCAGCGCCGCGTGGAGCCTCGGGCGCTCATCGAGATCGGCAGCCGCGAAGCGATCTGCGAAGCGATCCGCCTCGGCCTCGGCTGCGCCCTGATGCCCGCGGGCGAGGTGCCCCTCGGCTCAGCGCTCGTTTCCGTGTCCATCGAGCCGGAATGCCCTGCCGTATACGAATATCTTTACCACCTGCGCAGCCGTTCGGGCGCACGTCTCATCACCACATTCATGGCGACGTTGGCCGAGACCATCGACCTCCCCATAAAAAAAGCCGATACGTGAATCGGGGATCTTTCGCAGAACGCAATATAGGCGTCTTGCCCGCTGCCTAATATCGCCCTCAATCGCTGGATACACCGGCGAATCTTTGCAGGGGGATAACCATGACAAGACAGGCATTCGTCTATGCCGCATGTGGTCTCGCACTCGTCACCGCGCTCAGCGGTTGCGGCGGCGGGAGCACGCAATCGGCGGCAAACCGGACCTTTTCAGGCAACGCGGCGATCGGATCATCGGGGTCAGCCAGCAGCACTCTCAACAAGATGCTCGTAATCGAGCTCGACGGCGTGACCTATAGCGCCCTCACTGCAGGCATCTCGGGCGGCACTCTGCCGAACCTCGCGAAGCTGAACATTGCGCCTGCCTATAGCGGCGGCGTGAACAGCACGCTCAGCCAGCAACCGAATCTCGATATGCCCGGCTGGGCCACGATCGTGACCGGTTCCTGGGCCGACCGCCATCAGATCGAATCCGACGCGCCAAACCAGGCGCTGCACGCGCCCACCGTATTCTCAATATTGAAGTCCGCGGGTGCGGGCAAGTTGGGTGCAGCCGTCGATTCGCCTGGTTTCGCCTCGATCCTGACGCCCGACCAGAACGCCGGCTACATCGACACCGTGGTCAACTGCGCCTCAGTCGACAGCTGCGTGACGACTCAAGGCAAGAGCATGATCGACAACGGCTACTCGCTCGTCGTCGCCCAGTATCACTCCGCCGAAGACGCCGCTCTCAACTGGGGCCTCAACTCGTCGAACTATTCAGCCACGCTCGCCCAACTCGACAGTGCCGTCGGCACGCTCGTCGGCGACGTGTCGCAACGCAGCGGGGAGAATTGGCTCGTGCTCGTGACAACCAGCCACGGCCTCAATGCCGCGGGTGGCACCGACGCCCTGCCACTCGCGCCGGAGTCGACGAGCTTCATCGGCATCAACCAGCAACCCAACGGGCGCCTCACCAATCCGGCCGCCCCCACCTCGCTCGCGGACCTCTATACCCGCGCCAGCATTGCAGACATCACGCCCACGCTGCTCGCCTATTGGAGTGCGCTGCCGAGCGCGGTGACGTATGCGCTCGACGGCGGCGAACTGGTCGGCCAGCAGCCGGTGTCGCAGCTCATCGGTGTCACCGGCAGCGACAATGCGAGTACGGTGCTCAGTTGGACCCCGCCTTCGAGCGGCGCGATCTCGGTGCTACGCAACGGCCAGCAGATCGCCACGCTCCCTGCAGGCACGACGACGTACACGGACAGCCAGCTCGGCGTCAGCACAACCGGCGCCTATACGTTCAACTACGTGGTGGCCGCGGGCAATGCGCCGCTCGCGTCGCTGATCCAGATCGAGTATGTGGCGCCCCCTCCGCCTCCGCCCCCGCCCCCCCCTCTCGCGACGACGCTGACCAACGGCCTCTCGACATACTATCCATTCGGCGCGCTGCCAGCCGCCGACAAGATGGCGGCCAGCACGCTCGGCCCCTGGGCGGCGGATGCGAACGGCGGCTCGCTTACGCCAGATCCGTTTGGCGGCCAGGGTCTCAAGGTGGATACGAACATCGTCGACACGAATGGGTATGACGGCTACAAGCTCGTGCAGAACAACGACGTGACGAAACAGCCGCAGTTCACGATGGGCTTCTGGGTCATGACGTCTTGCCAGAATCTCACGGGCAACGGCACGCCAATCTTCTCGAACAAAAACTACTACTCGGGAGGCAACCCCGGTCTCACGATCGCGCTGTTCCCGGGTTCTGGCACGAGTTGTAACGTGCGCTTCAATATCGGCGACGGGACTACGCGCAACGACATGAACTCTGCGACCATCACCGCGAACAAGTGGGCCTACGTAGCATTCACAATCGACACGGTCGGCAAGACCATGACGGGCTACGTGTTTGATCCAGTGCTCGGCGAAGAGAAGTACACGGCCCCGGTCACGGTGACCGCGTCGAAGCTGCCGGGCCTCGGCGCTTTCGGCCTCAACGAGGACGGCACAGGCCAGTACTACATGAACGCGTGCAAGGACACCCCGCCCTACACGCCTGGCAAGTGCGCGGCTACGCCCCCGGATGTGCAGTCGTTCAGCGACCTCGCGCTCTGGAACCGCACCGTCACTGAGGCTGAACTGAAGACGGTCTTCGCTTCGGGCAAGCCGCTCTCCACCCTTCTCCCGTAAGAGACTCCTCGATGAATGCGAATAGCTTTCTCGCAATGCACGGCGCACGGCACCTGCGCCGCAGCGCAGGTGCGCTGCTCACCGGGCTGCTGTGCACGCTGCTCGCGGCCTGCGGCCCCGGTTCGAACGGCGGGTCTTCCGCGCGAGCGGCTACGGGTGCGGGTGGCGCAAGCGCGCCGGTCGCGATCGTGGCGGCACCCGCCTCGGGCAGCTACGCGGCCCTTGGCGTGGCCGCCTCGCAACCGCTGCTCAACACGCAGTTGAACTGCGCGCCATGAACGTCACGCGAACCGCGCGCAAGGCGTGCCCAGTGCAGGCCCGACGCACGGTTCGCGCTCCACGCAAAGCGCCTGTTCGTGCCCCTCGGTTCGGCCCTCGTATCGCGCGGCTACGCGCGAAGACAACGTAGAAGAAAACCCACCACATCATGACTTCATTGGATCGCCGTCAATTCCTGCGCGCCGCAGCGGCCGGCGCGACGTTCAGCATGTTCCCGCCCGCCATCCGGCGCGCGCTCGCAATTCCCGCGAATAACACGACCGGCACGATCAACGACGTGCAGCACGTCGTGATCTTCATGCAGGAGAACCGCTCTTTCGATCATTATTTCGGCACGCTACCTGGCGTGCGCGGCTTCGCCGACCGCTTCACGATCCCACAGCCGGGCGGCTCCACTGTCTGGCAGCAGAGCGACGGCAGCCGCACCGTGCTGCCGTTCTATCTGGACAGCACCAAGGGCAATGCGCTGCTTGCGGGTGGCGCGCACTCGTGGACCGACACGCACAGCGCCTGGGATAACGGCCGCATGACACAATGGCCGATATCGAAGGGCGACGTATCGATGGGCTATCTGCAGTCCGCCGACCTCCCCTTTCACTTCGCCCTCGCGAACGCGTTCACGATCTGCGACGCGTACCACTGCTCGCTGCACGGCGGCACCAACTCGAACCGCATCTTCATGTGGACCGGCACGAACGGCCCCACCGGCTCTAACTATGCGGTCGTCAACAACAATGGATGGGACGGCCTCGGCCCGTCGGCGACGGGCCTGACCTGGACCACCTACGCGGAGCGTCTGCAAGCCGCGGGGGTGAGCTGGAAGGTCTACGAGAACCAGCCCGATAACTACAATGACAACCCGCTCGCTGGCTTCGCAGTGTTTCGCAAGGTCAACGAAACCATTTCCGGTTCGCCGAACGCACCCTATACACCGGCAATGGAGGCGCTTTCGCCGCTCTACAAAGGCATCGGCAACACGATGCCCGATGGCGGATTCCTGCAGGCCCTCGCCAACGACATCGCCGCGGGACAAATGCCGCAGGTGAGTTGGATCGTTTCGCCGGGGGCGTATAGCGAGCACCCTGGATCGTCTACCCCAGGCCAGGGCGCTTACTACCTGCAGTTACTGCTCGACACGCTCACGGCTAACCCCGATGTCTGGAGCAAGACCGTGCTCTTCGTGAACTACGACGAGAACGACTGCTTCTTCGACCATATGCCTCCGCCCAATCCGCCCTCCCCGAATGGCAACGGCACTTATGCCGGCAAGTCGACGGTCACGACGCAATACGAATATTTCACCCTTCCCAATCCGCCGGGCGACTCTTCACCGCTCGCACCGGACGGCAAGCCATACGGCCCCGGTCCGCGAGTGCCGATGTTCGTCGTGTCGCCGTGGAGCACGGGCGGCTTCGTCAACTCTCAGGTCTTCGACCACACCTCGGTGCTGCGCTTCCTCGAACAGCGTTTCGGCGTGCGCGAAACGAACATCAGCCCGTGGCGTCGCACAGTATTCGGCGACCTGACCTCCTGCTTCAACTTCAGTAATCCAAATGATACGGCCGTCGCGCCTCTGCCCGCACCGACCAAATCCGCCGCCGATGCCCAGAGTGCGCAGCAAAGCGCGCTTGGCGCGGTGCCGGTGCCTTCGGTCGCGAGCCAGACGATGCCAAAGCAGTCGCTAATGGCGCGTCCGTCGCGTGCGCTGCCGTATCAGTTGCACACCAGCGCCAACGTTGACACGAAGAACGGCAACGTGTGGCTCATCTTCAGCAACACCGGCAGCGCGGGCGCTGTCTTTCACGTCTACGACAAGCTGCATCTCGACAAACCGCCTCACCGCTACACGGTGGAAGCCGGCAAAGAGCTTTCGGATGTCTGGACACCAGCCGCTGCGGATGCGGGCGCCTACGATCTTTGGGTGCTCGGCCCGAACGGCCTGCACCGCCAGTTCACCGGCAACATTACCAAAGCGACAAGCGGGCCCAATCCTGAGGTCCGCGTATGCTACGACACGGGCAACAACGCCGTTTATCTGACCATCATGAACACAGGCAGCGTCGCCACCAATACGACTGTCACATCGAACGCGTACCGGACCGATGGCCCCTGGACCTACGCGGTTCCCCCCGGCATGCAGGTCGAGCCGTACTGGTCGTTGACGTCATCGAATGGCCGGTATGACTTTACGCTCGCCGCCGAGAACGGCGTAACCCGCCGATTTGCGGGGCGGGTCGAAACGGGGGCGGACAGTGTCAGCGATCCCGCAATGGGGAGCTAAATGTGCGGCGCGGTTCGTGCAGAGGCGGGCCGCCGCTCATAGCGCGGCCGTTGAGCGAGCCCGGCACCCACTACCCTCTCCCAGCCCGACCCCTCCCCTAGCCCGCCGAGGGTCGCATACATGGATACGCAGCATCGACAGTAACGAGAGTGATTTCCCAGTTGATCCTCGAGTATCGGCGTATCTCGACACACGCGCACGCTGATGCCCGTCAACAGGTTGCCTCCGCTGAGGGCGACTCTATGTGTACTTTCGCGGGTGAATATTTTTTGTCCCGGAATGTCTGGCGAGCGTCCCGTATTAAATGATGCGCAGTATGAAAATGAAAAGGGAAAATGCATGTTGATTGATAGAAGAGCACTTCGTCCGCTGTCGCGCATCGCACAAGGTGAGAAAGCCGCTACGCCTGAACTGGTGGGCAAGTGGGAAAATGAACTGGGTTCGGTCGTGACGATCGATCAGTTTGACGGCACGAATTTCAGTGGCACCTACGAGACTGCTGTGGGCAACGACGGACTGGCAGCCACCGCTCCGCTCTTCGGGACAGTAGCCGGCGACGCGATCGCATTCACCGTGAACTGGGGACCAACGTACGTCTCGGTGAGAGGCTGGAGCGGCCTTCTGCTTGCTGACGGAAACCAGGCTTGCATGTACACGCTCTGGAATCTTTCGTGCACGCCGATGGATGAAGACGACTTCCAGCATTCGATCCTGACTGGCGCGGACCTGTTTGCAAGGGCGTGAAGAATGCGCCCGCACGGCGCCATATATTCGCGCGCTTCGCGAACGCACTATCGACGGAAAGCGACATACTATGGATTCCTTTTTATTCTGCGCTGTACCTGACGCATCAAAACGGCGTGTCGCCTTCGATGGTGGTGCGATAAAGCCTACGGCGCAGACGATCGGGCGTGCCCGCCGCGAGATGCATGAGCGAACGGTTGTCCCAGAACACGAGATCGTGCTCGCGCCATTCGTGGCGGTAGCAATGCTCCGCGCGCACGCTATGCGCGAACAAGGCGTCGAGCAGCGCACAGCTTTCGTCCTCGGGTAGATCGACGATGCGCGTCGTGAAGTGCTCGCTCACGAACAGCGCCCTGCGGCCCGTTTCCGGATGCGTGCGCACGACAGGATGCACAACGGGCTTCACCTGCGCGATCTGCTCCGCCGTAAGATTCGGCCGCCACGGGCTGCGCGCCTGGAGTTCCGCATAGCGCGCGAGATAGGTGTGCTCGGCGCGCCGGCCCTCCACGGCGCTGCGCAAATGGGCAGGCAGCGTCTCCCACGCGAGATGCATGTTGGCGAACAGCGTGTCGCCGCCCTCCGCGGGCAACTCCTGCGCATGCAGCAGCGAGCCCAGACTCGGCTTCTCCTTGTATGAAAGATCGGAATGCCAGAAGTGTCCCGCGTCGCCAAGACCAATGGGCTTGCCGTTCTCCACGATGTTCGAGACGATCAGCACCTCCGGGTGGCCCGCCAGCGCGAACTGATGCAGCACGTGGATCTGCAACGGCCCGAAGCGGCGGCTGAATTCGACCTGCTGCTCCGGCGTGATGCGCTGGTCGCGAAACACCAGCACATGGTGATCGAGGTGCGCGCGATGAATGCGCGCGAAGTCTTCGCTCGACAGCGGCTGCGTGAGATCGAGGCCGACCACTTCCGCGCCGAGCGGCGCATCCAGGGGTAGAATGTCGAAGCGTTGGGACACCTGCGCGCTCGATAAGGCGGAGGCGGTGAATGGGGCAGGGGTAGTCACGCAGCAAGCCTTTCAGGTAAGCAATGGCTTCAATCTACGTGATCTGACCGCCCGCTGACAACGAAGCAAATCCAATACGTTTATCCGTTCGAGTCATAAAGGCGCTGTTAAGGCATACGCCGAATATGTGGCTGATCGGCGCTCCGGGTCCGAATACTCATGTCCGAATCTGGCCAGAATCCTCACTGAATCTGTTTTAAAGTCTCGACATGCGCCTCGATCCCGACACCTGCTACCAGACCATGCTCTCGAGGGACCGCCGTTTCGACGGCTGGTTTTTCGTCGGCGTTTCGTCTACGGGGATTTACTGCCGCCCGGTCTGCCCGGTGCGCACGCCCCAGCGCCAGAACTGCCACTTTTTCTCCAACGCCGCAGCGGCCGAACGCGCGGGCTTCCGCCCCTGTCTGCGGTGCCGCCCTGAACTGGCCCCGGGCAACGGCCTGCTGGACGTATCGAGCAGGCTCGCGCGCGCCGCCGCGACGCTGATCGAAGAGGGTTTCCTCAATACCGGCAGCCTGGCTGACCTGGCCGCACGCGTGGGCGTGACCGACCGGCATCTGCGCAGGATCTTCGACGCGCAATTCGGCGTGACGCTGATGGAGTTCGCTCAAACCCAACGATTGCTGATGGCCAAGCGGCTGCTGACCGATACCCGCTTGCCGGTGAACGCCGTTGCGCTCACGGCGGGTTTCGGCAGCGTGCGGCGATTCAACGACCTGTTCCTGAAGCAATACGGCCTGAACCCACTGCGGTTCCGCAAAGAAACCGATGCCCCCCATGCTTCGAATGCGGAAAGCGTGACCTTTCCGCTGGGCTATCGGCCGCCGTTTTGCTGGTCCGGCATTCTCGCGTTCCTCGCACGCCGGCACATAGCTGGCGTCGAGCATATCGGCGACGAGATCTATACGCGGACCCTCGCATTGAGCCACAAAGGCCACGACATCCACGGGTGGTTCAGCGTCCGGCACACGCCACAACGCTACGCGCTCGAAGTGACCTTGCCGATGTCGCTGATGCCGGTCGTGGGGCAGCTTCTGCCGCGCGTCAGGCGTCTGTTCGATCTGGACTCGCGCCCCGATCTGATCGATCCGCATCTCGGCGACCTCGCCGACGGACAACCGGGTATGCGCGTTCCGGGCGCCGTGGACGGCTTCGAGATCGCGGTGTGCGCCCTGGCCGGGCAATCACCGCATTCAACGAGCACGCAACGCATCCTCTCACGCATTGCCGAGCGCTTTGGCACGCAGGTCAGCGCGCCGCAGGCGTTGACCCGCGTCTTTCCGTCCGCTGCAAAGCTCGCATGTGAGCCCGTTTCCGCAATCGAAGACACGGGCATGACGCGCAAGCGCGCAGAGACGATCGTTGCGCTCGCAAGCGAAGTGTCGTCGGGACGCATCAGGCTCGAGCCCGCCGCGCCGCTGGAGGAAACGCTCCATGCGCTGCGGAACATTCATGGCATCGGCGAATGGGCCGTGCAATACATCGCCATGCGCGCCCTCGCGTGGCCCAATGCCTTTCCGCCGTGTGACCTGAAGCTGAAAAAGCGACTGGGCTACGCGCGCGCATCCGCACTCGGCCGCCACGCCGAACAATGGGAACCGTGGCGCGCCTACGCAACTCTTCATATGTGGAGCCAACTCGAGGGACAACTCAGATGACACCCGGCTACCTGATTCCGAGTCCATTGGGGGATATCGCGCTGCGTGTAGAAGACGATTTCCTGACCGGCCTCTTTTTCGTGGGCCAGAAGTACTTTCCGCAGATGTCGCTCACGCGCATCGGCACCGGAGCGCCGCCACTCGCGCTTTACGCACAGCGCCAAATCACGCAGTTCTTTGCCGGCGAGAGACGGGATTTCGGGCTTCCCGTTGCATTGCGGGGCACGCCGTTTCAGCGGCGGGTCTGGAAAGAGCTAGAAGCGATTCCGTATGGGCGGGTGATCTCCTATGCGGAGGTCGCGAGGCGCTTGCGTCTGGACTCGGGGCACGCACGCGCGGTGGGAAGCGCGGTGGGCCGCAACCCCGTTTCCGTGATCGTTCCGTGCCACCGCGTCGTCGCGACGAACGGCGCGCTGACCGGCTACGCAGGCGGCGTGGATCGCAAGGCGGCGCTGCTCGAACTCGAACACGCCGCCCCATTGGAATGACAACTCGAATGGACCGCGTCGCAACGCTGGATCAGGCTTTAGCCGCCGGTCCGAAAGCGGTCCGTTCCACCCCTACTGCCCGCCCCCGTACATATCGAGCAGCATCAGCGTCACGCCGTTGGTCCAGCCAAAGCCGTCCTGCAACGGGTATTCGCCGCCCCCGCCGCCGCCTTCACCCGCGCCCTCCACGATATATTTCTCGACGAGCTTTTGCTGCGTGTTATAGACGTTCTCGACATCGGCGAGAAAACGCGTGCCGACCGGCTGCGCGAGATCGCTGCGCCCGTATTGCTTGAGGCCCTGGATGGCGATCCAGTGCAGCGGCGCCCAGCCGTTCGGCGCATCCCATTGCTGGCCGGTGTTGTAGGTCGACGTGGCGAGGCCGCCTTGCTGGAGCAGCACGCTTTGCATCGTCTGCGCCGTCTTCTTCGCGCGCTCGGGCCACGCCACGCCCGCCATCAACGGATACATCATCGCGGGCGTCTGGTTGTCGCGCGCCTTGCCGAGTTGCCAGTCGTAGTCGCCGTAGTAGCCCTTGTTGTTCCAGAGGTAATGGTTGATACCTTCGGCGCGGCGCGCGGCGTAGCCGGCGAACTGCCCCACGCAGCCGAAATCGCGCGCGACCGTGCAGGCGCGCACGATCGTCGTCTCCAGATGGAACAGCAGGCTGTTCAGATCGACGGGAATGATCGACGTGGTGCGCACGGTCCAGAGGTTCTGGTTGTCGCCGAACCAGCGCGAGCTGAAGTCCCAGCCGCTTTCGGCCGTGGCGCGCAGGTCGCGGTAGACCTCGTTGGCGGGGCGGCCCGTGGCCTGCTGCGCGGTCTGGACGTCTTCGATATACGACTCGTCGCGCGGCGTGTCGAGTTCGTCCCAGTACCGGTTGAGCACAGTGCCGTCGCGCAGCACGACCACGTTGCGCGTGGCCTGCCCGCGGGGCGTGCTGCTCGCGCCCTGCATCCAGTACGCGTACTCCTTGCGCAGCGCGGGCAGGTACTTCTGATACACGCTGTTGCCTTCCTTCTGCGCCGCGAGCTCCACCATGTACGAATAGAACGGCGGTTGCGAGCGGCTCAGATAATACGTGCGATTGCCGTTCGGAATATGACCGAAGGTGTTGATCATGTAGGCGAAGTTATCGAGCATGTCGTCGACGAGATCTTCATGGCCCGACTCCTGGAGCCCGAGCATCGTGAAGTACGTGTCCCAGTAATAGCCCTCTCTGAAGCGCCCGCCCGGCACGACATAGGGCTTCGGCAACGGCACGAGCGAACTGTTGTCGGGCGCCGACGTGGTCGTGCGCGTGAGCCCGGTCCAGAGCCAGTCGATATGCTGGCGCAGGGTCTGCCCCGCCGGCGGCGTGATGCTCTGATCCGGCGGCGGCGTGAAGTACTGGTTTACGAAATTCAGCAATGAGAAGCCCGGTTGGTTCTTCTGCGCTTCGTAGAGCTGAACGATGGTTGCGGGGTCCGTGTTCGGCGTCGAATCGACGAAGGTCTTCTGGTCGGGGAAGATCTGCGCGGTCTGCACCGCCACGAAAAGATCGCCGTACAGAATATCGGGCGCGGGCGGCAGCGGCGCGCCCACCTGGGTGTCGGCGAAACAGTTTGCACAGGCGAGCAAAAGCGTGGCGACACTGGCCGCACTGATAGCGGTGCGCGAACGCTGCGGTGACTTTCGGGGCGGGAGTGACTGTAAGCTTGTTTGAATGCGATGCGCATCGTTTGGCGATGCGGCGTGGGTGCGAGATTGCAGCTGCGTGCTCATGTTGCCTCCGTGGTGTTGGGGCACTTCGCTGGTCTCCTCGCACCGGCCCGTTCACGCCGTTTGTTTGCGGCGTGCGGGTCCGGCTGGATGCGCAATGGCATCGCCGGATCCCGGGCAACGAGAGGATCGCATGACTTCGCACACCGAATCAACTGCGGCATGACAATGAATGACTGTGCGGAAATTTATGCCGCCGGCCTGGCGGGAAAGACACGGCGCATCGGTAACAGTGGCCGTGCTGGGGCAGCCCATGCGGCAGAAATGCGGGCGCCAGTCACAACAGCCCTGTCGTCGGCGCCCACTCGTTTAAACATCGCCCAGATCGTCGATGCGATCCGGACGCACGTCGCCGTCGGGCTCCAGCGATTCGTCGCCGTCTGCCGCGGCGCGTTCACCCGTGCCTGCGCTATCGGTGTCGCTCTGCGCTTCGTCCTCGCCCGCTTCGAGCGCGTGATTGTCGAGTTCGGTGTCACGGTCGAATTCGTGGCGCTTCGCGCCCTGGGTGTCGCTGCCGGAATCGGATGAATCGCCCGGGCCCAGCGAGCCGGTGTCGTGCCCCGGCGGCAAGGATTCGGGAAGGTCGTTGTCGGGGTCCAGCGTGCTGTTCATGGCAGGCTCCTTGTATTGTCGATGCGGTCACGAAGCGCGCAGAACGCGTGCCTTGCAAACCGTGCCCTTCGACGAGCGCCGCGTCGTTGAATCGTTCCATGGCGAACGACTCGGGTCTGTCCACCACGTTCGTTCAATCGACGGTTCACACAGGAATTCATGCGCACCATGCATGCCGAACTCAAGCGGCGGTATGCGGCGAGCGTGCACAAAAGGGGAAGCGATCACGGGCGTGACCGCGCCTGCCTGTGCAAATGCGCAAACGCCATCGCCAAGCCAAGGACGCCAATCGCCACGCCGCCCATCAACGCATGCACATGACGCTCGGTGAAGAGCGGCGCGCAGCCATTGTGAGCTTCACGGTCGAAGCGGCCATGTGCGCCGATCTCGCCCGGCACGGGCGCATGCAGATTCTCGGGCGCGTCGGGCGCGCGCGGGTGGCCCGTCAATTGCCCGCGATACCCGGCTCGCGCGAGATAACGGTCGAGCAGCCCCGGCGCGATCAGATCGGCGATGATGGCGCGCACCGTGGACCAGCCGAGCCAGAGCGTGCGCCGCCGATGTTGCGCGGCAAACAGAATGGCGCGCGCGGCGACCTCGGGTTCGTAGACAGGCGCAACGGGCCGCGCGTCCTGCCCGGTACGGTTGGCGGCCCAGTCGAACTGCGGTGTGTTGATGGCGGGGAGATCGACCAGCGAGATGTGCACGTCGAGGCCGTCGTGAATCAGCTCCGATCGCACGGCGTCGGTAAAGCCGCGCACCGCGAACTTCGCGCCGCAATACGCGGATTGCAGCGGGATCGCGCGCGAGGCGAGCGCCGACCCCACGTTGACGATCGCGCCGCGATTGCGCTTGCGCATGCGCGCGAGCGCCGCCATCGTGCCGTGCACCTGACCGAGATACGTGACCTGGGTGGCGCGCTCGAAGTCGCGCGGCGAGATCGACGAGAGCGGCGCGAAAATGGTCGCCATGGCCACGTTCACCCACACGTCGATGTCGCCCAGTTCGCGCTCGACGCGCGCTGCCGCCGCTTCGACGGCCCGGGCGTCGGCCACGTCGGTGGGCACCGCGAGCGCGCGCACGCCACGGTAAGCGGCCTGTAATTGCGCGGCGGCGCGCGCGAGCCGTTCGGGTTCGCGCGAAAGCAGCGCGACGTCGTAGCCCGCGCGCGCGAAGGCTTCGGCAACGGCGCGGCCCACGCCGGCGCCTGCGCCGGTCACGACAACGATCTGGTGGTGGGATTTTCGATGCATCGGCTCGGTATCCGAAATGGACAGACGTGATAGTGTCGAACCGCAATGGCTATGCCTGTCTGGCATCGAAATGCGGTGCGGGGGCCGGCACCGCATTTGCGCATCGACCTGTTTGCGAACTGCCGCCCGCTTGCAGCGCGCCCCTGCCGAGGAGTCCAGCTCATGCCATCGAATGCCACGCCGAACGCCAGGCCCACCCGGGCCGACCCGTCCGATCTCGACCGTCTCGCCATCGACACGATCCGCACCTTGTCGATGGACGCCGTGCAAAAGGCCAATTCCGGCCACCCCGGCACGCCCATGGCGCTCGCGCCGCTTGCGTACCAGATCTGGCAGCATCATCTGCGTTACGACCCTGCCGCGCCGCTATGGCCCAATCGCGACCGCTTCGTGCTCTCGAACGGCCACGCTTCCATGCTGCTTTACTCGTTGCTGCACCTCACGGGCGTGCAAGCCATCGACGAGAAAGGCAAGCTCACGGGCAAGCCCGCGGTCTCGCTCGACGATATCAAACACTTTCGCCAGATCGACAGCGTGACGCCGGGGCACCCGGAATTCCGCATGACCACGGGCGTCGAGACGACCACGGGGCCGCTCGGCCAGGGGCTCGGCAACAGCGTGGGCATGGCCATGGCCGGGCGCTGGCTGGAGCAGCACTTCAATCGCGCCGACGCCAGAATCTTCGACTACCGCGTCTATGCGGTGTGCGGCGACGGCGACATGATGGAAGGCGTCTCGCACGAAGCGGCGTCGCTCGCGGGCCATCTGGGCCTGTCGAATCTGATCTGGTTCTACGACAGCAACCGCATCACGATCGAGGGCCACACCGACCTCGCATACAGCGACGATGTCGAAGCGCGCTTTCGCGGCTACCACTGGAACACGCTGCACGTGGACGACGCCAACGACACCAAAGCCATCGAAGCCGCCATCGAAAAAGCGCAGGCCGTGACCGACAAGCCGACGCTCATCGTGGTGAAGAGCATCATCGGCTGGGGCGCGCCGAACCGGCAGGACACGGCGGCGGCGCACGGCGAGGCGCTGGGCGAGGACGAGGTGCGCCTTGCCAAGCGCGCGTACGGCTGGCCGGAGGACGCGCATTTCCTCGTACCCGATGGCGTGTACGAGCGTTTCGCGCAAGGCATGGGCGCACGCGGCAAGGCGGCGCACGAGGCATGGAAGCAACGCTACGACGACTACGCGAAGCGCTATCCCGAGCTAGCGAAGGAACTGGGCCTGATGCTCGACGGCAAGCTGCCCGAGGGCTGGGACGCCGATATTCCCACCTTCGAGGCCGACGACAAGGGCATGGCCACGCGCGAGTCGTCGGGCAAGGTGCTCAACGCCATTGCGCAACGCGTGCCGTGGATGATCGGCGGCGCGGCCGACCTTGCGCCCTCGACCAAGACCAATCTCAAGTTCGAAGGCGCGGGCAGTTTCGAGCGCGACCACTACGACGGCCGCAACCTGCACTTCGGCATTCGCGAGCACGGCATGGGCGCGGTCTCCAATGGCCTCGCGCTTTCGGGCCTGCGGCCGTTCGCATCGACGTTCCTGATTTTCAGCGACTACATGAAGCCGCCCATCCGGCTCGCCGCAATCATGGAATTGCCCGTAGTTTTCGTGTTCACGCACGATTCGATTGGCCTCGGCGAAGACGGGCCCACGCACCAGCCGATCGAACAGCTCGCCTCGCTGCGCGCTGTGCCGGGCCTGCTCACGCTGCGCCCCGCCGACGCCAACGAGGTCGCCGAGTCCTGGCGCGTTGCGCTCGCACGTTCGCGCGAACCGGCCTGCCTGGTGTTGTCGCGTCAGCCGCTGCCCACGATCGACCGCACGAAATATGCGAGCGCGCAAGGTGTGAGCCGCGGCGCATACGTGCTCGCCGATGCCCCCGACGGCAAGCAGCCCGAAGTGCTGCTGCTCGCCACGGGCAGCGAAGTTTCGCTATGCATTGCCGCCTATGAGACGCTGAAGCAAGAGGGGATCGCGGCACGAGTGGTCTCGATGCCTTCGTGGGACGTTTTCGAACTGGAGGACGAGGCGTACCGCGAGTCAGTGCTGCCGCCGCACATCCATGCACGCGTGGCCGTGGAGCAGGCGGCGACGCTCGGCTGGGACCGCTACGTCGGCCGCTTCGGCTCGCAGATCGTGATGCACACGTTCGGCGCCTCCGCGCCGCTCAAGGCGCTGAAGACCAAATTCGGCTTCACGCCGGAACGCGTGGTCGAAGAGGCGAAGAAGCAGATTGCGCGCTGCAAGGCAGGCGCGGGCGCGGGTGAGTAGTCAATGCCTGCCGGCACCGTACATGCGCAAATAGCCGCTGTGAAGCATCACAGGTTTGCCGTCCGTCTCTTCGATGAGGCGGGCGGCCGCCGCTTCGATCGCGTCGCGGTTGCGGTGGAATGCCTGGCGCAGGTCGGGCTCGCGCAGCGATCGCGCGCCGAAGCGGTCTTCCAGCGCTTCAGCCGTAATGGCACAGTCCACCGGCACGGAATCCGCCACCGCAACAAAGGTTAGCGCGAGTTCCTCCGTGTCGTACTCGACCGGGCCTTCGGGAAAGGTGATTTTCATGTTCGATGGACTCCTGAAATGCTTGCCGACCAACCCGCCCCTTGCGTCTTACTCGCTCGCGCCGGAAGTACGCGCCACCGCGCGTAGCGCTTCGAGCATGATGGCTTCGAGTTCCTGGGCCCTCGCGACGCGCGCACTTTCGATCACGAGACCGTCGCTGTCGCCGGAACGCTGAGCCCAGTCCTTGCGCTCGCGGGCGTACACCAGGTGCTCCCTGACGGACCGCGCCGCGGTCCACAGTGCGCGTTCCACCTGACTCACAATGCCCTCCTCCAGCGACATCTCCGAAAACGCGTGACCCGTGTGGCAACGGTAACGGTGCGGACGCGCGTTCTTGATCTGCCAGAGCGTACCGCCGCACTCGGGGCACGTGAGGGCCGTGCGCTCGCCGACGGTGTCGAGCTCTTCGGGCGAAACGAACCCGCGCGCGGCCACACGCGCCTCTTCTTCAGTTTGCGAGCCCGCTTTCATGGCACGCTCCTTAGCCAGGGTAGCCAATGGCGCCGCACGCAAGGCGTCGCCGATCGCGGCAGCCATGTCCTGAATGCCGGCCACCGTCGCCGCGCCGTCTACTGCGCGCAAGGCCGCGGCAGGCATGGACGACGCTTCGCATTCCTGCGGATCCTGCACGAGACACGCACCGCCGCACGCGCTGATCGCTGCGAGGCCCGCTGAGCCGTCGTCGAGATCGCCGCTCAGCACGACGCCGACCACCTCGCTGCCATACGCCATGGCGGCGCTGCGAAACAAGGGATCGGCGGCGGGTCGCGAGAAATTCTCGGGTGCGCCATCGGAGAGCCGAAGGCGCCCTTTCTCGACGATCAGATGCCGGTCGGGCGGCGCCACGTAAATCCGGCCCGCCTGCAGCACTTCGCCGTCGGCGGCGTGGGCGGCGGGCAGCGGGCCGCTGCGCGACATCAGTTCGGGCAGCGTGCTTTTGTGGCGGCCAATATGCAAAACCACGCACACGGCAGCCGGCAAATCGCCCGGGAACCCGGCCGCGAGTGTGCGCAGCGCGGAAAAGCCGTCGCGCGAAGCGGCGATGACCACGATTTTCAACGGTTCCATGCCGCTCTCCCCCCGGCGCGCGCATCGTGCATGCCCAGGCGACGTGACGCCTTGACCGACGCCGGGGAATGTTTACCGCCTCGTGATGCCAAACAGCAAACTCGCCAGAAAGAGAATCACGAAGATGAAGAACAGAATCTTGGCGATGCTCGCGGCGCCCGCCGCAATCCCGCCGAACCCGAAGACAGCCGCGATGATGGCTATCACGAAGAAAACGATCGCGTAGTAAAGCATTGCCGGCTCCTTTGAAAATGTCTCCCGGCGTATGCGCACCGGCTGTGCCCGAGCCGGTTTTAGCGAGGGCGACGCGGGTCCCGGAAGCGCTCAGTCCCGCGGCACGCCTGTTGCGGGAGAAGCCGGCTGTGGCTCCCAAAGCGAAGGAGGCAGTCATGTACCCGTTGCAATGCGCCTTGCGCGCGGGCCTCGCCGGCCTCTGTGTCTTGCTCGGCGCGCAGGTAGCGCTTTCCCAGAGTGGCCCGCGGGCCGCCAGCGCCGAATCACCTCCCATTGCGCGGCCCAACCAGTTGCCGCCGCACAATCTCGCGGCGGGCAATCCCGGTTACGGCGGCGAGGCGAGCGACACGTTCATCACCGCCCACGCGAAGGCCGCGCTGATGGCCACAGACGGCGTGAACTCCAGCGACGTGCACGTCACCACCCAGCGCGGCGCCGTCACGCTCACGGGCACGGTGCCCGACGAGGCGCAGCGCGACAAGGCCGAAAGCGTGGTCCACGACCTCGACGGCGTGGTCTACGTGACGAACGACCTGAAAGTGTCCAAACCGCAGTAACACCGCAGAGTCTCACCGCTACCCGCCATGACCTCTCCACAGGAGTTCTTCATGCCGATGCTGTACGCCTTCACGACGTCGTTTCATTTGCCGCCGCCCGATCCACTGGACGACCCGCAACGCCCGCCGCTGCCGCCGCAACCGGACGACCGCCCGCCGCCCCCGCTGCCCGAAGGCGATCCCCCGCCGCACGTGCCGCCGGTGCGCGTCTTGCACGCGGCACGCTTTGCATGAGACGAGACGCGACAACCACGAAAGGAGAAGACAATGACCCAGGTTCGCGAAGTGATGTCACGCGAGGTCGTGCATATCGCGCCCGATACGACGATCCGGCACGCCGCCGAACTCATGCGCGACCACGACATCGGCGCGCTGCCCGTGTGCGACGGCGAGCAGATCGTCGGCATGGTGACCGACCGCGACCTCGCCATGCGCGGGCTCGCCCAGGGCTGCACGGGCGAGGAAACGGTCTCGCATGTGGCGACCTCGGGCGTGCAGTGGTGCTATGAGGACGAAGACGTGAACGTCGTCCAGCGCCGCATGGCGGAGGCGCAGGTGCGCAGGCTGCCGGTGGTGAACCACGAACGCGAGCTGGTGGGCACGCTCTCGCTCGGCGACATCGCCACCCGCTGCGACGGCACGCAGCGCGAGCGCATCGCCAATACGCTCGAAGACATTTCGCAGCGGCGCGTGCCGTGACGATCGGCGTGGATGCGGCTCGGCTCAGGTCCGCATCGATGCCTCCCGCTCCACCCGCCGGCTAGTCGAATGCTTCCCTCGCGCGCACGCGGCGCTCCGCTGCCGCGTGCGCTTCCTGGCGCCGGTAATAGCGTTCGAGCACGTAGCCGGCCGTCGCGCCGTGCAGCACGACGGACAGCACGATCGCGTCGAGTGCCGCGGGCAGCACGGGCCGCAGCACATCGCCGGCCTCGTCGATACCCCACACCGCGTAATAAAACGCGCCCACGCCGCGGATGCCCATCCACGCCATCAGCACGCGCTGCGGCGCGTCCGCGTGCGAACCCGTCATTGCCGCGAACACGGCCAGGGGACGCGCAACGAACACCAGCACGAGTGCGCACAGCACGGGGCGCAGATCGAGCATCTCGCGCCAATGCGCGGAAATCACACAGCCGATGATCAGCAGTACCGAGAACTCGGCCAGCCGCTCGATTTCCAGCGTGAAGCCCGTCATGCCTTCGGCAAGCCAGACGTGGGCGCGCTGCGGGTCTTTCGCGACTTCGGTGCGCTCGCCGAGTTGCACGCTTTCGAGCGCCTCGGCCGGGCGGCGCTCGCCCGTCGCGCGCAGTTCCTCGTGGCGCAGCGCCACGCCCGCGGCGAATACGGCCACGAACGCGTACGCGTGCAGCAGCAGCGCCACGCCGTAGGTCACGGACATCAGGCCGATCGCGATGAAGCCGTCGAGGCCCACCGCTTCGCCATAGCGCGTACGCAGATGGAACACGATCCGCACGCACAGCGTGGCGAGCACGGCGCCCACGAGGAGCGCACCGACGATGCCCCAGGCCACCCACGCGGCGAATGCCGCCGCGTTCTGCGTGCCGGCGCCGGGCACGCCGCACAGCGCGAGACCGAGCAGCGCGAACGGCATCGCCGCGCCGTCGTTGAGGCCGCCTTCGCCCGAGAGCGCGAATCGCACGGGCTCGGCGTCGCCGGCTTCATGAACGCGCAACTCGTTGGCGAGCACCGGGTCGGTCGGCGCGAGCGCCGCGGCAAGAAACAAGGCAACGCCGCTGGCCACGCCCAGCGCCGCGCCGAACGCGTACATCAGCGCGACGCTGAGCGCCATGGCCAGCACGCCCAGGCGCAGCGGCAAGCACCAGAGCCGGTCGCGCAGCCGCACGCGCAGGTGCATGCCCACCGAAAACAGCGAAATCACGAGCCCGGCCTCCGCCACCACAGTGAGCGTACGCACGTTCTGCGCAAGATCGGCGTGCACGAGACCGAGCACACCCGGCCCGACGATCACGCCAACGGCCAGATAAATCATGGCGCCCGTCAGCGGCAGACGCGCGATCGGGCCCCGCGCGAGCGCCACGAACATCAGCAGCACGCCGATCAGCAAAAACCACGGTGCTTCCTCCGGCATCGGAAGACGTCCCTCCTCGTCGATGGTTGCGGCGTCGCGCGGGCCGCTGCCCGCGCACCAACCCCGCATTCGCGCAACCTCTGTGCCTCCCCTCGTGCGGGCGGCGCCGCAGCGTCATTCGTCCGCGAGGAGCGGCAGTGCCTTCGCGAAGCACCGCACGTCGCTCAAACCGGCACAGTCCGCGAACGGCTTAGCCCGCTCGTAACCGTGCCGTTGATAGAACGCGATCGCGCGCAGGTTGGTGTCGCGCGCCTGAAGAATGACGCGCCGATAGCCCGCCCCGGCCGCGACCGTCTCGAGAAAACGGAGAATCGCCGTGCCGGTTCCGGGCCATTCGGGCCGCCGGTAGAGGCACTGGAATTCGGCCACCTCGAACGAGAAGCGGCACAGCGCGCCGCAGCCGATCGCGAGACCATCCATGGTGCGCGCCATCACAAAGGCGCTGCGGGCCGAACCCAGGTCGCCCAGGTAGAACTGCGACTGCATGCTGTCCCCACGGTAGAGCGCCAGCGTGGCGCTCATCTCGTCGAGCAGAATGCGCGCATCGAGCGTGCACGCGTTCTCTCTTCGCACCACTGCGAGTGTCGATAAGTCTTTCATTGCTCATGCCCTCCCGAACTCGTCGCATCCTGGATGCGCAAGGAGGGTGCCAGGGCGCGGGGACCTTCCATGGCCGACATGGGCGCGTGCCGGCTCGCTCAGCCGCCTGTGCGCGCAGTCTTGGCGATATCCACCACGCGAACCGGTATCGATTTCGCCCCCGGGACCATGCTTTCCTTCGCATAGTGCCAGAGCGGCAGCAGCGGATTGCACTCCGGGTAGTAGCCCGCGAGACAGCCGCGCGGCACGTCGTAGGGTTTCGCGGCGAGGCCGGACACTTCGCGCACCACCCCGTCGTTCGCGAGCGTGCGCAAGGTCACGCGGTCGCCTTCGTCGATGCCGCGCGCCACCATGTCGTCGCCGTTCATCAGCAGCACCATGCGCGAGCCGCGCACGCCACGGAAGCGGTCGTCGTGGTTGTAGAGCGTCGTATTGAACTGGCCGTCCGCGCGCAGCGTCATGAGGCGCAGGGCGTCGGGTTCGCTCTCGGGCATATCGGGGTCTTCGCACAGGCTCTCGGGCACGTAGAACTCGGCCTTGCCGCTCTTCGTTTTCCATTCGCGCGAACGCGCGGGCAGCGGCCGCACGAAGCCGCCCGGCGTCCACATGCGCGTTTCGATGTCATGGAACATCTCCGGCCACGTCTTTGCCATTTCCGCCCGCACCCGCGCATAGTCCTCGCTCCAGGCGCGCCAGTCGACGGAGGAGCGCGCGCCTAGCGTGGCGTGCGCGAGGCCCGCGAGTATCGCCGGCTCCGAGCGGATATCGGGCGAAGCCGGCTCCGCCACGCCACGCGAGCCGTGAAAACGCGCCGTGCTGTCTTCCATCGACACGACCTGTTCACGGCCGCCCGTGCGGTCGATTTCGATGCGGCTCAGGCACGGCAATACATAGGCGTGCGCGCCGTGAACGAGGTGGCTGCGGTTGAGCTTCGTCGCAATGCTGACGTTGAGCGGCAGGCTGCGCCAGGCAGGCTCGGTGCGCAGGCGGTCGGGCACCGAACGCACGAGGTTGCCGCCCAGGTTGACGACGGCGTTCACCTTGCCCTCGAGCATCGCCTCGAACGCTTCCACGGTATTGAAGCCCTTCCCGCGCGGCGGCTCGAAGGCGAACTGGCGCGCGAGTTGATCGAGCGGCGCAAGCTCCGGTCTTTCGGTAATGCCCACCGTGCGTTGACCCTGCACGTTCGAGTGTCCGCGGATAGGCGAAGGCCCCGCACCGGGCTTGCCGACATTGCCGCGCAGAAATAGCAGGTTGCAGATCATGCGGACGTTCTGCACACCCAGGCGATGTTGCGTGAGACCCATGCCGTAGTGAGCGATCACGGCGTTGGCCTGCAGGTACTCGCGCGCGGCCGCTTCGATCGCTGCGCGCGGCAGGCCGCTCTCGCGTTCGATCTCTTCCCATTGGGCCGCTCGCACATACGCCGCGAAGTCCTCGAATCCCACCGTATGCTCGCGAATGAAATCGAGGTCCAGCATCGGCGGCGCACCGTGCGTCCTGGCTTCGTCGTCCGCCGCGATCACGGTCTTGCACATGCCCGCGAGCGCGGCGCTGTCGCCGCCCGGCCGCAGCTGGTGGTATTGCGTGCTGATCTTCGTGTCGCCCGGCAGCAGCATGTCGCGCGGCGACTGCGGATTCGCGAACGAGACGAGACCCGGTTCGCGCAGCGGATTGAACGTGATGATGGGCACGCCGCGCCTGCGCGCATCCTGCAGCTGGTGAAGCATGCGCGGACTGTTGGTGCCGACGTTCTGGCCGAAGAAGAACATGAGATCGGCCTGTTCGAAGTCGTCCAGGCCGATCGTGCCCACGCCCACGCCGATGGCCTGCTTCAAGCCCACGCTCGTGCTCTCGTGGCACATGTTCGAGCTGTCCGGCAGATTGTTGGTGCCGTACATGCGAGCAAACAGCTGCAGCATGTACGACGTTTCCAGCGACGCCCGCCCCGAGGTGTAGAACACGACGCTGGCCGGATCGAAGCCGCGCAGCTGCGCGCCGATCGCCGCGAACGCCTCCTCCCAGGCAACGGGCACGTAGCGGTCGCTCTGCGCGTCGTAGCGCATCGGCTCGGTCAAACGGCCCGCGTCTTCGAGATCGTGATCGTGCCAGTCGAGCAGTTCGCTCACGGTGTGCCGCTCGAAGAACGCCCGGTCGGCGCGTTTGGGCGTGGTGTCCCACGCGGTAGCTTTCGCACCGCTTTCGCAGAACTCGAAGGGATGCGGATGCGCAGGCTTCGCCCACGAACAGCTCACGCACATGAAACCATCGGGCTTGTTTTGATGCGGCAGGATCTTCGCGTCGCGTACGACAGTCTTTTCCTGAACGAGAATCTGCGTGACCGCCTTCAGCGATCCCCAGCCCCCGAGGCATAAGGGTAAGCCCGCCCCTTGGGTCCGCTTGGCCGGTTCTCGCTGCGGGGAGGATTTTGGGTACGTGGGGCCTTGTCCATGTCGTGCCTCGGCTAGAAGTCCTTCGGGTCGCCGCAAGCTTTCGCGTGCGTACTGGGAATGCCCCAGTGCGCGCACTTCGCATGCCCATGCGGCGCATTCGAGGCCCCTCACGCCGCTTTCGTCTACCATCGCGAGTGCTTCGTCATCCGATCAGGAGACCGTATTGGACGCACAGCAACTGAGCACCCTTTACCAGCGCTACATCGACTGCCTGAACCGGCGCGATTGGGGCTCCCTCGGGGATTTCGTCGCTCAGGACGCGATCCACAACGGCCGTCCGCTTGGCCTCGCGGGATATCGCGCCATGCTGGAACAGGACGTTCGCGACATACCCGACTTGCGCTTCGACATCGAACTGCTGGCCGCTATGTGAACGACCTGTCGTATGGCGCCGTGACGCGCGAGCAATCGGTCGAATACGACGTCAGGCGAGACAAACGCACCCTGCTGGTGGACGGCAAAGTCCGAACGCCCGCGCATTGAGTTCACTCACTCCGGAAGCGCCATGACAACAACCCGCAAAACACTTCCGCATGCAGCGGCTTCGATATTGACCGTACTCTTGTGCCTGTTCACCGCGGTCGCACACGCGGCGGGCTTCAAGCGCCTCGACATTCCCGCCGACGCCAACGGCCCGGCCTTGAACGCCATGGTGTGGACGCCATGCGCCGAGCCCGCCGAAGACGTGCCGTTCGGTCCATACATCCTGCACGGGCGGCGCGACTGTCCGACCGTTGGCGACAAACTTCCGCTCATCGTCATTTCGCACGGCCACACGGGCTCGTTTCTGGGCCACCACGACCTTGCCGAAGTGCTGGCCGATGCTGGCTTCGTTGTGGCCGCAATCAACCATCCCGGCGATTCGTTCGCCGACCCGGGCCGCTCGGGCGATCTCTCCGTGTTCGTCGAGCGGCCGACCGATATCAAACGCCTGATCGATTACATGCTGGACGCCGCGCCTGACGCCGCGAAAATCGATCCGCAACGCATCGGCTTCTTTGGTTTTTCGCGCGGCGGCTATACGGGTCTGGTGTTAGCGGGCGGCGTGCCGGACTTCAAGCACGCCGACGTGCCGTGCCCGGACCCGAGGCCGCCGGTCTGCGACGAGATCGCGCGTGGCGAGGTGCCTACGCCGCTGGCAGTCGACGCGCGCATCAAGGCGTTCGTGCTCGCCGATCCGCTCAACGTATTCCCCGCCGCGAGCGACCTCAAGCACGTGACGGAGCCCATGCAGGTGTGGGCTTCGCAGTATGGCGGCGACGGCGTATTGCCACACAACGCGCCCGCGCTTGCCAACACGCTGCCTCGCAAACCCGACTATCACTTCGTGCCCGATTCGGCGCATTTCGCCTTTCTTGCGCCCTGCCCCGCAGCGATGAAAAAGAGAGTGCCGGAGATCTGCGTGGATGAGCACGGCTTCGACCGGGTTGCCTTTCATAAGCAGTTCGATGCAAGCGTGCTCGCATTTTTTCAGGCGAATCTGCGCTAGCTCTCACGCTGCCATGTAGCTGTAGCCGAGCCACCAGCGCTTTGTCACCCTGGCCATCGCGGCGTCAGTTTCGCGCCAGCGTCGGCAGGTAAGATCGGTGCGAACGAAGGAATGGCTCAGGACGCAACAGGGGCGAGGGCAGAATGCATTCTTTTCCGCTATTCATTGTCGGCGCACCCCGCTCGGGAACGACGTTTCTCTGCTCGGTCCTCAATGCGCACCCGCATATCCAGCTGACCAACGAATGCCGCGTTTTCGCGCTGGTCAAGGACATGCTGGAGGTGGGCAGCCAGCGCCCCGATCTGCTGGGCGCGGCCTGCCGCGAGCGCTTCAACGCGTATAGCCGCCGCACGCTCGGCGCCTGGGTCGAGCGCTTCTATCGTGAAGACCTCGACATGTCGGCGCCGATCTGGGGCGACAAGCATCCCCCTTACGCCGATCCGACGATTCTTTCCGGCCGCATCGGCGCAATCGAGCGCCTGCCGCGCTCCGGGTCGTGCCTGAGGCTCATCCACGAATTGCTGCCCAACGCGCGCTTCATCCATCTGCATCGCGATCCCGGCTGGGTCGCCAATTCGCTGGTGCGCAAGCACTGGATCGGGTCCGTCAACGACGGCGTGCGCGTATGGGGTCAGTATGTGACCGAGATCATCGACTTCTTCGCTGAAATCCCGAAGGAGCAGACATTGACGATCGGCTATCGCAATCTCATCGAGGATGCGGACACGACGATAGCAAGCGTCAGCCGCTTTCTGGACCTCGCGGACCCTGCGCCGATGCGCGATTTTCTGCACGCCCAGCGCAGTGCGCCGACGCCGTTCAGCGATCCGGTGACCGATATCGCCGATCTCTACGTCGTGCCGCCTACGCCAACAACGGACAACGCACTCCTCGCGCTCGCGGAAAAGGCGGCGACGCAACTCGGCTATTCGGCACCGGCAACTATTTCGGAATCCAGATAACTTTCGCGCGAGCGGCGCCCGTATGCGCGGTTTCGTGTGACATGCCCCTACTCGCCTTCGCCGCCCTCGATGTTCTTTTCGTCGGCCACCTCGATGCCGTAGCGCTTGAGCTTCGCATAGAGCAACTGGCGATTCACGTTCAGCCGGCGCGCCGCGTCGGTCCGGTTGTTGTTGCTGTGCCGGAGCGCGCGTCGTATCAGCATTTCCTCCAGACGCGCGAGCGCGGAAGGCAGGTCTTCGTCGGGCCAGTCGATCACAGGGTCGGCGCCCGAGCGCTCGCCTTCGAGAAACGCGAGGTCGGTGGCGTGCACGTACTCGCCGCGCACCATCACCGCGACGCGCTCCATGGCGTTCTTCAGCTCGCGCACGTTGCCGGGCCAGCCGTAACGGATCAGATGCGCCGCGGCGTCGGCGGAAAGGCGCTTGCGCGTGCCCGCACGGGCGAGGAAATACTCGGCGAGCGGCACGATATCGGAAATGCGCGCCGAGAGCGGCGGTAGATGGATCGGCACGACATGCAGCCGGTAGTAAAGGTCCTCGCGAAAGCTGCCCTCGCGCACGCCGCGCATGAGGTCGCGGTGCGTGGCAGCGATCACGCGCACCTGCACGGGCACCGCGCGGCCGCCCACGGGCGTCACCACGCGCTCCTGCAGCGCACACAGGATCTTCGCCTGCATCGCCATGCCCATGTCGCCGATTTCGTCGAGAAAGAGCGTGCCGTGCCCGGCCTGGCGAAACGCGCCGTCGCGATCCGCGCTCGCGCCGGTGAACGCGCCGCGCACGTGGCCGAACAGTTCGCTCTCCAGCAGGTCGGGCGGAATCGCCGCGCAGTTCACGGCCACGAACGGCCCGCGATTGTGCAACCCGTGCTCATGGATCGCACGCGCCACCACTTCCTTGCCCGTGCCCGTTTCGCCGGTAATGAGCACGGTGGCGTCGCTGTCGGCCAGCACGCCGATGGTTTTCTGCACCGTGCGCATCGCCTCGCTCGAGCCGATCAGCGTCTCGGGCTCCACGCTCGCGGCGGCCGGCTGCGGCTCGACGATGCTGGCCAGCATGCGCTCCAGCACCTGTGCGAGATCGTCACGGCCAATCGGCTTGGTGAGGTGATCGAAGGCGCCGAGCCGCATCGCCTCGATCGTGTTGGACGCCGTGGCGTGCGCAGTCAGCACGGCAACGGCGGGCGCCGCCGGCCGCTCGCGCAGACGGCGCAGCACTTCGAGCCCGTCGATGCCGGGCATGCGCAGGTCGAGGAACATCGCACTCACGCTCTCGCGCTCGATCATCTCGAGCGCCAGCGTGCCGTTCGCGGCGAGGCAGACGCTGTGGCCGAGGTCGCGCACGACTTCGGCGAGCGCGTCGCGCATGGTCTCGTCGTCGTCGACGATCAGGATGTGGGCCATGGCAGCACCATTTCAAAGGTCGTTGCGCGAGCGCTACGGGTGAAGCGCGCCACGCCGCCGTGCGCCTCCGCCACTTCGCGCACGATCGAGAGGCCGAGGCCCGTGCCGTCCGGGCGGCCGGTCACGAACGGCTCGAACAGGTGATCGAGGATCGCGGCGGGCGGCCCGGCGCCTTCGTCGTGCACGGCGAACACCGCGCCTTCCGGCGCTTGGCGCGCGCTCACTTCGACGCGGCTGCCGGGCGGCGCCGCGTGAATCGCGTTGAGGATCAGGTTGTCGAGCGCGCGTTGCATCTGGTCGGGATCGAAGCGGGCTTCTCGCAGGTCGCCCGTGCGTGTCATCGTAACCTGCTTCGCCGACGCGACCTCGACGTGCTGGGCGACGCGGGCATCGAGGAACGCCCCGACCGCGACCTGCTCGCGCTTGGGTTCGTCGTGCTCGGTAATGCTGAGCAGGCGCCGCACCAGCGCGTCGAGGCGCTCGATCTGCCCGAGGATCACCTGCAGCGCCTGGGGCTGGCGCTCGGGGCCCGCCGCCACGGCGCTCTCCGCCTTCAGCCGCATGGCCGCGATGGGATTGCGGATCTCGTGCGCCACACCCGCCGCCACGCGGCCGATCGCGGCCATGCGCTCGGCGCTCGCCATCTGGCGCGCGAGCGTATCGGCACGTTGGCGCGCCGCGGCTAGCCTGCGCGCCGCCTCGTTCAGCGCCAGCACGATGCGGTCGAGTTCGCGCTCGCGCGTGGCAGGCAGCACGGGCAGTTCGGCCACGTCGTAGGCATTGAGCGCGCTTTCGATCTGCGAGACATGGCGCGACCAGGTGACCGTGAGATGCGTGAGCAGCGCGGCCGCCGCGAGCACGGTCACGAGCAGCACGCCGAGGCCCGCCATCAGCTGGTGATAGCTGCGGCCCGCGAACGTGAGCGTCCAGCTCATGGTCCAGGCGGTGAGGTGCGGGATCGGCCCCGGCAGCGGGCAAGCCGACAGCAGCAGCGTTTGCGTCTGGCCGCTGATGCGCATGCTCGTCGCGCGGTCGCCCGCGAGCGCCGCCTCGTTGAGCGTGCGGATACGCGGCAGTTCGCCGGCAGGCGGGTCCGTGCGCTGCACCGCGCCCACGTAAGTCGGATAGGCATAGGCGAGCGAGCCCGCGTCGCGGCTCCAGACGCCGCCCTGCACGCCGGGCCGCGTGCGCAGCGACACCGCCACGAGGTCGCTCAGGTGCTCGCGCAACGCGTCGCCTTCGCTGGCGTCGAGCGCCGCGAGCTTTTCCGGGTGAGCCGCACTGAAAGCGCGGTACGAGGCCGCGATTGCATCGCAGGCGCGGCTGTTCTCGGCGGCGGCCTGGCCCAGTTGCGCGGCCGCCGACTGGTGAAAGAGCCCAATCATCAGGATGCCAGTGGACAGCGCCGCGCCCACTAGCAGAACGAGCAGCAGGATCAGCCGGCCGCGCAGGGATCGGAGCATATCGGTCCAGTTTCCGGTTTGGAGTCGTGACGAGGGACGGGGCATTATGCGATGCGAAAGCCATGCCAGGCCAGACCGGGCGCACGCGCCAGCCATGTGCCAGCTACGCGCCAGCCACGCGCGTAAGTTGCCGCCCCTTTTTGTCCTGATTCACGACACCGCCTGTTGGCTTTCACGACACCCTCGCCGCGGCGGCGCAAGCCGAACCGCCGCAAACCCATAGCGCATCGTCCGACCCTCGTTGGCATAGCCCTTGCAGAGCAGTACGCGCGTTTTACGCCTCACCGCGTGGTTCAGATCGGCCGATTCCAACCCGCCCGGCGATGGCAGCGCGCACACGGGTTCCTGAACGAGGCGTTATGAAAAGAAAACACATCAGCTGGGCAGCGCTGGTCGTCGCGGTGCTGCTCATCGCTTTCGCAGCGTGGTTCTTTTATGGCCGGCGTCCTGCCGCCACCACCGCGGCCGCGCCGCGCGGCATCCCTGTTTCGGCCGTTGCCGTGAAGCTTGCGGACGTGCCGGTTTATATCGATGCGCTCGGCACCGTCACGGCCATCCGCACGGTCACGCTGATCACCCAGGTCAATGGCATTCTCGATTCGGTCAATTTCCAGGAAGGCCAGCACGTCAAGAAAGGCCAGGTGATCGCGCACATCGACTCGCGCCAGCTCGAAGCGCAGCTTCAGCAGGCCCAGGGCACGCTCGTGCACGACCAGGCGACGCTCGCCAACGACCGCCTCAACCTGCAGCGCTATCAGACGCTCATCAAGGTCGGCTCGATCACGCAGCAAACGCTCGATACGCAAACGGCCACGGTCAAGCAGGACGAAGGCACGGTCACGGCCGACACCGGCAATGTGAAGAACCTGCAGGTCCAGGTGGACTACTGCACCATCACCTCGCCCGTGGATGGCGTGATCGGCCTGCGCCTCGTCGATCCGGGCAACTACGTGACGACCACGAGCACCACCGGCATGGCCGTCATCACGCAGCTCGACCCCGCCACGGTGATTTTCGCGGTGCCCGAGGACTACCTCGGCCAGATTCACGCGGCGATGGCGCGCGGCGCCGTGAAGGTGTTCGCCTGGGACCGCGACAAGCGCAAGCTGCTCGCCACCGGCACGCTGCTCGCGCTCGACAACCAGGTCGACACGACCACGGGCACGGTCAAGGTGCGCGCGCAGTTCGACCATGCCGGCGACGCGCTCTTTCCGAACCAGTTCGTGAATGCTCGCATGCAGGCCGACACACTCGACCAGAACCCGGTCATCCCCACGGCGGCGATCCAGCACGGCACGAACGGCGACTTCGTGTTCGTGGTGGGCGCGGGCAACAAGGCCGTGCTGCGCAACGTGAAGGCGGGCCCCGTGATCGGCGACGACACCGCCATCCTCGGCGGCAGCGTGAAGCCCGGCGAGCGCGTGGTCACCGACGGCGCGGACAAGCTCGACAACGGCACGCTCGTGCGTGTGGTTTCAGCCGCGTCGGCCCCATCGCCCGCGTCGCCGGCTTCGGCCGCCTCGTCAACCATGCATTGACAGGGCGCGCCCATGAACATCTCGCGCCCGTTCATCGAGCGGCCGATCGCCACTTCGCTCCTCATGGTGGCCGTGCTGCTCGCCGGTCTGCTCGGCTATCACCTGCTGCCCGTTTCCGCGCTGCCCGAAGTCGACTACCCGACCATTCAGGTCTACACGCAGTATCCCGGCGCTGCGCCCGACGTGGTGAGTTCCTCCATCACTGCGCCGCTCGAAGTGCAGCTCGGCGAAATGGCGGGCCTGAAGTCGATGAACTCCACGAGTTCGAACGGCGTTTCCGTCATCACACTCGAATTCGATCTTTCGCTTTCGCTCGACGTCGCGGAGCAGGAGGTGCAGGCTGCCATCAACGCCTCGGCGAGCTACCTGCCCGCCAACCTGCCCTATCCGCCGGTGTACAGCAAGGTGAACCCGGCCGACGCGCCGGTGCTCACGCTCTCGCTCACGAGCGACACGCTGCCGCTCACGAAGATCGAGGACCTCGCCGACACGCGCCTCGCCCAGAAGATCTCGCAGATCTCGGGCGTGGGGCTCGTGACGATCAGCGGTGGCCAGCGCCCCGCGGTGCGCGTGGAGACGAACACCGGTGCGCTCAATTCGCTCGGCATGTCGCTCGACGACGTGCGCACCGCGCTCGCAGACGCCAACGTGAACCAGGCGAAGGGCAATCTGGACGGCCGCTACCAGTCGTACTCGATCGGCGCGAACGACCAGCTGCAGAGCGCCGATGCGTACACGGACCTCGTGATCGCCTACAAGAACGGCGCGCCCATCCGCCTCTCGCAGGTCGCACATCCCGTGAACGGCGCGGAAGACGTGCGCCAGGCCGCGTGGACCAACGACAAGCCCTCGATCGTACTGAACATCCAGCGCCAGCCGGGTGCGAACGTGATCGACGTGGTGGACCGCGTGCAGAAGGTCTTGCCGCAACTGCGCGCGAGCCTGCCGGGCACGCTCAAGGTGGCCGTGCTCACCGATCGCACGCAGACGATCCGCGCCTCGGTGCGCGACGTCGAGTACGAACTCGGCGTGGCCGTGGCGCTCGTGGTGATGGTGATCTTCATCTTCCTGCGCAAGCTCGCGGCCACGGTCATTCCGGCGGTCACGGTGCCGCTCTCGCTCATCGGCACGCTTGCGGTGGCCTACGGTCTCGGCTTCTCGCTGAACAACCTCACGCTCATGTCGCTCACCGTGGCGACCGGCTTCGTGGTCGACGACGCGATCGTGATGATCGAGAACATCACGCGCTACCTGGAAATGGGCGAGCTGCCGCGCGAAGCAGCGCTCAAGGGCGCGAAGCAGATCGGCTTCACGATCGTTTCGCTCTCCGTATCGTTGATCGCCGTGATGATCCCGCTGCTCTTCATGGGCGACGTGGTCGGGCGGCTCTTTCGCGAGTTCGCGCTCACGCTCGCCATTGCCATCGTGATCTCGGCGTTCGTGTCGCTCACGCTCACGCCGATGATGTGCTCACGCATGTTCAAGCCGCACGACGCGGAGCACGCACAAACGCAGCGCGCCGACTTCTTCGACAAGATCAACGCGCGCTACGTCAAGGCGCTGGGCTGGGTGCTGGAGCATCGCGGGCTCACGCTGCTTTCGGTGGCCGCGACGGCGGCGCTGACCTTCGCGATCCTTTTCCTCATGCCAAAAGGCTTTTTCCCCGAGCAGGATACCGGCCTCATTGAAGGCATCTCGCAGGCCGCGCCGGGCATCTCGTTTCCGTACATGGTGCAGAAGCAGGAACAACTGGTCGCGCAGATTCTCAAGGACCCGGCGGTCGCGAGCCTTTCGTCGTTCATCGGCATCAACCAGACGAGCCCCACGCTCAACCAGGGGACCATTCTCATCAACCTGAAGGACAAGGGCGATCGCGACAGCAGCGCCGCCGTGATTCGCCGCCTCGCCGACTCCACCGCCAGCGACGCCGGCATGCGCCTGTTCCTGCACCCGGTGCAGGACCTCACGCTCGACGACACGATCTCCACCACGAGCTACCGCGTGGGCCTGCAGGCGACCGACCCCGCCGTGCTCGACCTCTGGACCGGCAAGCTGATCGCCGCGCTGCGCGCGGACCCGGCATTCGCCGACGTGCAAAGCCAGGCGATGCAGCAGGGCAACCAGATCCAGCTCACCTTCGACCGTGCGAGCGCCTCGCGCCTCGGCATCACGCCTCAGGCGATCGACGACGTTTTATATGACGCGTATGGCCAGCGCCAGGTCTCGACGATCTATACGCAACTGAACCAGTATCACGTCGTGCTCGCGGCGGACGCGACCTCGAACTCAGTCGCGCATGTGCTCGACGGTCTCTACGTCGATACGTCGTCGGGCGGCGTCGCGCCGCTCGCCTCCATGGCGACCATGAAGCTCGTGCCCGCGCCCGTCACGATCAACCGCCAGGGCCAGTTCCCTTACGCCGACGTGTCGTTCAACCTCGCGCCCGGCTACACGCTCGGCACGGCGCTCGCGCATCTGAAGGAGGTCGAGCAGCGCATCGGCCTGCCGCCAACCGTGCAGGCCACGCTCGAAGGCTCGGCGGCCACGTTCCAGGCGTCGCTTGCGAACGAGGCGTTTCTCGTGGCGGCCGCGATCATCGTCGTGTATTTGATGCTCGGCATTCTGTACGAGAGCTTCATCCATCCGGTCACGATTCTTTCCACGCTGCCCTCCGCCGCGCTCGGCGCGCTCGCAGCGCTCGTGCTCACCGGCACGCAGTTCGACATCATCGGGCTGATCGGCATCGTGCTCCTGATCGGCATCGTCATGAAGAACGCGATCATGATGATCGACTTCGCGCTGGAACTCGAGCGCAACGAAGGGCTCCCTGCCGTCGAGGCGATCCAGCGCGCCGCCGAGCTGCGCTTCCGGCCGATTCTCATGACCACCATGGCGTCCCTGTTCGGCGCGGTGCCGCTCGCGTTCGGCACCGGCATGGGCTCGGAGCTGCGGCATCCGCTCGGCATCGCGATCATCGGTGGCCTGATCGTGAGCCAGCTGCTCACGCTCTTTTCGACGCCTGTGATGTATCTCGCGCTGCACCGCGTGGAGGACTTCTTCAGCAAGCGCGCGGGCAATGCATCCGGTGCGGCTTCAGATACGGCAGCGGAGTAAGCGGCCATGAACCTCTCCGAACCGTTCATCCGCCGCCCCATCGCGACCACGCTGATCGCCGTGGGCATCGCGCTCTTCGGCATGCTCGCGTTCAAGCTGCTGCCGGTCGCGCCGCTGCCCGAGATCGACTTTCCCACCATCAACGTGACCGCGCATTTGCCGGGCGCCGATCCGAACACCGTGGCGACTTCGGTGGCCACGCCGCTCGAGCGCCAGTTCGGCCAGATTGCGGGCATCACACAGATGACCTCGGTGAGTTCGCTCGGCGCCACACGCATCACGATGCAGTTCGACCTGAACCGCAATATCGACGGTGCGGCGCGCGACGTGCAGGCGGCCATCAACGCGGCGCGCACCAACCTGCCCGCGAACCTCGACGGCAACCCGACCTATCGCAAGGTCAATCCCGCCGACGCGCCGATTCTCATCATCAGCCTCACCTCCGACTCGGCCACGCGCGGGCAACTCTACGACGCCGCCTCCACGGTGCTCCAGCAAAAGCTGCTGCAAACGCCGGGGGTGGGCGACGTGACCGTGGGCGGCGGCGCGCTGCCCGCCGTGCGCGTCGAGCTGAACCCCGACCGCGTGAGCCACTATGGCGTGAGCCTCGAACAGATCCGCACGGCGATCGCCAATGCGAACGCGGACTTGCCGAAGGGTTCCGCCGCCCTCGCGGGCGTCTCGTATACGATCGGCGCGAACGACATGCTGTACACCCCCGCCGACTACGCGCCGATCATCGTCAAGCGCGTGGGCAACGACGTAGTGCACATTTCCGATCTCGGCTACGTGCGCCAGGACGTGGAGAACCTGGAGAACTACGGGCTCTCGGACGGCAAACCGGCCGTACTCCTGATCGTCTACAAGGAGCCGGGCGCGAACGTCATCGACACGGTGGACAACGTCAAGGCCGAGCTGCCCTTTCTCGAAGCCTCGATCCTGCCGACCATCAAGCTGAACATCCTGATGGACCGCACGACGACGATCCGCGCCTCGCTGTTCGACGTCGAAGTCACGCTGATGATCTCCATCCTGCTCGTGACCGCGGTGACATTCGCGTTCTTCCGCAGCTGGCGCACGACGCTCGTGCCCGCGATCGTCGTGCCGCTCTCGCTGCTGGGCACCTTCGGCGTGATGTATTTCCTCGGCTTCAGCCTGAACAACCTCTCGCTGATGGCGCTCACGATCTCCACCGGCTTCGTGGTGGACGACGCCATCGTCGTGGTCGAAAACATCATGCGGCATCTTGAACGCGGCGAGCCGCCCGTGCAGGCCGCATTGCAGGGCGCGCGCGAAGTGGGCTTCACGGTGCTCACGATCAGCGTCTCGCTCGTTGCCGTGTTCATTCCGCTGTTGTTGATGGGCGGCATCGTCGGGCGGCTCTTTCGCGAGTTCTCGGTGTCGCTTTCCGTGGCGATCATCATGTCGATGCTGATCTCGCTCACGGTCACGCCGATGCTCTCCAGCGTGGCGTTGCGCGGACAACACGCGGGGCACAACGAAGAGGAATACCCCGATTCGCGCTTTCACCGCTTCTACGCCCGCACGCTCGGCTGGGTGATCCGCCATCCGCTCCTGATGGGCATCGTCACGATCCTCGTGCTCGCGCTCAATGTGATGCTCTACGTGGTCGTGCCCAAGGGCTTCTTTCCGCAGGAGGACACGGGGCGGCTCATCGGTTCGATCCAGGCTTCGCAGAGCATTTCGTACCGGCTGATGCAGCAGAAGTTCCGGGCCATCTCGAAGCAGGTGCTAGCCAATCCCAACGTTCAGGCCGTGGGCGGTTTCATCGGCGGCACGAACGCGATCAACACCGCGCTGCTGTTCGTCACGCTCAAGCCGCTCGGCGTGCGCCATGTGGGCGCCGACCAGGTCATCGCGCAGATCCGCCGCACGCTCGGCGACATTCCGGGCGCGCGGCTCTACCTGCAATCGGCGCAGGACATCACGGTGGGCGGACGCCAGAGCGCGGCGCAGTACCAGTACACGCTGACCGCCGACGACCAGGGCGACCTCGACAAGTGGGTGCCGAAGGTGGTCGCGCAGATGCACAAGATGCCGATACTCGAAGACGTCAACACGGACCAGCAGGACAACAGCATGCAGGCCACCGTGGGCGTGAATCGCGATGCGGCGGCGCGCCTTGGCGTGAAGTTCAGTTCGATCGACAACGCGCTTTACGACGCTTTCGGGCAGCGGCAGGTCTCGACGATCTACCGGTCGGCCAACCAGTACCACGTCGTCATGGAGCTCGCCCCCGAGTACTGGACCGATCCCGCCGCGCTCAAGGGCATTTATGTGGCCGCGGGCGCACCGAGTTCGGGCCAGAGCGGCTCGAGCGGCAACGGCAGCCCGACGGGGGCGAGCGTCGCGACGTCGGCGAGCGAAGCGGCGGCGACGGCGGCAGCCGCTTCGGCCGCCGCCGTGGCGGGTCCCGGCAGCACGACGAACACGCCCTCGACGGCCGTGCTCTCGAACGGCCAGGCGCTCGTGCCGCTCGCCACCGTGGCGCACTTCACCATCGACCGCACGGCCATCTCGATCAATCACCAGGGCACCTTCCCCGCCGTCACGGCCTCGTTCAATCTCGCGCCCGGCGCCTCGATCGGCGAAGCCACGCGCGAAGTCGACGACGCCGTCGCACAGCTGCGCATGCCGGCGAGCATCACCGGCAACTTTGCGGGCACGGCGCAGGTGTTCCAGCAGGCAGTGGCGAGCGAACCGCTGCTGATCGTGGCGGCGCTGCTTTCCGTGTACATCGTGCTCGGCATGCTCTACGAAAACCTCATGCATCCGCTCACGATTCTTTCGACCCTGCCCTCCGCGGGCGTGGGCGCGCTGATCGCGCTGCTCGTCACGCACACGCAGCTTTCCATCATCGCGCTGGTGGGCGTGATTCTGCTGATCGGCATCGTGAAGAAGAACGCCATCATGATGATCGATTTCGCCATTACCGAAGAGCGCGAACGCAAGCTCGCCGCCGAAGAAGCCATCAAGCGCGCGGCGCTGATTCGCTTCCGCCCGATCATGATGACGACGAGCGCCGCGATACTCGGCGCGCTGCCGCTCGTGTTCGGCTCGGGCTACGGCTCCGAATTCCGCAAGCCGCTCGGCATTTCGATCATCGGCGGGCTGCTGTTCAGCCAGATGCTCACGCTCTATACGACACCCGTCATCTATCTGTGGCTCGACCGCGCCTATCAACGCTTGCGTCGCCGCAAGAAGGAAGCATGACCATGAATACGTCAGCCGTTTTCGCCATGCCACAGCTGCGGCGCTGTGCGGCGGCGCTCGCGCTCGCCGCGCTCGCGGGTTGTGCCATCGGCCCCAACTACAGCAAGCCTGCGGTGGAGATTCCCGCCACGTTCAAGGAAGGCGTGGACTGGCAGCGCGCGCAGGTCAATCCGCAGGCTGCCCTGTCGAGCAGCTGGTGGACCGTCTACGACGATCCCACGCTCACGCAGCTGATCGAGCGCTCGCTCAAGGCCAATCAGTCGATCGTCGCGGCGGAAGCCGCCTACCGGCTCGCGCAGGCCACGGTGGATGCCAGCGTGGCAACCCTCTTTCCCGTGGTCACGGCGGGAATGTCGGCCACAAGAAGCGGCACGGGCACAAATGCCGCGACGGGCGGCGTGAGTTCGACCACGGGCACCGTGCCCGGCGTGCACAACAGCGTGAGCGTGAGCGCCGCGGCGAGTTGGGAGCCCGACCTCTGGGGGCAGATACGCCGCGAGATCGAATCGAGCAAGGCGAGCGCGCAAGCCTCCGATGCGCAGCTCGCGGGCGAGCGCCTGTCGATCACCGCGAGCCTCGCCGACGACTACTTCGCGCTGCGCCAGGCCGACTTCGACATCGCCTCGCTCAAGCAGCAGCAGGCCATCGATTCGCGTCTGCTCGACATCACGCGCACCGCCTATGCGCAGGGCACCGCATCGAACGATGACGTGCTGACCGCGCAGGACACGCTCGAACTCGTGGTGGCCGCGTTGCAGGGCACCGAAACCTCGCGCGAGCAGGACGAGCATGCGATCGCCATGCTGATCGGCGTGGCGCCGGCGAGCTTCACGTTGCCGCCGCGTACGGACTATGCGTTCAACACCCCGGCCGTGCCGCTCGCGCTACCGTCGCAATTGCTTGAGCGGCGGCCCGACGTCGTGCAGGCCGAGCGCTCGGCGGCAGCGGCCAATGCGAAGATCGGCGCGGCGGAAGCGGCGTTCTTTCCGATACTGGACCTGAGCATCGAGGGCGGTTTCGAACACAACACCTTCGCGCATCTGTTCTCGCTGCCGAGCCGCGTGTGGACGCTCGGGCCGGATATCGCCGCGACGATCTTCGACGCCGGCGCGCGCACGGCAGCCGTGCACGAAGCGCGCGCGACCTACGACGAAGCGGCGGCCAACTATCGGCAGGCGGTGCTGGGCGCGTTCCAGAACGTCGAGGACAGCCTCTCGTCGTGGAATCATCTCGCGCAGCAGGAAGCCGCTTACGCGAATATTTATCAGCGCAATCAGGCCTTGTTCGCCAGCACGCAGGCGCAACTCAGTGCGGGCACCGCCAGCGAACAAGGCTTGCTCACCCAGCAGCTCACGTTGCTGCAGGCTCAGCAGAGCTTGAAGGATACGCAGTCGCTGCTGATGCAGAGCAGCGTGGCGTTGATCAGGAATCTGGGCGGCGGGTGGCAGTGGGATGAGAAGGCGGGGGCCGCTGTGGTGGGTGATGGCGGCGAGAAGGCGGTTCAGTGAGCTGCTCTGGTCCAGAGACGCCGCCACCGCAACGACCCAGCGGCGCGCCCTTATGTGCAAGTCGCCACAATTCAGCGCGCTTTGCTTACCACGGCAAACCGTTATAAAAATCGTTTGCTACCTGATTGCGTCTCACAATAGAAAAAATGGCGTGCACGATCAGGAGCACGATGAAACCCCCAAGCACGCCCATGAACCAGCCGACAGACGCGCCTGCGTCCTTGAATGCCAGAATGACAAGTGCGGCGATACAGGTTGTCATCAAAATAAAACTGATGCCAAGTGGTGTAGGCAACCGCTCCTCGATATCTTCAACCGGTGCGACGGCTGTGCCTACGAGATTCAGCATCACTCCCGCCTGGCGGGGCGTTGCCAGCAGTTGCGTACCCTGACCATGCTGCACCATGCGGGCGGCAAGCGCTTGCACGAGAAGGGTATTGACCGGTCCCGGCAAGCCAATGGCAGCGTCCAGATCGTGGGCCGCAACATCGAGATTCACGTCCCTCATAGCCGTCAGCGTTGCGTGCTTGCCCTGTGCGGGCAAATGCGTGAGCCATAAATGCTTGATGCGCTCCAGCGGCGACTGCTGCGCCGCCAGCAGCGTTTTCAGGACGTCAAATACGTTGTCCATAGCAGCGGCTGCCGGGCGGAACACCCAGGCCTCAGGTTTGAGCCTTCCCTTACTGTTCGCAACGGTCGCGCGGGACGCAAACAGCATCGATACAGCGGCTTCAGAGCAGGTCGGTTCAGTTTCCGTCGCATGAAGCTGCCATGCGACCACCAGGCAGTATTCCGGAGCGTTGCTGCTGGAAAGCCACTTCCCGATCAACCCCATATCGACCGGGTCCGCTACGCGCGAAATCTCCACGAATCCGAAATCTGTCGGCACGAGTTTGCGCAGCAGCGACCGCAGATCATTGAGATCATCGTCGCGGTCCGACTGGACGATAATGCTGAACGTATGGCGGCATGCCCTGTTGTTCATGTAGGACGTGAACGGCGTAACCAGTTGCTCCAATACCCGCTGAGTGCGCGACATCGACTGCCCCTTCACCTCTATCGCAAGCGCCAGCGTCTTGCCCTTGTTCGCTGGGGAGTTCCCCTCAAGCCCGAGCATGCGCGCGGCCAAATCGTCTTCCGGCGTCAGCGTAACGCTGCCGATGATCGCCACGCGGGCCTGCGCCCACCGTCGCCAGCTAGAATAGGTCCGTTTGCACAAGTTGTTCCAGATATCGACACGCTCCACCCGGTCCTCATGATGCAAATGGAGAAAGTTGCTCATCGCGCCTCCCAGCAGGAGTGGAACGAGCAGGATACGTACAAAAAACTCCGCGCTAATAATCGACTTGCCCTGTTTCCAGTTCAATACCGTGCAGATGAGACAGACAACAAAAGCGAGGACAAAGACAACTATGTAGACCCATGCTGGCGGCGGCTTGCCATGCTCAAATTCTGGCACGTTCGGCTCGATCCATTTCATGCTCATGTGTTGTTCTTCATCCCTGAGTCGCTTGCGATCACCAGACTTCCGCATTGCGTGCGACACCTATCGACAACCCACTTTCGGCCACCTTCCTTGTAACCTTCGCCGTGTTCGACAATCGGATTATCGCCATGTTCGGGACAGGTCACGATGTCGCCAAGCAGGGCTACCCTGTGACCACCGATCTTGAATGATGCGCTCGCGGTCTTGACCACACCGCCGTGCGTGGTCTTGTCGTCTTTGCGTACCGGGTTTTTCATTGCGTCCTTCAATTGAGTTCAACGATACGCAACATGGTCGTGCGTCATGTAGGTACAACCGGTCCGAGACAGTTTCCTAGCGAATGGCTTTGCACAACCAGTCTCTAGCGCGCCGCGATGGCCGGTCTGGTTCTATCAAAGACACGACGGGATCACCTGAAAATTTGGAAATTGGTTTTCCCTTTCCATCAAAATGGTCGAAACGAAAGCCACATTGAGTTTCCACCTCGTTTCTGTGCAGGCTTTCTATCATCTCAGAACAGCATCAGGGTTTGTCGGCTTGATCGAGGCGTCGCATGTAATGTGATCTTGACCAGATGGAGTTTGCATTCCTCCCGGAGCAGGGACGCTATGCTCAATGTGCATTCCAGCCGGCAACGTTTCTTTTGAAAGATATACGAATCCATGGCGCATCGGATACTTCGTCGTTGTTGTTTTGCTGGATGTGTTACCGAGCTTCCGAGTAACATAAACTGCATCAGTTGTCGCGGTGATGGTGAAATCCTTCGATTCTTCGTAGGGGTTGAAACTTCCCTTTATATAGGTCATGCCATCAAACGTTCGTCCGCCGTCTGTTGAGTAGGCCATCGTTGGATTGCAGCCGCGTTCGCCATCGCCGCATACGGTATGCGGTGGAGTCGCTGCCGGAAACACCAGATTCCGGCCGGTGGGATCAGCGTTGATAACGCGCCCCTGAAAGTTCTCAACAGTGCCACGACCGAGATAGCTATGGATTCCGGACTTCGTGTCGTTGTAGAACGTATTGCCGTAGTTACAGTCCCGGTAATGCTCCAATGTCACGAAGCGATGGTCGTCAATACGATAGATCACCTGCGGTGGCGAGTCGTAGGGTAGTTCCTTTGCGGAGAGAAAGTCCGCGAGGTTGAAAGACCATGGCTGCTGTCCCGCGCAGCCGATGGTAGCGACGGGCAGGGCGAGTGCGACGAATTTTCCAGCCACGATAGTCTTTCCCGTATTGAATGCACTCAATTTAGCGCCCACGCGCGAGCGGCGCGTCGGGGTTCGTCGGCTTGATCGAGGCGTCGCAGCGTATGCGATCTTGACCCGATGGCGTGTGAAGTCCAGCAAGGTAGTCGGGCCGCGTCGATGCCGAAAAGCTGTCACCTGTGACACCAGCTGGATACGGCTTGCTCAAGTCAATACCGGGAACCATTGGAAATTCAGTGACATACGCATCACCACTACTCAGTTTCCTCTCGACATAAATTTTCTCTTTCGTTACTGATACTGTGTAATATTTTGAATATTCAAATGGGTCGAAATTATTTCTTGAATAGACTACGCCATCAAATGTTTTTCCTCCATCAGTTGAATAAGCCATCGTCGGATTGCAACCGCGCTCGCCATTACCGCACACGGTAGATGGTGGAGTCGCGGCCGGAAACACCAGATTCCGGCCGGTTGGATCAGCATTGATGATTCGACCTTGAAAGTTTTCGACATTTCCTCGCCCGAGATAGCGATGGATTCCGGCCTTCGTGTCGTTGTAGAACGCGTCTCCGTGGTTGCAGTCCCGATAATGCTCCAACGTCACGAAGCGATGGTTGTCAATGCGATAGATCACCTGTGGCGGTGAGTCGTAGGGTAGTTCCTTTGCGGAGAGAAAGTCTGCGAGGATGAAGGACCATGGCTGCTTCGCGGCACAGCCGATAGCAGCGACGGAAAAGGTCAGTACGATGAGCTTACGAACCACGATAAATTTCCCCATATCGAATACGTTTCGCTTCCGCGATGCTGGTTTCCTCGGCAACAGTAGTCCAGTCAATCGAGTCAGGCTTTTCAACCGTATCAAACGTACCGTAGTCGAAGTATGTATCGTGCCCGCTTGTCCACTCGGCCGCCTTTATTAGATCAATCCAGAACTCACGGTCCTCGAAGGAATCGCAGAAACCCACTGGAAGATCCCACGCAACAACGCGCGTCATGAATTCGGTATTCGATGGAAGCGTACTGTGATTGGTCGGCTCAGGCTTGTATTTTGTAATGCGATCAATCACTTCTGTGCCGGATTCGATTGTTCTCTGCTTCCCGGAATTGCCGTACACATCATCATGCATAGCATATTTTTCCGGCTGGTAAATTGACGCGTAGTACGGGAAAGTTTTGTCTTCAAATGAACCAAGATTCGGATTATTCAATTCGGCATTGAATTTTCCGTATTCTGACGCGTCCTTTCGTGACTTCTCAAAGAATGTCATCTCTTCTGCAGTCAGTGGGTTTGGCACCTTCTCTGCATTCACCGTCACAGTCTTATTTGCGTTCGGGACCGCCCATAAGAAAGGCAAACCGAAAACTGCGCCCGCTACGCGACGATTGCCGTTCCAGAAATCGGCGGGCTTCGCGCCAGGCACGAGTTGACCCTCCGCGATCGGCGGCAGTGAGCCGAATTTGCGTACACCTGGTTCATCGCCAACTGGCATACTGCGCGCCAGCATGCGCTGTTTGACGGTATCACCGAGCTCATTAAGCAGCTTGTCGTCCATGCCCTGCCAGCCGATGCTTTGCATGGGTGTCGCACCCATCACGCGATCATGGGGCGTAAAGTAGACATACATTCGCCCGTGGTTATCCCGCTCCGGTACACCATAGTTCAGTTTCAAGTCAGGTCGCCAGAAGTTCATGTCCTGCGAAGCGCCGACATGCAACTGCTGCATCGCCGCTTCGGTATAGACATGCTTATCCTGTTTGATTCGGTTGGCGACAGCCTTGAAGGTATTTGCACGGGCTTCAGCAGTTGGCCGCTCGCCGCCGCACGTCATCACATCCGTTATCTTGTCGTCCAGTGCAAATGGCGAATTCATCACGAACACGGCATCAGGCGCGCGCTCCTTGCAGAGCAGCGTCGCGGCCATTGCGATCATGGTGCCCTGACTGTGCGACATTAGCGTAATGGTGTCGCGCGGGTTTTTCGCTCGAATTTTGTCAATCAGTTTCGCCAAACGCTGCGTAGCGCGAGAGTAGTAAATGCGCGGCGGCGCGTCCTGCAGTTGGCGATCGACCTCAGTGTTAAGGTGTTCCATGTCGAAACCGTAGATATAGCGCGAAAATCCTTTGTCACTCCACAATTGCTGCAAGTTGTTTGTCCCATTCTGGAACGCGCCACCGCCCCAAAACCACGGCCCCGTATCCTTGAAACATGCCGGTGCCCAATTATTGTCGCCTTCAAGATTGCGTAATGGCACCTTCCATCGATGTAGTTCAGCGTAGTCGCTTCGATAGCCCCAATAGAAGCGGATCACCGGCGAATTCCCGTTTTCAGCGGGATCGAACTGGCGAGGGATCGCCTTTCCTGTTCGGGGATCAATGGATATATACGCGTTCGCTTTTAGCTTCGTATCCTCAGTCCGCCCGAGCCTGACATTTAGGCCCTCACAGAGACCCTCTTCAGCCGCGTCATACCACTCCCCTTCCGAATTCACACCATGCACGAAGATGATGATGCCAGGCATATGCGGCGGCACGCGCGCTTCGGCGCGCACCTGATAGCCTGCAGGTGACTGAAATGACTCCCAGAAAGGTCGTCCAAGGTGGTCACGCTGCATTGGCACGACGTTGGTCATCACATCGCGCTGAAACGGTCCTGACCGCGCGTCAGTCTGGGTATCCGGTTGGCTGTTCTGCTTATCCATTGGATGAGGCCCCTTTGATTTTCGAAAGCATCAACTTGATGCCCTGCGCAACGTCGTTCTGTGTCAGTGAGGTTTCACCATTTTTAGTCGTGACGCCTTCAACGATACGACCGTCTGCCATCTGAATCTTGTACGCGCGATTCACTAGCGGTCGGCCCGTAATGCCGTCACTGAGAATGAAACGCTCATCGCTCGGCGCATCGGTCTGACTGAACTTCGGCAAGGGAAGCGACAGCGATCCCGGTCCCTGTTTATCCATATCGGGGACCTTGATGATAAGGTCCCCAGCACCGCCAATTTCGACGTTATCTCCGTGAACCTTGATGTACGCCGAGCCGCCACCATTCAGGACAATGCCGTTCGCTGCAGTCGCGGTAAGCGTTCCGGCGACGCTGAAGAATTTCATGTCTAATTGCGAAACAAGTTCCATCGCATCCGACTGCGCCTGAATCTGCACCTTGCCGCGCATTGCCGCGATAAAGATGCCAGTGCGTTGCGCGAATAACGAAACCGTCTCCGCGGCGGCCAGGGCAATGTTCTTCAGAGCACTAACGTTGAAGCCCAACGAGGTGGCGAAACTCGTATCCTTGCCCGTCGATACCATCATGCGTTGCGGGGTCGCGATCCCAACGCCGTTTGGAGCTGACAATGCGAGCACCGCCTTCTTCAGGCCCACCAGTTCGCTTTTCAGCCATTCATTCTCGGCCTTGATGTCGGCAATTTCGGTCTTTGCCATCGTTGCGGCCGCAGCCAGCCCCTGAGCCTGCGCCTGAGTGATATTGAACTGGCTCGATACGGCGTCCATGTCCGTAAACTGGCCCTGCGCCTTCTTCTGCTCATTGGCGGACAAAAGCAGGCCGCCCCCGGCCCGGACGTGCCCTTTAAGGTCCGTACGAAGCTCGAAGCCCTCGCCTCTTGCCTTGTTCAGGCGATCTACCGCATGACCCAGGTTAAGCTGAGATTTGCCACACTCCGTGGCGAGCTTGATATGTTCCTCGCCGCTGCGGTCGTCCATCTGGAGCGTGTTGTTGCTGCGCGTGCGTATCGTGTGCCGCATGGCCCATGGATGACCGACGACGAGCGGGTCCGTGTGCAGTGCCGTATGCAGTACTTGAGATATGAACGGCCTGTCAGGATTACCCCACAGAAACGCCACCGTCACGACGGTTCCGGGTTCAAGGCCGAAGTGAAAGCCCGTTTGCCCTTCTCCCGCAAATGGCTTTGCCAGCCGCATCGGGCAGCTTTCCACGCCCGGCGTGCGCGGGTCGCGATCCGGATGGAGGTTGACGATATAGCGCCCCTGATCGTCCAGGTATGGCCCCACGTAGTCTTTCGTCGAAGCAATCGTGCCAGTAACCACGCCCTCAATGCGAGGCCACGTTTCTTCCTTCAGCGGTATCCGGAATTGCCGATCGCTCGGAATGGCCGAGAATTCGACCTTGTAGCCTTCCTTGCGCGACGCGCTGCATGTCATGCTGACAATCAGCAGCCCGTACTTCACGTCAGGCAGATCGCGGTTCGACAGCTTCAGCACACAAGAAGGCCACGGCTCCAGCATGTCGCCCGTCCCGCGGTAGACGACCTGTTCCGCAATTGCCGCCTCCTGCCTGAGTTCCGTCTCGCGCGCGGCGTCATTTTCGTCATCCAGATCGAGCCCCCACATGTAGGTCTCGCCGTAGGTCGTCCGGTCCCCGTTGATCGCAGTCGAACCGTTGATTCGCTCGTTGTTCGGCTGCTCGGGGCTAAAGCTGCGCACCGAGAACTTCGCGGGTTGCATTGTTGCGCGCATCTCCAGAGACCGTACCGACTCGCGAGCGACCGTATGAAGGCCGTTTAGCTCCTGGTACGGATACGTGAAGCGCGCATTGTCGTGGATGTACTTCGAGTAGTCGTCCCCGAAGCGCACGACCTCACAGCGCTTGCCCGTCTCGCACACAAACCATATGCCGGCGCGCCTGCACAGGCGCGTAATGAATGCAAGATCATCCTCGCCCCACTGCGCGATAATCGCGCGCTTGCGATAGGAGCGGTAAAGGCCGAACTGGTAATCCGCGAAAATCTGGTTGAACTCGTGTTCTCTGAGAATCCTCTCAATTACCTCGGGTTCGCTCATGTCGAAAAAGTAGCGAACGCGTGGCCTGTTGCACAGCAGCGCAAGGCGCGATTCGAGGGTGACCTCGTACAGGGATTGAGCATGATTGCTGGCAATCTGCGCGAAGGCGGTAACCATTCCCTGGACGCGCTGCGGCGCCTCTGGCTCGCTCCAGCGGCTTACAGGCGGGGGCTGGATGACAAACGAGCCCATCCGGTTGATGTAGTCGCTACGCGAGAGGTCGTGCTGGGGATGGGTGAACTGGATTGTGTATTTCGTCGGCTCGCCGATGGCACGCGTGCCTTTGAACGAATAGATGTCGGCCAGCGCCGAACTCGCTGACGAAGGTATGTCGAGGCTGTAATACTGGTGAATGTCGATACCGGGGCGCACCAGCGGATCGCGTGAATTCAAGGATTCAACTCCTTTGAACGGCGACGGACTATCCGGCACCAGCGCTTATCCTTTTTCAGAATTCGAGGCAGCGCAATCGAACAAGTCTGAAAAATGGATCAACGCCGATGCGCGATGTATTAAATCGGTTCGGCTTGACATTCGACAAGGCAGCCTCGGGACTACCCAAGTCGGTGGATCCCCGAAAACTGTAAGAATTTTCCTCGCTGGCACACGCGTCCTGCGAGACCACGACGCAATTGCGTGCGGTGCTTGGGTGGTGCGGCCGAAAGCGGCCTTCATGCTGGGGATCGTTGGAGAGAACTGGGCCCGAAGCACCGGCGACGCCGCCGTTCAACGTTCACCGTGCTGCCCTGCATCTCGATGATGATCGCGCCGAGGCGAGTTAAAGCGGCGGTTCTACCCGCCGCGAGCATCGACCGTGACGCAATTGCTCTGGACTACGAGTGATTCATGACGACTGGCTTGACAGCGATTTCCCAAGCCTGCCATTCGAAGAAGTCCACACCGAACGCTACGGTGCGGACCATTGAAGCTTGCTTAGTGATTAACAAGCCGCTTGGGCAGCCCAAGCACAAGCAATCCGCCAATCGAAAGACACGCCGCCAGCGTATACACGCCCAGATCGGTCGAATGCGTCTTGTCGATGATCCAGCCGATCACGTAGGGGCTCACGAAGCCCGCGAGGTTGCCGACGGAGTTGACCACCGCAACGCCCGTAGCCGCAGCCGCACCTGCAAGAACCGCAGTAGGCAGGCACCAGAACTGGCACAGCGTCGTCATCACGCCCATGGTAGCGACGGTAAGGCCAATCATCGCCAGCGTGACGTTGCCGCTGCCTGCCGCCACCGCGACGATCCAGCCTGCCGTGCCGATCAGGCCCGGCAGCGCAAGGTGCCAGCGGCGCTCGCGCCGTGCGTCCGAGCTACGGCCAACAACGACCATCGAGATTGCCGCCGCCGCGTAGGGCAAGGTGGTCAGCAGACCGATCGTGAGCGGGTCCTTCACACCCGAGCCCTTGATGAGCGTCGGCAGCCAGAAGCCCACGCCATAAAGCCCCATGATGAAGAACAGATAGATCACGCTCAGCACCCACACCATGCGGTTCGTGAAGCCGTCGCGGAACGAGTGGGACTCCACGCGGCTCGCATCGGCCGCGATGTTGACGATCAGCGTTCGCTTCTCGTCGTCGGTGAGCCACCTGGCCTGCTCGATGCCCTTGTCGAGCATGAGGATCACCACGACGCCGAGCACGAGCGAGGGAATCGCCTCGATCACGAAGAGCCACTGCCAGCCCGCCAGCCCGTGCGTGCCGCTCATCGAATGCAGGATCCAGCCCGAAAGCGGCCCGCCGATCACGCCCGAAATGGGAATGCCGGTCATGAAGAGCGCGATGATCTTGCCGCGCCGCTCGGCGGGAAACCAGTAGGTCAGGTAGAGGATCACGCCGGGGAAGAGCCCCGCTTCCGCGAGACCCAGCAGAAAGCGCAGCGTGTAGAACATGGCGGGCGTCGTCGCGAACATCATGAGCCCGGAGATGATTGCCCATGTGATCATCACCCGCGCGATCCAGATGCGCGCGCCGACCTTGTGCAGAATGATGTTGCTCGGCACCTCGAAAATGAAGTAGCCGATGAAGAAGATGCCGGCGCCAAGACCGTACACGGTTTCGCTGAAGCCCAGGTCCTTGAGCATCTGCAGTTTCGCGAACCCGACGTTCACACGGTCGAGATAGGCGGCCACGTAGCAGAGGAACAAGAGCGGCACCAGGCGCCACGCGACCTTCGCGTAGAGCGCCGACTGCGATGTTTCGGCGCTCGGGAAAGACGTGGACGCGGCGAGCGTAGGCCTCGACGTATTCATGGGGTTGTCTCCGAAGATTATTGTGCGCGTGGCCGCTCGCGCATGTTTTCTTGCGCCGGCGGCCCGCAGTGCTCAGTCAAGCGTACATCTCGAGCGAAACAAACAACTTAATCAAACATATCCGGCTGCGTCGCCACCAGCTGATCCCAGATCGCCTGGAAGTGCAGCCAGCCGATGTACTCGCTGCCCACGTGCTCGCGGCTATAGCGCGCACGTTCCTCCGGCACGAGGCGCGGCGTGACGCCGGTGGCGTCGACCATCAGCTGCTGCTGGCAGCAACGCTCGAGCGCGATGAACCAGAACGCCGCCGACTCGATGCTGTGACGGCTGGCCGTCAGCAAGCCGTGGTTCTGGTGAATCGCGGCCTTCACGCCGGCGAACGCGTTGGCGACCTTGTGACCGGCTTTCACTTCCACGGCGACCTGGCCCGCCTCGTCGCCAATCACGACGTGGTCTTCGAAGAACGCGCAGGCGTCCTGGGTGATCGGCTCGATCTTCTTGCCGAGCGCCGCGAAGGCGGTGCCGTAGACCGTATGCGCATGGCACATCGCCACGATGTCGGGGTGCGCTTCGTGCACGGCCGCGTGCAGCACGAAGCCGGCGCGGTTGATGGCGTACTTGCCTTCGACCACGCGGCCTTCGTGGTCCGCGAGAATCAGGTTCGAGACCTTGACCTGCGAGAAGTGCACGGCCATCGGGTTGGTCCAGTACAGCTCGGGATGCTCCGGATCGCGCACGGTGAGGTGCCCCGCGAAGCCGTAGTCGAAGCCCTGCAGCGCGAACGCGCGGCACGCGGCGACGAGGCGCTCTTTCAGGTGCTGCCGGTGCTCGGCATGATTCGCGAACGTCGGCAGTGCGGGAAAAATCAGATCCTTTTGCTCGGGCTGATAGATCGAGATACGACCGTTCAGGTCGATTGCCTTCGTGGCCTGGGCCGTCTCCATCACTTCGGACATGCTGCGTCTCCTTTCCAATCCTTCCGTTCGATGGCTGACATCTTGTCCGGCTCTCGACGCGTTGACAAACGATGGATGTTCATGAAAACATGAGCCACATTCACCTATCTCAGGGTCGAACGTGCGCAAAATTCCTAATTTTGTGCTGCTGCGCGCCTTCGAAGCCGCGGCACGGCTCCAGAGCTTCGCGCTCGCGGCACGCGAACTCCATCTCACGCCATCGGCGATCAGTCATCAGGTCAAGGAACTCGAGGCGTATTTCGGGCGGCCGCTCTTCATCCGACGCAATCGCCGCATCGATCCGACCCCCGAGGCGCTACGCCTGCTCGACAGCCTGAGCCGCGTTTTCGACGTCATCGAGTCGGCCTGCAGCGAAGTCTCGCTCGCGCCCCAGGCCCAGGTGCTCGCCGTGTACAGCGCGCCGAGTTTCGCCGTGAAATGGCTCGGGCCGAGGCTTGCCGACTTCGCGCGCCATCACCCCAACATCACGCTGCGGCTTTCCACCGGACCGGAGCCGCTGGACCTCACGCGCGCTCAGGAAATCGACGTGGCGATTTCATACGGCGGCGCGCTGGAGCGCCCGGGTGTGGAGACGGTGGCGTTAGGCGTCGAACCGCTCGTGCCGATGTGCTCGCCTGCGTTGCTGGCGAGCGCAGGCTCGGTGGAAGCGTTGATGCAGGAGGCCACGCTGATCGACAGCCCGTTGAGCCGCGTCACCTGGCGCGACTGGTTCGCCGCGAACGGCCTGCCGTTGACCGACCGGCCGCGGCCCTCGTTCGATCGCGCGGCGCTCGCGATTTCGGCGGCGGCCGACGGCATGGGCGTCGTGCTCGAAAGCACGCGCCTCGCCGAACGCGAGCTTGCGCGCGGCGATCTGGTGGAGGTGGGCGCCGACCGCTTCACGCGCTTTTTACGCGAAACGCATTTCCTTTCGTGCCGCTCGACCGACATCAGGCAGAGCCGCCTGGCCGCATTCCGGCAGTGGTTGCTGGCGCAAGCGTCGCCGGGGTGAGCGCCTGCGTTCGGCTGCATACCCAGGGGGTTTCCCGCCGCTTGAATGTCATCAGCCGCGTAGTACGATGAAGTCATCGAAAAACAGAATTAGAGGTCCCTCCATGGACACGACCGCACGGCACGCGACGGCCATCGCATTGCTTGCAACGGGCTGCGCAATCTCGGCAGCGTCACACGCGTATAGCAAGGAAGAAGACGCCGCGGCGCAGGACCGCGAAGTCCAGGCAGCCTATGACAGGGGCTACAAGGCAGCCAGGGAGGAGATGGCGCAGACGGCGGCTCCCGCCGCTGCGCCTGCTGCAGCACAGGCGAAGAAGGCCGCCGGCGCGGCGGCGCAGAAACCCATTCTCGACATCAAGCACACCTATAGCGACGCGGGCGAGGTCTCGACGGTCATGACCGTGCCGGTCGTGGTCAAGCCGCTCGGAGAAGGACAAGCCGCGCAAAGCGAACAAAGCGCGGCAGAGACTCAAGAGGCGCAGGACGTCCAGGACTCCACCGCCGCGGCTCCGGCCGCGGCGGCGGCGCCGGCTCCCGAGCAGGCGAACGCACACGCCACCGTTGCGAAAGCCGCCAACGCAGCGCCGGCTGCGGCCGCCCGGCAAGCGCAGCCGCAATCGCAGCCGCACGCCTACGCGCAGGCGAGCGCGAACCATCGTGCTGTGGCGGCAACGCCGCCCGCGCAGGACGACGTCGCGCCGCCGGAGTCGCTGGCGAACGACGAAACCGTCGACGAACCGGAGCCGCCGCGCTCCGCGCAGATCTATTCGACGCAAGGCCAGGGTTACGCCCAACCCTACTACCAGCCGGCGCAGCCGCGGGTCCAGCAACAGGTCCCGCAGCAGGCCCAGCAATACGCGCCGCCGCCCCAGCCGTATGGCTATGCCCAGCAGCCGGCGTATGCGCAGCAACGGCCGGCCTACGCACAGCAGCCACCCGCCTATCCGCCGCAGCAGCAGCAGCAGCAACCGGTGTATGCGCAGCAATACGCCCAGCAGCAATACCCGCAGCAGCAGCCCGTGTACGCGCAGCCCCGGCCCGCTTACTACCCGCCGCCCGCACCGTGGGGCGCGCAGTACCAGCAACCGCCGGCGCGCTGGGTGTACTGGTCGCCGCAGTATGGGCGCTGGATGTATTACTGAGCGCCGCTTACCAGCGCGCGTCGTTCATCTGGCAGGCGAGCAGGCAACCCAAGGCGGAGATGGTACCGACCGAGCCGATACCAAAACCCAGGGCAATATTTTCCGCGGTCGTCGCGCAGCCCTGCAGCATCAGCGTCGAGCTGAGCAGCACGGGGAGCAGGAGCTGACCCAGGATGCGCGAACGGGTTGGGTGTCGTTGTGACATGGGGCGTGGGTCCGGGGAGGATTTTTCTGCGGTAGTTGAGCTTGTCAGCTTACTGACTCGCCTCCTTCGCATTCCCGGGAGCAACGTGTCACAACGTCAATGCCTTACCAATTACCTCGCGGCGGTAAGGAAGTGGGGGCGTGGCTTTTTTGCTTGAGCGCGTTAGAACCCATGCCGGGCGCTGATCGCCGCTCCGGTGTCATGCGAGCGCGACAGCGGAAGATGCGCATCGGCAGAGAGATCCCAGTCGCCGACCGTGACGAGCGGCGGCGTTTGCGGGTGGAGCGCCTGGTTGGGGATCCCATTGCTGTCGACCTGGGCGCCCGGCGTGCGCGTCCCGTTGGTCCCCGAATCGAGCGTGGCGTCGGTATCGTCCGGAATGCCAGGCGTTGCGGCGGTGGTTTTCGCCAGATGCGCGTCGTACTGCCTTTCAAACGGCGACTGGTACTCGAAGCGCTTCGCGATGGCGGGCAAAGAGACGGATGGCGCCGCCGGCGCGGGTGCGGCCGCAATGGCGTGCTTCGGGGCGTGGCCCTTCGCGTCCTTCTGGACGTGCTTTTGAACGTGCTTCTGGACAGGCTTCTGGGTGTGCGCCGCCTTGGCGGGTTCGGCCGCCGAGACGCTGGCAAGCGCGAGAAGAAAGGCACCCAAAAGCCATCCCTGGATCGGATGCTTCATGGAACGAAATCTGCGTTTGAAAACTGGTGCCGCATCGAATAGCTGCGCAGCACTCGCCCCTGGAGTCTAGATCAATCACAAGTCCGACCAATCGGTATCTTCCCTCGCCTTTCGCTCATATCTTCACGCAGGCCACGCAACGCTTCGTCATCCTGCTCGCTCCTGCCGCCGCCGATCCAGCGGCAGGAGCGGCGTCCTCCAGTCAGAACGCGACCGTCGTACGCAGGCCAAACACCGCCTCGTCGCCAATGCGCCGCGACGGATTCTGCGGGTCCGGAATGCCGCCGGCCGGCCGGAAGAAGTACTGGAAGTCTGCCTGCAATTGCCACCACGGCGCGATCTGATACTGGTAAGTCGCTTCCAGCACTGTCTCGGCGCTGCGCGACGGGTAGCCGGGCGTCGAGAACGCCTGGGCGCTCGCATAGTCCTGCGCGTGCGAGCCGATGTGCGCGTAGCCGACGGCCAGGCCGGCCACGTCGTTGTCGCGTCCCTTGAACGGCGCCTTGAGCGTCACGCCCGCGTTGACCCCGAGGTCGACCAGGTTGCGGTCGCCGGGCGCGCCCATCACGCGCGCGAACACGCCCACCGACTGCGGACTGTCGGCGCTCGGACGCCAGACCATCTGGTCCGCCACGGCATAGATGCTGTAATTGCCCCGATGGCTCACCGAGCCGCCCACGCCTGTCACGCCCGTTGCCGGATCGGCGAAACGGTTGCTGTTGTACCAGAAACCCAGCTTGTAGGTGCCGGGCATCCCACCTGGTTTGGGATCCGAATTATTGGCAGGCGGCTGATTGATTGCGTATTGAATTTCGCCGATCACCAGCGCGCCATTGCCCAGGTTGAAATTCGTGCCGCTCGCGTTGAGCTTCTGCGGGTCGCCGTCGCCAGGCGCCGGGTTGCCGTCGAATACACCGCCGAGCACGGTGATCGCGTCCGTAGGCGTAGCCCGCACGCGCACGCCGAGCGACGAAAGCGGATACGCGGGGCCGCCCGCGGGCAGATCGACGGACGGCAGCACCGACCAGCCGAACGTCGCGTTCATGAAGGGATTCGCGTACTGGCTGACCATGAACTCCTGGTCGAGGCTTTGCTGGCCGACCTTCACGTCGACCTTGCCGCCAGGCAGCGTCTGCTGGTACCACAACTCCCACAGGCGGGTCGAGGCATCGGCCTCGATGCCGCTCGCGTTCTGCAGCGTTTGCAGGTTGCGCGAAGTCAGGCTCGTGCCGTGAATCTGGAAGCCGGACACATTGAAGATGCCGCCAGGCAAACCGAACGCTTTTTGCGTGTCCATGCCGAGGCTGAACTCAGTCACACCTTGATAGGCGCCGCCGCGACTCGTTCCGCCGCTCACGTTGCCCATGTACTCGCTGGTTTCCTGCAGGCCGAACGACAAGCCGTACTGCGCGAGCCAGGGCCGCAAGCCGCCCATGTCGCCAAAGAGGTTCGAGCGTTCCCAAAGACCCGTGGGCGCGGCTGCGTTCTGATCGGCAGCGGGCGCTTGTTGCTGATCCGATGCACCCGATGACGAAGCAGAAGAAGCAGGCGAAGCCGGTTGAGCGGGCGCATTGTCGCCGCTGGTCTGTGCGAAGGCGGCGGGCACGATGCCCAGCGAGAGAACCGCGCTCAGCGTAATGGGTGCGCCCGAACCGAGCAGCCTGCTCTTGAGAATGTTTTTCATAGTATTTGTGGGACTGTAGCCAGTTGCGGACGAAGCCGCTATTCAACGCAGAGCGTGCCTGCGAAGCTTGATGAAACTGTGTCCGGCGCGCAGGTTTTCTACGCGAAGCGCGAATGCGGCCATAAAGGACGCGCCGGCTCGCAGGCGCACGCATGCCGGCCGCGTCGACAAGCGGACGAAATGCGAATGCGCAGCCATTCCTGCAAGCAAGCTTGCAAATGGCAATCGATCAGAGGGAGCGTGCTGCTGGAAGACTGGTCGCAAAGACGACTGAGACCAGTCAGTAACGAAGCGCGCTAACCCGGCGTAAGCGAGTTAGCGGCGAAGGAGTGAACCTGCGGCGACTATCTCGCGGTGGTGCTGCCGGCGCTGGCCGGCATCGAACTTCCACTACTGGAACATGCGTCCACGGAGGACTCCTTTGCTATGACGGGGCGGATTGTATTGGGCACGCAGACAAAAACGCAAGTAAAAAAAGCATAACGACGAGATCAGCCAGCAACAGTCCCGCAGACTCCCGTTTCTTTCAATCGCGTTTCTCCAACCTTCAGAATTGAATCTCTGCTCTGCTTAGCAATTTTGGTTGACTTGGTGTTTTTACCGAGACTAGAATTCGCCCGTCTTCTCAATGGGGCCGATGCCTTGGACAGTAGTAGTCGATCTTCGAATCGTTTCGCTGCCTGACCGGCAGGACATCCGCTCCCTTCCCCGAGCCGCCGTCCTGCCAGCAGGCAGACGGTGCGCGCCGTAGCAGTCTTCCTTCGTGCACCCCGAACCAAAGCGCCATGCCGACGCGGGCTTCGCACGCGTTCGCCCTGGCGCGACCTAGCGAGCGCTTGAGCCCGCAGCCGCCGTTCGCCTGCCCCCCGCTTCGCGGCGCAGCGCTGGCCTGCGCCCGGCATGAACAGGAGCCGACATGCCAGACAGTGACAGTTGCCCTTACCGCTTGCCTTCGAACTCGTCCGAGGAAAGCACGTAGACCCATCCAGCCGCGCACTGCGCGGCGACCGATCGTCTGCGGGCTTCGCACTCGCCCATACACGCCAGACGTCCGGAGAAACATCATGATTTTCGGTCTGCTTTTGTCGCATCTGCCTCACGTCAACGAAGCGCGCGCGCACTACGAAGCGCTGCTCTCGCTCGAACGCGTTTGCCGTCACCCATGGAAAGACCTGTGGCGCCGCCTCAAGTCCCGGCTTTCCTAAGTGCTGCAAAACTCCGGTCACGAAGATTCGCCATCGTTGGAAAAGCGAGGCGCGCCCTGATCGTGGCCGTGAGTTGACCATTCCCTTTCACGCGCTTTTCGTTTCGCCTTGAACCGGCAGTTGCACGCGTATGCCGAGTTCCGTGTTCGCCTTGATTGAGTATCAATCCCATGCAAAACCTCAAACCGATCACTCCCGACGTGCTGCAGACGCGGTCCCGCACCGGCCAGGAAGTGATGTGCGTCCAGCACGTGTGCCGCGGCTTCGGCAAGAACCCGAGCGAGCAGCTGGTGCTCGACGACGTGGACGTCACGCTGCGTGAAGGCGAGATCGTCGGCTTGCTGGGCCGCTCGGGCTCCGGCAAGTCCACGCTGCTGCGCATCATCGCGGGCCTGATTCCGCCCACCAGCGGCGACGTGAACTACCTGGGCAAGCCGCTGCGCGGTCCGGCCGAAGGCGTCGCGATGGTGTTCCAGACCTTCGCGCTGTTCCCGTGGCTCACCGTGCTGGAAAATGTCGAGGCCGGCCTGGAGGCGATCGGCGTCGGCCCGCACGAGCGGCGCAAGCGCGCGCTCGCCGCCATCGACCTGATCGGTCTGGACGGCTTCGAAAACGCCTATCCGCGCGAGCTTTCGGGCGGCATGCGCCAGCGTGTGGGCTTTGCGCGCGCGCTCGTGGTCGACCCCACGCTGATGCTGATGGACGAGCCCTTCTCCGCGCTCGACGTACTCACGGCCGAAACGCTGCGCACCGACCTGCTCGACCTGTGGACGCAAGGCCGCCTGCCGATCAAGTCGGTGCTGATCGTCACGCACAATATCGAGGAAGCCGTATTCATGTGCGACCGCATTCTCGTGTTGTCGTCGAACCCGGGCCGCGTGGTGGCCGAGATTCCGGTGGCGTTCAAGCACCCGCGCAATCGTCTCGATCCGGCGTTCCGCGCGCTCGTCGACGACATCTACGCGAAGATGACCGCGCGCCAGGCGGGCGCGCCGGCCAAACCCGAACTCGAGCCGGGCAGCGCGCTGCCGGGCGTGTCGGTCAACCTGATGGCGGGCCTGATCGAAACGCTGGCCGCCGCGCCCTACAACGGCCGCGCGGACATGCCGGAAATCGCGCGCACGCTGCAACTGGAAGTCAACGAGCTCTTCCCGGTCGCGGAAATGCTCCAGCACCTCGGCTTTGCGGAGGTCAGCGAAGGCGACGTGGTGCTCACGCACGCGGGCAAGACCTTCAACGAATTCAATACGCAGGAGCGCAAGCTGATGTTCGCCGAACATCTGCTGCGCAACGTGCCGCTGGCCGCGCGGATCAGCACGGTGCTCAACGAGCGCCCCGGACATCGCGCCCCGCGCGTGCGCTTCGAGCAGGAACTGGAGGACCTGCTGGCCGACGACGCCGCGCAGGAAACGCTCGACGCCGTGATCGCCTGGGGCCGCTACGCAGAGATCTTTTCGTATAACGACAAGACCGGAATATTCAGCCTCGCCGACGTCGAATCCTGACGTCTGAATCCCGCGACGGTTTCCCTCGGCGGCCTCGTTTCGCCTGGTCCGACGTTTGTAAACAGTGGTAATATTCGACACACACAAAAATTCGTCAGAGCGCTGACGGTGACGGGTCGGTCACCGCGGCCGCTTCTCGCCGTTCCTGTCGAATTCCTTGCACTGCTTACAACTAAAGCGTCAGCGATTGCCCATGCGCAATACGCGCGCGACGGCCCGTCACGCGGCGGGCGACCCGGGAAATCATGAAAGTCCGTAACGCCCGCCACTGGGCGCCGAGAGGCCCGCGCCGGTGGTGCATTGCCGCTGGCGCGCTCGCGCTCGCGAGCGCCATCCGCTTCGCACTGCACCCCCTGCTCGGCCCGATGATGCCGGGCACGACGTTCTGTATCGCCGCTTCGCTGGTCGAATACTTCCTCGGCCTCGCGCCTGCGCTGACCGTGATGGCGCTGGGTCTCGCCATTGCGGACTATATGTTCGTGCCTCCCTACAATTACATTACGTTCCTCGACACCCGCGATGTGATCCTGATGGTGTCGTACCCGCTCGTCACGATCATCGTGATCACGCTGATCGAGCGTCTGCGGCGCGAGCAGTTTCGCGCGCAGTTGATTACGTCGGTCGCCCAGTCCCGCTACGAAATGCTGCTGCGTCACGACAACGAACGCGCGCTGGCGCGCCGCGCCGTCGACGAAACGCACCGCCTGCTGCGGCATCTCGCGCAGCATCACGAAGGCTTCATCCTCATCAAGGGGCTCGAGCGCAATGCCGCCCAGCGCGCGAGCGTGGGACAGAGCATGTCGCAAGCGCTGCCGGCCGCCGCCGAAGTCGCGCCCGGCCCGCTCTTCGACGCGCTGCATCCCGACGACGTGCAGCGCCTCACGCACGCCCTGTCGCCGGGCCATCATCGCGTGCGCCTGCGCAGCGAGCAGCCCAGGCGCGAGTACCGGCACGTCAATTGCAACTGCGAACGCTTCACCACTCACGCGGGCGATTTTCTCGTGCTGCGCACGGAGAGCTGACATGGCGACGCTCGATTTGGAGCTGGCCGCTGCCGAAGCGCCAGCCGTGCAATCCACGCGCTTCTTCTGCGAAGGCGACGGCCACGCCGTGCTCATGCTTCACGGACTCTCCAGCTCGCCGATCGAGCTGCGCTATCTCGCGCGCTATCTGCAAGGAGAAGGGTTCACGGTATGCGCGCCCGTCATCGACGGTTATAGCGCCGGCGCCGGCCAGTTGCCGATGGAACAATGGGTCGAAAATGCCGCGCGCGAGTTCGACGCCCTGGCGGCGCGCTACGAGCGCGTCTCGATCTGCGGGCTGTCGATCGGCGGCGCGCTTGCGCTGCGTCTGATTCGCGAGCGGCCCGCCGCGCAGTCGCTCGTGCTGCTCTCGCTCACGCTCGCCTACGACGGCTGGGCGATCCCGTGGTATCGCTTCCTGCTCGACTGGGCATACTTCACACCGCTGCGCCACCGCTACCGCTATCGCGAGGCCGAACCGTTCGGCGTGCGCAACGAAGCGCTGCGCAAGAAGATCGCGCGCGCCATGCAGCGCAGCGACTTCAGCGAGGTCGGCCCCTCGACGATTGCCCTGCCCGCGCTGCATCAGGCGCTGCGCCTCGCGCGCGCGGCCCGCAAGGATGTCGCCGCGATCGAGAACGACACGCTCGTGATCCACGCGATCGACGACGAAACGTCGAGCCCGCGCAACCCGCGCCACGTGATCGACCGCATCGGCTCGAACTTCCTGCGCACGCTCTGGCTCGACGATTCGTATCACATGATCACCTCGGACAACGAACGCGAGATCGTTGCGCGCGAAACGGCCCTGTTCCTGCGCGAGAGCGAAGTCGCGCGCGGCGCGAAGGACGCGCCGGTCGTCTCCAAGGCGCTCGCCCGGCGCCTGCGCCAACTGGCGGCAGTGGGAAGGAAAAATACGTGAAGCCATCCGTAGCAATCAAAGGGCTGGCGTGCGTCGCCGCGCTGACCCTGGCCTCGCACGCGTGGGCCGACACCGATACGTCCAGCACCGCAACAACCGACTCGCCGTGGAAAGTCTCGATCGGTCCGGGCGCCTATTTCGCGCCCGAGTATCCGGGCGCGCGCCACATGAAGGTCTATCCGTTCCCGTCGCTCGATATCTCGTACCGCGACCACTTCTTCTCGCAAGGGCCGGACGTGCTGGGCGTGAACGTGATTTCCGCGGAGAACTACCATGTGGGCGCTTCGCTGAGCTTCGACTTCCAGTCGCGCACCGTGTCGGACGACCCGCATCTGCACGGCCTGAGCAATGTCGATGACGGCCCGAAGCTGCGCCTCTTCGCCGATTACACGGCGTGGGCGTTCACCGGCGCCGTTGCCATGTATCAGGACATCAGCGGCCACGGGCAAGGCACGACGGCAACGGCCGACCTGTATGTGTCGCTGCCGCTGACGGGATGGCTGTTCTCGGTGGGACCGGGGCTCACGTGGGCCAACGGCGTCTACACGCGTACGTTATTCGGTGTGACGCCGGACGAGAGTGCGGCATCCGGCTTGCCGACCTATGCGCCGGGCGCCGGCATTCGCGATCTGCACATGACGTTCTATATGACGCATGACTTCTCGAAGCACTGGGTCGGTTCGGTGAACGCGACGTTCGGACGCCTTCAGCATTACGCCGCCGACAGCCCGATCACCGAGAGCCGCCGCGAGATCACGGCGTTCGCGGGGCTCAATTACCGGTTCTGACCACGTGTGCGCCGGTGCGCGCGCCGTCAAAACCGATCGGCGCGAAATGGCCGGGGATCCACCACCGTCGGCGCGCCCGTCATCATTTCCGCGATCAGGCGCCCCGTGACCGGGCCGAGCGTGAGGCCGTGATGCGCGTGGCCGAAAGCGAACCAGAGGTCGTCGTGCTTCGGCGCAGGCCCGATGATCGGCATCATGTCGGGCGTGCAGGGGCGGCGGCCCAGCCACGGCTCGGCATCGAGCCGCGCGCCAAGCGCGAAGATTTCGCGCGCGAGCGGCTCCACGGCTTCGAGCTGAACGGGCGTCTTGGGCGCATCGCGCAAGCCGAGTTCGACGCCGGTCGTGAGACGCGTGCCGCGCACCATCGGTGTAATCAGGAAGCCCGCTTCGGCGTCGAGCACCGGCTGATTCAGCTTCGCGCCATTCGTAACCGCGTAATGCATGTGATAGCCGCGTTTCACGGCGAGCGGCAACTCGTAACCGAGCCGCGCCGTGAGATCGCCCGACCACGGCCCCATGGCGATGACTGCCGACTTCGCCAGCACGGGGCCATCCTGTGTCATGACGCGCCACGACGGTTCGAGCGTCGCGGCGTCGCCGATCAGCAAGCGGCCGCCGAGCTGTTCGAAGAGCTTCGAGTACGCCGTCACTAATCCCTTCGGATCGCTAACCGAATCGGAATCGGTGTAGCGCACGCCGCCCACCAGCGTGTGACTGAGCGCAGGCTCGGCGGCGCGCAGCGCCGCGGCGTCCAGCGCCTCGTGGCCCACGCCGTACTCGCGCTGCCAGCGCTGCGCCTCGGCCAGCGTGGCGTCCATGGCCGCCGCGCTGCGAAACACCTTCATCCAGCCGTTGGTGCGTAACAGCGCCTGTGCGCCCGCCGCCTCGATCAGCGCGCGATGCTCGATCACGCAATGCTCGATGAGCGTGGCATACGCGCGCGCGATTTCGGCGTGCCGATCGGCGCGCGAATGGTGCCAGTAGCGATAGAGAAACGGCAGCAGTTTCGGCATCGCCCCCGGGTGATAGCGCACGTCCGTCGAGCGGTTGCGCGCGTAGCGCAGCAGCGTGGCAAGCTCGCGCGGAAACGCATAGGGGTAGACGCCCTCGCGCTGAATCAATCCCCCGTTGCCGTGCGATGTTTCATTGCCCGGCGCCCTGCGGTCCACGAGCGCGACCGAGAGACCGCGCCGCTGCAACTGCAAGGCCACCGAGACGCCGACGATACCGCCGCCAAGCACGACCGAATCGAATTTCATCACGCAATGTTCCTGGCTCGAAGGCACTCAGGCGAGCGCGGTGACGGCCACTTCGACGTCGAGGCCCGGGCGCATCAGCAAGGCCTGCACACAGGCGCGCGTGGGCGCGTGCCCTTGCGGAACCCAGGCGTCCCATATGGCATTGAACGCGTCGAAATGCTTCGGGTCGCTGAGCCACACGTTCGCGGTCAGCACGCGCGTTTTGTCCACGCCCGCCGATGCGAGCAGCTTGTCGATACGCGTGAGGATTTCGGTAGCCTGGACGTCGATCGACGCGCCTGCGGTATCGGGCACCTGGCCCGAGAGATACACCACGCCGCTGGCGATCACCACCTGGCTCATGCGCGCGTTGGTTTGCAGTCTTTGGATATCGTTGCTCATGTTCACACCGCCGAAAGACCGGCAGCGTCGCTGCCGGCCGGGTCGTAAATGGGAGGCGCCGTGACGATGGACGTCAGCGCCGGATTGGCTTGCGTCAGGCGCGCGAGATCGGGGCGCGGACGACGCAGATGAGGATACGCCGAAAACGCCGTTTCCAGCGCCTGCGAGACGGCGAGCGTTTTCATGTCGCCGCGGAACGGACCCACGATCTGGAGTCCGAACGGCATGCCCGCGTGATCGACGCCGCACGGCAGCGCGAGCGCCGGATGCGTGGTGAGCGTAACGACGTACGTGAGCGCGAGCCAGCGGTAGTAATTCTCCTGTGCGCGGCCGTCGATCTGCGCGGCATAGAGCTCGGTCCACGGGAACGGCGTCACCGGCGTGGTGGGCGAAACGATCACGTCGTAGCGCGCGAACGCGCACTGGAAGCGCTGGTAGATGCGCGTTTGCTCGGCTTGCGCCCACGCGCTGTCCGAGAGCGACATCTTCGCGCCCATTTCGTAATTCGCGCGCGTGTTCGGACCGAGCGCGCCCGGGTCGCGCGTATAGGCGGCATGCAGGCCCGCGACGAAGCTCTCCGCGCGGATCACGTCGAAGCAGCGATGCACGTCGCCCAGATCGAACGCCACCGGCTCGCACGTATGGACGATGCGTTCGAGTTCCGCCATGCGCGCGCGGAACACGGCGCGAATCTGCGGGTCGACGTCGCAGCAGCCGAAGTCTTCGGTATAGCCAATGCGCAGCGTCGACGGATCAATGGGCGCAGGCAAGGCGAACGCGTTGACATCCACGGCATAGCTCAGCGGATCGCCAGCCGATTCGCCCGCGGTTGCCGCGAGTTGCAGCGCCGCTTCGGCGACGTCGCGCCCCATCGGCCCGACCACCGAGATCGGCGTCCAGCCCAGCAGGCGGCGCGAATTGGGCACGAGCCCCGGCGACGGACGGAAGCCCACTACCCCGCACTTCGCGGCGGGAATGCGCAGCGAACCACCTGTGTCGGAGCCCGTGCAAACCGGCAGCATGTCGCACGCGAGCGCTGCCGCCGAGCCGCCCGACGAGCCGCCGGCATTGAGCGCGGGGTTGAACGGATTGCCTGTTGCACCCCATACCGGATTGCGCGTATTTGCGCCCGCGCCTAGCTCCGGCACGTTGGTCTTCGCCACGAGAATCGCGCCCGCCGCGCGCAGGCGCTCCACGAGCACCACGTCGCGCGAAGGCACGTGCCCGCGCGACATCGGCGAGCCGTAGGTCGTAAGCAGGCCCGCCGTGTCTTCGAGATCTTTCACGCCGAGCGGCAGACCGTGCAGCAGGCCGAGCGGCTTGCCGTCCATGACGGCCTGCTCGGCCGCTTTGGCCGCTTCGCGCGCGGCGTCGAAACAGGTCGCCGTAATCGCGTTGACGGCCGGATTCACGGCTTCGATGCGTTCGATGCACGCATCGAGCAGTTCGACGGGCGAAATGGCTTTGGCGCCGATCAGGCGGCGCAATTCGACGGCGGACAGGCTGACCAGTTCGGTCTTGTCGAGCATCGTTCGGTTTCCTGATGAAAAGATGTTCAGCCGATGGCCTCGCCGGTACGGTCGCGCAGCCAGACGAGCGGGATCAGCGAAATGGCGCAGGCAGCCGCGACATACCAGGCGGGCGCGAGCGGATTGCCGGTGCGCGCGACGATCCAGCTTGCCACAAGTGGCGAAAATCCGCCGAAGATCGAGGCGCTCACGACGTAGGTCAGCGCAATGCCGGTGGCCCGCACTTCGCGCGGGAACAGTTCGGGGATCATCACGAGCACCGGCACGACCTGCCCCGCCACGAACACGGAGAGGAAGGCGGACACCGCGCAGAGCAGCGCCATGGAAGGCGCGGCGGAAAGCCAGGCGAACGCCGGATAGACGCTCAGCAGGAGCACGACGCGCGAGATCACGAGTACGCGCTTGCGGGTGTAGCGGTCGGCGAGCTTGCCCACGAGCGGCGCGGCGACGAACAGCACGAGCGAGCTGACCACGCCGGACGCGACGGCCGCCGTGGACGAAAGATGCAACACGCGCACAGCGTGATTCGGCAGAAAGAACGCCGTGATGTAGATGGAGACCGAACCGCCGAGTTCGGCGAAAGTGCCGAGTATCGTGAGTTTCAGATGCGTGGTGAGCGCCGAGTTCAACGCGCCGCTTCGGCGTGCGCCGTGCGCCGGTGCGGCGCTCAGCGTCTCTTCGAGGCGGCGACGGATCAGCATGCCCACGGGCGCCGCCACGATGCCGACGAGAAATGGAACGCGCCAGCCCCAGCTGTCGACCGCCTCTTTGGGCAGCAGCACGTTCACGAGCGTGGCGACCGTCGCGCCGAGCGCAAGGCCCAGCGCCGTCGCCGCGAAGTTCCAGCTTGCGAAGAAGGCGCGCGTGTTGTCGCTCGCATATTCGACGAGCAGCGTGGTGCCGGGGCCGAACTCGCCACCCGCCGCGAAGCCCTGGATCAGGCGCGCCGCGAGCACGATGAGCGGCGCGGCGATGCCCGCCACCGCGTACGGCGGCGCGCAGGCGATCAGCGCGCAGCTCAGCGCCATCATCATGATGGTGAGCACCATGGCGCGCTTGCGCCCGGCGCGGTCCGCATAGGCGCCGATGACGATGCCGCCGAGTGGACGCACCACGAAGCCCACGCCGAACAGGCCGATGGAAAGCAGGAACTGGTTGACCGGTGATGCAGAGGGAAAGAACAGCTTGCCGATCTGGATCGCGAAGAAGCTGTAGATCGTGAAGTCGTAGTACTCGAGCGCCGTGCCCAGCGTCGTCGCGGCAATGACCTGGCCCTTCGAAAGACCCGTTTTTCCCAGTGCGATTGAGGCCACGACGCTGCTCCTTCAAAGGGGAGTCGAGATGCGAGTTATCATATACGAGAAAAAATAATTTCTCGTATACGACAAAACCCGTAACCGGGAACCGGCCCTTCCATGGCAAAAAGCGCAGCACGTAATCACGCAACTGAGCACGCAACTGAGCACGCAACCGGGAAAGCAACCGGGCAGGCGGCAACGGAAATCGATCACGCGGCCGTTGGCGCGCGTCTGCGCGAGGCGCGCAAGGCGCGCGAGCTGACATTGATGCAGCTATCGGAGTTGTCGGGAATCGCCGTCTCGACGATTTCGAAGGCCGAACGCGGCGACATTGCGCTCACCTATGACAAGTTCGCGGCACTCGCGCACGCGCTGAACGTGGACTTCGACACGATCTTCGGGCGCAGGAAGCGCAAGGCGGCCGGCCCGATGAAGCCGTCGCTCACGCGCGCGGGCAAGCAGATGATCTACGACACGCCGAACTACGAGTACGGCATGATCGCCAACGATCTCACGGGCAAGCGCATGGTGCCGATGCGCGGACGCATCCACGCCCGCACGATGGACGCGTTTCCCGATTACATCCGCCACAGCGGCGAGGAGTTTCTATTCCTGCTGGGCGGGGAACTGGAATTGCATTTTGAAAACGGCACGGTCTTCAGGCTGTCGCCCGGCGACAGCCTCTATTTCGACAGCGCCGTGGGGCACGTCTATCTCAGCACGGGTGCCGAGGATGCCGAGGTGCTTGTTTGTTGCGTCGACAACGACTCACACCGGCTGCCCGAAACGCTCTGAGCGAGCGCTCGCAAACGTGACGCCGCCGCGTTTGAACGGCGGCGTCACGCCGCTCATCGGCCGAGCATCGGCAGCTTGAGACCCGCTTCGCGCGCCGTTTGCTGCGCGAGTTCGTAGCCGGCGTCCGCGTGGCGCATCACGCCCGTGGCCGGATCGTTGAGCAGCACGCGGCCCAGACGCTCGTGCGCCGACTGCGTGCCGTCCGCCACGATCACCACGCCCGAGTGCTGCGAGAAGCCCATGCCCACGCCGCCGCCATGGTGCAGCGAGACCCACGACGCGCCACCCGCCGTGTTCAGCAGCGCATTGAGCAGCGGCCAGTCGCTCACCGCGTCCGAGCCGTCCTTCATCGATTCCGTTTCGCGGTTCGGGCTCGCCACCGAGCCGGTGTCGAGGTGGTCGCGGCCGATCACGACCGGCGCCTTCAGCTCGCCGTTCTTGACCATCTCGTTGAACGCCTGGCCCAGACGGTAGCGATCCTTCACGCCCACCCAGCAGATACGCGCGGGCAGGCCCTGGAACGCGATGCGCTCGCGCGCCATGTCGAGCCAGTTGTGCAGGTGCGGATCGTCCGGGATCAGCTCCTTGACCTTGGCATCGGTCTTGTAGATGTCCTCGGGGTCACCCGAGAGCGCCACCCAGCGGAACGGGCCCTTGCCCTCGCAGAACAGCGGGCGGATATACGCCGGCACGAAGCCCGGGAAATCGAACGCGTTTTCCACGCCCATTTCCAGCGCCATCTGGCGGATGTTGTTGCCGTAGTCGAGCGTGGCCGCGCCGCGCTCCTGCAGCGTGAGCATCGCGCGCACCTGATGGGCCATCGACTCCTTCGCGACCTTTACGATGGACTCGGGCGCCACCTTCTGCGCTTCGCGCCACTGCTCCACGCTCCAGCCCTGCGGCAGGTAGCCGTGGATCGGATCGTGCGCGCTCGTCTGGTCCGTCACGCAGTCAGGCGTGATGCCGCGCTTCACGAACTCGGCGAACACGTCGGCGGCATTGCCGAGCAGGCCCACCGAAACCGGCTTGCCCGTTTTCTTCGCTTCCTCGACGATGGCCAGCGCCTCGTCGATGGTCTTGGCCTTGCGGTCCACGTAGCGCGTCTTCAGGCGGAAGTCGATGCGCGTCTCGTCGCATTCCACCGCGATCATCGAGAAGCCCGCCATCGTCGCCGCGAGCGGCTGCGCGCCGCCCATGCCGCCGAGACCGCCCGTGAGGATCCAGCGGCCCTTCGGGTCGCCGTTGAAGTGCTGGTTCGCGACCGAATAGAACGTCTCGTAGGTGCCCTGCACGATGCCCTGCGAGCCGATGTAGATCCAGCTGCCCGCCGTCATCTGGCCGTACATCATGAGGCCCTTGCGGTCCAGTTCGTGGAAGTGCTCCCACGTGGCCCAGTGCGGCACGAGGTTCGAATTCGCGAGCAGCACGCGCGGGGCGTCGGCATGCGTGCGGAACACGCCCACGGGCTTGCCCGACTGGATCAGCAGCGTCTCGTCCTCGTTCAGGTCCTTGAGCGACGCGAGGATCTGGTCGAAGCACTCCCAGTTGCGCGCGGCGCGGCCAATGCCGCCGTACACCACGAGCGCATGCGGATGCTCGGCGACTTCGGGGTCCAGATTGTTCTGGAGCATCCGGTAGGCGGCTTCCGCCAGCCAGGTCTTGCAGACCTTCTCGCTGCCGCGCGGTGCGCGGGTCGTGCGGGTCGGGTCGAGGCGCGGGTCGGTGAAGTTCGGTTGGTTCATAACGTCTTCGTCTCGGATGTTATTCAGGTTTTTATCTGGCCTTCGGCGCTTATTGCTCGGACTCGAACGCCAGCGGGCTGTGTTTGGCGATCGCGCCGTTCTGCACGAGCTTCGTCATCGCGGCGATGTCCGGCGCGAAGTAGCGATCGAGGTCGTAATGCGGCACCTCGGCGCGCACCGACTCCATTACATGCGCGAGCGCCGGGCTCGTGTGATGCGGTGCGCGCAGGTCCACGCCCTGGGCCGCGGCGAGCAGTTCGATCGCGAGGATGTTGGCCGTGTTGTCGGCAATGTCGGCGAGCTTGCGCGCGGCGAACGTCGCCATCGACACGTGGTCTTCCTGGTTTGCCGAAGTCGGCAGCGAATCGACCGAAGCCGGATGCGCGAGCGTCTTGTTTTCCGAGGCCAGTGCAGCCGCCGTGACGTGCGCGATCATGAAGCCCGAGTTCACGCCGCCGTCCTTGACGAGGAAAGGCGGCAGGCCCGAAAGCGTCGCGTCGATCAGCAGCGCGATGCGGCGCTCGGCCAGTGCGCCGATTTCGGCGGCGGCCAGCGCGAGGTTGTCAGCGGCAAAGGCCACCGGTTCCGCGTGGAAGTTGCCGCCCGAGAGCACTTCGTTCGTTTCCGGGAAGATCAGCGGATTGTCCGACACCGCGTTCGCTTCGACGAGCAGCACTTGCGCTGCGTGGCGCATCTGGTCCAGACACGCGCCCATCACCTGCGGCTGGCAGCGCAGCGAGTACGGGTCCTGGACCTTGCCGCAGTCGCGGTGCGAGAGGTTGATCGCCGAACCTTCGAGCAGCGTGCGGTAGGCCGAGGCCGCCTCGATCTGGCCGCGATGGCCGCGCAGTTCGTGAATGCGCGCGTCGAACGGCTTCACCGAACCTGCCGCCGCGTCCACGCAGAGCGCGCCCGAGACGAGTGCCGTGCGGTACAGGTCCTCGATCGCGAACATGTTGTAGATCGCAAGCGCGGCGGAAGCCTGCGTGCCGTTGAGCAGCGCGAGGCCTTCCTTCGCCTGCAGCGCGAGCGGCTTGAGACCGACGAGACGCAGGCCCTCGACCGCGCTCATGCGCTCGCCCTTCGCGAACACGTCGCCCACACCCAGCAGCACGCAGGACATATGCGCGAGCGGCGCGAGGTCGCCCGAAGCACCCACGGAACCCTTCACCGGAATCACGGGCAGCACGTCGGCATTGAACAGCGTGATGAGCGTGTCCATCACTTCGCGGCGAATGCCCGAATGGCCGCGGCCCAGACTCGACAGCTTCAGCGCCATGAGCAGACGCACGACCGGACGCGACATCGGCTCGCCCACGCCCACGGCGTGCGAGAGCACCAGATTGCGCTGCAGCAGTTCGAGCTGCTCACGCGGAATATGCGTGCTCGCCAGACGCCCGAAGCCCGTGTTGATGCCGTAGGCGGGCTCGCCCTTCGCCGTGATCTCGGCAACGGCGCGTGCGCCTGCGTCGATGGCCGCAAAGCTGGCCGGATCGAGTTCGAGCTTCACGCCGCCGTTTTCATCGGCACGCGCGATCTGGCGCAGTTGGGACAGGGTCAGATGGCCGGGAGTGAGTTTGATGTTCATTGCGGTGTCAAAGTTGTCTGGACAAGGTGGAATCAGATTACCGAAGCGAGCTTGTCTATACAAGTTCAATCTGCTCCACGTATACCCGCATTCCCGCTTCCTGACGCCTGAATTACGCCATCTTTCGATTGTGGCACAGTGAAATCCCCAGGTGATAACACCGATTGCCGGTCTTTCCGACACATCGATAATTGTATAGACAACTTGCCGTGCCGAACCTCCAGTCCATGACCGGCCACATGCCAACCATTCCTATCGGAGACTTCATGAAGAAACTTGCCTTGTGTGTCGCCCTCGCCCTTGCCGCCGGTGGCGCGTACGCGAAAGACTGGTCGACCATCCGCTTCGGCACCGACGCGAGCTACGCGCCGTTCGAGTCGAAGGCGACCGATGGCAAGCTGGTCGGTTTCGACATCGACCTCGGCAACGAAATCTGCCGGCGCCTGAACGCCAAATGCGTGTGGGTCGAGCAGGATTTCGACGGCATGATCCCGGGCCTCAAGGCCAAGAAGTTCGACGGCGCCCTGTCCGCGCTCACGATCACCCCGCAGCGCGAGCAGCAGATCGCCTTCTCGGCGAAGCTGTTCAACACGCCTACTCGCCTCGTCGCGAAGCAAGGCTCGCCGCTGCAGCCGACCATCGCTTCGCTGCAGGGCAAGACGGTGGGCGTCGAGCAAGGCTCGATTCAGGAAACCTACGCGAAGCAGAACTGGGCGCCCAAGGGCATCAACGTGATTCCCTACCAGAACCAGGACCAGGTCTATCTGGATCTGCAGTCGGGGCGCCTCGACGCCGCGCTGCAAGACGAAGTGCAGGCCAATCTCGGCTTCCTGAAGACGCCGCGTGGCGCAGGCTTTGCGTTCGCGGGCGCGGAGATCCCCACGGGCGCCGCCGCCATCGGCTTGCGCAAGGACGATGCCGACCTCAAGGCGAAGATCGACAAGACGATCGCCGACATGATCAAGGACGGCACGTACAAGAAGATCGAGTCGAAGTATTTCGACTTCGACGTGTACGGCGGTTAAGCACCGCCGTCTTCATCTGCAATAACCAGGGGGAGCGCCGCTCCCCTGAACGAGGACACCTTCCATGGTCTTTCAAGGCTTCGGCCCGCTGCTCCTTGCGGGCACGTGGGAAACCATCAAGCTCGCGGTGCTTTCGCTCGGCGCCGCGTTTCTGCTCGGGCTTGCGGGCGCTGCCGCGAAGCTCTCGCCCAACCGCATGCTTGCGCGCATCGGCACGGCGTACACCACGCTCATTCGCGCGGTGCCCGATCTCGTGCTCATGCTGCTGCTGTTCTACAGCATCCAGATCTGGCTCAACGACGTGACCGACATGATGGGCATGGACCAGATCGACATCGATCCGTTCGTGGCCGGCGTCATCACACTCGGCTTCATTTACGGCGCGTACTTCACGGAGACCTTCCGCGGCGCGTTTCTCGCCGTGCCGCGCGGGCAGATCGAAGCCGGTTTCGCCTACGGCATGAGTTCCACGCGCGTGTTCACGCGCATTCTGTTCCCGCAGATGATGCGTTTCGCGCTGCCGGGCATCGGCAATAACTGGCAGGTGCTCGTGAAGGCCACGGCGCTCGTCTCGATCATCGGTCTCGCCGATGTGGTGAAGGCCGCACAGGACGCGGGCAAGGCCACCCAGGCGTTCTTCTTTTTCACGCTCGTGACCGGCGCGATCTATCTCGCCATCACCACGGTTTCCAACCTGGCACTGCACCGCCTCGAAAAGCGCTATTCGACCGGTGTGCGGAGGGCAGCGCTGTGATCGAACTGCTTCGTCAATACTGGCCCAACTATCTGTTCAGCGACGGCTTCAACACGAGCGGCCTCGCCATCACGCTCTGGCTGCTGGTCGTGTCGATCGTGGCGGGCTTCCTGCTTGCCGTGCCGCTCGCCATTGCGCGCGCGTCGCGCAACCCGTGGCTTTCGCGGCCGGTTTGGGTCTATACGTACGTGTTCCGCGGCACGCCACTCTATGTGCAGCTGCTGCTCTTCTACACCGGCCTCTACAGCCTGCATTTCGTGCAGGCCAATCCGGTTCTTGGCGACTTCTTTCGCAGTGCCATGAATTGCACGCTGCTGGCGTTTGCCTTGAACGAGTGCGCTTACGCCACCGAAATCTTCGCGGGCGCGATTCGCGAGACCGCGTATGGCGAAATCGAAGCGGCCCAGGCGTATGGCATGTCGAAGACCAAGATCTACACGCGCATCATTCTGCCTTCGGCATTTCGGCGCGCGCTGCCCTCGTACAGCAACGAGGTGATCCTCATGCTGCACGCCACGACGCTGGCGTTTACCGCGACCGTGCCCGACATCCTGAAAGTGGCCCGCGATGCGAATTCCGCCACCTATATGACGTTCCAGGCGTACGGCATCGCGGCGGCGCTCTATGCGTCCATCGTCTTCGCCCTGATCTGGGGTTTCCGCCGCCTCGAAACACGTGTGCTGGCGTATCTGAAGCCGCAAGGCCACTAAGAATTTCACGCAGTTTTGATGGAGTGAACCGAGTATGTACAAGCTGATTGTCGACGACCTGCACAAGAAGTTCGGCGAGAACGAGGTTTTGAAGGGCGTATCGCTCAAGGCAAAGGCTGGCGACGTGATCAGCCTGATCGGATCGAGCGGTTCGGGAAAGAGCACGTTCCTGCGTTGCATTAACTTTCTCGAATCGCCCTGCTCGGGACGCATCACGCTCAACGGCGAGGAGATCCGCACGAGCGCCGACCGCGGCGGCGCGCTGCGCGTGAGCGATCCGAAGCAGCTCCAGAAAATGCGCACGCGCCTTTCGATGGTCTTTCAGCACTTCAATCTCTGGGCGCACATGACCGTGCTCGAGAATATCATCGAGGCGCCGGTCAGCGTGCTCGGCCTCTCCCGCAGCGAAGCCGAGGCCCGCGCGCGCAAGTACCTCGACAAGGTGGGGCTGGCCGCCGGCGTCGAGCACAAGTACCCCTCGCATCTTTCCGGCGGCCAGCAGCAGCGCGTGGCGATCGCTCGCGCGCTGGCCATGGAGCCCGAAGTGATGCTGTTCGACGAGCCCACTTCCGCGCTCGACCCCGAGCTTGTGGGCGAAGTGCTCAAGGTCATGCAGAAGCTCGCGGAGGAAGGCCGCACCATGATCGTCGTCACGCACGAAATGGGCTTCGCGCGCAACGTGTCGAATCACGTCGTGTTTCTGCACAAGGGCAAGATCGAAGAGCAAGGCGACCCCAAGGACGTGCTCAATGCGCCGCGCAGCGAGCGGCTCCAGCAGTTCCTCGCGGGACGGCTGAAGTAAGGTCGTGGCGGGCTGTCGTTTCGAGGCCCGCCAGCGCACCTCGGGGGCATGTGCAACGATGCGCGGGCATCGAAGTGCTGCCCCGGTTACACGCCTTGTGTGCGCCAGGCCACATTGGCGCAAGCGCCCGGCGCTATAGTGAAAACGTCAACGGGAGCGACGCCCAACGCCCGCCTCCACGCCTCGCGTCGGGCTATCCGCTGGACGAGCGCGCCGCTCCATCGTGTCGAAGCAAGGCAGTAATCCGGCTTTTCAGGAGACCTCCCATGAACAAGCTGCTTGCCCTCCTGCTCATCGTTCCCGCTACGGCTTTTGCCGACGCAGCGGCATTCCCGGACGGTTCCGCGAGCCCCAGCGCGGCCGACCTCCAGCAACGCCTCTCGGGCAAGGCATTCGACATCAAGATCGCCGACGGCAGCACGTGGCATGTGCAGTACGGCAATAACGGCGACTACGACTTCAAGTCGAGCAAAGGCTTTGCCGACCACGGCGACTGGAAAGCCGAGGACGGCAAGATCTGCAGCAAAGGCAGCAAGATGCCGTATTCGTGCAACGAAGTGCGCATGAAAGGCGCCGACCTGTACCTCAAGCGCGACAACGGCGAGATCATCGAGTTCGTCGAATCGCAGTGAGCGACGCCTGGCAGGCCCAACCAGTCGAAAGCCGATCGTCGGCGATCGAGCGCCGTTGGGCCTACACTACCGGCATGCCGCCCACTCAAGACGAATGCATGCCAGCCAGCGCAGCCCTCCACGCCGATGCGCCCACGCTCACCGACGCGCATCCTGAACCGCCCGACGCCGAACCCCTGCTGGACCCGGCCCTGCTGCGCCGTCTGTTGCGCGCGAAAGACCGCATAGACGCCGCCTCTCACGAGGCGTGGCCCGTCAAGCGCCTGGCCGAGGTCAGCGGCGTATCCGAAGCGCATTTCGCACGCTCCTTCAAGCGCGCTTTCGGGCTCCCGCCGCATCGCTACCTGCTCACGCGGCGCATCGAGCAGGCCACCACCCTGCTGCGCGACACCGATCTCGACATCACGGATATCGCTTTCGCCACCGGCTGGGAGAGTCTCGGCACCTTTGGCCGCACGTTTCGCGACGTGACCGGCTCGAGCCCCAGCGCCATGCGCGTTCAGGCGCGGGCCAACCTGCCCGAGATCGACCGGGTGCCCGCCTGCGTGCTGAAAGCCGCGCAGCGCCCCGACCTCACCACAGCAGTTTTGGAGAAGCGGCGGCGTGCGGGCAAGGCTAAAGTGCGGCCCTGAAGTGCGATCACTAACCAGGGAGGTGTTATGAATCAGGGTATCAATGTGGTGGGCCTGTACGTCGACGACCAGGACGAGGCGCTCAAGTTCTACGTCGACAAACTCGGATTCCGTGTGCATACCGACGTGCGCAATGGCGCGTACCGCTGGCTCACGGTCCAGCACCCGGAGCAGCCATCGTTCCAGCTCGGGCTGTTCCTGCCCGGGCCGCCCGTTCACGATGAGGCCACTGCGCAAACGCTGCGCGCCATGGTCGCCAAGGGCGCCATGCCGCCCCTCGTGCTCGCCGTGGCGGACTGCCGCGCGAGCTACGAGCGCCTGAAGGGTCTGGGCGTGGAATTCACCCAGGAGCCGGTCGACCGCTACGGCAGCGTCGACGCGGGCTTTCGCGATCCTGCCGGCAACGGCTGGAAGATGATCCAGGCGCCGAAGCAGGCATAGCGGCTAGGCATGCGCGGCTTCGAAGGCGATGCCTTCGGCCGCGTCTTCGAAATGGTCGCGGCTTTCGGCGATTTCCTGATAGTCGATCTCGCCGTCGAGCATGACGTATTCGTGTATGCGCAAGCCAGCACACAAGATCACCTCGATATTGCGATCCGTCGCCGGGAATACGGCCTGCGGCTTGCCCCGCTGGGTGATCACCAGAAGCTGGCTGCCCAGCCTGTCCTTCATGAATAGTGTCTGCGTGACTCGTGAGGTTTCCACGCGCGTGCGATCGCCCACCAGGTCCAGATACGTTTCGCTAATGTTCCTGAACATCCTTGCCTCCATTCCGGCGTTGCCTGCCGTTCACTTTCAGTTACATGACAAGTCAACTATAGTGCCGAAATAATCCGCGCGCAGGCGACATCCTGTCGCGTAAGAGCGCTTAATTGAGCGCATCCTTCTTCAGATCATTGACATTTTTGTTAATCGAGCGCAGCGAACGGCGCGTGGCCATCCATCCAGTCGTACTGACTGGTCGGCGTCGCCCACGCCCAGTTCGAAGGCGAACGCGCAGCCGCGCCGCGGCTCGCGCGATCCGCGCCGCTGCGTGGCACGGCATGTGTTGCGCGATCCTCGGCGCTCGTCTCCTGGCTTTCCGCGATGATGTCTTTCATGTCCGTCCTGCTCCAATGAAATTAGATCCGCATGTGGCGGCCGGCGATTCGCAGGCGCAACCAGCATGTTTTTCGATGTGAGCGAACGATACGGCAATCCATTGAAGCGCTTTTTGCTTCAAATGCCATTCTTTTATGCTTGGGCGCCACTGAGCGTTAACGCCTGGCGCACCGCGAAGCGGTGCTACGCTTCGCGGTGGCAATTTGATGACAATTCAATGACGTTCGCGTACCAGATATTCAGGCGCGAACCGGGAAGCGGTCAGGGCGTGGCGTCCCAGCCGTGTGACGCGAGGACCTTGTCGAGCAAAAAGCGCAGCGCAACGCGCTCGGCCTCGTTCAGCCCGTGGTAGAGGTCGCTTTCGCGCTTGTCCAGGGTCGGGCCGATCTTCCTGAATATCTTGCGGCCTTCGGCGGTGAGCGAAATGATGACGCTGCGTCCGTCCTTGTCGTTGCCCGTGCGCGCGAGGATCTCCTTCGAGAGCATGGCCTCGACCGTGCGGCTCGCCTGGCTCTTGTCGAGGTTGGCGCGCCGCGAGATGTCCATCACGGTTTGCGGACCGAACGTGCCGATCGCGGCGATGATGCTCGCCTCCGGATACGGCACCCCCAGCTTGTCGCGCGACATCTCGCTGCTCATGCGGTCGGCGATCTTGGTCAGTGCTTTCAGCCGATAGGTCAGCGAGGCGTCTGCGCCTGGCTCATTCGTGCTTGCCATATGCCCACTCGAGAATTGGATCCGGAAACCCGCGAAAGAAACCCGGGTATGTTGCCCTGATCCTGCCCGCGAGGTCAACTGTGGGGCGCACACTTGTCAGAAACGAAGAATCGGACGCCGTCCGCTTCAATACGGTGCACGCACTGTGCGAAGGCGCCATACGCAGCGTCGTTGGCCATATCCATTTTCATCACTCGCATTCATCGTGGCCGCTTATACTGCACGCGTTCAACGCGCGAAGATGGCCATGAGCAAACGAATGACTGTCCGGCAATCGCCGGTGCACGGAAAAGGCGTCTATGCGTTGCGTGCCCTGCGGGCCGGCGAGCGCATCTTCGAATACAAAGGCAAGATCATGAGCTGGCGTAGCGCGGCCCGGCGTTATCGTCTGCGTGAAGACGGCGCGCATACGTTTCTCTTTGGCCTTTCCGATGGACGCGTGATCGACGGCGGCCAGGGCGGCAACTGGGCGCGCTGGCTCAATCACGCGTGCCAGGCGAACTGCGAAACCATCGAAATCGACGGTCACGTATTCATCGACGCGTGCCGCGACATCCTGCCGGGCGAAGAGCTGTTCATCGACTACGCACTCGAACTGCCCGACGACGCCTGCGAAGACAGCGTGCGCGAATACATCTGCCGCTGCGGCGCGCCGGCGTGCCGTGGGACGATGCTCGCCGGAGCCGGTGTTGGCGTTGGTGTTATCGCTGACACCGGCGTGAGTAGCATCGTCAGCGTTGTCAGCCTGCTTTAGGCTGCCCGCCGCCTAGAACCGGTGCCGCATGCCGATCGCGACAACCGTCTGTTGATTCGTCGACGACGGCGACTGCCCGCCGATATCCGCACCCAGACCCGATCCATCCGCACTGATGTGCTGGTGGCTCGCCTGCGCATAGACGTCGGTGCGCTTCGAGAGGAAATAGTCGGCCTGCACCGACACCTCGTGCCAGCGCGGGTGATGCTCGCCGCCTGAACTCGAGAGCGCGCCCTGTGTGTAGGTGTACGCGCCGTTCAGGCTGAATTGCGGCGTGAACGGGTAGCTCGCGTTCACCTCGTAGTTGCTGAAGCTCGCGCCCTGCCCGTTCTGCACGAGGCCGAGGCTGTCCGCGCCGTTGATCGTGTCGAGGCCGCCCAGTTGTGTGCGGGTCCACACGAAGCCGAAGCGCGCATGGCGGCACGCTCGTGCTACGCAATCGGGTGGTGGAGGGGCGTACCGTTGGGCTCGATGCCGAGCTGATTTTGCCGAGAGGTGATTGAACCCGTGGGCTCTCAGTTCGAAGCCGCTTTGCGTGCGGCATCGTCGGTGGACGGCCCGGTTCCACGCAGGTTCGTCACGTTTTGCAGCAGGTCGAACCAGAACGGCGCGCCGAACAACGTCGCGCTCGCCGTGAGCAGCCAGCCGACGATCATCCAGGCCACGCCGTCGGCGTAGGCGCCATCCCTTTGCCAGCCGATCGGCAACTGGTTCATCAGCGAAACCGCATCGGCAGACGCGTTCCCGTGCAGCGCACCCGCGAGCGAGGGATGCATCCATAGAATCCTGAACAGAAAAACCGTATCGATGTTCAGTGCAATCACGATGACAAGCGCCACGGCAAATGAAATGAACTGCGACCAGCGCTTGTAGGTGCCGGAAAGCCTGTCCATCCCGTTGTCGAACCACTTGCCGAGCGCGTCGGAAAACTGGCCGACATCCTGGTTGGCGTGCCGGTACATCGCCTGCAACACCTCCCTCAACTGCTGGTTCTGGATGGTGGCAATCGACTGGCCGATGTCCTGGTCGGCACCGGGGGCGCGCCGAAGGATATCGATCATCGCCAGGGCAAAGTCCTTCGACGGAATATAGGAGGGCTTGTACTTCAGGTCGCTCGCATTCGTCGCGTCACCGGCGTCGCGCGGGCTCACGAGCGCGTGGTTGTAGAGGTCGCGCGCCATGCCGTTGAACTGCGGGTCGTTCAGGATCTGCTTGACGCCGGATAGCAGACACTTCGCGCGCAACTGCAAAAGCGACGCGAAAAGCTCGGTCACGGTGCTGACGGCAAGGCTCACCGCGAAATAGCAGAATACCAGGCCAATGCCGACTTCGAGTACGGTGCTGTTGAACATGTGCGGCTCCGCGTGCTTGCGCTTCAAAGAAACGAGAGACTGCACAGCCGGCTGCTCTTCGAAGCATGTTCGTGACATTCGCGTGGCGGGAGCCCTCTCTTCAACAATCAGCGGTTTTGACACGACGCTCAAGACCGTAAATGCGGGTTGTGTGGGGAATCTCACACAGAGAACGCAACGGAGGGACTACTCGCCTTAACTGCCGATACACGAATTCAAACATTCGCAGTTCGAATCATTTATCGAACGAAGCGATGATTCGAAACCTGTCGCTTCCGGCACTTCGCTCTACATCCGGCCGATATCGAGGGCCGGAGCCGCGCAGTCTTCATGCGCGCGGCGCACCGGCACTTTGCCGCCGAGTACGGCACACTATGCCATCAGCGCCGAAGGATCGATATACCCCGGCACCGCCGCCGAAAGCGATTGCTTCAACTCACGGCTGCCTGCATCCGCGAGCACTTCGCTCTCTCCCGCTTCGAGCGCGTCGTAGGCCTGGCGAACGACATCGACTGGACTGACTTTCGGCACGTCGAAATCCTTCGTGAGATCGGTATCCACGAAGCCCACATGCACGCCGACCACGCCGACCTTGCGCTCCCTGAAGTGCAGGCGGATGTTGTTGGTGTAGCTCCATGCCGCCGCCTTCGAAGCGGAATACGGCGCGAGGAACGGCACGGCTCGCCACGAGACATCGGAGAGCACGTTGATCACGCCGCCGTTGCCGTCGCTGGGCAGCACGGATTCGAACGCGCGTGTCGTGCGAATCACGCCATAAAAGTTCGTTTCGAAGATGCGCCGCGCCTGGTCTTCTGCCTCTTCCGCAAGCGGGGACGCGAGAATTTCCGCAATCCCTGCGTTGTTCACGAGCAGTGTCACGTCCGAGGCGATCTTCGCGGCAGCCGTAACTGAGGCCGGATCCGTCACGTCGATCTTGACCGGAACGATGCCGGGTTCGTTGAAGCCTTCCGGGTTGCGCACCCCAGCGTAGACCTTTGCGGCCCCGCGGGCCAGGGCCTCGCGTGCAAAGGCCAGACCGAGGCCACGGCTTGCACCGGTTACAAACACGACGGAATTCCTGATTTTCATTTTGAATCTCCAATGAAATTGATCATGCAAAGTGTTCGTTTGAATCAGGCCCGGAAGAGCTCGCGGTGCTCGCGAACGAACGCCTCGACCGTCTGCGGCGCCTTGCCGGTCACTTCCTCGATGATGCTATCGGTCCCCTTGAACACGCCGTTCTGATAGTCGACAGCGACTTCGATGAAGTGCTGGATCGTAAACTCGGGAAGGTCGTACTTCTGCAAATGCGCGCGATATTCATCGAGTGTACCGGGGCGATAAGCGATCTTCCGGTCGATGACCTTGCCGATCTCGTCGGCAATGCCCTGGTGGTCGAGTTCGACCGGCCCGCAAAGTTCGTAGCGCTTGCCAATATGGCCCGAGGGTTGCGCGAGCACCGTGGCGATGAAGCGGGCCTGGTCAACGGCGGTGATCGGCGCGTGGCGACCCGCGCCGTAAGGCAGCGTGATCTGTCCTTGCTGGACGATGGTGTCGCGCACCCACGGGAAGATCAGCCATTCGGAAAAGAAGGTCGGGCGAACATGAATGGTCGGCACCCCCGACCAGTCGAGCACGCGCTCGGCGATCCAGTGATCGCGCGCGGCGTGGCTCTTCGCATTCTCGCGCGCGGAAATCTGCGACATTTCCACGACGACTTCGAGACCGGCGCGGCGCGCGGCGTCCGCGAAATACGCGGTGCCCTGAATGAACCCGGGCCGAACGGGATAGCAGAGATAAGCGCCCGTCACGCCCGAGGTGGCGCGGATCAGGTCGTCGTGATCGAGCAGATCGCCCACCACCACTTCGGCGCCGGCGGCGCGCAGCGCGGCACTGCGCGCGTCTTCCGTACGGACCATCGCGCGAACCGCGTGTCCGGCTTCGAGCAGGTTATTGACCACGTGCACGCCGGTTTTTCCCGTGGCGCCGGTAATCAGGAATTTACGCTGTTGCATGATGAGCTCTCCGTTAAAGTGCATATGCACATGTGTACCCGAAATAAATCGCCAGTCTCTGGCGACAGTTTTCGTTCAGATCGTTTCGATGCGTTGCCTGACGTCTTCCAGCAGCGACGCGGAAGCGTCCGGATCGGGGATGATGCGCGCCATGGTCAGCGCGCCGATCATGGCCGCGAGCGCGAAAACGGCCTGCGAGCGGTCCGCCTCTTCCTCCGGTGACGCCATGCGCGCCGCCAGCATGTCGACGAGCGCGTCGAAACCGCGCGACGCCGCCGCGCGCGTCGCGTCGTCCGCGCGCGCCAGCTCGCTGCCCATGCCGGCAAGCGGGCAACCGTTCGCGCGCGCGTCTCGATGACCGGTGGACATGTACGCGTCCACGACCGCCCGGAACGCGTCCTCGCCCGTGGCCCCATCCGCAGCGGCGACGAGGTTTTCGACGATGCCGGCCAGCCCCGCTTCGCACGCCTCGGCAACCAGCTGGTCCTTCGACTCGAAATGGCGGTAAAAGCCGCCATGCGAAAGCCCGGCGGCGGCCATCACGTCGGCGAGGCCCGTTGCGTGGATGCCATTCGCCCTGAATGCTTCAGCGGCGACTTCCACGATGCGCTCCCGCGTCTGCGCCGTTTCGACTTTCGACTTCCTCATGATGCGACCCCGCTCCGTGATTCGATGTTGTTTAGATGGTAGTCATCATCTAAATGGAAGTCAAGGTGAGTTTGGGGTGTTCGGGCGTCGCGGGGCAGCCGGAAACCCGATTCGGCATCACTCATGTCCGAGACGACCGCATCACGACCTACTGGCTTGTCTGCAAGCGCCGGCACTCTGCCTGTTTCATATCGATGTAATGCTGCCGGTCGATTTCGTGCAGTTGTCGCGGATATTGCTCGCTGGCGCTGAACCACTCATTCAGGCGTTGCTCCAGGCGCGTATCGGGCAGGCTGGACGGTTCGCCGATAAAGGCATCGATAGCCAGGTAATAACGCATGGTATTGCGTTCGACGAGGCCGCGCACCCCATCGGCGTATTTCGGCTCTGTCGCGGACGGACCCGCGATATTGGTGAATCCGACCTTGCCGCGACCGAAAGTTGCCAGATAGCCCTTCATGGCGAGACGCCCGAATACGCCGTAGCTGTATGCGTAGGTCAAGTGCAGAAACGTGCGATCACTTCTGAGAGACACCGCTTCCAGAACGATCTGGTAATCGCGGGTGTCCAGCGGTCCGCTCGCGGCGTGGAGGTTTATCCGGAAATATCCCGGGCTGGTCATCGCCGGATCGTATTCGAATTGAAGGCGGTAAGTGGAAGCGAGCTTCTCTTCGGGCACCTGGTCCTGGCTGACGTTGACAGTCAGCGTGTCTGCGCTGCTGCTATGCGAAACATGGCAGTACTTTACATTGGGATGCAGGATCAGTATGTCGCACCAGTTCTTTGGGCCGTGCGACAGGGCATCGAGGATACGGCTGACCTTCGTGAACGGGTAGTCCATCACAGCGTAGATTTCGCCTGCGACCGTGGATGAGGACTCGCGGGAATCGAGGTACAGCCTCCGATGAAATGCGTTCTGGTCGAGTTGTGGTTTCAGGGTCTCGTAGGTGGCGCGCAAGATGGTGGCATTGTCGACCGTTTGAGCGGCCTGCACGATGGATGACGGGTACCATGCGGCGAGGATGAGAATACACACCGTACCGCGTAGCCACCCGGTGACTGAACATCGGGGAGACCGGGTCATCTCTGGTTCAAGGAGACGGGGCATGAGCATGCCTTGAGTTAGGTGGATCTCGTCCACAAGTATTGTGTCTTCTGGATTCTGCGCACGGATCATGCCTCTGCGGCGATTGATTCGCACCCGCTCCTCTCATGCCGCCCGGCGCGCCACTCGTGCGCCGACCGCGAGTGCGACGCACGCGAGCGCGGCACAGAAGACTGCGAACACCACATTGGCCCACAGATGGCCAACCGCGCCCGCAAGCAGCGCAACGCCGACTGCAGGCACCGAGTTTCCGGTGTAGCAGCACAACAGATAGGCCGATAGCAATTCCGCGCGCTTGTCCTGGGGAGCGATGCGGTTGATCTCCTGGAGACTACCGCGAAATCCCCACGCGCTCGCAACACCGCAAAGCGCCGTCGCCGCCAGTAGCCAGGCGAGCGAGCCGTCAATCTGCGCCCACAGGAGGATGGCGAGGCTGGGCGGCAAAAACCATAGCCCCGCCGACATCGCGGTCCGCGCCGCAAGCATGGGCGTCGCGATGACCGTAAGCGCCCCGGCCAGGAAGAGTTCGGCAACCACCGCGCCGCTCAGCGCAGGACTGTGTATGCGCATGCTCCCGGCGAGCAGATTGGGCAGCAGTGCAGCGTAGAACCCCAGTAGCGCGAAGGTAGCGAAAGCCGTCACGGCGGGCGCCACGAAAGCGAAGCGCAGATCGCGTGGCACCCCGACACGTGGCTTGAGCGAAAGCTGCGCGGGCGAATGCGTGGGCGATTCGACCGTTTCGCAGGCGAGCGCCGTCGATGCTGCCGTTACCACGAGCACGGCCAGATAAACGATGAAGGGCAGGCGCAACGGCCACGGCGCGAACTGTGCAAGGAGGCCCGCGATCAGCACGCCGACCGCGAGGCCCGCGAGATTGACGGCCGCAGCGAGCCGGCTCGCACTCGCCTTGTCGTCGGCGGCGTACAACTCCGCGATCCATGCCGTTGCGCTCGCTGCGCCAACACCAATGGCGAGCCCGCTAAGTGCGCGCCCGAGAAAGAGCATGACGGGGTGCACGGCGAACAGGAACACCAGCGCACTCACGATCGCCACGGCGAGCACGATGAGGCTGACGGCGCGCCGCCCTGCCTGATCGGAGACGCGCCCAAACGCGAACAGCGCTACGAGATTGCCGGTTACGTAAGTGGCGTAGACGAGCGTGACCGTCAGTTCGGAAAGGCCGAAGCTGCGTTGATAAAGCGGATAGAGCGGCGTGACCATGGTGCTCCCCGCGTAGATCACGCCGAGCAGCACCGCCGCCGTGATGAGCGACATGCGCCGGTTCAGCCTGCCCTGCCATGTACGCGCGGCCACTGTGCGAGCCTTCAGGCGCCATCGCGGGTGGCCTTGTCGATGGCCACCGCGCGAAGCGGTATCGATTTCGTGCCGGGCACCCTGCTTTCCTTCGCGTACTGCCACAGTGGCAAGGGAGATGCCTCGGCTCCCTGGTCAAAATGTGTAGTTTCGCTACGCTGCGACGTGTCTTGCGCTTTTTCCATGTCGTCCCTCGATAAGCTCCTCAGCTCTCGATGGGTTCGAGCGCAAGCGACATTCCGCGCGGCCGTAGCGTCGCTCGTTTAGGCGCGCCTAAGGCTCGACGGCCGCACTGGCACGACCGAACCTTGAGCACGGCTTTCGGACAGTGGCGAGGCTGGCGGTGAAACCACCGGCATTGAAGAGGGGGATAGGCAACGTGGCGTCGGACCACTACCCGATGGCCCTGGCCTTGGTAAGGGCCTTCGCTATCTCCGCGACAAGCTGGTGTTGCTGATACGGTTTACGAAGTCTCTGGATTTCGACGTCGGCTCCCTGCGGAAGCTCTGCGTAGCCAGTGGCCAGGATCACAGGGAGTGCCGGGCGCAACTCGCGTGCGGCCAGCGCCAGCTCCAGGCCCGTCATTCGTGGCATCGAATAGTCGGTGAGCAGGAGATCGATCTTGCGCCCCGCCTTCAGGATCTCGAGTGCGCCTGCGCCCGAGTCGGCTTCGATCACCTCATGTCCCATATCCTGAAGGAGGTACGCAGTGCTCGTTGCGATCAGGGCATCGTCATCGACGAGAAGAATGCTCGCCTGGATCGGATCGATTGCGCTGCCCTCCGGCTGCGCATCGTGCTGCAGGTCATCGGGCGTGACGCGTCGCGAGGTAACGGGCAGCCATAACTCTACCCGCGTCCCTCGTCCCGCCTCGCTCTCGAGGCGCAGGGCGCCGTTCAGTTGCAGCGCGAGTCCGTGAATCATCGAGAGACCCAACCCCGTCCCTTTGCCGAGCTCTTTCGTTGTAAAGAACGGCTCGGTTGCTTTCGCAAGGGTGTCCGGATCCATGCCTTTCCCGGTATCAGTGACGATGATGCGTACGTAATCGCCCGCAGGCAGTCCGTTGTCGCAACACGTGTGTATGTCATCGACCGCTATCGACAACGCCCCTCCCTCCGGCATCGCGTCGCGGGCGTTGACCACCAGGTTCAGGAGCGCGAGTTCGACCTGATTCCCATCGGCAAGGGTAAGCGGAATGCCCTCCGGCAAACTCAGCTCCAGCGCCACTCGCGGCCCAATCGACCGCTCCAGGAGATCGATCATGCCACGAACCACGGTGGGGAGGTGGGTCGGCTCGACCTTGAGATCCTGCTGCCGCGCGAAGGCCAGAAGGCGCTGCGTAAGCGCGGCGCCACGCTGTGCTCCCCTAAGCGCGCCGTCGATCAGTCGCGTTGCTCGAATGGCGTCCCGCGGCTGTTTGCGCAGCAGTTCGAGATTGGCCATGATGGCCATCAGCAGGTTGTTGAAATCGTGGGCAACCCCGCCCGTCAACTGCCCGATCATTTCCATCTTCTGAACCTGGCGCAGCAACTCTTCCGCGCGCTCGCGCTGCCGGATCTCGTCCAGCACGAGCTGGTGGGTACGCTCGAGCTCCGCAGTGCGCTGGGCAACCCTTGCCTCGAGCATGTCGTTGACCCGCTGCAGGCTGTCTTCCGCCGCCTTGCGCAGGGTGATATCGGATGTCACCCCGACGAGCCGCGCGATCTTTCGAGTGCCGTCTCGAACCAGCCGCGCGCGCATGTCCGCCCAATGCACCGTCCCGTCTGGCCAGATCGTACAGAGTTCGAGTGCGAAATCGCAGCCGGTCGCGAGGCTGCGATTGATTGCGTCGGTTATGCGGGGCCTGTCGTCGCGACTGATGCCGGCAATGAGATCGGTGTACGTGAAAGGCTCGCCTGACGCAAGCCCGAAAATCGCGTGACACGCAGGCGAGGCCACGAGTGCGAACGTCGACAGGTCCAGCTCCCATGAGCCCAGTTTCCCTGCCGTGAGTGCGGTATGCAGGCGCGCCTCGCCTTCGCGCAGTTCATCGATACGCAGACGGGCTTCGAACTGCCGCGCCCGGCCACGCAGCGCGGTGCCAACCGCGCTGATAAACGTCCGCGGATGAAACGGGCGCTCGATGAACGTCGCGTTTCCCAGCGTCGCCGCGAGTCGGGCCAGTTCGGGGTCCCGATCCGGCGCGCCCCCGCGCTGCGTAAGGATGATGAACGGAAGGTCCGACCATGTGGGCTGCGCCGAAACCCAGTTTTCGAGTGGCTTGAGGTCGGCACCTCGCAGCCCCTCGTCGGTCACGATCGCGCAACAAATTCCCTCACCGAGCTTTGCGACGAATTGCTCGAAATCGCCACATACGCACGCCAGCGCGCCTGCCTCCTTCAGGAGAGCCGTGGCAACGACAGCGTCTCGCCCAACAGGTGTAAAAACCAGTGCGGGACAGCGATTGAAATCAGGTGCTTTCATTGCCAGCGGCGCCCGTCGGCATGAGCGGCCCTGTGTTACCCACGAACGTGGGTACACCGCGCAGGATGCCCTGGAAGCTGTCGAGCGGTGCCCCGACGTTCAGACCGAATCGCCCAATGCGAAATTCCCGGATCGTCTCCTCGTGACGACCGGTGCGCTTCTTGATGATCGACACCGCACGTCGCACGCTTCCCAGTGCCTCGAAATACCGCAGCAGGATGACCGTGTCGGCAAGATACGTGACGTCGACGGGCGCCTTCATGTCGCCAACGAGCCCATGCTGCGCTACCGTCAGGAAAGTCGTCGCGCCTTGCCTGTTGAGGTATTGCAGCAATTCGTGGATATGCAGGACGAGCGCGTTCTCCTGCGGCATGGCAGCCTGGTAACCGTTGAGGCTGTCGATGGCCACCGTTTTGGCCTCGGAGTGATCGACGCAAGTGCGTACGCGCTGGGCGAACTCGCCAGGCGAGAGTTCCGCGGCATCGACCTGCTCCACATGCAGCCGTCCGGCGTCGCGCATCGCTTCAAGGTCGAAACCCAACGCGCGGGTCCGGTCAAAGAGCAGTCCAAGTTCTTCGTCGAAGGCGAACAGCGCCGCCTTCTCGCCCCGGGCGACCGCAGCCGAAATGAACTGAAGCACAAAAATGCTTTTGCCAGTGCCCGCCGGTCCTAACACCAAAGTGCTCGAGCCCTGTTCGATGCCGCCGCCGAGAAGCGCATCGAGTTCCGCCACGCCGCTCGTCATTTGCTCGCGTGCAAACCTGACGCGATGTTCCGCGGCAACGAGTCGGGGAAACACGGCAACACCTCCGCGTTTGATGGTGAAGTCGTGATAGCCACCACGGAACGCCTGCCCCCGGTACTTGGAAATCCTCAACCTGCGCCGCTCGGCTCCATAGTCAGGGGCAAGTTCTTCGAGCTTGATGACGCCGTGGGCGACGCTGTGTACGGTTTTGTCTGCGGCATCTGCAGTCAGGTCGTCGAGCAAGAGGACGGTCGCTCCCTGTCGCGAGAAGTAATGCTTGATGGCGAGCACCTGGCGGCGGTAACGCAGCGAACTCTGCGCGAGCAGACGGATTTCCGACAGGCTGTCGAGGACGACCCGCCTGGGCCGAACTCGTTCGAAGGCATCAAAGATCAGGCGGGTCGTCTCCCCGAGCTCGAGATCGGACGAATACAGCAGACTCTGTTGCTGATCCGCATCGAGCAGGCTCTCCGGGGGCACCACCTCGAACACGGCGACGCGATCGCCCAGTTGCCAGCCATGCGACGCGGCGCCGTCGCGCAATTCCCGCTCCGTTTCGGACAGCGTGATGTAAAGGCCCTGATCGCCCGCCTCGACACCTTCAAGGAGAAACCGCAGGGCGATGGTCGTTTTCCCGGTGCCGGGGCTCCCTTCGAGAAGGAACAGGTTTCCCTGAGTCAGCCCTCCCGCCAGGACATCGTCCAGCCCGGGAACGCCAGTGCGCACGATCGGCTTGGCTTTGGTCTCATCGTCCATCAGGCGCTCCTGACTGCTCGGTGTTTGACGCGCTATTCCCGCATCGCGGGCGGCCTGGCTCACTGAATCCGTCTCGATGCAATGAATGCGGCGCGCTACGTGCGCAAAACGCATGCCCGCCCTCCTTCCGCCGCCCTCCTTCCGCCGCCCTCCTTCCGCCGCCCGATGGAAGCTGCCGGAGGAGATCGCGAAGCGAGCGCCGGGTTTCCGTGCGGCGGCCATGGAGCGTGTCTCCCAGCGTATCTGCGAGGCACGCGGAATGCGCGTGGCGGTCCATCGCCCATCTCAACACGGAGAAAGACCATGACCAAAAGCACGGATTCCAGCGTCTATAAGGTGACGGAAATCATCGGCACGAGCACGACTTCCTGGGAGGAAGCCGCAAAAAATGCAGTGGAAACCGCAGCCGCGTCGTTGCGCGACCTGCGAATCGCCGAAGTCTGCAAACTCGACATCAAGATCGAAAACGGCAAGGTCGTTGAATATCGGACCCGGGTATCCGTGTCCTTCAAGTACGAGACCTGAGAAGATCGCAGGCCACGATTGCGCCCCGGGCGCCGTGAAGCAATGGGGAAGTGGCGCGCGCTTTGGTCCCTCTACTGCGCTTCACGATCGGAAGCGCTTGCGCCGGAGTTCGCTGTTTCGCCGCCTGTTGCGGAACCGGCCGGCGCGCGTCGCTCGTCACGCGCATTCCGCGACTTGCCATGCGACGAGCCCGGGCACAAAGACGATGATGTCACGAAACCTTCGCGCACCCGCAAGTGCGAGGCAAGTCTGCGGATTGAAACCGAGTACCGTGCCGATCAGCAAGAATCCCCCCTCCTGAACGCCGAGTCCGCCAGGCACAAAGAACGCGACACTACTGAGCGCCTGGATGAGCGACTCGAGTACGATTGCCTGCAGAAAGCTTCCTTTCGCTCCGAGAAAATAGAGCGCGAGCCAGAGCTCCAGCGCCGTTGCGATGCATTGAAGTGACTGAACAGGCGATGGCCGCAATAGCAAAGAGCATCTCGCTGATCAGCGTTAGCTGAAGATCGACGACGAGGCTCGCCATCGCCGGGGCCTTCGACGCCGTGCTCATCGCGAGCGGCTCGGTGGCACAGCGACCCGATATGCCGGGCGCCGAACCTGGCAACATCTACACGCTGCGCAACCTGGCAGACGCCGGGGCCATACTCCACGGTCGAACTCGACGACGGCAAACGATGCGCGTCGCCGGTGAAACCTACGCGGCGGGAGATATCGCGCGATTCACGCTCACCAGCGCTTTAGAAACGCCGTAAGCGAGTCACCACACCCGAACCGTTTTCTGCACGTATTTAACGGCGGCGCTACACTCGTGCGGTTATCGAAAGGCCGTGCCCACGGGCCTGCGCTTTGGCTGGCTCATTAGGCAAGCCACGCAGAACAGCCGGCGCGCGGACGCTTCGATTGCACGATCGAGAACGACAAATCCCCACTCTCGGAGAGCCGCTCCATGACGACGCTAACGATCAACGGAGAAACTCATACGGTCGACGCGCCGCCCGACATGCCGCTGCTCTGGGTCCTGCGCGACATCGTCGGCCTCACCGGCACGAAGTTCGGCTGTGGCATTGCACAGTGCGGCGCTTGCACGGTGCATCTCGACGGCGAGGCGGCGCGCTCGTGCGTGCTGCCCGTCGCGGCCGTTGCGGGCCGCAGGATCACCACCATCGAGGCGATCGGCGCCACCCCCGCCGGACAGAAGGTGCAGAAGGCCTGGCGCGAGATCGACGTCGTGCAGTGCGGCTACTGTCAATCGGGACAGGTGATGTCGGCGACAGCGCTCATCGCCGCGAATCCGAACCCGAGCGACGCGGATATCGACGCCGCCATGGCGGGCAACATCTGCCGCTGTGGCACCTATGCGCGCATTCGCGCCGCCATCAAGCAAGCCGCGAAGGAGGCCTGAGATGTCACAGGGTCTCCTCGATGCGCAAAACGGCGCGCCAGAACGCAAGCAGCATGTCTCCATGAGTGGCCCACTCTCGCGCCGCACGTTTCTCAAGCTCGGCGCAGCGGCGGGCGGCGGCCTGCTGCTCGGCATCAGCTTTTCCGCCGGCGCGCAGGGTGACAGCCAGACGCGTCAGTCGGTCGTTGGCGGCGACGGCAACGAAGCCCCGCAAGACGGCGTGTTCGAGCCGAACGCGTTCGTGCAGATCGACCGCTCGGGCAAGGTCACGCTGATCGTCCCGAAGGTGGAGATGGGGCAAGGCGTGTACACCTCGATTCCGATGCTGATCGCGGAAGAACTCGAAGTGCCGCTCGATAGCGTCACGATTGATCACGCGCCGCCCAATGCGAAGCTCTTCACCGACCCGCTGCTGGGCGGCCAGCTCACGGGCGGCTCGACGTCGATTCGCTTTGCCTGGCAGCCCATGCGCGAAGCGGGCGCGGCCGCGCGCACCGTTCTGATCCAGGCGGCGGCGCAGCAGTGGCAAGTCGATCCGGCCACCTGCCACGCCAAAGCGGGCGAGGTGCTGCACGACGCGAGCGGCCGGCGCATCGCCTATGGCCAGCTCGTCGATGCGGCCGCCCATCTGCCCGTACCGCAGAAGGTCGCGCTCAAGGACCCGAAAGACTTCACGCTGGTCGGCAAGCCCACAAAGCGCCTCGACTCGCCCGAGAAGGTGGACGGCTCGGCGCTTTTCGGCCTCGACGTGCGCCTGCCCGACATGGTCTACGCGGCCATCGTGAACTGCCCTGTATTTGGCGGCACGCTCGCGAAGGTCGACGACACGCACGCGAAGCAGGTGCCCGGCGTCACGCAGGTCGTGAAGATCGACAACGCCGTGGCCGTAGTCGGCGCGCACACGTGGGCCGCGAAACGGGGCGCTGCGGCGCTCGTCGTCGAGTGGAACGAGGGCGCGGGCGCGAACGTGTCGATGCAGCAGATCGTCGCCGATCTCGCGAGCGCCTCGCAACGCGAGGGTGCCGTCGCGCGCAAGGATGGCGACGTGCAGCACGGATTCGGCGGCGCGAAAACGCGCATCGACGCCGTCTATCAGCAGCCGTTCCTTGCGCACGCAACGATGGAGCCGGTCAACTGCACGGTCCACGTGCAACCCGATAGCTGCGAAATCTGGGTGGGCAGCCAGGTGCCCACGCGCGCCGTGGACGCAGCCGTGGCCGTCACGGGTCTGAAGCCCGAGCAGGTCACGCTGCACAATCACCTGCTGGGCGGCGGCTTCGGGCGGCGGCTCGAAACCGATTTCATTACCCAGGCCGTCAAGATCGCCAAACAGCTCGACGTGCCGGTCAAGGTCTTCTATACGCGCGAAGAAGATATCCAGCACGACATGTACCGGCCGTATTACTACGACCGTCTCTCGGCCGGGCTCGACGCGAACGGCAAGCCCGTGGCCTGGCAGCACCGCATCGCGGGCTCCTCGATCATGGCGCGCTTTGCGCCCCCCGCGTTCCAGCACGGCGTCGATCCCGATGCCGTGGAAGTCGCCGCCGACCTGCCCTACGACCTGCCGAACCAGTTGATCGAATACGTGCGCCAGGAGCCGCACGCGGTGCCCACCGCGTTCTGGCGCGGCGTGGGGCCCACGCGCGGCACGTTCGTGGTGGAGAGCTTCATCGACGAACTCGCGGTGGCCGCGAAAACCGATCCGGTCACCTACCGCCGCAACCTGCTCGGCAAATCGCCGCGCGCGCTCAATGTGCTCGACGTGGCCACGCGCGCCGCGAACTGGGGACCACCCATGCCGAAGGGCCAGGGGCGCGGCGTTGCGGTGATGCACGCGTTCGGCAGCTTCCTCAGCATGGTCGCGGACGTCACCGTGGACGACGGCGAGGTGCGTGTGAACCGCGTGGTCTGCGCCGTAGATTGCGGCATGGCCGTGAATCCCGAGACCATCGAGGCGCAGATCCAGGGCGGCATCGTGTTCGGCATCACGGCCGCGCTGTGGGGCGAGATCACGATCGAGCGCGGACGCGTCACGCAAACCAACTTCACCGACTACCGGATCATGCGCATCGACCAGATGCCGGTGATCGAAGTGCATCTGGTGAAGAGCGCCGAAGCGCCCGGCGGGATCGGCGAGCCCGGGACCTCGGCGGTCATACCGGCCGTGGCGAATGCGATCTATGCGGCGACCGGAAAACGTCTGCGGCACCTGCCCGTGGGCCGCCAGCTCGTGAACGCGGGCGCGTCCGCGCAGTCGGCTTGAGGGAGCGAACCATGACGAACACGATCGACGCATCCCAACGAGCCCGCGGCCTGCGCCGCTTTGCCGGCGCCACGCTCGCGCTCGCGGCATTCGCGTGCGTGAGCGCGCGCCCCGCCCTCGCGGCGGGCGCCGCCGACGCCGCCACGATCCAGCACGGTGCCTACCTCGCCGCCGTGGGCGACTGCGCGGCGTGCCATACGGCGCCGCACGGCAAGCCGTTCGCGGGCGGCCTGCCCATGAACACGCCGCTTGGCCGCATCTACTCGACCAACATCACGCCCGACCCGGACACCGGCATTGGCGGCTATACGCAAGCGGACTTCGCGCGCGCGATGCGCGAGGGCGTCGCCAAGGACGGCCACAACCTCTATCCGGCGATGCCTTATCCGTCATATGCGAAGGTGCGCGACGAGGACGTCGCCGCGCTCTACGCGTACTTCATGCAAGGCGTGCAGCCGGTCAAGCAGAGCAACCGCGACGCCGACATCAGGTGGCCGATGAACATGCGCTGGCCGCTCAAGATCTGGAACGCCGTCTTCCTCGAGAAGGGCGCGTACCAGGACAAGGCGGGCAAGGACGTGGCATGGAACCGCGGCGCGTATCTCGTGCAGGGTCTCGGCCATTGCGGCTCGTGCCACACGCCGCGCGGCATCGGCTTCAACGAGAAGGCGCTCGACGAAAGCGGCGACGCCTGGCTCACGGGCGCCCTGCTCGACGGCTGGTTCGCCTCGAACCTGACCGGCGCGCACAACACGGGCCTCGGGCGCTGGAGCGCAGCGGACCTCGCGCAGTTCCTGAAGACGGGCGCGAACCAGCACGCCTCGGCGTTCGGCGCGATGACCGACGTGGTCAACAAGAGCACCCAGGCCATGAACGACGCGGACGTCAACGCGATCGCGGTCTACCTGAAGTCGCTGCCGGCGAAGGGCGGCGACGGCGCATCGGCCTACGCCTATGATGCGCAGGCGACGAAAGTGTCGCTCTCGCGCCCGGCGAGCGATGCGGGCGCGCGCGTCTACACGGCGTATTGCATGCATTGCCATGGCGCCGACGGGCGCGGCTTCGCGCCGATGTTCGCGCCGCTCGCGGGCAATCCGAACGTGCTGGAGAAAGACCCGTCGTCGCTCATCAACGTCACGCTCAACGGCACGGGCGATCTCGTGATCCAGGGCATGCCCGCGCCGTACCCCATGCCCGCTTATGCAGATGTCCTAAGCGACAAGCAGATCGCCGATGTACTCACGTTCGTGCGTGCGGGCTGGAACAACAAGGCAGGCGGAGTGGGCGCGGCGGAAGTCGCGAAGCTGCGGACGAGGACGCAGGCGGCGCGGTAGGAAGGAGGGTTGCAGCGAGCGCGCCGGCCAGGAAAGCGGCCGGCGCGAGTATTGCGAAATGCCTGTAGCGTTAGTGCGAGAGCGGTTGCGTCACGTCCTGGCCGAACCACTGCATGGAGATCTTCTTGAGCGTGCCGTCCTGCTTGAGCGAGGTGAGCGCGTCGTTGATCGCCTTCTCGAACTTCGGATTGCCCTTGCGGAACGGAATGGCCATTTGCTGATCGGCGCCCGGCAACACGGCGCCCGGACGCAGCGGCAGATTCGACGTCTTGATGATGTACGGCAGCATCAGGCGGTCGTCCATCGTCGCGTCGATGCGCTTCGCGGCCAGGTCGCGCAGCTTCTCGGGCGCGCCGGGATAGGTTTGCACGTTGATGCCGGGCACGGCGCGCGCCATCTGGTCATAGTTGGTGCCGAGCGTCACACCGAGCTTCTTGTCGCCCTTGAATTCGTCGAGCGTCTTGAATTCGCGTTTGTCGTCGGAGCGCTGGATCAGCTGCGCGGCCGAGTACGTGTACGGCTGGCTGAAGTCGAGCGCCTGCTGACGTTGCGGCGTGACGGTCACCTGATTGACGATCACGTCGAACTTGCCGGCCTGCAGCGCCGCGATGATGCCGCTCCACTCGGTCGGAATGAACTCGGGCTTGACCCCGAGCTTGGCCGCCACGGCCTTCGCGACGTCGACGTCGAAGCCGACGAGTTCGCCCTTGCTGTCACGGGAATCGAACGGGGGATAGGTGCCTTCCAGACCGATCTTGAGCACCCCGGCCTGTTTGACGGAATCCAGCAGATCTTCCGCGTGGGCGGAAATGGCGGTAAATCCCAGAGCCGATACGGCAAGCGCGCTTGTGAACAGGAGCTTCGTCAACTTCATTCAACCTCTCCTCTTTATGTGGATCTTTATGTGGATGTCTGCACTGCTTCGTGATGGCACATCTGCGCCCCCCGAGGCCGCGTCGCTAGAGAATACTACGATCGGCAGCGCGATCGTAGCCCGCACAACTGAGTACATTCCCGCGCTAGGCGGCGCGCAGAATGGGACTAGCGACGAGGCCGCCGAGACCGCGCGCCCCATTCCCGAACGATACGATTCCCAGCGAATGGGAATGACATGAGAGGGTTTTCCCTGGCGATCTCCGACGTCCCGCGTTGGGCCGCCCGGTGACTTTTACCCGCTTCTGGTAATGTCACGCACATGCAAACGATCCTCTCCATCGAGAATCTCTCGAAAGTCTATGCATCGGGACTCCGGGCGCTCACGAACATCGATCTGGACATCCAGCGGGGCGAAATCTTCGCGCTGCTGGGGCCAAATGGCGCGGGCAAGACGACGCTGATCAGCATCATCTGCGGCATCGTCAATGCGAGCGAAGGCAGTGTGCGCGTGGCCGGTCACGATATCCTCACCGACTACCGCGCCGCGCGCTCGCTGATCGGCCTCGTGCCGCAGGAGCTGACGACCGACGCGTTCGAAACGGTCTGGGCCACCGTATCGTTCAGCCGCGGCCTGTTCGGCAAGCCGCCCAACCCCGCCTATGTCGAGCGCGTGCTGCGCGACCTCTCGCTGTGGGAGAAGCGGAACAACAAGATCATGACGCTCTCGGGCGGCATGAAGCGCCGCGTGCTGATCGCGAAGGCGCTCGCACACGAGCCGCAAGTCCTGTTTCTGGACGAGCCGACGGCGGGCGTGGACGTCGAGTTGCGCCGCGACATGTGGGAACTCGTGCGCGGCCTCAAGGCGAACGGCGTGACGATCATCCTGACGACGCACTACATCGACGAGGCGGAGGAGATGGCCGACCGCATCGGCGTCATCAACGCGGGCAAGATCATGCTCGTCGAGCACAAGGACGAGCTGATGCGCAAGCTCGGCCGCAAACAGCTGACGCTGCAGCTCGACGCCCCGCTGGGCGCGATTCCGGATGGGCTCGCCGCGTGGGGGCTGGAACTGGCCGATGGCGGCGCCGAACTCATCTATACCTACGACAGCGAAAACGAACGCAACGACATCATCACGACGCTGCTCAAGAACCTGAACGAGGCCGGCATCGGCTTCACGGACCTGAAAACGAGCCAGAGTTCGCTGGAGGACATCTTCGTGAGTCTCGTCCATAAGGACCCGGCGGCCGCTTCACGGCCCGCTGCTACAGCTTCGGTCGCAGAAGACGGCAAAGGACAGGTAACCTCCCGATGAACCACTACGCAATTCGCGCCATCTACCGGTTCGAAATGGCGCGCACGCGGCGCACGCTGATGCAGAGCATCGTCGCACCGGTCATTTCGACCTCGCTCTACTTCATCGTATTCGGCTCCGCCATCGGTTCGCGCATCAAGGAAGTGAACGGCGTCAGCTACGGCGCGTTCATCGTGCCGGGCCTGATCATGCTCTCGCTGCTCTCGCAGAGCATCTCGAACGCGTCGTTCGGCATCTACTTCCCGCGCTTCACGGGCACGATCTACGAGCTGCTCTCGGCGCCCGTGTCCTACCTCGAAATCGTGGTCAGCTATGTCGGCGCGGCAGCGACCAAGTCGGTCGTGCTCGGCCTCATCATCCTCGCGACCGCGGCGCTCTTCGTGCCGATCCAGATCCAGCATCCCGTGTGGATGGCGCTGTTCCTGCTGCTCACCGCGGTCACGTTCAGCCTGCTCGGTTTCATCATCGGCATCTGGGCGGACAACTTCGAGAAGCTGCAGATCGTGCCGCTGCTCGTCATCACGCCGCTGACCTTCCTCGGCGGCGCCTTCTACTCGGTCGACATGCTGCCGACGGCGTGGAAGGTGATCACGCTGTTCAACCCGATCGTCTATCTCATCAGCGGTTTTCGCTGGAGCTTCTACGGGCTCGCCGATGTCGACGTCGGCGTGAGTCTCGGCATGACGGCCGCCTTTCTCGCGCTGTTCCTCGCGATCACCGCGTGGATCTTCAAGACGGGCTACCGGCTGAAAACCTGACGTTAGCGACTGACGTTGGCTAACTAGCCGGGTGCCCACCTCGAATTTCAGGCCGGCACCTCTCCCGGCGCGCCGTCGAGCGGCCGTTCGTGCTGGCCGTTCAGGGGAGCGTCGAACGAGCCGTCCAGAATGCGCAGCTTGTCGGTCATATCGGGGAAGTTGTGACCGGCCGCGCGCAGCTCGTTCACGAGCCGATGCGCAACGGCCCGGCAGTGCGCCAGCGTTTCGTGCAGGCGCGGATCCGACTGCAGGCCGGTCACCGCCTTCTCCAGGTCCGCGGGAGATTCGCTCAGCAAAGCGGGAACGACTTCGTCCGGCGGGATCAGCGAGCCGTGACTGAGCAGTTGCGCGGTCCAGTCGCAGCCGTACAGCATTGCACGCCGTTCGGCCCTGCGCGCTTCGTCCTGCTCGAGCGTGGCGAGGCTATGGCGATTCTTCTGAATCTCGGCGCGCCACGGCGCCAGAATGTCGGCACGCAGCGCCGCAATCGCTTCGCCGAGCGCCGCGTTCTGACCACCCGCGACGAGCCGTCGTTCATCGAGCCTGTCCACCTCGTCCCGAAAGCTTTCGAGGTACGCGAGCCAGTTCAACGGCAGTTCCGGCTTTTCGAAGAATGCGCGCCTCACGTCATTGAGTTCGTTGCGAACATCCTGCAGCGCCAGGTTGTCGGCGAGACGCGCCTCATGCACGTCGTGGGCCGTCACCATCTGCCGGTGCAGCGGAAAGAGCGGATTGCTGTAGCGCCGCTGCAGATGCCGCTCGGCCGCGCCCGGCCGGGCGCTCCATTTCCAGTTGGGCAAAGTCTTCGCGTCGAATTCGACCGCCTGGATCATCGGCCGGAACACGGACAGCGCTTCGTCGGTCGCGTGGCGAAAGCAGTCCGCCAGCTTGTAGTCGTTGCCTTGCAGGGAGGCGGCCTCGTCCCCCGCATAAGGCGAGTCCGGTCTGAGCCTGAGCGTGCCCGTGGCCAGAAAGAATTCCATCGGCAGTTCGACACTCATGCCTTCCAGCCTGAACGCGCGCTGCTCGGCGGAAACCGCCTCGACGGCACGCGCGAGGCGGTTTTCCTGATCGAGGAGCGCATCGATCGCGTCTCCCGACGACGGCTGCGCCGCATCGGCCAGCAGGCAGAACGTTTCGCGCGCCATTCTCGCCGCGATGGTGCCGTGCTTCTCGGCAAAGAGCCAGAACCAGAGGGCGAGCTGGTAGCCCTTGACCCCATTTTGGGCGATCGATTCGACTTCGGGTGTGAATGCGATGCCGGGCGCGGCCCAGTTCGCAAACGGCGGCGTGCCGACGCCCTGGTACATGCCCAGGAGTTGGCGTATCGATTCATGCGTATTGGTGGGCCAGTTGCGCGCCTCTTCCTGGCGCTTTTCTGTCTTCCAGAACCTCCAGTCCATTCTGCACCTCGCAAGAGAGCAAGAGTCTTGGTGCGACTCGCTGCGAGGGATACTTGCACACTCCGCCGAGGGCGTAAACCGGTGATGTCCGCGCTTGCCCTTCAGGTCCCGCTCAGTTCCTGATGGAGCGCGAGGAATTCGCGCGTGAGCTTGTGTGCCGGATCGAGGTGAACGACGGGCTTGGCCTGCTGATGCGATTCGCGAATCTTCACCGACGAGGACAGCCGCGACGACAGCACCGGCAACCCTTCTTCGACGAGTTCGTCGACGAGTTGCTGCGGCAGGCTCGCGCGCGGCTGGAACTGGTTGATGACGATCCCTTCGACCGTGAGCCCGGCATTGTGGTCCTGCTGAATTTCCTTCACGTTCTCGAGCAGCGTATAGAGCGCGCGGCGCGAGAAGTCGTCGCAATCGAATGGAATGAGGCAGCGCTCGACCGCGATCAGCGCCGAGCGCGTGTAGAAGTTCAGCGCAGGCGGCGTGTCGATGTAGATCGCATCGTACATGTCGAGCTCTTTGAGCGCGTCGCGCAGCTTGTAGATCTTGTAGCGCGACTCGAGCTTGCCGTGCAGCGTGTCGAGATCGGCATGCGCGGGCATCACGTCGAGATTCTCGAACGGTGTCGAATGAATGAACGAGGTGACCTCGACCGGCCGGAAGCTGAACGTCAGCGCGGTTTCGAAGAAGTCGGCGACGTTGGGCTTCGCGTCGGTGGAAGCCTCGCCGAGCAGGTACTGGCTCGAATTTGCCTGCGCGTCGAGGTCGATGACGAGCGTACGCCGGCCCTCGTTCGCGCTGATCGCAGCGAGATTGCAAACGATCGTTGACTTGCCTACGCCACCCTTCTGATTGAACACCACACGCCGCATGTCTTCGCTCCCCTGTTTCTCTCTCAATCAATGAGATGGATGGGGATGAGCATACCCGATGCGGCGCTGCAAAAAAGATTTTTGGCGGCGGTTTTCCTGGCAAGCGCAGGCACGCGGTTAATTACATAACCGCTTCATTTTCCAGAGCCAGGCTGGTTATAACCAGTACCACCGTCGCATGCGTAACTTGCGGTGGCTGGCAGCGCCAGGACAAGCGATAGAGCCAACAGGGCTGCAAAGATGCGCCGAGCTTTCATTTGCGTTTCTCCTGTTCAAATGGATGCCGGTGCGTTAAGCATAGGTCAGGTGACTTAAAGCGCAATTTCGCGCGATTACAAAGTCTTTCTTCACGCGTGTCCCCAAAATTTGCGCTGCACCTGCATCACCTCTTCCTCGACCTCGGCTACGGGTCCGATCAGGTCCACGCGCTTCTGGCAATGATCGAAAACATAGCGCGACGACACGCTCATCGTCGGGTTCTCCGCGTGATTGCCCGTGGCCTGCAGCAACCGCTCTTCGGTCATGCCGAACACCACGCGCCCGATGTTCGCCCAATAGGCCGTGCCCGCGCACATGCAGCACGGCTCGACCGTCGTATACAGCGTGCAACTCCACAAGAATTGCGGCGTGAAGTTGAGCGCGGCAATGCGCGCGAGCACGGCTTCCGCATGATTGACGGTATCGACATTGCCCTGTTCGATCAGAACCGATTCCTGATCGGGCCCGACGAGAATGGCGCCGAACGGGTGATGGCCCAACTGCGTCGCGCGTTCTGCGACCACGCTTGCGTGGCGCAAATGGCGGACGATCTGTTCACGCGTCGGCGCGAGCCCTTGCTCGGGGAATTCAGAAGCGTTCTCTTGTGGGGAAATGGTCAGGCTCAAAGCTTGTCTCCTCCTTGTGGGCAATTTCATTTCGGCAATGCGCCGTCCACGCCCTGCACGAACCAGTTCAGCCGCAGCAACTCGGCGTCGGGCAGCGATGTGCCCGCCGCCACCTTGATCGCGCCGCTCTGATCCTTGATGGGCCCCGCGAACGGATCGAATTTGCCGGCGATGATGTCGTCGCGCTTTTGCGCAAGCGCCTTTTGCGCGGCAGGCGAGACGGTTGCGGTGTTGATATCGGCGAGGTCGATGGCTTTTTCCTTGAGGCCCCACCACGTCGGCGTGTTGGTCCACGTGCCCGCTTGCACCTGGTCGATCAGGTGAGAGTAGTAGACGCCCCAGTAACTCACGCAAGCCCCCAACTGGGCATTCGGGCCGAACTTCTTCATATCGGAGTCCCAACCGAATGCGTGTACTTTCTTCTGCTCGGCCGTCTGCATCGTCGCCGTCGAGTCGGTGTTCTGGATCAGCACGTCCGCGCCCTGGCCGATCAGCGTTTCGGCGGCCTGTTTCTCTTTGCCCGGATCGAACCAGCTATTGATCCAGATGACCTTGACCTTCGCATTCGGATTGACCGAACGCGCGCCCATCGTGAAAGCATTGATGTTGCGCACCACTTCAGGCACCGGCACCGAGGCGACGAAGCCGAGCGTATTCGTCTTCGTCGTATAGCCGCCGACGAGACCGGCCAGGTACGCGCTCTGGTACGTGCGCACGTCATAGGTCGCGAAGTTCGCGGCCTTCTTGTATCCGGTCGCATGCTCGAAGACGACGTCGGGATAATCCTTTGCGGTCTTCAGTTCGAAGTCCTGAAAGCCGAAGCTCGAGCCCACGATGATCTTGTTGCCCTTGCTCGCGAGGTCGCGAAACACGCGCTCCGAGTCGGCCGATTCGGGCACGTTTTCCACACGCGTGACCTTGATCTTGTCGCCGAACTTCGCTTCGATCGCCTTCACGCCCTGTTCGTGCGCGTAGGTCCAGCCTGCGTCGCCGGGGTTGCCGAGGTAGACGAACGCGACGCCCATCGGGGCCGCAGCGGTCGCCGTGGCGCTCAGCGCGGCACAGGCGCCGAGCGCGGCGAATAGCGTAGCCATGACGCGCAGCGAGCGCACCGCCGCGCGAGCGAATCTTGTTGCCATGAGGTCTCCGAAACAGGGAATGGAAAGTCAGATACTGGTCAGTCAAAATTGAGGCCGATATTTCGATTCATTATGTGATGAATAACGGAATCGATATAACGCTCATTGCGTCGTTGGAGCACGCTATCGCCGATGGCTTCACGCTGGAACGCGTCGTGCTTGCCGAACCCGTTGCCCCTCCAACCTTTGCGCCCGGGAGACTTGTCATGCAAACCGCACTTGCCACCGATTTTTCGCACGTCAAGCCGCAGGACACTTCGTTCACGGGCGGCGGGCTGCGCGACTTCTTTGTCTATCGCGATCTGGGCATCGCCAGAGCCACGCATGGCAAGGTGGTCGCGCAACTCGTCAGGGCAAATCTTGCGCCGGAACTGGGCACGGGCTGGCACCGGCATGAGGCAGAGTTTCATATCGTCATCATGCTCAAGGGCTGGGCGCGCTTCATGTACGGCGACAAGGAAACGCTCGTCGAAGCGGGCGACTGCGTGCACCAGGCGCCGGGCATCGCCCATTACCTGTTCGATTACTCGCCCGACATGGAGTACCTCGAAATCGTGAGCCCCGCCGACTTCAAGTCGATCGATGTGGAAGCGCCCTGCGCCGTGCCCGCGCCGACGCCCTGGCCGGCGAGCCCCGCAATCTGAGGCGGCCGCCCTGGGTGGGCTATGTTGCGGCGGCGCGGCTGATGGCCGTTGCCGCATGCGCGTCTGCATCGAGCAGCGCGCGCAGGGTCACCCGATCGTCGCCCATCGCCTCCGGCGCCGCGATGCGCCGTGCACGCGGCTCGTGGTCGTGAATCGTCGAACGCACGAGCGGATAGATCTGCGTGTCCCAGCGGCGCCCATTGAAGACGCCGTAGTGGCCCACGCCCGTCTGCACGTGATGCGTCTTCATATAAGGGCGCAGCCCCCGGCACAGGTCGTGGGCGGCAACGGTCTGGCCGACCGCGCAGATATCGTCCTTCTCGCCTTCGATCGTGAGCAGCGCGGTGCGGCGGATCGCGTGCGGCTCCACGAGACGCTCGCCCACCTTAAGCTTGCCCAACGGCAGGGCGTATTCCTGAAACACCGAGCTGACCGTTTCCAGGTAGAACTCCGCGGTGAGATCGGAGGTGGCGAAGTACTCGCGGTAGAACACGTTGAGCGCATCCGCCCTCGTGGGGTCGCCCTTCGCCCGCTCGTGGCGCATCTCCTCGAACGAAGCGAGATGACGCTCGAGGTTCATCGACATGAACGCACTGAGCTGCACGAAACCCGGATACACGCGCCGCTGCGCGCCGGGGAAACCGCCTGGCACTGCGCTGATGAGATGGCGCTCGAACCACCTGATCGGCTTGCTGTTGGCGAGATCGTTGACCCTGGTGGGATTCACGCGGCAATCGATCGGTCCCGCCATCAGCGTCATGCTCGCGGGCTGCGCGGGATCGTTGTCGGCGGCCATCAACGCTACGGCCGCGAGCGCCGCGACCGTGGGCTGGCAGATCGCCACCAGATGCGCATCGGGGCCGATCCGCCGGATGAAGGACATGACGTGCTCGACGTATTCGTCGAAGCCGAAGCGCCCCGCCGACAAGGGCACGTCGCGCGGGTTGTGCCAGTCGGTGATATAGACGTCGTGGTCGGCGAGCATGGTGCGCACGGTGCCGCGCAGCAACGTCGCGAAGTGCCCCGACATCGGTGCGACGAGCAGCACGCGCGGCTGCGGCGTGGCGACGTCCTTGCGAAAGTGCAGCAGCGAGGCGAACGGCGTGCGCTTGACGACGGCTTCGGTCACCGGCGTGTGCACGCCATCCACCTCCACCCCATCGATGTCGAACGGCGGCCGCGCGTGCGAGAGCCCGGCAAGCTCGATCTGCTCCCACCAGGCGTCGAGATAGCGCGCGTCGAAACCGCACGCGAGCGCGGGCCACGCCGCAAGCGCCGCGCGCGAGAACGACGCAGTGGTGCGCCCGAACCTCGTCAAGTCCGCGAGCGTCTGGTAGGCCAGATAGGCGAGCAGGTTCATGGGCAGTGGTCTCGATTGTCTTGAACGCGAAGCGAAGCAGGCAATACGTATGCCAGAAGCGTTCATTGGCACAGTGCTTGCACCTGCACGGCCAGGCGCGCGGGCGCTTCGCGCAAAGCGGCGGTTGCGCCTTCCTGCATGCCGCAATGTAGTGCGGCCAGTTCGCGCGAGCGGTGCATGCAGGAGCGATGCGCGCATTCGGTGCATGCGGCTTCCTGAGCGTCGCACTGTTAGCCGCCATGTCCTCACCGTTCAGGAGCTCTCCATGAGTCAGACGAATACGACCCTGACGATCAGCAGCCGGAATTATTCGTCGTGGTCCATGCGCGGCTGGCTGCTTGCCCGACTCGCCGGACTCGAATTCGACACGGTGACGGTGCCGCTCGACGACGCGGCCACGCGTGCCGAACTGCTGCTGCTCTCGCCTTCGATTCTCGTTCCCTGCCTGCGCCACGACGGCATTGCGGTCTGGGACACGCTCGCGATCTGCGAATACCTCAACGAGATCCAGCCGCAGGCGCAGCTGTTGCCCGCGGACCGCACGGCGCGCGCGCACTGCCGCTCGGTGTGCGGGGAAATGCATTCGGGCTTCAGCGCGCTGCGCTCCGCGCTGCCGATGAACCTGCGCGGCCACTTTCCGAACTTTCGCGTCTGGTCGCGCGCGCAGGACGACATCGCGCGCATCGTGACTATCTGGCGCGAATGCCTGCAGAAATATGGCGGCCCCTGGCTCTTTGGCGAGATCGGGGCGGCGGATGCGATGTACGCGCCCGTCGTCACGCGCCTGCTCACTTATGACGTGCCGATCGACCCCGACATCGGCGACTACTGCATGCGCGTGCTCAAGCAGCCTTACGTCGCCGAATGGATCGCGGCGGCCCAGTCGGAAACCGAGGACATCGACGAACTCGATATGGAGTTCTGAGCGGCGCCGTGCACCAGCATTGAGCATGAGGGCTTGCGCTCTCAGGCCTGGCATCGGCATGGAAGTTGCATCGCCCCATTGCAGCCCGGCACGAACAAGCCTGAACAAGCGCGCGCAAAAAAACAGCGAACGGAAAAACGCACATGACGCCAACAGTCTTCAACGAGATGTTCGAGTACGGGGAGTTCGACGTTCGGGGCCTGGCCGCCACGGCGTTCGCGCAGGCCGGCGAGCCGCGCGCCCACTACCGCGAATTCTTCGCCTGGATGCGCAGCCAGAGCGAGCAGCAGATGCTCAAGAAGCGCACCGAAGCCGATGCCATCTTCCGACGCGTGGGCATCACCTTCGCCGTGTATGGCGAAAAGGACGTATCGGGTGCGGGCACCGAGCGTACGATTCCGTTCGACGTGATCCCGCGCATCTTCCAGCGCCAGGAGTGGAACACGCTCGAGCGCGGCCTGCGCCAGCGCGTGAATGCGCTCAACCGCTTCATCCACGACATCTATCACGAGCAGGAGATCGTCAAGCGCGGCATCGTGCCCGCCGACCAGATCCTGCGCAACGCGCAGTACCGCCCCGAGATGCAGGGCGTGCACGTCGCGCACGACATCTACGCGCATATCGCGGGCATCGATATCGTGCGCGCCGGCGAGGGCGAGTTCTACGTGCTCGAGGACAATCTGCGCGTGCCCTCCGGCGTCTCGTACATGCTGGAAAACCGCAAGATGATGATGCGGCTCTTTCCCGATCTGTTCGTGCGCAATCGCGTGGCGCCGGTTGCGCACTACCCCGACCTGCTGCTCGACACGCTGCGCGCCGCCGCGCCGTCGGGCACTGACAACCCGACGGTCGTGCTGCTCACGCCGGGCATGTACAACTCGGCCTACTTCGAACACGCGTTCCTCGCGCAGCAAATGGGCGTCGAGCTCGTGGAAGGCCAGGACCTGTTCGTCGAGAACGATCACCTCTATATGCGCACCACGCAGGGCCGGCAGCGCGTGGACGTGATCTACCGGCGAGTGGACGACGACTTTCTCGACCCGCTCGTTTTCCGCTCCGACTCGGCGCTCGGCGCGGCGGGCCTCATGAACGTCTACCGCAAGGGCAACGTGACGCTGTGCAACGCGGTAGGCACGGGTGTGGCCGACGACAAGTCGATCTACCCCTACGTGCCCGACATGGTGCGCTTCTATCTGGGCGAGGAACCGCTGCTCAAGAACGTGCCCACGTGGATGTGCCGCAAGGCCGACGACCTGCGCTACGTGCTCGACCATCTGCCGGAGCTGGTCGTGAAGGAAACGCACGGCGCGGGCGGCTACGGCATGCTGATCGGTCCCGCCGCCACGCGCGCCGAGATCGAGGCGTTTCGCGCGGCGCTCATTGCGAACCCGGACAAGTACATCGCGCAGCCCACGCTCTCGCTTTCCACCTGCCCGACGTGGGTCGAATCGGGCGTCGCGCCGCGCCACATCGACCTGCGTCCGTTCGTGCTCTCGGGCAAGGAGGTGCGCATGGTGCCGGGCGGGCTCACGCGGGTGGCGCTGCGCGAGGGCTCGCTCGTGGTCAATTCCTCGCAGGGCGGCGGCACGAAGGACACCTGGGTGCTGGAGCGCTGAGCCCGCGCAGCAACGAACTCGCGCGGCGCGTGGGCGTTCACGGCCGCGAAGACGAAGCCGAGATCACGCGATGAACGAAGCGCAACTTGTCGATGACAGGCGTTGCCAGCGCGAACGGGTAGCCGTCGGGCATGCCGAGGCTGCGGTTCAGGCTGTTGAGCGCATAGGTGAGCGGAAACCAGCGCGCCATCAGGCTGTCGAAGCTCGCCTCGTCCACCGGCGTCTGATCGACCAGCGTGGGCTCGTCCGGGCTGTCGGGCAGCAGTGCGAGGCCGCAGGCCGTGGCCGTGTCGAGCGTATCGGCGATATGCAGGTAATGCGCCCACGTCTCGGCCCAGTCCTCCCACGGATGCACGGACGCATACGCGCTCACGTGGCGCTCGGCCCAGTCGGGCGCGGGGCCGTCGGCGTAATGCGCGGCGAGCGCGGCGGCATAGTCGGCGCGTTCGTCGCCGAAGCGGCGGCGAAACGGTTCGAGCCAACGCCCCGTCGGCTCCTGCGCGACGAGACGATCGAAATAGTAGTGGCCAACCTCGTGGCGGAAATGCCCCAGCAAGGCGCGATACGGCTCGTGCAGCGAGACGCGCGTGCGCTCGCGATGCGCGTCGTCGGCCTCGGCGATGTTCATCGTGATGAGGCCGTGATCGTGGCCCGTCATGATGCGCTGGCCGTCGCCCGTCTCTTCGAGAAACTCGAATTGCAGGCCATGTTCCGGGTCTTCGGCGCGCGTGACGAGCGGCAGGCCGAGCGCCCCCAGCGTGTAGAGCAGGCGCCGCTTGGCCGTCTCGAGGCGATACCAGTACAGGCGGTTCTCGGGCCGCGAGAGGTCGGGAATCGTGCGCGTGAACTGGCACGCGCGGCACAGCGTGTCGTCGCTGTCGGCCGGGATCATGCCGTTGCAGACGTTTTCGACCGCGTAGTTGTGGCACTGGCGAAAGAGCGCGCCGTTTGCCGGCGCATTCAGGCTGCGCCAGCGGCCTTCGCCCGCATCCTCGAACGCGTGCATCTCGCCCGTCTGCGGCACGTAGCCCAGGCGCGACTCGCACCGCTCGCAGCGCTCGTTTTCGAAAAACACCAGCTGACTGCAGTGATCGCAGTGAAAGGTCTTCATCGCCGCATTCCTGTGAGGGCCGCGCGGGCCACGGTGCCTCGCGCAGCACGCGGCGTGCCTCGCACTCGCGTGGCCGCCGCTGTCACATCCTGCACTCGCGCCATGCGCATCATAGGCGCGCTGCGCCGTGCACCTTTTCCGCCATTCCATCCACGTCGAACGAGGAGTCGGGTGTGTCCATCCGTGTCGCGTTAAACCATGTCACGCAGTATCGCTATGACCGGCTCGTGCATCTCGCGCCTCACGTGGTGCGCCTGCGCCCCGCGCCGCACTGCCGCACGCCCATCCTCTCGTACTCGATGCGCGTGGAGCCCGCCGGTCATTTCGTCAACTGGCAGCAGGACCCGTTCGCCAACTATCAGGCGCGGCTCGCGTTTCCCGAGCCGACGCGCGAGTTCCGCGTCACGATCGATCTGGTCGCGGAAATGGCGGTCTACAACCCGTTCGACTTCTTTCTCGAACCGAGCGCCGAGCGCTTTCCGTTCGCGTACGCGCCCGAGCTGGCCGCGGAGCTTGCGCCGTATCTGGCGCACAGCGAGCCGACGCCGCGCTTCGCCGCGTTCGTCGAGACGATCGATCGCACGCCGCGCGTGACGATCGACTTCCTCGTCGAGCTGAACCAGCGCCTGCAACGCGAGATCGGCTACCTGATCCGCATGGAGCCGGGCGTGCAGACGCCCGAGGAAACGCTGGAGAAAGGCTCCGGCTCGTGCCGCGACACGGGCTGGCTGCTCGTGCAGACGCTGCGTCAGCTCGGGCTCGCGGCGCGCTTCGTGTCGGGCTATCTGCTGCAGCTCACGCCCGACGTCAAGGCGATCGACGGCCCGCGCGGCGCCGAAGCCGACTTCACCGACCTGCACGCCTGGTGCGAGGTCTATCTGCCGGGCGCGGGCTGGATCGGGCTCGATCCGACCTCGGGCCTGCTCGCGGGCGAAGGCCATATTCCGGTGGCATGCACGCCGGAGCCCGGCAGCGCCGCGCCGATCTCGGGCGCGCTCGACGAATGCGAAGTCGAGTTTTCGCATGCAATGTCGATTTCGCGCGTGCTCGAAACGCCGCGCGTGACGAAGCCCTACACCGAAGCGCAATGGGCCGATATGCACGCGATGGGAGTCCAGGTGGACGCCGCGCTCGCCGGCCAGGACGTGCGTCTCACGATGGGCGGCGAGCCGACCTTCGTGGCGGCGGGCGACCGCGACGCGCCCGAATGGAACACCGATGCGCTCGGCCCGACCAAGCGCCGCTACGCCATCGCGCTGATGGACAAGCTGCGCGCGCACTACGGCGCGCTGGGCTTTCTGCATATCGGCCAGGGAAAGTGGTATCCAGGCGAGCAGCTGCCGCGCTGGGCGCTTTCGCTTTTCTGGCGCGCGGACGGCCAGCCCTGCTGGCGCGATCCCGCGCTCTTCGCCGACGAGCGCTCGCCGACCCACCACACCGCGGCGGACGCCCAGCGCTTCATCGAACACCTCGCGGCGAAGCTCGCGGTCGATCCGCGACACGTCCAGCCGGGCTACGAAGACACCTGGTATTACCTGTGGCGCGAGCGCCGTCTGCCCGTGAACGTCGATCCGTTCGACTCGCGTCTCGACGACGAGCTGGAGCGCATGCGGCTGCGCCGCGTGTTCGATGCGGGCCTCGATACCGTGACCGGCTACGTGCTGCCGCTCGCGTGCGAGCGCGGCGAGCCGCCTGCGGCACAACCCGCCCTGCAGGGCCCGCGCTGGGTGAGCGGCCCGTGGTTCTTCCGCGACGAACGCATGTACCTGATTCCCGGCGACTCGCCGATGGGCTACCGTCTGCCGCTCGATTCGCTGCCGTGGGTCGCGGCGGGCGACTACCCGTTGCAGCACGCGCGCGATCCGTTCGCCGCGCCTGCGCCGCTGCGCAGCGCGGCCGAGTTGCGCATGCAGTACGAGGCGGGATTCGATGCTGCCGCGTCATCGCGGCGCGAAGAAAACGCGGGAAGCGCGGGGGGCGCGAACGGACCCGAAACAAACCGCTACCCCGAGCGCGGCGAATCCGCCGCCTGGACGCACCGCACCGCACTGTGCGTCGAAGCACGCGACCCCACGCGCGCCGCCGGGCCGAAAGCCGAAGCCGCCGCCTTCGGCCGCGCGCAAGGCCAGCTTCATGTCTTCATGCCGCCGCTCGCCGAACTCGACGACTACCTCGACCTGCTGGCCGCCGTCGAAGCCACCGCCGCCGAGCTGGCGCTGCCCGTCGTGATCGAAGGCTATCCGCCGCCGCGCGACCCGCGCCTGAAAATGCTCCAGGTCACGCCCGACCCCGGCGTGATCGAGGTCAACATCCACCCGTCGTCGAACTGGGACGAGCTGATCGAGCGCACCGAATTCCTCTATCAGGCCGCGCACGAAACCCTGCTCTCCACCGAGAAGTTCATGCTCGACGGCCGCCACACCGGCACCGGCGGCGGCAATCACCTCGTGCTCGGCGGCGCCACGCCCGCCGACAGCCCGTTCCTGCGCCGCCCCGACCTGCTCGCGAGCCTCGTGGCCTACTGGCACAACCATCCGTCGCTGTCGTACCTGTTTTCGGGCCTCTTCATCGGGCCGACGAGCCAGGCGCCGCGCGTGGACGAAGCGCGCAACGATCAGGTCTACGAACTGGAAGTGGCGTTCGCCGAAATCCAGCGTCAAGTGGACTTGCTGCGCGGCTTCGGGAGCCCCTTCGACGACGGACCGCGCGTGCCGCCCTGGCTCATCGACCGCACGCTGCGCAACATCCTCATCGACGTGACCGGCAACACGCATCGCGCCGAGTTCTGCATCGACAAGCTCTACTCGCCCGACGGCCCGACCGGCCGCCTCGGTCTGCTCGAGCTGCGCGGTTTCGAAATGCCGCCGCACGCGCGCATGAGCCTCGCGCAGCAACTGCTGCTGCGCGCGCTCGTAGCGCGCTTCTGGAAGACGCCGTACACGCAGCGCCTCACGCGCTGGGGCACCGAGCTGCACGACCGCTTCATGCTCTCGACCTTCGTGCAGATGGATTTCGACGACGTGCTCGCCGAAACGTCCGCGGCGGGATTCGCGCTCGATCCCGCCTGGTTCGCGCCGCACTTCGAATTCCGCTTCCCGCTGGTCGGCGAGCTGCAGACGAGCGGTATCGCGCTCTCGGTGCGCCATGCGCTCGAACCGTGGAACGTGATGGGCGAGGAAGGCGGGGCCGGCACGACGGTGCGCTATGTCGATTCGTCGGTGGAGCGGCTCGAAGTGCGCGTGCTCGGCATCAACGAAAACCGTCACGTCGTGACCGTGAACGGCCGCGCGCTGCCGCTTCAGCCCACCGGACGCGTGAGCGAGAGCGTGGCGGGTGTGCGCTTTCGCGCGTGGCAACAGGCGGCGTCGCTGCATCCGACCATCGCTGTGCACGCGCCGCTCACGATCGATATCGTCGACAGCTGGAGCGCGCGCGCGATCGGCGGATGCCAGTATCATGTTGCGCATCCGGGCGGCCGCAATTATCAGACGTTTCCGGTCAACGCCTACGAGGCCGAGAGCCGGCGGCGCGCGCGCTTCTTCACGACCGGCCATACGCCGGGGCCCGTCGAAATGGCGCCGCCCGAGCGCAGCCTCGAATTTCCGTTCACACTGGATCTACGCCGCGGCTGATTGCGGCCGATAACCCGTCAAGAGCCCTAACCGAAGGCGCGCCTCATGAACGAGGCGCGCTGCCACGACCCACGATCTTGCCCACCCAATCCACCCTGCCGTTCGATTCCTCCGCCAGCGTCGAGCCGGCGAGCGCGCCGCTGCGCACGCTGCCGGTGCGCGCCGGACACTGGGACGAACTGCAAACGGCGGGAGGCGAGCTGCGCGAGCCGTGGCGGCAGTTCTTCGGGCTGCTCGGCAAGCCGGGCGTGGCGGGATTCGACGGCGCCGCCGCGTCGGTCGCGCGCCAGGTGCGAGAGAACGACATCACCTATAACGTCTACGCGGACGCGGGCGGACCGCGGCCGTGGGCGCTCGACGTGCTGCCGTTCATCATCGACGAAGCCGAATGGGCGCAGATCGAGCGCGGCGCCGCGCAGCGCGCGCGCCTGCTCAACGAGATCGTCGCCGATATCTACGGGCCGCAAACCCTGCTCGCGCGCGGGCTGCTGCCGCCCGCACTGGTGTTCGGCCACCCGGGCTATCTGCGCGCCGTGAAGGGCTTCGTGCCGCCCGGCCGCCAGTATCTGCAGATCGTCGCGCTCGATCTCGCGCGCTCGCCCGAAGGCCAGTGGACCGTCGTCTCGCACCGCACGGAAGCGCCCTCGGGACTCGGCTATCTGCTGGAAAACCGGCTGATCGTCTCGAGCCTCTTCGCCGAGCCGTTTCGCACCATGCGGGTGCACCGGCTCGCGCCGTCCTATTCGCAGCTCGTCGCCACGCTCGCGGCGGCCGCACGCGCGATCATGAGCGCCGACGAGCGCAGCGTGAGCGGCGCGTCCGCGCATATCGTGCTGCTCACGCCGGGGCCGTTCAGCGAGACCTATTTCGAGCACGTGTTCCTCGCGCGCTACCTCGGCCTCACGCTCGTCGAGGGCAAGGACCTCACGGTGCGCGACGACATGCTGTACCTGAAAACGCTCGACGGGCTGGAGCGCGTGCACGCCGTGCTGCGCCGCCTCGACGACACCTTTTGCGACCCGGTCGAGCTTCGCGCCGACTCGACCATCGGCGTGCCGGGCCTGCTGCAGGTCATGCGCGCGGGCAACGTGATGGTCTCGAACGTGCCCGGCGCGGGCTTCGTCGAATCGCCCGCGCTGCACGGCTTCATGCCCGGCATCGCGCAGGCGCTGCTCGGCGAGGAGCTGGCGCTGCCGGGCATCGCGACCTGGTGGTGCGGCGAAGACGCGGCCTGGCGCGATGCGCTCGCGCAGGTCCCCGAGGCGCTGCTCGTGCCGACGTGGCCGGGCGCGGCGAACGCGCCATCCGCGCCGCCCGGACTCGCCGCCGGCATGCAAACGCTCGCCGACTGGCGCGAGCGTATCGAGCAGCTGCCTGACGCCTTCACAGTCCAGCAGCCGCTGTGCTACAGCTATACGCCGCGCTATGAAACCGGCGCGGGCATGCTCGGCGCGCGGCCTGCCGTGCTGCGCGTCTACGCGATTGCCGACCAGGAATGCGGCTGGCGTGTGCTGCCTGGCGGCTTCACGCGCCTCGCGGCCGAACATCAGGAATCCGTATCGATGCAGATGGGCGGCAGCAGCGTGGATACCTGGGTCCTGTCGAGCCAGCCCGGTTCGACCTTCACGCTCCTGCCGAGCCCGATCAAGCCCGGCGAGTTGCGCCGCGAGCGCCGCCGCGTGCCGAGCCGCGCGGCGGAGAACCTGTTCTGGGCCGGGCGTTACGGCGAGCGCGCCGAAAACGGCGTGCGCCTGTGCCGGCTCATTCTCGGCTCGCTAGAAGGCAGCGACGCGGAAGAGCTGTTCGGCACCTTCATCGAACTTGCCGCCGCCAACGGACTCGTGCCGTCCACGGTCAGCGAGGCCCGGCACAGCCTCGACGACTTCGAGCGCGTGCTCGTGGCCAATCTGCACGAGAATGCGGGCGCAACGGGCATCGGTCGCACGCTCGCGAGCCAGGCGTACGCGTGCGGCGAGATTCGCGGCCGGCTTTCGAACGATCACTGGCGCACCGTGCTCGCCTCGCGCAACGACTTCCGCGACGCGCTTCACGCGCTTTCGCTCGTGCCTGCGGCGGCGCGTCAGGGTGCGGCGATCGAATTCAGGCGTCCCACGCCGTACGATCGCATGGCGCTGATGGGCGCGCTCGATGCGCTCGCCACCCAGTTGAGCGCCGTCAGCGGCTGCCAGGGCGACCGCATGACCCGCGACGAAGCCTGGCGTCTGTTGTTCGCGGGGCGCCATATCGAACGCGTAGCCGCGTTGGCCACCATGCTCCGCATCGCCGCGCACGAACGCACGCTCGCCACGCCAGCGGGCTTCGACGTGCTGCTGCAACTGTTCGACAGCACGCTCACGTATCGCTCGCTGTATCCGGGGCGCCTCGAAGTGCCGGCCCTGCTCGACGTGATCGTGACCGACCCGACCAATCCGCGCGGGCTCTATGGCGTCTATGCGCGGCTGCGCGCGCGGCTCGACGAAATCGCCCAGGCGGCGCGCGGCCCGAAACGTGAGCCGTTCGCCTCGCAGCTCGCGTCCGTCGAGGCGCTGCCGACGCTGGAGGCGCTCTGCGAGCCCGGCGACGACGGCCGCTACCCCGCGCTCACCGCACTGTGCGACAGCCTCGCCGAGCGGATGGCCGCGATGTCGAACGAGATCAGCGCGCGCTGGTTCAGCCACGCCGCGCCGCTCGCCGCGCAGGTCTGGTCATGAACGGCACGCGCCTCGCGGTCACGCACCGCACGACCTACCGCTATTCGACGCTCGTCGAGACCGCGCAGCATCTCGCGACCATCCGCCCGCTCGACCTGCCCTGGCAGCGCGTGCTCGCGCACCGCGAGCGTATCGAACCCGCGCCGTCGTATCAGACGAGCCGCCGCGACGCCTTCGGCAACGAGGTGCTCTACTTCTCGTTCGACGCTCCACACGACTACTTGCAGATGACGAGCGAAACGAGCGTGCTGCTCTCGCCGCGCTACGCGACGCTCGACGCAGACGGCACGCCGGCCTGGGAAGACGTCGCGCGAACGCTGCGCTACACGGCGGGCGGCGCCTTCCATGCGGAGTCGGAGTTCTGCTTCGCCTCGCCGAATATCGCCTTGCTGCCGGAATTGCGCGCCTACGCGCTGGAGAGTTTCGCGCCCGCCGCGCCGGTTCTGGCCGGCGCAATCGACCTGATGCATCGCATCCACGCGGACTTCGCGTACCGCCCTTCGGCGACGTCGTTCGACACGCCCGCCGCGCGCGCCTTCGAATTGCGCCATGGCGTGTGTCAGGATTTCGCCCAGGTGATGATCGGCTGCCTGCGCTCGGTCGGGCTCGCCGCGCGCTACGTGAGCGGCTATCTGCGCAACGACCCGCCCGACGGCGCTCAACCGATGATCGGCGCGGACGCCTCGCATGCGTGGGTGTCGCTCTACGTGCCTTCGGCGCCGTCTGCCCCCCCTGCCGGCTGGATCGATCTCGATCCGACCAACGACGTGCTCGCCGACCAGGGCCACGTGACGCTCGCCATCGGCCGCGACTACACCGACGTGTCGCTCCTGCGCGGCGTCATTCTTGGCGGCGGCTCGCATCAGGTGGATGTGGCGGTCGACGTGAGGGCGGAATGACGGCCGCGCTCAGACCCAGCGTCGAAGCGGCGCCGCATAAGGCGCCAACGGGCTGATGCTCCACCTGGTGTGAACCTGGCTGGCCAGCGAAAGCAGCGAGTCGACGTGCCCGGCCACGCTGGCGTCGTAAAGGACGGCTTGCCCGTTCTCGTTATGGTTCTCTCCGACAAGCCGGCTCGCGACTGCGCGCCTGATCGTCTCGCGCAGCGACCGCACATCTCCCCGCTCGAACACGTGTTTCGCATGCGTGGCGATCACGTCGCCGCAACCCATCGTCGACGGCATGATCACCGGCGTGCCGCACATGACCGATTCGATCCCCACCAGCCCGAACGGCTCATAGGCGGACGCCAGGATCGTGAAGTCCGACGCGCGAAAGCAGTCTTCGATTTCGCGCTGAAAGCCGATGTAGCGCACGTGCGGCGAGTGACTGGCTACCGGGCGGCCCGCGACCGCGACGACGACGGGCTCCTTCAGGTCTCGCACGGCGGCTTCAATGAGCGGGAGTCCCTTGCGCACATGACTGCTCGACGGAAAGAGCAGCACGCACTCGTTGTCCTGGAAGCCGAGCCGCTTGCGCAGCGAAGCGCGAGCCGCCGCATCGACAGGCGTGAAACGCGCCATATCGACCGGGGGACGCAGAATGCGCACCCTGGCTTCATCGATCCCGTACAGTTCGATCAACTCGTCACGCATCAACGGTGAGTGCGCGAGAATGATCGCCGCATTGGCATACAGGCGTTCTTCCAGCGCAATCTGCCAACGGTCGGCAAGCTTGAGTCTGCGGCCCGTTGCGCGCAGAAACCCGCGATGGGTGCCGCCACACACCGCAATATCCGAACTGTCGACGCGGTTGCAGCCGATCATGACATCCACGTCCGCGACGCGCTTCGCGCGGCGCAGCCGCCACGAGAACCAGGCGTCGCGCAGCTTGCCCGGCAGAAACGACACGTTGATGCGATGCGGCTCGACCATCGCATACTCCGGCAGCGCGTGGTCGAGCTTCCGCGCAAAATAGGCGGGTCGAAAGCCGCGCTCGGCAATGCCGCGCGCGAGGTCTCTCGCATAGCGTTCCATGCCGCCGCTATGCTTCATGACATTGCAGGAAACACCGAGTTTCATGGGGATCCGCTCCTCAAACGTTTGCCGATCCAGTCCTTCGTGCAGGGCCGCGTTTGACGGCTTGCGCTCATGAGCGCGCCTGCAGCGCCTGAAAGTGCGCCATCACACGGCTTACGCTGAGCAGCTTCGTCCATAGCAGCTCCTTCAGATTGCCGAACGGGATGACGTTGGGCGGCAATACGACCTGGCCGGGTCCCCAGCAGGGGCGCCACGTACGTGCCAGGCCGCGCCGCATGAAAAGCGTGAGCGTGGGCACGCCGATCGATGAAGCGAGGTGGCCCAGACCCGAGTCGTTGCCGATGAACCAAGCCGACTCGGCGATCCACGTCGCCACGTCTTCGAGTCGCGGCAGCGAGTGAACCTCGTGGCCTTGCACGGTGCTTTCGCGCCAGGCGGCGAACTCGCCGGGCGCAACGAGAAAGCTCGGATGCAACTGAGCGCGCTTGAGTTCGTGGGCCAGCGCGAGAAACTTCTCGCGGCTCCACATTTTTTCCCGATGGCTACCGGTCGGATGGATCACGACACGATCCGCGAAACGACCACGCTGCACGCCAGGCGGCACGACGAGCCCGTTCGAATGCGTCACGTCGCGTAACCCGAACACATTCGCAGCAATATCGACGATGCGGTCGACCATGTGCTTCCCGCCGCCGTATTCGGGCAGTTCAGCCAGACGAACCGTCTTGCCGGTGCGGCTCAGCATCGGCCCGAACTCGGTCGGACGCAGTTCGATCACCGTGTCGAAGGCGCCCGCGTACGCGGCCTGATATCCGACCGTCATATGGGGAAACCAGTCCGCGAGCTGCTCGGCTACCCAGCCAAACACGATTGGACGGTAGCCGTTGCGAATCAGATTGTTGACGAGCACGAGCCCGATGAGGCTGTCGCCGATTGGCGGCGGCAACGCCACCGCAACACTGCCCTGGATCTGAATTTTCATTTTTGTGCGAAGGCTTATACGTTAGCAAGACTAAATTTATATTCGGCATGCGTAGCGGACCCCGCCATGCGTTTATCGCGATGCAGGCTTCAGGTCATCGACGCCACGCGCGCCCGCAATGTCCGAAAGGCCCGGTACACGCGTCTCACCGAGATGCTTTCGCGCCACCACTTTTCCTTGAGCCCCGCGGTCGGCACCCACCACGGCGGCAGCACGATCTCGCCGCGCTGAAATCCCGGGCGCCAGCGTTGCGCGATACGTCGCCGACGAAATACGGTCAGCGTCGGAATGCCGAGCGCCGAAGCGAGATGCCCCAAGCCCGAATCGTTGCCGATGAACCAGCCCGATTCGTAGAGCCACGCCGCAAGCCCGGCCGTATCGCGAAACGAGCGCAACGGCGGCGCTACGCTGGCAAGCGGCAGCCAGTGCGAGCGCTCGCTGTCGGCAACCACGAACTCAGGCGCAAAGCCTTCCCCGCTCAAACGCCGGGATAAGCCGATGAAGCGCTGCGCCAGCCAGCGCTTGTCGGCCGTGCTGGCCTCCGGATGCACCGCCACGCGTTGGGCGTAACGGCGGTGCTGAAACTCCAGCGGCGCGCGAATGCCGTTCGATATCTCGACGGTTTGCAATCCGAAATGAGCCGCTGCGAACGCCGCAAAACGCTGCGCCATGCACCGGCCGTCATCGGCATATTCGACATCGTGCAGGTCGACGAAGCCCGGATGCCATGTGCGCAGATGCTTGAACGGCCGGTCCCGGTGCATCTGCACCACGACGCCGAAGCTCGCCAGCCTGTCGCGCGCTGCTTCCTCGCCGAGCGCAGGGTTCATCGACAGCTGCGGGAACCAGCGCGCAAGCGACCACGCATGATCTCCGAATATTTCCACCTGCCAGCCCGCTCGCACGAGGTTGTGCGCGATGACCAGCAGATTCAGCGAATCCCCTAGCGCCGGCGACATCACGAACGCCGCGTTGGGTGCTTTCGCGTGCGCAATGGAGGGACCCGTTGCTGGCGTGTCGTACTGTGCGTGACTCACACGGGCGGGTTGTGGCATCGGTTGCGTGTCTGATCGGGTTTCGGCTATGGACACGCATGGTGCCACTGTGGCGCGATTCGCGGGTTACGTGATCTTTCTGCGCATTTCTTTCGCGCCACGCCGGTGCGCGCGAACGTTACGCGCCCGATTACACGTAAAGAATTAGCAATGTTTCTGGGCTTCGTGAATGCGACGTCACCTGCTACGCTGGTCTTCGCCTGACATTGCGCGGGAAGCCTCGACCGCGGATGAACGGTGCTTTACCTTCAACCCTTTGCATACCCGGCGCATCGCCGGGTTTTTTTCACGCGCGGGCAGCAGCCTGGTCCAGATCGGGAAGCGCGTCGTCAGGGCAAAACACATAACCATCCCTGTAACGCGTTTGAATATATTGGCGGCCGCAGGGCGACAGGCCGAGCAGCTTGCGCAGACGAAAGACGACGACGTCGACGCTGCGCGCGTGCAGCGACGAATTGCGATCGATCATGCTCACGATGCGCTCGCGCGAAAGCGGCCGCAGGCGGTTCGCGGCGAACACCGCGAGCACCGCGAGCACCAGCGGAGGCGCGGGAATCTTGAGGCCGTCCCTGAACAGCTGGTTGTCGATGGCGTCGAGTTCGAAGCCGTCGAAGACGTACTTCGTCTCTCTACGCGGCGACGCAGGGTAATCGATCTTGCAGCGCAATGCATGATGCAGGCGCGCGAGCAGTTCGCGCGGATCGAACGGATCGACCATATAGTCGTTGGCGCCGAATTCGAAAGCGAGCACCTTGTCGGCCACGTCGGCGGACTCGCTCACGATGATGGCGGGCGTCAGCCACCCTCGCTCACGCAGCGTGCGCAGCGCTGCGATGCCGTCGATCCTGAGCGCATCGTGCCGCAGGATGATGAGCGAAGGGGTTTCGCGCGCGAGACGCTGCTCCAGCCGCTCGACGCCATACAGCACCGACACCGCGATCTGCTGCCGCTGCAAATAAGTACGCAGGTCGTCCCGATACGCCTGATCGGGTTCGACAAGCAGCACGTGAATGTCCATCGATCTGTCCCTTCCTCTGTGATGCACGTCATTCCATCCGGATCCCGCGCACGAACGCATGGATGCGCTTCGATCTGCAGCGGATCATACGGAACAACGGTGCAGGAAAAAGAAGGGAAATCTGGAGAAAATGTGGATTCGGACGGGCCACGTACCCCTTACGGTACGCTTCGGGCGAAAATAGTGCCGAATAATTTCGCACTCGCCTCTATCGCTCCCTGCTGAACCCGTCATGAAAGTCAGCGTCACCTCCAAACTCTTCCTCGCGATTCTTTCGGCTTGCGTGCTCGCCGCGGTGGCCATGGGCGTCGCGATCCGGACGAGTTTCGAATTCGGCTTCGTGGATTTTCTGCAGGAGCAAAGTGCGAGCGAACTGGCGGCGCTCCAGCAGGAACTGGAAGCCTCGTACGCCCAGCATGGCAATTGGGATTTCGCTCGCGAGTCCACGCAAGACCGGCCTCCATTCGATGGCGGGCCGCCGCCAGGCGCGCCGCCGGGCGACGGCCGCCCGCCCGACGCGCCGGGCGGCTTCCACGGCGACGACGGCAACGGCGGTCCCTTCGCCCCCGGCCTTGCCGGACGCCCGCGGCCGTTTCGCCCGCCCTACACGCTTTACGACGCAAACATGAAGCGCGTCACGAGCGCGGGGCCGCCCCCGCCGCCCGACGCCGTACGCCATCCGCTGCGTGTCAAGGGCCAAACGGTCGGCTGGATCGCAGTGGCGGGACCCAACTCGCTCATCAACCAGGCGGAACAGCGCTTCAAGGACCGCCAGCTGCAGGCGACGTGGATCATCGTGGGCTTTACCGCGTTGCTCTCCGCCGCCATGTCGATCATCCTCGCGCGTACGCTGCTCACGCCGATCAAGCGGATCGTCACGGCCACGCATCGCCTCGCGGGCGGCGACTACGCCACGCGCGTGCCGGCCAAAGGCAGCGACGAATTGCAGATGCTCGCGAGCGATTTCAACCGGCTCGCGGCGTCGCTCGAAAAAGCCGAAAGCGACCGGCGCGACTTCATCGCCGATATTTCGCATGAGTTGCGCACGCCCCTCTCGGTGCTGCGCGGCGAGCTCGAGGCGATCGAGGACGGCGTGCGCCGACCCGACGCGGCGACCATCGCTTCTCTGCAGTCCGAAGTCGCGATGCTCAGCCAGCTGATCGACGACCTCTACGAACTGTCGCTGGCTGACATCGGCCAGCTCTCGTTCGAGAAAGTGCCGCTCGATCTCGTGCCTATCGTCGAAGCTTCGTGCGACGTATTTCGCGAGCGCCTCGCCGCCAAGGACATCGCGCTGGAATTCGATCCCGACGACGCGCACGCCACGCTCTCGGGCGATCCTTATCGCCTCACGCAACTGTGGAAAAACCTGCTGGAAAACGCGCTGCGCTACACCAATGCCGGTGGCCGCGTGAGGCTTTCGGTCACGTCGAACGACCACGACATCCATGTCGACGTTCAAGACTCGTTTCCGCCGGTTCCTGCGCCGCTGCTGCCGCATCTGTTCGACCGGTTCTTCCGCGTCGATCCATCGCGCAGCCGTCAAAGCGGCGGTGCGGGTCTCGGGCTCGCATTGTGCAAGCACATCGTGGAGCAGCACGGCGGCACCATCGAGGCATCGCGCTCCCCGCTCGGCGGGCTGCGGATCCTGGTCCAACTTCCTCGCCTACACACGCAACATGATTGATCCGACCATGCGGCCGTCCATCCTCATCGTCGAAGATGAGCCGAAGCTCGCGGCCCTGCTCGCCGATTACCTCGCGAAGGAAGATTTCGCCACGACGATCCTGGCGGACGGCCGCGAGGTCGTGCCCTACGTGCGCGAACATCAACCGTCGATGGTGCTGCTCGACCTGATGCTGCCCGGACGCAGCGGCCTCGACGTGTGCCGCGAACTTCGCACGTTCTCCGCCATTCCCGTGATGATCATCACGGCGCGCGTGGACGAAATCGACCGTTTGCTCGGGCTCGAACTGGGTGCCGACGACTACGTGTGCAAACCGTTCAGTCCGCGCGAAGTCGTAGCACGTGTGAAAGCGATCCTGCGTCGTGCCGAACTGCTGGCGCGCGCGCACCAGGAGGCGGAAGGCACCGTGGCCTCGCCGTTTTCGATCGATGTTACGCAACACGCCGCGCGCCTGGACGGCCGCGATCTGCACCTCACGCCCATCGAATTTCGTTTGCTCGCGCTGCTGCATTCGGGCCCGGGCCGCATTTACGCGCGCGACTTCCTTCTGCGCGCGCTATACGACGATCACCGGGTCGTGGCCGACCGCACGATCGACTCGCACGTCAAGAACCTGCGGCGCAAGATCCAGTCGATCCGGCCCGAGCAGGACATGATCCGCTCGATTTACGGTGTGGGTTATCGCCTGGAGATCGCGCCTGCCGGCGAATGAATTTGACAGGCTGTACACCGACGAATCCGCATCGAACGAGAGGCGCCGGTAGATAGGCTAAATGTATTGGCGTGCCGGACGCGCGATGCAGTCTAATGGCCTTCCCGCGTTCCCCTCTATACGCATGGAGGCATCGATGAACCAGCACGCCGCAGAAGAACTCGTAAAGGCGATTGCAGCCGAGACCCATGCTCCCATGGAGACCGTTTCCAGGATGTACGAAGAAACCTGGGCGGCATTCAGCGACGGCGCGCGCATCATGGATTACCTGACCGTACTGGTCGCGCGGCGCGTGCGCGAAAATCTGCGGAGTTTGCGCACAGACGCGCACTAGGCTCGTGCAGCCCCGAACGCTCCGAGTGGCGGGAGATGCAGGCGCGCGCCATGCATGCGCGCGCCCGCATTCCATTGCAGGTTAAGGTGCGATCGGCTTGCCGCTCGCGTCCTTGACCTTCTCCTTCCACTGCGACTTGATTTCGCTGACGACCGACTCCGGCAGCGAGATGTAGTCGAGGCTATCGGCGGCGGACGAGCCGTTCTTGAATGCCCAGTCGAAGAACTTGAGCGTTTCCTTGCCCTGCTCAGGCTTGTCCTGCGCCGTGTGCAGCAGCACGAAGGTCGCGCCGACCACCGGCCATGCGTCTTTGCCCGGCTCGTTGGTGAGGATCTGGTAGAACGACTTCTTCCAGTCCGCGCCGGCGGCCGCCGCCTTGAACGTTTCGGTGCTCGGCTGAACGACCGCGCCCGCTTCGTTCTTCATCGCGGCGTAGACCATGTGGTTCTGCTTCGCGTACGCCCACTCGACGTAGCCGATTGCGCCCGGCAGACGCTGCACGAAGGCCGCGACGCCGTCGTTGCCCTTGCCGCCCGTACCCGTCGGCCAGTTCACGGTCGTGCCTTCGCCGACCTTGCTCTTCCACTCGGGGTTGACCTTCGAGAGGTAATTCGTCCAGATGAAGCTGGTGCCCGAGCCGTCGGCGCGGCGCACCACGGCGATGTCGAGGTCAGGCAGCTTGACCTTCGGGTTCAGCGCGACGATGGCCGGATCGTTCCACTTCTTGATCTTGCCGAGGTAGATGTCGCCTAGCACCGGGCCCGACAGCGTGATCTCGCCGGCCTTGATGCCCGGCACGTTGATCGCCGGCACGACGCCGCCGACCACCGTCGGGAACTGGAAGAGGCCGTCCTTGGCCAGCTGGTCATCCTTGAGCGGGGCGTCCGAACCCGCGAAGTCGACGGTCTTGGCCTGAATCTGCTTGATGCCGCCCGACGAACCGATGCCCTGGTAATTCACCTTGCCGCCGCCCGACTTTTGATAGGCGTCGGCCCATTTCGTGTAGATCGGCGCTGCGAAGGTGCTGCCCGCGCCCGTGATGTCCGCAGCCTGGGCGATGCCCGTGCCCAGCGCGAGAATGACAATCGCAAAGAGACTGACTCTCATCCCGTACTCCTTAAAATCGTTATTGATGCGCTGGACGTTACGTACGCAATGTGACGATTGGGTGACACCGCAGCGGATCGCAAAAGAGAACTTATGGATGCTGATGTCACCATTCAGCAGACGTGTTAGCAAGGACTCACTGAACAAGTTCGAAGGCAGATCGCGGCGCGGGTGGAATGTCGCAATAAACCGTATATACTGTTTATACCGTTTTCAGACCGGAGATCGAGATGACTGTAGCGACCACACGCAAACCCACCAAGAAGGCGTTCCACTTCCCGAAGTCCGCGGCAGCCGAGGCAACCGCGGAAGCGCAAAGCGAAGCAGCAAAGCCCGCTGCGGCAGCTGCTGCGGAAGCGGCGGTAAAGTCCAAACGCAAAAAGGCGGTATCCAAAGCGGCGGCGAAGCCCGCTAACGGCGCTGCAGAGGCACCGGCTCCCGCTCCTGCAGCCGCGCCTGCGGAAAAGGTCAAGGCCAAGCGCGTGAAGAAAGACAAGGTCGTGCGCGACAGCTTCACGATGCCCAAGACGGACTACCAGCGCATCGCCCTCCTCAAGCGCAAGTGCCTGGAGGCCGGTGTTGCGGTGAGAAAGAGCGAGATTCTGCGCGCCGGCCTTCAACTGCTGGAAGCGGCCCCGCAGAAGCGGCTGCTGGCTGCGATCGAAGCGCTCGAGACCGTCAAGACGGGCCGTCCGGCCAAAGGCGACGAAAACGCCTGATGGGCGCGAAGCGTTGGTGACGATGGGCTTGAAGTATTGGCCTGAGGAAGGCAGATGCATCCGGATTGAACGCCGTGGGCGTTCAATCCCTCACCACGAGGGCCGTGGTGTTACTTCCTGCGCCGCTGGTTGATCAGCCGCACGATATCGGTTGTTGGTCCGCTGGTGAGCAGGCGCGGGATGTCGTCGAGATGGACCCATCGACACCTGGCGATCTCGCTGCTCGGCCGTGCCTTGGCCTGCCTCGGTATTTCGCAGGAGAACACGTGATGGTGTTTCTGCTTGCCGCGAATGTCGAACAGGTACCTGGCCGACTTGCCCAGCAGCCGCGTCTCCTCCTTGAGTTCCCGAAGCGCGGTCTCCGTAAGATGCTCACCGCGCTTCAATATGCCACCCGGTAGTGCCCACTTCGACTGACTGCGTGCTACCAGGAGTATTCGCTTACCTCTACGACAGATCACGGTGGCCCGTTTCTTCAACTCGAACTCCCACTTCGTTCCGGGGGGCGCTTCTCGATGCATCCGTAAAGCAACGCCTGACGTAGGTAAGCATCGTAATACAGAAAATCAGAAGTTCAACCTGCGGGTGACGCAAAGGCTGTCAACTTGTCAGAATTTGCACACTTCATCAAATCGTCACAAAGATTAGATTGCCAACCGGCCATATGGTATGGTTTGGGCCAACCCGTTTTTGTGAGACTCGAGGTTGAAATGGATATGGACGGTGACTGGCCGCTGCCACGGCCGCGCACTCGCTTCAGAATCGATCGGCGCCGCTCCGCTGCGTCACTCACCAGCAAGACCTCCATCGCCAGCACCTTCTCGTCATTGGCCATGCCAGTGGTCGTCGAGGTGGTGCAAAGAACGAAATCCCTCGCAACAGAAGTCGACCCCGAAGCGTTTCATCAGCTTCGGGTGGCCTTCAGAAAACTTCGTGCCTTGTATTGGGCGTACTCGCCCTGGCTCGGCGAGGAAGCCACCGCGCACGCCAGCGAAGAATTCAAGCGCCTGGCCGCCGTGGCGGGCGGCACGCGCGACTGGGACATCGCAGGCGATCTCCTCAAAACCGCACAGAAGTCAGACGCCTCCATCGAACTGCTCGTGAGCGCCGCGCGCGAGAAGCGCGCGCAAGCGGTGGCGCATAGCCAGGCCATGATCAAGAGCGACGCCGTCGAGGCATTTCTGAACGACGCCGTGCTGCGCGCGCAAACCACGCTGCAGTCGAGTTGCGATGATCTGCCGATCCGCGCGTTTGCCAGGCGGCGAGTCCGCATGGCGCAGCGCACGCTTCGAAAGCGCAGCAGACGCGCCGCGCGAAGCGAGGCCGGCCACGAGGAGAGTCTTCATGACGTGCGCAAGGCCGGTAAAAAGCTGCGCTATCTGCTCGAGTTTTTTCAACCCGTGATCAAAGGCGGGCACGAGCGCACCATCAAGGAGCTCACGTCCGTGCAAAAGACGCTGGGGGAGTTCAACGACATTGCCGCGAGCGAGACCTTGATCCGCAACACGACATTCGACGAGGTGCCTGCCGACATCGTCGAGAAGTCATTGCAGTGGCTGGAAGCCATGAAGTACCAGCGAATCGACGTGGCCTCGCGAAGGGTGAGAGCCATTACCGACTGAACCAGCAAGCTGCCATCACTGGCAGGTCACGACGCTAACGGGCAGATTCTCACTCGCCGTACCGAGCCGCTCGCGCGACGCGGTGGTGATGGAACCGCCGGGCGGTATGCATTCCGATTGTCCCATTCCCCCGCCTTCCGTTTGCGGCGCGCCGTTGTTGAACGACTGCCACGTGATGATGACGGATGCGCCGCAGTTGTTGATCAGGTCGGTGTAGTCGAGTCCCAGTCTGGCATTTTTCCCGCGATATTCGCGGTCGACGCAGTCCGTCGAAAGCTCGCTCGGTTCGAAGCCAGGTGAGGCGGTGGGCGCCGCGCGATCGCCGGCGGCATTGGCCGTGCCATGCACCAGAAGGATCAGGAGCAGGACGGTAAGCTGGCTGTTAGCCAGATTGCGGGAAGCGCTCATTGCGTCACCTCGCTTTCGGGTACCGATCACCGTCAGTTAGCTTCCCGCAGAAGCAGGCGTCAAGCGTCGGGCGCTTCCGTACGTGGGCAAACAAACAGTGTCGCCCGCGAGCCGTAAGTCTTTACTAAGGAATTCGAAATGACGAAGACGATTCCTGGGATCTTCACAAGGCCTGCACCTGCACTGCCGGTCCGGGCGCGCCGCCCACGCTCGGCGCGATCACGAGATATCGTCGGTGATCGGACACGCCCGGCGTGCCAGGCACGACGACCTGTCGAATCTGCCCCAGCGTGTTGACGATCGCGGAGCCGGCCGGGTTGGCCTTGAAGCTCGCGAGGACGTCGATGCGGCCACTGCCGTCGGCGTGGTCCGAAAGTCCGAGGAAATACGGCTGGCCCGCCTGCAATCCCGTCACCGCAGCCTGCAGCACCTGCAGCAATCCCTGATCGAACAACGCCACCGAAGTGGGCGCAGCGCCACGGTCGGCCGCGGCGTCACCCACCGGAACCAGCATGACGTGTGTTGCCTCGCCCGCCGCGCCGAGCGGCTGCGTGTTGGCCGTACCGTCGCCATCCGGCACGGCGTCCGGCACGTACGCCACGGCTTGCGGCGCCTGGCCGACCGGCACCGTGGCGACGACCTGGTTGGTCAGCGTGTCGATTGCCGTCAGCGCATCGCCGTTTTCGAGGCCCACGTAGACACGCGTGCCGTCGCCCGACGGCCAGATGCCGTGCGGCAGGCTGCCGACCGCAATGGTCGCCACCTGCGAGAAGTCGTCGGTGCGGAACACCTTGATCTGGTTCAGGCCGCCCACCGTCACGTACGCAAACATGCCGTGGGCGTTCTGCACGATGTTCACATGATTGGTGATCGGCCCCGTATCGAGCGTTTTCAGCAGCGCAAACGGCGGGCGGGCGTCGAACACCTGCGTCTTGCCCACATCCTTCAACGTGAACCAGACCTGCCGGCCATCCGGCGTCGCCGCGATGTTCGGGCAGAACGGGCTCGCCTGTGTGACGCGGGCCACGACCTTGTGATCGGCTACCGAAACGACATCGGTTTCCGGGTTGAACGACGAGCAGATATACCCGTACTTTCCATCGGGCGAGAAGATCTGCATGCCCGGCCCGGCTGGCACGACAATGCGCGTCTTCTCCTCGAAGGTCTTGCCGTCGAGCACATCGACGTAATTCTCACCGCGCACGGTCACCCACACCTCCTTGCCGTCGGGCGTGAAGAAGGCCTCGTGCGGGGAGCGGCCCACATAGGTCACGTGCTTGACCGCATTGGTTTGCGTATCGATGAAGCTCACCGAGTTCGAGCCGATGGAGACAATGGCCAGCGTGCGGTGATCGGGAGAAAAGCCCATCCCGTGCACGAGCAACTGACCGTGATAGAGCGGGCTGAAGTTGGCCGGAGTCGGTTCACCGAGGCGGATGACACCGACCAGACGATTGGCCGCGGGGTCGATGATCGACACGGTGTTCGAAAACTGATCAGACGAATAAACGCGGTCCCGATGGCTCACCGGAATATCGGCGGCCGCGAGCGAACCGGGGACCTGCCCCGCCTCGGCGAGCGTGGCGGCGGCAAGCGCGACGGCGGTCAGGGCCGCGCCAAGCATGGCGTTGGTTTTCATGACGTTGTCTCCTGCGTTTTGATGCGAGTGGGTCAGTGCGACATAGGCGCCGGGTTCGCGTCATGCACCGCGAGGCGCATGGCAACGATCTCCTGCTGTTGCTCGACCACGATCTCCTGGGCGATCCGGCGTAACTGTTCGTTGTGTCCATGCCGCAGTTCCGCCATGGCCATATCGATGGCCCCCTGGTGATGGGGAATCATTGTTGCGACGAAATCGCGGTCGATGTCGCCCGTGGGCCTGGCCGCCATCCCCGCCATCATCTTCGTCATGGCGGCGTCGTTTTCAGAGAGAAACGAGCCTTCTTCACTATCGCGAGACGATCCCGCGTCACCCGACGACGCGGCGCATAGACCGGCCAGGGAAAGCACGGCCGCACCGCTCACCGTTGCCCGCAAAACGAGTCGAATTGCAGCGTTCATGACGTCCCCTCCGTATCGGTCGAATCCCGTTCGACGTGAAGGCAAACAACGGACTCACCGATTTACTCCATGCCTGGCGAAATTGAATTGCGGATCGACGAACCGCGAAACGTTGGCAAACGCTTCCCGGCTCACGAGCCTCGCGCGGGCCCGGTGGAATAACTTCCTTGATAGCGCGTTCGCCCCGTGACATTCGCGTAAGCGGGCGTACCATCATTGCACAGCGCGAGAAGGTCGCACGCGCGGGCCCGACCGATTGATCTTTTGCCGGGCACCGCATAGCAGATTAGCCGCGTCGCCGCGGTGAGGAGCGCTACATGGCCACGAGCATTGGGCTTCACGATCAAGCGCGGCAGCTGTTGCCGTTTCGCGAGTCGGTATTGGCGATGCTCGGCGTCGCATCGGTTTCGATGCTGATCGCGCTCGACCAGACCATCGTCGGCACCGCACTGCCGCGCATCGTCGCGGAGCTCAAGGGCTTCGAGCTCTATGCATGGGTCGCGACGGCTTACATGCTTGCGTCGGTCATCACGATTCCGATCTTCGGGCGTCTGGGCGATCTGTTCGGCCGCAAGCCCTTCATGCTGGCAGCCATCCTGCTCTTCACCCTCGCCTCGGTGCTCTGCGGGATCGCGACCAACATGCTGTTTCTCGTGCTCGCGCGCGGCCTGCAGGGCATCGGCGGCGGCATCATGATGGGGACGGTGTTCGCGACCGTCGCCGACCTGTTCCCCGATCCGCGGCTGCGCCTGCGCTGGCTGGTGTTCGTCTCCTCTGCGTTCGGCCTGGCGAACGTGGTCGGGCCAACGCTCGGGGGCATGTTGACCCAGCACGGCAGCTGGCGCCTCGTGTTCTTCGTCAACGTGCCGGTGGGCGTGGTGGCGCTCTTCTTCGTGCACGCTTTCCTGCCGCATCTGCACCATGCCCGCGAAGGCGCGCGGCTGCGTCTCGACTGGCTCGGCGCGTGCGTCGTCGCCGTCACGTTCGGCGCGCTGCAGCTCGCCATCGAGCTTTTGCCGAGGCAGGGCTGGACGACTTCGACGATCGTGCTCGCCGTGATCGTGCTGGTGTGTTCGCTGACGCTTTTCTTCTGGGAAAAGCGCATGGGCTATCCGATCATCCCCGTGGACATGCTGCTCGACCGCAAGCTCGGGCCGCTCTTTGCGATGTCGGTGCTGGGCGGGTTTGCGTTGTTCTCGCTCGTGTTCTATGTGCCGCTGCTGTTCCAGGGCGGCTATGCGATGTCGCCGCGCGCCTCGGGCATGCTGATCACGCCGCTGCTGCTCGGCACGACGGTCGGCAGTTTCGTGAACAATCGCGTGGTCACGCGCATCCGGCGCGCCAACGCGATCCTCTACGTCGGCTTCGCGTTGTCCGCTTTCGCGAGCCTCGCGGTGGTCGTGCTGCGAGGCAACGAGCCGCACCTCGTGTGGATGGCGTGCATGGGCGCGAGCGGCCTGGGGCTGGGCCTCGTGGGCACGAGCCTCACGGTCTGCTCGCAGCAGATCGTCTCGCGCGACCATCTCGGCGCTGCCACGGCGATGCTGCAATCGCTGCGCACGTTCGGCGGCATGCTGGGCACGGCGATGACGGGCGCGCTGCTCGGGCATGTTTACACCATGGGCGTGAATCGCTCGCTCGACTCGTATCAGGCGACGCAGTGGTTCAAGTCGTTTGCGAGTCCCGAACTGCTCGTGGACCGCGCCGACCAGGCCGCGCTGATCAGCCGCCTCGTGAGCGCCGGCCACGCCGGCGACGCGATGATGAACTCGGCGCGCAGCGCGCTCGTGGACTCGATCCATATGGGCCTGATCGTCGCTGCCGTGGCCGCGCTGGCCGGCCTGTGTCTCGCGTGGTTCGTGCCGCCCGTGCGGGTCGGTTATCTCGAGGCGCAGCCGTAAATGAACGACGCAAAATATTTCACCGGCACTTCATTTCTATTACCGTTTAACATCAGCGTAATAAATTAGTAATTAGGGAGTAATCGAGGGTAAGCATAATTCGCCGCCGTCAGTCACAAATAATCACACAGCATCAATCACGACGACGGAGCCCTCAGCATGCCCGCATCACGCCATCGAATTGCACTGCCGGTCTACCTGGCAGTGCTTACCAGCGTTGCCGCGCTGACCGCCTGCGGAGGCGGCAATAGCGATCCCGCCACCACTGCCGCCATTCCCGCGCCGCCTGCCGACCCCGGCTTCGTGGACAACGCACCGATTCCCGACGTCCCCGCCTTCGTCGACAACATCGCGACCAACCAGCGCGGCGACGCGCGCTACGCCACGCTCGCGACCAACGCGGGCGTGCGCGTGGTGGCACGCTTCCTCGATCTCTGGCAGCCGCTCACGCTGCTCGTGGACGCGGGCGTTTCCGCGCCGGCCAACGGCACGTTCCCCGCGGTCGTGCAGTCGACGTGGACGGGCGTCCCCACCGACGGCACGCCCAACGGCACGATCCTCAACAGCACGGTGCTGAACGCGAACATCCAGTACGTCGTGACCGCAACGACGCAGCGCAGCCAGGCGCAGGCCGACGCGGCCTACTACGACGACCGGCGCGGCAAGGGCTACAGCGTGACCGACGGCATGGGGCCGCTCACCGCCGCCTGGCGCTCGGCTGCGCAGCAAACCACGAGCATCACATCGATTCCCGCGGACGCGACCACGACGCTCTACAACGACTCGGGCAACAACACGGGCGTGGGCAGCACGAGCAACGCGACCTTCGGCAAGGTGGTCGACCTGCTCAACACGATGGGCAACAACGCTTCCACCGAGCCCGCCAAGCGCTTCTACAAGTACGCGCGGCCGTTCCGCTGGAGCACGAGCGTCGTGGTCGATCCCACGCTCGTGCCGGCCATCAGCACGACGCCTTCGACGGACGGCGGCTTCATCAGCGGCCACGAAGCCGAAGCCATGCGCGACGCGATGACCATGGCGTACCTCGTGCCCGAGCGCTACCAGGAAATGGCGAGTCGCGGCCTCGAACTCGGCGAAAACCGCATTCTCGCGGGCATGCATTCGCCGCTCGACGTGATCGGCGGCCGCATGTTCGCGCTGGCTGCCACTGCCGCGAATCTCTACGACCCCGCGAACGCCACGCTCAAGAGCGCGGCCTACGCGCAGGCGCACAGCGCGCTCGAACAGGCCACCGGCACGAGCGCCACGACCTTCCCCGCCTTCGCGCATTCGGCCACGACCGCGACCGACCGCTTTGCCGACTATGCGACCAACAAGTCGGAATTTGCGCGCCGTATGACGTTCGGCTTCAGCCAGATCGAATCGACCGAAGCACCGCCCGTCGTGCCGAAGGGCGCCGAGGTGCTGCTCGAAACGCGCTTCCCGTACCTGAGCGCCAGCCAGCGCCGCGTCGTGCTGAAGACGACCGAAGTCGTCTCGGGCTATCCGGTCATGGACGACACCGAAGGCTGGGGCCGTCTGAACATGTTTAGCGCTGCAGACGGTTATGGCGCGTTCAGCGGCAACGTGATCGTGGCCATGGACGCGACCCAGGGTGGCTTCAACGCCGCCGACACCTGGCGCAACGACATCGCCGGCTCGGGCAAGCTCACGCTGCAGGGCAGCGGCACGCTCACGCTCGCGGGCAACAACAGCTATACGGGAGGCTCGCAGGTGAGCGGCGGCGTGCTCGCTGCAGCGTCGACCACGGCCTTCGGCAACGGCGACGTGTACGTCGGGTCGGGCGGCGGCGTGGCCGTGGCGACGAGCGCGCCGTTGACGGTGGCGGGCAAGTATACGCAGCTCGACGGCACGACGCTCGAACTCGACATCGACGGCAACGGCGGCGGACGCCTGCGCGTGGGCGGCCAGCTCACGGTGGCGGGCGGCACGCTGCATGTGAAGTTCGTGAACGGCTATACGCCGAAGGCGGGCGACACGATCGACGTGATCGACGGCAGCGGCGCATCGGTGAAATTCGCAACGGTCACGGTGGATGGTTTCAAGGCCACGCCCGTTTATTCTTCGACCGGCGTTTCGGTGAAGCTCTCGGCCTCGTGATGTAGTCACTCAGCAAAGCGGCCCCGAATCGCGATGGTTCGGGGCCGCTTTGCGTGTGAATCAGAAGCGATGCCGGATGCCCGCCGCCACGAGCACCTGGTTGCGGCCGCCCGACGGGTCGCAGGTGTTGATCATCGCAAACGCACCGGACGACGCGCGCTGATAGACGGCCTCGGTATACACGTCCGTGCGTTTCGACAGCTGATAGTCGGCCTGCAGCGCACCTTGATGCCAATGTGCGGAGGTCGCGCCCGTATAGGCATACATGCCCGCCAGCGAGAACGCGGGCGTCACCTGCCAAAGCGCATTCACTTCGTAGTTGCTGAAGGCGATCGACGGCAGCGGCACGCCGCCATCGGCCTCGCTCACACCCGTATGAATGGAACGTGACCAGGCTGCGCCGAGCGTCACGTCGCCGAGCGCGTAGCTCATGCCCGCGCCAATGGTGTCTTCGCGCTGCACCGCGACCTCAGTCGGCACGAGGCCCGCACCCGGCAGCACCGACGTGTCGTACGCACCCACCGAAGAGGCGCCGCGTCCGTCGATGTGCATCCAAGCCACGCCGGCGCTGAACGGGCCGCCCTCGTAATGCGCGCCGAAACCGTAGGCGCGGTTCTGCGCAAAGCGCCCCGCCGCGTTCGAAAACGCGTACATCGCGCCGGCGCTGAAACCGCCGTATGTGGCGCTCGCGAACTTCACGGCGTTCGAGGCGAGCCACGAATTGTTGGCGTTGTCGTTGTCGAACGGGTGCGCGAATGCCGTGCCGCCCGCACCGCCCGTCAGCGTAAACGGGGCGAAGTAGTCGTGCATCGTGTCGTACTGACGGCCCAGCGTGATCGTGCCAAATCGTTCGGATTGCAGACCAACATAGAACGGATGGTCGTTGAAGGCTTCGCCGGAGGTGACCGAGAAACCGCGCTCGAGGCGAAAGATCGCAGCGTTGCCGCCGCCGAGATCCTCGCTGCCCTGCAGGCCCCAAAAACTGCCGTCGATCAGGCCCGAGCCTGCGCGATACTGGCTGCGGCCCGCAACGTCGCTGACATAGTCGACGCTAGCGTCGATCTCACCGTACAACGTGACCTGCTGCGCCGAGGCGCCGGCGCCTGTGAATGCCAACGCCGCCCCGCCGAGGGCGGCCAGAATGTGCTTGTTCATGAGTCTTCTTGTTTGTGCTTGTAAAGAATGCATGGACGAGCGCCGTCAGCCCTCGCTTGTTGCGGCGAGGTGCCCCGACGTCGTCGTTAATCTGTCAATTTCCAGCGTGCTTTTGAACAGCGAACGCCTGGTGGCCCGTGAGCGGTCTACGCCGCATCGGGGCCGGTGGTGGCGGCCGGATTGGCCCGCTTTTCCAAGGTAGGAGGGTGTGCATTGACGGCTCCTTGGGTTACGCGCCCGGGAATGAGTCGTGAAATAAACGTAGCGAGGTCTGACTTCTGGCTCGATTGACAGCCAGTCACAGTGGCGCGACCGCGCCGGATTCTCACCGGCTTCCCTGCTGCGTTTCGCTCGTGCAGCGCCTACGCGCGAAAAACAGCTGCAAGGATAGCGTAAGTTGCGGGAGCGGCCAAACCGGGTGTTTTCGCCACACGACACACGTCAAAGGTTGACGCGGCGAATGCGCGGCCATTACCCTTGCGCGCTGATGGTTCCCGGCGACGGGATCAAAAGGGAACGCAGTGCAAGACTGCGGCTGCCCCCGCAACTGTTAGCGGCGAGTCCATGCCAGAGCGTGCCACTGGGAAACCGGGAAGGCCGGCAACGGACGTCGACCCGCGAGCCAGGAGACCTGCCATCAGCCGAGTCCAGCAGCCGCAGCGGGCGGGGATCCCCAATGCGCAAAAGCACCGCCCACGCGGCGATCGCCCGTTGCACGGACAGCCCGTTTTTCAGGAGCTGTTTCCAGCCACCGCATCATGAAGTTTCGCCAATTCGTTTTGACTTCCGCCGCGCTCGCCTGTGCGTGGCAATCCGCGCATGCCGCGGACGCATCGCCCACCCAGACACAGCAGCAAGCCGGCGACGGCACCACGCTGCCCAATATCCTCGTCGTGGGCGACGCGCAGCATCTGCCGCAATCGTTCGACCAGCGCTACGCAAGCACCCAGGTGCTCACGCGCGAGGACCTCGACCGCGTCTCCCCCGCCGACCCCAGCATCGCGCAGGCGCTCGCCACGCTGCCCGGCGTCACCGTCTCGCAGACCGGCGGGCCGGGGTCGTACACGGGGGTGAGCATCCGCGGGTCGTCGGCCGACCAGGTGGCCGTGTTCATCGACGGCATACGCATAGGCTCCGTCACCACGGGCACGGCCGAATGGGCCGATCTGGCGACCGCCTCGTTCGACCGCGTCGAAGTGATCTCGGGCCCCGCAGCCGCCTCGTTCGGCGCGGATGCCGTGGGCGGCGTCGTGCAGCTCTTCACGCGTCATGCGTCGAACCAGCCGAACCAGACCACCGTCTCGTTCGGCGGCGGCTCGAACAAGACCTTCGACACGCAGGTGCGCACCTCGGGCACGATCGGCTCGACCGGGCCGCTTTCCGCACTGAGCGGCCTCACCTACTCGCTGGGCCTGCACGACTACAACACGGCGGGCATCGACGCGACCCAGCCCTGGGCCTACGGCCACGAAGACGGCCGCAACGCGTACCACGCGCAGAACCTGGACGCGCGCCTTGGCTACGCGCACGACAACTGGTCGATCTCGACCTTCGCGCTCTACCACCGCTCCGATCTCTCGTACGACAACGCGGGGGGCAACGACCGCCAGCGCGACAACCAGCTCACGACCGGCCTCGCGTTCCACCTCGACATCACGCCGACCACGCAGTTCGACCAGTCGGTGGGCTACGCGACGGACCGTCAGTTCCTCTATTCGAACGACCCGACGATCCCGACCGACGAGATCGACTCGACGCGCTTTTCCACCTCCACGTCGATCACGCATCAGGAAAGAGGCCACACGCTCTTCGGCATGCCGCTCGACGGCGAGACCAAGCTCGCCTACGACTACACGCGCGAGATGGCGTTCCTGCCCGTGGATGTGCCGGGCGGCCTGCCCGCGCGCAACGATTCGGCCGTGTCGATGCATCAGTCCACCACGCTCGGGCCCGTCACGCTGTTTCTGGCGGGGCGGCACGAGATCGTGCAGGGGCAATCGGTGAATACGGGCAACGTCGCACTGTCGTGGGCGATCACGCCGGTCTACACGGCGCGCGTTTCGTACGGCAACGCGTTCCGCCTGCCGACCTTCAACGACCTCTACTATCCGGGCTACTCGAACCCCAACCTGCTGCCCGAACGCAGCGATTCGGTCGAAGCCGCGCTCGACGCCACCACGTCGATCGGCACGTTCACGGCAGCCGTGTACGACACGCGCGTGCACGACCTCATCACGTACAACTCGCAGACCTTCCTGCCCGTGAACGTGGGCCGCGCGCACATTCAGGGGCTCGACCTCTCGTACAAGGGCACGCTCGGCAAGTCCACGCCGGTGAGCCTCACGGTGGGGATCCTGAATCCGCAGGACGTGACCGACCAGACCTGGCTCAATCGCCGCCCGCGCCAGACGGCGAGCCTGAGCGTGGATCACACATGGGACGAGTTCCAGCTCCACGCGCTCAGTACCGGCGTTTCGCTGCTGTATAACGGCTCGACGTTCGACGACCAGCTCAACACGATCTACCTGCCTTCGTGGACCACGGTGAGCCTGCGCGCGTCGTACAAGGTCAATGCGCATCTCGCGCTTTCGGCCACGCTGGCGAACGTGTTCAACCGGCAGTACGTGACCGCATACGGGTACAACACGCTGGGGCGCACGGCGTTTGGCAAGGTGACCTATACGTTCTGAGCGTTGCGTGCGAGCGGGTGCGTTCAAGCGTTTCGCGCGCCCGCTCGCCTAGCCCTCGCGCTTCGGCCGCCGCACCGCGCGAATCTTCCCGCTGTTGCCGCCGCCGCAGAAGAACTGCTCGCCGCCATCGGACTCCAGCCCCGAAACGGCGGTGCCCGGCGGCATGTCGAGCTGTTCCAGCACTTCGCCCGTGCCCGGATCGATGCGCCGCAAGTCGCTCTCGTCGCCTTCCCAGGTGCCGTGCCACAGTTCGCCGTCCACCCACGTCACGCCCGTGACGAAGCGGCTCGATTCGAGCGTGCGCAGGATCGCGCCCGTCTGCGGATCGACCTGATGGATCTTGCGCTCGCGATACACCCCGACCCAGAGCGTGCCGTCCGCCCACGCGAGTCCCGAGTCGCCGCCGCCTCCAGGCGCGGGAATCGTGGCAAGCACGCGGCCCGTTTCAGGGTCGATCTTGTGGATGCGGTCCTCGGCGATCTGAAACAGATGCCGGCCGTCGAACGCCGTGCCCGCGTGCGCCGCAATGTCGATCGAGCGCTGCGTCTGGCCGCTCTGCGGATCGAGCGACGCGATGCGCTCGCCCACGGCGAACCACACCTGCTTACCGTCGTACGAGACCCCGCCCACCTTCTCGATGCCGGGAAAAGGGCCGTACTCGCGGACGATTTCGGCAGTCGTTCGTTTCATGGTTTCCTCCTTGAATGACGGGACAGGCGTTCATCCTAGTCGCCTGGCAGCGGCGCGGGGAGTAACAAGGTCGTCGCGAATCCGGGGACGGGCGGCGTGGTCCAGCGGCGCGCGCGGCCGTAGCCGAACGACTGCACCTTGTCCTCCGCGGCGAGCGAGTCGAGCGCGCGCTGCACGGTGCGCTGGCTCGCGCCGAGCGCGAGCGCCAGCGCCGAACTCGACCACGATTCGCCGTCAGCGAGAAAAGCCAGCACGGCGGCGTGCTTTTCTTCCACGGGCCGCGCCAGCACCACCACTTCGCTCGCGTGGCGCGGCGCCAGCGCGAAGCCCTGCTGGGTCGCGCCGATCTCGGCCACGTCGCGCATCAGCGTGCGCAAGCGGCCGATTTCCACGCGCAGGCGGGCGCGGTGCGTTTCGTCGGCGTGCTTCGTGCGAAAGGCGCGGGCGATGAGCGCGTCGCGCGGCACGTCGGCGGGCCACGCCTCGGCGAGCGCGCGGGCGAGCACGAACAGCACGGGCCGTCTTGCGAGTTCGATGACGGTCGGGCCCTCGCGCGCGACGTAGCGGCACGCGTCCACGACGAGCGCCTTCGAGGCGAGCAGCGCCTCGACGTCTTCCAGCAGCAGCACCCGCTCTTCACCGCGCGCGATGAGGCGCGCAGCGGGCGAGGTCAACAGCAGCGCGGCGCTCTCGATCTCGGCGCTCAGCGCCGCGATGCCCGCCTGACGCGCGGCGCGCGCGGCCGCGGAGAGCGCGCGCCGCGCCGCCTGCGTCTGAATGCGCCGCATGGCAATGCCGGCGGCGATCAGTTCGTGCGCCGCGCGCAATGCGGGCGGCAGCGGCGCGGGATCGGCTTCGGCAAGCATGCCGCCGGCCTCGTCGAGGCGGCCGATGAGCAGCAACCGGCGAATTTCCAGGTAGCGCGCGTGCGCGGCATTGAGGCGGTCGCCATGGGCCTCGAGCGTTTGCCGCGCCGCAGCGAGCGTATCGGTCGGCCAGCCGAGATCGCGTGAGGCAAGCGCGATTTCGGCCTCGGCGACGACACAGCGTGCACGCGCCACGGCCTCGCGCGAGCCGAAGCCGCGCGCCGCGCTGCGCAGCAGCGCCTTGGCGCGCGCGAAGTCGCCGAGCTGCGCCATGGCGATGCCGCGCAGCGCGAGCGCGGGCGCGTCGTCGCGCAACGCGACCCGGTTCAGCGCGCCGAGCGGATCACCGGCGGCGAGCGCGCGCGCCGCCGCCGTGATCAACGAATCCATGGTCATGGGAATCCCGCCACACTTGTCACTCCCCCTCCTCCTCGGTCCGGACCTAATCTAACACGGCGATCAAACGAATCATCGATCGAACGGCATGGCGATGCGCGCAGCGCGCCACCACCATAGTGAATCCATAGGAGGACCAGGCAATGGCAACCCATACCACAGGAACGCGCGAAGACTGGCTTGCGGCGCGCATCGCACTGCTCGCCGCCGAGAAAGAACACACGCGCCGCGGCGACGCACTGGCGCAGCAACGCCAGGCGTTGCCGTGGGTGCGCGTCGACAAGACCTATCGCTTCGAAACCGAAGACGGCGGCGCCACGCTCGCCGATCTCTTCAAGGGGCGCTCGCAACTGCTCGTTTATCACTTCATGTTCGGACCGGATTACGCGGCGGGCTGTCCGTCGTGCTCGTCGATTGCGGATGGTTTCGAAGGCATCGCCGTGCATCTCGCGAATCACGACGTGCGGCTCATGGCGGTCTCGCGCGCGCCGCTCGCGAAACTGCTCAGCTACCGCAAGCGCATGGGATGGCATTTCCCGTGGGCCTCGTCGAGCGGCAACGACTTCAACTTCGATTTCAACGTGTCGTTCACCACGGCGCAGCAGCGCGCGGGCGACATCGAATACAACTACGCGCGCAGCGGCCAGGCCATGGACATGAATCCGCCGCCCGCCCCTGTTGCCGAGTTCGCGGCGAGCTGCGGCACCGACGCGGCGACCTACACGCGCGACCGTCCGGGCCTGAGCGCGTTCGTGCTCGAGGACGGCGTGGTCTATCACACGTACTCGACCTATGCGCGCGGCCTCGATGGTGTGTGGGGCATGTACCAGTGGCTCGACCGCGCGCCGAAGGGACGCAACGAGGCCGGCATCTGGTGGCACCGGCATGACGAGTACGCAGAGAGCTGAGGCGCATCATGGATAACGTCGGCATGACGGTACGGCTGCGCGGCGGTACACCGCGCGCGATTTTCTTTGGCGTTGCGTCGCTGGTCTGCGCGGCGAGCGCGGCGGCGACGTTCGTCTGGTGCGCTTCGATGCAGGCGATGGGTGGCACGCCGATGCCCGGCGGCTGGACGATGTCCACGCTCTGGACGCCCATGTGCGGACGCACCTGGTTCGACGCCGCCGTATCGTTTGCCGGCATGTGGAATGTGATGATGGTCGCAATGATGTTGCCCGCGGTCGCACCCGCTTTGTGGCGGTATTTCGAGGCGCTGGGCGACGCACGCGCAGCGCGTGCGGGTGGGATGACGGTGATGGCCGGTGCGGGTTACTTCTTCGTGTGGCTCGTAGTCGGGGGGCTCGTGTTCGCGGCGGGGGCGCAACTCACCGCGCTGGCCGTCGAGGCGCCAGCGCTAGCGCATAGCGCGCCGGCCCTGGCCGGTGTGGTCGTCGTGATGGCGGGCGTGCTGCAGTTCTCCGCGTGGAAAGCGCGGTGGCTTGCGTGCTGCGGGAACGTGCCGTCGTGCGGGCATGCGCGGTTCGATATGCAGGCTGCGCTGCGTCACGGCCTGAAGCTCGGCCGGCATTGCCTGTACTGCTGCGGAAATTTGATGGCGGCGCTGCTTGCGGCGGGCGTGATGGATCGGCCTGCGATGGCGCTGGTCGCGGCGGCGATCGCGGCGGAGCGGTGGATGCCGGGCGGCACAAGAGTCGCACGCGGGATTGGCGCGGCTGCGATTGCGGCGGGCCTGGTGATGCTGGTGCGGGCGTTGGCTGCATAAAAAAATCGCCGTTCCGCACTCGCGAAACGGCGATAAAACGCTCCGACTCTAACGTCGAACTCACGCCTCCAGACTCGCGCCTGCACACGAGTCTGATCGACGCTCCGGATTGTTATTAGCAGTCCGGAGTAACAGCAGGAGGCCGACTGGATTCAACCTCCGTGCTGCCGGGCGAAGCCCGGCGCGACCGGGGGGACTCCCGGCCTCACCGCACTCCGCGCCTCTGGTGGCGGCTCACATGCCGCCTAAAGGTTTCTGAACCGTCAGCTTGTTCGTCACCGAGGTCACGCCAGGAACGCCCCTGGCGATCTCGGCGGCTCTGTCGACCTGCGCCGCATCCGTGACCGTGCCATTGAGCGTAATCGCCCCATTTTTGGCACTGACGCCGATACTGCCGCCTTGAATTTCCTTGTGCTTCGCGAGCGCGCGGTACACCGCGCGCCGCAGCTTGGTGTTGCTCGGCGTCGCGGGTGCCTCGGTGCTGGCCGCCGCCGAGGCCGTGGCGCTGGGCGCGCTGGCCTCGGTTTGGGCCGAAGCGTTCAGGGACGCCGCGGCGAGCAGCGTGACGAGTGCAAGGCTGAGGGTCTTGTTAAATGTGTTCATTCCATACTCCAATGGTGGCTTCTGCTCGCGGCTTAAAAGGTATGGCGCAGGCCGACGTTGACAGCCGTGGTGTTGCGACCCGGGGCGACAGGCGTGCCGTAAATGAGCTCCTGGTTCATCTGGCCGCGGTTGGACACATAGCCGCCCTGGGCATAAACCAGCGTGCGTCCCGAGATGTTGTACTCGGCGCCGAGTACGTAGGCAGTCGACTGGTTCGAGTTGTTCCGGTTGTCCTTCAGGTAGTAGACGCCCGAAGTGACGTTGAGCGCCGGCGAGAAGCGATAGCCAAGACCGCCCGTCCACATGTCAAAATCACCGGAGACAACCAGTGACTTCGGCACCCCGTTCGTGTTGGCCGGATTGCGGCCGTTGGCGAACGAGCCCGAGACCGAGAGCCCGTGCCAGGTGTATTTCGCGCCGAAATAGATGAAGCGGTTGTTGTTCTGGCCGGTTGCCGGCGCGGCAGTCGGCGGGTTCGAGTACCCGTACGGGTTCGCATCGTGACCGTTGTAGTAGACGGCATCGGCGTTCAGGCCAAAGCCCGAGTACTTGAGAATGGCCGACTCGCGCGTGCCGCCCTGGGGCTGCCCTGCCACGCCGCCGGGCGCGTATTCGAGTGCAGTCGAAAGACCGTAAAACGACGGCGAGTTATAGACAATCGCATTGTCGTCGTAAAGCGCGCCAATCTGGGCATTCGTGTTGTTCCCCGCCCAGCCCGACATCGTGTTCATGGTCAGCCAGGCAGTCAGCGTGCTGCCGAAGTACTGCGCATTACGCACGTCCGTTTCGGCCATGGCGTAGGCCATCGGCGCAAACTGGCGGCCGAAGTCGATCTTGCCGAACGGACCCGAAAGGCCAATGGTGGTGACCTGGTTGAAAATCGCGCTCGCCGTTGCCGAGCTGTTCAGTCCCGTCTGCCCGTTGGAGCTGTTGAACGATCCCTGGAGCTTGAAGTTGGCCGCGTATCCGCCGCCAAGGTCTTCCCTGCCCTTCATGCCGAAGATGCTCGAGTAGATGCCGCCGTCCTTGAGCGCAAAGATAGAGCCCGCGTTGCCGTTGAATAGTTTGCCGCCCACTGTCTTGGGCGCGAAGGCATGCTGCGCCGACGTGCTCTGGTAAAGCAGACCGGAGTCCACCACGCCATAAAGCGTGACCGACGACTGCGCATGCGCCGCGCTGGCGAACAGGACCAGCGCTGCCACGCTGCCGAACTTCAATTTCATTGCCTCTCTCCGTGTGTGTGGCCGCCAGGTGGACCCGGCGTCTTTTGTTGTTGCCTGATGGGTATAACCTGAAGGGTATTGCCTGAATGAAACTCTGTGACCAGGGGCCTTAACCAGCTTGCAAATAATGGCCGCCGTACTGGTCGCGCAACTGGTTCTTGAGCACCTTGCCCGTCGCGCCGATCGGCACGGCGTCGATGAACAGCACGGCGTCGGGTTTCCACCATTTCGCCACGCGGCCGTCGAAGAACGTGAGCAGGTCGTCGGCTTCGAGCGCGCTGCCCGGTTTCTTCACGATCAGCAAGAGCGGCCGCTCGTCCCACTTCGGGTGGCGCGCCGCAGTGCACACCGCCGTCGCGACTTCGGGGTGCAGGCTCGCGACGTTCTCGATGTCGGCGGAGCTGATCCACTCGCCGCCGGACTTGATGACGTCCTTGCTGCGGTCCACGATCTGCATGAAACCGTCGGCATCGATCTTCGCTACGTCGCCGGTCGGGAACCAGCCGTCCTGCAGCGGCGAGGCGTAGTCGCCGCCGAAGTATTCGCTCGCGACCCAGTGGCCGCGCACCTGCAGGTCGCCGGCGGCATTGCCGTCCCAGGGCAGCTCCTCGCCCGCGGCGTCGACGATCTTCATATCGATGCCGAACACCGAGCGCCCCTGCTTCGCCTGCAGCGCATAGCGCTCGTCTTCGGCCAGTTCGGTCTGATGCGCCTTGAAGCTGCAAACCGTGCCGACCGGGCTCAGCTCGGTCATGCCCCATGCATGCAGGACGTCGACGTGATGGCGCTTCTGGAACGCCTGGGTCATTGCGGTCGGGCACGGCGCGCCGCCGATAATCGTCCGGCGCATGGAGGAAAACGAACCTGCTACCGACTCGACGTGCGAAAGCAGCCCTTGCCAGACCGTCGGTACGCCAGCCGACACCGTGACCTGCTCTTCCTCGATCAGTTGATACAGCGACTTGCCGTCGAGCGCCGGGCCCGGAAACACGAGCTTCGCGCCGGTCATGCAGGCGATGTACGGCAGGCCCCACGCATTCACATGGAACATCGGCACCACCGGCAGGATCGTGTCGCGCGCCGAGCAGTTCAGCGCGTCGGGCAGCGCCGCCGCGAAGGTGTGCAGCAGTGTCGAGCGGTGGCTATAGAGCACGCCTTTCGGGTTGCCGGTCGTGCCCGACGTATAGCAGAGCGACGAGGCGCTGTTTTCATCGAGCAGCGGCCATTCGAAAACGTCCTTGTGATTGTCGATCAGGTCCTCATAGCAGAGGAGTCTCGATCCAAGGCCATGGTTGCGCGGCATATGCGCGCGATCGGTCATGGCAATGAAGAACTTCGGCGTCGTCACGCGTGACGCGACGCTTTCGATGAGCGGCAGGAACGTGAGATCGAAGAAGATCACGCGGTCCTGCGCATGCTCGATGATGTACACGAGCTGGTCGGCATGCAGGCGCGGATTCAGCGTATGGAGCACGGCGCCCGAACCCGATACCGCGAAGTACAGCTCCATGTGACGGTAGCCATTCCATGCCAGCGTCGCCACACGCTCGCCCGGCGCAATGACGAGGCCCGACAGCGCATTCGCCATGCGGCGCGCGCGCTGCGCGAGATCCTGATAACGGTAGCGGTGAATATCGCCTTCCACACGGCGCGAGACGATTTCCCGCGCGCCGTGATGGCGTTCTGCGTGCTTGAGCAGCGAAGCAACCAGGAGCGGTTGCTCCATCATCAGACCTTGCATGGTTTGCTATCCTAAGTGACTTTTGTACGTGTGCGATTCTTGAATGCGATGCCGCGCGGCTATGCCTGGCTCGAAGCCGGCGTTTCCAGCACGCTCACCAGCAGCTTTCCTTCCACGGTACGCACCGGAAATGTCGTGAGCTTCAGCCCGCCCGCGCCCGGCATACAGCCGCTGCGCACGTCGAAGCGCAGTCCATGCGCCGGGCAGCGCACCACGCATCCTTCGAGCGGGCCGCTCGCGAGCGAGGCGCCGTTGTGGGGGCACGAATTGTCGATCGCGTGCAGCTGTCCTTCGATGTTGAACAGGACGATGCTGCGGCCATCGACGAAAACCAGCTTGCGCTCGCCCGGCGCAAGTTCGTCGGCCATGCCGACCGGTACTTCACGTGTCATTCCCGTTCCCCTCGCCTTCCTTCAGCTCGCTTCAGTGTTCGACCGCCAGCGCCATCGTGCCCGCCATCGCCACCGGCGAATACACGCCCGAGAGCGAATAACCCGTGTTGAACACGAAATACGGCACGCCGTTCACCTGCGGGTCGGCGTAGGGCACGCGCTGACCGGTCGGGTCCGCGAGGCGCTCCGACGCGGCCATGTGCGCCGCCAGGCTCTCGCGCTCGAGGCCGCACTCGAGACCGAGACGCTCGAGCACCGCGTAATCGCCGATGTTCTGGCCTTCCATGAAGTAGGCCTTGAGCACGCGGTCGATCAGCGCCGCGCTCTGTTCGCGCGTGCCGCGGCTCGCGGCAAACGTGACGAGGTCGTGTGCGGCGGCGGTGTTCGGCAGCACTTCGATGCGATCGAACGCGAACTCGACACCCGCGTCACGCCCCGCGCGCTGCACCTGTGCGCGCCGCGCAGCCACCGCTTCGGCGCTGCCCAGGCGGTCGCGATAGAACGTCTGATACGGCATGCCTTCGAGCGGCGTCCACGGCAGCAGCTGGTGCGAGCGCCACTGCACCCGCACGCGCACATCGGGCCGCGAATTCGCGAAACGCGCGACCGCTTCGTCCAGATTGCGCTTGCCGATCAGGCACCACGGGCAGATGAAGTCGAAGAAGGCTTCGATCGTCAGCACGGGCGGCTCGCCCGCGTCGCGACTCGCCTGCGCCGCCCACTTTTGATCAGACAAGTTCATGAATCAACATCTCCGCCATGGGCCATTCGCCAAAACCCGCTGCGGGGTTCAGGTGACCGACTTCGCCCAGGTCGACGAGGCTGCTGCCCCAGTCCTTCGCCATGGCTTCCACGCGCTCGAAGCTCGCGAGCGGGTCGTTGCGGCTTGCGCCCACGATGCTCGGGAATGGCAGCGGCTTGCGCGGAATCGGGTTCCAGCCGTGCTCGGCCAATGCATCGAATGCCGGGTAGCCCGGTGGCAGCGGCGTTTCGAGGTCGGCCGGCGCGGCGAGCAGCGCGCCGTGAATCTTGCGGCTGTGCTGCTGCGCCCAATGCACGGTGATCATCACGCCCGCGCTGTGCGCGACGAGAATGACGGGGCCGTCGATCTTCGCGAGCGCCGCGTCGAGCGCGGCCACGCGCGCCGCGCAGCTGAGCTTGTCGTGCTCGAGCGGCGGCACCGAAGCGGCGTTGGGCAGCTTTTGCTGCAGCAGCGTTTGCCAGTGCTCCGCCACGTGGTCGCGCAACCCCGGGACCATCAGGATGGTCGGTGTGGTCTTCAGCGTCATTTGTAAAGGTCTCCTGCGCGCTTCAGTACGGCCTGTCGCCGACGATGCCGGCGCGTTCCATCTTGCGGTGGCACGGCGGGTAGTCCATCACCGCATAGTGCTGGGTGCTGCGGTTGTCCCAGATCGCGATGCTGTTCGGCTTCCAGCGCCAGCGTACCTGGTACTCCGGAATATAGGCCTGGCTCACGAGATAGCGCAGCAGGTCGCCCGCGCCCGGATTGGCGTCCTGCCCGAAGCGCACGCGCTCGGGCGTGTGATAGTTCGTGAAGTGCGTCGTGAATGCGCTCACGAACAGCACTTTCTCTCCGGTCTCCGGATGCGTGCGCACCACCGGGTGTTCCGCATCGGGAAACTGCGCCTTCAAGGCATGGCGCTTCTCGATCGGCATGGCCGCGCCGAAGCTCGCCTCGATGCTGTGGCGCGCATACAGGCCGGCAATCTGCGCCTTGACGTGTTCCGGCAGCTTCTCGTAGGCGAGCACCATGTTCGCCCACATCGTGTCGCCGCCCACGGGCGGGCACTCCACGCAGCGCAGCACCGCGCCGAACTGCGGCGCCTCGCGCCAGGTAGCGTCCGCGTGCCACGCGTTTTCGTAGCGGTCGTTGGGCTGCTCCGGGTTCTTGTAGATGCGCACGAGGCCCGGATGCTCAGGGTCGCTGCCCGCCACCGGATGATCCTCCAGCTCGCCGAAGCGGCGCGCGAACGCCACGTGTTCGGTGCGCGTGATGTTCTGGTCGCGCAGGAACAGGACGCGGTGCTTGAGCAGCGCCGCGCGAATCTCGGCGAAGAGCCCGTCGTCGTGAACGGCATCGGCGAGATTCACGCCGGTCAGTTCCGCGCCGATGGCATAGGTCAGTTGTTCGACTTTCATGCTGCGCTCCTCAGATGACGAAGACCGACGACCCCGTCGTCTTGCGTGCTTCGAGGTCGCGATGCGCCTGCACCGCGTCTTCCAGCGCGTAACGCTGGTTCAGTTCGATCTTGATGCGGCCCGCCGCAACATGCCCGAACAGCTCGCCGGCCAGCTCGTTCTTCTCCGCGGGGTCGGCGATGTAGTCCGCCAGCGCCGGGCGCGTGAGATAGAGCGAGCCCTTCATCGCGAGGATCTGCGGATTGAACGGCGGAATCGGACCCGAAGCCGTGCCGACGCAAACCATCAGGCCGCGGCGCTTGAGCGAGTCGAGCGACGCCTCGAAGGTGTCCTTGCCCACGCTGTCGAACACCACGTTCACGCCCACGCCGTTGGTCAGTTCGCGCACGCGCTTCGCGACATCTTCGCGGCCGTAGTACACGATGTGATCGCAGCCATGCGCGCGCGCCACTTCGCCCTTCGCCTCGCTCGACACCGTGCCGATCACCGTGAGGCCCAGCAGCTTCGCCCACTGCGAGACGATCAGACCGACACCGCCTGCCGCTGCATGCAACAGGATCGTGTCGCCGGCCTTGAAGTCGTGGATGCGGCGCATGAGGTACGACGAGGTGAGGCCTCGCATGGTCATGCCGGCCGCCGTTTCGCACGCGATCGCGTCGGGCAGCTTGATGAGCGGGGCCGCCGGAATCAGGCGTTCGGTGCTGTACGCGCCGAGCGTGTTGATGAAGCCGGTGTAGGTCACGCGGTCGCCCACCGCCACGTTGCTCACTTCGGGGCCCACGGCCTCGACCACGCCCGCGGCTTCCACGCCCATGCCGGCAGGCAGCGGCACGGGGTACAGGCCGGAGCGGAAGTAGGTATCCGCGAAATTCAGGCCGACTGCCTCATGGCGCAGGCGGACCTGTCCGGGGCCGGGATCGCCCACTTCGACGCTCTCGTAGCGCAAGACTTCGGGACCGCCGGTTTCGTGGAAGCGCACTGCTTTCGCCATGTTCAATCTCCTATCCTTTACTCAAACGCATTGACTCGAACCCGGTCAAGCGGACTCAAACTGCCTGTTCAATTTCATCGTTGTGCGTGACCACCGGCTTCTTCGCGCAGTGCGTTCACACGATCCAGATCGACGGCGTAATTGCGCTTGCCGATCAGGAAAACCACTGCCGCCACGAGCGGCGCAAACGGTACGAGCTGCAGCGCGCCAAGCAGGCCGATATGGTCGGCGGCCATGCCCGTGAGCACCGCGGCGGGCGCGAGGCCGAGCAGGTTGTTCGCCAGCGTGAGCGTGGCGAACGCCGAGGCGTGGATCGAGGGCGGCGTGAGGTTCGCCACCATCGCGCCCGAGGGGCCCGCTGCGCCAGCGCAGAAGAACATGGCCGCGCCGATCAGTACCAGCTGTGCCGGGCCCGCCGGCATGCGCAAGCCGACCGCGAGCAGCGCGAAGCAGATCAGGCAGTACGCAATGGCAATGCTCCATTTGCGCGCGCCGTTATCCTTGCTGAAGCGGTCCGCGAGGTTGCCGCACACCACCATGCCAATGCCCGTCACCAGCACGAACAGCGCGGCGGTCGCGGCCGCTTTGCCGGTCGCCATGCCGTAGTAGCGGTTCAGAAAGCTCGGCAGCCAGCTCCACACGGCCGCCGGCACGAGCAGATGCACGCCGCTGCCCACATACGCGCACACCACGGAGCGCGTGGAAAACAGGCCCTTGAGCAGCGCGCGCAGGCTCATGCGCATGCCGAGGCCATTCGCCTCGCGGCTCACGCTTGCCGGCTGCAGCGGGGCAATGCGCTTTTCCGTGACGACGATGCGATAGATCACGACCAGCACGATCCCCATGACCGCCATCGCGCCAAACGCCGCGCGCCAGCCAAGCTGCGCCGCCACCGCACCGCCCAGCGCCATGCCCAGCACCGAGCCGAACGCGCCGCCCGCCATGAACGCGCCCGTAATCGTGGAGCGCAGACGCACCGGGAAAATACTCAACACAACGGCAATCCCCACGCTGCCATAAGCCGCTTCGCCGATGCCGACGAACGCGCGTGCAAGCAGCATTTCGCCGTAGTTCGTCGAGAGCGCGCAGCCAAGCGTGGCGATGCTCCACAGCGCCGCCATCAGGACGATGCTCTTCACGCGGCCCCAGCGGTCGGCGAGCACCGACAGCGGAAACGTGAGCACGCCCACCATCAGCGCGACCACGCTGCTCAGCGAGCCGAGCTGCGTGTCAGAAAGATTCCATGTGGTCTTGAGCAGCGGGAACACGGCATTCAGGACCTGCCGCGACATGTAATCCGAAAGCAGCAGCCCGACCGTCAAGGCGAACACCACCCACGCATAAGCGGGCACGCTCGTTCTGGTCGTCGTCAATTCGCCCGCGGTGGGCTCGGCATGCGTTGTAAGCATGGGTTGTCTCCGTGCTAGCCCGCTCTTCGTCGGGTTCCGTTGTTCTCTCAGGTCTGCCGGCGGCCGCAAGGCAAGCGCCAGACATCCGTTTCGAGGCCCGCGCCCGCGGCGCCGGGCCTCACTTCGATTACGCCGCGCGCAGCGGCAGGTTCTTCACGCCGGCCACGCGGTTCGGCGCCATGCCGTTGGCCGCGAGCGTTTCGTCGACCGTCTCGTACTGCACGCCGATGCGGTAGATCTCGCGCGCTTCCTTGCCCGTGGCAATTTCGCGGCCCAGTTCGCGCGCCACGCGCACGCACTGCTCGATCTGCTGCACCGACGTGAAGCGCTTGCCGTGCTGGTCGATGATCGTATCTTCAATGCCGCAGCGCGGGTGCAGGCCCATGGACATCGCCATCATGTTGAACGGCAGCACGTTCTTGAGCAGCGACTCGGCGGTGACGGTGCAGCCATCGGGCGCACGGTGCACGAAGTTGAAGAAGTTGAACGGGTTCGGGCCGTCGAAGCCGCCGCCGATGCCGATCCACGTGAGGTTCAGCGGCCCCTTGTACGCGCCCTTGCGCACGAGGCGGTCGAGCGTTTCGAGCGCGTGGATGCCCGTCAGCTGGAAGTGCGGCTGGATGCCCGAAGCCTGCAGGCGGCGCAGATGCTCCTCCACCCATGCCGGGCCGGCCGGCACCGTCATTTCGCTGTACGCGGCCATGAGCGCCGGATGCGCCAGCGACGTGCCCTCCAGGTATTCCGGATAGAGCAGCTCCATGATGTTCATCTGCGTGGTGTTGATCGCCACGGTCACCTGGTCCGGCTTCGGTTCGAGGTCGGCCAGCATGTGGCGCGTGTCGTCCGAAAGCCACTTGGCGGCCTGGCCATCGTCTTCCGGCGCGAACGAGATCGAGCCGCCCACCTGGATGATCATGTCCGGCACCGCAGCGCGCACGCCTGCGATCAGCTCGTTGAACTTCGACAGGCGCTTGGAGCCCTTGCCGTCGAGTTCGCGCACGTGCAGGTGCAGCACCGTTGCGCCCGCGTTGTAGCAGTCCACGGCCTTCTGGATCTGTTCTTCCATCGTCACCGGAATGTCTTCCGGGAAGTCTTCGGGCATCCATTCCGGGCCATACGGCGCGGTGGTAATCACAACCTTGTCCTGGTTCTCGGGGTGCAGCGAATCGTCGAGGAATTGCATCGTGTTCTCCAATATGGGTGACGGGATTTCAACGTTTGGCAACATGGCCAGGAGCCTGAAATACCGCTCGGAACGTGGCTGATCCGTTGAGATGCACGATACGGCAATCCTGCGCTACACTTTTCTGATCGCACGCCATCGTTTTAGCTTTTCGCGCCACCAGGCGTTAACACCGAGATAAGCGCAAGCCCATGTTTGGCGGGCTGAAGAAGCGCAACGAGGCTGCAGCAAAGAGGAGACACGACAATGGAAACGACGCTGAGCTCGGTCTCGCTGAGCGGCTATTTCGACGTGGCAAAGCGCGTGGGACTGAACCCGGTCGAGCTTGCCCACGAGACGGGCGTGGACGCCGCAGCGCTCGCGAACCCCGATCACCGCATTCCCGCCGCCGCCGCGTGCCGGTTGCTCGAGCGTTCGGCGGAAAAGGCGGCGTGCCCGACCTTCGCGCTGCAAATGGCCGAGACGCGCCACAAGTTCGGCACCGGCGTGGTCAACATTCTGCTCGCGCACAAGCGCACGCTGCGCGAGGTGCTGCTCGCCACGGCCGAATACCGGCACCTGCTCAACGAAGCGCTCGCGGTGTACGTCGAAGACGCGGGCGCAACCGTCACGATCCGCGAGGAACTGGTCGTCGATCCGGGCACGCCGACCTACCAGGCCATCGAACTCGCCGTGGGCGTGCTCGCGCGCCACTCCAGCGCGCTGCTGGGCGAGCACTGGAAACCGCGCGCGGTGCACTTCGTTCACCGGTCGCCGCCCAGCCTCACGTTTCACCGGCGTTTTTTCGGCTGTCCGCTGGAATTCGGCAGCGACTTCAACGGCATCGTCTGCACGGCCGCCGACCTCGACTACCCGAACCCCGCCGCCGACCCGGAACTGGTGCGCTACGCGGAAAGCCTCGCCGAATCGCTCAACGCGACGGGCGTCGATTCCACGGCGCTCGAAGTGCGCAAGGCGATCTACCTGCTGCTGCCGCTCGAGCAGGCCAGCGTCGAAGGCGTGGCCGCGCATCTGCGGCTGAGCGTGCGCACCATGCAGCGCCAGCTCGGGGTCGCCGATACGAGCTTCACGCGGCTCGTGGAGGAAGTGCGTGGCGAACTTGCCGTGCGCTACATGAGCAACCCGCGCTATCCCATCGGACGTGTGTCCGACCTGCTCGGCTACGCCCAGCAGGGCTCGTTCACGAACTGGTTCAGCGCACGCTTCGGCATGACGCCGCGCGACTGGCGCAATAGCCATTTGAAGTGACGGGACGACGGCGCGCGTGCCCTGCGCGCTGGTCCCCTGGTCCCTCAGCCCGTATGCGGAAGCGGGTGCAGCTCGGGCGCGTCGGCATCGAACGTGGTCATGAGCCGCACCAGATCGGCAAGCGAGTTCGCCTTCATCTTCTCCATGACGCGCGCCCGGTGAATCTTGATCGTTTTCTCCGCCGCGCCCAGCTCGTCGGCCACGAGCTTGTTCGGCCGGCCCGTCACCACGAGCGCCATGACCTCGCGCTCGCGCGGCGTGAGCTTTTCCACCCGGCGCTGGATCTCCGCGCGCTGCTCGCGCTGTTCGAACAGATGGCAGGCGAGTTCGAGCGCGCGCGACGTGGCTTCGAACAGCACCTGCGCGTCGATCGGCTTCGTCAGGAAATCCGACGCGCCCGCCTTCATCGCCCGCACCGCCGTATTCATGTCGCCGTGGCCCGAAACGAAGACGATCGGCACCCTGCCCTCGAGCTGCTGCTGCAATTCAATGCCGCTCAAGTCGGGCAACTGGAGATCGAGCAGCAGGCAGGCAGGCGCGCTCGCCAGGTCCGCGCCGCGCAGGAAGGCGCTGGCGCTGCCGTAGGCCTCCGCCGTGTAGCCGCCGGATCGCAGCAAGCGGCAGAGTGCGTTGCGAACGTGCTCGTCGTCGTCCACGACGAACACGATGGAAGCTGGCGAATTCATGGTGAAAAACGCGTAGTCGTCTGCACGCACGCGCCCTCCGCGGGAAGTTCGATATGGAACGTCAGGCCGCTATCGACGTTGCGCTCGGCCCAGAGCTGGCCGCCGTGCGCCATCACGATGGTGCGGCTGATGGAGAGGCCCAGACCCAGCCCTTGCGGCTTGGACGTCATGAACGGCTTGAACAGCGTGACGAGCCGGTCGGCGTCGACACCCGGCCCATGATCGCGGATGGCGAGGCGCACCTTGCCGCGATCCTCGCTCGCCGTGACGACGATGCACACCCGGCGGTCTTCCGCGCGGCAGTCATGCACCGCATCGAGCGCATTCAGCAGCAGATTGACGAGCACCTGCTGCAGTTGAACCGCATCGCCATGCACTTGCGGCAGGCCGTCGTCGATGCGCGCGCCCACTGCCGCGCCACAGGTCTCCGTCTCGCGGCGCAGCAGGCGCACCACGTCGCGCACGAGGCTGCCGACATCGACCGGGCACAGTTCGGGCGGCTCGCAGCGCGCGGACTGGCGCATCTTGCGGATGATCGCGTGCGCCCGCGTGCTGTCGGATACGACCTCGCCAAGCAGTTCCCGCAGGTCGCTCATGGCCGGCGGGCTCTGGGCGAGAAACCGCTGCGCCGCCTGCGCGTTGCTGAGAATGGCCGTGAGCGGCTGGTCGACTTCGTGCGCCAGCGCGGCAGCCATGTCGCCCACTTCGGACGCCCGTTCCCGACGCAGCCGGCGTGGCTCGCTGCTGGACACCGCGAGCGTCGTGTCGTGACTTTCCGGTTCGATGACGACCACCATGCGCGCCGTGGGACCGGCCGCGAGCGACGCCGAAGCGCTCACATGCACGTCGATATCGGCGCCGTTCTTCGAGCGCGCGATGGCCACGCGCGTCACGCTATGCGGCAGTCCGTCCGCGGACTTCAGTGCGCCGAACGATACGGGGCGCGCGTCTCTACGCCAGGCCACGAGCACGTTTTCGATGCGCATGCCGGTCAACTCGCCCAGGGCGTAGCCGAGCACGCGGGTGGCCATGCCATTGGCCCATGCGACGCTGCCCGCTTCGTCGATCACGAGCGCCGCCGCGGGCACGACTTCGAGAACGCTGTGCAGGCTTTGCGCAATGGCCTGCGTGGCCTGCGCCGTTGCGTGGCCGGTGTTGCGAGCGGCCAAAGCCTTCCCGTTCGGAAGCGTGCGCGGCTTGATCCTGTCGAGCCACGCCAGCAGGCTGGCCGCTGCGTGCTCGGCTCTCGATCTGTTCAGTTTTAGTTTTTCGTTCCCCATGTCTGCCCTGATCACGGTGTCCTCCGGCTACGCTGCCCTGCTGCGGCAGCCTGCGAAACGTTTCAAACGCTTCAGCGCCCAGGCGGGGCGGATTTGACGAGCACCAGAATTCCGGCCATTCGCGGGGCAGGCTGCGCCCCAATACTGACTACCGCCTACTTTTGATTTTCGAAGAATGCTCCGGCAGTTGCGGAGAATGAGTCAGTCATTGAAGAAAAGAACGGATGGGATCATGATTGCGGAACCGCGTCACTTACGCTTTCACCGCGCGTTTATTATATGAAAGAAATTGCCGATGATTCGTTCCGTGCGCAATTGTTTTCGATAACTTTTTCCGCATACAACGCCTTTCAAGCGCTCCATGCCTTGAATGCGCTTTCACCGGCCTATATACACTGACTATTAGCCGGAAATATTTGCGAACGTTTTATTTGATTTCTGTAAATGGCTCGCGCAATCACTTCTATTCAATATGAATAGCGAACCATGCTGGTTGTTGCTTGAATTATCTATTCTGTTTTTTATGAAATAGCCGTAGCCATTATTTCGATCTGGAAATGAATGCGCTAAATGGCCGTGCAGGATCCGTCACAGCTCGAGCGCGTGACGGCTCGTTGGGCGCCGTTGTCGATCAAGGCGCCGAGGCCGGGGCGGCTGCACTCGCCGCATGATGCTGCGTCGAATTTTGCTGACCGTGTTGCTGGGACTGGTTCGAGCGGGCCTTGTGCTCTGCTTTCCGCTGCACGTCCCGCATCTGCTTCGTACCCATCGTTCCCGCTTGCGCAAATACTTCAGACATGAAGGCGGGCGCACACAGCAGGAGCACCACCGCACACAGCGCAGCAAAACGCATTTTCATTTGGGATCTCCAGGTACCGGCGCTGCCACCCTCGACGAGTGAATAGCATCATTGCGCCGCCATTGCGGTGTCAATAGGACTCTGGTCCGATTGCCAGCACAGAGTGCCTTACCGGACTATACCCGTGGGGCTCTCCGCCTCGCCACACTCGAACAAGAATGCGCGCGCACGCGCTCGCCCCTTCACGTTGTCGCTATCCGTCCCGCAGTCCGGTTGAGCAAACGAATGGAAGGATCGGCCATGACCTCATGGATCAAACAACGCACGTACACGCTCTGCCTGCTCGTGCTCGCGTTGCTCGTGGCAGGCGCTCAGGCGGTGCGCGCGCAAGACGCGCCGCAGCCCGCCCCCTATAAACCCGAGGAGCTCGAGGCGCTGGTCGCGCCCATTGCGCTCTATCCCGATTCGGTGCTCGCGCAAGTCCTGATGGCATCGACCTACCCGCTCGAGATCGTGCACGCGGCGCGCTGGGTCAAGGAGCACCCGAAGCTGAAGGGCGACGAAGCCGTGAAAGCCGTGCAGGACCAGCCGTGGGACACGAGCGTGAAATCGCTCGTCGCGTTCCCGCAGGCGCTCGAGCCGATGAACGACAAGCTCGACTGGACCCAGAAGCTCGGTGACGCCTTCCTCGCCCAGGAAAAGGATGTGCTCGCCGCGGTACAGCGCCTGCGTGCACGCGCGCAGGACTCGGGCAACCTGAAGAGCAACGAGCAGCAGAAGGTCGTGGTCGAACAGCCGCCGGCGCAAGGCGGCCAGACCAGCCAGACCATCGTGAAGATCGAGCCTGCCAACCCCGAGGTGATCTACGTGCCCGCGTACAACCCCACGGTCGTGTACGGCGCGTGGAGCTACCCGGCCTACCCGCCGTACGCCTGGCCGCCCTATCCCGCCTACTATCCCGGCGGCGCGCTGATGACCGGCTTCGCGTGGGGCGTCGGGCTCGCCGCCGCCGGTGCGATCTTCGGCAACTGCAACTGGGGCGGCGGCGACGTCAACATCAACGTGGACAAGGCGCGCAACGTCAATCGCAACTTCGACAGCACGAAGGTCCAGGGAGGCAAGTGGCAGCACGATTCGAGCCACCGCCAGGGCGTTGCCTACCGTGACAATGCCACGCGCGAGAAATTCGGCAACAACGTGGCGGGCGCCGACGGCCGCCGCGACTATCGCGGCCGCAACGGCCAGAACGGCGCCAGCGTGGCCGATCGCGGCAACCGCACGGGCGGCGGTGCAGGCGGCCAGGGCCTGGGCAATGGCAACCGCGGGAATCAGGGCAATCTCGGCAATCGCGGGGGCCCGGGCAATAACGCGAGTGTGGGCAACCGCGCGAACATCGCCGACAACGGAGCGGGTGGCAATCGCGGGAATCCTGGCAATAGCGGCGCCGGAGGTAACCGCGGGAATCTCGGCGATAACGGCGCCGGCGGCAATCGTGGGAACATCGCCGACAACGGAGCGGGCGGCAATCGCGGGAACATCGGTAATAACGGTGCCGCAGGCAATCGCGGCGGCATGGCTAACAATGCCGGCGGGAGCAATCGCGTGAGTACCGGGGCAGGCGGCGGGTATGGCGGCGGCGGTGGCGGGAGCTACGGCGGCGGTGGCGGCCGCGATGGCGCCTTCCAGGGTGTGGGCGGCGGCGGTGCCACCCAGCGCGACGCGAGTCGCGGCCGCTCCAGCATGCAATCTTCAGGGTTCAATCGTCCGAGCGGCGGCGGCGGGATGCGCGGCGGCGGCGGCGGTCGTGGCGGCGGCAGACGCTAGGGAGAACGGCCATGAACAGACATGAGTTTCTCCGTCCGGCTGCATCGGCTGCAGTCGCAGCGGCGATTGCCATTGCACTCCTCGCGTACGCGCCGCGGCCTTGCGCGGCCGCCGGACAAAACACCTTCGCTACGCCCGACGCGGCGATGGCCGCGTTCGGGGACGCCGTGGCCGGCAACGACGAAGCGGAACTGCGCACGCTCTTTGGCGCCGATTTCCGCCAGCTCATCCCGCCGGTCGGTGCGGAGATCCGCGACAAATTCCTGAGTGAATGGCAGACCTCGCACGCCATTCAGGATACCGATGCAAATCACGCGATGATCGCCGTTGGCGACGACGGCTGGACCTTTCCGGTCCCGCTCGTCAAAACCGCCCAGGGCTGGCACTTCGACACGCACGCCGGAGTCGAGGAAATGCGCGTGCGCCGCATCGGCCGCAACGAACTTGCCGTGATGCAGACGATGCTCGCGGTCTACGACGCGCAGCGCGAATATGCGCAAACCTATCACGACGGCAGCAACATGCTGGTCTACGCCAGCAAGCTCGCGAGTACGCCGGGCAAGCAGGACGGGCTGTACTGGCCGACCGGCCCCGACGCCACGCCGAGCCCGCTAGGCGTCGCATTCCTCAAGGCCGGCGCGCGCAACGCCGAAAACGCCGGTTACTACGGCTACCACTACAAGCTGCTGACCTCGCAGGGTCCGCACGCGCCCGGCGGCGCGTATAACTACATGGTCGACAACAAGCTGTTCGGCGGCTTCGGCGTCGTTGCGTGGCCGGTGCGGTACGGCGACACGGGTATCAAGACATTCATGGTGAGCCACGACGGCCAGGTCTACGAACGCGATCTCGGCCCGGAAGGCGCGGCGAAAGCCGAAGCGATGACGTCTTTCGATCCGGGTCCGGGCTGGTCGAAGGCTTCGCCGTGACACGCAACACCGCCACAGCGCCACTGCGTGTCAGGGCGCGTGGGCGGGTTGGGGGGCAGGCGTTCGCGCCGGTGCGTCTTCGCCGAGCATGTAGAGCAGTAGCGCATCGCGGTCGGGAGCGCTCATGGCCGCCGTCGAGCGCATGAGCACCGCGCTCGCCCAGCAGATATCGGCCATCGTGGCGTCCGGCCCGCCGTTCGTGACGCGCTCGAGCCGCGCCACGGACTGCGGATCGCCAGCAAGCGCGGCGTTGACCGCGTCGTCCAGATGCCGCAGCGCCCGCTCGTACGCCACGGGCGCGGGCAGCGTGACCGGCGCGGCGAGCACGGAACGGACCACCACGCGATAAAGCAACGAGAAATATTCGGCCGTGTCGGCATCGCTCATGCTGCCGATCGAAATGCTCTGGCCAATGTCCTGCACGCTCGCCATGCCCTGGCAATTGCCGCGCGCCGCGCGGCCCATGTATTTCGCGAGCAGTGTGAAGTACGCGAGCCGGTCCTGCGGCGTCAGGCGCGCAATGCCGCCGCGGATCAGGCGCTCGCGCGCCGCGTCGTCGCGCAGCCGCGCCTCGAGGCCCGCCACGCCGCCGGGCACCGCAACCGCTACGGCCGGGTCCGCACGCAGCCGGTAGAACCAGGCTTCGACGATGCGCGCCTTGATCGTCTCCTGCTCCACGCCGGCCTCGCGCAACGCGACCGCGCTCTGCGCGGACGTCGGCTCGGCGGGCGCGACCACGTAATCGAGCACCGCGAAGAGTCCCGCTGGCGTGTCCTCGTTGCGCGGCACGCTGCCCGACGCATCGTGGCCGGCCAGCGCCAGCGCCGCGGTCAGTGCGAAAAACGCACAACGCAACGTCTTCATGAGATCCCGCGTGGCGCGCTCACTCCGTCGCGCTGCCAACGGTTGCGTGGTCCGCGCGAATCGCGGCCGCAATGTCGGCGCTGATGGTGGCGAGCGCGCGATCGTGCGCGTCGACGAGCGCGCCGTAGTCCTGGCCCGTCACCTGCTCGTGCGCCACCGTGTGCCCGAGCGTCAGCGCCTGGTGACCCGGCGGGCGCACGACCCATTGCGCATCGATCGTCACCGAATCTCCCAGTACGCTGTCGATGCGCGTGATATCGACGCGAACGCGCCAGACCGGCGGCGTGGCCGCGCCATCGAACGTCGAGACGTGCGCCGTACCGAGCCGCTGCGCAAGGTCCGCGGCAACGACGCGCCCGACGTCCAGTTTGAGCGGCGTGGCCCAGCGCGCGAACTCGTTCATCTGGATCGTGTTGTCCGGATTGCGCGTGACGATTTGCGGGCGATCCACCATATCGGGCACGGTCACGGGGCCGACGATGACATCGAGTGCAGCGGCGCTCGTCGGCACGGCGGGCGACGTGCTGGCCGTTGCGGCGCCCGATTCGTCGGCGCGCAGCGCATAGAACGTGGGCGACGGCGAAGAGCAGCCGGCGAGCCACGCTATCGCAGCGGCGAAAACGGCAGGCAGGGTCGGGTTGCGGCGGTTCACTGCTTGCCTCCAGGTTTGCCTTGCACCACGGCCTCGGGATGGCGCTCGAGATAATCCGTGAGCATGCGCACGGACGCGGCGGTGCGGGCCAGTTCACGCATGGCGTCGCTCGTGTTCTGCTGGAGCTGCGAATCGGGCTGCAAGGCGTCGGTGGCCGAGTTGAGCGTGGATTTTGCCGCCGAGAGCGTGTCGTGCGCCTGCGGCACGACATCGGTACCGAGCTTCGCCACCACGTCGTTCGCGCTTTGCAGCGTGCGCTGCGCACTCGCGCCGATCGCCTCGAACGGAATGCCGTTGAGCTTCGCGAGCAGCCGCGTGAGCGAATCCTGCAGCGACTGCAACGTGCGCGGCACCGTCGGCATCTCGGGCGGCGTTCTCGCCCAGTCGATCTTCGCCTTCGGCGCGTCCGGGAAGACGTCGAACGCGACGTAGAGCTGTCCCGTGAGCGGATTACCCGAGCGCAGCTGGAACCGGAAGCCGCTGGCAACGAGGAACTCGGCAAGCTGGCGCGGCTGCGCAGTGAGGCGCCCGGCCGGCTGGCCGTTCTCGAAGCGCGACGTAAAGCGCTCCGGATACAGGTTGATTTCGACAGGAATGCTGAACTGTTTCTTGACCGGGTCGAAGCGCGTGTAGATGCGTGTGACCTCGCCGATCACGACGCCGCGGAAATCGACGGGCGCGCCGACGGTCAGCCCGCGCACCGAGTCGTAGAACGTCACGACGTAGGTGTCGACTATGCGGTCATGCACCTTCATCGAGTCGGCGTGCGTGGCGTAAAGCTCGAACTTCGATTCGGCGTCGGCCTCGGGCGATTCGCTGCTGGCGTCGTCGGGCATTTCGAACGCCACGCCGCCAATCAGCATCGACACCACCGACTGCGTGTTGATCTGCACGCCATCCGGGCTGAGCGAGACGTCGAGCCCGCTCGCGTGCCAGAAGCGTGTATCGCTGCGCACGAACCTGTCGTAGGGTGCGTTCACGAACACACGCAGCGTCACGCCCTTGCCGTTCGGGTCCATTTCATACGAAGCGATCTGCCCGACCTGGAGACGGCGGAAGAACACCGGCGAGCCGACATCGAGCGAGCCCATGTTCACGCTGTGCAGCACGAATTCGCGCCCCGGAATATCGCTCGGAATCACGGGCGGCACTTCGAGCCCCACGAAGTCGTGGCGCGCCTTGCTGGAGTTGCCTTCATCCATGCCGACAAACGAGCCGGAGAGCAGCGTGCCCAGGCCCGACACCGTGCCGCCCGAAATGCGCGGACGCACGACCCAGAAGCGCGTGTTGTCGACGAGCATGCTCGCCGCATCTTTCACCAGCTCGCCCGTCGCGATCACACGCTTGTGATCGGGCGAGAGCGTGACCGCCTTCACCACGCCGATGTCGACATCCTTGTACTTGATCTTCGTTTTGCCGGCCTCGAGGCCGTCGCCGGTCTTGAAGCTGATCGTGATGGTCGGCCCTTCCTCGATGATCGCCTTGGCGGCGAGCCAGCCGCCAATCAGCACCGCGACGATCGGCACGAGCCAGACGATCTGCATGCGCCAGCGCGAGCCGCGCACCGGCTTCGCCTCGGGCAGGTCCGGCAAGGAATTGTCGTTACCGGGCGCTGCCATTTTCGCGCTCCATCGCGTCCCAGATGAGACGCGGGTCGAACATGTTCGCGGCGAACATCGTGAGGATCACGACGGCGCCGAAAGCGATCGCCGCGGGGCCCGCCTTGATCGTGGCGAGCGCGTTGAACTGCACCAGCGCGACGAGCATCGTGATCACGTAGATGTCGAGCATCGACCAGCGGCCGACCAGTTCGATCAGCCGGTAGATGCGCGTGCGCTGCTCGGGCAGCCATGTCCAGCGGCGCTGCGTGGTCCACGTCAGATACGAAAGCCCGAGAATCTTCAGCATGGGCACGGCGATGCTGGCAATGAACACGAGCAGCGCAAGCGGCCAGGAACCCGACACCCACAGATACACCACGCCGCTCATGATCGTGTCCTTCTGCGTGCCGAACAGCGAACTCGTGTCCATGACGGGCAGTACGTTCGCCGGGACGTACAGCACCATCGCCGCGACCAGCAGCGCCCAGGTGCGCGAGAGGCTCGCGACCTTGCGCATATGCAGCGCGCTGCCGCAGCGCGGGCACGTCGCCGCATGCGCCGCCGCTGGCATGCGCGCGAGCATCCCGCATGCATGGCAGCGCGCGATGCCGCACGCGGCGCCCGTGAGCGGGCCTGCGGCGTGCTCCCCGCGCGTTCCGGCCGCCTCGCCAGACGCGAAGTTCGTCGTCACGCCGGGCGCGTCGGGCACCCTGACCGCGCTGGCCGGCTGCGTCGCCCGCGCCACACGCGACCAGAACTGGCGCGCGTCGAACGCCGCGCTCGCGCCCGCGAGCACCAGCATCAACGCGCCGAACGACCACAACGCAACGCCCGTCACGACCGTGGCGATATGGGACAGCTTCACGAGCGCGACCAGCAGGCCGAGTATCAGCACCTCGGTCATGCCCCAGGGCCGTGCGATGTACATCGCACGAAACAGGAGCGGCGCCTGCCACGGCGCGCGATTCATCGCGAGCGGCACGAGGAGGGCGAGCAGACACACGACCTGCATGCCCGGCATGAAGATCGTCGTGGCGAACACCAGCGCCGCGATGGGCCACATGCCGTCGAGATAGAGAATCTCGACCGCATGCCACAGCGTCGTGCGCACGAGATTGCCGTTCACCGAGAGCCCGACGATCGGATACAGGTTGGAAATGACGAACAGCACGAGCGCGCCCAACGCGAACGCGAGCGCACGGCCGAGGCTTTCCGGTAGATTCCTTTCGAGTTCGGCGTTACAGCGCAGGCAGCGCAGCGTGCCCCCCGGCGGGCAAGGCGCGCCGCGCTGCATGAGATCGCAGTCGTGGCAGACAAGAAGCTCGGCGCGCTTCATTGCGGGGCCTCCCGGAATCCGGTCGTGGCGTGGTCGATTCATCGTCGCTGTACCGATTCGGCATGCGGGGGCGTCAGCCCGGTGGCAGCACGCCAAGCACTGCATGGACCGCGCCGATGAGCGCGGAGTCGTCGAACGGCTTGCGCAGGTACGCAACCGCGCCGGCCGCCTGTGCCTGCTCGCGCACGCGCGCATCGTCGTGCGCCGTGATCACGATGCACTGGATGCCGGTGCCGCCCAGCCGGCGCTGTACCTCGATACCGTTGATGCCGGGCATCTGGATATCGAGAACCACGCACGCCGGCGCGTGGGGCGCCGCGGCCGCCAGCGCGTCGAGAAAGGCCTCGCCGCTGGTGTACACGTCGGAGTCGATGCCGACCGATTTCAACAGGCGCTGGATCGCTCGCCCGACCGACTCCTCGTCGTCGACGACGGCCACGGATCGTGTCACGTTGTTCATTTGACTTAGCGTTCGGTTACCGGTGAGGACAGCCAGAGCGGCGCCGCCGTGCGCGCCGACCGGCATCCTGAGCGCAAGCGGCTGCCCCATGCGCGACTACTTGTGTTGTGCAGGCTTGACGGATACGGCGAACGCTTCCGTATACACTGCCTCGACCTGATCGCCGACCTGCACGTTTGCAAGCTGTTGCGGATCCTCGACCCGCAGGTCCATCGTCCCCCCTTCGGGTCCCATCAGGGTGACCGTTTTCGTTTTGGTGTCGACCGCCACGACATTCGCCGTGACCTTCACCTCACGCCCGACCATGCCGCCGGGCTTCTCGCCGGCAGCCGCCCGCTCGACCTGCGGCGTTTCCTGCACCGAGGTCTCGCCGCCGCCGCCCTTCTTCAGGCTCAGCGTGAGCGATTCCTTATAGGTCATCGTCACGACATCGCCGACCTTTAGTTGGTCGAAGTTTCTGACTTCCGGTCCCAGCTCGGCTTCGACCAGCTTGCCGTCGTGACGCTTGAGCGTGACGGTGCGGGTGTCGGTGTCGATCTTCGTGATGGTCGCCGTCACCTTGTGCATGCCGGTGACGGTCGCCTTGCCCGGCTCGTGCGTCACGTTGGCCGTCGTCTGGCCCTGGGCCGCGGCAAGCTGCGCCGCGGCTACGATGACTGCGGAAACAATCCATTTGAGGTACGGCATCGCGACCTCCTGTTACAAATCGAGCTTCGTCACCTTGGTGCCGGCGACCGACGCATCGGCCATGATGCCCGTATTGGTCATCACGATCGCCTGGACCGGCGCCGTTGCGGTTCTCGTGTCGATCTGCCCGTTCGCACCGACCTTGACGAGCGTAACGGCAACGTCGCCGCCAACCGACCAGCCCTTCGAGTTGCGGAATTTGTCGAGCGACTCCTGCGTCATGAAGAGGAAGATCACGGCGGTGGACTGCACCCCTGCCTGCAAGCCGAACGAAGCGGCCGCCGTGCTGTAGTAACCGACCGTCGATCCGCCTACGCGCAACGCACCCTGGCCATACGACCCGCCGATAATGAACGCTGCCTTGCCGACCGATGGAAACACCAGTACGCCTTGCGACTTGGACACGAGTTCCTGCGAGCCCGGGACCGTCGAGAACAGCCGGGACATCGTGCCGTCCACGGCCGCATCGATCTCCTGGCGTTTCGCCGCGTCGGTCGCGCCGCTCGTCCCACTGCTCGTGGTCGTGCTGCAACCCGCTGCAGCCAGCCCAGCCGCGGCCGCCGCCGTAAGCACAAAAATCCGTCGCTTCATTGTTGTCCTCCATTGAGTTTAGACAGCCCGGATACGGCACTCACGCATGCGGATCGAACGTCACGCGGAAATGAGACGTTGCTCGCACATCGTTGCTCATCGTTCAGTTACATAGTCGCAGACGCGGCGCACAGGACAAATCGGACCTTGGTCTTACGCCGCCGCGAGCCACAGCAAGCATCGCGGCCGCTACTGGACCGTGTAGCCGCGCCCTTGCATGCACGCGGCAAAGGCGCGGTTGAACGTGTCGATTGCGCCCTGCTGCTGTTGCTGGGCGTTGGCCTGCTGGGCACGCCGTTCCTGCCGCGCACGCGAGCCGCCCACCATCGTGCCGGCCGCCGCGCCCACTGCAGCGCCCTTGCCCGCGTCGCCGGTGATCGCGCCGATCACCGCGCCGCCCGCCGCGCCGCGCGCCGCGCCCTGGACACGCTGGCCGCCGCCCACGGCCGGGCCCGAAGGCGGCGGTGGCGTCGACGCAACCTGCTTCGGGTCGATACCCGTGTTGCTCTTCGCCCACGAGTAGCACGCCGATTCGTCCGCATGCTGTTGCTGCGCACTCTGCCCTTTCGCCGGATAGGCGATAGGCGTTGCCTGCGCGGCACTCATCGCAAGCAGCACGGCGGCGCACAGGGCGCCGGTCCGACGATTTATATAGGTATCCATATCAACTCCTTGAGCGCGTGCGAGAGCGCGCCGATTACGCCTGCTGCTATCGGCGGGAGGTTGGGAAGCGACAGTCGTGCCGACGGCACGACGCCCGAATGCGGGCAAGCACCGCGCCGTGCGACCGGCGCAGTGGTCCATTCAATGATGTGGGAGCGGCACGGCGAAGACAATCAGACCATGGTCCTACCGCCAGCCACAGCGGCTGACAGGCGCCATGAAGCGCCCGCCAGCGCACGGCCGGTACGGCCATGCGGTGTGGCGGGCGTAGAAGAGAGACGGCGGGGAATCAGAACTTGTGGCGAATGCCGAGGCTCACCATGATTTGCGAACTCGAACTGCCGTTCAGCCCGTAGTCCGCCACGGAAGCGACCGCGGTGGTCAGAATGGAACCCGTTGCGGTCGGTACGCGCTGCGTGCCGTTGGCGTGCTGCCACGCGCCGACCAGGTACACGTCGGTCCGCTTGGAGAGGTTGTAGTCGCCGCCCAGCGAGACCTGGTTATAGGTCGCCGAGGTGTCGCCTGCGCTGTGCGTCCACGTATAGCCGACACCGATGAGCGACGCCGGCGTGAGCGCATAGTTCACGAAACCGCCAGCGACGTTGTAGCGCTGGTTGGATGGGAAAAGCGATTGCGCATCGGCCTTGTACTGCGCATTGCTATACCGGCCGCCGAACGTCCACGGTCCGGCCACGTATTGCAGCGCGACGGAGCCAATGCCGACCCATTTGGCGGTTTCGTAAGCGAGGTTCTGGAAACCGCCGTCGAAGGTGCCGTCCGAAGTGCTGGTCCAGCCGGTGCGAGGAATCGTGGAGTTGGCGTTAGTCATACGGACGTAGCCCGCCGCGATGCTGAACGGGCCAGTCACATAGCTCGCGGCCGCCGACCAGGTCTGCTGCGAACCGGTCGCGCCCGCCACGCCGCCAAACGCATACATGCCTTCGATCTGGAAGCCCGCGAATTGCGGCGAGAGATACTTGATCGCATTGTTCGTACGAGAGCTGTTGTCGTTGTTGTCGACGTCGCCCGGCGTCGTGAAGGTGCTGCCCCAGTAATTGTCTGCGGTAAGCGGCTGGACCATGTCGACGACCGGGTCGTACTGGCGACCCAGTGTCAGCGTTCCATACTGCTGGTGCGTCAATCCAACGAAGGCTTGACGGCCAAATAGCAAGGTATTGCCGTTGTAGCTGCCCATCTTGCCGCTATTGATATCGAATCCGCTTTCCAGCTGGAAGATCGCCTTCAGGCCGCCGCCCAGATCCTCCGTTCCCTTCAAGCCCCAGCGGGACCCCTGCAGATTGCCGCCTTGCATCCGATACAGGTTGTTGCCCTGAGCGTCGGCGTTGTGGACGAACTGAAAGGCTTCGTCGATCACGCCGTACAGGGTAACGCTGCTTTGCGCTTGAGCGACCGGCGCCAGCATGGTGAGCGGAACAGGAAGCAACATAAGCGCAAGCTTTTTCATGTTTGCAACTCCTTCACGCACCGGGTAATCGGTATTCCTATATTAGTCGCTTGCTCCGGAACGACCCCCGCGTGAAATTGGTGCCGTTGTCGGCGCAAGACACCCAATGCAACGTGAATGAAGGACGGCGTTCTGTAACCGCAGCTTAAATAAGGCATTGAAACCGGCATGTTTGCAAATACCGCGACGCCCTTCCGTCACCGCGCCGATGTTCGCTGCGCATAAACGATCAGGAGTCCATACACGATGCCTGCTGCGAGACTCGTGCAGCCGCTATACCAGACGAGCCCGAGCGCCCAGCCCTTCGCCGCCACCGCAAGCCACAGTGCAACAAGCAACGCGCACCATCCGGCACCGCGCAGAACGCGGGAAAGCACGGCGGGCAACCGCGCGCCGAACAGCGCCTCCTGATGACGCTCCATGGCCGTCGCGAGGCATGCAAAGGCGGGCACGCACAACACCAAAGCGAAAAGCGGCATCATGCGTCCTCCTGCGCCGCAAGCGCACTCTCGCGGCGCTTGCCCGCCGCCTTCGCACGCGGCCGGTGGCGCGCCGCGCGCATCGCGAGCGCGGCGTGCAGCGCGGCGAGCGCCCACATCATCAGATCGAAGCCGGCATAGACCCAGTCGCCATTCGCGAGGCTGCGCCAGAGCGGGCGCTGGGTCGTCAACGCATTGAGCACGGGCAACAACGCCAGCAACGCAGACGCGAACCACAGCAACTCGATCCACGCGCGTTTCGCGGGGCGCGCGAGCGCGTAAAGCAGCGTAGCCGCCCAGATCGCGAAGAACGCGTTGATTTCGGCTTCGGCCCGATGCGTCAGCGCAACCGGCAGCAGGCGGTTGGCCCACAAATAGCCTGTCATCGCGATGGAAAGGCCGGCGATGCTCGCGATATTCAGGCGCTCCACGAGGCGAAAGCCGAAGTACGGCCGCTCGGGATCGGGCAGCTTCTGGCGGCGCTTCACGGTCCACATCACGAGGCCGGTACCGACCATCGCCGTGCCCGCGAGACTCACGATGAAATACAGCCAGCGCAACTGCAGGTCGCTGAAGCGCCCCATATGCAGCGCGTACAGCACACCGCGTGTTTCTGCCGCGCCGCCGACGCTATCCTTCACGTCGAGCAATTTGCCGCTCACGCCATCGAACAGCAGGTACTGCGGGCTCATCGACACGCGCGCCGCCTCGCCCCGCGCAACCGCCACGCGCGCGCTAGCGTCGCCGGGGTTCGTCACCGTCACGCGCAACACGTTGTCGCGTCCCCAGCGCGCCTGTGCTTCGCGCACCATCGCGTCGACCGGCGCGAGCGGGGCTTTTACGCCGAGCGGACTGCCGGGCTGGATATACGCGCTCATCTGCGCGGTCAGCGCTTCGCGCTGCGCAGGCGTCTTCAGTGCGGTTTGCGCGCCCCAGGGCATGTACATCGTCATCAACGTGACGAGGCCCGTGTACGTGATCATGAGGTGAAACGGCAGGCCGAATACCGAAAGCGCGTTATGGGCGTCGAGCCAGGAACGCTGGCCCTTGCCCCAGCGGAACGTGAAGAAGTCGACGAAGATCTTCTTGTGCGTGATCACGCCGCTCACGATCGCCACCAGCATGAACATCGCGCACAGGCCCGCCAGCCAGCGTCCCCACATCACCGGCAGGTAATAGAACTGGAAATGGAAGCGATAGAAGAACTCGCCGCCCAGTGTGTCGCGCGCGCTGACCTTTGCGCCCGTGGCGGGATCGAAGGTCGCTTCGCCGAAGGCGCGCTGGCCTGACGCCGTCGCCGGCATGCGCCAGAACGCGCTGGCGATATTGCTGCGCGCGGTCGGCAGCTGCATGCTCCACTGCGGGCTGCCCGCCGCGAGCGTTGCGAGCGTGCCGCTCACGCGCTGCGCGACGGCGGCGGGGTCGGGCGGGACCTGCTGATGTGCGAGTTCGGGCCGCATCCATTGCGAGATCTCCTCCTTGAAGTAGCTGACCGTGCCAGTCAGGAACATCGCGTAGAGAATCCAGCCGACGAGCAGGCCGGCCCACGTATGGAGATCGGACATGCTCTGGCGCACGCCGCGCGCTTGCGGTTGTTTTTCCGGGTGTTTCATTGGTGCGCGCCTCCCGTCGCCGCTGCAACCGCTGCGGCAGACGTTGCGTGCGCAACCGGCGACGAAGCCCACCATGCCGCCAGCGCGAGCGGCAGCGCCACGAGCAACAGACCGGCCCACGCGCGCCGTGCACTGCGCGCGAGAAAAACCCAGATCACGGCGCCTACGTAGAAAACGAAGCTCGCGAGCATGCCCGTGATGACGCCTTGCGGCGCGCTCATCGGCAGCGCGAGCGCAGCCACGCTCGCGAGGGCGCCCAGCGCATAGCCGCCGAATATGGCGGCGGCGATACGCGCGGCAAGCGGGCCCACGCGGCGCAAGCGGTCGAGCGCGGCGCTCATGCCCCCGCCCGCACGACTGCAGCGGCGTCCCCCGACGACCGCGTAGTCAACACCCACCCCGCCAAATCTCGTTTCATGACCTTTCCTGCAAGCTTGAGATGTCGATCTGCACCGGACGCGGCGGCCTGCGAAGGCGCGCGCCGATGCTCACCTGCGCTTCACGCGAGGTGTCCGGATCGTATTGGGGGGCGTTGATGTATTACCGACGAGGTCGTGATGATACCCCGTGCGCGCAATGTGGGCAAAACGGAGGGCCCGAGCGCAAACGCAGGCGAGCGCCTGCGTCATCTGTTGTACGCACATCCATCCGGTAATGCGAGGCGCGCCAGTGCGGGAACCAGCGCGCCTCGCCGCTCAGATCGACTTGACCTCGCCGCCGTCCATCCTGAGCGTCGTGCCGGTCATCCAGTGCGCGCCCGGCGAGACGATGAACGCCATCAGTTCGGCGATTTCCCCGGGCATGCCGTAGCGCGCAATGCCGGCTTCGGCCGGGAACTTCGCCGTGGCTTCCTCGACGCTCATGTCATGCAGCGGCGCCCAGTGCTCCAGATACGACTGGCGGCGGCCCGTCATCACGGGGCCGGGCAGCACGCTGTTGACCTGCACGCCGTCCGCGATGCCGCGATCCGAAAAGGCCTTCGCCAGCGCGACGATCGCCGCGTTGATCGTGCCCACGGCCGCATAAGGCGCCTTCGGGAACACGGCCGAATTGCCCGACATCAGCACGACCGCGCCCGAGCTGGCCTTCAGCGCCGGCCACGCTTCGATCGTCAAGCGTCGCGCACCGTGCAGTTTGAGCGCGAGACCGCGCTCCCATTGCTCGTCGGTCATTTCAAACAGATCGATTTGCGGCACCGCGCCCGCAATGTTGAGCAAGGCGTCGATCCGTCCGTACGCCGCGAGCGTTTGCTCGACCACTTGCCGCGCAGCATCGGCAAGCGAGAGATCGATGTCGATGACGAGCGCCTCGGCGCCCGCGTCCCTCACCTGCGCGGCGGTCTCTTCGAGCTGCTCGCGGCTGCGCGCCACCACGGCGATCGCGTCGAAGTCACGCGCCAGCCTCACGGCCGTCGACCGGCCAATACCCTGGCTTGCGCCCGTTACGATTGCGACTTTTTCGGCCATCTTCCCGCTCCTCATTCGATCAGTATTGCCAACCATCACCCGAGAAATTCCGTGATCGCCGTGGCGATCTCGTCGGCGTGCGTTTCCAGTGCGAAGTGGCCGGTGTCGAAAAAGCGCACCACGGCTTGCGGCAAGTCGCGCTTGAATGCCTCCGCGCCCGGAGGCAGGAAGAACGGATCGTTCTTGCCCCACACGGCGAGAAACGGCGGCCGATGCGTGCGGAAATACGCCTGAAACTCGGGGTAGAGCGCGACGTTGTTCCGATAGTCGCGGAACAAATCGAGCTGGATCTCGTGCGCGCCGGGGCGGTTCATATAGTAGTCGTCGAGCGAATAGCCGTCCGGCGACACCGCCGACGCATCGGGCACGCCGTGCGTGTATTGCCAGATCGTCGCTTCGCGCGAGAGCATCGCACGCAGTGCCTCGCGATTGGCCGGCGACGCGTCCTGCCAGTAGGCGCGAATCGGATTCCAGCCGTCGCTCAGGCCTTCCTCGTAGGCGTTGCCGTTTTGCGAAATGATCGCCGTGATGCGCTCGGGATGCGCGAGCGCGAGGCGAAAGCCCGTGGGCGCACCGTAGTCGAACACGTAGACCGCGAACCGGTCGAAACCGATGTGCTCGGTGAAGCGCCCCATCACCTTCGCGATGTTCTCGAACGTGTACGCGAACTGGTCCCGGTCCGGCAGGTCCGATTGACCGAAGCCCGGCAGATCCGGCGCGACGATATGAAAGCGGTCGGCCAGCTTCGGAATGAGGTCGCGGAACATGTGGCCGGCACTCGGAAAGCCGTGCAACAGCAGGAGCTTCGGCGCGCCGACGCGCCCGGCTTCCCGGTAGAACACGTTGAAGCCGTCGACATCGGCACGGCGGTAGGCAATGGCAGGCATGGATTCCTCCAGAGGTGAACGGAAAACCGCGCGTTTAGCGCGAAGAGACGGACCGAACGGCTTCGGCAATGACCTCGGCCACGGCATCGGGCGCCGTGACGCTTGGCGTGTGATCGACTTCATGGACGCGGATCTGGGCGTTCATCCGGCTGGCCATGAAGCGCTGCGTATCGGGATCGATCATGCGGTCCTCGCCCGCGACGAGAAACCAGGCCGGCCGGTCTCTCCAGAGCGGCCGCGCCACCGCTTCGCCAATACACGCCGCCGCAATCGGGCGCTGGATCGCGGCGAGCGCCGCCGCCTCGTGCGCGGTGGCGTGCTGCGCGAACGCGTTCGCAAACGCCTCCTGCGGCAGCCAGATCCAGCCGTGCCGGTCGGGCGCGAGTTGCGGTGCCTGCGGGTGCGTCTTGCCGCGATAGAACACGTCGGCCACCGTTTCGCCTTCGTCGGGCGCGAGCGCGGCCACGTACACCAGCGCCGCGACGTTCGCAGCACGCGTGGCGCCGATCACGGCCCCCGCGTACGCGTGGCCGGCCAGCACGACCGGCCCCTCGACCCGTTCGAGCGTGCGCTCGAGCGCCGCCACGTCGTCCCCGAGCGATGCGAGCGGCAGCGGCGCCGCCACGGCGTCGATGCCCAACCGGTTCAGCCGCTCGATCACCTTGCTCCAGCTCGACCCATCCGCCCAGGCGCCGTGCGCCAGCACCACGCTCGTTTTGCCGTGAGACATGCTTCGCTCCTTGTGTAACCGTATTGATGATGTTTTAGAGGTTACTCACCAGAGATGTAACTTGTCAAGTACGATTTGTGTGGTTACACTGAATGCACCCTGATTACCCTTTTGCGGCAAGAAAATGGACTTCCGTCCCATACCGGCGATATTCGTGGCCGACGCGCCGGGGCTCGACTTCCTGAACTCGGTTGCTACACCGGTAGACGTGCCGATCGACTGGATCGCCGACGGCGAAGGTTTGCTGTCCTGGCTCGAACAGGCGGGCATGGTCGCCGCACCGGTGCTTGCCGCCCTGCGCGCGCAGTTCACCGCGGGTGAGTTCGACGCCGTGGCGGGCGAGGCGCGCGCGCTACGCGAATGGTTCAGGCGCTTCGTGCGGGAAAGAAAAGGTCGGCCGCTCGCTGGCGCCGATCTGGGCGAACTCGCGCCGCTCAACGAGTTGCTTGCGCGTGACGACCGCTATGGCGAAGTCGTTGCGGCCGGCAGTGAGGGCGCGGCGGCGTTCGAATACCGCGTGAATCGCCGCTGGAATACGCCGGAATCGCTCTTGATGCCCATTGCCGAGGCGCTGGCGAAACTCGTCTGCGAGCAGGACTTCACGCACGTGAAAGCCTGCGAAGGCCCGAAATGCACGCTGCTGTTCGCCGACCACACGCGCGGGCACGCGCGCCGCTGGTGCAGCATGGCGATCTGCGGGAATCGCGCGAAAGTTGCCGCGCACCGCAAACGGCTCAAGGAGCGCGAAAGCGCTTAGGGCCGATTCACGCGCCGGGCGCGGGCCTTGCGGGGTCAGGCGGGTCTACCGGAACGGGAGAGGAACGATGACCGCCAGCACCCCAAAGCCCGATGAACATGGCGCCAGCCAGGCCAGCGAAAAACCGCAGCAGAAACACACCGAGCACAGCGACGACCAGCGCAGCGCCATGCCCGAACGCGATGACAAGTCGCGCAAGCAGTCGCCCGCCGACCGCCCCGGCAAGCAGTCCGGCGAAGGGGAGCCTTCGGTGGGCTGATTCCGCTGTCTGTAAAGCGAAAGAGGCTTGCATGGCATCGCGCAAGCCTCTTTCACAATGCTGCCCCGTATACTTCGCATCCCTTAGTGAAATTGCGTTCTCAATCGCGATCCGGCGCACCGAGCGGAAAGAGCGGACGATACGGCCGCGCCTCGTTCACGGCCCGCGCGAAGGAGGGCCGCGCGAGCAGGCGCTCGCGATAGGCACGCAGCACGGGATACGCCGGGGCGATGCGATGCGTCCAGTCCGCGTAGAAAAGCGACGAAGACGCGGCGCAGTCGGCCATCGTATAGTCCTCGCCCGCCGCCCACGTTTTGCCAGCGAGGTGGCCTTCGAGCCATGCGTAGGCGAGTTCGAGCTTTTCCTCCGCGAAGGCGCGCCCTTCGTCGCGCCGCGCCGGGTCGCCGGTCAACGCGCCGTCCACGGCGCGTTGCACGGGCGTCATGACGTGCAGGTCGAAGAAGCGGTCGAGAAAGCGCACGTCGAGCGCGGCCATGGGATCGGCGGGCAGCAGGCGCACCGGCCCGGGATGCGCGAGCTGCAGGTATTCGATGATGATGCTGGTTTCCGCAACGTTGCGCTCGCCGTCCACGAGCACCGGAAACTTGCGCAGCGGCCAGCGTTGCAGCCACTGCGCCGTATGCTCGGGCGAATCCGGACCGACGCCGCGGAACTCGAAAGGCGTGTCGTTCTCGTACAGCGCGATGAGCACCTTCTGCGTGTACGAGGAAAACGGATGACCATATAGCGCGAGCGACATCGTTGAGTCTCCTGGTTCGAGCCGGGGGAAGTCGTTGAACCATGCACCGCTTGCGTGCGGATTGCAAGCGTTGCCGGGAACTGGAGCGGCGCAGGTTCGGGGAACTGTACATGGCCGCGGCCACATGCATGACGTATCGTGCACGGGCGCGGCCCCCTCTTTTTCCTTTCGATATGCTCAACATCCTCGGCAAAGCATCGTCCATCAACGTTCGCAAGGTGCTCTGGACCTGTGTCGAACTGAACCTCCCCTTCGAGCGTGAGGATTGGGGCTCGGGCCTTCGCTCGACGCATACGCCGGCGTTCCTCGCCTTGAATCCCAACGCGCTCGTGCCGGTCATCAGAGATGGCGATTTCGTTCTGTGGGAGTCGAACACCATCATCCGCTATCTGGCGTCGCGCTATGGCGGCGCGCATCTCTATCCTGCCGATGCGGTTGAGCGGGCTCGCGTCGATCAATGGATGGACTGGCAGGCGACCGACCTGAACCGTTCGTGGAGCTATGCATTTCTCGCCCGGGTCAGAGTGTCGCCGGCTCACCAGACACCCGGCGAAATCGCGCTTTCCATCGAGAACTGGGCCCGGCACATGCGCATTCTCGACGCGCGGCTGCAGGCGACCGGCGCGTTCGTCGCCGGCGCGCAATTCTCGCTTGCCGATATTCCCGTCGGGTTGTCGGTGAACCGCTGGTTCGGCACGCCGTTCGAGCATCCGCATTTGCCGGCTGTTTCTGCCTATTTCGAACGGCTGGCCGAACGGCCCGGGTTTGCCGCGCATTGCGCAAACGGGACGCCGTGAGGAACGGCACGGGCCGCAGGTCGACTTGCCAGGGCACTCAGGCAGGGAAGTCGGTCGATGCCGACAGCGCCTGCCACGTTTGCATTTCCTGCGTCACGTAAACGTTTTTCGCGGCAATGGCGGCGAGCGTGTCCGTGCCGAGCGGAAGGCGCAATGGCGGGTTCGACGCGTCGACCAGCGTGATCAAGGCGGCGGCCAGCTTCGTCGGATCGCCGGGCTGGTTGTGATTCATTTGCACGGCCTTGCGGCGAACGGCGCCCGAGGTTTCGTCGTAGTCGTCGATCACGTCCGGCGCGACGAGCAGCGAGGAAGCGTCCAGAAAGTCGGTGCGGAAATAGCCCGGCTCGACCACGGTCGCGTGAATGCCGAGCGGCTTCAACTCGGCATGCAACGCTTCCGTAATGCCTTCGACGGCGAACTTCGTCGACGAGTACACGCCAAATCCGGCCGCGGCGCGGTAGCCGCCGATCGATGAAATATTGATCACGTGACCCGAGCGGTTGGCGCGCATCGTCGGCAACACCGCACGCGTGACGTTCAGCAGGCCGAATACATTCGTGTCGTACATGCGGCGCACGTCCTTGTCGGCGGATTCTTCCACTGCGCCCAGCAGACCGAAGCCGGCATTGTTGACCAGCACGTCGACGCGGCCGAACTTTTCAACCGCCGCCTGCACTGCCGCCTTTGCCTGCGCCTCGTCGGTGACGTCCAGCGCGACCGGCAGCAACGCAGCCGAGTCCCCAAGACGCTCGACGATGGCCCGGACGTTACGTCCGGCGGCCACGACCGCGTTGCCGTCCGCGAGCGCCGCTTCGGCGATCAAGGCGCCGATGCCACGCGAGGCGCCAGTGATGAACCATACGCGCTTGAAACCACCTTGTTGAGCGTCAGCCATGATGTCTCTCCTACGTGTGTGATGAGGTGATGCCATGGTAGGCGCGGCGATTGACACAAACTAGCCGTATATTACTGGCGAGATAATCAACTTTTATTTGCGAATGGGGCGCTCCGGAAATGAACGAGATTCGTGCGATCACCACGTTCGTCCGTGCCGCGGCGCTCGGCAGCCTGCGTGGCGCGGCGGTCGATCAAGGCATCTCGCCGCAGGCTGCGAGCCATGCGGTGATGCAGCTGGAGAAGGAACTGGGCGTGCGGCTCTTTCACCGGACCACCCGCAAGCTGAGCCTCACGGAAGAGGGTCAACGGCTTCTCGAAAGCGTGGAGCCGGCGCTCGCCATTCTCTCGTCCGCGCTCGACGAGGCCCGGCGCTCGAAAGAAGACGTGGCCGGCATGCTGCGCGTGAGCGCGCCGCGCGCCTTCGGGCTGCCGGTCCTGTGGCCGTACTTCGAGGAATTCCAGAAGCGTTATCAGAACGTGCAACTCGAAGTGCAATTCGACGATCAGTTCACGGATCTCGTGACCGACCGCTCCGATGTGGGGTTTCGCGGCGGACCGCCGCCTGCGGGCGGCTCGATCGCGCGCCGGCTGGTGCCGATTCAGCTGATCGTGTGCGCATCGCCGGAATATATCGAGCGCAACGGCGCGCCGCAGACCATCGAAGAACTCGCGCAACATCGCTGCACCGGCTACCGGCGCGCCAATACGGGCAAGCTCGCGCAGTGGCAGTTCCGTGTCGGCGACGAGATCGTCTATCGCGACGTGCCCGCCGCCATCTGCGTGAACGACACCGAACTGGAAACGCAGGCGGTGCTTGCGGGTCTCGGCATCGGGCAGTTGGGCAGCTTCAACACCACGACGCATATCCGAAGCGGACGACTCGTTCCGTTGCTGATGCAGCACGTCACCGAATACGGCACGATTTTTATCTACTACCGGCATCGAACCGAACAGTCCCTGCGTGTGAAGACGTTCATCGACTTCATGGTCGAGCGCATGGCCGGCAACCGGGACTTTTTCCTCGATCCGTCCGAGCTTCGCGCCCGGTAGCATTCGCGCGCAAACGCGAGGGCGTGCACAATACCGCCATGCAAGCCCAAGACCTCGAACGCCTTGTCACCCTCGCCATGCCCTTCGGTAAATACAAGGGCCGGCTCATCGCCGACCTGCCGGGGCATTACCTCAACTGGTTCGCCCGCGAAGGGTTCCCGCCCGGCGAGATCGGCCGTCTGCTCGCGCTCATGCAGGAGCTGGACCATAACGGCTTGAAAGGCTTGCTCGAGCCGCTGCGCAAACGCGGCTAGCGCCAACCGGGCACGCGGCGGACAATGCTCGGGCGAATCTCTTGCGAGGCTGCCCGACATGGCCAATTTTCAGCCCGATGGATGGCATACCGTCACGCCGCGAATCGTCGTACGCGACGCGGAGGACCTGGTCGCCTTCATCAAGACGGTGTTTCAGGCGCAGGGCGCGTTCCGCGACGGCCTGCCTGCCGAAATCAGGATCGGCGATTCCGTCGTGATGGTGAGCGGCTCGGACGGCCTGCGCGAGCCGATGCCGGCATTTCTGTACGTCTACGTTCAGGACACCGATTCGACCTATCAGCGCGCGATTGCGGCAAACGCGGTCTCGCTCGAGGTTCCGGCCGACCTGCCATACGGCGACAGGCGCGCGATGGTCAGGGATCCGTGGGGAAACACCTGGCAGATCGCCACCCATCAGCGCGACCTCTCGGCTGCCGAGATCCGTTCGAGGATGGCCGGCGAAGGTTAGGCCGACATTCGGGCATTACGCGAATGGGGACTGCAGGACAATCGCATCGTCGCGCTCAGGACCGGTGGTGACCATCGCCGCGGGCACGCCGACTTCGTTCTGGATCGCTTCGATCAGCGCCGCTGCCTGTGGCGGCAGGTCGCCCCAGGAGCGGATGCCCCGGGTCGAACCGGCCCAGCCATCGAAGCGCCTGAGAACCGGCTGCAGGCGCTGCTGCTCGGCGTTCGTGGATGGCATGTAGTCGATGCGCTCCCCATCGAGCAGATAGCCCACACAGAGCTGCACCGACTCGAAGCCATCGAGCACATCGAGCTTGGTCAGCGCGAGCTGGTTGATGCCCGCGACTTTGCAGCTCTGACGCAGTTGCACGGTGTCCAGCCAGCCGCAGCGGCGCGGGCGACCCGTGTTGACCCCGTACTCGCCGCCGCGCTGCCGCAGCACGTCGCCGAGCGCGCCGTCCAGCTCCGACGTGAACGGGCCTTCGCCGACCCGCGTCGCATAGACCTTGCTGACGCCAAGCACGCGCCCCAGTTGCGACGGCGCGATGCCGGCGCCGCTGGCCGCGCCGGCGGCAACGGTGCTCGAAGACGTCACGTAGGGGTAGCTGCCCCAATCCACGTCGAGCATGACCGCCTGCGAGCCTTCGAATACCACGCGTTTGCCCGACGTATGGGCGTGGTCGAGCTGCTCCCAGACGCGGCCCACGAACGGCAGGATGCGCGGCGCCATGGCAAGCAGGCCGCTCAGCATCGGCTCGCGCGGGAATGGCGCCTGGCCCGAGCCGCGCAGCCAGGCGTTGTGGTGCTCGAGCAGAACGTCGAGCTTCTGGGCCAGCAGTTCCGGTTCGGCCAGGTCGCACACGCGCAGGCCGCGGCGCCCGACCTTGTCTTCGTATGCCGGACCAATGCCGCGCAAGGTCGTGCCGAGCGGCTTCGCGCGCATCCGTTCCTGGGCAGCGTCGAGCGCGCGATGCACCGGCAGGACCAGCGTGGCCGTCTCGGCGATCTGCAGCACCTCCGGCGTGACGCGCACGCCCAGCGCCGCCATACGGTCGATTTCCGCGAACAGCGCCTCGGGGTCGAGCGCGACGCCATTGCCGATCAGGCCCAGCTTCCCGCGCACGACGCCGCTGGGCAGCAGCGCCAGCTTGTAGGTCCGGCCGTCCACCACCAGCGTGTGCCCGGCGTTGTGGCCACCGTTGTAACGGACGACGATATCCGCCTTCTCCGCGAGCCAGTCCACGATCCGGCCCTTTCCCTCATCGCCCCACTGCGCGCCGACCACGACGACATTCGACATGCGAGATTTCCCCTGGTGAGTTAATCGAACAGATCCAGAACCGGAACTGCTGCAAAGGGGCTCAATATAGGGCTACGCCTCGGCGACGAAAAGCGATGTAAACTCACGGGACTTGTCAGGAAAAGTCACATAGGAGTTTGGGCTGATGTCGCGTCGTCTGCCGCCGTTGAACGCCCTGCGCGTATTCGAAGCCGCCGCACGCGCGGAGAGTTTTTCCATGGCGGCCGAGGAGCTTTGCGTCACGCACGGGGCCGTTAGCCGACAGGTTCGGCAACTGGAGGACTGGCTTGGACTCGACCTGTTCGAGCGTCGCGGCCGCAGGGTCGTCTTGACCGCGTCGGGGCGCGCCTACCTGGCCGAGGTATCGGCGGCGCTGGATCGCATCGCCCTGGCCACCAGTGAGCAGCTTCGGGCCACGCGCGCGCAGATCGTGAGGGTCAACGCGCCAACGACGTTCGCGTTGCGCTGGCTATTGCCGCAGCTCTCCAGCTTCCAGCTGAGCAATCCGGCGGTGGAAGTCCGGCTGACGACTTCGGATGAGCCCATCGAAAAGCTCGGCGACGAGTGCGACGTGGCGATTCGCGGCAGCGAGCAGAAGTCGGCGGGGTATGCGGTCAAGGAATTTTTATCGGAAGTCCGGCTGCCGGTGTGTTCACCCAGGGTGCTGGAGTCTCACCCGATACGCCGCGTTGCGGACCTGGCGCACCATACCCTGCTGCACACGGCGACCTATCCCGGCCTCTGGGCGGAATGGCTTGCGGCGAGCGGCCACCCAGGCCTTGCCACGCGCCATTCCCAGCAACTGGATCACTTTTACTTGACCCTGCAAGCCGCCATCGACGGTCTGGGCATCGCAATGGGTCCTACCGCACTGGTCGCGCTCGACGTCAAAGAGGGCCGTCTCGTGTTTCCGTTCGACGGCCCCGCCCTACCGGCATGGCGCTACTGCAGCTATGTCCGCGAAGCACGCCTCGACGATCCTGCGATCAACACCTTTCTCACGTGGTTGCGCGAACTCGGCCAGCGCTTTTCGCATCATGCATAGCGCTGGATCGACGCATCGCACGTTCCGCGCTCACCGGTTGACAGCCTGGATTCGATGCTTTAAAAAGTAAAGCATGAAAATTCCACGGCCAGGACAACCCGTACGCGGCTCGACCACCGGACGGCCGATCATGGTCGTGCTGGACCTGCTCGGGCGGCGTACCGCACTGCGGATCCTGTGGGAACTTCGCGGCGAGGCGCTGACGTTTCGCGCGCTCCAGGAAGCGTGCGACACCAATGCCCGCCTGCTCAATACGCGGCTCGCGGAAATGCGGGCGTCCGGTCTCGTCGAGCATGGCGACGGCGGTTACCGGATGACAGCCGAAGGCAGGAATCTTCTGGCCGCGTTGCAGCCGCTGCTGGCCTGGGCGCGTCAGTGGGCCGAGCGCGATCCAGTAGGGTTCGAAGCCGCCGATCCCGATCACGCCGACCGCGAGGCGTAATTCGCGGTCTCTCATACAAGGGATGTTGCACACCGTGAACCATCTCCGCTGGAAGATCGTGGCATTGCTCGTTGCGCCACTGACGTTCGTGATGACGCTCGACCGCACGGCCATGGCTGTCGCGGCCCCGACGATCCAGAACGAACTGGGCCTGTCGATCGTCGAGATGTCGATGATTCTCACGATCTACTTCTGGGCCTATGCAATCGGGCAGATACCAGCCGGCCGCGCTGCCGAACGCTTCGGGTCGCGCAAGGTGCTGTTCGGCACGAGCACGCTCTGGTCGCTCATGATGCTCGCCACTCCGCTGGGCACCTCGTTCGCCTGGCTCTTCGGCTGCCGGCTCGTGCTGGGCGGGGCGCAGTCGGCGGACTGGTCGAGCAGTGTCGTCGCACTCAAGCGCTGGATTCCGGCCCGCGAGCGCGCAAAAGGCAACGCCCTGCTGCTCGCGGGACTCTATCTCGGCCCGATCGTCTCGGCGCCGCTCACGGCGTGGACCATCGCGCGCTTCGGCTGGCATGCCGTTTTCTTCGGGTTCGGCGCACTGGGCCTGCTGCTCGGCGCGATCTGGTGGTTCGGCTACCGCGACACGCCGGCCGCACATCCGCTCATCACGAAGGCAGAGGTCGAGTCCATCGCAGCCGGCCAGCCACCCGAGCGCGTGGCGGCCAGGGGTGCGCTCAGGCGCTGCCTGAGGCAGTGGCGCTTCTGGGTCTTCGGTGTCCAGTACTTCCTGCTGGTGCTGATCCAGAGCTTCTATACGACGTGGCTGCCGACCTACCTCATGCGTGCGCGCGGACTCTCGCTCAAGGCGATGGGTCTGTACACATCGTTGCCCTGGGTTGCCGTGTTCGTGGCGGTATTCGTCGCGGGCGCGTTCAGCGACTGGCTGCTTCGAAAGACCGGCTCGATCTATCGGGCGCGCACGCCCGTTGCAATGACCGGATTCGTCGTGAGCGCGCTCGCATTGACGGCGGCTTCGCGCGCGGATTCGATCGCGATGGTCATCGGCTTGCTGTGCCTGTCCTTTGCCGCGGTGGGATTCGTGCAGGTGGTCGTGTGGTCGGCCACGCAGGATCTCGGGCGCGCGTTTGCCGGTGTCATGTCGGGCTGGACGAACGTGTGGGGCGCCCTCTCGAACGTCGCGGGCCCCATGACGCTGGCGTTGATCGTCAAGGTCACGCATAGCTGGGCGAGCGGCATGATCGTGATCGGCGCGGCGGCCGCCTGCGGAGCGCTGCTATGGCTGTTCGTGCACCCCGAGCGCCCCTTGCTCGGCGACGAGGCGGCTGGACCGATGCCGCCGGCAGAGACGGGCGCGGCAACAGCGTCAGCCGGGAACGCGGGGGTTTCGCGCAACGATGCGCGCGCGACCGATGCCGATGCCGGAGAGGTGTCCGAGCAGAATCGCTGAGTCAGAGCACGAGGATCATCTCGTGCCACGCCATGCCGCCGTGGTCGGATGCGGACGGCCTCACGTACTCGTAGCCAAACTTGCGGTACAGATCGACGTGCCGATCCTTGCACATCAGGTGGATGGTGGCTTTGCCCAGCGCTCGCATGCGGTCAACGAAAGTCTCCATCAGCAGCGTCGAGTAGCCTTTGCCTTGCTCGGCGGGGTCGACGACGACGGACATGATGACGACGTTTGGCGCCGCTGCGTCGTGTCCGACGAGCTCCTTGAACGCTTCGTCCGACATCACGACATCGTAGGCGCACCCCGAGTTGATGAAGCCGATGATCCGGCCGCCCCGTTCCATGACGAGGAAACCTTCGGGGTACTGGGCGATACGCGTCGCGATTTTCTCCCGCGTTGCCGCTTCGTCGCCTTCGTAGGCGGAGATCTCGATTTCGTAGCAGCGGTCAGCGTCGGCTGGCGAGGCCGCGCGAAAGTGGATGTCGTTCGTCATGGAAGGCGTCGATCAGCAAAATAGCAATCCCGGATCATAAGATCCGGGACGAATCCCTGTGCTGAATTGTCTTCAGCGCGGGCTGCACGCTATGCAGTTCATTGTTTGCCTCGCTTCGAAGGCGGCTTCAGGTCGTGCCCCTCATCGAGCGCACGAATCAACTGTTCGCGCATCCATGCATGAGCGGCGATACCCGCGTGCCGAATGTGGAAGTAGACCCTGAGGGTGTAACCGGGGCTTTCGAAGGGTGTCGGGAAAATAGCGAGGGGCGTGGCCTTGCTCAGCTGTTCGGCGGCCCGTCGCGGCAGCGTGAGCAATAGCTCGGTGTTGGCCACGATGAACGGCGCGGCCATCAGACTCGGCAACTGGACCGCGACCCGGCGACGATAGCCGCTTTTCATCAGCGCCGCGTCGATCACACTGCCCGAACTCGTCCACGGCAGCACGGCCACGTGCTTCTCATGCAGATACTGCTCGATCGACAGCGAATCCGAAACGCGCGGATGAGGCTTTCGCGCGGCGACGACATACTCATCGGTGAAACAGTCCAGTGACTCCACTCCCTCGCACGACGTGCTATCCGCATCGGCGAAACTGAGTGCGAAATGCGCCCGGCCCGCCGCGAGATCTTCCAACGAATCGCGGTGACTGGAGTACACGACGTTCACCCGCAAGTCAGGCGCAAGCGCCTGTAGCCGCGCCATCAAGCCCGGCAACAGCGCGAACGCGGTGAAGTCCGTGGCCGCAAGCGTGAACGTCTGCGTGCTCGTCGCCGGGACGAACGGACCCGCCGAGCCCAGATTGTCCGAGAGAAGGCGAAGCGCGTCGGCGACGGCCTGCGAAATCTGGTCGGCGAGCGCCGTGGGCTGCATCGCACTGCCATAACGCACGAAAAGATCGTCGCCCAGCGTGCCGCGCAGGCGCGACAGCGCGTGACTGCACGCAGACGCGCTCAGGGCGAGTTCGTCGGCCGCCGCCGCCACGCTACGGTGGCGATAGAGGGCGTCGAACACGAGCAGCAGGTTCAGATCGAGGCGTCTCAGAGCGGCGTGCATACTGTGCATATTCATTTGGGAAAAATGCAGTATGCACCTCTTCCACCCGACGTCATACCTCCTGGCCGAACGCCGGCGCATGACTCATCAGGCGAGCGGCCCCTCCTTGTCTTTCCGGCCAACCGAGACCGAAATGGCGCTGCCGACGATAAGTGCCATACCCACGAGGGACAGGGGCTGAAGCAGCTCGCCCCAGATGACGTAACCGAATAGCGCCGCCCAGACGATGCTCGTGTAGTTATACGGGGCGAGCTTCCCGACGTCCGCCTGGCGGAAAGCGACCGTCATCAAGATCTGACCTGCGGTCGCGAAAGCGCCAAGGAGTGCCATGATCAAGAGCGCCTCCACAGATGGGGTGCGCCAGTTGAACACGACAGTAAGACCGGTAACGACCGTCCCTACGAGGGTGAAAAACAGAACCGTCGTCGCCGAGTCGTCGGTAGATCGTATGCGCTTGATCTGGACGATGGAGAGCGCCCCGAAGAAAGCGCTGAGGAGAAGGAACATCGGACCGAGCCAGCTTGACTGACCGCCACCCGGGCGCACCACGAGCAGCACACCGCAGAATCCGACGAGCGCCGCGGCGACGCCACTTCCCGTCAATCGCTCTCGCAAAATCAAAGGGGCGAGCAGGATCACGATGAGCGTTTCCGAATACGCGAGTGCAACCGCTTCTCCCAATGGGACGTACGGTAAGCCGGCAAAGAAGAGTCCCGATGCGCCGAGGAGCGTCAGCGCACGCGCAGTCTGCCCTTTGATGTCGATGTTGGCGAGGCGCTCCGTTAGTGAACGGCGTCCCCGGCAGCACATCGCCACAGCGGGCACCAGACCGAAGAGCATTCGGAAGAACGTGACTTCATTGGCGGGATATTGCAGCGCGACCGTCTTCGCCAGTGCATCCACCACGGCAAAGCAAAACATCGAAGCCAGTATGGTGGCCACGCTGTTGAGCGCAAGCGATGTAGTTCGTGTTGCGCTGGAGGATGGCATGGCGATGCGCAAATGTAAGGAGTATTGGCATCATCGCATATGGCCTGCGCCGAAACGGCGAAAGTGGCCGCGGGGAGTGCCGTCATCGAGTGCGATGATCGTCGCGGGCATGCGCAGTATGCGAAAAGAATATTGCGGACCGGAGCGGGCGCCCGTAGTCGATCCGAAGCGGACGATCACCCTACCCAAGCTGTAGCGGCCGCTTCCAGGGTCCAACCACTACAGGGCGCACCTGCCGTCTTGCTTACCGCTCGCCCTCGGGAAAGAAACACCCGCCGTTGCGGACCAACGACTTCATCTCTTCGCTCACCTCCAGGGGGCTTCGATTCAATCGAGCAACGAACTCCTTCTGTCGCCGCATGTACGACTTCGAATCGTGCTTCGCGCTCCAAAGAACGATGTTGAGCAGGACGGGGATGAGATCCAGACCCTTCTCGGTCAGAGTGTAGAAGTCCTTCCGTCTATCGTCGGGGTTAGGCGCCCTCGCGAGAATTCCCTGCTCCTCAAGAAAGGCGAGGCGGGAAGCCAGGACATTGGTCGCGATGCCTTCTTCCGATTTCAGGAATTCGCCATACGTTTTCTTGCCAGTGAAAACGATGTCGCGGACGATCAGGAGCGACCACCTGTCGCCAAAGATCTCCACGCCGTAGTTCACTGCGCAATGGGACCGCACGTCTTCTTTGCACGTCGTTTTCATGACTGGATCTTAACATCGCTTGCATGATACAAGTGAATTTTCCAGGTTTACTTGTATTTTGCAAGTAACATGGCTAGCATGGGTTGTACGTTGAGTGCGGTTGCTGGATCGCACCCCACGAACAATCAACCCCATGACAGCAAGGGATTTCGAAATGAAAATTGGTTTTATCGGCGCCGGCCCTGTCGCACAGACGATCTCCAGACACGCTCTATCAGTTGGTCACCAGGTTGTACTTAGTAACTCGCGTGGGCCTGAGTCGCTCGCCGGGCTTGTGGCGGAATTGGGTTCCGGTGCCGCCGCCGGAACGGCGCAGGAGGCTGCCGAGCAGGACCTCGTCGTGCTTGCCACCAAATGGTGGAACGTGCAGGCAGCGTTGTTTTCAGTCGGCAACTGGAAGGGCCGGATCCTGGTGGATACGACCAACCGCGTTGCCAGCATTCAGCCTTTGACGCTAGGCGACACCACCGGTCGCACGTCGAGCGAGATCGTCGCCGATCTCGCGCCGGGAGCGAAGGTCGTCAAGGCGTTCAACACGGTTCCGATGTCCTGGATCTCGGACTTTTCGCCGTTGAAGCGCAAGACCGCGTTCTTCGTGTCCGGGGACGATGCGGACGCTAAAAAGCGGGTGAGCGACCTGATCGAGGAGATCGGTTTCTACAGCCTCGATCTCGGCTCCCTCGCGGCTGGCGGCAGGCTCCAGCAAACCGGCGGACCGCTCGTGGGCGTCAATCTTACGTTCAATGAACGGTTCGTCTTGCCTACGATTGACTGACCGGTTGGGGCAACGACGGTGTCGGCGTTGCCCCCGGTGAATGTCGTGTATTGGCCGAACCGCGACGATTTCTTTCCTGCCAGTCTCGCCGGTTCGCGTCGTCATGGTCGACGTGTCCTGCAAAGCAATGGTTCACCTGGAGGCCGCCACAATGCGATCTTCGTGGTTCAATGCTGGCTGCAAGCCCAGGCTACTTTCCGCTCGACCTACATGGCTCCCGAAGACGCGTTCTCGCGCCGATTGACCGCCCGTTGCAGCATCGAGCGAGACAGGAGCTTATGAAAGGGCATGATGACAAACAAGTAGGCTCGACCAAGGAGATTGTTGATTTTGACCAACGTTGAAATCATCACTTCCGATCCCTTCGGACTCGGTTGAATGCTTATCCAGATCCGAAAATCCAGATGCTTGTCGTTACCACCGACGACGACCTCTGTGCCCGTACTTGAAATAATCGGAAACACGTCAATTTTCCCCAGCCCGCGATCGCTAAAGTCAACACTTGCCCTTAGTCCGAACGGCGCCACGATTCCGTTGCGCAAGGCCATCAGACATCGGACCATGTGTGGCGGATCGGCGAACACGGCGCGCGCGGCTTGTTCGGCGTCGACGTAGGTTCGATCTGCCTGGCCGGAATAACCATCGGCGAAATCAATGTGTGTCAATCCTGACGCACGAATTGCCGCCGTCGGCGTGGGAATCAGCAAGACTTTGTTTGTCATGAGTACCCCTGTTGATATTTCCAGTGTCATAGGGGCAGGCGAAATGCGGACCGACTCAAACCTGCACAACGGCCGGCAAAGATCCCTGCGCGCCACACCGTTCACATGTAATTGCGATGCCCCAGCGACTCCAGCACACGCTCCACCACCTGATGCGGCAACCCACCTTGATCGTGCAGGTGCCGATGCACCTGCTCCGGAGCCATGCCTTGCTGCAAGTACATTCTGGCATCCTGACGGATAGCGATCATGTCGTATTCGCGGATAAGGTCCCGATCGCGGTAGACCGAAACCGTGTCACCAAGCACCAGCGACGAGGAACCGGCGGTCGACAGCGAAGGCGTCGCCTGGATCGACGGACTGCTCCCGGGACTCGGCGAGGCCTTTCTCCCCTCCAGCCATTCGTGGAAGCCGATCTCCGAGCCGGGGCATTTGTCGTTATCGTCCTGAATCGGCACGATAGGCACCCCACACATATCGGCACACGTCAGAATCATGCCGCGCAGGCAGTGCGCGGCATCGTCATTCACGAAGGACTGCCATAGCATGTTCTTGCTGGTGACCTTGATGAAGATGCCGGCGATCTTCACCCGCTCCTTGCCGGCAAAGCCCAACACCACGACTTCGTTGTGCCCGGTCGGCGAACTGAGCGCCAGGATTTGCGACGGCGACTTCAGCGGCTGCTGATACAGGCCAAGCAGCGACTCCAGGAAGGCGTCCACCTGTACCAGCCGGTGCAAAGGCGTGGGCTGCATGGCCAGCACAGCGGCGCGCGCCTGGGAGTTGGAAATCGCCAGATCACTCGGACTGGCGATACAGATATTGGTGCTCGGTGCCTGGAGGATGAAACCGAAGCTGAAGTTGCCATATAGCTTTTTGCGGTTTTCGCAGATCAGCGAGCAACTGAGCATCTCGGCTTCGATCGTGCTGGGGGCAGTCAGGTAAAGCTCGGCCGATTTCAGCGTTAGCGTGCCGTCGCTGCCCTTCTCGATGAAACGCCCCAGCTTTTTCACCGTGTACTCGTGCATTTTGAGCGTGTCCCTGGTCGGCGCGATCAACCCGGTGCTCGGACGCATGGCATGGACGAGATAGCAGAACTTGTTATCGTTGTGCTTCAGCGGTTCAGTAAAGGCCACCTTCGGCTGCCATGACTGCCGGTCGAGATTGCACTGCGCCAGCGCCAGTGCATCCAGCGTGGCGCGGCCGGTGACCAGCTCGAGCAACTGCTGGCGCACCACCGTTTCTGCCATGGTGCGCAGCTGCCCGACCCACCCGATCATCTGCGTCTGGTCATTGGGCGGCACGAACGAGCCCAGCGAGATCCACTCGACCACACGCACCAGCAGCCAGGCGCGCGCCGCCTGCACCCAGCTGCCCTGCCAGAAGTACGCGAGGTTATCGGCGCTTTTGATCAAGGCGACGATCTGCAATTGTTCCTGCTGCGACAGATCGCGCAATTTAGTTTCGATTTTCAGGCGACCGACGGGGGAAATGGCGCCAATGATGGTCAAGGCGTTGATCAGGTCCTGGTGCATGATTTGCACTCGCTCGAAAGTCGGGCCGCGTATGCCCGGTGAAGGAAACACACAGCAAAACAAACCACGCGCGCCACCCACCGCAGGTTATGGCGTCCAGTCCAACTCGACCATGCATTCTCCCACGCTCGGGCCGACGTCGCAGCCTCGGAAGCGCACATCATGCAACAGGCATAAGCCGGCCCGATCGAAGCCTGGTCAACGCCCATTCTCGGGCTTGAGGATGACACGCAGACGATACTTCGTCTGCATGGCTAACCATGCGTGACGACATAAAGTACTATTTCCGCGGCAGCGGAGCGTCGTTTTGCCAATGGATGATTCTCCGCGTTCGACGTTCTCGCGTCGTGAACAGGAACCGCGTGTCGAAAGACAGGAGAATTGTGAATGGAGTCGATTCCGGCAATCGCGCCGGCCCAAACCGCGCTTCTCGTCATGCACTATCAGACCGACATTCTCGGGCTCTTTCCTTCGGTCGCGCCGGCCTTGCTTGCCAATACGCGCAAGCTCTGCGACGCGGCGCGGACCAAAGGCGTCAGCGTTTATTTCGCCAACCTCCGCTTCAGTCCGGGCTATCCGGAAGTCAGCCCATTGAACAAGAACGGGCAAGGAATCAAGCAACTCGGTCGCTTCGTCGACGACCAGACCTCGCCGGAGCTGGGCCAGCGGGCTGGCGAACCGGTCATCGTTGCCCACCGGGCCAGTGTGTTCTTCGGCACCGATTTGCAGGCGCGACTGCTCGCACACGGTATCGATTCGCTGATCATGGTCGGCATTGCATCGACCGGTGTTGTGCTGTCGTCGGTCGCGTATGCAAGCGACGCGGACTTCCGCCTGTACACGGTCAAGGACTGCTGCTACGACCCGGATCCGGTGGTACATGAACACCTGTTCTCCACCGCATTCGATTCGCGCACCACGGTACTCTCGCTCGCGGACGCCTTGCTGCTGCTCGCCTAGACGATCCCTGCCTTCTCTCCCCCAAACTCCGCGAAGCAATCAAAAAGCCCCTCTCGATTCGGGAGAGGGGCTTTCGCGTAACGTGTGATGCGTTAGTGCGAAGTGCTGCGAGACCGCGCAAGACAGTCCGTCAACGCAGTGTCTTACTGACCGAAGTAAACCGGCTTCAAACCGGTAATGGCCGCCGCTGGCGCGCCGGACGCTGACGATCCGCTGACCATCCCGCCGTAACTGCTCCCGCCGTTCTGCGCGGCCACACGTGCTTCGGCAGCCTGGATATCAGCTGGATAGCTTGCATTGTCGCCGTCACCGACGTGGTAGCCAGCCTGTTCGAGCTGAACGAGCTCGGCGCGAACCTGTTCAGTCGTCACGGGGCCGTTCGACTGTGCGAACGAGAGAACCGGAGCAGCCGCGATAGTAAGGATAACGACAGTTTGAGCAAGGTATTTCATGATGAGCTACCTCCAACGATTGCCACGTACGGTTCGACAAGCCTTCTTGTATGCAACCGGCGTCAACGACCCATCGATGCAGTGAAGCAGGGTGCGTTCAAGCGAGCTGGCCGCACAACTCCGCTGATTTCCTCCTGTAACGAACAAGGTCATGCTCAAAGCGAACCCCCTGCCTTGATCACGACTGGATTGAACATATGCAAACGATCCGCGCTCGAGGGAGGCGACGGCGAGCGTCGCGCAGGCTCGCATCGCCATGCGCTTGCTGTTGTACGGCTTCGGCAAACGCACCGGCGGCAGAGTGCTCGGTGTTGGGTAGATACGACTGTAAGCGCCGGCCCCATGTGCATGAAACAGGCGCCCGTCCTAAAAGAGCCTAGGGGATTGCCTTATTCAGCGGGCAGGCTCAGCCCTATTGGTTCTCGATCCACTGAATTGCGAAGCGCGTCAGTTCCTTGCCGCTGCGGATGCTCAGCTTTTCCTTGATATTGGCCTGGTGCGCTTCGATGGTCTTCACGCTCCGGCTCAGCTTCTCTGCGATATCGCGGGTGCTGAAGCCGAGTCCGATCAGGTGCAGAACTTCGAATTCCCTTTCTGAAAGGTTCGCAATTTGGCCCTCGGGCCTTTTGTGTGGAACGGCAATTGCCCGCGCGAGCTTCTCGTGCATGGCGGCGCTCATGTAGATATTGCCCGCCAGCACTTCGCGGATGGCGCTCACGACATGCTCCGTGGCCTCGAGTTTCATCAGATACCCGTTTGCCCCGGAGCGCAGTGCGCGTTCGGCAAACAAGCTTTCGTCATGCATGCTGAGGACAAGGATTGCCAGATCCGGATAGCGGTGCCGCAGCGTCTTGACCAGTTCGAGGCCGGAGTCCGTCTGCAGACTGATGTCCACAATGGCCATGTCGGGCAGACACTCCATTGCCGCGAGCGCTTCTTCGGCGCTGCCCGCTGCACAGCAGACGTGCAGATCCTCTTGCAGATTGAGCAAGAGCGTCATCCCGTCCCGGATGATGGGGTGATCATCCACGATCAGGATTTGAGTCGCACGGCCTGGGCTAGCGCACTTCCTCTGCATGGCCAGTACCCTCCGGTAGCGGATAGCTAATGGCGACGGTGGTGCCGCCCAAGCCATTGCGGGTCACGGTGCAGGAGCCACCCAGAAGGCTCGCCCGGTGACGCAGGTTGTGCAGTCCAAGACCCGCGGCACGCTCCATTTCTTCCGGTCCGATGCCTACCCCGTCGTCACTGATCGAAAGCGTCTGCAGACCGCCCGCCCGCTCGAGGTCGATCCAGATGCGGTGGCCATGACAATATTTCAGCGCGTTGTTGACGGCTTCCTGTGCGGCTCGGTACAGGTTGATCTGCAGCAGCGGGTCCAGCAAGTCCACATCCGGCGCGATCCGCAGCTTGCAATCCACGCCGTTGAGCGCGCCTGCCGTCTCAGCCAGCGCATGCAGTGCGTCCGCAAGTCCACCGTATTCCATCGCGACCGGATCGAGGCCATGGGCAATCCTGCGGGTCATCAGGGACGCCTGCTTCACCAGGCCGACGACGATAGCGGCGTCGGCGGCGGCCGGGTGGCCCTGGGTCTGCAGTTTCTGATTCAAGGCCGCGCAATACAGTCCCAGGCTGGTCAGGTGTTGCCCAAGTCCGTCGTGCAGTTCCTGGCCGATGAGTCTCTGCTGCTGATCGCCGATCCGGATCAATTCCCCTTCCAGCAAACGGCGTCGCTCCATCTCCTCTGTTAGCTCGTTGTTTGCCTTCTCCAGGTCTTCGGTGCGCTCCTCGACGCGTCGCTCCAGTTCGATGTGGGCCGCCTGCAGCAGGTCATGGGCGCCCCGTTCCTGGGCGCGTGCCGCCGCCAGCAACAGTCCCGTCGCCGCCACGACGTTCGCGAAGGCGCACCACCTCACGAGGCTGTCCACAGCAGATTCGGCAGCAAACGGCCCCGTGCCGTGGGTCGTGCCCCAGATAGCCACGACCGAGACCATCAGCGTCACGATGCTGGCGCCCAGGCGATCGAAGCGCAGCGCCGCCCAGATAACGAATGGAAAAATCGCGAGCGCTGCAGGGTAGTAGCCGTGCCCGGCAAGTTGCGGGGCACCGAAGATGAGGTAGCTCACCCAAAAGGTCGCAGCAATCATTCCACACGCTTCCATGATCCGCCGTGCGGACCGGAGAGGGTTCGAATACGTGAGGAAGCTGCACAGGGCCGGCGCCACGACGAGGACCCCCATCATGTCGCCGAGCCACCATTTCAGAAAGGCTGCGGGGTACCCGGCGGCAGGCACGAGTCCCCCTCCCAGCAGGGCGGTCGTGCCGACCAGCGCACTGACTGCCGTACTCGTCACCGCAGCGAGGGCGATGAAGGCCAGCACATCGTTGATGCGCGCGAGGGTGATCTGGAATCGTGTCGCGCGGTTGAGCAATAGCGCCGCCGTCAACGGTCCGGCCATGGAGCCGATGCCTATCGCCGCGGCCACGGCTGCAGGCACGCCGCCCGACACGTTGGCGAGGAAGGACCCAACGGCAATCCCCGGGGCGACTTCGATGCCGAGTGCGAGCAGCGCAACGAGAGCGATGCCGCTGGAAGGCCATACGAGAGAGATTGCACCGCCCACTACCGCATACGAAAGGCCCAGCTTTGCACCGGCGAAATACGCCAGGGCAACCATTCCGGTGTACAGGAAGAGGCCGAATCTGGAAGTGTCCCGAATGGTAGCCATTTTCGCTTCCAATCCAGAAGCCGGAGTGCGAATACGCTACGTGCTCCCTGGGGGTGAACGCGGAGGGAGCCGCCCGTCAGTCCGGGAGTCACTCGGCGCTTGTTCTCGACCTGACCTCATGATTGTGGTGGCACCCACCGCGTTAATCAAACACTACACAGCACTCCTTATGCGTGAAGTGCTTCACGTTACGGCCGCATTCCGACGACGGTCGCCAACGCCGCAGCCGTCGAACCGCTTACGTCCTCATGTCGTAGCGCCTTTCAACAACGTCAGGTTATCCGCTCGTTGATGCTTGCCCGAATGAAGTCGCTTGAACGGCTCTTGTCAGATCGATTCGAATCCCGCCAAAAAAAACGCCGGGCTAAGAAGCCCGGCGCGGAGTTCGCAGGAGAGGCAACAGGGCCCGGCACTCCCACGACGTGTAGGGCGCCATTGTCGATGCGCTTCGCCCTGCACGCCGTGATCAAAGTCAAAGTCCGTGGCGCCCGCCTCGCGCGCCAGCAAACCCACGCTTGAACTCAGCCGTCGCGGAAGATGAAGCTGTACGCGCTCAACGCCGGCACACCGCCCAGATGTGCGTACAGCACCTTCGACCCCGGCTCGAATTCGCCGCGGCGCACTTTGTCGATCATGCCGTGCATCGACTTGCCCTCGTACACGGGATCGGTCAGCACGCCTTCCAGGCGCGCGCACAGGCGAATCGCCTCCAGCGTGCCTTCGTTCGGCAACCCGTACTCCGGGCCGCCGTAACGCGTGTCGAGAATCACGTCCTTTTCGCTGATATCGCGGCTGAGATCGACGAGCCCGGCGGTATGACGCGCAATGCGCGTGATTTGCGCGTGCGTCTTCTCCGGCGTCGCCGAAGCGTCGATGCCGATCACGCGGTCCGCCCGGCCATCCGCCGCAAAGCCGACCACCATGCCCGCCTGCGTGCTGCCCGTCACCGAGCACACGACGATGTAGTCGAACTTGAAGCCCAGTTGCGCCTCCTGCGCCCGCACTTCCTCGGCAAAGCCCACGAAACCGAGGCCGCCGAGCGGATGCTCCGAGCAGCCCGCCGGTATCGCATACGGTTTGCCGCCCGCCGCACGCACGCTCTCGAGCGCTTCCTCCCAACTCGGTCGAATGCCGATGTCGAAGCCGTCTGGCACGAGCCGCACGTCCGCGCCCATCATGCGCGACATCTGGATGTTGCCGACGCGGTCGTAGACGGCATCGGAGTAGTTGACCCAGTTCTCCTGAACCAGCACGCACTTCATGCCGAGATGCGCGGCGACGGCTGCAACCTGACGCGTCTGGTTCGACTGGATGCCGCCAATCGAGACCAGCGTGTCGCAACCCTGCGCGAGCGCGTCGGGAATCAGGTACTCGAGCTTGCGCGTCTTGTTGCCACCGAACGCGAGCCCGCTGTTGCAGTCCTCGCGCTTCGCGTAGAGCTCGACCTTGCCGCCCAGATGCTGGCTCAGGCGCTTGAGCGGCTGGATGGGCGTGGGTCCGAACGTAAGTGGATAACGGGAGAAACGCTGGAGGTTCATCGAATATCTCCGGGAGGTCGGCTCATGCGGGGCGTGGTCAACGGTCGGTACGCGCCTGATACGCGCAATCCGATGGAGAAATGTTAGGCGCGTTGCCGCGAAATGAGCTTGCTAAAAAAATATCGACGACCTACGTTTAAAGCATTCGCGCTGACTTCTGAACACTTTTAATTTGTAAAACGGCTTAAGGACGCAATGAAATTAACCAGACGCTCTCCCGCTACACCGCATGAGCCACCCGCATTGGATCGCATCGATCGCGCGATCCTCCGGCATTTGCAGCAGGACGCATCGATTTCCAACGTCAGCCTCGCGGCCAAAGTGAAGCTCAGCGCGCCCGCGTGCCTGCGGCGTGTGGAACGGCTCAAGGAGTTGGGGCTGATACGCGGAATCGTCGCGCTGCTCGATCCGAAGGCGCTCGGCGCAGGCATGCTCGTCGTGATCGGCTTCGTGCTCGACCGCTCGACACCCGAAGCGTTCGCCGCATTCGAGAAAGCGGCCCAGAAGGTTTCAGGCTGCGTGGAGTGCCACGTCGTGACCGGCGAATTCGATTACTTCATGCTGGTGCGCACGCGCGACAACGAAAGCTTCAACCAGCTGCATGCAGAGCAGTTGTTGTATTTGCCGGGCGTGCGGCAGGTCCGCAGCTTCATGGTGCTCAAGGAGATTCTGTCGACGCATGCGTTGCCGCTGTGAACGGTGCGCGCGCGAAGGCGATCCATTGAAAATGGCTGCGTGAATTTCGATGCGGCGTGGGGAAGTGAATCAGGATGATGAAGCAACGTGCCCGAAGGCCGCGCGTTCTGTTGGTGGAGGTAAGCGGGATCGAACCGCTGACCTCTTGCATGCCATGCAAGCGCTCTCCCAGCTGAGCTATACCCCCGTACAGAACGACTTCCGCGCCAGTGGGATGACGCAGAATCGAGCAATGTCGGCTAATGGACCTGCTCGAAGAGCGGCGATTATATACGCGGCGCACACAACCTCGCAAGCACTCTCGCGCTCGCCATGAACTATACTGGAGTCCTTAAGATTGCCCGCAAAAGCAAAAAGCCGGCTCATGAGCCGGCTCTCTTGCGCCATTCGCAGCACAAGCGCGCGAATGCAATTCGTTCCAGTATCACCACGCAGTTTCAGCGCAAGATTCTGAATTCAATTTTGGTGCCGACGGCGAGACTCGAACTCGCACAGCTTTCGCCACTACCCCCTCAAGATAGCGTGTCTACCAATTTCACCACGTCGGCAATCCAATACGACCCGGGACTCGTTAGATCCCGTTCACTCTCGCCTCGTGGGCTCGAAGGGTCGCCATTGTATCGACTCGTCGCGCATTTTTGAAGGCCCTGTGTGAAGATTTTTTGAAGCCTCGCGCCGACGCTTAAAACTCCAGCGTTGAAGTCAATTCGAGCGTGCGTCCGAGTCCCACGCCCAGCTGATTCGACCCCGCCGCGCTCCAGTAGCGCCGGTTGGCCGCGTTCTCCAGATTCGCCTGCACCGAAACGCGTTTGCCGTACACGCGCGTCGCGTAACGCACGCCCGCGGTCAACAGCGTATAACCGCCGATCTGCGCCTGGTTCGCGTTGTTCACCTGGCGCGGCCCCACGTAGTAGATGCCACCATTCACCGAAAGACCCGCGAGCACCGGCACGCGATATTCGGCAAACAGGCTCGCCGTGACGTGGGGCGTATTCTCCGGCGTCTTGCCGACGAGCGTCGGGTCGGAAGAATCGATCTGCTTCGCGTCGAGATAAACGGCCGATGCCGTGAGCGAAACGTCCTTCGTCACATCGCCCTGCACCGAAAACTCCACGCCGCGATAACGCGCGTTGCCGTCCATCACATAGACGTTGTCGGCATTCGTTTCGGCGCTGGCCTGTTTGAGGTTGAAGAGCGCAAGCGATACGAGCGTATTCCCGGCGAGGCGCGTGCGCACGCCCACTTCCTGCTGACGGCTCACCGCCGCGGGCAGGATCTGGTTCGCGTTGACGGCCGTGGCCGGCGCGCTGCCCGCCGATTCGAGCGCCTCGACGTAGCTCGCGTAGACGCTCGTCTGCGGTGTGATGCGGTAAGTGATGCTGCCCGACGGCGACGTGTGGTTGATATCGGAACTCGGTGTACCGGCCTGCGAGGTCATGTACTCCGAGCGGCGCACGCCGGCCACGATTTGCAGGCGCGGGGTGATGTCGATCTGGTCGAACAGATAGATGCCGCTGTTGCGCACGTGCTGCGCGTAGAACTGCCGCGCGCTGCCGCTTTGCTTGAGCGTCGTGATGTCGATGGGATCGTAGAGGTTTTGCGCCGCCGTATACGTGTACGTCGTGAAGTCCGGCTGAAACAGCCAGTTCTGCACGACACCGGTCGTGACCGTATGCGTGAACGGTCCGGTCTTGAAGTCGCCGTTCACTTCGAGGCGCACGTTCTTGTTCTCGTACATCTGCCCATATTGCTGGCTGCCCTGCAGCGTGCCCGCGCCGGTCGCGACGTTGTACTTCTGGAACACCCAGGCCCAGCGGTCGCGCCGCGTGATCGACTGGCCGAGCGAGAGCATCGCGCTCCAGTGGTCGTTGAACGCATAGTCGGCGCGCACGAGCTGCGACGTGGCACTCGCCGTGGTCGGCCTGTTGTTCGGCACGAGCAGCTTCGAGGGGTCGGGCATGGCGGGCAGCGTGATCTTGCCGCTCACGGCAGTAAGCGGCGCAATCCCCGCCTGTTCGACGATGCGCGTTTCGATGTGCTCGAGATCGTATTGCAGCTTGAGCTTGTCGTTCACGCGCCAGTCGAGCGCGGCGCTCACGAACTTGCGGTAGCCGCGATTCCCGTCAATGGGCGTTTCGACGTGCTCGTCCATCGCGTTCACGCGGATGCCGAACTGGTCGCTCGGGCCGAAGCGGCGCGCGATGTCGGCGGCGACGCCGATCGAACCGTTCGAGTCGCCGAGCACCGAAATGCTCGTGACAGGCTCGCTGCCCGCGCGCTTCATCACCATGTTGACGATGCCCGCCGGCGCACCGAAGCCGTAGTACAGCGCGGACGCCCCCTTGAGCACTTCCACGCGCTCCTTGTTCTCCATCGGCATCCAGATGTTGTTGTCGATGGGAAGCAGGCCGTCGAGGTAGAAGCTCGAGCGATTGTCGAGCGGGATGCCGCGCACCGAGAGGTTGTCGTACGCGAGTCCGTTGAGCTGCTGGCGCGTCACGCCCGCGACGTTGCGCAGCGCGTCGTAGAGGCCGGTGTCGCCTTGGGCGTCCATGACCGAGCGCGTAACGACGTTCACCGTGGCCGGCACATCGAGCGCATCCATGCCGCGGTATTGACCCGTCTCGACGGTTTGCGGCGCGTAGCCCTGAGTCTTGCTGCCCGTGATCTTGACGGGCGCGAGCTGGGTGGATTCGTCGGCCGCTGCGGTTGGGTTTGGCGCTGCGCTCGCCGCGTCGGCGTCTGCCGCGTGTGCCGCGTGTGCGATGCCGGCGATGCCCGCTGCCAGCGTGGAGTGGATGATCGCGTGGGCGCAGATCCTGCGCCATTGTTGCGTGCGCGTTTGCGACATGCGTGTGTGCGACGTGCGCGTTTGCGACATGCGCGTTTGCGACATGCGCGTGTGCGACGTGCGCGTTTGCGACATGCGTGTGTGCGACGTGCGCTTCCCCGAAGCCATGCTTTCCCTTCTTCTTTGCGTTCAACGAGCGCTGTCCGGGCCGCACTGCCATCCGGCCCCGATCAGCGAAAGAGCGAGATGATAATGCGAATTATTCTTATTTCAAAAGATGGGCTCACTGCCTGTCGGGGAAATGCAACAGCGATGTATGACTGGTGTAAGCGGATCATGGCCTGTGCCACCGTCCGCTTCACGGCGTAAGATGCACCTCTTATCGCCCAGGGCCAGCCCTCGAGAGCAGACCATGGAACTCCGCCATCTCAAGACCTTCCTCGCCGTGGCGCGGACCTTGAACTTCACGCGGGCCGCCGAGCAGGTTCACCTCGCGCAGTCGAGCGTCACCGAGCAGATTCAGGCGCTCGAAGCGGACCTTGGCGTGGCGTTGCTCGACCGCTCGCGGCGCAAGCTCTCGTTGACCGAAGCGGGCAAGCGCCTGCACGACTACGCGGGCGATCTGCTCAGCCTCGCCGAGGAGGCGCGCGCCTCGGTTACGGAAGCCGCCGGCGTGACGGCGGGCGCGTTGAGCGTCGGCGCGCTTGAAACACTCAGCGTCTCACGCTTGCCGCCGTTGCTCGCGGCGTTCCGGCAAGCGCATCCGGCCACGGAACTGCAGTTGAAGGTGGCGGGCAGCGAAGCGCTGCGCAGCGGCGTGAAGGGCGGCACGCTCGATGTCTGCTTCGCGTTCGGCGAGCCGGTGCCCGTGCCTGGTGTCGAAAGCGAAGTGATCGGGCGCGAGCCGCTCGTCGTGATTGCGCCGCCCCGGCATCGGCTCGCGGGGCGCGCGGCCGTCACGCCCACCGATCTCGCGGACGAAGCGTTCCTCGTCACGGAACCAGGCTGCGTCTACCGCCAGATGTTCGAGGCCGCGTTTGCCGTTCGCCCGCAAGGTGCGCCGCAACGGCCACGTCTCGCCGGCGAGTTCGGCAGCCTCGCGGCGATCGTGCGCCTCGTGGAAAGCGGGCTGGGCTGCGCGATCGTGCCCGCGCTCGTCGCTGCGGACGCTCGCGAGCCGCTCACGGTGCTCGCGTGGGCGGGCGAGGCGGCGAGCGTGCCTGTCGTGATGAGCTGGCGCGCACGGCGTAGCCAGCCCGCGGTGCTGCGCGAGTTCCTCGCGGCCTCGCGCCAGACCCCCGGCATCGTCACGACAGCCGGTGACCGCCTTCGACATGCAGCACTGTCCCCGTAACGAAGCCGTTCTCCATGAGAAAGCGGATGGCGTGAGCGATGTCCTCGGGCTGCCCCACGCGGCCGACGGGCAAGCGCGCGGCCATCGCGTCGAGCGTGTCCTGCTTCGCGTCGCCGGCGACGAACGTCCAGATCGGCGTATCCACCCAGCCCGGCGAGACCACGTTCACGCGTTGCGGCCCTAGCTCGACGGCCAGTGCACGGGCGAGCGAGGCGAGCGCGCCGTTGATGGCCGCGACGACCGAGCCGCGCGGCGCGGGCCGATAGGCGGCGATACCCGACGTGAACGTGATCGAGCCGTTGGGCGCGAGCACGGGCGCGCCGTGCCTGGCGAGGAGCAACGGGCCGATGAACTTCGAGTCGACCACGCGCCGTGCGGCTTCGAGTTCGAGTGACGGCAAGAGCTGATACGCGCCTTCGATATCGGCGGCGGTCGTCACGATGTGATCGAGCGGCCCCGTGAACGCGAACAGCTCGGCCACCTGCTGCTCCCTTGCGATATCGACGGCGAACGTGCGCACGTTGTGTGCATGCGGCAGGCGTTGCTTCGCCTCGGCGAGCCTTGTGTGCGAACGCCCGGCGATGATGACCTGTGCGCCGTCTTCCAGCAGGCTCTTCGCGAGCGCGAAGCCCATGCCAGAGCTGCCGCCGACAATCAGAACGCGCTCGTTCGTGCGCGCGGTTCGATGCGTGATGTCCGTTTCCATGCGTCTCTCCATTGTGGAGAGGTCAGTATTGCGTTCGGACCGCACGCAACGGAAACGGGAATCCACGATAGTCGCGATCGGAACCGGCGATGATCGCGCACGCCGCGATCATCCCTTGGCAGCCCCGCGCCGTCTCTTTTTCGCGGGAGAAGACGCACGCTTGCGCACGGCGTCGGCATACTCGCGAATCGTCTCGATCAGCGCGCGCAATCCCGCCGGCGCGTGCCGCCGCCCTGGGTAATAGAGGCAGAGCCCGTCGAGCGGCGGCGTCCAGTCCTCCAGCACACGTACGAGCGTGCCCGCCGCCAGGTCCGCGTTCACGTTCCATTCGGTCAGATACGCAAGGCCGAGTCCGTCGCGCGCGGCCGCGAGCATGAGACCGGGCTCGTCGAGCGTCAACGTGCCCTCCACCTCCACGCGCACGGCCTGGCCGCGCCGCTCGAACTCCCACTGGTAGATTTGCCCGCTCGGCATGCGGCTGCGTATGCAGCGGTGCGCCTTCAGATCGGCAGGTGTGCGCGGCGGCTTGTGCTTCGCAAAGTAGTCCGGACTACCAACCACCGAGAAACGCTGACGGTCGCCGAAAGGCACGGCGATCATGTCCTGCGGCACCGTTTCGGCCAGACGAATGCCGGCGTCGTAGCCTTCGACCACGATGTCGATGAGCCGCCCTTCCGTGACGAGATCGAGCTTCATCTCGGGATAGTGCTGCAGATAGGCGATGAAAACGGGCATGACCTGCTTCGCCGCGCCCACCGAAGCATTGATGCGCAGCGTGCCGGACGGCGTGTCGCGAAAGCTGCCCGCCTGGTCGAGCGCCTCGCGGATCGTGGACAACGCCGGCGCGACGCTGCCCACGAACTGCGCGCCCGCCTCCGTCAACGCCACGCTGCGCGTGGTGCGGTTGAAGAGGCGCACGCCGATGCGTGCTTCCAGCGCCGCCACCGCGTGGCTGAGCGCCGAAGTCGACACGCTCAGTTCGTCCGCTGCCGCACGAAAGCTGCGATGGCGCGCCACGGCCAGCACGGCTTCGAGTTCCACCAGGCCCGATGTTTTCATTGTCCCAAATCGCTCAACAGGTCATGCGCCATTGTACGGCTAGTCAACGCAATGCGAGGCGTCTATCTTGCCTTCATCGACTCACGTTTTCTGGAGCAGCCATGCAGATCATCGACAAAATCTATCTCGACGGCGCATTCGTCACGCCACACGGCGAGGAATACTTCGACCTCTTCAACCCCGCGACCGAGGCCGTGATCGGCCGCGTGCGCCTCGCCGACGCGGCGGACGCGGACGCGGCCATCGCCGCCGCGAAGCGCGCGTTCCCGGCGTTTTCGCGCACCCCGAAAGCGCAGCGCATCGAGATGCTGATGGCGCTGCACGAGGCCGTCGTTGCGAGCGAGGACGCGCTTTTCGAAGCGATCGTGCAAGAGTACGGCGCGCCGGTCTCGCGCGGCCGCTGGATGGCCCAGCACGCCTCCAACGTGCTGCGCGACGCCGCGCAGACGCTGGAAGGCTACGCGTTCACGCGGCGCGCAGGCACAGCCGAGGTCACCATGCAGCCGCTCGGCGTGGCGGGGCTGATCACGCCCTGGAACAGCAACGCGGGCTTCATCTGCGGCAAGCTCGCGGCCGCGCTCGCGGCGGGCTGCACGGCCGTCATCAAGCCGAGCGAAATGAGCGCGCTGCAGACGCGCATCGTGACCGAAGCGCTGCATTCGGCGGGCTTGCCCGCGGGCCTCTTCAACATCGTCACGGGCCGCGGCGACACCGTGGGCGCGCGCATCGCCGGGCATCCCGACGTCGCCAAGATCTCGTTCACGGGCTCGACCGCGGTGGGCAAGTCGATCCTGCGCACGGCGGCGGAAACGCTCAAGCGCGTGACGCTCGAACTGGGCGGCAAGTCGCCGGTCATCGTGCTCGACGACGCGAATTTCGACGAAGCCGTGCCGCTCGCGCTGCAGGCTGGCTTCATGAACAGCGGACAGGCGTGCATTGCGGGTACGCGCATTCTGGTGCCGCAGTCGCGGCTCGTCGAATTCGAAGCGCGCGTCGTGGAAGCGGTGGCGCAGTTTCAGGCGGGCGATCCCCGCGACACGCGCACGAGCGTCGGCCCGATGGTGAGCCAGAAGCAATGGGAACGCGTGCAGCGCTATATCGGCATCGGCATCGACGAAGGCGCACGCCTGATTGCGGGCGGCGCAGGGCGGCCCGAGGGCATCGAGTCGGGCTGGTTCGTGCGCCCCACCGTGTTCAGCGGCGTGACGAACGACATGACCATCGCGCGCGAGGAGATTTTCGGACCGGTGCTTTCGATCATCGCGTATTGCGACACCGAACACGCCATCGAGATCGCCAACGATACGCCCTATGGCCTGCAAGCCTACGTGCTCTCGCCCGATGTCGCGCGTGCGCGCCGCGTGGCCGCGCAGATCGAAGCGGGCCGCGTGCTCGTCAACACGCTCGCCCATGAGCCGGCTGCGCCGTTTGGCGGCTTCAAGCAATCGGGGATCGGGCGCGAGTATGGTGCGTTCGGAATCGAAGCGTTTCTGGAACCGAAGTCCACGCTTGGCGTGCTTTGATGCGCGTTTAGCCGCGTCAAAAAACAAACGCCCCGGTTGTGCTGCTAACCGGGGCGTTTTAACTGCGCTTTAGCGCGCTACATCAGAAGACCATCAGAAGGTCTGCCAGTCGTCATCGGACGCGGCGGCTGCCGGTTCACGGCGTTCCGCCTTCGGCGCGGGCGCAGCGGGAGCGCGCACCGGCGCGGGCCTCGAAGCCGCAGGACGCTTGACCGTTGCGCTAGCAGCTACCTTCGCCACCGGCGCGATGCTCGTCGTTGCCGCACGGCCCGCCGAGCCGATGTTGAACACCGAGACCAGCTCGCGCAATGCCGCTGCCTGCGAGGACATCGACTGCGCCGCTGCCGACGCTTCCTCGACGAGCGCCGCGTTCTGCTGCGTGACTTCGTCCATCTGCGTGACGGCCTGGTTGACCTGCTCGATGCCGGTGCGCTGCTCGCCCGAAGCCGCCGAAATCTCGTTCATCAGGTCGGCCACGCGCTTGACCGATTGCACGATCTCGCCCATCGTGCGGCCCGCGTCGTCCACGAGCGCCGTGCCGTTGTTGACGCGCTCGACCGATACGCCGATCAGTTCCTTGATTTCACGCGCCGCCGTCGCGCTGCGCTGCGCGAGCGTACGCACTTCGCCGGCCACCACCGCGAAGCCGCGGCCCTGTTCGCCCGCACGCGCCGCTTCCACGGCCGCGTTGAGCGCCAGGATGTTGGTCTGGAAGGCAATGCCCTCGATCACCGAGATGATCTGCGCGACCTGCTCGGAGCTGTTTGCGATGTCGCGCATCGTATCGACCACACGGCCCACCACTTCGCCGCCGCGCGTGGCCGTTTGCGAAGCCTGGCCCGCCAGCGTGTTGCCCTGGGTCGCGTTGTCGGCGTTCTGCTTGACGGTCGCCGTGAGCTCTTCCATGCTCGCCGCCGTTTCTTCGAGCGAAGCGGCCTGCTCTTCGGTGCGCTGGCTCAGGTCGGTGTTGCCCGCCGCGATCTGCGCGGAAGCCGTCGCAATGCCTTCGCTGCCCGTGCGCACGCGGCCCACGAGGTCGACGAGCCGCTCGTTCATGTGGCGCAGCGCGCCGAGCAACTGAGCCGACTCGTCGGTGCCGTCCACGTCGATGCGTGCGGTCAGGTCGCCGCGCGCCACCGTTTCGGCCACGTCCACGGCACGCGCGATCGGGCCCGTGATCGAACGCGTGATGAAGAGCGCAATCGTCGCACCGAACCCGATCGCGATCACGATCAGCGCGATGGTCCAGGCGAACGCGCTGTGGTACGCCGCCTTCGCCGCGGCGACTTCGGCGGTCGAACCGTTGTGATTGAGGGTCACGTCCTGGTTGATGAGTTCCATGACCGATTGAAACGATTGCGCGGACGTGGTCGAAACCGCGGCACGCGCTTCGGCCGAGCCTCCGTCAGCCGAATTGGCGAGCGCTTCGACTTTCTTGTCGTCGTCCACATAGTGCGACCAGGCCGTGCCGATCGACTCGAACAAGCGGCGCTCCTCGGCCGAAGAGACCAGCTTCGAATAGCCGTCCAGCATGGTGCCGAACTGGCTGATCATCTGGGCATGACGGTCGTGCAGCGAGGCCTTCTCGCTGGCGTCGCTGGCGATCAGCATGCGCAGCGACGTGCGGCGCACATCCTGAGCTTGATTGCGCATGTTGCCGAGCGTTTCGACGCTAGGCAGCCAGTTCGTGCCGATTTCCTGCGTGCCGTCGAAAATGCGCGACGCCTGCAGCAGCCCGATCCCGCCCACTGCGCCGAGCAGGAGCAACACAATGGCAAAGCCCGCGCCGAGACGCGGGCCGATCTTGATTCTGGTAAGGAATGACATGGGGACGCCGTAGTGAGAGGTCATCCCTATTGACGACATCGACGCCAAAAAATTAAGTCACTGTTGCAAATATAACAACGCGTAAGGAACGCGCGCGTCGAGCGAACGTTCGGTCTCTTTTCATACGATTAGGATGCCGTATCAATTGCGTCAAAGACTCGCCACCCATACTCCGACCTGTGCGATCGCCGCATCGCGCTGCGCCGAACTCGCGTGCGTCGCGCCCGTGAGATAGGTCGTGACGAGGATCGGCGCGCGTCCGGTGGGCCAGACGATGGCCACATCGTTCGCCGTGCCCCGGTCGCCGGTACCGGTCTTGTCGCCCACGCGCCAGTCCTTCGGCAAGCCGGCGCGCAAACGCGCGTCGCCGGTCTTGTTGGCGACGAGCCATGCAACGAGCTGCTCGCGCGATGCCGCAGAAAGACGCTCACCCAGCAGCAATTCACGCAGGTTCGCGACCATGGCGGCAGGCATGGTCGTATCGCGCGGATCGCCGGGGATCGCTTCGTTGAGCGTGGTCTCGTTGCGGTCGAGGCGCGTGACCGGGTCGCCAAGGCTGCGCGCAAAAGCGGTTATCGCCGCAGGGCCGCCGATGCTCTCCAGCAGCAGGTTGGCCGCCGTGTTGTCGCTGCGCGTGAGCGCGGCTTCGCACAGCTCGGCGACCGTCATGCCCTCACTGCCCGCGCGCGGTCCGCTCACGGGCGAATACGACACGACTTGCGCAGGCGAATACACGATCTTGCGCGCGAGGTCTTCCTTACCGTGATCCTTGCGCGTCAACACGGCCGATGCGAGCAACACCTTGAACGTGCTGCACATCGGAAAGCGCTCGTGCATGCGCCACCCGCGCACGTGTCCGTTCGCCGTATCGAGCATCGCCACGCCGAGCCGCCCGCCTGCCTGCGCCTCAATGGCGGCGAGCTGCTTTTCCACTGCGCCGGCGGGCACCGCGCCCGCTTCCGGCGCCTGTCCCGCCGTCGCACCGAATGCCTGAGATGCAACGCCAGCTATCGCACTGCCCAACACCGTCATCGTGAATCTACGTCGCGTGATCATGGCCTCTCCTTCAAGTGCCGCCACTATCGCGTGTTCTCCACGGGCTGACAAACGATGATAAATTGCGCGTTGCCCCAGAAAAACTTATGGCTCACTCATGCGAACGTATCTGCCCCTCAATGCCCTGCGCGCCTTCGAAACGTCGGCGCGGCACCTGAGCTTCACACGCGCGGCGAGCGAGCTGAACGTCACTCAGGCGGCCGTGAGCCAGCAGGTCCGAACGCTCGAGGAGCGGCTTGGTGCAACCCTCTTCAAGCGTCTGCCGCGCGGCCTCGCGATCACCGACGAAGGTCTCGCACTGCGCCCCGTGCTCACGGATGCGTTCGACCGTATCGAAGCCGTGTTGCGGCAATTCGAAGGCGGCCACTTTCACGAGGTGCTGACTGTGGGAGCCGTGGGGACCTTCGCAGTGGGCTGGTTGATGCCGCGCCTGAAGTCGTTCCACGACGCGCATCCGTTCGTCGAACTGCGCATCATGACGAACAACAATCTCGTCGATCTCGCGGGCGAAGGCCTCGACTTCGCCATCCGGTTCGGCGACGGCACCTGGCCGGGTTCGCGCGCTGCGAAGCTGTTCGACGCGCCGCTCGCCGCGCTTTGCACGCCCGATATCGCGCAGCGTCTGCAGAGCCCTGCCGATCTTGCCAACGAAAAACTGCTGCGCTCGTATCGCGCCGACGACTGGACGCTCTGGTTCGAAGCCGCCGGGCTCGCGCCACGTCCCGTGCGCGGACCCGTATTCGATTCGTCGCGGCTCATGGTGGAAGCGGCAATGCAGGGCGCGGGCATCGCGCTCGCCCCGGTTTCGATGTTCGAGAGAGATCTCGCGGCGGGCAGGCTCGTGCGGCCCTTCGATATCGAGGTGCAGGCGGGAAGCTACTGGCTCACGTCGCAAAAGGGGAAGATGGCGACGCCCGCCATGCGCGCGTTCAAACAATGGATCGTGAAGGAAGCCGGCAGCGGCGAGGAAGCGTGATGCGCGTTTACCGTCGCGGTAATCGTGCTACGTGCTACGCGCTTGCCTGCATGAGCCGCGCATGAAGCGCTTCGATTGCCGATTCGGCAAAAACCTCGATGCCGTGCTCGCGCAGCAACGCAGTCGTCACTCCCGCGCCCGCGTGTTTGTGGCCCGCGAAACTGCCATCGTAAATCGCACGGCTGCCGCACGAAGGGCTGCCATCGGTCAGCAACGCAAAGCGGCAGTCGTGCGCTAGCGCCAGTTCGAGCGCGACGCGTGCGCCTTCGACGAAAAACGCGGAGACGTCCTCGCCGCGCGCATCGATCACGTGTGCGATGCCTGCCAGCACCGCGGCGCCCGAAGCGGCGTTTGCAATCTCCGCAGGCGGCCTCGGCACGCCGAACCCGCCCGAGACTTCCGGGCAAACGGGCACGAGCCGCCCTTCGCGCTGCCACTGCTCGATCAGTGCATGCGCAACGGTTTTCGCCGAGCCGTCGTATCGAACCGGACGGCCAAGCAGGCAAGCGCTAACGAGTATTCGGGGGAGCATGCGCGACGAGGTTCCATTGCACGAATGCCCCGTATTTTACGCGCCGAAGTCGAGCAACACCTTGCAGGTTTCGCGCGGATTGTGCTCCGCCAGCTCGAACGCGCTGCTCACCTCGCGAAAATCCACCTTGTGCGTGATGATCGATTCCGGTGTGACGAGCCCGCGCTCCAGCCAGTCGATCACGGTCGGGAACATCGCGCAGTTCAGACGCGAGGCGCACAACGTAAGCTCCTTTTTCGTCAGCTCCTGCTGCGCGATGGCCGAAGGTGTCGACGAAAAGCCGAGCAGCCCGACACGTCCCGCGGGCGCCGCGAGCCTCACCGCTTCTTCGAGGATGGACGGATGGCCCACCGCGTCGAAAATCAGCGTGGGGCCGTCTTCCACGCCGCGCGCGCGCAGCGCGTCGGCCAGCGGCTCGTTGCGCGTGTTGATCGTTTCGTCGGCTTGCGCCCCGCAGCTGCGTGCGAGTTCGAGCCGCTCGTCGAGCTGATCCGTAATGAACGTACGCACGCCGTACACGCGCTTGAGCACCTGCAGGATCGTGAGCCCCACGGTGCCCGCGCCGTAGATCAGCGCCACGTCGCTGTCCAGCACGCCGGTGCGCGCCGTGACGTTCGCCGCCACGGCGAACGGCTCCACGATCGCCGCGCAAGATTGCGCAATACGCTCGGGAATGCGGTACGCGTTGCGCGCCGGCGCGCACACGTACTCGCTGAAACCGCCGTCTCGATGCACGCCCAGCACGACGAGATTGCGGCACACGTTCTGCCGCCCGATCTGGCATGCGTGGCAACGCCCGCAGCTGATGACGGGATCGACGGCCACGAGTTCGCCCACGCGCGCGGCGTCGACACCCTCGCCCACGGACTCGATGCGGCCCACGAACTCGTGGCCGATGATGCGCGGATACGAGACGAACGGATTGTGCCCGCGATAGATGTGCAGGTCCGAGCCGCAGATGCCCGCATAACGCACCCGCACGCGCACTTCTCCCGCGGCGGGCGTAGGCGTGGGCACCTCGCGCACGGCGAGGCTGTTCGGTCGATCGACTACGACGCTCAACATAGTGGACGCTTCCATGAATATTTGATCAGGTATGCCTACCAGTTCCACATCGACCCGTCGCGCAGGCGGGCGACCGGCAGATAGGCGCGTTCATAGGGATACTTCGCGGCCAGCGTCTCGTCGATGTCCACGCCGAGCCCCGGCGCGTCGTCCATCACGAGGAAGCCGTTCTCGAAGCGATACTGATGCGGGAACACGGCATTCGTGAGCGCGTTGTGCGGCATCAGTTCCTGAATGCCGAAGTTCGGTGCCCACAGGCCGAAGTTCACGGCGGCGGCCATGCAGACCGGCGAAAGATCGGTGGCGCCGTGAAAGCCCGTACGCACCTGGTACATGGCCGCGTAATCGGCAATGCGGCGCATATGCGTGATGCCGCCCGCGTGCACGATGGTCGCGCGGATATAGTCGATGAGCTGCTCGCGTATCAGGTCCTTGCAGTCCCAGATCGAGTTGAACACCTCGCCCACGGCGAGCGGCGTGCTGGTGTGGCTGCGGATCAGGCGGAAACTCTCCTGGTTCTCGGCCGGTGTCGCGTCTTCCAGCCAGAAGAGGCGATACGGCTCGAGGTCGCGGCCCAGGCGCGCGGCCTCGATCGGCGTGAGGCGGTGGTGCGCGTCGTGCAGCAGATGCGGGCCGAAGCCCACGGCCTCGCGCACCTTGCGAAAGAGTTCGGGCGTATGGCGCAGATAGAGCGCCGTGTCCCACGGCTCCTCGGGCGGCAGCCCCTTCTGGGCGGGTTCGTATTCGCCCTTGACCTTGCCCACGCCATACACCTTGTCGAGACCGGGCACGCCCGACTGCACGCGAATCGCCTGGTAGCCCTCCTCCACGTGCTGGCGCACCGCGTCGATGGCTTCCTCGTGGTCGCGCCCGTTTGCGTGTCCGTAGACCATCAGCCCTTCGCGGCTCTTGCCGCCCAGCAGCTGATAAACGGGCATGTTCGCGAGCTTGCCCTTGATATCCCAGAGCGCCATGTCGATCGCGGCGATCGCCGTCATCGTGACCGGGCCGCGCCGCCAGTACGCGCCGCGATAAAGGTATTGCCAGATGTCCTCGATATTGCGGGGATCGCGGCCCACGAGGCACGGAAACACGTGATCTTCGAGGTACGCGCGCACGGCCAGTTCGCGGCCGTTGAGCGTCGCGTCGCCGAGACCGTACACGCCTTCGTCGGTCACGATCTTCACCGTCACGAAATTGCGGCCGGGGCAGGTGACGATCGTCTGCAGCCGTTCAATCTTCAATTGCTGTCTCCACTCTCTTTCATTCGACGAAATAGTCGGGCACGCGCGCCTGCACTTCCGGCAGATGCGAGCCCACGCGGTCGATATGGCTCGCCACCGTCGCGCCCAGCTGCGCGAAGTTGCGCGAGGCGATATGCGCGAGGATCAGCTCGTGCTCGCGCAGCGCGCGCTGCGCGTGGTCCGCCACGCGGTCGAGCAGCAGCCAGCGCACGCGGTCGAACTGGCGCTTCATCGGCTGCAGCATTTCCCACACATGCGCGCGGCCCGCGAATTCGAACAGGCGGCGATGCATCAGCTCGTCGAGATCGAAGAAGCGGTCCACGTCGCCGCGCGCGACGGCGTCGCGCTGTTCGTCGACGATCCGGCCGAACTCCGCGAGCTGGTCGGGCGTGATGGTCTGGGCCAGCTGCACGTGGTTCGCGCATTCGAGCGTGCTGCGCGCGAAGCGTCCCTCTTCGAGCTGCGACACGGAGATCGGCGCGACGATCGTGCCGACCTTGCGGTAGATGTTGACGAGATGCTCGTCGGCGAGCTGCGCAAGCGCTTCGCGCACCGGCGTGCGGCTGACCTGCAGCGCTTCGGCAATCGCGGCTTCGGAAAGGCTTGCGCGCGGCGGCAGCGTGCCGCGCACGATGGCGTCGCGCAGAAAGGCGTGCACCTGGGGGCGATAAGAAGCGTCGGGATTGGCGACGAAACCGCTCAGTGCGGCGAGGACGGTGTCCTCTTGCGGTTCGATGACGGTCTGGCTCATGTCGGTAACGGATGACTGTTTGTACCATGGTAGCAAATGCACCATACAGTCACACCATAGCGTTAACCCCGATAAAACGAGATAAAACATCGGACTAAGCTTCGGTCATTCGCATCCGTACCATGGTACATGGCAATGACAACACCTCCTCTGTGTGAGCGCTCACTAACCAAAATCGCGGCGACCGTGCGCCAGCCAGGGTACGACCGCCAGCGCGTGCGCCCCGGCATCGTCCATCTCGGGCTCGGTGCGTTTCATCGCGCGCACCAGGCGCTCTATACGGAAACGCTGCTCGAGCGCGGCGACACGCGCTGGGGCATCGTCGGCGTGAGCCTGCGCGAGCGGCGCGTGCCGCAGGTGCTGGCCGCCCAGGACCACCTCTATTCGGTGACCGAGCGCAGCGGCGAGACGGCGGCGTGCCGCGTGGTCGGCGCGCTGCGCGGCGCGCTTTACGCGCCCGAGGCGATGGACCGGGTGCTCGGCACGATTGCCGACCCCGGCGTCGCCATCGTGAGCCTGACCGTGACCGAGAAGGGCTACAGCCTCGCGCCCGCCGGCGCCGAGCTGGACGCCGGCGACCCGGGCATCCGCCACGACCTCATGACACCCGATGCGCCGCGCACCACGCTCGGCGTGCTCGCCGCGGGCATCCGCAGCCGCTCCGCCGGCGCGCCGCTCACCGTGGTCTGCTGCGACAACATGCAGGCCAACGGCGACACGCTGCGCAAACTGCTGATCCAGTATGCGGAGCAGTTCGACCCGGCGCTCGCGCGCCGCATCGGCGAAACAATCGCGTTTCCCAACACGATGGTCGATCGCATCGTACCGGCCGCCACGCCCGCTTCGCTCGACGCGGCTGCCGCGCAACTCGGCCTGCGCGATGAAGCCGCGATCGTGTGCGAACCGTTCACCCAGTGGGTCATCGAAGACCGCTTCAGCGGCCCGCGCCCCGCGTGGGAAGACGCGGGCGCGCTGCTCACACGCGATGTGCATCCATACGAGGCCATGAAACTGCGTCTCCTGAACGGCTCGCATTCGGCGCTTGCGTACGTGGGCCAGTTGCGCGGGCGCGAAACCGTGTCCGATGCGATGGACGATCCCGCCATGGCCGCCTTCGTGCGCGCGCTGATGACCGAGGACCTGCTCGCCACCGTGACGGTCCCGCCCGGCTTCGACGTTCATGCGTACTGCCAGGACCTGCTGGCGCGCTTTGCCAACCCGACGCTTGCGCACCGTACCAGCCAGATCGCGACGGACGGCACGCAGAAAGTGCCGGTGCGCTGGCTACCCGCGCTGCGCGAGAGCCTGGCGCGCGGTATCGAGCGTCCCCATCTCGAACGCGCGCTCGCCGCCTGGCTGCACTACCTCGCGACCGAACGCAGCGACACGGGCGCGTCGCTCGTGGTGAGCGATCCTGGCGCCCCCGCGCTCGCCGCGAAGCTGCGCGGCGCGAGCACGACGCTCGACACCGTGCAGGCCGCCCTCTCGCACACGAGCGTATTTGGCGCAACGCCGTGGCCGCAGGCGTTCGCCGAGCGGCTCGCCGGACATCTGCGAGCGCTGCGCCGGCACGGCACGAACGCGCTGCTGACCTGCCCCGCGCCGGCCTGACGCCGCACGCGCGCCCATATCTATAAGGACTGGAGACAGAACATGAAACAACGCACGATGGGATGGATAACCGTTTTCCTGTTATTCCTCGTCTACGGCATCAACTACCTCGACCGGGTGGCGCTTTCGATCACTGCACCGCTCGTGCAAAAGGACCTCGGCATCGATGCGGCGCAGATGGGCATCGTATTCAGCAGCTTCTTCGTGGGCTATGCGCTGTTCAACTTCGTGGGCGGCCTCGCGAGCGACAAGCTCGGGCCGAAGATCGTGTATGTTCTCGCGGTCGGGCTGTGGTCGATCTTCTGCGGGCTCACGGCCGTGGCCGTGGGCTTCGCGAGCCTGCTCGTGCTGCGCGTGCTGTTCGGCATGGCCGAAGGACCGCTCTGCGCAGGCGCGAACAAGATGGTCAACAACTGGATGCCGCACGACATCGCAGCGACTTCCATGGGACTCCTGAGCGCCGGCTCGCCACTTGGCGGCGCGATTGCCGGCCCGATTATCGGGCTGCTCGCGATCAGCTTCGGCTGGCGCCCGGCGTTCTGGATCATCTGCGCGATCGGCCTCGTATGGTGCGTCGCGTGGATGCTGCTCACGGCCGACCGTCCTTCGGAGAGCCGCTTCGTCAGCACGCTCGACGAAGCCGAGCCCGCGCAGCGTGGACCGGGTGTTGCGCGCGCGACCCACACGGTGCCCGACAGTGCCGCCTCGTTGCCGCTCTCGGCATGGCTGCGCCAGCCGCTCGTGATCGCGGCGGCCGTGGCGTTCTTCGCCTACAACTACGTGCTGTTCTTCTTTCTGAGCTGGTTCCCCAGCTACCTCGTGCAGGCGCATCACCTCAACATCCGCGAGATGAGTCTCGCCACGGTCGTGCCCTGGCTCGTGGGCACCGTCGGCCTCGCGGCGGGCGGCGCGATCTCCGATGCGATCTTCCGCTGGACCGGCAAGCTCATGCTCTCACGCAAGCTCGTCCTGTCCACTTGCCTCGCGGCGACGGGCGTGTGCGTGGGCGTTGCCGGCCTCGTGCATACCGCTGTCGCGGCCATCGCGCTGATGTCCGTTGCGCTCTTCCTGCTCTATGCGACGGGTGCGCTCTACTGGGCGATCGTGCAGGACGTCGTGCATTCGGCCAGGGTAGGCAGCGTGAGCGGCTGCATGCACTGCGTGGGTAGTCTTTCGGGCGTGATCGGACCGGCCGTGACGGGCTTCCTGGTGGAGCGCAGCGGCTCGTTCGCCACCGCGTTCGCGCTGGCCGGCGTGGTTGCGCTCACCGGCGCGGCGCTCTCGGCAATTTTCATTCGCGACACCCGCAAGCGCGCGCCGCTCGCGGACGAGGCGTATTCGTAACCAGCGCGTAACCAGCGCGTGAGCTAGCGCGCGCCGGCGGCGACGTCACATCGTCATCGCGAGCCGCGTGGCCTGATCGATGGCACGCAACGCATCGAGTTCGGCGGCGACGTCAGCGCCGCCTATCACCTTCGGTTTCGCTGCGCGCGCGACGAGTTCATCGTAGAGCGTCCGGTTCGAATTCTGCCCCGCGCACAGCACGACATGATCGACGGCGAGCACATGCGCCTTGCCATCGACGCGATAATGCAGACCTTCGTCGTCGATCGCGTCATAGGTCACGCCCGACGTCATCATCACGTTGGCCTTGCGCAAGCGGGCCTTCAGGATCCATCCCGTCGATTTGCCGAGGCCCCTGCCGAGCGGTTCCTCCTTGCGCTGGAACATGTGAACGCTACGGCGCGGCGCGCCATGAGCATCGCTACGCGAGAGTCCGCCCGCATCCGCATTCGCGGGATCGACGCCCCACACGCGGAAAAACGCATCACGGTCCAGTGATTCCTGCGCATCGCCCAGCAGATACTCGGCCACGTCGAAACCGATGCCGCCCGCGCCGACGATCGCCACGCGCGCGCCCACTTCGACCTTGCCCGCGAGCACGTCGAGATACGACACCGCCTTCGGATGATCGACACCCACGATATCGGGCACGCGCGGCGTGACGCCGGTGGCGATGACGATCTCGTCGAACGCCTCGCTGGCGAGTTCATCGGCCGTTGCGGCCTGCCCGAGCCGCAACGTCACGCCAAGCCGCTTTAGCCGCACCTCGAAATAGCGCAGCATCTCGTGAAACTCGGCTTTGCCGGGGACGACCTTTGCCAGATTCAGCTGCCCGCCCAGCCGCGCATGCGCTTCGAACAGCGTGAGCGTATGGCCACGTTCAGCGGCGTTGATCGCAAACGCCATGCCGGCAGGCCCGCCGCCCACGACCGCGATACGTTTGGGCTGCAAGGCCTTGCCCGGCGCGAACTCGATCTCGCGCCCCGCGCGCGGATTGACGAGGCAGGTCGCGGTGCGTTCCGTGAAGATGCGGTCGAGGCAGGCCTGATTGCAGCCGATGCAGGTGTTGATTTCGTCGGCCACGCCAAGCCGCGTCTTCTTCGCGAAGTCCGGGTCGGCGAGCAGCGGGCGCGCCATCGAAACGAGATCGGCCACCCCCGAGGCGATCAGTTCTTCCGCGACCTCGGGCGTGTTGATGCGGTTCGACGCCATCACCGGAATCGACACCGCCTCTTTGACGTTGCGAATCGCGTCGCGCCAGGCCGCGCGCGGCACGCATGCCGCGATGGTCGGCACCGCCGATTCGTGCCAGCCCACGCCCGTGTTGATGAGGTCCGCGCCGGCCGCTTCGATCTCCTTCGCGAACGCCGCGATCTCGGCGCCGCTCATGCCGCCATCCACGAGGTCGATGGAAGAGATGCGGTAGATCAGCATGGGCTCGCAGCCCATTTGCGCGCGCACGGCGCGCACGATGTCGAGCGCAAAGCGGATGCGGCCTGCGAAGTCGCCGCCGAATTCGTCGTCGCGCGCGTTGGTGACGGCGGCCGTGAACTCGTTGATGAGATAGCCTTCCGAGCCCATGATCTCCACGCCGTCGTAGCCGGCCTGGACCGCCAGCGCCGCCGTGCTGGCGAAGTCGTCGATGGTGGCGCGCACTTCCTGAGTACTGAGCGCGCGAGGCGCGTACGCGTTGATTCTCGCCTTGGCGGCCGTCGGTCCCACGCACTCCGGCACCTTCGCATAACGACCCGCGTGCAGGATCTGCAGCACGATCTTGCCGCCCATCTCGTGAACCGCGCGCGTCACGGCGCGATGCTCGTCGACCTGCTCCGCGCGATTGAAGAGCGGGCCACCGGCCTCCATCACGCCTTCGGCGTTCGGCGAGAACCCGCCGCTCAGAATCAGGCCGATCTCGCCAGCCGCGCGCGCCGCATAGAACGCGGCGAGGCGCTCATGCGGACGGTCGAGCGTTTCGAGCCGCGTGTGCATCGCGCCCATCACCATGCGGTTGGGCAGCAGCGTCGCGCCAACGCGAAGCGGGGTCAAAAGCCGGTCGTAGGTCGCCATGGGGATGTCTCTTGATATTCTCGTGCGTCGTTTCCACACTCTAGGCGAGGCCCCTAATTACGTCAACATCATGATATATATTGAGGGTACGAGGAGGGGTATTGCCCAAATGGACGGCGCGCCCACTCCCTTCACTATTTTCGTATCAGGTATTTGTCTCATTGCCCGCCGCACTCGCGCGGCGACCGAAAGGCGCCCATGACCCAGAACGACCCTTCGTACGATCAATCCGTCTCGTCGATTCACAACCGCTTGTTCTTCCGGCTGTTCCAGGCGGGCAACACGCTCGACCGGCAGACGACCAAGGCGCTCGGCATCACGACCGTGCAATGGTCGGTGCTCGGCGCGCTGTCGCGCCCGCAGGTTGCGGAGGGCATGTCGTTTTCCGAACTGGCCGACTATCTCGTGGTGAGCCGCCAGAGTCTCGACGGCGTGCTCAAGCGCCTCGAGCGCGACGAGCATGTGCTGCGCGTGGCCGACACCGTGGACCGGCGCGCGAAAAAGGTCGTGCTCACGGACCAGGGCAAGGTGTTCTGGGAGAGCCTGCAGCCGAAGATCTACGAGTTCTATCGCCAGGCGCTCGCGAGCTTTCGCTTCGACGACAAGGTTTCGCTCGTGCACTTCCTCAATCAGTTGAACAAGGGCATGGACGAGATCGATCTCGGCGAACCGGCGCCGCGCGAAGAGGAGTGAATTGTGAATGCGCGCTCGCGCTTTCATATCGTGCAATGCGCGCCCGGTGTGTGCAAATTCCGCATTTCCCGACGCCGGCCAGCAATTGCACATCGAAGGAGATCTTCTCTTATCGTGAAAGACATCACGTAAACCATTGAACAGCAAGGAAATTGCGTCGCCAAAAACCCGCGGGGAAGCCGTCTTTCACTGCGATAGACTGAATCCAATGACGCTTCTTATTCGCTTGTTAATCAATGGAGACTGATGATGGACGTCTATATCGAACCGTTACCGAGAGGCCAATGGGGGCCAATCGATGGCTACGCCCTGGAGTTCGCGGACGGCAGCAAATTCGCCGAGAACATCTTTCGCTCCGAGCTTCTCGCGATCAGCGAGATCGTCCTGAGAGGCTATAAGCCGCTGCTGGCCAAGGTCCGCATTACGGACAAGCACGCCAACGCGCACTGGAAGCGCCCCGACACTTCACGCTGATGCGCTCACGCTCGACGGCGTCGCTTGCCGACGAGCCGTGCAGGCAACGCGCGCAACACGGTTGACGCCTCAGGCCGCCTCCTGCATGATCGTCCTCATGAACGCGCCCATCCTCACCTCGACGACTACCACGACCGCTTCCGGCGGGTCGTGAGTTCGGTGCGCGTACGTTAGATTTCGTATCGATCACAAGGCCCCGCCAGCAATGGACGGGGCCTTGTCGTTTCTCCGTGCGTTGCGGGCGCAACTAGCGGAGAACCCTCATGTCCAGCCTCGCTCGTGCCCTGCTCGTCATCGATATGCAGGAAGGCTTGTTCAATGGCCCTAACGCACCGTTTGAAGGTCAGCGCGTACTCGCCAATATCAGGCAGCTGATTGCCGAGGCGCGCAAGGTGCGCGCGCCGGTCTTCGCCGCGCGTCACGTCGGGCCGCCGGGCTCGCCCATCGAGCCGGGCAGTCCGCTCGCGCAATTGCTGCCGGCGCTCGCCATCGACCCGCACATCGACAGCGTGTTCGAGAAGCGCCGCCCCAGTTGCTTTACCGGCACCGATCTCGCGGCAAGGCTCGCGTGCGCCAACGTGGGCGAACTCGTCATCGCGGGCATGCAGACCGAGTACTGCGTGGACTCGACCTGCCGCGCCGCGGGCGACCTGGGCTTTCACGCGCTGCTCGTCGCGGACGCCCACACGACCATGGATACGCCCGTGCTGCGCGCCGCGTCGATCATCGAGCACCACAACCGCACCTTGAGCGGCCCGTTCGTCAGGCTCGCGAGCACGGCCGATTGCGCGTTCGACCGCGCGGTTGAGTAACGATCGGCGCGATTTAAAACCCTTCGAGCACGAGCTTGCCGCGCGAGCGGTTGGTTTCCACGAGTTCGTGCGCCCGGCGCAGGTTTGCCGCGTTGATGGTCCCAAAGCTCTCGTTGAGGGTCGTTCGCAGTACGCCCTCGTCGATGAGCGAAGCCATGCGGTCGAGCAGATCATGCTGGCGAATCTGGTCTTTCGTCCCGAACATCGAGCGCGTAAACATGAACTCCCAATGCAGGGCCACGCTCTTCATCTTGAGCTTGCGGAAGTCGAACAGCTCCGGGTCGTCGATCAGCGCGAGATGCCCCTGCGGATTGATCGAGGCGACGATCTCGTCGAAGTGACGGTCGGTCTGGTTCAGGCTCGCGATATAGTCCACGCCTTCCATGCCGATACGCTCGAGCTCGTGCGAAAGCGGCTTCGTATGATCGATGACGTGATGCGCGCCCAGTTCGCTCACCCACTTCGACGTTTCGGGCCGCGACGCCGTGCCGATCACCGTGAGGCCCGTGAGCTTGCGCGCCAACTGCACGAGAATCGAGCCCACGCCGCCCGCCGCGCCGATCACGAGCAGCGAGTCGCCGGACGGCATCGTGCCCTCGGGCACCCCGAGGCGGTCGAACAGCAACTCCCACGCCGTGATGGAGGTGAGCGGCAACGCCGCCGCCTCGGCGAAGTTCAGGCTTTGCGGCATGCGGCCCACGATGCGCTCGTCGACCACGTGCAGTTCGCTGTTGGTGCCCGGGCGCAGCAGCGAGCCCGCATACCACACCCGGTCGCCCGGCTTGAAGAGCGTCACGTCCCGGCCCACGGCGCGCACGACGCCGCTCGCGTCCCAGCCGATCACTTTCGGCTCGCCGTTTTCGGGCGCCCTGTTCGCGCGCACCTTCACGTCGACCGGGTTGACCGACACCGCGTGCACTTCAACGAGCAGATCGCGCGGGCCCGGCTGCGGCTCGGGGAGTTCGAGATCGATCAGCGATTCGGGGTCGCTGATGGGGAGATTGCGGTAATAACCAATCGCTTTCATCGTGAATACCTCCAGACAGTCAAATTGCGGGAAACCGGCTTGATTGAACGAGCGGCTCGAAGTGATAGAGGTCGGGGTCGGCCGAGAAGTACGGCCACAGCGCGTGCAGGAAGGTCTGGAAATCGCCGTGCATCATGAACGCGCTCTGTGCGTCGAGGGAGTCCCATTCCACTTCCAGCACGTAGCAGCCTTCGTCTTCGCACTGCGGACCGAGGCGGTGCCCGCGATACCCCGGCTTGTTCGTGAGCAGCGGGCATACGCGCAGCCAGGCGGCCTCGAAGTGCGAAATCTTGTCGGCGCGCAGGTAAAAGCGGCCTATCGCGACGATCATTCGAGCCTCCGTGCCGTTCGTGTTGGTATGAATAATCGGCCAGTGCGTCCGGCGCGCCTAGCGGCAAACGGCGAATTCACCTTCAAAGCTGTTTTGAAGATCGAGTGCGCGATCGAGCGGCGGAGGCGGCGGGAACGACGAATGGAGGCATGCCCGATGGCGGTCGGGCCGGGTGGCGGACCTACTGCGCAATCACACGTCAGGCAAGAAACGCGGCGATGCGATCGCGCAGCCAATCGCGCAGTGCGTTGACGGTCGGCGAGAGCATCGTGCGGTGCGCGCAGACGAGATGCAGCGGCGCGCCTTCGCCCTGAAACGCATCGAGCGCGGTTTCGAGGCGGCCCGCCTGGATATCGGCGAGCACGTCCAGACGCGACTTGTACGCAAGGCCATGCCCCGCCACGGCCCAGCGGCGCACGAGTTCGCCGTCGTCGCTGCTGCGGTTGCCATGCACGTTCACGACGCTCGCTTCGTCGCCGCGATAGAAGGTCCAGCGGTCGTGCAGCGTGTCGCTCAGCGCGAAGCGCAGACAGTTGTGGCGCGAGAGATCGGCGGGCGTCGCGGGTTTGCCGTGACGCGCGAAATAGCCGGGCGCGGCGCACAGCACGCGCCGGTTGTCGGGCGCGAGGGGCAGCGCCACGAGGGTGGAATCTTCGGGCACGCCGTAGCGGATCGCTACGGAAACCGGCGATCGGAACATGTCGGTCACGTGGTCGCCAATGTGCACCTGGAACGACACCGCAGGATGCTGCGCCTGAAAGTCGTCGAACCAGGGCGCGAGCACGTTGCGCCCGAGGTCGGAGGGAATCGACAGCGACACCGTGCCGCCGATCATCTTGCGCCCATGCGCCACGGCGTTCTGGCCCGCCTCCACCTGCTCCATGACGCCGCGCGCGTATTCGAGGTAGCGCTCGCCGTCCGGCGTGAGACGCAGGCTGCGCGTGGAGCGTGAGAGCAGGCGCGTGCCGAGTTCGGTTTCGAGGCGCTTGAGGCCCGCGCTCGCCACCGCGGGCGTGAGATCGAGTTGACGTGCGGCGGCCGAGAGGCTGCCGTTGTCCGCCGCACTGATAAAGATGACGAGGTCTTCCAGTCTGATCATGTACCGTCGCGTCTCGTTGGGCTGCGCGCGCCTCGGAAGCAGGCGCCGCGGTCATGGAGTAAGCGAACTGTACACGAAGGCACCGCACGGGCGGGTAGCCCCGAACACGCAAAAGAGTCCGCGAGTCCCCAGCCTTGCGATCGTTGAACAATCTTTGGCTTACCGTTGCGCGATTCCTATACTCCCCAGCAGACATCCCGCTAACGCTGCGCTGAGCGCCATCGGCATCGCGAATGCGGGTACAGGTCGTTTCATACAGGAGTACGAGACAATGCTGAATTATCCCGCCGCCTACCAGTCGACCAAGGGCTCCGCGCTCGACGTGAACAAGCCCTTTTACCGCCGCATCGCCGAAGAGAAGGATCAGCGCGAGCTAATCGAATCGATCGTCGTGCCGATACGCTCGGGGCAAGCGTGGAGCGTGCCCGCGGGACACGTGTTCCGCATCGTGACGATCGAAGGCCCGCAGGTGGCCGACCTCAACTTGTGGAACCGGCACGATCCGCGCGAACGCATGTGGGCTTCGCGCACGCGCCAGCTCCAGCAGGCGCATGTGAGCACCTTCGACCGCCTGTGGTCGACGCTGCCCTTCCTGCGCCCGCTCGTCACCATCACCGACGACAGCCTCGCCGACTACGGCGTGGACGAGCACGGCGGACGTGTTCACGACCTGCTCGGCACACGCTGCGACCCCTACGTGAACCGCATGCTGACCGGCGAGGACTTTCATTTTCACTGTCACTCGAACCTCACGCGCGCCATCGCGCCGTACGGGCTCACCGAATACGACGTGCACGACGTGCTCAACGTGTTCCAGTGCACGGGCCTGAATCTGGAGGACAAGTATTTCATGAAGGCCTGCCCGGCGAAGAAGGGCGACTATCTCGAGTTTTTCGCCGAGATCGACCTGTTGTGCGCGCTTTCCACCTGCCCCGGCGGCGATCTTTCGCTGCCGATGTGGGGACCCGATGCACGCGACCCGCTGGAAGTCTGCCGGCCGCTCGGCATCGAGATCTACCGGCTGGCGCCCGCGCTGCTGGCAGGCTGGTCGTCGCCGCCCGTCGCGGAATATCGCGGCCTGCACGGCATGGCGTTGCAGCAGCCGGACTGGAAGTGCGGCTGCTGAATCGCGACGGCTGAAGGCTTACTGCTGCTTCTCGACCTTCTTCGGCTTCGGCGGCGATTCGACCTTCGCGTACTGGAACGCGGGCGTGGCCTTCAGTGCTTCCTTGGTCGCGCCGGGCAGATAGAGATTGCCCTGGCGCACGTCGAGCGACGCGATGGGCACGGCTACGTCGTGCGAGCCGACGCCGAGGAAACCGCCCGCCGAAACGATGGCCGCGGAAACCGAGCCGTCCGGCGCCACGATCAGGTCGCGCACGGTGCCGATCTTCACGTTGTCGTCGTTATAAACGGGCTTGCCGAGTACGCTCTTCTTCACGCTCCAGCCTTCGAGCAGCGCCTGCGACTGCTCGACCGAAACGCTCAAGGGCTGCGCGCCCGCGATCTGGGCATGCGCGCTGGCACTGGCCAGCACGGCGCTGAATGCGGCTACGGCCAACATCGTCTTGCGGAAAAGCATTTTCTTTCGCTCCTGTATTCCAGTTATTTCGCCGCGCGAGTCGTTGCGAGTCAGTGCGAGACTGCAGGCGGGATGTCATGGTAGCCGGTATGGGGCGGCGGTGCGCTCAAGCTGCTTGCGCGAGCAAGCACGAAGCAGGCAAGCCCTGGCGTAAATGCGCCACCCGGCCTTCGGAAGGCTTCTGGGAACCATTGCTGGAGATAATCGGGCAACGCGCGCATGCTCGACTAGTATGGAAAACGTACGGAGTTCGGCACGGACATCACGCCGCCCCGGCTCCTGGAGAACGACATGTCCGCCCTGCCCACCCGCCACAATCGCGCCAAGGCCAGACTCGCGGCCGGCGAAAACCTGACCGCTTTCATGGTCGAGCTGCCGAGCGTGGGGCTCGTGCAGGTACTCGCGGCGAGCGGCGTGGACGTGCTGATCTTCGACATGGAGCACGGCCCCATCGACGTGCACAGCCTCCACGCCATGGTGGCCGCCACGCGCGGCACGCCGGTCACCCCCATCGTGCGGATTCCGTGGACCGAGCCCTGGCTCGTCAAGACCGCGCTGGAAACGGGCGCCATGGGCATCAACTTCCCGATGATTGCCACGCCCGAACTCGCGCGCAAGGCGAGCGAGTCGCTGCGCTATCCGCCCAACGGCTCGCGCGGCTTCGCGCCTTCGCTCGCCGCCGCGCGCTGGGGCGTGAGCGGCCCCGATTACATTCGCGTCGCGGATTCGGAACTGCTCAACATCATCACGATCGAGGACGCACAATCCATCGAGCGGCTCGATGAGATTCTTGCGGTGCCAGGCATCGACGTGGCAGCGATCGCCTCGTTCGATCTTTCGATGAGCCTTGGCGTGCCGGGCCAGTTCGATCACCCTGACGTACAGGCGCTCGTGCACAAGGCCGAGGAGAAGGTGAAGCGCGCGGGCACGCCGCTGGGCGGCGTGGCGCTCGACGCGCAAACGGCGCAGAGGAAGCGCGCCGCCGGCTACCGCATGTTGCTGCTCGCGTTCGACGTGGTGATGATCGAGCAGGCGGCGCGCGGCATCGTCCAGGCGGCGACGGCGCCCGCGGAGAAAAGCTAGGGCGACTCGCTCATTTTCACTCCATCAACGCCTGCGCCGGTTCCTCCACGGCCAGCCGCACTCGCACCGGCACGTGCGGCGTGCGTAGCCATATCGCGTACGCATCGTAGAGAAAAACCCGTTGCGCAGGCAACAACTCCACCAGCGCGCCTTCGCGAACCCGCTCGCGCACGAGCCAGAACGGCAGCCATCCGAGCCCTTCGCCCGCCGCGACGGCGTCGGCGATCGCGGCAAGATCGTCCAGACGAAAGCGGCTGGGCGGCGTGATCTCGACGGGCGGCTCGCCCTCGGCCTCGCCGGTAAAGCTGTAGCCGTCATGGCGAGGACGTTCCCCTTCGAGCAGATCGTCGAGGCGCACCGCTATCTGGAGTCGAACGAGCCGTTCGGAAAAGTGGTCGTCACGCTCTGAATTTTGCGCCGGCCATGCGCCGGTTCACGACGAAGCCGCGGCGCACTGGGCGCAAAGCCCGAAAACGACGAGACTCGAATGCGTATAGCGAAAGCGCTTTGCCGCCGCGATGGCGGCGTGCTGCTCCTGCAGCATCGGCTCGTCGATGTCCACCACGGTCTTGCAGCTTTCGCACACGAGGTGCGCGTGCGGCGCGCCACGCCCAAGCTCGTACACCACGCGTGTTTCACCAACCCACGTGCTGTCGAGCAGCGACGATTCCATCAGCTGCGCAAGCGCGCGATAGACGCTCGCCAGGCTGCATTGCTCCACATCTTTTGCGATGCGGCGAAAGACCTGGTCGGCCGTTAGATGCTCGTGCGGCGCGTCATGAAATACCTTCAGCACGGCCACGCGGCTGGATGTAGGGCGCAGTCGCGCGCTCTTCAGTTCGGAGTAGACCGTTCTCATACGCAGGAAAAACACGTCGGCAAGGCCGACAGTTTCCCCGAGAATGCTTAAGGTTTCCTTATGTCAGTATGGGGAGCGGCACCTTGCGGCCTGACTTGCGGCCCCACTTTATGCTGCGGCGCCGTATGAATCGAATATGGGACTGACGGATATTGAACCAAAGTACGACCTGAGGCCCGCATGGCTTCCACGCCCACGGTGATCTTCGGCGCATTCGACCGGCACAACTTCGGCGACCTGCTGATCGCGCTGGTGGCGGCGCGCATGCTGCCACGCCGCGAACTGCTGTTCGCCGGGCTCGCCGCACGCGATCCGCGTGGCGATGGCGGGCCAGCCACGGTTGCACTCGCGCGTATCGCCGCTTTCGCGCGCGGCCGCCCGGTGAACGTGATCCACGCAGGCGGCGAGTTGCTGACCTGCAATGCGTGGGAGGCCGCCGTGATGCTCGCACCGCCGCAGCGCGTGCCGGCGCTCATCGCCGCCGAGGATGCATGGCTGCGCGACGGGCGCGCGTGGGCGCACCGGCATGTCGGCGTGGCGTCGCTCGCGCCGTATGTGCTTTCGAAGTGCGCGTTGCCGGACGTGCGCGTGAGGCATCTCTCGTTCAACGCGGTGGGCGGCGTCGATCTCGATGCGCGCAATGCGCAGTTGGGCGCCGACGTGCTCGCCGCACTGCAATCCGCGGACGCGGTGAGCGTGCGCGACCGTCAAACCCAGGCGCTGCTCGCGCAACGGGGCATCGCAGCCCGCCTGATACCGGACCCCGCCACGATGACGGCGGTCCTGTTCGGCTCGGCAATACGCCGGCACGCCACGGCCCTCGCACTGCGCGACGTGCGGCAGGCGTTCCCGCGCGGTTATGCAGCCGTGCAATTCAGCGCTGACTTCGGCGACGATGCCACGCTCGATACGCTCGCCACCCAGCTCGAACTCGCCGCGCACGGGTACGGCCTGGGGATTGTGCTGTTTCGCGCGGGCGCCGCTCCCTGGCATGACGACCTCGCGGTGTACGAGCGGCTCGCGGCTCGACTGCGCGCGGCTCACGTTCGCGTGTTTGCCTCGCTGAACGTCTGGGACACCTGTGCGCTGATTGCTGGAAGCCGCCTCTATTGCGGCAGCAGCCTGCACGGTCGCATCGTTGCGATGGCGTACGCGCTGCCTCGCGTCAATATCAGTCATCCTGATCATTCTCTCGCGGCAAGCAAGCATGCGGCTTATGTGCGGACATGGGAAGCAGCGGGTCTCGCGGGCGTTGTGAATCCAGGCAATCTTGCCGATGCGGTTGCCAATGCACTGGCGACCGATCGCGAATCACTGCGCGAAACCGCATCCGCACTTGCACGGCGCTATCGGGTGGAATTCGAAACCGTGGTTGCCGAGCATCGGCTATAGGCCGTGCGAAAGCCCTGTAAGACGGCGACGACACTGCCCTCCGCCAGACGTTTTTCGCACAACCATTCGCAAATTTTTCTCTTCCATACACCGTCCGGTGAATTGCAGCGCCTGCGCGCGATTCGACGAATCGATACTGGTTTACCCGGTCCGAATGAAAGTAAAAAAATACCATTCAATCTAAGTTTTATACATGGACCCACCGCCTTGCGCGCAATTAACCTTGCCGAAGGATATTCGATGCGTCTATCGCCGGAATCCACATCGATCACGCAAAGGAACATGCAATCAACGGAGATCAGATTGAACAGCGAAACCACGTATGGCCATTAGCTTGTCCCGCCATCACCGGCCTTCGATTCGACAGACCGCCACTCGACGGGCCGCGTCGAAATCAACCCTCCATCCGTAATACCGTGGCCTATCGGGGCGTATCGGGGCATCGGCACGCCCGATCGACCACGGTATGGCCTTACATATTAGCAGTACGTACCAGATAAATATTTATAAAAGCACCGGCATACCGATGCAATGGAGATTCCGCATGAAGAGGTTTATCACTCTCGCATCCGGCGCAGTCTTGTCCTGCGCGTGCGCCCCTTACGCGTTCGCGCAGTCGTCGGTCACGCTCTATGGCGTGCTCGACAATGGCTTCGTCTATCAAAGTTCGAGCGGCGGCAATTCGGCGGTCCGCGCCGTACCCGGCGGGCTCTTCTCGACACGCTACGGCTTTAAGGGCAGCGAGGATATCGGCAACGGGCTGCACGTCAATTTCCAGTTGGAGCAAGCCTTCTCCGGACAGACGGGTGCAGCGACGGACTCGACCAAGGCCTTCAACCGACTGGCGTATGTCGGCATGTCCGGTGGCTTCGGGGAAGTGCGCTTCGGCCTGCAAAACTCGCCGCAATACGATGTGCTCCAGGCGGCAATGGATCCGAGCTGGGTCAAAAGCATTGCTTCGCCCATGAATAATTTCAACGGCCTGATCATCCGCGCGAACAATGCTATCTCCTACTACACGCCCACGTTTGGCGGGTTGAATGGCAAATTTATGGTGGCCTTGCGCGATCCGGCGACGTCGGGCAACGGCATCGGGTTCTACAACGCCGTCATCCAGTACATCAACGGGCCGTTGAATGTGGCGGCGGGCTATGAACGAGGAGACGAGCCAGCCGTCGGAGCGGGTGGGAGCTATACGCTAGCGGGCGGCGCTGCCGCGGGTCCTGGCGCGGTATTTACCGTGTTCAACGCGGGCGCATCGTACGCGATCGGGTCCAACCGCATCTGGCTGGCGTACCACACGGAGAATCTGACGAATACGCCGAAATACATGCAGCACGAGGTCTACCAGGTATCGGACTCGTACCAGGTCTCGCCATTTGCGTTGGTGTCGCTGATGTACGGTTACCTGCACGATCGCACCGGCAAGGGCAACAACGCGCAGCAGTTAGGCCTGCTGTTCGAGTACTCGCTGTCCAAAGCGACCGAACTCTATACCGCGGCCGGCTTTCTCCAGAACCGGAATCAGGCGCAATACACGCTCTCCGGCACCGCGTATTCGGGCTTGACGGTCGCTCCCGGCAGCGACACGCGCGGCATTGGGGTCGGCCTGGTACACAAGTTCTGAGAACGGCGGCGCAGCCATTACGCACCTTTCATTGCGGCGCGCAAGAACGCAACAAAGCGCGCCGTAACCGGATCTTCGCGCATGGAAGGCCATGCGAGTCCCACGCGCCACTTCGCGTTTTTGCCATGAAGCGGCAGTACCGTAGCATCCCGCAGCAGGTGTCGTGCGCGAGAGGGAATGAACGCAATGCCCACGCCCGCGGCGACCGAAGTCAGGACCGACTGGATGTCTTCGGCCTGCTGCGTCACCTTCGGCACGAAGCGGTGCTCGATGCACCATCGGTCGATCTGTGCAGCGAGCCCCGGCCCGCGTGCACGCACTAGCGAGATGAAGCCGGTTTCATTGAGCGCGTCGAGATTCGCCGGAAGGCGTGTGTACCGAAGGTGCGGCGGCAATGCGAGTGCAAGTCCCTCGTCTACGACTTTGAACGACGAGAGACCATCCGCGGCGGGCAAGCGAAGGAAGCCGGCATCCAGCTTGCCCGCCAGAAGACGGCGCGTTTGCTCGGCGGAAGAGAGGTCGCTCAGGGTGACGGTGACAGCGGGATGCTGCTCTCGAAAATCGGCGATGAGCTTCGGCACAATCGTCAGTACGGACAGGCAGATCCCGAGGCGCAGATGGCCGTGCCGGCCGCTGCTCGCTTCTCGCGCGCGCAACAGGATTTCATCGGCGTCGCGTACGAGCGCCTGTGCATCGGACAGGAACGTCTCGCCGAATGGCGTGAGCTGCGCACCGTGCCGACCGCGTTCGAACAGCCTGCCACCGAGGCTCGCCTCCAACGCACCGATCTGCTTGCTGAGTGCCGGCTGACTCATATGCAGCGCATCCGCCGCGCGGCTGAAATGGCGCAGCTCGGTCACCGTCAGAAACGTCCTCAGTAATTTCAGTTCCATTCGGAAAAGTAATCGTACTGGTAAGAACATTCATTTTACTGATCGATCGGCGGGGAGTTCAATACGGACATATCCTTCTCGAGAATCATCCGCAATGCCAATTCGAACCTTGCCGGCTGACGGCCCCCACGCAGCCCCTGAATCCGAGGCCACCGGCAACCCGGCGGTCGTCAGCGAATCCAATACGCCCCTGGTCAGCAACTCCGATTCGCGCAAAGGGCGCACTCGCCGTTCTCGCTTCGGCGACGTGACGCACGAGGCACCGCTTCGCGCGGCGGCAGGTGCGATCGCCGTAAGCTTCGCTGTCGTCTCTCGCAGGCACTGGCCGCGCTGAGCCCGGTTGTGCCGGCGTTGCTCATCCCAACGGATCAGGGTTGGCGTTTACCGCGGCCACCAGCGGGTTTGCCAGCCGGCTTGCGTGAACCCGCAGCTGGCTTGGTGGCGGGTTTGCTGCGCGGCTTCTGCACGCTGAATGGGCTACCGCTCGTGAAACTCGTGTCCTTACCCGCGGCAACAACGCGCTGCGCCGCAGGCTTGCGCTTGTTTTCCCCACTCTGCGGGAGCGGTTTTTTGCCGGGCACCTGCATGGCACCCGGCGCAGCTTGCGGCACTTTGGGCTTCTTGGGCTTTTTGGGTTTCTTGATGAGCTGGCCCGTCGCGCTGGTTTGCGGCACGCGGTGTTCGGCTTCAAAACCCGGCTCTTCTTCACGGGGCAGCGTTTGCCGGATCAGCGCTTCAATCGCGGCCAGTTGCGGCGCTTCGTCGGCACAGACGAGCGACACCGCCACGCCGCTGGCGCCCGCGCGGCCGGTACGGCCAATACGGTGCACGTAGTCTTGCGCCACGATCGGCAGATCGACGTTGATCACCAGCGGCAGGTCGTCGATATCGAGCCCGCGCGCAGCCACATCGGTGGCCACCAGCATATTGACTTCGCCCGTCTTGAAGCGCTCCAGCGCACGCAGGCGCGCGGGTTGCGGTTTGTCGCCATGGATGGTGTCGACCGCATAGCCCGCTTCATCCAGCATGGCCGCCAGATAATCGACGCCACTGCGGGTTTTGACGAACACCAGCGCGTGCTCCCAGTTGTTCTCTGCCACGAGGTGCATGAAGAGGTCAGGCTTGTTCCTTTTATCCACCGGCACCACCCACTGCTTGATCTTGCTGGCCGTGGCATTGGGCGGGCTGACGCTGATATTGACGGGGCTACGCAGAATGCCCGCCGCCATGGCGCGGATATCGTCGGTAAACGTGGCGGAGAACAGCAGGGTCTGGCGCTGAACCGGCAAGGCAGCAAAGACGGCGTTGAGCTCGCGCGCAAAGCCCAGATCCAGCATGCGGTCGGCTTCGTCCAGCACCAGCGTTTGCACCTGATCAAACTGCACGGCGTTCTGGCGATTGAGATCCAGCAAACGGCCCGGCGTGGCAACGAGCACGTCGACGCCTTTGCGCAGCTTCATCATCTGCGGGTTGATACTCACGCCGCCGTAGGCGGCCAGCAATCGCAAGTCGAGGCCTTTGCCGTAAGCGATAAAGCTTTGCAGCACTTGCTCAGCCAGTTCACGCGTGGGCACCAGCACCAGAACGCGCGCGCGGTTGCTGGACGCCGCCGGGCCGTGTTGCACCAGCCGTTGCAGCAGCGGCAGCGCAAAACCCGCCGTTTTGCCAGTGCCGGTCTGTGCCCCAGCCATGACGTCCTTGCCACTGAGCACGGCAGGAATCGCCTTGGCCTGCACCGGCGTAGGTGTCTGGTAATTGAGGTCTTGCACGTTACGCAGCAAGGGTTCGATCAGGCCAAGCGAGGCAAAGGACATTGGCATATTCCGGGCTAAAACCGCAATTTTAGCGGTTGCCGCGCTGATTTCGCCGCGCAGCTTCGATGGTCGAGAAGATCGCTGTGAACACCGCTGAATAACGTAGCGGTGCCGCGCGCCGCGCCGGCATCATCGCTGGACATGAAAGGTTCCGTATTGGTGTGTCATCGTACAGAACCGCTTCATGTGCTACTGTAGGTACCCAGAGCCAGCAGGACGTTTCAGTCGAACACCAGAAGGATCCTCATGGAATTCAACAATGGCGCTGTACTAGAAGCTCTTCGACTTGCTTTGCATCGACAAATACCGTGGCACAAGCGACCGGCAATCTTCACGTTGCTTCGCGCGCAGGGTTTGATCCAGACCGTAGACCAGAAACCTCCCCCCAGTACGAAGTATCTCCCCACATTGCGGATCGCCGTCCTGACGGATAAAGGACAGAGCGAAATCCAGCGCATCGAAGCGTCAAAGCACGTTTCAGGATGGCTGGACGACGACTACTTCGCGACGTTCCTTGCCGAGGTTGTGCTCGCCTGACCACGCATCATTGCGTGTCTGCGATATCGATAGTCACGAATCGGGCCAGATCGTCTCGGAAGTGCCTCGCATGATAAAGGGCAGCATCCGACCACTATCCGCCCGTCAGTCGAACGTCGATCCGGCGGCAGCTTTGGGCGTACGACTGCGTTTTACCCAGTCGATCCACTATCGCGACTGATCGCACTTAAAACACGCGAGGTCGTTTTCGCGGCCAGAACCAGCAGCGCGCCAAAGACGCTGTAGTCGACGTGATGCATGACTTCGGCCAGATAGAAAACGGATAACGCAATGATCGGGTGGTACATCGCACGGCTTATCAGGCGTTTCATCGGTATCTCACGCTATCGTATTGCCCGAAGCGGCGACTCACGGTGCGTGAACCGATTCGTGCAAGGTGGGTGACGCGACTAACTTCCAGGCTCCAAGGAAGGGTTGATTGCGAAGTACGCGTGAGGCTGATCAGCGATGTTCCTTCCTGTGATGAACTCTGCCTGCGGCAAGCCATTGCCGTCCTGCCCGGACGTCGATCTTTCTTGACCGATCGTCCACTTCTCGCCGCCGCGTCGCGTGTCCGTTGCCGGACGCCCTCAATGACGCCAGGTCATCCAGATGAAGCAAGCACGCGATCAGTTCGCTGGGAGACACGCGAAGTGCTTCATTAAGCATGGCGAAATCATCAGTAAGGAGACTGTCATCAAATGAATTCGCGGGTATAAGATGTAGCGCTCGGCCATGGCGACGAACGACCGGCGCCAGATTTCTCGCCCGGGAATGCGCATTTCACGCGAGCTATCCATGGATGCTGTCTCCGATGTACTGCGCGCTGTTCGTCTGAGCGGCGCCGTGTTTCTGAACGGGGCATTCACCGCGCCGTGGTGTTTGATCGGCCGCACCGACGCATCGCTCTGCGGCGCGTATTTGCCGGCTTCCGAGCGTGTCGTTTCCTATCATCTGGTCGTCGAGGGGAATTGCTGGGTGAAGCTGTCCGACGATCCCGGTTCGGCCATTCACGTCCACGCCGGAGAACTGATCGTGGTGCCTCAGGGTGAAACGCACATCATCGGCAGCGCGATCGATCTTTCGCCCGTGCCGTCGGACTCGCTGCTGGCCGGACAGATGGCGGCAGCGCCCGGTGAAGTGATGACGCTGTCCCATGGCGGCGGCGGCGCGGCGACGCGCATCGTGTGCGGCTTTCTGGCTTGCGACGATACGTTGAACAATCCGCTGCTCTCATCATTGCCGCGACTCTTCAAGATCGACATGCGCCAGGATCCGCGTGCGGCATGGCTGGAGTCTTCTCTCAAACTTGCGGCCGCTGAAGCAGCCGAATCACGCGCTGGGGGCACGATTGTGCTTGCCAGGCTATCGGAACTGCTGTTTGTCGAAGCGATCCGTAGCTGTATTGAAGCGCTGCCTGAGAACCAGACCGGGTGGCTGGCCGGCGTGCGCGATCGCTACGTTGGACGTGCGCTCTCGTTGCTTCATGCGCAGGCGGCCTATCCGTGGACCGTCGATGAGCTTGCGCGCAAAGTGGGCTTGTCGCGTTCCGCCCTGGCGCAGCGCTTCACCGAACTTCTCGGGCAGCCGCCCATGCAATACCTCGCGAGATGGCGCATGCAGATTGCGGCGCACGAACTTCTCACCGGTAGCAAGCCGCTCACCGCGGTTGCGGAACAGATCGGCTATGAATCGGAAGCCGCGTTCAGCCGTGCGTTCAGACGTGAATTCGGCATGCCGCCCGCAGGCTGGCGCAAGAACAAAGAAAAGACTAGCGGCGTGGCGGCATCAGCGCAGCACCTGGAACGTACGAGTGGTGCTGTGGCATTGCCGGATCAGTGACGCATCTTTCGAAACGCAGTGCGGTCACGATAACTTCTCCTGGTTCGAAGTGTGCATCAATGAGTCAATAAGGCGTTTCAGTCAATTCGTTCGGCGACTCGATCATAGAACTTCAAGACTCCCAATCGTAAATTGAGCGTGCCCGAATGCCAGATCGTCCGACTGGCCCTGCCGGGTGAATCGACACTCAACGCGGGACCGCATCACGGTCCATATTGGGAGAATCTCCATGAACGCAGTATTGCGCCCGTCCGATCGCGATCGCTACGCCCGATGCATTCGGGCTTCGAAAATGGTCAATTGGGACATCGACCGTGACGTGATTGGCGGCCGTACCTTCGACATGTCGCAGAAGTATTTGCCAGACGGACTCTCGCTGGTGCCGGATTTCACCCTGCTCTCGGAGCACGAGAAGCGCTTCGTCAGCCAGATTCAGGGGCGCACCTACGCGAACGTGTTCGGACTGGTCGAGCGCTTCATCAACGCCAAGGTGCTGGAAGTGAGCCGCGACTACTGGCTGGGTGATCAGGTGGCGCTCGAAGCGCTCGTGCGCTTCAGCGATGAAGAACTCAAACACCAGGCGCTCTTTCGACGCATCGAAAGTATGATCGGCGAAACGCTGCCTCCCGGTTATCGCTTCGACGTCGATCCTGACGCGATTGCCGCCGTGGTTCTCGGCAAAAGCACCTGGGCCGTGCAGGCCATGACGCTGCATATCGAACTCTTCACGCAGATTCACTACCGACAGAGCATTCATGCAGACGATCAGCTATCCGAACTGTTCAGGAATGTCTTTCTTTATCACTGGAAGGAAGAGAGTCAGCACGCGATTCTCGACGAACTCGAATGGAAACGGCACGACGCCACGCTGACGGAAGCGGCGCGCGACGATGCGGTCAATGAATTCATTGACCTGGTGGTTGCGATCGACGGCATTTTGCGCGTGCAGGCGGCAGCGGATTCGCGCTATTTCATTGCGAACTGCGGGCGTGCCTTCGGCGAGGCCGAAGCCGCCTCGATCGAAGCGAATTTCCATCACGCATACCGTTGGCAGTACATCCATTCCGGCATGCATCATCCCCATTTCGCGCAGGTGCTCGATCGGCTCGTCTCCGAAGAGCAGGGGGTGCGTATCCGGGCTGCGCTCGCCACATTGCATTGAGCAAAGCCGGACATGAATGCAGCAATCAGCGAAAGGAGAGTGAAACATGAATGCCAATGCACAGTCGACTGACACGCACATCGTCAACGGCCTCAACGTCGACGATCTGCTTGCGCTCGTCGAAGACGTCAGGCGCGATGCGTCGAAAGCGGCGACCAGCTGGCGAGTCGCGACTGCCTGGCTGGGCCAGACGCGCAGTCGCTCGGCGGTCGAAGGATTTTCAATGGGTGGCCAGCAGGTGCCGCGCCGTTTCACGATCGATATCGACGAGCCTTGCGAACTCGGCGGTTCGAATCGATTCGCAAATCCTCAGGAGCATCTTATTGCGGCGTTGAACGCATGCATGACGGTGGGCTATGTCGCGCAATGCGCCCTTCGCGGGATCACACTGCAATCGCTCGAGATCGAAACCGAGGGCGACATCGATCTGAGGGGATTTCTCGGACTCGACGCGCAGATCGCGAACGGCTACGAGAGTTTGCGCTACACCGTTCGTATCAGGGGAGACGGTACGAAGGAGCAATTCGCGCAAGTGCATGAGGCGGTGATGGCGACGTCGCCGAACGTCTACAACCTCGCGAATGCGGTTGGGTTGAAATCGACGCTCGTGGTCGAGTGAATGGCAACATGGGGCGCCGCGCGGCGAGTCCTCCCGATGCATCGTGTCTACGGCGCGCCCTGCCGCAATTGCTGCGCGAGCAGGCCCGCGTGCGGAGTGAGGGCGGCGAAGTCGCGCGCACAGAGATAGAGCCGCCGCGTCGCCCACGCCTCCGCCAGCGGCAGCACCACCACGTCGCTGCGGAGTTTCCCGGCGAGCCCAGCGGAAAGGATCGAAATGCCGATCCCGGCTTCGACGTGCATGGCCACATGTTCGATGTTGCGCAACTGAATGCGGTAGTCGAGCTGGCGTCCCAGGCGCGACGCACGTTCCGCGAGATGGGTTTCGAGCGCCGTGTCCGCCACGCCCACGATGGGCTCACCGAGGATATCGGCAAAGGCGACGTCCGCTTGCTGGGCGAAACGATGCGACTGGCCGACGACCACGACGAGCTGGTCACGGGCGATCAGATGCGTCTGCAGCGTGCCGAGGTCCGTTATGTCCGCAACGACGCCCAGATCCGCGCGCCTGTCCACGAGGATCTGGACGATCTCCGCACTGGGCCGCTCCTCCAGGTCGATCGACAGGTCGCGATGCGCGGCCAGAAATCGGCAAAGCTGCGGCGGCAGGAACGCCGCCATGGCGGCGGTGTTGGATAGCAGCCTGATGCGGCCTTTCAAGCCCGTTGCGTAGGTTCGCAGTTCGCCGCGCATCATTTCGACCTGGCCCAAAATCGAACGGGCATGGCGAACCAGCGCGTCGCCTGCAGCGGTCGTGCGCACGCCACGGCGGTTGCGCTCCAGTAACGGCGCACCCAATGCCGCCTCCATGCTGGCAATGCGTTCGCTCACCGAGGCGAGCGCCAGATGCATCGTGCGGGCACCTTGTGTCAGGCTCCCGCATTCCACCACGCTCAGGAACAGCCGCATATCCGTCAAGTCGAAGCGCATAGCATCAAGTGTCATCTCTTCGGAATTTCCGAAGTCTAGCACCGGAAATGCCAGATTGTGAGAACCCGGCGCGGCGACTAACATCGCTTCCATGAACTCGATGGCTTTAGTTTTTTCCGCTGGATTGGCGGCTGGCGCGATGAATGCGCTGGCAGGGGGCGGCTCGTTCGTCAGCTTGCCGGCGCTGATTGCCGCGGGCGTGCCTCCGGTTCAAGCGAACACTTCGAGCACGGTCGCGCTGTTCCCGGGCGGCCTGGCCAGCGCGTGGGCCTATCGCGACGGACTGCGCCCGGTGGGCACCGTGCCGCTTCGCGCGCTGCTGGCGACGACGCTCTGCGGCGGCCTTGCCGGCGCGCTGCTGTTGCTGGGGACGTCATCGGCAGCGTTCACGTTCGTGCTGCCATGGCTGCTTCTGGTTGCGTCCATCGCGCTCGCGTTCGGGCGGCGCATTGGCGAGGCGTTGCGCGCACGCTGGCACATTCACGCGAACGCGGTACTGGCTGTGCAGTTCATGCTCGGCGTCTATGGCGGCTACTTTGGTGGCGCGGTCGGGATCATGATGATTGCGATATGGGGACTGCTCGACAATTCCGACATCAAGCATCTCAACGCGCCGCGCACGCTGCTGGTCAGTGCGGCGAACATGGTGGCGGTACTTGCGTTCATCGTGGCCAACGCAGTGCACTGGCCGGAGACGCTGGTCATGCTCGTGGGCGCAATCATCGGGGGATACAGCGGCGCCCGGCTCGGGCGCCGGACGCCGCCGCGCGTCATTCGCGCCGTCACGCTGCTTGTCACCTCCTGCATCACGCTGGCGTTCTTCGTGAAAACCTACGCGCCCCTGCTGCAGCATCGCTAAAGAGTGAGGACACCATGCTCTGCGCCTTGTTGGAAACGGTGGGAACACTGGCCATCCTGGCCAGTCTCGCGGCACAGTTCCGCAGGCCTCGGCAGTAACGCCCTGGGTATCGATTCGCCGCCGCTTTTCGAGAGCCTCCATCAAATGATGGAGGTCAAAACGATCACTCGCGCATACGATCGGAATAGACGACAACGATAACGCTTTAGCGCTGCAAAGACTGGCAAGGGGTCGAACCAGGGTTCGGATGAGCGGGCCGTTTGCAGCACGAGTCAGCCGGTGTCACTAACCCGGAGGTGGGCCATTATGAAGACGCTAGTCCACACAGTTTGCGCGGTCGCCGTCATGGCTGTGCCAGTTGCATCGCTGGCGCAGTCGGATGCGGGGCTGACGCGCGCGCAAGTGCAGGGCGAGATCGCCCAGCTTCAGCAAGCCGGCTTCAATCCGGCCAATGCGAATACCGTCGACTTTCCCTCCGGTATGCCGGCCGCCGACGCTAGCGCCGCCGGGCAGGGTAGCGGCTACGGCCCTGCAATGAACGGCTCGTCGCAGATGGGCCATCCGGCCAGCCCGACTGGGATGAAGCCGGTGTTCTTTGGCGGGTCATAAGCCCTTTTCGTCTGACCAGGTTGGGCGATTGGAGAGCATGCCGTCTCTCCCCGGGGCGGCGTGGAGCGTCGTGCCATGCGCTTCGCGCCGTTCAGGAGCCCGAAAGGAAGAGGCCAACGCCTGCTCCTGGTCCGTTACGTGTGCTCATGGCTTGACAGCGAGCACGCAAAAAGCCTTCTCTGTTTCGACCAGCTTCGCTTCGACGAAGCCAGCGGCGGTTAGTCGTTCGATCAATCCGCCCGGCTGTTGGCCCGAATAAGTGGTGAAACCGAGCGCGACGGCACCCCCGGCTTTCATGGCGCGCCGTATCGCGGCCAGGCCGGTTTCGGCGTCCGGCCAAACCTGCATGGAGTTGATGGCCAGCACCTTGTCGAAGGTGCTGGCCTCGAATGGCAACCGCTCCACTGAGCCGATTCGCAGACCGACCCGGCCGCGGGCGATTGCAACGGCATTCCGGGCTGTGGCTTGCGCCAGCATTTCCTGTGATGGATCGATGCCGTCAACATGCCCCGAGGGTACCGTTGCAGCGAGAAGCTGAATACCCGCGCCAGGCCCAAAGCCGATTTCAAGCACGCGGTCGTGTTGCCGAATCTCGAGAAGGCCGATCACCCAGGCCGCGCACGGCTGGTTCAGCCTTGCCATGACTGTGCCGCCGAGCCGGCCGAGGATGCCTTCGGGTCGACCGAATGCTCGCATCAAAACACGCTCGAACGCACCCACGATCGCTTCTCCCATGTCGCATGCGAGAAGTCTATCAGCGCCTCCTGGGCCAGCTTCGCAGCCACTCTCCCGGTGCGGTCTTGATCAGTGCGCGGGAGGCCCCGGAAGCGGTTCGACCGGCTGAGGCTGCGCATCGGGATCGACCACCGCACTCACGCGTGCACGCAACCCGGTTAAGCGGCCATCAACGGCAATAGGGCGCGCGCTTGCGATCATCGACGAGCCGGACTGATCGACGAATACCGGGTCTTCGCTCTGCGTGGTCCGCTGGATCGCGTGGCTGCGATACGGATCGAGTTGCATCAGCGTCACCATCAACGATTCCGGCAAGAAGACCTGGCCGACGTGCGAAACGTGCGTGCGCTGCGGTTGCGACGCGCTTGCCGTGCGGACCTTGAAATGGATGTGGTTGGTGCGCCCGGGATAGATGCCCGGCACGATGGTCTCGAACGTGACGATGCCCGCGCGATCGGTGTGCTGAATGCCGCGCAGGAAGGTCTGGTGGTCGGTGGGCCGCAGCGTGGGCGGCGTCATGGGCGGCGGACCAGGGGGCAGCCCTGCCGACGGGCGGCCGGGCGCCTTCGGATCGAAATCGGGCGGGGGCGGCAGTTCCATCTTCGTGTAGCCCGAATAGACGCCCATTGCATCGCATTGCCATATGTCGACCGCGGCGCCAACGAGCGGCGCACACGTTCTCGCATCGGTGAGCGCGATATCGAGCGTCAACGGCAAGCCCGGCCTGCCCTCCCGGATGTCGCGGCGCACGAGGTCTCCGTCGATCCAGTAAGGGCCGACTTCCTGCTCGGGCGTGAGCCGGCAAGGCGCGGCGCTCGCGAAGGCCGCAGGGCTCGTATCGATGGACGCGACAGTCGTGCCGACCGCGATCGTCAGTTTGATGAATTCTCGTCGTGACAGGCGTGATGTCATTGTTGTGCTGCATTGCGCGTGATGGCGGGACTTTACCGGAGCCGGCGCGCATGTCGATTACATTTCTATTACGCCTTATTTCGCGCCGGCAGGGCGTACTTGCCCTGATTGCCCCGATTTGCCCGGCTATGCAGAAATGCGCATGGAAGCCGTCGTGAACGGTCAAGACGAAGCGATATTGGCTTCCTATAGTCGCTCTCAGCGTCTCGCCCCGGCGTCTTGCGTGCGGGGCGGTTCGATCGATTCCACGCCCATTCTGGAGGAGCCCAACCCGCAGTCGACGCGAACAAGAGAGTCGTGAACCGGCCGCCGACCGCGCGAAGCAGACAACGCGGGCGCGCCCGGCCGGTATGCACGCCACAGCAGTGAACCCATGCTTGCCGACAAAGGAAACAACATGCGTTTTGCGAAGACTCTTACCCCTATCGCAGTTGCCGCTGGAGCACTTCTCGCTGTTGCACCGCTCGCCTCGCGCGCGGATACCGTCGTTAAAATCGGTTTTGCCGCGCCGCTCACCGGACCGAACGCCAGTTACGGCAAGGACCTGGAAAACGGCGTCAAGATGGCCCTCGACGACGCCAAGGCGCAAGGCGTCAAAATCAACGGTCAGCCCGTCTCGTTCGAACTCGTCGCCGAAGACGATCAGGCCGACCCGCGCGTGGGCGTGCAGGTCGCGCAAAAGCTCGTGGACGAAGGCGTTTCGGTCGTCGTCGGCCACTTCAACTCGGGCACGACCATTCCCGCTTCCGAGCTGTACGAAAAGGCGGGCCTGCCCGACATCGATCCGGCCGCCACGAACCCGGTCATCAGCGGCCGCGGCTTCAAGAACATCTTCATGGTGATCTCGAGCGACGCGCAAAACGCGGGCACCGCGGGCGCCTACGCGGTCACGACGACGAAGGCCAAACGCATCGCCGTCATCGACGACCGCACGGCCTTTGGCCAGGGCGAAGCCGACGAGTTCGTGAAGGCCGTCAAAGCGCACGGCGGCGAGATCGTCGACCGCGAGTACACGACGAACCAGGCGACGGACTTCAAGACGCAGCTCACGAACATCAAGAGCAAGAACCCCGATCTGATTTTCGTGGGCGCCCTCAACCCGCAGGCGGCCGGCATCATGAAACAGATGGCCCAACTCGGCATCAAGGCGCAGTACGTGGGCGGCGGCGGCGTGAAGGATGTGGACTTCGTCAAACTCGCGGGCGACGTGTCCGAAGGCGCCATGGCGTGGGAGTACGGCCGGCCGCTCGACAGCACGCCGGTCGGCGCGAAGTTCGCCGACCGCTTCAAGCAGAAGTATGGCGTCGACGTGCTCTCTTACGCGCCGTTCGGCTACGACGCGGCGTGGGCCGCCATCAAGGCGATGCAGGCCGCCAATTCGACCAAGCCCGACGACTATCGCACGAAGATGCAAAGCATCGCCTTCGACGGCATTACCGGCCATATCGAGTACAACGCGAATGGCTCGCTCAAGAACGGTTCGTCCACGGTCTATCAGGTGAAGAACGGCCAGTGGGTGACGGTCAAGACGGTAAGCGGTCTCTGATCGCCCACGCGGACCTCGCCTCGTTCAGGCGAGGTCCGCGTACAAAGTGCGGGATGGCACCGCCACCGGTCGCCGCATTCCTAGAAGCTGTGCCGGATCCCCGCCATGATCCCCAGTTGCCCCGCCCCCGCTGCGGGCGTCGTGCCGCCGCCGCCCTGGCTCACCGTATAGGCCGCCTTCGCGCTGTTCCACAAATACGCGCCCTGCAGATAAACGGCTGATCGCTTGGAAAGCTGATACGTGCTGCGCAGCGCCGCAATCGTGCCGCGCGTGTCGTGGTCGCTGTTGACGATGCGGTACACGCCGCCATCGACGATAAAGGCCGCCGTCACCGGATACTGTGCCGTGAGATAGAACTGGTCCGAATGCACGTTGGGCGTTTCAGCCGAAACCGTGTCGACGCGCCTGCCCAGCCAGCCGCCGCCGATGCGCAGCGCGCCGATATGGCCGTAGCCGTTGAGCTGGATGCGCACGTCGGTGTCGCCCGGGTTCGTCAGTGCGAAGGTCGGCGTGCCGTCGTACAGGTTCGCCGCCGCGCCGGGCCCGCCGCGTTGTTCGTCATAGGCAGCGGCGACGCCGTAGCCATTGCGGTCGTAGCGCAGCATCGCCGACCATTCGCGGCAAGACTGCGAACTGCCCGGCACGGGCCCCGCGCAGGTGCCCTGGCCCGGCGAATTGCCGGTGCCGGCCGAATCGCGTCCGAATGACCACGTCGCGCCGAGTGTGAAGCCGCCGTAGCTGCCCTTGTAGACGATCGTGTTGTCGCTGCGCGAACTCGGCAGGTACTGGTCGAACGAAGCCGTGCCGCCGTAGATGTCCGGTCCGAGCAGATCGGCGTCGGCGATCGCCCAGAACGTCATGGTGTACTGACGCCCGAACGTCAGGCTGCCGTAGGGACTGCTCATGCCCACCCACGCCTGGCGCCCGAACAGCCGGCCGCCCTGGTTCAAGGTGCCGCCGCGCATGTTGAAGCCGCTCTCCAGCGCGAAAATCGTTGACCACCCGCCGCCCAGCCCCTCGCTGCCGCGCACGCCCCAGCGCGAAGGCATCTCGCCGGTAATGCCGGGCATGCGCACCACGCTGTCACCCGCCGCGTTCGCATGCGAGACGTATTCGACGCCGGTATCGACGATGCCGTAAAGCGTGACGCTGCCCTGCGCGAACGCCGACGCGCTGAGGCCCGCGCAGGCCAGCCCTGCTGCGATCCGAAGTTTCATGATCTCCGTGTTCTCCTGGTGTTCCGGTCTCGCGGATTCGCCGCGAGCCGGACGTTGTTGTCGATTCGACGCGTGAAAAGGCGACACGCAGCCTTGTTACGTGTCGTTTTTTAGGACTCTTGATTGAAAGAACTGGCCGACCGGACGTGATGGCGCGGGTCCGCGCCATCGCCCGGTCTCAGGAATGGGTCAAATCCGCTGCTGTCCCGCGCGCTTCGGGATATGACGGCCAACCATGGCCAGCGCGATCAGCACCAGCGCCATGGCTGCGCCGAGCATCGTCAGATAGCCTGCCGCGCCGCCTGCGGTAATCACCACCGCGCCGGCAAACGCGCTCAGGATCGCGCCCACGCGGCCGAACGCCAGCGCCGAGGCCGTGCCCGTCGCGCGCACGCCCGTTGGGTAGACATAGGCACACAGCGCGTACATGGTCGATTGCACCGCATTGACGAACAGCCCGTGCAGGCCGAGACCCGCGATGAGCAAGCCCGTGTGCTGGGTCGCGCCCACGCCGAGCATCACCCAGGCGCTCGCCGCGCCGCCCGCGCAGCACAGCAGGAGCGGCCCGCGCGAGCCGAAGCGCGCAATGGCGAGCGCGCACAGCAACGCGCCGATCACGCCGCCCAGGTTGTACGCGCTCAGCCCGTAACCGGCGAGCGAGACGCTCAGGCCTTCGCTCGTCAGCATGGCGGGCAGCCAGCTGAATGCGCTGTACACGGCGAGCAGGCACATGAAGAACGCCCACCAGATCGCCACGGTGTCGCGTGCGCGGCCGTCGCGAAAGAGCGCCGTGAAGCCCACGTGCTTTTCGGCGCTTTGCTCGCGCACGTCGGTGAACGCCGCGTCCGGCGCAACCTCGCGCGCCATGCGGCCGAGCAGGCGCACGAGTTCGGGCCAGCGCCTGGGACGGCGTGCGAGAAAGCGCGGCGACTCGGGCAGCGCCACGAGCAGCACGAGCGCAAGCACGAGGGGCAGCACGCCGCCTGCGAAAAAGAGCCCGCGCCAGCCGTACACCGGCAGCACTTGCGCCGCGAAAATGCCCGCCAGCATGCCGCCGAGCGGCACGCACACGATGGTTGCCGTCACCGCGAAGGTGCGAAAGCGCGCGGGCGTGAATTCGGCCGTCATCGTCGTCGAACTCGGCAGCGCGCCGCCAATGCCGAAGCCGGCAATGAAGCGCAGCGCGGCGATGGCCGCCACGTTCGGCGCGAGGCCGATCGCGCAGGTCGCCGTGCCGAACACGAGCACGCTGCCGACCACGGCCCAGCGGCGTCCGAAGCGATCCGCGAACAGGCCGGCGAATGCGCTGCCGAAGCCCATGCCGATCAGCCCCGCCGCCACGACGGGCGCGAACGCATTGCGCGTAATGCCCCACTCCTTGATCAGCACCGGGATCGCGAAGCCGATCAACTGGCTGTCGAAGCCGTCGACGACGATCGACAGGGCCGCCAGCACCACGGCGAACTTCTGCAGCGTGGAATACGCGCCTTCGTCGAGCGTGCGGCCGATATCGACCGTGCCGCCGGCGATGGCGGCGCTCTCGTGCGGCGTCGCTCCCGAGGCGGGAGCGGGCGTGGCATACGTCATGAATTGTCTCCTTTGCTGCGCTGTGGACGCGCAGTCATTCGTTTGTCATGGTGTCGCGACGTTGACTACCTGGTTCATACGGATTCCTTCGCATCGACGAGGCGCACGAGATGCAACAGCGCCGCCGTATTCGGCACGGCGATCGCACGCATGCGCGCGGCCTCGACGACCGCGCCGTTGATGGCCTCGATCTCGGTCTTGCGTCCTGCGAGCACGTCCTGGAGCATCGAAGGCCGATGCGCGCGGTGATGCGCGAGCGCATGCCGCACGTTGTCGGCCACCTCCGCTTCGTTCACGGCCACGCCGTGCGCGTGCGCCACCGCCGCGACTTCCGCGACGATCTTGAGCGCGAGCGCCTCGCCGTCCGGCACGTTCGTGAGTTCGCCGACGGTGCAGCCCGTCACCGCGCACAGGCTGTTGAGCGCCGCGTTGAACGCGACCTTCTCCCAGATCGCGGCCCAGACATCGGCGTCCGCGCTGCAGGCGAGGCCGGCGTCGTTGAGCGCCTGGACCGTGCAGGAAAGCATCGGCGAGTCCGCACCGTCCGCGCTCATCAGGCGGATCACGCCCTGCCCGTGCGAACTCACACGGCCAGGGCCGTTCTTGTCGGCGGGCCAGGTCGTCACGCCGATCATCACGCGCGCCGGGTCCGCGAACCGCGCGAGACGCTCGGTGTTGCCGAGGCCATTCTGCAGCGAGAGCAATGCGGTTTGCGGCCCGAGCACGGCGTGCGCCGCGCCGAGCGCCGCCTGCGTGTGCAGCGTCTTGGTGAAGACGATCAGCAGATCGGCTGGCGTGGTCGCCGCCTCCGGCCGCAACGCTTCGAGATTCGTGACGACGCGCTCGCCCGCATCGGTCGTGAGCCGCAGACCGGTTTCGTTGATCGCCTTCAGGTGCGCTTCATCGACGTCGAGCAGCGTGACGCGATGGCCCGCAACGGCGAGCAGGCCGCCGAACAGCGAGCCCATCGCGCCCGCGCCGAGGATGGCGATATGCATGGCGCGCCCTTAGAACGGATAGTGGCGCGGCGCCGTCTGCAGCGTGATCCAGCGCAGTTCGGTGAATTCGGCAATGCCCGCCTTGCCGCCGAAGCGCCCGAAGCCGCTCTCCTTCACGCCGCCGAACGGCATCTGCGCTTCGTCGTGCACGGTCGGCCCGTTGATGTGGCAGATGCCCGACTCGATGCGCTGCGCGACGCGCCACGCGCGCGCCGCATCGCGGCTGAACACGGCCGACGAAAGCCCGTACGCGTTGTCGTTCGCGCAGGCAATCGCGGCGTCCTCGCCACGCACGCGCACGATGCCCTTCACGGGGCCGAACGATTCGTCGTGATAGAGACGCATCTCGGGCATGACGTGATCGAGCAGCGTGGCGGGCATCAGCGTGCTGTCGGCCTTGCCGCCGCAGACGAGGGTCGCGCCTTTGGCGAGCGCGTCGTCGATCAGCGCGTTGCAGCGCTCGACGGTGCTCATGTCCACCACCGAGCCGAGCACGACCGGGCCCTTGCGCGGGTCGCCGAGCGGCAGCGCGCGGGCGCGCTCGCCGAGACGCGCGACGAAGGCGTCGGCAATGCTGTCATCGACGATGATGCGCTCCGTCGACATGCAGATCTGCCCGGAGTTGGCGAACGCGCCGAACGCGGCCGCGTGCGCCGCCGCTTCGATATCGGCATCGTCGAGCACGACGAGCGGGGCCTTGCCGCCCAGTTCGAGCACCGATGGCTTCAGATGGCGCGCACAGGTTTCGGCGATGATGCGGCCCACGCGCGTGGAGCCCGTGAAGTTCACGCGGCGCACTTTCGGGTGCGCGATCATGGCTTCGACCACGCGCGCCGCGTCGGCGGGCGCATTCGTCACGAAGTTGACGGTGCCGCGCGGCAGGCCCGCCTCCTGCATCGCCGCGATGATGAGACCATGCGTGGCCGGGCAGATCTCCGAGCCCTTCAGCACGACGGTATTGCCGCACGCGAGTGGCAGCGCGATGGCGCGCACCGCGAGGATCACCGGCGCATTCCACGGCGCGAGGCCGAGCACGACGCCCGCCGGCTGGCGCACGCCCATGGCGAGGCTGCCGGGCACGTCGGAGGGAATCAGCTCGCCGCCGATCTGCGTGGTGAGCGCGGCGGCCTCGATCAGGCCCGCCGCCGCGAGATGCACGTTGAAGCCCGCCCAGATGCCCGACGCGCCGGTTTCCGCGGCCATCGCGGCGGCGAACGCTTCGGCTTTGGCTTCGAGCGCGTGCGCGGCCTTCGTGAGCAACGCACGCCGTTCGCTCGGGCCCATGGCCGACCACACCGGAAATGCGGCGGCGGCGGCATCGACGGCGGCCACGGCATCTTCCACTGTGCCTGCGGGCGCGCGGCTCGCCACCGTACCGTCGAGCGGATTGCGGCGCTCGAACGTCGCCCCGTTGCGTGCCTGCACCGCTTCGCCGTCGATCAGCATCGTTACGGTTTGCATGTCCTTTTTCCTCGCTTTACGTGAATTCGATGGGTTGCGCGCGCACCGTTCAGGCGACGAGCAGCTCGACCAGCTTCGGGCCCTGCCCGGCCAGCGCGCGGCCAAGCGTATCGCGTAACGGCCCGGCCTCGCTCACGCGCACGCCGGGGCAGCCCATGCCCGCGGCCAGCGTGACGAAATCGAGCCCCGGCAGGTCGGTGCCCTGCACCGGGTCGGTCGGCGCGAAACCGAACACCGGCGCGAAGTCCTGCAGCGCGGCGTAGCGCGTGTTGTTCAGGATGACGAAGGTAATCGGCAACTCGAGCTGCACCGCGCTCCAGATCGCCTGGATCGAGTACATGCTGGAGCCGTCGCCGATCAGCGCGATCACGCGCTCGCCAGGCCTTGCGAGCGCCACGCCCACGGCAGCGGGCATGCCGTAGCCCAGGCCGCCGCTGTCCATCGTGAGGAACGTGCCGGGGCGCTCGTAGGGCAGATACGCCTGCATCACCGGCCGCGAGCTGGGCGCTTCCTCGACGACGGTCGTGCCCGCGTCGCGCACTTCGGCGAGCGTTTGCAGCGCATAGGCAACCGACATGCGCTCGCCCGGCTCAGCCGGCGGCACGGCGCGGGGCGGTACGGCGCGCGGCGCGGGCATCGCACGCTCGACGGCCGGCGCGGGCCGCTCCAGCAGATCCAGCACGCCCAGCCTCACATTGCCCACTGCGGCCATGCCCTCGGGCGTCCACGCGGCGGTGTTCGGATCGTCGATCAACTGGCACAGCGCGGCGCCCGGCGGCACGTGCGGCCCGTGGCCCTCCACGTGATAGGTGAAAGCCGGCGCGCCGATCGCGAACACGAGATCGTGCCCGCCGAGCAGCTCGACGATGCGCTCGCGCATGGCCGGCAGAAAGCCCGCGAACAGCGGATGCTTTTCCGGAAAGCTGCAACGGCCCGTCATGGGGGCGACGAACACGCGCGCACGATGGCGCTCCGCGAGCCGCACCACCTCGTCGGCCGCGCCCGCGCGATCCACCGCGCCGCCCACCACGAAGACGGGGCGCGCGCACGCGTCGAGCGCTGCGCCGATGCTCGCCAGCATCGCGGGCTCGGGGCGCGTGGTGTGCGCGAGCGCGCGCTCGGGCACGCGTTCGGCCGGCTGGTCCCAGTCGTCCACGGGAATCGACACGAACACCGGGCCGCGCGGCTCCTGCATGGCGATCGCATAGGCGCGCGCAATCGCGAGCGGCACGTCCTGCGCGCGCGCCGGCTCGATGCTCCACTTCACATAGGGCTTGGGCAGCTCGGTGGCCTGGGTGGCCGCGAGAAACGGGTCGAACGGCAGGATCGAACGCGCCTGCTGGCCCGCCGTGACGACGAGCGGCGTGCGGTTGCGAAACGCCGTGAAGAGGTTGCCCATGGCGTTGCCCACGCCCGCCGCCGAGTGCAGGTTCACGAGCGCCGCGTTGCCGGTGGCCTGCGCATAGCCGTCGGCCATGCCGACCACGACCGCCTCCTGGAGGCCGAGCACGTAGCGGAAGTCGGCGGGAAAGTCGCGGAACATGGGCAGCTCGGTCGAGCCGGGGTTCGCGAAGACCGAGGTCATGCCCACGCGGCGCGCGAAGTCGATGACCGCGTCGCGCACGGTATAAGCGCCGCCGGGCGCCGTGGTGTCCTGCTTCTGCTGATTCTGCTGAGGCGCGCTGCCAGTCATCCAAGGCCTCCTGTCGAAAAAAGCGCGTCGTTCAATGGAGGATCATTATCGCGACGCTGCAGGTAACCGAAAATTGCGGATTTCGCCAAAAGCCATTACCTTTGGGCATGACTTACAACCTCCAGCAACTCCAGGCGTTCGCGACCATCGTGTCCGCAGGCAGTCTCGGGCGCGCGGCGGAAACGCTGCACGTGACCCAGCCCGCGCTCTCGCGCGCGATCCGCCGTCTCGAGGAGCAAGTGGGCGCGCCGCTGTTCGAGCGCCATTCGCGCGGCATGCACCTCACCGCCGTGGGCGAGGCGCTCCTGCCGCACGCCATCCTGCTGCAGCGCGAAGCCGAGCAGGCGCGCGAGGAAATCGACGCCATGCGCGGCCTCGCGCGCGGCACGATCCGCGTGGGCGCGGTGGGCAGCATTGCGAGCCTCGTGCTGCCGCTCGCCGTGAGCGGCGTGCTGCGGCGCTGGCCGGGGCTGCGCGTCGAGATTCTCGAAGGCGTGTGGGACCGGCTCGCCGATGCGCTCGTCAAACGCGAGATCGATCTCGCGCTCAGCATGGCCGTGCCCGATACCGACGAAATCGCAGCGATCGGCGATTGCCGCTGGGAGGATTCCAGCTACGTGGTGGCGGCGCACGATCATCCGTTGCGCGCGAAACCCGACCTCACGCTCGCAGACACCTTGAACGAGCAATGGGCGATTCCGCCGCGCGGCACGGCGCCGTTCGAGCACATGGAGCAGGTCTTCGCGGCGCAAGGGCTGGGCCTGCCGAACGTGGTGGTGCAAACGCGCTCGATCACGGCGCTCAAGAGCCTCGTGGCGCGCTCGGGGTTCCTGAGCTGGATGGCATCGACGATGTACCTCACGGAAAGCAAGGCGGGTGTGTTCGATACCCTGGACATGCCGGGAGTCGAGGGCCGGCGCACGCTCACCGCGTTTCGCCGGCGCCACGGCATTCTGCCGAGCCCGGCGGTGAAGCTGCTGGAGCAGTTGCGCACCCTGACGGCGGTGCCGCACTAACGGCGTTCGTCATTCGTCGCGCAGGAGACGCCCCGCGTTCGCGATCACCACGAACGTGCCGACGTTGTGCAGCAGCGCGCTCGCCACGGCGCTCAGCACGCCTAGTGCCGCCAGCGTGATGACGGCCACCGTCCACGCGAGCCCGATCGCCGCATTCGCCGTCGCGATGCGCCGGCAGCGCCGCCCGAGGCGCACGCTGTCCGGCACGCGGCGCAGGTCGTCGGCGAGCAGCACGATATCGGCGGCGGCCACGGCGATATCGATGCCGCGTTCGCCCATCGCCACGCTGGTCGCACCGGCCTTGATCGCGAGCACGTCGTTCAGGCCGTCGCCGACCACCATCGGGCGGCGCCCCGCGCCGATCTCGCCGAGCACATAGTCGAGTTTGTCGTGCGGCAGCGCGTGCGCCACCACGGTGTCGATGCCCACTTCGGCGGCCACGCGGTGCGCCACACGCTCGCGGTCGCCCGTAAGCAGCGTCGCACGCTCGATGCCGAGCGCACGCATCCCGTCCAGCGCTTCGCGGGCTTCCGGGCGCAGCGTGTCGGCGAAACCGAACCATGCGAGCAGGCGGCCGTTGAGCGCGATGCCTGCGCATGGGCCGTCCAGCTGCGCGGGCGTGGGCGGCAGCGCGCTCACGTATTGTTCGAGCAGGTCATGGCGGCCCAGCACGGCCTCGCCTTCCGGCATCGTCGCGAGCACGCCGAGGCCGCGCAGTTCGCGCGCGTGCGGGGGCGGCCCGGTGTGCGGCGTCCCCGGCGCGCCGTAGCGCAGCAGCGCGCGACACACGGGATGCGCGCTGACCTGGGCGAGCTGCGCGGCCAGCGCCAGCGTGCCGGCTTCGTCCGCGCCCGGCTGCAGCACCACCGTCGTCACGCGCAACTCGCCGTGCGTGAGCGTGCCGGTCTTGTCGATCACGAGCGTATCGATCTCGGCCAGCGCGTCGATAAAGGCCGCATTCCTGAACAGGATCCCGCGCCGCGCGCCCGCCGCGATCCCGGCGATCGCGGTGGAAGGCGCCGCCAGCACGAGCGCGCATGGGCACGCGGCGACGATCACCGCCAGCATGGCCGAAGCATTCGCGCTCACGAACCAGACGATCGCCGCGATCAGCAGCACGAGCGCGAGGTAGGCGTCCATATAGCGTTCGAGCGCCTGCGTGATGGGCGGCTTCGCGGCTTCGGCACGCTGCATCAGTTCGACGACCTTGCCCAGCGTCGAGGCCTTGCCGACGTGCGTGATCTCCACGCGCAGCGGGCCATCCAGATTCATCGCGCCGCCGAAGACGCGCGCGCCCTCGCGCGCATCCTGCGGCAACGATTCGCCCGTGATCGGCCCGTTGTCGATGGCCGAGCGGCCGTGCCGCACGATGCCGTCCGCGGGCACCCGCGAGCCGGGCAGCACATCGACGACGTCGCCGGGGCGCAGCGCGTCATAGGGCACGGTCTCGATCGCGCCCGCGGCGCTCACGCGCCGTACGTCGCCGGCAGTGAGGCGGCCCAGCGCACGGATCGCTTCCTGCGAGCCGAGCACGCTGCGCTCTTCGAGCGCGTGACCGAAGGTCATCACGATGGGCAGGAGCGCCGCCGTCGTCATGTCGCCCACGGCCCAGGCGCCCAGCATGGCGAGCGCAATGAGGCGGTCGGTCACGCCGTGCAGACTCGGCGTCCTGAGGCTGCGCCACGCGCCCGCGAACACGGGCGGCGCGACCACGAGCGAGGCCGCCGCAGCCAGCACTTGCGCAAGCGTGGCGTTGCCGCGCGCCAGATGCGGCCATGCGAGCGAGAGCAGCAGCAAGGCACCCGCGAATAGCGCGAGCAACGTGTGGCGCGTGATGGCGCGGCGCTCGGCGTCCGACATGACGAGCGTGGCAACGGATGGCCCTGCGTCAGCTTCGTGACCTTCTTGACCCTCGCGCGCGTGGCCGTGGCCGTTGGCGTGCGTGGATCTGGCTTCCTGCGCGGCGCCGGGTGCGCGATGACTCGTCGGCGTTTCGTATGGCGTCGTCATGGCGCGCGCCCCGGCAGCACGAGGCTCGATGCGTCGTTGGGGTCGAGCGTCGTCACGCGCGCGGCGTGCGCGAGCACCGCCTGCACGCGGTCGCGATACGCGCGCGCAAGCAGCCCCGGATCGTGGTTCGCGCCGAGCGCCGCTTCGAGCTGCGCGATCGTCGAGGTTTCCGACTGCGCCGTCGCCACGCGCTCCGCCGCGCTCGCTTGCGCGTCCTGCACGATGCGGTCGGCGCTTTGCTGCGCGTGCTGCCGCGTCTTTTCGGCGAGCGTGCGCGCCTGCGCGACATCGCGCTCGGCGTTCTGCAGCGAAGTCAGCACGGCATTGAACGCATCGACCGCCGAGGCCGGAAACGACGCTTGCAGATCCATGCGCGAGACCTCGATGCCGAGCCCCGCATGCGCGGCAGTCAGCGCGTCGAGCTGACGCTGGACCGCGCGCGCGAGATCGCCGCGCAATTGCTCGCGGCGCGCGGCCATCTGCTGATCGGCGGCCACCATCTCCGGGCGCGCGACGAGGATCGAATCGAGGTCGCGTTGCGCCGCGGTTTGGGCCACCGCGGCCGAGACGATGCGCTCGAGCGCGGCGTCGAGATGCTCGAGCTGCAACGCATACGCGTAAGGGTCGCTCACACGGTAGAACAGCGTCGCGCTCACCTGCACGACGCCGTTATCGCCCGTGAGCACGTAGCCGGAACCCGCAAGCGCGTCGCTGGCATCGCTCAATTGCGCGGGCGCACCCGGATCGCGCGTGAGCGAGACGATGCGCCGCTCGAGCACACGCTCGCTGCCCGGCACGAGCAGCACCGTTTCGAACGGCCGCGGCAACGCGACGAGCAGCCCCGCGCCCTGGCTGCGCACGTAGGCGCCAAAACGCATCACGACGGCGCTGCTGTCGGCGGGAATGCGGCGCACGTTCGACGTGGCCCACGCGAGCGCGGCCAGCACGGCCAGCGCCGCCACGAACCAGAACGACAGACGCACCGCCTGTGCGCCGGGCCCGAGCGCCGGGACGTTGTCGCTCGTGCTCATGGCGTGTGTCCGCGAGCGTGCGCAGTGGTTGCGGGCGCAACGACAGCGCCCGACGGCGCCGCGGCCGCACCGAGCCCGGGCGGCCCCTGCACCAGTGCGCGGAACGGCGCGGCGTCGGTGCGCAGGATCAGGTTCGTGTTGCTATTGACGACCGTGCCGAGCGTGTCGAGCGAGCGCAGCATCGTATAGAGCTGCGGATCGGCGGCATAGCTCTTGCCGTAGATCGCCGCGGCATCCTTGCGCGATTGCGCCTCGATATCGGCGGCTTTCACGTTGGCGTCGGCGATCAGCACGCGCGCGTCGCGATCGGCGTCCGAGCGGATCTGCGCCGCTTCGCGCAGGCCTTCGGCCGTGCGTTGCGCGGCCACGGTCTCGCGCTCGGCGCGCATGCGATCGACGGTCGCCGCCAGCGTCACGGCGGGCAGCGTGAGACGCTCGAGGCCCACCTGCACGACGTGCACGCCATAGGCCGCATACACCTGCGCATCGACCTGGCGGCGCAGCGCCTCTTCGAATGCGCCGATGCGGACCTGCGACGGATCGGTATTCACGAGCGAGGCGAGATCGAAGCCGGCCGACGTGGTCTGCAAGGCCGAACCGACCAGCGAGCGAATCTGGCGCGCGGCTTCGTCGGGTTCGTTGCGCACCGCGCGCACGAAGCGGCCGATGTCGTTCGCGTTGGCGGGCACGCGCCAGGCCACATAGGCCTGCACGATGATGCGCAAACCATCGCGCGTGCCGACGTCCTGCAGGCCGCTCGAAGTCGTGTGCAGGCGCAGGTCCACCGGCACCGCGGCCTCGATGGGCGCGGGCAGGCGCCACGCGAGACCGGGCCGCAGCAGCACGCGCACGGGGTCGCCAAAGCGCGTGACGACAGTGGCCTCGCCCTCGCGCACCTGCACGACGCTCGCCACGATGAGCGCGACGATCACGCAGAACAGCGCGAACACCACGCGCAACGCAAAACGCCGCGGATTCACAGGCGCCGATCCGACTGAACCACCGGAGCCGCGTGCGCCGTGGTCATGATGATGATGGGAATGCGCATCGCCGTGCGTATGCAAAAGGCTCACGTTCGAATCACCTTGCTCTGTCTATGGGGTAACGGGTCACCACGCCTTCTTCATGCCTGCCGCCGTGGCCGGGCTCAACGTGCGCAGGTCGATCGTCGCGCGGCTGCCGCTCGCGAGCCGATCGTCGATCACGGTCACGCTCGCGTTTTTTAGCCCTTTTTGCAGGCTGTGCAGGTAATACTCGAAGCCGAATGCCGGGCCGCCGAGCTGCTGCGCGATCACATCGGCGTCGAAGCCGATCTGCTGGGCGCGCGCGGCGGCAAGCGTGTCGGCCGCGTTCGCGCTGCCCAGCGCGACGGTCTCGATCGCCTGCTGCTGCGCTTGCCCGAGCGCCGTCGCCGCAAAGCCGTGCGCCTGCACCACACTGGCCTGCGCGCGAATCTGCGCGGCCTGCACGCCGTGATACGCGGCGGCCGCGCCCGCGGGCGGGTGCACGCTCTCGATCACCACGGCCACGACCTCGATGCCGCTCGCGAGCCGGTCCAGCTCGTGCTGCACGGCGCCGCGCAACGCGCGGGCCATGGCCGTTTGTGGCGTGTCGAGCAGCGACGGCAGCGTGCGCGACGCGAGGTAACGCACGACCTCGCGGTTCGCGATCGAGCGCACCGTGTCGTCCATGTCGACCGCTCGATAGAGCGACGCGCGCGCCGCCGCGTCCGTGAGGCCGACACGATAGTCGAGCCGCACGTCCGCGCTCACGATCTGGAACGCCTGCTGCGCGCCGCTCGTGCCCGCGATCACCTGAGTCGTCTCCCAGGGATGCGCCACGTCCCACAGGCGATTCAATTGCGCGGGTGTGTCGCCATCGGCGGAAACGGCAGGCGCGGCGCGGCTGCTGTCGTTCGCGCTGCCCGAGACGATCAGTTGATGGACCGCGCCGTTGTCGATTACGCGCGCGCGGCCGAAGGGCCAGGGCAGGCCCACATGCAGGCCCGGCTGCCACACGGCGACAGGTGCGCCGAAGCGCTCGTACACGGCGCGCTGATCGGGACCGAGGATCGTCACCCCGCCAAGCAGCCACCCCGCCACCACCATGGCCACCAACGCGCCTGGCAGGAGGCGAACGAAGCTCTGGAGCGCCCAGTTCTGCCGCAGATCGATGCCATAGCGCATGCGCAATTGGGCATTGAGTGCGGCGACCGGACGTGCCTGCACGCTCAGCAGGCCCGCGATGCTGCTATGCAGGATGCGGTCCTCGCCGGGCTTGGCCAACGCTGCGAGCAGCGCGCGCAGGCCGAGTTCGACGGCAATCACGCCGGAAAGCAGGGCGACGATGCGCACGAGCCACGTAAGCGGCTCGCCCGCATAAGCCAGCGCCGCGACCGATGCCGCCATACTCAAGGCCGCGACGAGCACCACGCGCAACAACCCTGCGAGCGCGGCGGATTCGCGCGATTGTGCGGCGCGCTGCGCATGAAAGCGCTCGGCCACGAGCGCAGCAAAAGCGATGACGAGTGCAGCGGCTCCCGCGACGAGAAACGGCGCCGATTCACGTTGCGAAACCGTTGGCGCAAACGCGGGAGTCGTCCACGCGGAGATGGCGAACGCAAGCGAAACGAGTGCGGCGAGCGGCGCGATCCAACCTTGCCACGGAAGCGACTGCAGCAGGCCGCGCATATCGGCGGCCTCCGAATTGCGCTGGAACGCGAGGCGCAAGAGGTGCAGTGCAGTCTTCGCGACCGGTTCGCCGGCTGGCACGCGCGCCGCCAACAGCCGCGCGCCGAAGACGACGATGAAGAGATTGAGGCACGCGCTCGACATCACGGCGCATAGCCGCGCATCGAACGGCACAGCGGAAACGAAAGCCAGCGCGCCGAACACGCAAGCCAACCCCAACGCGGACCAGCCAAGCCTCGTCTGGCCCGCACGACCGCCGAGCCAGCCATAGCCTTCGCGGTGGTCGCGCGATACGCGATGCATCATCAGCAATCCTTACATGCAAATTACATGAATCAGGCCCGCGCGTAACGACCACCGATCGCGCGACGCTGAAATTCGCGCGCCCAATGTAGCGCGCTCAAAACCGAAACTCAATATAACTGGCCGCGTGCATCCGTGCCCCACTATTTAGCCGATTCGGAGCACAATACCTTCAGTCAATTTAGTCTGCTTTCCGGACGCGAGCGGCCCCTCGCGCTATCACACCCCGATCACAATTCTCGAGCTGCGCATCGACCCCAAAGTCATCATATGGACGGCTTGCTGATCGGTCCGGCAACACGCAGGCAGGCGCTCTTCGCCAGCGTATGCGCGTTTGCGATCCTCCTCACGCTTGCGCTCGCGGCGCCGCGGGCGCGCGACGCCTTGCCCGGCATCGCCCCGTTCATGCCGATGTGCGCGCTCACCGTGTTCACCACGTCGAGCATCGCGGCGTTCCTGCTGGGCGCGCGTTTCGCGGCTACGCGCGTGGCCATGCTCGCCGCGCTGGGCGGCGCCTACGCGTTCACGGCCATTACCGTCGCGCTGCAGCTGTTGATGTTTCCTGGCGTGTTCGCGCGCACGGGTTTGTTCGGCGCGCTCCCGTATAGCGCCGAATGGATGTGGGTGTTCTGGCACGCCGGCTTTCCCGCGCTCGTCATCGTGGCCGAACTGGTGAGAAAGCGCCTGCCCGCCCCGCCGTTCGCCCGCGAACGTCTCGACGCGCGCGGCTGGCTGCTCATCGCGGGCCCGGCGGCGGTCGCCGCCCTGCTCGGCGTGCTCGTCACGCACGTCGATCTCGCCTCGCCGTTTCACGACGTTGCGGACGCTGTGCCGGCCGCTGCTTTCTCGCCGGCGTCGGTCATCGCGAACAATCTCGCGGGCCTCGTGATTTGCGCGCTCAACCTGATCGCCATCGCGCTCGTGCTGCTCAAGGGACGGCTGCGCCTCGTGCTCGATTTGTGGATCGTGGTGGCGCTGCTCGCCTCGCTCGTCGACGCCGCGCTCAATACGCTCAGCATCGAGCGCTTCACGGTGGGCTGGTATGTCGCGCGCGTGTTCAGCATGTTCGCGCCAGGCGTGCTCGTGTGCGTGCTGGTGTGGGAAGTGACGGCGCTCTATCGCCAGCTCGCGGAAGAACACGCGACGCTGATCCGCGCCTCCGCGCGCGATGCGCTCACGCGTGTCTACAACCGCAGCTATTTCGACGAGCAGTTCCGCGAGGCCTTCGAGCGCGCCGCGCACAGCGGCCAGCCGCTTTCGCTCGTGATGCTCGATGTCGATCACTTCAAGCACTACAACGACGCTTTCGGCCATCTGCACGGCGACGCCTGCCTCGGCGCCGTCGCGGGCGCGCTCGCCGCCACGCTGGCAAGCACGCTGCACACACCGGGCGGTTTCGTCGCGCGCTATGGCGGCGAAGAATTCGCGCTCGTCCTGCCCGGTACCGGCGCGGATGAAGCCGCGGCGCTCGCCGAACGCGCACGCGCCGCCGTCGAGCAGCTCGGCATTCCCTCTCCCGCCGCAGGCGGCCTCGTCACGGTGAGCGCGGGCTGCGCCACCCGTGACGCGATCGTTGCGTCGTCCCCCAATGCGCTGATCGAAGCCGCCGATGCCGCGTTGTATGCGGCCAAACACGCCGGCCGCAACCGCGTGAGCCACACAGGCGCGAGCATCGCGTAAAGCGTGCCGATTCGTTGCCGCTTGCGTTGGCATGAGCGGCATTGCGAAGCGCGGCATTGCCATAAGCGCAACGCATTTGGGTTTCAACCAGGTGCTTCGATGTCAATGCATCAATAAAGTGCGTGCTATGGCCTGTATCGGCATTTGCATACGTCGCGCGCAACCCATGCAAATACATCGATGCATGCACATTTTGTTCCCCACACGCTTTCAAAATGTAATGAGGAATCGGGATGTCCATTGAAAAATCGGCGGAAATTGCCGCCCGTTTCGACCGGCTGCCGCCGTCGCGCACAGTCTGGTCGATGGTGATTCTGCTGTCGCTCGGCGGCGTATTCGAGTTTTACGACCTCTTCTTCACGGGCTATGTCGCGCCCGGCATGGTGCATTCGGGTCTCTTCACACCGGAATCGCTCGGCTTCTTTTCCGCACTCGGGCCGCTCAAGGTGGCCGGCTTCGGCACCTTCGTATTCTCGACCTTCGCCGGGCTGTGGGTCGGCGCGCTCGCGTTCGGCCAGGTCGCCGACCGGTTCGGGCGGCGCATGATCTTCACGTGGTCGCTGATCTGGTACATCGTCTGCACGGCGATCATGGCGTTTCAGACGAGTGGCCAGGCGCTCAATATCTGGCGCTTCATTGCGGGCATCGGCATTGGCATCGAGCTCGTGACCATCGACACGTATATTTCCGAGCTGATCCCGAGCGGCGAGCGCGGCCGCGCCTACGCAGTCAACCAGTTCATCACGTTCAGCGTGGTGCCCGTGGTCGCGTTTCTCGCCTATATCCTCAAGGACTCGCATCCTATCGGCCTCGACTACTGGCGCGTGGTGATCCTGATCGGCTCGGTGGGCGCGGTGGTGGTGTGGTTCCTGCGCCGGAGCATTCCCGAGAGCCCGCGCTGGCTCGCGCGCAATGGCCGTGAGGACGAAGCGGAACGCATCGTTGCAGACATCGAACGGCGCGTCAGCGCCGAAACGGGCACGGCTCTGCCGCCGCTCGGGGCGATCTCGCTTGAAAAGGCCGGGCGCGGCTCGCTTGGCGAAGTGTTGCGCGCACCGTATTTGCGGCGCACGGTGATTCTGTCGATCTTCAACATGGCGCAGGTGATCGGCTTTTATGGCTTCGCCGCGTGGGTGCCGACGCTGCTGATCGCGCGCGGCGTCCACATCACGCAGAGTCTTGCGTACGCCTTCGTGATTGCCATCGCCAATCCGTTCGGGCCGCTGATTGGCGTGTGGTTCGCCGACAAGCTGGAGCGCAAGACGCAGATCGTCGGCGGCCTCCTGATGATGGCCGTGGTGATTACGCTATTCGCGCAAGCCACGCAGCCGTGGGTCCTGATCGTGCTGGGCGTGCTGTTCACGCTCGCTTCGAACGTGATGTCCTATGCCTATCACGGTTACCAGGCCGAGCTTTACCCGACGCGTATCCGCGCGCGCGCCGTCGGCTTCGTGTACTCGTGGAGCCGCATCGCCGCCGCGTTCGCGGGGTTGGCCATCGGCATCCTGCTCCATCATTACGGTGTGCCTGGCGTCGCGGTGTTCATCGGCGCTTCGATGCTCGTGGGCATCGTGATGATTCTGCTAGGGCCGGTGACGCGCGGGCTCTCGCTCGAATCGATCAGCCATTGAGTCAGGCGATCGTCAAAACAGCACGTGCGATTTGACGATCATCTGGAAAGCAGCGGCCAGCACGCACACGAGCACGACCACGCGAAATGCGAGCGGATGCAAGCGGTCGCGCAACGGTCGAATGAGCAGCATGCCCGCGATGGCGGGCACGCTGGCCGCCGCCGAAATCGCGAGATCGACGAGATTGGCGTGCGCGCCGTGGCTGAACGTCGTGATGAGCGTGATGACCGAAACGACGAGAATGATCGCGATCTGTTTCGTGAAGGCGCGGCCCGTGGCGCCCGACGCGATCAGATACATGGCGAGCAAGGGCCCTGGCACGGCGGCAATGCTCTCCATGAGCGCCGCCCCGAAACCGAGCGCAAAACCCACTGGCCGCGCGAGCGCGGGCGCGAGCTTGAAACGCGGCGAGACGAGCAACAGCAAAGCCGCCACGATCAACGCCACGCCCGATGCCGCCTGGGCGTGATGCGGCTCCAGCGCGATCAGCACGGAAACCCCAATCACATTGCCGATCACGGTGCCAATTAATGGCGCCGCGATATTGCGCACGGTAGGCAGCATTTCGCCCCCCTCCAGCGCCTGCGGAATATTGCCGAGAATGATCGGCATGGACAGCAGCAGCACTGCTTCCTTGACCGGCAAAAATTGCGTGACGATGGGCATGGCCACGAGCGGCACGCCAATGCCCGTCACGCCCTTCACCATACCGCCCAGCACGAGCGCAACCGCAATGCCGAGCAATTGAAGGACGTCGAGCGACTGCAGATGGGGCGCGAGAAGGCCCGAGGAAAAAGAAAGGCCGGACATCGGTGACGATCAGGGCAATAGGCGCGCGTCGTTACGCGCGCCGCTCATGAGAAAGTGGCCGCGGGCGTCGAAATGCCGGCGCGGCCACCGGTACGCAAACGAATTTCGCTTGTGCGCTTTTCTCAGCGACTTAATTAAGCAGCCGCTGCGGCTTGTGCCGACTTTGTGGCGGCTCGACGGCCCGCCGTTTTACGCGCCGCCCGCTTTGCGGGTGCGGCTCTCTTCGCCGGTGCGGCCTTGGCGCGCTTCGCCGCGGTCTTTTTCACCGCCGCGGCATTGGCGCGCGGTTTGCGTGCGGCCTTGGTCGCGGTCTTTGCCGCGCTGCCGTCGATCAGGAATTTCGAACGGTCTTTCACGTCGCGAATCCATGCCGGCGCACGGCCGCGGCCGGTCCACGTGGCGCCCGTTTTCGGATCGGCATATTTGGCCGCAACAGTGCGCTTCGGACCTGCGGCTTTGACGCCTTTGCCAGGCTTGCGGCCACGCTTCTTGCCGACGAAGCGGTCGATGTCGGCCACGCTCAGGCCATGTTTGGCCATCAGATCGCGAATTTTCGTGAGACCGACCGACGCTTGTTTTTCCACGATCGATTCGGCCTGCTTTTGCAGCTTTGCGATCTTCGATTGAATTGCATCCAGGGTGACCATTCACACCTCCTTATTCACGGTTTTTACGGACACCCTTCAACCATCAGTGGCCGATCGAATTGCGATCTTGTCGGCCGGGGCGTCGCGAAAGACAAGGTGATTATGAAGTCAAATCCCGCACGCTGGCAAATTTAAACGAATGTTTTGTAGTGAAAAACATGTTTCCTGATCAGACTATTGATCGTTCCGCAAACAAAGTTCCCATGAATTCTCATTGAGAAACATTCGCACCGCTACGCAACGAGAGGCGTGCGCTGCAATTCGACGACATTGACCTGCGTGCCGAATATCTCGCGAATCATGGGCAAAAGGTGATCGTGGTGCGTCAGAAACAACACCTGGGTTTTCGCGGAGAGATTCCGTAATGCCGCGAAACCGGCCTTTGCGCGCTCGTCGTCGAAATTGATGAAGAGATCGTCGGCAACGAAGGGCAGCGCCGCCTTGCTCACCAGCTGCAATTCGAGGGCAGCGATGCGCAGCGCGAGAAAAAGCTGGTCGCGCGTGCCTTCACTCATTCCACTCACTTCCACGGTTTTGCCGGTGCTGCGGCGCGCATGCAATGCGGGCGGATTGCGTTCGTTATCGACCACGAGCCGCGCGAAATCACCGAGCGTGAGTCCCCTGAATATTTCCCCCGCGCGACGCAGCATCGGCCCCTGCTTCTGATCGCGATAACGATCCGTTGCCCATTTGAGCAGGCGGCTCGCGGTCGCGGCTTCGAGATATTGCTCCGCGGCGTCGCCCATGGCGCTCAAGGCTTCCTGGCGCTTCGCTTCGGCGAGCGCCGCATTGGCCTGGCCGTTGATCGCGTCGAACTCTTGCCTCGCGCTCACCTGTTGCTGCAGGCACTCGCTCAACGCGCGGTCGCCCGCTTCGCGTTGCTGGTTCACGGTTGCGAGCAGCGCGGGTACCTCGGTGATGGGCTGCTCCGCAATCTCTGCCGCGATGGCCTCCTGTGCAAGTCCGTCGCCTTCGCGCACGAGCGTGTCCCGCGCCGCCGAGATCGCTTTCGACAGCGCGCGACGCGCGTCGGAACGCTCGGCGAGCGGCAATGCCGCGTCGATTTCGTTCACGCCCGCGAGTTTCAGAATGGGCTCGATGCGCGCCTGTGCGCCCGCTACCGCCGCGGCGGCATCGGCTACGCGCGTGCGGGCGACCTGCGCGTCGGCATCGGCCTGGGCGAGAGATTTCGCCGTTTCGCGCGCGGTTGCGAGCCGCGCCGCGAGCTGACGCGCCACGTCGATGCCGTCGCTCGACACGGGCCATTCGGGCGCGAGCGTCTCGGCGAGGCGTCGCGCGTCGGCTTCCAGCATCGCTAATTGCGTGCGAATCGCGCGAATGCGGTTGCGGGGTGCTTCGGCATCCGAAAAAGCGGCCGCAATGGCATTGGCGAGTTCGACGGCGCCTTCCGCCGCCGCGAGCGTCGCCGCGCGTGCGCCGAGATTCGCTTGCGCGAGCGCCTCGCGCCATTGCGTCTGCCACTTTGCGTAGGCGTCCTGTTCAATCGTCAAACGGGATTGCGCGGATTCACTCGCACGCTCGGCGTCACGAATCTGTGCTTCCAGACCTTCGCGCTGCACGGCGCTCTTGTGAGCCGATTGCACGACGGTTTCCGCCATGCCGATCAACGTCGTCAGCGCATCGTCTTCGTTCGCCTGTGCGACCGGGCGCAAGGTTTCGAGCAGCGCCGCATGCGCGGCGATGCGCGCCGCTCGACGCGCTTCAAGCTCGCTCGCGCGGCGATCGCTTTCACTCTGTGCATTGAGCGCCGCTTCACGATTCGCGAGCCACGCGCCCATGTCCGCAAGCGTCATGCCAGCCAGTTGCGCGTCAATGGCAATTTGCGTCCAGGAATTGCGAAAGGCTTCAAGTTCGCGCTCGCGTTCGCTCAACGTCGCAAGCTTGCGCTGCGCATTCGCGCGCGCCGTTTCGACTTGCTGACGCAAGTTCTGCAATGTAGCCGCCGCCTGCGAGGTGCCGAGTTGCGCGTCGACGAGTTCGTCGGCGAGGCGCATCGCGTCGTCCACGGCGGGTGCGCCATCCGCGAGACTGACGCGCGCCTGCCTGACTTCGTCCCACGCGCTGTCGCGGCGCGTGCGCGCCGCCTGCACTTCGGCAGTCGTGACAACCTTGTTGCCCTGCGTGAAATGCGTCTCCTGCAATTCGAATCGCTCGATATCCTCTTGTGCGGCCGCTGCCGCATCTCGCGCTGCGGCCACCGCGCTCTGGCGCTCGCTTTCTTCCTTTTGCAGTGCGGCCAGACGCGTGGCCGATGGCAGATCGAGCGCGCGCAACGCCGGCACCGGCTTGCTCCACTGGCCCAGCAGTTGGCGTTTCTCTTCGACCGTGCGCTGCGCGTCCGCCAGTTCGCGTTCGAGCGCGCTTTCCTTCGTCACACTGTTGCGGAATTCGCGCGCATCGTCGAGCGCCGCGTGCAACGCATGCGGCACGTCGATGCCGGGCAGGCGCGCAAGCTGCTCCTGCAATTGAGCGAGCTTGCGCGTCTGTTCGTCATATGCCTCGCGTGCCGTAGTGAGCGCCTGCTCGCGAAGACCGTGATCGCGCAGCAGGTTCGTCACCGTCTTCAGCGCGAGCGCGCCGGGCAGCGCCGCGCGCAATGCGGCTTCATCACCCGGCCAGCCGAGCTGGGCCGCAGCGGCAAAGGCAGCGTCGAGATAGTTGCGGATCTCGGTTTCACGCACCAGCAATTCGCGCGGATGATTGACGCATTCGCCGCGCAGCGTGTCGAGCGCGTCGATTTCGGCTGCGAGTGCGAGTGCCGCACGATCGGGCTCGATCGCATCGCGTGACGCTTTTTTGCCTGCAAGATCGGCCTGGCGCGCTTCCTGCACTTTGCGCTCGGCGGCGATGTCGGCTTGCGCCTTCAACAGATCGGCATGCGCGGTGGGCGGTAGATCGACGACCTCGCCCAACGCGGCCAACTCGTGCTGCTTGAGCGCAAGCTCTTCTATATAGGGAGCGAGGCGGCGCACGCGTTCGAGCTTCGAGCGCTGCGATTCGAGACTGCGCTGTTCGGCGCGCAACCGCTCGATTGCTTGTTCGACCGCTTCGAGCGCGTCTTTCTTCTCGACCCAATCGCGCGTGCGCACCTGCGCGGCCTTCAGTTCGCTCGTTGCCTCGGCGAACGACGTTTCCGCCTGTGCATACGCACTGCCACTGCGTCGCGGAGCCCAAAGTTCGGCCGCGCGATTCTCGAGCTCCTCGCGCACGGGCCCGAGGCTACCCACACCCGCCGCCGATTCGAACAACACCTGGCCGAGTTTGTCCGATGCGTCGAGAATGCTGCGGCCGCCTTCAACGAGCCGCGCATGATCGAGGCCGAACATCTGCTCGAAGAACTCCTTGCTCGTGCCGTCGAGAAATGCGGCGAGAAAGTCGTCGGGCAGTTTGTCGTCCTGCGGAGTGCGCAGCGAGTTGCGGCCGCGCGCGCGATGAAATCGTTGCTCGGCCGCGCCGTTTTCCAGAACGCCGCCAATGCGCAATTCCGGCGTGTTATGGAGAAAGTCGAGCGGCGTTTGCAGGCGCATGCCGAACAACAACTCCGACACGGCGGTCCGCACCGTGGACTTGCCCGCTTCGTTCGGCCCCACGATGACGTGGAAATCGTGCGCCGCATGGGGAAACGGCAGTGTCGTATCGGTGAACTTGCCGTATTTGATCAAATCGAGTTGCTTGAGACGCACTGGTCATTCTCCCGTGGAAAGGCGCGCAAGCAGCGCGGGGCCGACCTGCTCCACCAGCGCCGCGAGTTTGCCCTCGCGGGCGAGTTCGAGCAGTGGCGCGTCTTCTTTCACTTCGCTGCGCACCTTGCCGACGAAGGCACGCAAATCGCGTTCGAGCAGTGCGAGAAATTCGGCGTCTTGCGTGGCGGCTTCGAGTAGCAGTTTGAGATCGGCAATCGCTTCGATCTGCTCGTTCTGTGCAGCAGCCGTATCGGCGGCGCTCGTTTCGAGCTTGACCTTTTCGAGCCACAGCTTGTCATTGCCGATAATGCCGATCTGATTGAGCACCTCGGCGCGCAATTGCGTGGCGCGCCCGAAAAAGAGTCCATGGGCCGGCGACTTGCCCGTCACCGTCACGCGCACCGCGCGCGGCACGTGCGCGTCGACGGCCAACAGCGCTTCGAGCGCAGCGCCGATCTTGCGCGACAGATCCGCGACGCTTTCGCAGTCGCTCGCGTCGACACGCACCGACTCCCAGCGCAGCACGTCGAGGTAGAGACGCTCGACCTCCGTGCGGCCGCCCTCGATGCTCACGAGCACGGCGCCGCGGCGCCCCGTTTCGCGGATGTGCCGGCCCTGCAGATTGCCGGGGAAGACGATGGTCGACTCTTCCGCCCACTGCTGAAATTCGTGGACGTGGCCGAGTGCCCAGTAGTCGTAGCCCTTCGCGTGCAATTCGGCACGCGTGCATGGCGCGTAAGTCGCGTGCGCGGCATAGCCCTCGAGCGCGGTGTGGAGCACACCGATGTTGTAGTAACCGGAAACCCGCGACGGGTAGCCCACGGCGAGATTTTCGACCACGGCCTTGTCCTTGAAGCTCTGCCCATGCAGCGCCACCTTGATGTCGTGCAGCGCGTGGGTTTCAGGCTTGCGATGACTGAACACCACCACGTTGTCCGGCAATGTGAGTTTCCTGGTCATTTCGCTTTCCGCGTCGTGGTTGCCCCACAACGCGAAGACGCGAATGCCCGCCTTGCGCAGACGTCCCATCTGCTGGCCGAAGAAGATGCCGGTGTTGTGGTCCTTCCAGTCGCCGTCGTAGAGATCGCCAGCGATGACGACGAACGCAACCTCTTCTTCGATGGCGCGATCGACGAGCAGGCGCAACGCCTCGCGCGTGGCGTTTCGCAATTGGGCGACCGGCGCATCGGGATAGGCGCTCAGGCCATGGAGCGGGCTGTCGAGGTGTAGGTCTGCCGCGTGGATGAACTTCACGACGTGTCCTCTATGGTGTTTGCGGGCGCTGAATGGAGAAAGGGCGATTGCTGCTTGATCGCGCGAGCGGCAAGTGATGCGCGCCGGCGATGTGAGCACGACTATGGGCCCGGATCGAAGCCCTGGAATGTGACTCGGCAATGGGGCCCAATTTTAATCGACGCGGATGGGGCGGCTTCAGGTAACGTCGCGGGGTAAAGCGCTGCTTCGCACATGACTTCAGCTCGAAGTTCGAGAACTACAAAATACGTATTGAAATATACGATTGGCACCGACGAGGTGAGTTTTAGTTCGTTGACCACCATCCTGACTGTGTTTCGGGGTCGGAGAGCCGTTATGCCCGTGAAACAAGTACTAGAATTTGGATTGCTTCAAGCATGAAACGCCGACGGGATAAGAGTTTCGCCGATTTCTCGGTTTTGAGTGAAATGTTTCACGGTGGATTGGTGGCTTTCTGAGGCTGGATCGGCGCGTCGCGCCGCTTGGCTTTTCGCGATGTGGCTGCTGTTCGCGTCGTTTAGGCCACTGTGCGGTTCGCTCGCTTACCTGTGGTGCTCCACTTCTCTGCTGTATTTTCTCGATGTTGGAGCGCTGATCGCTACGTGGCTTTCTCGTTTTAGGTGGCCGGAGCACTGGGCGCACGCGGCCGCCATCGCTCGCTTCATCCTCGGCGGTGCTGACTGACGTAGACAGTTAGTTGCATTAGAAGCACTTAGTTGTTGGACGAATGTAGGCGATCTATTCAGTCACGAGAAGTCACGCTCTACCGTCTACCGTCGCTCGCCGGATGAGCAACGAATAACCGGGCAAGCTCAGCGCGGGAACGCGGAGACCAAGCGCCGTGGCACGTTACCGTGACGAGCGGTCCTACCCCACTCCCACACCGCGCACAGCGGGCTCGCCTCTGACCCGCAGGCTATCCGTTCTGTCGCTCGCTGGGCTTGCCGGTCCTCTCTAAAACAGGCGTCTCGTGAGCATTACTGGGCGGCGCTGCGTCGGCTGTGCCGGAGGCAACCGGGTGGAATCTCAAGGCAAAGCGCAAGCGGCGGACGCGAGTACATGGCGCCGCCCGCCACCGCCAAAACGTCGGCTCAACGGGCTGACAGCGCTCGTACACTGATTGAGCATGAGCACAATGCGTGAGTTTTGTCGTGACGCATGGATGGAGGGCGTTCATCGCCGTAAAGGCGTCGGGGAACCCGAGGTCGGCGATGTTGGTAAGGCATGGCTCCAAGCCGTGTGGACGACTGCCTGTGCGGGCGCTTTGGCGGTCAACCCAGGAGTTGGCGCAACGTCGCAGTTGGTGCATACGGCAACCGGCAACTGCAAGTCATAGGAGCGGCCGGTGGATCGTGCGATGCAGCCCATCGGACCATGCAAATGCCCCGCCGATTGCCGGCAGCACTCGTTCTCCAGGAGACGATGCGGAACATGGCGCTTCTCCAGTTCTTTAAAGCAGCTTGATCTCAGTCGGAGTGGCGGAGGCGGCTTCGTCTTCCACTGGCGAGCGGGTACCCCCATTAGGAGCCGCAATGGGTTGGGAAATGCCGGCGGTGTGTCGAGTCGACACACGCGCACGCACGATACGACACACGTGCTGGCAACGCCGATTGCACCCGCGGCGGCCGGGCGCGCGGGAGATCTGCGCGAGTGGATCGCCTTTTCACACCTAGGGGCCACCAAGCGCTTTGGACGTATTCGCTTCCTCACGAACCGCGCGCGCCACCGATGTGGCATGTTCCAGATCACGGTCACCAGAGACCGCCCCCGCGGGGTGGCAACGACCGTGTGTCGACTCGACACATCGCCTCGGCCAACAGTTCAGCAACCGAGCGATGGACCATGGCACACCGCACGACGAGTGCAGCCGAGGAGATGACCTCATCCTTCGTTCCCGTCCCAACGATGAGGTTTGTCCTGGATCGCAATCTCCTCAGGCGGCGACCGCGATGAAGCCGCGACAGTGTGTCGACTCGACACACTGCTCCGGGTGGCAAGTCAGCATGCGAGCGAACAAGCGATGAATCGTCCTCGCACACACAGCACGATGAAGGCGCTGGCGAGATGACGTCATCCCCATGCTCGTTGTTACGCGTCCCATGACTCTCGCGGTTTGCAGCCGCGGTCCGCGTGTGTCGACTCGACACAGCGCCTAACCCCAAGCAAATGAATTCGAGGACCGCCGATCGTGGCTCTAGAGCGCGCCTCACACCGCCGGCAACCCGTGAGCGTCGCCAACGGAGTACTCGAGGCGGCTACATGTTTCGTCTTTCGACAAGCATGATCATCGGTCGTGTGTCGAGTCGACACATAACCGATCGCCGGACGAACGCAGACATTATCGATAACCACTCAACTCGACACGACGCAAGCCAAACACCTTTTCACCGCTGTGTGTCGACTCGACACACGAGGCAGGTTAACGGCCCCAACGTCTGGATGCGCCGCCCCCAACGACCAACCCTCGACGCGCTGCCTGCAACCGGAATCCACGCGCCGTGCGCAGCATTGTCATAACCCGCACCTCCCCGCCACGATTTACCTTGCCCGTGTGTCGACTCGACACACGCTCGCCCCACGCCTCACGCGCTCGTCCAACGAGCTCCTATGTGTCAACTCGACACACGAGGCCGATCGACGGTCCCAACGTCTGGGTGCGCCGTCCCCCACCGACCAACCCTCGACACGCTGACTGCAACCGGAATCCACGCATCGTGCGCAGCATTGTCATAGCCCGCGCCGCCCAGCTCGATTTACCTTGCCCGTGTGTCGACTCGACACACGCCCCTCGCTCTCGTCCAACGAGCCCCTGTGTGTCAACTCGACACACAATCTAACGCGCAAAAAGAAAAAGCCCGCCAAAGCGGGCTCCCATCCACACCAACAACCTCGAGGCTCAATCAGCCGGGTTTCACATTGAACAGCTGACTAATCAGCTCCCTAATTTGCGTTTCCTGGGCATCCGACAACACGCCCGTCTTGAGCTTCACCGTAAAGCTGTTGGTGTCCTTGGTGATGCTACCGGCGTGGCTCTTGCCCGAAAAGATCTTCTCGATGCTGCGCTCGGATACGCTTTCCGTCGATTCACCCCGACTGGCCTGCGCGCCGATCGCCGCGGCCAGCTTGCCTTGATCCAGCGTCCGGCCGACCACGGCCGGCCACAACTCGCGCGCTGCCGAAAGACCCGCCGAACCGAACTTCTTGATTGCCGAAACGACCTCGTCAGCGGCCGACCCGCCGAGCAGTCGCGGATTCAAATCAAGATCGCGTCGAATGAAATCGGGCAGATTCTCAAAGGCCAAAAAGCGGTAGAGGCCTTTGCGCGACATTCCCAACGCCTCCGCCATGCGCTTGCGGGTCGGAAACTCCCGTTCGGCGCGCCTTAGCGATTGCCCGATCTCGTAATCGGTGAGGTCTTCGCGGCCGACGTTTTCCACCAGTGCGAGCACTGCCATATCCTGATCGGAGCACTCGATCACGGAGGCACGAATGTCCTGCGCCTGAATCAGGGCGTGCGCACGAAGACGTCGCTCGCCGGCGATCAGCTGATAGCCGTTCTCCGCGCGGCGAACAACGACCGGCTCGACAAGCCCGACTTCGCGGATCGATTCAGCCAGCGAGGCAAGGCCTTCGTCGCTGAAAATCTTGCGCGGCTGCCACGGGTTCGGCTGAATCGCGTTCACGGGAAGCATGAGCTTGTCGCTCGTGTTCTCCAGTTCCTGGATGCGCTGCTGTGCCACCGCCAACGCGCCGAGCATGCCGGGCCCGGTCTTGAATGCGCTGCTGCGGCGCGGCTCGGCCGGAGCAACGGCTGCCGGCCGTTCGGCGGCTGGCCGCTCCGAAGACGAACCGAGTTCACGGGTCTTCGCCGCCATTTTGTCGCGGAATGAACTCACTTGCCGGCCCTCCATTGTTCTACGTAAAGATCGTCGATCCACTGTACGTAATCAGTCAGCGGCTGACGCACGCGCGCCACCGTCTTGTCAGCGAGGTCTCCCTTGCTGATGTCGAACACGGTCGCCATGGCGAGTGCGCCGTTACTCATCGCGGAGCTGGCCGGCACCTCGAGTGCGTTCACCCAGTCCTTGTAAGTCCGCTGCACCCACGAGCGCACAACCGGTGCCGATGACGTCTTGCCGTAGTCGACTTTCGAAAGCAGGACGGAAACGAAGTCGTATGTCTTCTCGTCGCCGCGTTCCATGATCGTGTGCGCGAGGTCCGAAAACAGGCTCCAGAACGACACCGAGCTGATGAAGTCCAGGCTCTCGGGCACGAGCGGCATGACCATCGCATCGGCGGCCATGAGCGCGTTGATCGTGAGGTAGGACAGCGACGGCGCCGTATCCAGAATGATGTAGTCATATTGCTTGCGCAGCACCTCAACGCCCTGGCGCAGCAGATCCCAGAACTTGAACCCCGGGTTCTTGATCACGGTACCGGGAATATGGAACTCCGCGGAAAACAGCGTGGGGTGCGCGGGAATGACGTCGAGCCCGTCCCAGTAGGTTTCCTGCACGAAATTGAGCAAACCGCCTTCCATGTGCGGGTCGTAGATGAACGGCAGGACCGTGCTATCCTCAGTCACTTCCTTTTCGGCATACAGACCGCAGAGCTCCGTCAGCGACGCTTGCGGATCGAGGTCGATCAGCAGAACCTTGCGACCACGCAAGGTCAGGCCTTGGGCGAGACACATGGTCGTAGTCGTCTTCGTCGAGCCGCCCTTGAAGTTGGCAACGAGGATCACCTTGCCGTCGGCATCGCGCACGCCGGTATGGAGCGGTGTCTGATAAATATCGGAAACCTGCTGGACCCAGGTTCTCGCTTCGGGGAGGGTGAAGACCCGGCTGCGCCCGGACCCTTGCGCCACGCCTTGCGGGAGTCCCTCGCGGGTGGCGAGCAGGTTGTTCAGTTTGATGCGATCAATGCCGCACATCTCTGCGACCTGAGCGGAGGTAAATGTGGGCGCCATCTTTCGCGGCCGCGGCGCCAGCATCATCTCCCGAAGCTCTTCAGATAGACGACCGGCCTCTTCGGCAAATTCAGTGATCGCGGAAAGATCCACACGTCGATCGATCGACGGCAATTCGATAGTTTTCGCCATTAATACGCTTTTTATCAGAATTTGGATAAAGCGTAGAATACAGCAAAAGCGTATGAAAACACACTAATTGAGGGCGATATGAAAAAAAATGACCCTTCAAAACGGCCTATATTGCCCTCGTGCAACATTCCCAAGGGCAAAGTACCAGCGCACCCGGCAACGCCACCAAGGCCGCTGTAGACCCTTTCCCTCCGGTATGCCTATTTTTTGTGCAAATCACCAGGGCCAGAGCACTTCGCCGCGACATCACCGGTCGAGGTTTTTGTGCAAATCCAGCTGCGGATCTTTCCGTGCGAGCTTTATCGCTCACATCCGCCTCGCGTAGTCACGGTTTTTGTGCAGTTCCACCGCCTGAACTCCCAGCACAGTCAGATCTAGCGGCCGGGTAACGATTTTTGTGCTTCCAGATTTCTGCTACCCAGTCTGGCCGGCCACAATTGCACAAAAACCGTTACCGTACGCGCTGAGAAAGCCTTGTCGCGCGCGCCCGGCAACCGCATTGCACAAAAACCGTTACCCGATTCGCGCTCCAAGTGAGGTACGGCCGCCGTTTCCCTATCTCCAGGCGGTCCAATTCCACCAGGACGAGTCTCCCACTTCAAAACTGCACAAATTTCGTTACCTCACGCAGACTGCGAACGACCGAACCACCGCACCGCCACCGCACAATAACCGTTACCTTCAGCCCCAACCTCCAGGATGAGCACAAAAAACGTTGCTATCACGGAGTCGCTCGCCCGTGCACAAAATCCGTTGCCTTCCATTCCTCGCGTCGGAAAGTCACTCCTGAGTCGCGTCCCACCGACCTCCGTCAGCGCATTCAATCCGATCCTGGATCGCTTATAGACCTTCTGCACATAAACCACTTCCATAGACCACCGCAACTGCACAGAAATCGTTACCCTCCCACGGATTTCGGCTGGCGAAAGGCAGATCGAGTCCAGGTGTTGCAACACTGGGAGCCTTTACGCGCGGGGCTTTGAAGCTATTCCGCCTTGAATTCCCTGACTGCATCGCGAGACACAACACGTCGAATTTTGCGTTGAGCATCTTTTTTGCGAGCGGTTTGTTTGTTTACTTAAAGATAAAAACCCACCAACCAACTAACGTACGCACGCGTTTTCTTTCATTTCAAACACTTGCCCTGCAAAAGCACCGTTCTATGTGCTCGCTGCACCGTTTTATGTGCGGCCAGGTGCCGTTTTATGTGCGGTCGCTGTAGAGATATTTGTGCGATCAGGTACGTTTTTTGTGCGCGAGCCGAATCGGGTGCCTGTTTGAGGTAACGTTTATTGTGTTGACTTGTGTTTGCGTAGTGATAGAGTGCCCGCCAATGTCGACGGGGAGAGCGTGCGTATGTCGGAGGAGAGCGGGCGAAGGACTACAACACTGCAGATGTCGCTGGGTCTCTTTGAGGAGATGTCCGGCCAGCCGATCAATGAGAGCACGCGCGAGATCGGTTTTCAGCGCAACAACGTGTTCGTCGCCATCAATGGGCTTGGGCTGTCTTCGCGCCGTTTCATCGACGCCGCCTATTTCATTGCCGCCCAGGAACCCGCGCCGCGCGATATCTACGACGTCGACCTGAACTACTTCAAGTGGCTCATGCGCTATGAGAGCCGCAACGTGCGCCATTTGCAGAGCGTCATCAAGGAAGCGCAGCGCGTGCTGATCGAGGTGACCGACACGCCGCCCGACCGCGCGCCCAGCGAAGACGACCAGTGGATTTCCGAGCAGCTGATGGGCAGCGTCAAGATCGGCAAGGGGCGCATCCAGTTCCGCATTCCGCCGCTCATGCTGCGCCACATCACCGGGCCCGACAAGCATCACTGGCTGAACCTGTGCATCACGGCGTCGTTCTCGCAGACCTACGCGCGCGCGATCTACGACTACGTGCTGCCCTTCGTGGCGGCCGGGTTGACCGACTGGATCGAGCTCGACGTCATGCGGCGCTGGCCCGGCAAACTCGGTACGAGCGCGTCGGAGTTCAAGCATTTCCGGCCCAAGTACCTCGATCCGGCGGTGCGCCAGATCAATGAGCTATCCGACATCGACCTCAGCTACGAAACCCGGGCCGACTCGGAAACCTCGCGCAAAATCAACAAGATCCGCTTCCGGATGAAGCGCAAGGACACGGTCGCCGCGCTGCTATCGAGGCAGCCCGACGCGCACGACCTGCTGCTCACGCTAAAGGAGGAGTTCGGCCTCTCCAACAAGCAGTTCGACGTGATCGCGGAGCATCGCATGAGCTGGACCGACGAGCGCATCCAGCAGGCCATCGAATACACGCGTTTCCGGCTCAACCAGGGCAAGGTGACCAAGAGCCCTGCGGGCTATCTGATGAAGGCGCTGAGCCACAACTGGCAGGTCTCGGAGGCCGAGCGCAAGATGGTGGCGATCCAGAGCGAGCTGGCCGTGGCCGCGACCGCTCAGGAGACCGCGAAGACGGTGGCGACCACGGCGGTGAAGCAGAGCATCGCGGCGCGCGACGAAGAGGCGCGCTCGCAGCGCAACGAGGAGGTCAAGCAAGGCCGCGAGCACTTCGAATCGGCCGACGAGAAGACCCGCAAGGAGCTGGTGCGGCTCTACATCGCCTCGCAGGCCGGCAAGCTCATGCTGCGCCGCCTGAAGCTCGAGGCGGGGGCGCTCTCCGACGTGAATATCCTCAACCACTCCGATCTCTCGTGGTATTTCGGGCAATTCGTCTACGGCAAGATGAAGCAGCTTGCCGCGTAGTGAGTGTCTTCAATACGCTCGACGGCTGATATGCCGGTGGGCGTATTGCGGCCTCGCCCCCGTGGCCCGTCACTGCCTCCCACGCTCACGCAACAGAAAACATCCAGTCGATCAATGGCTTAGGGCACTCGTCCCGGGTGTTCTCCACAAGCTTGTCAACGCAATCTGTGGGTAACTCTCGCCCGCAATGCACGAGGCCTTCGCTATACCGATCGTGGCTCGTTGATTGAGCCAGGGCGCCTCGGCGATCGGGCACGCGGGCACCGAAGCATCACATCAGTCATCCCCTGTGATTTTTTCAGACGCGTCCGAGTGCCGGTTTCGCCTGTCTGCGTGAAACTTAGCTCGCGACTTGCATAAGCCACCGCGGCTCATGCGCGATGGTGCTCCGGCGGCGTGTGTCCACGATGCGCCATCTGGTCAGGACTACAGAACAGGGAATCCCCATGGCGGAATCGGACAAACCGGTGAGACTGGTCACGGGACGCCAGTCTGCGCATCTGGACATCATCCTCAAGGCTCGCAGGTACGAGCGCGATGAGCGCAGCGAGCGGCGCGCGCCCGGGTTGTCGGTGGTCGAGTGGGACGTTCGCGAGGAGAGCTGCCAGCCGTACCGGATCAGGGCGCTGGTCTCGACTGCCGGGCCGGTGGCGCGCCGGGATATCCTGGGCCAGCTGGCCAGGTTCAGGTTCCAGGTTGACGAGGGGGCGGTGGTCCGGAAGTTCGCGGGATTCGTCTCGCGTTTCGAGTCGGTGTCGAACTCGCGTGATGGCTGTACATATCGTGTCGAAATCCTCCAGCATCTTGCGGTGCTGGACGGCCCCAGCAACTGCGCGACATACCAGGGCAAGACGTCCGCCGACATCATCCAGGAAGTCATCGAGCGCAATGCCGTGTGCCCCTGGATTCGCGTGGTGCAGCGTCTGCGCCGGCGGCATTCCGAACACCCGTTCCGCTTCCAGTACAACATGGGCGACTGGGCGTATTGCCGGCTGGAGATGGAGCAGGCCGGGCTGTTCACGTTTACCGAGGAGGACCGGCACGGCGAGGTGGTGGTCATTGCCGACGACATCGACGGTTACACGCGCCCGTCCCTCTCTCTGAAGGACCGCCCTCCATCGGGGCTGCATACGTTCGAGGAGTCGATCTATTCGCTGAAGGTGCGTACTCGCACCATTCCTGCGTCGTTCATTGTCGCGGACTATGACGCCGACAACCACGCGATGATCTTCCGCGAGGAGGGGCGTGCGCGCGACGAGTTCGGCACGGAGCAGCATGACGACACGACCATGGGCACGCCCCTGGTGTGGGGCACGCATCACGGCGACGAGGCAGGGGCGAAGCGCGAGGCGACGCTGCGGCATGAGGCGGCGCGTGCGCAGCAGGTCACCTGCAGGGGGAAGTCCACGATGCCCTCGATCCGGCCGGGCTGCATCGTGCAGCCCGATACGCTGGCCGGTGCCGCGGACGGCACGCTTGACGCGAAGGAGGGCCTGTTCGTCTCGAAGGTCGTGCATCGAGGGGCGCGCAACGAGAATTACCGCAACACCTTCCAGGCGATTCCTGCCAGCCGGCCCTACCGGCTGCCGATAGACGAATCGAAGTGGCCGCGCGTGCATACGCTGGGGTTCACGGTGACGTCACCGAATCACTACAGGTACCCCTACCTGGACGCGGAAGGGCGCATTGTCGTGCGCTTTCACTGTGACTTCGGCAACTGGCCGAAGGGCGGCGAAAGTATCCCGCTGCGCATGGCCAGGCCCTTCGCGAGCCGCGACCACTCGGGCATGAACCTGCCGCCGGTGGATGGCGACTTCGGTATCGCGGGATTTTTTGAAGGCAATCCCAACAAGCCGGTCGCCGTGGCCTTCATTCCGAACGCCCAAAACCCGGACCTCATCAACAGCTCACGCCGCCGCATGTCGCGCAGCGAGATACGCACACGCTCGGGCAACAAGCTGTGGTTCGACGACTGGGAGCAGCAGCAGGGCATCGAGTTGAGTACGGAGCATTCGGGCCGCTCGCAGCTTCACCTGGGCTTCATTCCCGACCGCGACCTGAACGAGCGGGGCACGGGAGCGGAGCTTCGCACGGGCGCGCATCTGGTCAATCGTGGTGGCGCTGGCGTGATGGTGACGGCGTACAACCAGCCAGGCGGTGGCGGCAAGGTGCTCGCCATGGATGAGACCAACGCGCTGTTCAAGGACCACCAGGCATTCGCCGGCACGCTCGCGCAGTCCGCTGAAGCGTCGAAGGCCACGCCCGCTGACCTCGACGCACAGAAGGGCATCAACGCAGGTCTGCATGAACTGAAGAAACCCGGTGTGCTGTTGACAGGGCCTGGTCCGGTCGCCGTGGCGTCGGGCGATGGCGTGCAGCTCGCCGCCGATGTCTCGATCGTCGGCACGGCGAAGAAGGGGATTCATTTCAGCACGCTCAGGCGGTTCACGGTGGCGGCAGGTGACTTGCTGTCGTTGTTCACGCAGAAGGGCCTGAGCCTCATCACGGCGACGGGTGACTTCGTGGCGCAGGCCCAGCGTGGCAGGATGCAGCTCGCCTCGCAGGAAGGCCTGACGATCGAGTCAGTCAACGGCGCGGTTCACGTGAAGGCGGCGAAGGAGATCATCCTGAACGTGAACGGCACCTACGTGAAGCTGACCGGCGAAGGCGTCGAGATCGGGTCGCGCGGCGGGGTGCTGTTCCGGACAACCAGCGTGAAGGGCACCGGTCCCGCGCAGATGGACCTGGGCGGCACGGCTTTCGCGCCGAAGTTCGTGCCGTACACGACCGACTGCGAGGTGTGGCGGACCAATCCGAAGTTCGTGGTGCCACCGCCGGCACCTGCGCCACTCCCGGCGCAATGGGAGGCACTGGCGAATACGGGAGCGGTGGCGCCTGCGCCGTCGCTTGATACCACGTCTTTGGCCTCGGCGGGTGGCGGAGGGCTGCAGGGCGCGCAGCCGCTGCCACAGACGCAGCAGCTACCGAACTCGACGGGTTCCGCAGGTGGTCCGGCAGGTAACGGCGGATTGGTTATCAACGACCCCGACAACACCAACCAGTATTGTGTCGCTCCCGATCCGATCCAGTTGCAGAGTCCAGCGCCATGCGACTGGAGGCTGCCGGATTTCACGGAGTTCGCCCGCATGGAACGGGAGACGCCGGCCTACCAGAAATATGGTTGGACTAGAACCGAGCGTATTAAGGATGGCGATGATCCAGTAATGTGCTCTGGGACGGATATCACGACGTGTCAGTTCAGCTACGACTCCAGCAGCAAGACGTTGACCGCAAAAGTCGTTACGGTATTGGCGCCAAAGTTGCTGGTCAGAATGAATCCTTCAACCGGGGAACCGCTGCGTGATGAGAAGAACAACTACGCGGTCGTGCAGTATGAGACCTTTAAAAACGGAGCGAACTCTCGCAAGACTTTTGCTGCGCAGGGGCTAATGCTGGTAGAGCGTGATCCGGCAGAAGTCGATGCTTCGACCTACAAAAACATGATCGAGAAAACGCTGAATCAGGGGAACTACAAGCTGATTCTCGATGGATGCCAGAAGGGTGGCGCGTGTGGTTGCCGGATTGCGGTGAAGTTTTGCGTGGACGTGCATGTTACGAGGGAGGCCGATGCTTCGGCACTAAATCCGAACATCGTTATTAATATTTTCCCGACGACTAAGCGAGCGGATGCGAGAAATTGGCCGGAATCGGAATACGAGCTCGATAACAGCGGCGCCGGGAATGTGCCAAAAGTAACTCAAACGAAGGCACACGAGACCGGGCATCTGTTTAACTTCCCTGACGAATATTGGGAGCAAGGCGGGTTCGTGCATTCGATATATGTCAAGGAAGGCAAGGACATAGATTTCGAGCGTGCCGATGCAAACAAAAACAAGAATAACTTCTGGATCATCGAGACCGCCACGAATCTTATGGGTGGTGGGTGCGCCCTCCCCACGGCAACGACTTCACCCTATTACCTTGAATACATTCGCAGATGGTTTTCGGCTCACACCAACAAGTCGTGGCGGGTCGGATATCCGGTTGCGCCTGCCACCGCAAAAGCAAAGGACAGCGCAGCGAGCGGTGGACCGGCCAAACCTTCGGGGGGCCATCAAACGTTGCGGAAGCACGAGTAGCATGGATGCGATACGAAGGAATGCGATTCAAATATGTAGGGTGTTGTATGCATCCTTGATTTTGTTTGCCATGGGAGGGAGGCCGGCGATGGCAATTCAGACAAATGGTAGCGCTCCAAAACCTGGTAGCTTTTCTCTGTCGTGGTCCGGTGGTCTTGAGTACGGGTCAAGACAGATGAGTTTTGACGGCGAAGGGAGGTTTTATTTTGCCACGGGAGATACGGTTAACGAGGATTCGCAGACGGGTATTGGTACCTTTATGCTCAACGTACAAAGCCTGGATTTGCAGGAGTTGAAGGCTGTAGCGCAGGCATTGTGCGACAAAGATATTCAGACTGGCGGTCCAGAAACCTATGACCCACCCGCCACGTTCAGGGTTACCTGTCTTGAAGACGGGAAAGTCGTGAATCGGAGCGGCTCTATACGGACGATTCCCGAGCGATTCAATCGCGAAATTTTTGATGCGCCATTCAGACTTTCGGAGCGGGCGTGGGTGGACGGCAGGAAACTTATCAAGCTTGATTTCTCTACCTGCAAGGTTGAGCACGGTAAAGATGGATATATTGTGTCCGTTTGCTTCGTAAATTCTGGAAATGGATGGATCAAGTTTAAGACACCGGATCAATGGGGCGGGACGTCCATTGACGGTCGTTTAGGTTCCGGTGCGATAGCCAAATTTAATAAGAATGGTATGCGTGAAGATGCAAAACAATCGTGGGGCTTTGCTTTGGGCGGTCAAAAGCTGCTTAACCGGGACGAGTTTCAGGATGGAGTCGTTTTTCTGAGTCCAGGGGATAGCAAAGTGCTTACGTTTCGGACGAATCCCGATTACAGAGCTTCGAAGGGGGAGTTCGAGTTCTCAGGAATTGCATTCATGAGAATCGAATTCGAAGGCGATGGTTGGGGCCTGTCATCGCAAGTAGATTTTAAGGCGGTCAAAACCCGCATCAGCGTCGACCGCGACTACCCCTCAACACCCCAGGAGCGCGAACAGTGGGAAGCGCAGCACCGCGAGGACATGTCGTGGCAACCGGTCAAGCCCGGCGAAACCTTTGCCGAGGACGGCCTGTACCGCGCCGTGCAAAAGAGCGGTGGCATGCCAATTCACAGCCTTCAGCTCAGGCCCTTCAAGGCCGGGGACGTAGCCCCCACGGACAGCGTGAAGATGTTCACGGAGTCCGCCTCCGGCGCGGAGCTGAGCAAGCCGGTGCAGTGGCTATGGGCGGGCAGCGCGCCGACACCCGTCAAGCCATGGTCGCCCGATCTCATCGAAGGCACCGAGCACACGTGTGACCCTGGCGCTGTCTGCCCACGCAGCGGCCGATGGCTTGCGCGTACGGCGACCCGGGACTGGCACTACAGCTACGACCTCGCGCGCATCGTGACCCGCAGCCGGGGAGAGCGCATGCCGGGTGACGACGGGACAACATGGGAATGGCTGGGGCTCTGACAGTCGCGTGTCCCGCGTGACGTGCCCGCAGCATCCACAACGAAACGATTGAGCCTTTCCCCCGCGCGTCGCCCGAAAACCCTTATGCGACAGGGGGTTGGTGCGGTTGGGCGCGAGTTGTCCCCAGCCTTGCCAACAAAATCTGTGGGTAACTCGAACGCCAGACGCAAACCCGCACAGACATAAAAAAAGGGAAGGCGCAGTGCCTTCCCTTTCTTCACAAAGCGACGACGCCTTACTTCTTCTCGTCGTTCAGCTGCGGCAGCGTATAAGCCGCACCCGGCGCGAGCAGACCGACCTTCGAGTACACGCGCAGCTTCTCGCGCGTGTCGGTGATGTCGAGGTTGCGCATCGTCAGCTGGCCGATACGGTCGCGCGGCGAGAACGTCGAGGCGACCTTCTCCATCGACAGACGTTCCGGCTGATACGTGAGGTTGTCCGACTTCGTGCTGAGGATCGAGTAGTCGTTGCCGCGGCGCAGTTCGATCTTCACTTCGCCGGTGATGGCGCGCGCCACCCAGTGCTGGGCCGTTTCACGCAGCATGATGGCCTGCGGGTCGAACCAGCGGCCCTGGTACAGCAGGCGGCCCAGACGGCGGCCGTTCTCGCGGTACTGCTCGATGGTGTCTTCGTTGTGGATGCCCGTCACGAGGCGCTCATAGGCGATGTAGAGCAGCGCCAGACCCGGGGCTTCGTAGATGCCGCGGCTCTTCGCCTCGATGATGCGGTTTTCGATCTGGTCGCTCATGCCCAGACCGTGACGGCCGCCGATGCGGTTCGCTTCGAGCAGCAGTTCCACGGCGTTCGGGAACGTCTGGCCGTTCAGCGCGACCGGCTGGCCTTCCTCGAAGCGGATCGTCACTTCTTCGCGGTCGATCTTGACGTCGTCGCGCCAGAACGCCACGCCCATGATCGGGTTCACGATCTTGATGCCGCTTTCCAGGCTTTCGAGGTCCTTCGCTTCGTGCGTCGCGCCGAGCAGATTCGAGTCGGTCGAATAGGCCTTCTCGGCCGACATCTTGTATTCGAAGCCCGACTGGCGCATGAACTCCGACATTTCCGAGCGGCCGCCCAGTTCGTCGATGAACTGCTGGTCGAGCCACGGCTTGTAGATCTTCAGGTCCGGATTGACGAGCAGGCCATAGCGGTAGAAGCGCTCGATGTCGTTGCCCTTGTAGGTCGAACCGTCGCCCCAGATGTTGACGCCGTCTTCCTTCATCGCCGCCACGAGCATCGTGCCCGTCACTGCGCGGCCAATCGGGGTCGTATTGAAGTACGTCACGCCGGCCGTCGAGATGTGGAACGCGCCACATTGCAGGGCGGCGATGCCTTCCGCCACGAGCTGCGCGCGGCAGTCGATCAGGCGTGCACCGGCGGCGCCGTATTCGGTCGCGCGGCGCGGGATCGAATCGTAGTCGTCTTCGTCGGGCTGGCCCAGGTTCGCCGTATAGGCGTAAGGCACGGCGCCCTTGAGCTTCATCCAGTGCAGCGCGGCGCTGGTGTCGAGGCCGCCGGAGAAGGCGATACCGACCTTTTGGCCGGTCGGAAGGCTTTCAAGAATTGTGCTCATGATGAGAAAGAACCCGGTAGAACGAGAATGCGGAAGGAATTCGGTCGAATCGTCAAGTATGTTGTATCCCCGGCCTTTCGGCAAGCCTGGCGGGGAGGGCCACAGGCCCCGTTCGACGCGGCATCCGCGTTAATAAAAAGGGGCGCAGCAAGGGCCCATGCTCAGCGCAGGGTGTCCCAGGCCGCTTCGATCGCACGCAGGGCGCCCATCACGATCGACCGGTTCAGCGCCGCGGCCAGCACGCCGTCGCGCTCGGCATACGCCTCGCACAGCCGCTGGTGGTCGGTGCAGGAGCGCTGCAGGCGGCCCGGCAGCGAGGTGCTCAGGTGGCGCAGGCGGTTCGTGCGCATGCGCATGGAGTCCAGCACCTCCTTGAAGATGCCGTTGCGGCTCACACGCAGTTCCTCGTCGCGAAACGCGACGTTGGCCCAGAAGTAGCCGTCCACGTCACCCTTTGCCGCGACTTCGGCGAGCTTGCCATGCGCGCGCCACAGCGCGGCGATGTCTTCCTCTGTGGCGTGCTCGACGATCGCGAGCGACACCTGGCCGTAAAGCAGGGCGCGCAGCGCGTAGATCTCGCGCACTTCCTTCAACTGCATGGCGGCCACGCGCGGGCGGCGGCGCGGCGACCAGTCGACGAGTCCTTCGCGCGTGAGCGCGAAAAGCGCCTCGCGCACGGGCGTGCGGCTCACGCCGAAGCGTTTGGCGAGATCGACCGAATTCAGGTCGTCGCCGGGACGCAACCGGCCTTCGATGATGCCGCGCGCCACCCAGTCGACGATCTCGGCCACGCTCGACTGCTCGCCCGTGTCCGGGGCGGCCATTACGCCGACATCTTCATCCATGCGCTTTCCCCCGAGGCGCCGCGAGCGGGCGCAGCGCCGCCGATTGTAACAAATCCGCTGCCTGCTTCGCCTTCGAAGTCGCAGGTCGGTTACTTAAGTGTATACACTCAGGCGAGAATGTCTCTGCGAAAAGCGGAAATTCGCCATATACTGAATATAACTGTCGACACTAAAACGCAATCCAATTCGACTACCCGTCAGGCAAGGAGACGCCATGTACATGGGAACTGAGATTGCCGGCTCAACGCACGTCGAGGCGAGTGTCTCGGCGCGGCTCGACCGGCTGCCGCCCACGCGGTACTTCCGCGGGCTCGTCGCGCGCATCGCGGTGGGCGGATGGTTCGAGTTCTACGAAATGTTCATGGCGGCCTATATCTCGCTGGGCCTCATCCACAGCGGCCTGTACCGCGCCACCACGGCCGGGCTCTTCGATGTGAACGGCTTCGCCAGCTTTCTGGGCTCGTTCTTCGCGGGCATGTTCGTCGGCACGGTGGCGCTGGGCGGCGTCACCGACCGCTTCGGGCGGCGCATCGTGTTCACCTTCGCCATGCTGACGTACTCCGTGGCGAGCTTCATCGCCGCCTTCCAGCATTCGCCGCTGGGCATGGACGCCTGGCGCTTCGTGGCGGGCGTGGGCATCGGCATGCAGCTCATCACTGTCGACACTTATATCTCCGAGCTCACGCCGCGCGATGCACGCGGGCGCTACACGGCGTTCAGCATTCTCGTCATCCTGACTTCGGTGCCCGTGGTCGCGGTCATCTCCTACGCGCTCGTGCCGCGCACGTTCCTCGGCATGGAAGGCTGGCGGTGGGTGATGATCATCGGCGCGGCGGGCGCGGTGTTCATCTGGTTCATTCGCCACGGCTTGCCGGAATCGCCGCGCTGGCTCGAGAGCAAGGGGCGGGTGAGCGAGGCGCGCCAGATCGTCGACGAGATCGAGCGCAGGGTGGTCGCCGAAACCGGCAAGCCGCTCGCCGAGCCGCCCGAAGGCCCGAATGCGAGCCAGCTGGAGGCGCGCGGCGCGTGGATCGAGATGTGGCAGGGCCGCTACTTCAAGCGCACGGTGATGCTGTCGCTGTTCAACTTCTGCCAGACCTTCGGCGTGTATGGCTTTGGCGCGTGGGTGCCGGTGCTGCTGTACTCGAAGGGCATCACGATCACGCATTCGCTGCTCTACACCATGGTGATCGCCATCACGACCCCGCTCGGCGCCATCGGCGCCATGGCCTGCGCGGAGCGCTACCAGCGCAAGTGGCAACTGGTGGGCTGCGCCATCGTCGTGGCCGTGGCGGGCGTGATGTTCGGCCAGGTGCGCGATCCCGTGCCGATCCTCCTGTTCGGCAGCGCGGTGACGATCGCGAACAACTGGCTCATCGGCATCTTCCACACCTATCAGGCCGAGCTGTATCCCACGCGCATTCGCGCGCGTGCCGTGGGCTTCGTCTTCAGCTGGAGCCGGGTGAGTTCGATCTTCGTCGGCTTCTGGGTCGCGGCGCTGCTCAAGCACTACGGCGTGCCGGCCGTGTTCCTGCTGATCTCGTCGGCCATGGTCGTGATCGTCGTGGCGGTCGGCGCGTGGGGTCCGAAAACCAACGGTGTACGTCTCGAGGAGTTGTCCCAATGAGTGGTTCCATCGCCGCCGCGTTCGCGCAGGGCCTGTATGCACTGGCACGGCGCCCCTTGCCCGCCGACGTCCTGCAGGAAGCGAAGCGCTCGTTCATCAACGTTGCGGGCACAACGATCGGCGCCTGCACGCATCCGGGCGTGGAAGCGATACTCGCGACTGCGCGCGATCTCGGCGCCGCCCATGAGGCGGGCGTGCTCGGTCGTACGGAGCGCATCGACGTGCATTTCGCCGCGCTGGCGAACGGCTTCGCGGGTCACCTCGATGATTTCGACGATACGCATCTCGTCACCGTGATCCATCCCGCGGCGGCCACGCTCGCCGTACTCGCCGCGCTCGCGCCGCAAACGCGGCCCACGGGCGCGCAGGCGCTCACGGCGTTCGCGCTGGGCTGCGAGGCGCAATTGCGCGTGGGCGTGGCGATCTCGCCCGAGCACTACGACCGGGGCTGGCATATCACGGGCACGTGCGGCGTGATTGGTTGTGCGGTCACGGCGGCGCTGCTGCTCGGCCTCGACGAAGTCCAGCTCAAGGAGGCCGTGTCGATTGCCGCCTCGATGTTCGTCGGGCAACGCGAGGCCTTCGGCACCATGACCAAGCCGTTTCATCCCGGCAAGGCGGCTGCCAACGGCATCGATGCGGCACGGCTCGCCCAGCACGGGCAGCGCGCCGCCGAGGACATCTTCGAAGCGCCGGGCGGCTATGCGCGATCGCTCTCGACGAAGGTGGACTTCGAGCGCATGAACGGCGATTTCGGCGAGCGCTGGGAATTGCTGTTCAACACCTACAAGCCGTATCCGTGCGGGATCGTCGCGCATCCGGCCATCGATGCCGGCCTCGCAATCGCGGAGCGCATTGCGGACGCCGGTTCGATCGACGCGATCGTAGTGCGCTGTCATCCGCTCGTGCCGGAATTGATGGGCAACCCGCAGCCTCGTGACGGCCTGCAGGCGCGTTTCAGCGCGATCCACGGTGTGGCCGCCGCGCTGTGCGATGGCCAGGTGGGCCTCGCGCAATACGACGACAGTCGCGTGACGCGCGACGACGTGAAGGCGCTGCGCGCGAAGACGACGCTCGCGCCCGACCCCGCCTTGAACCGCGACGAGGTCTACATCGAGGCGCGGCTGCACGACGGCAGCGTGGTCGCGCATCACGTCGACCATGCGCGCGGCAGTCTCGCGCGGCCCCTGACCGACGACGAGTTGCTCGACAAGGTGCGTCTGCTGATCGACCCGCGGCTCGGCGCGGGCGCGGCGGATCGCATTGCCGCCGCCGTCGCGAACGTGGAGCGCGCCGCGAGTCTCGATGCGTTCTTTGCCCTTTGCACGCCGAACAAGGACCTGGTTCATGCATAACCCCGCCGCCCATTCCGCCGTTGCCGATGCATTTGTGGCGCTTGCCGCCGCGAAGCCTGGCGAGCGCGAACTCGAAGCCGCGCGCAGCGCCGTGGCGAACGCGCGCCGCTGCGCCGCGCAGTCCCGCGACGCCAGCCCACTGAGCGCCATGCTCGCGCAGGCTGCCGATGCGCGCTCGCGCGCATGGCAGCTCGGCGCCGCGCTCGCCACGCTGGATGCGGGCTCGACCGCCACGCCCGCCGTGGCAGCAGCGCTTACGCTCGGCGAGTCTCTCGGGGCCGCCGAGGAGGATATCGCCGCTGCCGTCGCGGTCGGCACGCGTGCTTCGGCGCGCCTGGGCGCCGCCGTGGACGACGAAGCGTTCCGTGCGCGCTGGAACGTGGCCGCGTCGCTCGGCATCGTGGGGGCGACGCTCGCGGCAGCGCGCCTGCTCGCGCTCGACGCGCTGCACACACGCCACGCGCTTGGCATCGCCGCGACGCAGGCGGCCGGGCTCGCGCGCAACGTGGGCGAAGCCATGGGCTCGCTGGAAACCGGCAAGGCCGCTGCCGATGCCATCGAAGCGGCCTTGCTCGCGAAACACGGCTTTACGAGCGCAGCGCAGTCGATAGACGGACGGCGCGGGCTGGCCGCACTGATGGCCTACCGTTTCGACGCCGGCGCGATTACCGCATGAGCTGCACCGGGTAGCACGATTCAATACGGATTCCGAACGGATAACGATGCCAAAAACGCCTTCGCCTTCGCGCCGCCGCATGCTTCAGTGCGTCGCGGCGTGCAGCATGCTGCCTGTCGTCGGCGCAAAGCACGCGTTTGCTGCCGACGCCCCAACAACCGCGTCGTCGCCGGACGACACCGGCATCACCGCGCAGCTTGCGCGCTACCTCGTCGCTGCGCGCGACCAGCCGTTGCCCGACGCCGTGCTGGTCGAATGCAAGAACCACATTCTGGATACTTTTGGCGCGATGGTGTCCGGCTCGCGCATGCGTCCCGGCATGCTGGCGACGCAATACGTGCGCTCGCTCGGCGGCGCGCCGCAGGCCTCGGTCGTCGGCTCGGACCTGCGCACGAGCACGGTGAACGCCGCGCTCGCCAACGCCATGTGCGCACACTCCGACGAGACCGACGACTTCGAACCCGTCACGAAGGCGCACCCCGGCTGCTCCACGGTGCCCGCCGCACTCGCGCTGGGCGAAGCGCAGGGCGCATCCGGCGCGGCGCTCGTGCGTGCCGTCGCGCTCGGTTACGACACGGCGTGTCGGCTCCTCATGGCGCTCGGCCCGGATCTCGTGCGCGCATCGCATCGCAGCGCGGAAGGCACGGCCTCGACGTTCGGCGCGCTCGGCGCGGCCGCTGCGCTCGCGCGGCTCGACGAACGCCAGACGCGTTATGCGATCTCCTACGCGGCGCAGCAGGTGTCGGGACTGTGGAGCTGGGTGAAGGATCGCGACCACATCGAAAAGGCGTTCGATTTCGCGGGCATGGGCGCGCGCAACGGCGTGATGGCGGCGACGATGGTGCAAGCGGGCATGACCGGCGTGGCCGACGTGCTCGACGGTACGCACAATCTCTTCATCGCGCTCTCCACGAAACCGCAGCCGCAAGCGATGATCGACCGGCTCGGCAGCCGCTTTTTCGTGACGGAAACAGCGATCAAGACGTATTCGGTGGGCTATCCGATTCAATCGCCGCTCGATGCCTTGCTCACCCTGCGGCGGCAATATCAGCTCACCCCGGACAAGGTGCGCTCGGTGGTGGTGAAGGTGCCGCCGGACGCCATCGGCATTGTCGGCGACAGCGCGATGCCCGACGTCAACTGCGCCCACATGGTGGCGCTGGCGCTCGTGAAGGGCGCGGTGTCGTTCGCGGACAGCCACGACGCCTCGCTCATGCGCGATCCGCAAATCCAGGCGCAACGCGCCAAGGTGACGGTCGTTGCCGACCCGAAGCTGCGCGACCCGGCCGCGCCGCGCGGCGGCATCGTCGAGGTGACGTTGACGGACGGGCGCACCGTGAGCCACTACACGCGCTTTCCGCCCGGCACGAAAGAGAACCCGCTGAGCGTCGCCCAGGTGAACGACAAGGCGCGCGATCTCATGGAGCCCGTGCTCGGTCAGCAAAAGACCGCGCAACTGATCGAGCGGATCAACGCGCTGGAGCACGTCGCGAACGTGGCCGATCTGCGGCCGCTGTTCACGGCGTAATGCGTTGATGTGTTCGTTACGGCATGCGCGTTCGGGACGTATCCACGACCTGCTCGTCCTTCATCCCCAATAGCGCAACGGACTCCGTGCCGGGCCGCCGCGTGGCTTTCCAGATCATCAGCAGGTGGTAGTAGAGTCGCGGGCTGAAGCCGAACCGGTACGCGTAGAGATTGCCGAGCGCGAGCTGGAGCCCGGCGCGCGCCTCGCGATTGCGCGCGAGCAGCGAGACCACGATCGGCACGAGCCGGCGCATGGCGAGCTTGCGCGCCGGTTCGAGTTCGGGCGGCAGCGCGAGGCTCTTGAGAAAGCGCCACGCCGAGATCGACGAGGCATTGATGCTCGTGCGCGTTGCCTGGGATACCGAAACGTCGGTAATGCGATAGCACGAGACGTATTCGTTCACATAGCACACGCGCTTTGCCGCGAGGCACAGGCGCGTGCCGAACACGTAATCGCAGCAGGTGCCGTAGTGGTCGTCGTAGCCGATGCGCTTGACGAGCGCCGCATCGGCGAGCCAGCCGTTGTTGGGGAACATCTGCACGATGCCCACGCGGCCCGGCGGATGTTGCAGTCCCGCGGCGGCGGCCGTGCGGTGATACGCGATGTTCATGCGTTCGCTGGCCGCCTGCATGATGCGCCCGTCGTGATCGGTTTCGTACTGGTCGCCGAACGCGACTTCCAGATCCGGATAGCGCTCCCACTGCGCGAGCAGCTTCTCGATGCAGTGCACGAGCAGATAGTCGTCGTCGTGGATCAGGAGGATCTTGTCTCCACTCGCGCGCTCGAAGAGGCTGGCCACGTTGGGCGCCTGGCCGAGCGCGGGCATGTTGCGCCGGTAGGCGATGCGCGGGTCGTCGCCGTAACGCGAGGCGATCAGTTGCTGCGTGCGATCGTCGCTCGAGTCGTCGCCGATCACGATCTCGATGTTCGCATGCGTTTGCATGAGACACGATTCGATGCAGCGAACCAGCAGTTCAGGCCGGTTGTACGTCGGCAGGCAAATGGAGACCTTCGTTGTTGTCGTCATGGGCAGACCCCAGTGCTTGAGGGATGCGGAGACGTTCGCAAAGACGGGTTCGGAATGCGAACTTCATCCGGTGGACATGACGGTAAAGGAACAAAACGCGAAAGAAATTGAAAATAATTCGCAAGGAATGCGCCTTGCGCACGGCGGCCCGCAAAGCCCCGACCGGCGGGCATCCGCACAAAGTGCCGAGGATTGGTCTTACGAATCGGAAAGAAAATCCGGGCCGCAAAATAATCGGGAAGTCGTCGAGGAGGGTCTGAGTGCCGGAACAGTCATGGCATTCGCGTTAACATTGGCGCTCCGCCTGAAACGACCGACGGCATCCATGGCCACCATCTCCTACGCCCACAAACCGCTCACGCCGTTTCGCCGTGCGCTCGCACGCTTTTCCCTCTCCGAACTCGCGAAATACACGAAGCTCACGCTCGGCATGTGGATAGGCTTCGGCGTTCCGTACGCGTGCGGGTATCCCGAGGCGGCGGTCGCGCTCTCGGGCTCGGCCATGCTCACGCTCGCGCTCGGCAGTTCCATCTCGGCGGCGCGCGGGTACTTCTACAAGCGCGTGATGTCGAACCTCGTGGCGATGCCGCTCGGCACGCTGCTGATCTGGCTGACCGCGCCGCATTTGTGGCTGGGCGTGATCCTGCTGCCGCTCGTGATCTTCACGATCGTGCGCATCCGGCCTTCGGTGTTCCAGATGACGAGCATCACCGTGCCGATGACGCTCGTGCTCTTCACGGGCGTGCACATACCGCTGCTCGAGCAACGGCTGATCGGCGTGGTGCTCGGCATGCTGCTCGGTTTCATCATTCAGCAGGTCGCGTTTCCGCCCGACCACGGATTCTGGGCAAATACGCTCGTGAACGACGGCAACGCACAGGCCGAAGCCTTGCTCAACGAAGTCGCGACGAACACGCTGGACCGCGCGAAGCTGAAATCGGCGACGGCCGCGCTGCGGGTGTCGAGCAGCAATCTGAAGCAGGCGCACGATCTCCTCAAGTCGGACCTGGAGCAGTCGTGGGTGTCGGCGCATCTGAAGCGCAATCGCGATCGCCTGCCGCTGTTCGCGTGCTACCACGAGCTATTCGATTCGATCGTCGGCTTCCTCGAAACGCTCGACACGTTCAACGCGCAATACGAGGCGCTCGACGCACAATGGAAAGAGGCCTACCGGCGCGGCCTCGCGCGCCTCGTGGACGTACACCGGCAACTGGCTTCCCAGGCGGACCTGCGGGTGGAACGCCCAGCTCTGCTCGTGGCGCCGCTGACTCGCGAGGAACTGCATGCGCTCGTCGAAGCGCTGCCCGCCACGGGCGTGTTCACGAGCGTCTATCTCGGGCATTTGACCGGTTACGGCATCCTGCTGAGCCGTTTGAGCGACATGCATACCGAGCACTTGCGCAAAGCGTGAGCGCCGCGCTCATTCCTCGCGGATCTTCCCGGCGATCCGCGCGGCGGCGGCCTGCAGATCGCCCGGGCTCGTGCAACTCATGCGTTGAATGCCTACCGCCCGCCGCGCCAGCGAGCGTCTACCCGTAATTGTCCTGGGGTGGGCGCGCCGCGGCGCATCGCGTGGCGCGCCCCGCTCGCAGCGTCCCGACTGCCGTGCCCGCCGGCCTTGCGCGCCCGATTATTCGCGATCCGCGAATGACGTATTCGGGCGTTATCCGGTACTGATTACACCGCGCTTGCGACTATCTTTGCCTCGTCGATGTCGACGGCGTCCTGCGAGCGTGCAGCGGTGCACGTCGCGTCGCACACCCGTTTTCGACCATGAGCGTGTGGCGCGGCATGCGGCCGGCCCAAGGAGACAGAGATGAAACCGAACACATGGGACACGGCCTACGAATGGAAGGCCGTGACGCTGCTGGCGCTGGGCTTCGGCCTCGTGGGCCTCGACCGCTGGCTGATCGCGCCGCTGTTCCCGTCCATCATGAAAGACCTCAACCTCAACGCGCAGGATGTCGGCAATTGCATCGGCATCCTCGGCCTTTCGTGGGGCGTGTTCGCGGCGGTCATGGGCGGCCTGTCCGACAAGGTGGGCCGGCGCAAGGTGCTGATTCCGGCGATCATCGCGTTCTCGCTGCTCTCGGGCTTTTCGGGCCTCGCAGGCGGCTTCGCGAGCCTGCTGGCCGTGCGCGCGCTGATGGGGGTGGCCGAAGGTTCGTTCTGCCCGACCAGCTTCGCCGCCACGGCCGATGCCTCGCACCCGAAGCGCCGCGGCTTCAATCTCGGGCTTCAGCAAAGCGGCTTTGCGCTGTTCGGGCTCGCGCTTGCACCGATCATCGCCACGCAGTTGCTGGGCGTGATGACGTGGCGCTGGGTGTTCGCGCTCGTCTCGGTGCCGGGGCTGATTCTCGGCTTGCTGATGTACCGCGTGATCCGCGAGCCGCAAAGTGCGCCCGCGCGCAACGCGGATGCATCCGCGGTGAAGGCCGAACGCGGCCACTGGCGCGACGTGCTCCGCAGCCGCAACATTCCCGTAGCAATGGTCGCGCTGTTCTGCGCCATGACGGGCGTGTTCGTGCTCGGCGCCATGCTGCCGCTCTATCTCACGCAGTACCTGTCGCTCGATACGCAGCGCATGGGCGTCGTGGCCTCGGCGATCGGCTTTGGCGGTTTCGTCGGACAGTTCGGTTTGCCGGGGCTTTCGGATCTGCTGGGCCGGCGCCTCGCGAGCGTCATCGGCTTCGTGGGCACCGCTGTCATGCTGATCGTGTTTCGCGGTCTCGGCGCGCAGCCGTTCGCGCTCTTCGCGGTGCTGTTCGCGGCGTCGTTCTTCACGCTCGGCCTCGTTTCGCTGCTCTCGGGACCGGTTGCCACCGAAGCCGCGCCGGCCGGCATGGTCTCGACTTCGATCGGCCTCGTGGTGGGCGCCGGTGAAATCTTCGGCGGCGGCGTGGCGCCCGCGCTTGCCGGATTTGTTGCAGCGCATTTCGGTATCCAGAACATTTTGTGGCTGCCGATTGGCGCCGTGTTCCTCGGCGTGCTGGTGAGCCTCTTCCTCAAGGAAACCGCGCCCGCGAAGCTGCGGCGCAGCGAGGCCGCCACCCCTATTGCGCCCGCCGCGCCCTTGCCTGCAGCGGGGCAGGCCGAGTAACGTGCGCGCGCTGTCCGTGGCGTCCTCGGCGGCTGCGCCGCCCGTGCAGGAGCGGCGCGAGCGACCGGAGGCGGGCCCTATACTTGAAGGGCCCGAAGCCGAGAAGAAGAGAGGAGCATGGACCGATTCCTGAGCATCGAAGCTTTTGTGCGCGTGGCGGAAACGAGCAGTTTCGCGGAAGCGGCCCGGCAACTCGGCGTGACCAGTTCGGTCGTGACGAACCGCATCCAGCAACTGGAGAAGTTCGTCAACGCACCGCTCTTTCATCGCAGCACGCGGCACGTGCGCCTCTCCGAAGTCGGGGAGGCGTTTTATCGTGAATGCGCGGAGGTGGTGGGGCGCGTGAACGAACTGACGGACCAGATGCGCGAACTGCGCGCCACGCCCACGGGCAGGCTGCGCATCCAGATCTTGCCGGGCTTCGCGCTGGGCCATTTCGGCGCGCCGCTCGCCGAGTTCAACCGCCGCTATCCCGGCATCCAGCTCGACGTGATCGTCAACGACCGCGTGGTCGATCCGATCGAAGAAGGCTTCGACGTCGCATTCCAGATCTTCCCGCCGATCTCCGATTCGCTGATCGAGCGGCGGCTCTTTTCGGTGCGCCGGCTCTTTTGCGCCACCCCCGCGTATGTGCAAGAGCATGGCGCGCCGCAGCATCCGCGTGAATTGCTGCAGCACACCACGGCGCTCTATTCGGGCTATCCCTCGCGCAACCGCTGGACGATGACCCGCGGCGACGAAGTCGTGGAGATGGAGTTGCCCGGCATGATCCGCTCGAACTCGGTGCATTTGCTGCGCGATTACGCGCTCACGGGCGGCGGTGTGGTGTGCCTGCCTACGCTCGTGGCGAGCGAGGCGCTCCTCAACGGCTCGCTCGTGCCGATCCTCACCGACTACCACCTCTCGGCGTTGAGCTTTGCCGCCGTGTATCCCTCCACGCAGCGCCAGGCCCTGAAAGTGAAGGCGCTAGTGGAGTTTCTGGCCGAGTATCTGGGCCCCGAGCCCGCGTGGGATGTGCCGCTGATCGAGCGCGGCTGGGTGCGCTAGCGCCTGCGACGATTGCCTGCCGCGATTATTTGCGAAACGCGAATGCCGTAGTCGCCTGGCCGCCGGTTGTTACCGCCGCGCAGCGCTCCTAAAGTTGATTCCAACGAACCTTCCAAAACAGGAGACAGCCATGACCGATTCGTCATTCCACACCGCCTTCGGCTCGCTCGAGCAGTATCGCAAGGGCGAGATCGAAATCACGAGCGGCGACGCCCGCCACTATGTTTTCTCGAACGTCTTCGAAGTCGCCGCAAGCTCGGCGCCCTACGAAAAGGTCGTGGTCGGCAAGAACCTCGAATACGTGATCGAGGTGCTGCGCACGGAAGGGCAGTCGCGCTGGTTCGCCTGCGCACACGATGAGTTCGTGATCCTGATGGATGGCGAAGTGCGCATCGACTTCATCAAGCTCGACGCTCCGCTCGAGGGCGGTACGGGTACGGTCGACGCGGGCGAGCAGCCTGCGGGCCGCAAGATGGGCCACGTGGTGCTGCGCCGCGGCCATCAAGCGCTGCTGCCGGCTGGCTGCGCGTATCGCTTCAGCGCGCAGAAGGCTGGCGTGGCGCTCGTGCAGACCATGGCCGGTGAGCTGTCGGTGCAGAAGTGGGCCGATATCTGCCTGCACTGACAACACGCGCTAACCGATCACCCGACTACTGGAGACACCAAATGGCCACCCTCGAAACCCTCGACCATTCCGCAGGCTTTGCCGCCGACACCGTACGCGCGAGCGAGCCCGACGCCGTGACCGGCTATCGCCGCTACACGCTCGGCGCCTTCGAATTCACGCGCGACGAATACTTCGTGAAAGTGCTGTGGCCCGCGAAGGGGCAGACGCGCACGCACGCCATCCCCGCCGACGCCTTCCTGCGCGCCATGATGCGCGACGTGGCCTGGGGCTTTTTCTACGGCTGGGTGAATTTCGACCACGTGTTCGGCACGCGCAATCACTACGGCAAGGTGGACGTGTACGCGGGCTCGTTCAACGGCATCATGAAAGACGCCGGCGTGGACTATATCGAGACCTTCGAAACGCCCACCATCATGGCGACCTTCAAGGCGATCCTGCACGACTGGACCAACGAAGGCTTCGACCCGTTCGCCGCGCCCGAGGAAACCGGCACCGCATTCGGCCGCAAGCATGGCGAGAACGATGCCGCGATCGAGCGCACGCGCATCGCCACGCGCCGCATGCCGGGCCTCGAAGGCGACTCGCCGCTGCGCGACGACCTGCCGGTGAACCGCGCCTTCGCCGACGTGCCACAGGACAGCCCAGAAGTGCACGCCGAGCCCGGTTTCGAAGGCGAGCTGCATGCGTTCAACCTCTTCAAGTACCTCTCGCGCTCGGACGTGACGTGGAATCCCTCGGTCACTTCGGTGTGCGGCCAGAGCCTGTTCTGTCCGACCACGGAGGAGTACATCCTGCCGGTTTTCCACGGCAACGACCGCGTGGAGTGGTTCCTGCAGCTCTCCGACGAGATCGTCTGGGATATCGGCGACAAGAACACCGGCGCGCCGCGCGCACGCATCACCATGCGCGCGGGCGACATTTGCGCCATGCCCGCCGATATCCGCCATCAGGGCTATTCGACCAAGCGTTCGATGCTGCTCGTGTGGGAGAACGCGACCGCCGGCTTGCCCAAGCGCTACGAGAGTGGCGAACTCAAGCCGTATCCGGTCGAGTTCTGAGCGAGTTCCCAGCAGCTACGCAGCACGCCTAAGCATCAACCGAGGATTTACTCATGCAAACGCAATTGTTCATCGACGGCCGCTTCGTTGACGCCGTCGAGGGCGGCACCATCGACGTGCTCAATCCGCACGACGGCTCGCTGATCACGAAGATCGCCGCCGCCACCGCGGCCGACATCGATCTGGCCGTGGCCGCCGCCACGCGCGCCTTCCCGCAGTGGGCGGCGATGCCGGCCGCCGAGCGCGGCCGCCTGCTGCTGCGTCTGGCCGACGCCATCGAAGCGAACGGCGAAGAACTCGCGCAACTGGAATCGCTCGACACGGGGCACCCGATCCGCGATTCACGCGCGCTGGACGTGCCGCGCACGGCGGCGTGCTTCCGCTACTTCGGCGGCATGGCCGACAAGGTTCAAGGCTCGGTCATTCCGGTCGAAACGGGCTTTCTCAACTACGTGCAACGCGCGCCCATAGGCGTGGTGGGCCAGATCGTGCCGTGGAATTTCCCGCTCATGTTCACGAGCTGGAAGATGGGCCCGGCGCTCGCGGCCGGCAACACGGTCGTGCTGAAGCCCTCGGAAATCACGCCGCTTTCCACGCTGCGCATCGTCGAGTTGATGGCGGAAGTGGGCTTTCCCGCGGGTGTCGTCAACATCGTGCCGGGCTATGGGCATACGGCCGGGCAGCGGCTCGCGGAGCACGAGGGCGTGGGCAAGATCGCCTTCACCGGGTCGACGGCCACGGGGCGGCGCATCGTGGAGGCCTCGCAGGGCAACCTGAAGCGCGTGCAGCTCGAACTGGGCGGCAAGGGCGCCAATATCGTGTTCGACGACGCCAATCTCGACGCCGCCATCAACGGCGCGGCCTGGGCGATCTTCCACAACCAGGGGCAGGCGTGCATTGCGGGTTCGCGTCTGGTGCTGCACGAGCGCATCGCCGACGAATTTCTCGAACGCTTCGTGGCGCTCGCCGCCTCGATTCGTGTCGGCAATCCTTTGGACCCCGAAACAGAAATGGGGCCGCTCACTTCGCTGCAGCATCTGGAGCGCGTGAAGGCCTTCGTGGACGTGGCGCGCGAGCAGGGCGGGCGCGTGCTCACGGGCGGCAGCGCGCCGCAGGACCCCGCGCTCGCCAACGGCTACTACGTGCGCCCCACGGTGATCGAGGCGAAGACGCCGGACGATCGCATCGCGCAGGAAGAGGTGTTCGGCCCGTTCGTGACCGTGCTGCGCTTCAAGTCCGACGAAGAGGCGCTCGCCATCGCCAACGGCACCGACTATGGTCTCGGCAGCGGCCTGTGGACGCGCGACCTCTCTCGCGCGCACAGCATCGCGGGCAAGATTCACGCGGGCATGTGCTGGGTGAACTGCTACAAGCGCGTGAATCCGGGCAGCCCGTTCGGCGGCGTCGGTCAATCGGGCTACGGTCGCGAAATGGGCTTCGAGGCGATGCACGACTACACGGAGGCCCGCTCGGTGTGGGTCAACGTGGACGCCCAGGTGCCGCCCCACTTCAAGCGTTGAGGCACGTATGGATCGCTTCGTTTATCAGGGCTTGCCGTCGCGCGTGGTGTTCGGCTGGGGCAACCTCGCGCGGTTGCCCGAAGAGGTGGACCGGCTGGGCGCACGCCGCGCGTTGATCCTCTCGACGCCCGAGCAGCGGCCGCTCGCTGAAGAAGTCGCGCGCCTGCTCGGCGAGCGCGCCGCGGGCATCCATGCCGAAGCGGTCATGCACGTGCCCGTGGAGGTCGCGCGGGCCGCGCGCGAAACGGCGGCGGCGCTGGACGCGCAGTGCTGCGTGGCCGTGGGCGGCGGCTCGACCATCGGCCTCGGCAAGGCCATCGCGCTCGAATCGGCGCTGCCGATCGTCGCCGTGCCCACGACCTACGCGGGCTCGGAGATGACGCCCATCTACGGTCTCACCGAAGGGCGCCTGAAAAAGACCGGGCGCGACCTGCGCGTGCTGCCGCGCACCGTGCTCTACGACCCGTCGCTCACCGTCTCGCTGCCCGCCGGCATTTCGGCGGCCTCGGGCGTGAACGCCATCGCGCACGCGGTGGAGGCGCTCTATGCCGAGGACGCGAACCCGGTGATCAGCCTGATGGCCGAAGAATCGATTCGCGCGCTGGGCGAAGCGCTGCCGGGCGTCGTGCGTCGCCCGGACGACGCGGCGATGCGCAGTCGCGCGCTCTATGGCGCGTGGCTCGCGGGCACTTCCTTGGGCGCCGTGAGCATGGCGCTGCATCACAAGCTCTGCCACACGCTCGGCGGCACCTTCAACCTGCCGCACGCGCAAACGCATGCGGTCATGCTGCCGCATACGGCGCACTACAACCACGCGGCCGCGCCGCACGCGCTCGAGCGCGTGGCGCGTGCGCTCGGCGGCGCGCATGCGGATGAGGCCGGGCCGCGGCTCTACGCGTTGAACCAGTCGCTAGGCATTCCCGTGTCGCTCGCGGAGATCGGCATGCCCGAAGCGGGCCTCGACGAAGCGGCCGATCTCGCGTGCACGAATGCCTATCCCAATCCGCGGCCGTTGGAGCGCGCGGCGATCCGCGAACTGCTGCAACGCGCGTGGGAAGGCCTGGCGCCGCGCTAGCCGGGTTGCCCCACGCCGCGTGCGTGGCGCACAAAACAACGGAAAGGAGACAACCATGTCGATGCATGGCACCGAAGCCGAACGCGCCTTGACGGAACAGGTCGTGGGCCGGTTCGCGAACACACCCGACGCGCGCCTGCGCACGCTGATGCAAAGCCTCGTGCGCCATCTGCACGCCTACGTGCGCGAAGTCGAGCCGACGGAGGCGGAGTGGTTCGCCGCGATCCGCTTCCTGACCGAGACGGGCCAGATGTGCGACGACGTCGTGCGCCAGGAATTCATCCTGCTGTCCGACACGCTGGGCGTGTCGATGCTCGTCGATGCGATCAATCACCGCTATGCTTCCGGCGCGACCGATACGACCGTGTTCGGCCCGTTCTACATCGAAGGCATGCCCGAACGCGCCTATGGCGAGAACATGGCGTTCACGCCGGGTACGCCGGCCCTCGTGCATGGCCGCGTGCTGACGACCGATGGCCAGCCCGTGGCGAACGCGCTGCTCGACGTATGGCAGACGGCCGACAACGGCATGTACTCGGGGCAGGACACCGAACAGCCGCACGGCAACCTGCGCGGACGCTATCGCACCGACACCGAAGGCCGCTACGCGCTCCGCACCATCGTGCCCGTGTGCTATCCCATTCCGACCGACGGCCCGGTGGGCCGCATGCTCAATGCCACGGGGCGGCATCCGTGGCGGCCCGCCCATCTGCACTTCATGATCACGGCGCCGGGCCACAGCGCGCTCGTCACACACCTGTTCAACCAGAACGACCCGTATCTGGATTCGGACGCGGTGTTCGGCGTGAAGCCCTCGCTGCTCGTCGACTATCGCGAGCACGCGGCGGGTGGGGCGGCCGCGCAGCAGTTCGGCTTCGAGGGCGGCTTTCGCGAGGCGCGCTACGACTTCGTGCTGGAGCGCGCATGAGACCGCACACACGCTACTACGCCGTATTCGCCACCGACAAGCCCGGCATGCGCGACGTCCGCGAGCGCGAGCGCGCGGTGCATCGCACCTATCTGCGCTCGGCCTCGCAGCGTGGGGTGTTCGTGCGGCTGGGCGGCTCGACGCTCGCGCCGCATTGCGACGCGCTCAACGGCACGCTGCTCGTGATCGAGGCGGAAGGCTACGACGACGTGATGCGCTTCGTGCGCGACGATCCCTATACGCTGGCGGGCTTGTTCGAACACGTCGAGATCCGTCCGTGGGACTGGAATCTTGGCAATCCTGAGCAAAGGGTGTGAATCATGCCGACTGTGAGCCTGTGTTGCCTCGACGATGTGCCCGACGGCGGCGCGCGCGTGATCGACGCCGCGCTCGCCGGGCGGCCGGTCGTCGTCGTGCGGCGGGCCGGCGAAGTATGGGCGTACGCGAACCGCTGCCCGCACTTCTCGGTGCCGCTCGACTACGAGCCCGGCCATGTGCCGACGTATCGCGCACAGGTGATCATGTGCGCGCATCACAGTGCGTTGTTTCGCTTCGAAGACGGGCAGTGCATCGAAGGCCCGTGCGCCGGCGCCAAGCTCGATGCAATTCCCGTGTGGCTCGACGCGCAGTCCAACGTCGTGGCGCATTGCGGCGGCGCCTGACCGTTTTCCACGCACGGGCCATCGATGCTCGCGCTGAGTCCGGCGCCGGATTGCGCATGACGCAGGAGCAGTGCGAGCAGTTCAGGCCGCAGCCCATCGCCGCGTTGAGCGGCGAGCGCGTGAAGGGCGAGGAGCGGAGCAACCGTTGACATGATTCGACTCCCTATGTGAGACGTTCCGTTCGCCGCGCAATCAGACTCGCTTGATGAGCCCGAGTTGCGTGAGCGCCGTTACGCCGTCGTCGAGCCCGATCTCCTCGACGATCTTGCCGTCTTTCAGGCGCAATACCGTCGTGCCGGTGAAGTGCATCTTGCGGTCGCTCGCCGCCGGCAACGATCCCGCGAGAAAGTCGCCGAACGCCGGGCCCGAATGGGTGCCGCCGCCTTCCCACTGACCCACCACGTATTCGCCTTCGGCGATGAGATCGGCGGCGCCCCAGAAGTTCAGATTGGGGAACGCCGCGCGAAAGCCGCTCATGAACGCCTTGATGTCTTCGCGGCCGCGGCGCGGCTCGTGCAGCGAATACTTGAGCAGCATGTCCGGCGCGGCTAGCTCGTCGACGACGCTGAGGTCGCAGGTTTCGCCCCAGAAACGCGTGAACCAGCGGCCAACGATCGCCTTGTTGTCCTCTTCCATCGACATGTTCGACTCCTTGCTGATCTCGATTCACGGCGAAGCAGGATTGCTCCGCCTGAAATGAACGATATCGACCGGCAATCCGCGCAGATACCCGTTTCTTGCCGTGACATTCGCGTGGCATTCACGCCGTGGCGCGCGCCGAATTAGAGCGCAACATTCGGATCGGAACGCGCAGCGCGCTGGCGTATCGTTGGTCTGTGGGCGAGATCGGCGAGAATGCCGCTTGCGAGAGGAGGAACACACGCGATGAAAACCGGGGCCATGCGGACTGAGAAGCCGGAATCCGCGACGTACGACTGGGTCGAGATCGAGCGATCGCTCGACGCGCGCGGCTACGCCGTGCTGCCCCGCGTGCTCAGGCCCGAGCAATGCGCGCAACTCGCCGCCCTGTACGCGAGGGACGATGGCTTTCGCTCGCGCATCGTCATGGCGCGTCACAATTTCGGGCGCGGGGAATACAAGTACTTCGCGTATCCGCTGCCGTCGCTGCTTCAGCGCTTGCGGCATGCGCTTTATCCGTACCTCGCGCCGATCGCGAACCGCTGGAACGGGCAACTGGGGATCGACACGCAATACCCGGCCGACCTCGATGCCTTTCTCGATCAATGCCACCGCGCAGGGCAAACACGTCCGACACCGCTCATCCTCGAATACGGCCCGGGCGACTATAACTGCCTGCACCAGGACCTCTACGGCGAGCACGTGTTTCCGCTGCAGGTAGCGATGCTGCTGTCACGGCCCGGCGTCGACTTCGAAGGCGGCGAGTTCGTGATGACGCAGAGCGCGTCGAACGGCCAGTGTGCCGAAGTGATTCCGCTGGAGCAGGGCGACGCGGTGCTGTTCACCGTCAACCAGCGCCCGGCTGCGACCCGGCGCGGCGGCACGCGCCGGGTCGCCATGCGCCACGGCGTGAGCGTGGTGCGCAGCGGCAAGCGTCATACCGTCGGCCTGATTTTTCATGATTCACGTTAGTGCGCGTACGACGCGAAGGAACGCATCATGCAACTGTTTCTCAGCCATATCGAGTCGCCGCTCGGCGACCTCATGCTGGTGAGCGATGCGCAGCAGCGGCTGCACGCGCTCGAATTCGCCGATCACCGCTCGCGCCTGCATCGTGGTTTGCGCGATCGTCACGGCAGTGCCGAATGGATCGACGCCGCCGCGCCGGCTTCGATTGCCGACGCCATGACGCGTTATTTCTCGGGCGAATTGACCGCGCTCGATTCTCTGCCGATCGTCATGGCCGGTTCGGACCTGGAAGAAAAGGTCTGGGCCGCGTTGCGCCAGATTTCGGCTGGCAGCACCACCAGCTACGGCAAGCTCGCGAAAGCGTTGGGATTCGAAGACCCGCGCGCGGCGATCGACATCGGCGCGGCGAACGGCGCGAATCCCATCGCGATCGTCGTGCCGTGCCACCGCGTGATCGCCAGCAACGGCGAGTTGAAGGGCTACGCCTGGGGCTTGCATCGCAAGCGCTGGCTGCTCGAACACGAGAAGGCGATTCCCGCTACGCGCGACGTTCCGCAGACGGCAACGCTCCCGGGTTTTTGAAACGAATATGTCCTTGCCTATGACTTCATCTGCCGACCCATTCGACAAGCTCGATTGGAGCGCAATCGCCGCGCAACTGGACAGCGAAGGCTATGCGGTACTGCCTCGGCTAGCCGGCGCGGACCAAGCCCGCAGGCTCGCGCGCGAAGCCGGCACATCGACCGCATTGCGCCGCGTTGCGCTCGACTCGCTCGATCTCGGCTGTGGCGATCTGCTGTATTTCGGCACGCCTCTCCCGCAGCCGTGGGCGCAATGGCGTGTGGACCTCTATCGTCAGTTGGCGCCCATCGCCAATCGATGGAACGAGATGCTTGGCATGCCTTATCGATTCCCGGCGCAGTTGGATGAATTTCTGCAGCGCAACCGGCGGGCGGGGCAAACGCGGGCGCAGTCGCATTTGAACCAGCTCGGCAGCGACGACTATCTGGCGCTGCATCAACGCAGTGACGGCGAGCATGTATTTCCGCTGCAAGTGGTCGCCTTGCTCTCGGCGCCGGGGAAAGACTTCACGGGCGGCGAACTGGTGCTGACCGAGCAGCGTCCGCGCATGCAGTCGCGCCCGACGGTCGTTCCGCTCGGGTTGGGCGACGCGGCGATCATCGCCACGGCCCAGCGGCCGTTCAAGGGCAGCAGCGCTTACTACCGCGTGAACCTCCGGCATGCCATCAGCCGGGTGCGCAGCGGCGAGCGCATCGGCGTCGAGTTGTCGTTCCATGACGCGCCGCAAGCGGCGAACGATCAACGCGCATTCGACCTCGACATCTGAATCCAGCCGCGCCGGCATTCCAGTCCGTCGCGGCAGATGCAACTAACTGTCCAGCCCGCCCACCGCCGCCCCACGCCGCCCCACGCCGCGCCACAGCGCGGCGGTACCAACTCGTCTTCACGCGATGCGCATCGCCCAGGGAGTTCCCTCATAAAGACTTTATCGACTATTTATCGATAAATTGTCGTGATAGATTTCCGGGCTGAATTGGGCGCAACGGGGAAGCGCGCCCGCGCGCGCCGGGTCCACGAGACCGGCGGAAATCGATAAGGCGGAGGAGAGATGCTGGTTTTGATAGGGGTGCCGATCGTGGTGATCGGCTTCGCATTGCGCCTGAACGCGCTGCTCGTCGTGACCGCGGCGGGCATTGCGACGGGGCTTGCGGGCGGGCTGCACACGGTCGAGATCGTCAGCGCCTTCGGCAAGGCGTTCGCCGATAACCGTTACATGGGCCTCATCTGGCTCACGCTGCCCGTGATCGCGCTGCTCGAGCGCAACGGCCTGCGCGAGCAGGCAAAGCACCTCATTTCGCGCGTGCACGCCGCCACCACCGGCCGCGTGCTGATGCTCTACTTCGTGATCCGCCAGATCACGGCCGCGCTCGGCCTCACGTCGCTGGGTGGCCACGCGCAGATGGTCCGTCCGCTGATCGCGCCCATGGCCGAAGCTGCCGCCACGAAGCGCTTCGGCGAGGTGCCCGACGCCGTGCGCCAGCAGATCCGCGCCAACGCTTCGGCCGTCGACAACATCGCCGTGTTCTTCGGCGAAGACATCTTCATCGCGATCCAGTCGATCCTGCTCATCAAGGGCTTCCTCGAACAGAACGGCATCATCGTGCAGCCGCTGCAGGTCTCGGTCTGGGCGATTCCCACCGCGGTCGCGGCGCTCCTCATCCACTGCGTGCGCCTGAAGCTGCTCGATCACGATCTGTCGCGCCGCGTGGGCGCGGCCAACGCACAGCGCGCCGCAAGCCGCCAGGGAGCCGCATCGTGATCAAGCTCGAATCGCTCTATGTCGTCGCGGGCCTGATGTTCGCGTCGTTCGCCCTCTTCAACTTGCTCGACCGCGCGAACCCGCGCCGCGTCATCAACTTCGTGTTCTGGGGCGTCTATGCGCTGACGTTCCTGTTCGGCGGCGTGCTGCCGCATTTCGTGATGGGGTGTCTCGCCATCGCGCTCGCGTTGCTCGCGGGCTCGGGCAAGCTGGGCCGCAGCCCCGCGGCCAACGACGATGCCAAAGCCGAGGCGCGCCGCGAGCAAGGGGCGCGGCGCTTCGGCAGCCGGCTCTTCATTCCCGCGCTGCTCATCCCGGTGGTGACGCTCGTCGGCACGCTCACGCTCAAGTACGCGCCCTTCGTCGAAGCGAAGAACGTCACGCTCATTTCGCTCGTGGTCGCCACGCTCGTTGCGTTCGGCGCGGCGCTCGTCATGTTGCGCGATTCGCCCGTGCAGGCGCTCAAGGGCGCGCGGCACACCATGGACGCCGTGGGCTGGGCCGCCATCCTGCCGCAGATGCTCGCGGCGCTCGGCGCGCTGTTCGCCGCGGCGGGCGTCGGCCACGTGGTGTCCGAGCTCGTCACGAACTGGATTCCCCAGAATTCGGCGTTCGCGGTCGTGGCCGCCTACACTTTCGGCATGGCCCTCTTCACGATGATCATGGGCAACGCGTTCGCCGCCTTCCCGGTGATGACCGCCGGCATCGGCCTGCCGCTGATCGTGCATCAGTTCCACGGCAACCCGGCGATTCTCGGCGCGATCGGCATGCTCTCCGGCTTCTGCGGCACGCTCATGACGCCGATGGCCGCGAACTTCAACATCGTCCCCGCGGCGCTGCTCGAATTGAACGACAAGAACGGCGTGATCAAGGCGCAGTGGCCGACCGCCGTGCTGCTGCTCGTGGTCAACACGCTGCTGATGTACGCCTTCGTTTTCCGGTTCTGATGAGCTCACGATGACCACACACCTCACCGCCGCCCATGCCTCGAAGTTCGCCTCGCTCGCGCTTGCCCACCTCACGCGCGAGTACCCGAACAAGCTGACTCACTCGCTCGACGGCCCGCAGGACGTGCAGGGCCCGCGCGCGCTGCATCCCGTCTTCTACGGCAGCTACGACTGGCATTCGTGCGTGCACGGCTACTGGCTCGTGCTGCATCTGCTGGAGCGCTTTCCCGACTTGCCCGAGGGGCCGCAGATCGTTGCCGTGGTCGACGAGCACTTCACGCCGGAGAAGATGGCCGGTGAGATGGCCTACCTCACGCTCGCGCACAACCGCGGTTTCGAGCGCCCTTATGGCTGGGCATGGCTGCTCGCGCTCGCGGCACAGGTCGACGCGCTGGTCGAGTCGATGAAGCTGCCGCAGGCCGCGCGCTGGAAGGCGGCGCTGGCGCCGCTCACCGACTGGTTCGTCGAGCGTTTCGAGGAATTCCTGCCGAAGGCGACCTATCCGTTGCGAGTGGGCACTCACTTCAATACGGCGTTCGCGCTCACGCTCGCGCACGACTCCGCAAAAGCCACCTCGCGTCCGGCGCTGGCGACGCTGATCGAAGACACCGCCACGCGCTGGCACGCGAACGACGCGGGCTGCCAGGCGTGGGAGCCGGGCGGCGACGAATTCCTTTCGCCCGCGCTGAGCGTAGCCTTGCTGATGAGCCGCGTACTGCGCGCGCAGGATTTCGAGCGGTGGTTCACGCGCTTTTTGCCCAACCTCGCGGCACAAGAGCCGGTCACGCTCTTCACGCCGGCTACCGTGACCGACCGCAGCGACGGCAAGATCGCCCACCTCGACGGGCTGAACCTGAGCCGCGCGTGGTGTCAGCGCTCACTTGCACGCGCGCTGCCCGCGGGCGACGCACGTGTGGCCGTCCTCAACGATGCCGCGCAATTGCATCTGGCCAGCGCGCTCGACCACGTGGCCGGGGACTACATGGGCGAGCACTGGCTCGCCACCTTCGCGACGCTCGCGCTCGAAGCATGACAAAGGCATGAACCATATGGGGCGCGCCGTTCGCGCGTGCCCCGCGCCGCTTTCCAGACTGAAGATTTACGCGCCTGCGGTCGATATAACGGGCTGAAGCCCCGAGCTGCAGCCGGAATCTGCCGAGCATCGTCCGGCTCGGGACGTCGAACCCATTCAGGTCTGGAAGGTATGCAAGTAGAGAAATTCATGACGAGCCGTGTCGTCACCATTGGTTTCGACGACACGCTCGCGACCGTGCGCGAGATTTTCGCCGAAGCGAGCTTTCACCACCTGCTCGTGGTCGAAGACGGCAAGCTGCAAGGCGTCGTCTCCGATCGCGACCTGCTGCGCGCGATCAGCCCGTTCATCGACAGCGTGGTCGAATCCGCGCGCGACCTCGGCACGCTCAACAAGCGCGTGCACCAGATCATGAGCCGCAAGCCGCTCACGCTGCGACCCGAGTCGAGCCTCTCCGACGCTGTCGCCCTTTTTCTGTCCAACAAGATTTCGTGCATCCCCATCGTGGATGCCGAATTTCGCCCCGTGGGCATCGTGAGCTGGCGCGACGTGCTGCGCTATCTCGTGCCGATGGACGAGGGCGGGGCGGGCGTGGAGGACGCCGGCGCATGATGCGGATTGAATCGCGCGCATCCCACATATTGGTCTGTATTACGAAGCGTTGCTAACGGTCGTTCTTCTTTGCTGGAAACCATAAAGTTCGCAAGCTCTCCTGCCGTTGTTATGTACTGGGCGCTTAATCAGCCTGAAGGCATGGGCTGCACTGGGTAGGCGCACCGGAACATTCGATGAAAAACGACTGGGACACGCGCGGCCTCCAGAGCCGCGCGCCCCACGGAGAGAGACCAGGAATGCTTCACAAGCTGTCGATACGCGCGAGCCTGACCCTGATGATTGCCTTCTTCGGCATCGTCCTGATTGTCGGCGCCGCCACAGGACTCCTGTCGATGCGAGCGGGCAACGAGTCGCTGCGCACCATGTACACCGTCAATACGCCTGCCGTCGCCGACCTCGAAGGCAGCGCCGGCCAGCTGCTGCGTCTGCGCCTCGCGCTCGCCACCAACGCATCGCTTTCCGATCTCGGCGACCACGATGCCGCGGACGCGGTGCTCAAGCGCTTCGATCAGTACCTGAAGAACTCGAACGAGCGTCTGGACCACTATCTGTCGATTGCGAGCGGAGAAGGCGAGGCGCAGGATCTCATCGCCGACATGCAGGCCAAGCGCAACAGCTTCCTGCACGACGGCGTCGAGCCGGCGCTGGCGGCGCTCAAGGCCGGCGACAAGACCGCGTTCCAGGAACTGCAGGGCCACAAGCTGCCGTCGCTCTACAGCAACTACGAGAAGGCGATGCTCGTGCTCGAGAAGCGCCAGATCGACCTCGGCGCGCAGCGCTACCAGGAAGCGCAGGACCGCTTCAATGCGGTGAGCGTCGCCGTGGGCGTGGGCATGGTGCTCTCGTTGCTGTTCGCGTGGATCGGCCGCGCGGCGCTCATGCGCGCGATCGTGCATCCCGTGGACGCGGCCATCGCGCAGTTCCAGCGCATCGCCGCCGGCGACCTGAGCGGCACGGTGCAGACGACGAGCAACAACGAAATGGGCCGCCTGCAGGCCGCGCTGCGGCAGATGCAGGATGCACTCATCAAGACGGTCAGCAGCGTGCGTGAAGGCGCGCTGTCGATCGACAAGGGCGTGAGCGAGATCGCCGCGGGCAATACGGATCTTTCGCAGCGCACCGAAGAGCAGGCCGCCTCGCTCGAGGAAACGGCGGCGAGCATCGAAGAACTGACCTCCACCGTCAAGCAGACCGCAGAAAACGCACGCCAGGCCAGCACGCTCGCCGAGGGCGCTTCCGGCCTCGCCGCGCAGGGCGGCGCGCTCTCGCGCGAAGTGGTCGGCACGATGCAGGACATCGTGGGGGACTCGCGGCGCGTGGGCGAGATCGTCGGCGTGATCGAGGCGATTGCGTTCCAGACCAACATCCTCGCGCTCAACGCGGCTGTGGAAGCCGCGCGCGCGGGCGAGGAAGGGCGCGGCTTCGCGGTGGTGGCGAGCGAAGTGCGCTCGCTGGCGCAGCGCAGCGCCGCGGCGGCCAAGGAGATCAAGGAACTGATCGAGTCGTCGACCTCGCGTGTGGAAACGGGCGCGGGCCTCGTCGAGCGCTCGGGCTCGACGATGAGCGAAATCGTCGAAGCGATCGCGCGCGTGAGTGCGATCATGAACGAGATCGCATCGGCGGCTGCGGAGCAGAGCACGGGCATCGATCAGGTCAACGTCGCCGTGGGACAGATGGACCTCGTGACCCAGCAGAACGCGGCACTCGTCGAGCAGGCAACGGCCGCGGCATCGTCGCTCGAAAACGAAGCGCACCGGCTCAACGCAGCGGTTTCGGTGTTCCGCACCGGTCACGCGGGGTAAGGCAAACGCTGCATGGTGTGATGCGCCGGTTATAGTCGTGCCTTCACGACTGCGGACTTCCAGCACCATGCAGCTTCTCGATCACGTTTCGATCGGCGTGCCCGATCTCGACGCAGCGCGTCCCTTCTACGATGCGATCATGAATGCGTTGGGTGCGCTGAAGGTCTACGACCGCCCCAACGCGCTCGGCTACGGTGAGCGTTGCGACGCGGCCGAAACGCAGTCTTCGTATCTTTCCATCTATCTGGATGCCAGCGCCATCGAGCCGAACAAGCGGCACTGGTGCTTCAAGGCCGCGACGCGCTCGCAGGTCGATGCGTTCCATGCAGCCGGTCTCGCGGCGGGCGGCCGGTCGGATGGCGACCCGGGCTTGCGGCCGCACTATCACGCCGACTATTACGCCGCCTTTCTCATCGATCCGGCCGGCAACCGGGTCGAGGCCGTGTGCCATACTGCATCGGCCTGACGCTGCGCATCAGGTCAGGCGTGGGAGAGGGAGAAATGACAGGCACGGGCAAATACTGGTTTCGAGCCAAACGCTATGGCTGGGGGTGGGGACTTCCGCTCACCTGGCAGGGTTGGATGGTACTCGTGGTGTATGTCTTGTCGATTGCTTTGAGCGCTATATTTTTTGAACCGCACGGGCATCCGTATGCGTTTGCGGCGCTCGCGATACTCGCCACTGTCGCACTTTCGGTGGTCTGCTGGCTCAAGGGCGAGCCGCCACGCTGGCGTTGGGGCAAGGACCGCGAGTGAGCGGTCGCGCCGCTCATGCGCGCGCGACGCCCGAGCGTTTCGACGCCATCTTTTTGCCTTCCGCCGGAAAGTGCCCCTCGCCGCGGTGCGGCCCATCTGACGCACGGACGATCAACTCCGGCGTCCACACCTCCTGGAGCGCGCGCGGCGACTTGCCCGCGAGCCGTTCGAGCAGCATCTCCGCCATCCGCTTGCCGGCGCGGTACGTCTCGGCCGTGAAGGTGGTCAGCGCGGGCTGCACATAGCGGCCGATGGGATGATTGTCGCCGCCGATGACGCCCACATCGCGGCCCGGCACCCGGCCGGTCTCCGCGATGCCGCGCAATGCGCCGAGGGCAGTCAGGTCGTGTCCGCACACGATCGCCGTCGGCGGGTCGGGCAGGTCGAGCAGCCGCCGCGCCGCCTCGGCGCCGCCTTCTTCCGAGATCGCCGTCTCGACGCAGAGCGCCTTGTCGAAACGGATTCCCGCGGCACGCAGCGCATCGGTATAGCCAAGGCGTTCGAGATGGCTGAACGTCAGGTACTCGGGAGCGTGCACGAGCCCGATGCGGCGATGTCCCAGTGCAATGAAGCGCGCACACCCCGAGCGCCCGACCACGCGATGATCGATGTCGACATAGGGGAAGTCGCTGGACGTGTCGCTCCGGCCGAAGGCGACGAAGGGAATGTCGCGTTCGAGCAGGTACGCGATGCGCTCGTCCTGCCGCCGCGTGCGCCCGAACAGCAGGCCGCCCACGCGTTGCCGCTCGATGAGGCGCTTGAAGACGTCGAGTTCGCCCTCCACGCTGCGCGGCGAAGCCACGATGACCTGATAGCCGCTGTCGTCCATGGTCTCGTTCACGCCCATCAGCATGTCGAGGAAGAACGGATGAGCGAACGACGTTTGCGGCGGCGACACGACGAAGGCTATGGTGTCCGCCGCTTGTTTGCGCAGGCGCCGGGCGGCGGGATCCGGAGAAAAGCCGTAGCGCTGCGCGGCTTCCAGCACGCGCTGGCGCGTTGCCGGGCTGACGTCGTCCCGGTCGTTCAGCGCCTTCGAAACGGTACTGACCGAAAGCTCGAGCGCTGCCGCTAGTTCCTGAATGTTCATTCCTGCTCCTCTGACCTCTCCAGACGCCGCTCGAGGCATCTTCGAAAGCGTTTTCGGCATTGTACGCCGCGCGGACGAAAGTGAGGCACGTCGGGGAGATTTCTGCGGAAAACGATTTCGGCCCCAGCGCGACGCGGCTCCCGGTGGGCCTTCCGGCTCGATGACGCTTTATTTCGACCGAAATCGATTTCTGGGAATTTTCCCGGTTCCTTGAAATTTCTGGACAGCGCTGCTATCTTAGTTTCGAAATCGTTTTCGAAAGCACGCTGCCCGACCACCGGAACGAGCAGCGCCCCATCCGCAAGGCGGCTTTGAATAGCCGACTGTTCCAACGGTCCAATGGAGTCAAAGATCATGAGCTTTAGCACCGTGAATCCCGCTACGGGAGAATTCGTCAAGGAGTTTCCGCTGCAATCCGACACGCAGGTGTTCGCTGCTCTGGCGACGGCAGACAGGCGCTATCGCGAAGACTGGAAACACCGCAGCGTGGCCGAACGCACCCAAATCCTCGCGCGGGCCGCGCGCATCCTGCGCGACAAGCGCGACGAATACGCGCGCTATCCCACGCTGGAAATGGGCAAGATCGTGAGCCAGAGTTATGGCGAGATCGAACTCGTTGCCGATATTCTGGATTACTACGCAAACAACGGAGAGCAGTTCCTGGCGCCCCAGCCGCTGCCCGGCGAGCCTGGCGCCACCTTGGTTGCCGAGCCCATCGGCGTGATCCTCGCCATCGAGCCCTGGAATTTTCCGTACTATCAGCTCGCGCGCGTCGCCGCGACCCAGCTTGTTGCCGGCAATGTGGTCATGATGAAGCATGCCGAAAACGTGCCGCAATGCGCGCTCGCATTTGCGCGCCTGTTCGAGGAGGCTGGCGCGCCGGAAGGCGTCTATACCAATCTCTTTTGCAGCATCGACCAGGTGGCGAAGCTCGTCGACGACTTCCGCGTGCGCGGCGTCGCCCTCACGGGCAGCGAGCGCGCCGGGACTGCCGTGGCCGAACGCGCGGGCCGCAATCTCAAGAAGGTGATCCTCGAACTGGGCGGCAGCGACCCTGCCATCATTCTCGAAGACGCGCCGCTCGACTTTGCCGTCGAGCAGTGCGTGATGGGCCGCACCTTCAACTCGGGGCAGGGCTGCGTCAACGTCAAGCGCGTGATCGTGGTCGGCAAGGAGCGCGGCGAGCAGATGCTGGCCGCGTTGACAGCGCGTTTTGCCGCGCTGAAGGTGGGCGATCCGCATGACGAAACCACGGCGCTCGGGCCGGTCGTCAGCGAGCGTGCGCTCGAAGGCCTGCTCAAGCAGATCGCCGACGCCAAGGCCGCGGGCGCGCGTATCGTCCATGGCGGCAGGCGCGTCGAGCGTCCCGGCTTCTATCTCGAGCCGACGATCGTCACGGACATTGCCGCGGACAATCCGCTCTATCAGCAGGAGGCCTTCGGCCCGGTGCTGTCCTTCTACGTCGTGAACAGCGAGGAGGAAGCGCGCGAACTGGCGAACGCCACGCGCTTCGGGTTGGGCTCGTTCGTATTCGGCGCCGATATCGAGCACGCGAAGCGGGTTGCGTCGCGTCTCGAAGCCGGCATGGTGTACATCAATTCTTGCTTCGCCGATTCTCCGGGCCTGCCTTTTGGCGGCGTGAAGAATTCGGGTTTCGGCCGTGAGCTGTCCGAGCTGGGCATCGGCGAATTCATCAACCGCAAACTCGTGCGCGTTGCCGGAGTCGCGTGAAGTCAAAGCATGGCGGGCCGCGACGGCGGCCCGGCCAATCGTCAATAGTACGGATAACGAATCATGATGGAACGACAAGGTGGCTGCCTGTGCGGGGCCGTGCGTTACGTGTTGAAGGCCGAACCCGTGGGTTGTGCAATATGCCATTGCAGGCATTGCCAGAAGCAGGGCGGGAGCCTGTTCTCCTTCAACCTCTTCATCAAGGAAGCCGACTACGAGCAGCAGGGCGAAACGAAGGCCTTTCTGGACACGGGCGATAGTGGCCAGCCCTCGTATCGTCACTTCTGCACCAATTGCGGCTCGCCGGTCATGACCCAGGTCTCCGGCATGCCCGGCGTCGTGCTCGTGAAGGCCGGCACGCTCGATAGCCTGGAAGGCTTGCCGTCTCCGCAAAGCGAGATCTATACGGATCGTGCAGTGCAATGGCTCGAACCCTTTGCAGGGGCCGCGCGCTTTCCACGCAGCCCATGACGTCCTGAGCCGTTTTCCGGCGGCTCGCGCTTGCTGCCGGCGGCGCAGCGAGGCCGCATTTTTGCCGCTTTGCACCATGAAATCAGCGCATTATCCGTATGTTACCTGTCATCGTTTTTCCCGATTGAGCGCGTAAAGGCTGGTGATACTGTTGTGGGCACATTCTTCAAAGCAGCAATGTAGTGGGCAGATGTTCCTCAACGATCCTGGCGAATCGGAGATGCATGATGTCCAGTAACGGCGTGTGGCGAAACCTTCATCGCGTAGCGGCGACGGGTATGGTGGCGGCAGGGCTGGGCCTCGCGGCCGGTGCGCATGCCGCGGGTGAGCCGATCAAGATCGGCGTGATCAGCGAGGAGTCCGCGGTGGCGGGCGCTTCGATCAGCAAGGCGGCGCAGCTCGCCGCGGACGAGATCAACGCGAGCGGCGGCGTGGATGGCCGGCCCATCCAGATCATCGCGTACGACGACCACTCGTCGGCCTCGGACGGCGTGCGCGCGTTCCAGCGCGCCGCGACCCAGGACAAGGTGGTTGCCGTGATCGGCAGCTATATCAGCGAAGTGGCGCTCGCCATGGAGCCCTGGTCGGCGCGCCTGAAAATGCCCTTTATCACGCCGGGCGCCGCGAGCAACGATATTTCGAAGCACGTCCACGACGACTACGACCACTACAAGTACACGTTCCACGGCTGGATGACGTCGGCGTTCATCGCGCAGTCGATCTGCGATTTCTCGCACGATATTCTCGTCGGCCAGTTCAAGATGAAGTCGACGGTCGTGATGAGCGAGGACGCGGCATGGACCAAGCCGCTCGACGAGCGCTTCATGGAATGCCTGCCCAAGGCCGGGCTCAAGGTGGTCGATCATATCCGCTTCAATCCGGATACTTCGGACTTCACACCAATTTTCAACCAGATCGAGGCCAGGCACCCCGATACGATCACCACGGGCATCAGCCACGTGGGCGTGCAGCCGACGGTGCAATGGCACGATCAGCAGGTGCCGATCCCGATGTCGGGCCAAAGCTCGCAGGCCACGACCACGAGCTTCTGGAAGGACACGAACGGCGCGACGGAGGGCGTGATCACGGCTTCCGCCGCGGCGCCGGGCGTGGCGATCACGCCGAAAACGGTGCCCTTCGCGGATGCGTATCAGAAGAAGTTCGGCGTATCGCCCGCGTATTGCGGCTTCTCGACCTATGACCTCGTGTACATCCTCGCGGATGCGATCAAGCGCAACAAGGGCTCGACCGATCCGGACCAGATGGTCGCCGCGCTCGAGAAGACGGATTACGTCGGCACGATCGGGCGCTGGCAGTTCTACGGCAAGGACGACCAGTTCACGCACGCGCTCAAGTACGGCCCGGGCTACATCACCGGCATCAACCTGCAATGGCAGGACGGCAAGCAGATCGCGATCTGGCCCAAGTCTGTTGCGAACGGCAAGGTCAAGTTCCCGACCTTCATCAAGATCCAGCAGGCCGCGAACTAGCTTCGCAGTGCGTCGCGCCGTGCGGCCCTTCGTTTGACGATGGGCCGCACGGCGCATGTTGCGACACGCCAACCCACCTGAAAGGCCGGACATGCTGCTCCTGCAGATCCTCATCGACGGCTTTGCCATCAGCTCGCTCTACGCGCTCGGCGCCATCGGCTTCACGCTGATTTTCGGCGTCTCCGGCATCTTGAATCTCGCACATGGCGGCGTGATGCTCGTCGCGGCGCTGATGGGCTGGATGCTCGCGGGCGAAGCGGGCCTCGGCACCTATCTCGGCACGCTGCTGGGCGTGGTCGCCGGTCTCATCGCGGCCTATGTCACCTACCTGATGGTGGTGCGGCCGATCCAGCGTTCCGCCGCCATTCCGGGCGAAGAGAAGGAAATCTTCGTGCTCACCGGCACCTTGCTGTGGGGCATCATGATCCAGCAGGGCATGGCCTGGCTCTTCACCGACAACCCGGTGACGATGCGCCCGCTCATCAGCGGCGTGGCGATGATCGGCAGCGTGCGCGTGCCGTTCAACGAGATCATGATCGCCGTGGTCTGCTGGGCCGTGATCGGCCTCCTCTGGCTGTTCGTGAATCGCACGCGCGCGGGCAAGGCGCTGCTCGCCGCCTCGATGAATCCGCGCGGTCTCACGCTGCTCGGCTTCGAACTCTCGCGCATCTATCTGCTCGCGTGGACCATCTACGGCGTGCTGGCGGGCATTGCGGGCGTGCTGCTCGCGTCGTTCCTCGGCGTGAGCACGAACAACGCCGGGCAGCTCACGGCGAGCGCGTTCTCCATCGTCGTGCTGGGCGGGCTCGGCAGCGTTTCCGGGTCGTTGATGGCCGCGTATGTGGTCGGCTATCTGGAGACCGTCACCGCGTATCTCGTTGCGCCGACGCTGCGGCCGCTGCCCGCGCTGCTGCTGCTGGTGCTCGTCGTGTACGTGCGGCCCCAGGGCTTCCTGGGCCGTCGCTAACCGAGCGAAGGGAGCACTCGACATGTCCGGTCTTCTTCGTTCGCGTGGGGTGTGGGTGGCCGTGTTGCTCGCCGTCGCGGCGGCCACGCTGCCGTGGTGGATGTCGGGGTACATCCTCGGCGTGCTCACGGTCGCGTACTACTTCGGCGTATTCGCGATGTCGTGGGATCTGCTGTTCGGCTTTGCCGGCGAGGTCAATTTCGGCCCGACGTTCCTGATCGGCCTCGGCGCCTATTCGGCGGCGATCATCGATGCCCACTGGGGACTGCCGATTCCTGTCTGCGTGATCGCGGGCGGCCTCTTCGCGCTGCTGGGCGGCCTGCTGCTCGCGGTGCCCGCGCTGCGGCTGCGCGGTCCGTACTTCGGCCTCGTCACGCTCGTGGCCGTGCTGCTGCTGCAGAACGCCATCGTGATTTTCGCGGGCGTGACGGGCGGCGAGATCGGCATGATGGTGCCCGACGTGATGTCCGTCGACGCCAACCACAACTACTGGATCGCGCTCGCGTTTCTGGTGGTTTGCGCGATCCTGCTGTTCGGCCTCTCCCGCTCGGCCATCGGCCTCATCCTGCAGGCGAGCGGCCAGGACGCCACCGGCGCGCAGGCGCTGGGCTTCAACGTCACGCGGCACAAGCTCGTGGCCTTTTGCATCAGCGCCGTGTTTTCGGGCGTGGCGGGCGCGATGCTGGTGTTCTATCAAGGCACGGCATCCGTGAGCACGGTGGTGGACCTGAGCGTCGGCGTGCAGATCATCATCGCGGCCGTGCTCGGCGGGCGCCGCACGATACTCGGCGCCGTGCTCGGATCGATCTTCCTGATCGTGGCCGGCGAGTTCCTGCGCCCGCTCGGCCAGCTCAACACGTTCGTTGTCGCGGCGGTGGCGCTGGCGGCGCTGCTGTTCTTTCCGGACGGTTTGCTCGGCAACCTGCTACGGACGAGGGAACGCCAATGAACGACACGCCGCTGCTCTCCGTTCGCGGGCTGACCAAGCGCTTTGGCGGTCTGGTCGCGGTGAAGGACATTGGCTTCGACATCCGGCCCGGCGAGATCCTGGGCCTGATCGGACCCAACGGGTCCGGCAAGTCGACCGTGATGAAGCTCATCATGGGCATCGAGCGGCCCAACGCGGGCTCGGTCAAGGTGAACGGCGTGGAGATGGCCGGCTGGGCGCCGCATCGCATCGCACGCGCGGGCGTGGGCATCGTGTTCCAGCACTCGCGCCCCCTGCATCGGCAAACGGTGCTGGAGCACATCAAGCTCGCGCTGCTGCCGGACTCGCTCGTCAAGCTCGCGGCCGAGCCGCATGTGCATCAGCGCGCGCAGGAAATTGCCGCGCGCGTGGGTCTGGCCGCCGTCATGCACCGGCATCCTGCCACACTGCCGTTCGCGGACTTGCGCCGCATGGAAATGGCGAAAGCGATTGCGCGCGACCCGCAGGTCGTGCTCGTCGATGAGCCCTTCGCAGGACTCACGGTTGCGGAATCGGAGGCATTCTCCGAGCTGATCCGCGGTTTTCGCGCGGAGGGCCGCGCGGTGCTGCTGGTCGATCACAACGTCAAGAGCCTATCAGCGCTCGCCGACCGCGTGCTCGCCATGTACCTTGGCGAGCACGTTGCCGAAGGCACGGCCGAAGAGGTGATGCAAAACGAAACGGTGCGCCGCGTGTATCTGGGCAGCAAACTGGAGCTGCGTCAGCGCTCGAGCGTCGCGGGCGAGGCGAAGCGCGCCATCCTGGAGGTTTCGGACTTGCGCGTGCTGTACGGCAAGGCATGCGCGCTCGACGGCGTGAGCCTCAACGTGCGCGAGGGCGAGTTCGTATCGGTGGTTGGCCTCAACGGCGCGGGCAAGACCACGCTCTTCAACGCGCTCTCGGGTTTGCTGCCGTACAAGGGGACGATCCGCTTCGACGGCCGCGACCTGAAGGGCATGAGCGGCGCGGCCGTGTCGCGCGCGGGCCTCGTGCAATGCCCGGAAACGCGCGAGTTGTTCGGCGACATGACGGTGCGCGAGAATCTCGAACTCGGCGGCTATCATCTATCGGACGACGTGCGCAAGAAGCAGCTCACGTGGCTCTACGACCTCTTTCCGATCCTCAAGTCGCGCCAGGGCCAAACCGCGCGCACGCTCTCGGGCGGCGAGCAGCAAATGCTGGCCATTGCGCGTGCGCTCATGCCCCAGCCCAGGCTGCTGATACTCGACGAACCGACGCTCGGGCTCGCGCCCGTGATCCTCGAACAGCTTTCGAAAGCGCTCGATGCGCTGCAGCAGTCCACGCCCATTACGGTGCTGCTGGGCGAGCAGAACGTTCGCTTCGCCCTGCCGCACGCGGACCGCGTTTATGTGCTGGAGCATGCGCGCATCGTCTGGGAGGGGAGCGCTTCGCGTTTCGAGGCGGAGATGGGGCGCGGCTTTCTCGAAGCGGTGCCCACGACCGTTCCTCATGCACTGACCTCGGGTGCAACGCGTTGAAGGCCACGCGCAGTACGCGCGTGCCGTGTCTTCATGCCTGAGCTTCTGCCTCGGTCTCGGCCACGGACTCTGCGCTTTCAGGTTCCAGCACTTTCACGTCGTGCAGCCACCGCGTGGCCTTGGCGATGGCACGGGAAAGCCGCGCCACCTCGTTCAACTGCTCGATCACGTCGTTGGCGAAGCGGAAAAGGAACGCCGCGCCCTCGTTGCGCAGCTGCAGCGCGGACATGATGTGCTGCCGCGCCGAGTCGGACTGGGCTTCGATTTCCGGCTTGGCGTTGACGATGCGAGTCACCACGTCGGCCTCCGGGTGCGCGATCATCTGCACGGCGAGCGTGAAATGCTCGATGACGGACCTGGCAAATTGCACCAGCTCGGGGTTGCTCGCCAACAGGGTCACGTCCGCGCTTTGCGCGGCGCGCCTCTGGCTTAGCGCGAGCATGCTCGTGGTGGCCACTTCGCGGATGGCGTCGAGGCAGGTCGCAATTCGCGCGAGATCCACCACTTGCCGGCCTTCGTCGTCGCTTTGCACGGCGTCGGAGAGCTTGCCGATATAGGTGAGAATGGCGGTGCTGAGCGAGTCCGCCGACTTGTCCTCGTTGGTCACCGTGGAAAGCGCCTGCGTTGAGCTTTCCACGAGGAGCATGGCGCTTTGCTCGACGACTGTCTGCACGAGCTTGCCGAGCGAAGCCAGTTCGAGTTGCACGCGGGCAATGGCGAGCGCCGGCATTTCGACCAGCGTTTCATCGAGGTAGCGCGGCACGCCGGGGTCCTGCCACCCTTCGCGGCGCGCCGGGGCCAGGCGTTCGGCGATCTTCGCGATCGGCCCGGTAAACCAGATCAGCACGAGGGTGCTGAACACGCTGAACACCGTGTGTGCATTGGCGGCCTGGCGCGGCGTTTCCGCGGCAAGGCGGGCCGTGCCGGTCAGTTCGGGCGCGGAAGGGGAGATCATGCGTACGAAATCGGCGAACTGCGGAATCACGAAGGCGAAGAACAGCACCCCGAGCACGTTGAAGATCAGGTGAACGATACCGACTTGCGCCGCCTCCGCCGATTTGCCGATTGAAGCGAGCAGCGCCGTGCCACAGGTGCCCACATTGGCGCCGAGTATCAGCGCAATGCCCGATTCGAGCGGAATCAACCCCTGGCTGCCGAGCGCGATCACGATCGCGAGCGTGGCCGCAGAACTCTGCACGACCGCCGTGAACACCGCGCCGATCACGATGCCGATGAGCGGATTGCGCATGTTCTGCATCGCGTCGATGAACGGCTGGTAATCGCGCAGGGGCCGGGTCGCGTTGCCCATCATTTCGATGCCGAGAAACAGCAGGCCGAGGCCGAGCAGCGCGCCGCCCAGTTCGCGCAGCGTTTCGCGCTTCGCGAAGCCATAGAGCAGGAAGCCGCCGCCGAGCATGAACGGCGTGAGCGCGGAGATATTGAACGCGATGATCTGCGCAGTGAGCGTCGAGCCGATATTGGCGCCCATGATCATCGGGATGGACTGCATCAGCGTCATGAGCCGCGCGGAAACGAAGCCCACCAGCAGCACCGTGGTGATGGTCGACGAATTCAGCAGCGCCGTAATGCCGGCGCCCGCCAGCACGCCGCGAAACCGGTTGGCGGTGAGCGAACCCAGCAGCGATTGCAGGCGCGCGCCGGCAATCGTTTTGAGTGCGCTCGTCATCAGATCCAGCCCGAACAGGAACAGGGCGAGCCCGCCCACCAGCAATCCGGTCACCTCGACCAGGTTCAGGTTCGCACCAGTCAGCATGGCATTGGGCCCTCGCTCTCGAGACGGGACGAAACGATTCTACGCGTCATGGTACTGCCTTGTTGGCGCGCCGCGCTGTTGCGGGCTCACGGACTTCTTCAGCGCCGGTATCGAACGAATGACGAGCTTCTCCAGCTCCACCACGAGGAAGAACAGGATCGCGCCCGCCACGAGCCAGAGCCAGGCCGAGAGCGGCAGGGACTCGGTATTGAACACGGCGTGAAAGGGCAGCGTATAGGTGAACAGGATCTGCAGCACGACGACCGCACCAATGCCGTACCAGAGATACGGGTTGCCCATGTGCGCGCGTACCGATAGCGCCGAATTGATCAGCGAGCGGCTGTTGAGCAGATAGAAGACCTGTCCCAGCGTGATGGCGTTGACGGCGGCCGTGCGCGCCATCGAGTCCGCCGCGCCCTGCGACTTCATCCAGAAGAATGCGGCGAGCGTATAGAGCACGAGCGTGGCGCCGACGAAGAGAATGCGCCACACGCCGAATGGTGTGACGATAGGACGGTCGATCGAGCGCGGCGGGCGCTGCATCACGTCGTCCTCGTGAGGCTCGAAGGAAATGACGAGGCCGAGCGCGACGGACGTGACCATGTTCACCCACAGCACCTGCGGCGCGGTGATCGGCAGCACGAAGCCGAACAGGATCGCGATGGCAATCACGGCGCCCTGGGCGATATTGGTGGGCAGCATGAAGAGCATGGCCTTTTCGATGTTGTTGTAGACCGTGCGTCCTTCCTTCACCGCCGCCGAGATCGAGGCGAAATTGTCGTCGGCGAGGATCATGCCGGCGGCTTCCTTCGTGACTTCGGTGCCCTTGATGCCCATCGCCACGCCGATATCGGCCTTCTTGAGCGCGGGCGCATCGTTCACGCCGTCGCCCGTCATGGCGACCACCTGCCGGTTGGCCTGGATCGCCTTCACGAGCCGCAGCTTGTGCTCGGGGCTCGCGCGCGCGAATACGTCCACGTCGCGCACGCATTCCTGCAAGGCGGCGTCGTTCATCGCCTCGATCTCGGTGCCGGCCACGGCCGTCTTGCCGTCGCCGATGCCGAGCATGCCCGCGATCGCGGCGGCCGTGACCTTGTGGTCGCCCGTGATCATCGTCACGCGGATACCGCCGCCGTGGCATTCGCGCACCGCGTCGATCGCCTCCTTGCGCGGCGGGTCCATGAGACCCACGAGACCGAGCAGCACGAGCGTCTTCGGCAGGTCCTCGGGGCCGAGGTTGCCCACTTCGAGGCCGGGATCGGGCAGCCACGCGAGCGCCAGCACGCGTTCGCCCTGCGAGGCGAGCCGCTCGCCTTCGCGCGCGAAGCGCTCGCGGTCGAGCGGCGCGGGGCCGCTTGCCGTTTGCTGGCGATCGCAATTTTCGATGATCACTTCCGGCGCGCCCTTCACGAGCAGCATCTCGCCTTGCGCCGAGCGGTTCAGCGTGGCCATGAACTTGTGTTCGGACTCGAACGGAATGCCGTCGATGCGCGGCGCGGCGGCGGCTTCCGCAGCGCGGTCCATGCCGAGCTTGCCGGCGAACGGGTAGAGCGCGCCCTCGGTCGGGTCGCCTTCCACTTTCCATTTGCCGTCTTCTTCGAAGAGGCCGGCGTCATTGCACAGCATGGATACGCGGCCCATGAGCGTGAGCACCTCCGGCCGCTCGGCGCCGAGCGCCTTGCCGCCCGCGCGGACTTCGCCTTCGGGGGCGTAGCCGTCGCCGGTCACTTCATAGGGCGCGTCGGCCGTCACGACCGAGGTCACCATCATCTCCATGAGGGTGAGCGTGCCGGTCTTGTCCGAGCAGATGCGCGAGACGGACCCCAGCGTCTCGACCGCGGGCAGGCGGCGGATGATGGCGTTGCGCCTCGCCATGCGCTGCACGCCGATGGCGAGCGTGATGGTGATGAGCGCCGGCAGCCCTTCCGGGATCACCGAGACCGCGATGCCCACCACGGCCTGGAACAACTGGATGAAGGTCATGTGGCCGAGCCAGTGGCCCCATGCGAACAGCAGCACGCTGATGATGCCGATGGCGATCGTAATGACGTATCCAAACTTCTTGATCTGGCGTAGCAGCGGCGTTTCCAGCGCGCTGACCTCGGCCAGCATCTGGTTGATGCGGCCAAGCTCCGTCTGGCTGCCCGTCGCCACGACGATGCCGGTGGCGCGGCCCGAGAGGACCATCGTCCCGGAAAAGGCCATATTCTCGCGGTCGCCCACGGTGGCCTGCGCCGGCACCGCGCCGGTGTTCTTCTCCGCAGGCACGGATTCGCCGGTGAGCGCCGCCTCCTCCGTGCGCAGGTTCCGCGCCTCCACGAGGCGGATGTCCGCGGGGATCTTGTCGCCCGATTCCAGCAGCACGATGTCGCCGGGCACGACCTCGTCGGAGGGGACGAGGCGCACCTCGCCCGCGCGCAGCACGCGCGCTTCCGCGGAGAGCATGTTGCGAATCGAGTCGAGTGCTTTCTCGGCGCGCCCTTCCTGCAGGAAACCCAGCAACGAGTTGAGGATGACCACCGCGAAGATGATCGAGGCGTCGAGCCACAGGCTCAGCATCAGCTTGATGAAGCCCGCCGCGAGCAGCACGTAGATGAGCACGTTGTTGAACTGGGCGAGGAACCGCACGAAGGGGCCGCTTTTCTTGCCCTGGGGCAGGACGTTCGGCCCATAGGTGCCGAGGCGCTGTGCGGCGTCCGCCACGTCGAGCCCTTGCGACGGATTCACGTTGAGCTGGCGCTCGATCTCGGCGGCGGGCATGGCGTGCCATTGCACTGCGCCCGCACCGCTAGCCCCACTCCCGGCAGAACTCATCTTCGCCCCCCTTGGTTGCGCAGAGATTCAACGCAATAGTAAGTTTTTTTCGCGGCAGGCACGCGCAACCTGGTGCGCGTGCCGTTTTTGCTGGAGGCTGCCGCCGTGAGATGTATGGCAACATCTCCCTGACACGACCCGCCCGAGTCATTCCATGCGCATCACGCCTCTGCCTCCGCTGCCCTGCCTCGTCGCGTTCGAAGCCGCCGTGCGTCACGCCAGCTTCACGCGCGCGGCCGCCGAACTGCACCTCACGCAAAGCGCGATCAGCCGCCAGATCCAGCAACTCGAAGAGTTTCTCGGCCGCTCGCTGTTCGTGCGCGAGCACCGCTCGCTGCGCCTCACGATAGCCGGCGAACAATACGCGGCCCAGGTGCAACGGCTCCTCACGCAATGTGCCGAAGCCACCTTCGACGTGATGAAGCACTACGGCGACCTCGAACTGACCATTGCGTGCTCGTCGGGCGTGGCGGTGCTGTGGCTCACGCCGCGCCTGCCGGCATTCCGCGCGGCGTATCCCAACATCAAGCTGCGCCTGATCGTGCGTGACGGGCTTGCCACGATGTCGCCCGCGGAGTTCGACGTCGGCGTGTATTACGTGCGCCAGCAGGCGCCCACGCATTTCACCGCGCGCCGCCTCTTCAACGAAGAGGTGTTTCCCGTTTGCTCGCCCGGCTATCTCGCGGGACGCGCGCTCGCGCCTGCCGATCTGGCGGCCGAAACGCTGCTGCTGCTCGAAGACGGCCAGCGCCAGTGGATGTCGTGGCCCGAATGGTTCGACCTTAACGGCATGACGATGCCGAAGACCCCGCAGGGCATCACGATCAACCACTATCCGCAACTCGTGCAGCTCGCCATACTCGGCCAGGGCGTGGCGCTCGGCTGGCGCTACATGATCGACGCGTGCATCGAAGACGGTTTGCTCGTGCGCGTGGGCGAAAGCTCGGCGAGCCACGGAGGCGGCTACTACGTGATCTCGCCCAACGACCGCGCGCAGAACCAGGCGGCGCGTCTATTCACGCGCTGGCTGTTCGAGCAGGTGGAGAGGCAAACGGCAGTGTGAAGGACCAGGCGGCGCTCAGGCGCCTCGCATGCGCCCAGCGCATGCATGCATGCGAATCTTTCGTTTCAGAAATTAATCGGGCTGTCATTAGCATGAGGAGCATGTAAGACAGCTCCGGGCGCGTAGTCGTTGGCGCGCAGCGACGATTAATCTGACAAGGAAGAGACCATGCAAGGAACGCTTTCACCTCGCGTCGCGCATGAAGCTGTCGCGACGACCGCGCAGCAGCGCCGCCGCGCGATCATTGCGACGGTATTGGGCAACGGCCTCGAATGGTTCGACTTCACGGTGTACAGCTTCTTCGCCGTGATCATCGCGAAGCTGTTCTTTCCGACCGGCAACGAACTGACCTCCGTGCTGCTCACGGTGGCGACCTTCGGCGTGGGCTTTTTCATGCGGCCGGTGGGCGGCATCGTGCTCGGCATCTACGCCGACAAGGTGGGCCGCAAGGCAGCGCTCTCGCTCACCATCCTGCTGATGGCCTTCGGCACCGCGCTGATCGGGCTCGCGCCCACCTACGAGCAGGCGGGCATTGCCGCGCCGTTGCTGATCGTGCTTGCGCGCCTGCTGCAGGGTTTCTCGGCGGGCGGCGAGATGGGCGGGGCGACGGCGTTCCTCACCGAGTACGCGCCGCCGGGCAAGCGCGCTTACTATTCGAGCTGGATCCAGTCGAGCATCGGCTTCGCGGTGCTGCTGGGCGCTGCCACGGGCACGTTCGTCACGGCGTCGCTCGATGCGCAATCGCTGCATAGCTGGGGCTGGCGGCTGCCGTTTCTGATCGGCATTCTCGTGGGTCCGGTGGGCTACTATATCCGCAGCCAGATCGACGAAACGCCCGCGTTCAGCGCCGTGGAAGCGCAGGCGAAAGACAATTCGCCCCTCAAGGAAGTGTTCGAGCGCTACCCGCGCGAGACCTTCGCGAGCTTCTCGATGGTCATTCTCTGGACGGTCTGCACTTACGTGCTGCTGTTCTACATGCCGACTTATTCGGTGCGCACGCTGCATCTGCCGCAATCGACGGGCTTTTCCGCGGGCATGATGGGCGGCCTGATGATCATGTGCGGCGCGCCGATCGTGGGCAAGCTGGCGGATGCGTGGGGCCGGCGCGTGTTCCTGAGCGGCGCCGCGTTGCTGATTCTCGTGCTGGCCTGGCCCATGTTCGCGTGGATCAACCGCGCGCCCGGCTTCGCCTCGCTCATCGTGTTTCAGGCTGTGTTCGGCGTGCTGATCGCCGCCTACACGGGACCGATTCTCGCCGCCTTCTCGGAGCTGTTCCCGACCAAGGTGCTCTCGACCGGCCTTTCGGTGGCCTACAACTTCGCGGTCACGATCTTCGGCGGCTTCGCGCCGTTCCTGATCACCTGGCTCATCGCGCGTACCGGCAGCAACATGGCGCCCGCGCTCTACGTGATCGTCGCGGCCGCAATCAGCCTGGTCGGCACCTTCTTCGTGAAAGAAGTGCGGCGCACGAACTGAACGACTCTATCAGGAATCCAGACAATGACCATTACTGTCCTTAAAGGCGGCAACGTACTCGATCTCGAGCGCGGCGTGCTGCTCGAACATCATCACGTCGTGATTGAAGACGAGCGCATCGTGGAGGTGACCGATCGCCCCGTCGACCTGCCGAACGCGAACGTGGTCAACGTGCGCGGCAAGACCGTCATGCCGGGCTTGATCGACTGCCACGTGCACGTGCTGGCCTCGAATGCGAATCTCGGCGCCAACGCCACGCAGCCCAACATCCTTGCGGCCATCCGCTCGCTGCCGATTCTCGACGCCATGCTCTCGCGCGGCTTCACGAGCGTGCGCGACGCGGGCGGCGCCGACTGGAGCCTGATGCAGGCCGTGGAAACGGGCCTGGTTCGCGGGCCGCGCATTTTCCCCTCGGGCAAGGCGCTCTCGCAAACGGGCGGTCACGGCGATTTTCGTCCGCGCGGCGATTTGCTCGAACCGTGCTCGTGCTGCTTCCGCACGGGGGCGATCGCGCGTGTGGTGGATGGCGTGGATGCGGTGCGCCTTGCCGTGCGCGAGGAGATCCAGAAGGGCGCCACGCAGATCAAGATCATGGCGTCGGGCGGTGTGGCCTCGCCGACGGACCCCATCGACAATACGCAGTACTCCGAAGATGAAATTCGCGCCATCGTGGCGGAGGCCGAAGCGGCGAACACCTATGTGATGGCGCACGCCTATACGGGCCGCGCCATCGCGCGTGCGGTGCGCTGCGGCGTGCGCACGATCGAGCACGGCAACCTCGTGGACGAAGCGGCGGCGCAGTTGATGCGCGAGTTCGGCACGTTCGTCGTGCCGACACTCGTGACCTACGACGCGCTGGCCGCGCACGGCGCGCAGTTCGGGCTGCCGCCGGATTCGGTGGCGAAGGTGGCTTCCGTGCAGCAGAAGGGGCGCGAATCGCTCGAGATCTACGCGAAGGCTGGCGTGCAGATGGGGTTCGGGTCCGACCTGCTCGGCGAGATGCACGCGTTCCAGACCGGCGAGTTCCGCATTCGCGCGGAAGTGCTCGGCAACCTCGAGGCGCTGCGCTCGGCAACGAGCGTGGCTGCGGAAATCGTGAACAGGAAGGGCGAACTGGGCGTGATCGCAGCAGGTGCAATTGCCGACGTGGTCGTGCTCGATGGCAATCCGCTCGCCGACATCGGCGTGGTGGCCGGCGAGGGCGAGCGGATCGAATACGTGCTGCAGCGAGGGAAGATCGTGAAGGCGCGGGTGGAGGGCTGAGCGCCCACCCTCATTCAGTTGTCGAACGTGCCGCGATATTCAGGCGCGGCGTCCACGCGAGTATTCATTTCGAACATGACGCCGCCCGGCGCGCGGCAGAAAAAGCGCGACCCGCGGCCATTGTTGAAAATGCCGGTTTCCATCTGGACGCCGTCTGCCGTGAAGCGTTCGAACAGGTCGCGCACGGCGTCGAGGCTCGGCAGTTCGAAGCCCACGTGGAAATTCCTTGGCCATGCCGGCGCGTCGCCGCTTGCATGGTCGATCACCACGTCGTAGCCGGGGCGCTTGAGGATATACGACTGCTCCCACGTTCCCGCTATGGTGAATCCCAGGTGGCGCTCGAAGAAGGCCGCCGTTGCGGCGGTATCGGAAGAGGGGAAGCTCAGGTGATTGAGCTTCATGGCTTGAATCACGTCATGCATCGTCGGTCTCTCATGGTGTGGCGGCGGCCCTGTGCCGTTACCGCCTGAGGACTTCAGAATATAAGCAAATGCTCACATTCGGCTACTCGCATTGGGCATGCACGCGCCATGCGCGCAAAACGCCTGTGCGATAGCCGATTCAACGATGCAGGAGTGCCGCCGCGGCGGCGCGTACTCGCATTCAGCGGCGCACGAGTGCCACGACGTACACGCACGGGCCCTTGCCCGGATTGAAGAACGCGCAGTCGGCCGGCGGCCCGAGTTGCAGGCAGTCGCCGGCTTCGAGCGTGTGGACCTGTTCGCCTTCCTCGAATACCAGCTTGCCGCTGCGCACCCAGATCTGCTGATGCTGGAACGTGAACGCCGACGCCGGATACGCAACGCGAACCCCGCCCGGCAACGCGATCTCCACGAGGTCGAGCATGCCGCCGTTGCGCGGCGAGACGGCCCGGCGCGTATAGCCGGTTTCGGGGTCTTGCCAGATCTGCTGATCGGCGGCGCGGCTCAAACGCTCGCCGGTTTGCTCGGCGAGCGCGAGCAGCATGGAGAGCTGCAGGCCAAAGGCGCCCGAAAGCCGGCCGAGCACGGTAGCGGTGGGGCTCGCTTCGCCGCGTTCGATCTTGCTGATCATCGCTTTGGAAACGCCCGAGCGCTCGGCCATGTCCGCGAGCGACCAGCCGCGCGATTCGCGCTCGATGCGCACGCGCGTGGAAATGGCGGGAGTGGGGTCGGTGAGCGGTCGGTTCATGAGCCGATTATACGGGCCGGCTTGCGGTGTATCGCTGTGACATGGAGATTGGCTTCTCTCTGCTGCGCGACTGCTGCCGCAGTTTTACTGCGGCAGCCCCGATCTCATGAGGCTATGTCAGTTCCCGGGTGATGAACTGCGCGCGCCCGCGGCCGAAGGACCAGTCCGCGTCGTCGTTCTCGACGATCGACACGATGACGTCGTCCGGCGAAATGCCGCATTGGGCTTGCAGCTTTTCGACGAGCAGGCGATAGAACTCGACCTTTTGCGGCTCGGTGCGCTTGCGGCTCACGGCCGTCAGCAAGATGACGTCTCTCGATCGCGTGTACCCGAGTCCGGTGTCGTCCACCACCAGCTCGCCAGGACGATGCTGCGTGACGCTCTGGTAGCGATCGGTAACGGGTACGTCGAAGGCCTGCACCATGGCCTCGTGGGCGGCGTCCAGGAGCGCACGCACCTGTGCGTCGGTGCGGCCCTCGATGATGTCGAATTTGAGCATTGGCATGTGAACTTCTCCTTGAGTGGGACAGCGTCAGGGTGGCACTCCGTCAGCCCGCCGGACCTGGAGTGCCGGGATTCGGGTTGAAGCGGGTTATTCGCGCCAGTAGCGATTGGCTGCGGCAATCGTGGCGAACTCAGCCGCCACGATGTGCCCGACCTGAAGCAGCATGCTCGCGTCGTTCGCATACACGTCACGCAGGTTCTCCCGGATAGCCTCATCCGGCTGGGTTGTCTTGATCACTAACCGCGCCATCTTGACGGCGAGTTGGCGCCCTTCTTCCGGTGTTGCGGTGATGAGCGTATTGCCGGGAACCAGTGTGATATTCATCGTGACGGACCTATCTGTTCAGGATGGCGAAATGAATCGTAGTCGAGTACCAAATTTCGGCGTTGGCGTTTATTGCTGGCGGCGGGCGAACGAGACCGGGTAGGCAGCGGAACGCGCATTGATCATCGGATCTTCCACTTCAATGCCGGGCGGCAAGGCGTTGGGAAGGAACAGCAGGCTACGTTGGGCCGCCTGATTGTCCGCCACCGCTTTCGTGATCGAGATCGTGCCCAGTTCCACGGTGCGATGCGCGCTCGACCACGCTACTGACGGATCGTCGAGCTTGTCGCCCGCTCGAGCGATCTGCAGAACGAGACGGAACCGCGCCGGCGCACGCGATACGCGCTGGCGGATTTCCGACTGCAGGTAATCCGGCGCCTTCTTTGCTGCGTCGGCATCCGCCAGGTAGTGTTCGCCGCCAACCGGCACGATCTGATAGCGCCCGTACGTCACGACGCCCTTCGAATCAATGAACCTGAACGTGTTGACCCCGAAGTAGGGCAGCGACGCATAGCTGCGCGGGAATGGCTTGCGGGCGGTGAGGAATGCCTTTGCCACCGGGTGGCTGCCCAGATAGGCGTCCAGCGGAGTCGGCTTCGGTGTGTTCGGGCCACTCGTTCCGAGGGCAATCAGAAGATCGCGAAAATCGTCGGCCGTCGCGGAAGGAAATCCGTTGAACGAGTGCGCGACGATATCGGTGTCGCTGCCGTCCGGCAGCTTGAACTTGATGGCCATGCCGCGCGGCGACGCGAGAGGATGGTCGTCGGCGATATCCGGGATGCCGGCGAAGTTCGAAAACCGCACGACGACCGGAACCGCGGTCTGGAAATGCGGTGCCTTGCTCACCCCCGGCGCGGCCGCGCTGGGGGTGAAGGTGCCTTCGAGCACGATGCCTTTCGCATGCACCGCCCGCGCGTCCGGATGCTTGCCGAATACACCATTCAGGGCGTCGACGAGTTGCACCGGAGTCGACTTTTGAGCGGGCGGGGATGCCGCTGTCTGGGCAGTCGCGGCTTGCCCCGTCGACAGGGCTAACAGGATCGCTAACGAAAAACGGGGCACGGATCGGTTCATGCTGGGGACTCTTCGGTTGGATGTGGGCTGGGCGAGACAGCGCAAGTCTAGTTGATATCGACAATAATGACAATTATATATGTCATTATGGTTAATATGGTCCCGTCCTGGGCGAGGCTATAATCGCCCGCTACGCCTGCTGATCCATACCTCTTTCCCGTGACTACCAAGAACGACGTCTTGCGCGCGCTGCAACGAGAACCGTTGACTGTCGTCCAGCTCTGCGAACGGCTGGCCGTGACGCGCACGGCGATCAACATGCAGTTGAAGCAGCTGGAAGCGGAGGGACTCGTGCAACGGCGTAAATCGCTGCAAACCGGGACGCCGGGAAAACCGGCAGTCCTCTACGAGGCCGCGCCGGGCAGTGAAGATGCATCGTCGAGCGCGTACCCGGGGTTCCTGCTCGGCCTCCTCGCGACACTCAAGGATCGCTTCGACGACCGTGAACTCGAGGCAATCCTCACGGAAACGGGCCGCCGCCTTGCGCGCGAGAACGGCCTGCCCGCATCACGCGACTTCAAGACGAATCTGGCCGACGCCATGGCAGTCGTCGACGCGCTCGGCGCGCACACAGAAGCGGTCCCCGACGGCGATGCAATCATGGTCCGCAACTACAGCTGCCCGGTCGCGGGTGCGGTGCGCGAAACGCCATGCGTATGTCGAGCGCTCGCAGCGTATTTTTCCGAGGCGACCGGCCGCCCGGTCAGCGAGCACTGCTTACGCGAAGGCCGCCTCATCTGCCAATATCGCATCGCCAGAAAATAACGGGACCACGCTGCACGCGCCAGCGTCAACGCTTCGTCCCGGCAAACATACGCCACCCGGTCGACCGGGACAAATGACGATCCGTGATGGGTGCCATCACATCCAGTGAACCCGGCAAGGTAAGTTCACCTGAGTCCTTCGCGGCAACACCGGATCAATCCCAGGTTTCATTAGTATCCGTTCGTCTACTATAGTAGATGGCATCGAGCGCGCCCAAAAAGGAGCCGACATGCCGCGTGAAATCCGTCTGAACGCTTTCGACATGAACTGCGTGGGCCACATTCAGCAGGGCCTGTGGACCCATCCGCGCGACCAGTCGAACCGCTACACGGAACTCCAGTACTGGACCGACTATGCGAAGACGCTCGAACGGGGCCTCTTCGACGGCATTTTCTTCGCGGATGTCGTCGGCGTGTACGACGTCTACGGCGGCAATGCCGACGCCGCGCTGCGCGGCGCGGTGCAGGTGCCCGTGAACGATCCCACGCTCGTCATCCCCGCCATGGCCGCGGTGACGCAGCATCTGGGCTTCGGCGTGACGGCCAATCTCACGTATGAACAGCCGTTTCTGTTCGCGCGGCGCATGTCCACGCTCGACCATCTCACGGGCGGGCGCATCGGCTGGAACATCGTGACGGGCTATCTCGACAGCGCGGCCCGCGCCATCGGCATGGACGGCCAGAACGCTCACGACGACCGCTACGATCTGGCCGACGAATACATGGCGCTCGTCTACAAGCTCTGGGAAGGCAGCTGGGACGACGACGCCGTCGTCAACGATCGCGCCGGCGGCATCTATGCCGACCCCGCGCGCGTGCGGATGATTCATCATCGCGGGCCGCAATACAAGGTGGATGCGATGCATCTATGCGCGCCGTCGCCGCAGCGCACGCCGGTGCTCTACCAGGCGGGATCGTCCACGCGCGGCAGGCGTTTTGCCGCGACGCACGCCGAGTGCGTGTTCATCAATGGTCAGAAGATGGAAGGCGTGAAGGAGATCGTCGGGGACATTCGGGCGCAGGCCGTGCAGCTCGGGCGCGCGGCCGACGACGTGAAGGTCTTTCTGGGCGCGACGCTGATCGTCGGACGCACGGATAGCGAAGCGCACGAGAAGTTCGACGAGTACCGGCGCTACGTGAGCTCGGAAGCGGCGCTCGCGCACGCGGCGGCGTCGCTTGGCATCGACTTCGCGCGTTACGACCTCGACGAGCCTATCGAGGTGGGCAAGAGCCAGGCGATCGTGTCCAACGTCGAAGCCATGGCGCGCAGCGCCGGGCCGCAATGGACGCGCCGCAAGCTGCTCGAGCAGATGGTCCTCGGCAGCCGCCAGGCGCCGTGGGTGGGATCGGCCGAGCGCATCGCGCAAACCTTGATCGAGTGGAGCGAAACGGCCGGCGTGGATGGCTTCAATCTCTCGCGCACGGTGGTGCCGGAATGCTTCGACGACGTGGTCGAACTGCTGGTGCCCGAACTGCAAACGCGCGGCGCCTATAAAAGCGCGTATCGTGAGGGCACCCTGCGCGAGAAGCTCTCCGGCGGCGCGCGCCTGCCGGCCTCGCACGCGGCAGCGCAGTATCGCGGCGCGCGCGTGAACGAGGCATGAGCGACGCATGAAAATCGGGCACTGAATTCCCGCTACGAGGAGACCGCGGCAAGCGGGCAAGAATATGGTAGACAAATCCCTCTTTCGCGACGCCATGTCCGGTCTTGGCGCCGCCGTGAACATCGTCACGACCGACGGCGACGCCGGGCGCGCCGGCTGCACGGCGTCCGCCGTGTGCGGCGTGACGGACGAGCCCCCCACGCTGCTCGTCTGCATCAATCGCACGAGCCGCAACAACGCGATCCTGCGCGCGAACGGGCGGCTCTGCGTGAACGTGCTGGCCGCCGACCAGCGCGAGGTGGCCACGCGTTTCGCCACGAAAGACATCGACATGGACGAACGTTTCGCGCTCGCCGAATGGTATCGGCTCGAAACGGGCGCGCCCGCGCTGCGCGGCGCCGTGAGTTCGTTCGATTGCCACATCGCGCGCACGACCGAAGTCGGCACGCACACGGTGTTCTTCTGTGAGATCAAGGCGGCGCGCATGGTGGGCGGGCGCGACGGGCTGATCTGGTTCGGCCGCGCGTTTCATCGCGTGCTCGCACAGGCGCACGCGGCAGCGGCGGCCTGAGCGTGGCGCGCACGCCTTCCCGAGGCGCTGCCGGTTCCCGTTCGTCGGACGAAACGGGGCCGCCAGGGCTTGGCACGGCGCAACGCGGCAAGGCCGCCTCGCTCGCGTTGCTGCTCCTCGCGCAGGTGGCGGCGATGGGCGTGTGGTTTTCGTCGAGCACCGTGGTGGTCCTCATCAAGCAGGCGCACGCCATTGCCGCGTTCGACGAAGCCTTGCTCACGAGCGCCGTGCAGTGCGGCTTCGTGGCCGGCACCATCACGTCCGCATTGCTTTCGCTGCCCGACCGCTACGATCTGCGCCGGCTGCTCGCGGGTTCCGCGCTCGTGGCGGCCGTGGCCACGGCCTCGCTCGCGTTCCTGCCGCCGGTTGGCGGCGCGGTGGTCGCGCTGCGGTTCGTCACCGGCATGTGCATGGCGGGCGTGTATCCCGTCGGCATGCGGCTCGCGGCCACCTGGGCGCAAGGCGATCTCGGTCTGCTCGTCGGCCTGCTCGTGGGTGCGCTCACGCTCGGCTCGGCAAGCCCCCATCTGCTGGCGGCCACAGGCGGGCTCGGCTGGCGCACGATCTATGGCGTCGCCGCGGCTTGCGCGGCGTGTGCCGCGGTGCTGATCGGCTTTGCGGGCATCGGGCCGAATATCCGGCGCGCCACGCGCATCGACGTTGCGAAGGTCGCGCAGGCGTGGCGGCGGCCCGCCTTGCGGCTCGCCAATCTCGGCTACCTCGGCCACATGTGGGAGCTTTACGCGATGTGGGCGTGGCTCGCGCTGTTCCTGCAGCAAACGTTCGTCGCGCGCGGCATGGCCAACGCCCGCACGCGCGCGGAATGGATGACCTTCAGCGTGATCGCGATCGGCGCGATGGGCGCGTGGCTCGGCGGCGTGCTGGCGGACCGCGTGGGGCGCACGGCCGTCACGGTCGGCGCGATGGCGACGAGCGCAACCTGTGCCGCGCTGATGGGCTGGCTGGCTCACGCGCCGCTCGTCGTAATGGGCGCGGTCGCGCTCGTGTGGGGCGTCTCGGTGATCGCCGATTCCGCGCAGTTTTCGGCGAGCGTGGCCGAACTGGCCGATCCGGACTCGGTCGGCACGCTGCTGACCGCGCAAACCTGCGCGGGTTTTCTGCTCACGCTCGTGAGCATTCATCTCGTGCCGTACGCGGTGGCGTGGCTGGGATGGCGGGGCGGCTTCGGCATGCTGGCCGTGGGGCCGGCGCTCGGCTGTGTGGCGATGCTGCGGTTGCGGCGGCATCCCGATGCGGTGAGGCTTGCTGGCGGGCGTCGGTGATCCGCAAGGGTCCCGGTGCGCGGGAATCGAAAAGCAGAGGAAAACTGAACAATCAAAAGTGCGCGACGCGATGTGCCTGCGAGCGCGCTGCGTGGTTCCACGCGCCCTGCCGTTCGTGGACCTTTCCACAGAACCACGACATGCGGTAACTTAACGCGGATATTGGTTACGTCCCGCGCACGAGGAGCTTGTCACGCATGTCAGCAAGACTGAACGAATTCCAGCAGCCCATTGGCGACCCGGTCACCGGCTGGCAGCCACGCGAACGGCCTGCGCGTGTGACGATCGAGGGCCAGTTCTGCCGTATCGAGCCGATCGACCTCGACCGCCACGCCGCCGATCTCTTCGAAGCCTACGGCACGGCGGCCGACGGGCGCGACTGGACCTACCTGTTCGCCGAGCCGTTTACCGACTTTGCCGCGTTTCGCGAATACCTTGCGAAAGCCGCGGCTTCGACCGACCCGTTCCACTACGCCGTGATCGACCGCGCGAGCGGGAAGGCCGTGGGCACGTTCGCGCTCATGCGCATCGAGCCGGTGCATGGCGTGATCGAAGTGGGCAGCGTGACGTTTTCGCCGCGCCTGAAGCAAACGCCGCTTTCCACCGAGGCGCAGTACCTGCTGATGCGCTACGTGTTCGACGACCTCGGCTACCGGCGCTACGAATGGAAATGCGACAGCCTCAACGCGCCGTCGCGCAAGACGGCGCTGCGTCTGGGCTTCCAGTTCGAGGGCATTTTCCGCCAGGCGATCGTGTACAAGGGCCGCAACCGCGACACGGCGTGGTTCGCGATCATCGACCAGGACTGGCCGCTCGTGAAAGGCGCGTTCGAGGAGTGGCTCTCGAAAGAGAACTTCGACGCGCAAGGCCAGCAGCGCGCGTCGCTTGCGAGCTTGAGAGAAGCGGCAGCCTCCTGAATGTCCGGGGCGATCCTTATCCGCGACGTCGCGGCCACCGACCGCGACGCGTGGTTCGATCTTTGGGCGGGCTACAACGCGTTCTACGAGACGAGCGTCGCGCCGCACATCAGCGAGCGCACCTGGCAGCGCATGCTCGATCCGAACGCGCCGGTGTTCGCGCGCGTCGCCGAAGTCGAGGGACGACTGTTGGGATTCAGCCTTTGTGTGCTGCATGAAGGCACATGGGTCGATGCAACCATTTGTTACCTCGAAGACCTGTTCGTCGATCCCGCTTGCCGTGGCCAGGGTATAGGCAGGCGGCTCATCGAAGACCTCATCGCACTGGCGCGTTCGCGCGCATGGTCGCGTCTTTACTGGCATACGCGCGAGGACAACCCCGCGCGCAAGCTCTACGACGAATTCGCGCAAGCCGACGATTTCGTACGCTATCGGTTGCAGTTCTAAACCACTCTCAGGATGAGGCGCGCGCGTGCGCGCAAACGCAGGCCTCGGGCGCAAGCCGAACGCGCGGGCCGGCGTTCCCACGTCCCGAGCCCGATAGATAGGATTGTAACGAGTATTGTCACGATCATTTCATCGGTATAGGATGAGTGCGAATAAACCACCACGGTTTGATGTGCATTGCACAAATTCGCCACCCAGCCTATGTCAGAAGCCTCAATGAACTCGCTCGTCGTGCTGCGCGGCGCGCCCGCCCAGCATGCTGCGCATGTCGCGCGCAACGCCGGCGTGGCGTTCGACGCGGGGTGGATCGACGCCCTGCGCGTCAACCAGTCCGCCGTCGAGCGGCGCACGGCCACGCTCGGCACGCGCCGCGCGGTCAAGAAGGACGCGCAGGCCGCGTGGCTCCTGAAGGCCATCACCTGCATCGATCTCACCACGCTCAACGGCGACGACACCGAAGGCCGCGTGCGCCGCCTGTGCACGAAGGCGCGCCACCCCGTGCGCGCCGACCTGCTCGCGGCGCTCGGCTTCGCACCCGACGCCATCACGACAGGTGCGGTGTGCGTGTACCACCGCTTCGTCGCGGCAGCCGTGGACGCGCTGGCGGGCAGCGGCATTCCCGTCGCGGCCGTCTCCACCGGCTTCCCGGCGGGCTTGAACCCGCACGCGCTGAAGCTCAAGGAAATCGAGGCCTCCGTTAAGGACGGCGCCGAGGAAATCGACATCGTCGTCACGCGCGAGCACGTGCTCACCGGCAACTGGCGCGCGCTCTACGAGGAAGTGCGCGAGTTTCGCGCGGCCTGCGGCGACGCACATCTGAAGGCGATTCTCGCCACGGGCGACATTCGCGTGCTGTCGAACATCGCCCGCGCGTCGATGGTTTGCATGATGGCGGGCGCGGACTTCATCAAGACGTCCACGGGCAAGGAGGGGGTCAACGCCACGCTCGACGTTTCGCTCGTGATGGTGCGCATGATCCGCGAGTACCGCGAGCGCACTGGCGCGCTGGTGGGCTTCAAGCCCGCGGGCGGCGTATCGAACGCCAAGACCGCGCTTGCGTACCAGATCCTCATGAAGGAAGAGCTGGGGCGGCCCTGGCTCGAGCCCGAGCTGTTCCGCTTCGGCGCTTCGAGCCTGCTCGCCGACATCGAGCGCCAGCTCGAACACCATGTGAGCGGCCGCTATTCCGCCTTCCACCGCCACCCCGTAGCCTGAGCAGACCATACCGATGAGCGTAGCCGAGTATTTCCGAACGATGGATTACGGTCCCGCCCCCGAGGACGATCAGCCCGTGCGCGCGTGGCTCGCGCAGCACGAGGCCGCGTTTGGGCATTTCATTGACGGCGCGTGGCGCGCAAGTGCCGATGGTGCGCGCTTCGAAGTGCGTGCGCCCGCCACGGGCGAGGCGCTCGCCGCGGTGGCGCAGGGCGGTGCGGCGGATGTGGCGGCGGCCGTCGCGGCGGCGCACGCGGCGCAGCCCGCGTGGTACGCCATGGGCGGCGCGGCGCGCGCGCGGCATCTCTACGCGCTCTCGCGCATGGTGCAGCGCCACAACCGCCTCTTCGCCGTGCTCGAAGCGCTCGACAACGGCAAGCCGATTCGCGAGGCGCGCGATATCGACGTGCCGCTCGTGGCGCGCCATTTCCTCCATCACGCGGGCTGGGCGCAGCTTCAGGACAGCGAGCTGGAAGGCTGGTCGCCGCTTGGCGTGATCGGCCAGATCGTGCCGTGGAATTTCCCGCTGCTGATGCTCGCGTGGAAAGTGGCGCCCGCCATCGCGCTCGGCAACTGCGTGGTGCTCAAGCCCGCCGAATACACGCCGCTCACCGCGCTCCTGTTCGCCGAACTGGCGCATCGCGCCGGCCTGCCCAAGGGCGTACTCAACGTGGTGACGGGCGACGGCGGCACGGGCGCGGCGCTCGTCGAGCATCCCGGCGTCGACAAGATCGCCTTCACCGGCTCGACCGAAGTGGGGCGCCTCATCCGCACCGCCACGGCCGGCACGGGCAAGTCGCTCACGCTCGAACTGGGCGGCAAGTCGCCGTTCATCGTGTTCGACGACGCCGACCTCGACGGCGCCGTGGAAGGCGTGGTGGACGCCATCTGGTTCAACCAGGGCCAGGTCTGCTGCGCGGGTTCCCGGCTGCTGGTGCAGGAAGGCGTCGAAGCGCGCTTCATCGAGAAGCTCAAGCGCCGCATGGCGACGCTGCGCGTCGGGCCCTCGCTCGACAAGGGCATCGATATCGGCGCGATCGTCGATCCGGTGCAGCTCGAACGCATCGAGTCGCTCGTCGAAGCGGGGCGGCGCGAAGGCTGCAACGTGTGGCAGCCGCGCGAAGTCGAACTGCCGTCGGGCGGCTGCTTCTATCCGCCGACGCTCGTGACGGGCATCGGGCCCGCCTCGACGCTCGCGCAGGAAGAAATCTTCGGGCCGGTGCTCGCGGCCATGAGCTTTCGCACGCCGGAAGAGGCCGTGGCGCTCGCCAACAATTCGCGCTATGGCCTCGCCGCGAGCGTGTGGAGCGAGACCATCGGGCGCGCGCTCGACATTGCGCCGCGCCTGCAGTGCGGCGTGGTGTGGATCAACGCGACGAACCTCTTCGACGCGAGCGTGGGCTTCGGCGGTTACCGCGAATCGGGCTTCGGGCGCGAGGGCGGCCGCGAAGGCGTGTTCGAATATCTGAAGCCGGCCGCATGGAGCAAGCTGCCGATGCGCGCGCAACGTGAGGTGCGCCCGCCGGCACCCGACTTTACGCACGCGGGCAGCGGTCTCGATCGCACTGCGAAGCTATTCATCGGCGGCAAACAGGTGCGGCCCGACAGTGGCTATTCGCACGCCGTCTACGCGCCGAATGGCGAATGGGTGGGCGAAGTCGGCGCGGGCAGCCGCAAGGACGTGCGCGACGCCGTTGCCGCCGCGCGCGGCGCGGGCAAGTGGACGCAGATGAGCACGCACGCTCGCGCCCAGGTGCTGTACTACCTCGCGGAAAACCTGAGCGCGCGCGCCGATGAATTCGCGCGGCAGCTCACGCGCCGCGCCGGGCACGACGCGCGCGCAGCCGGGCGTGAAGTGGAGATGGCGATCGACCGGCTGTTCAGCTATGCGGCGTGGGCCGACAAGTTCGATGGCGCGGTGCATACCCCGCCGTTGCGCGGCGTCGCGCTCGCCATGCACGAGGCGCTGGGCGTGGTCGGCATCGCTTGCCCCGACGAAGCGCCGCTGCTCGGCTTCGTTTCGCTGATCGCCCCGGCGCTGGCGATGGGCAATCGCGTCGTGGCGCTGGCGAGCGAGGCGTGCCCGCTGGCGGCAACGGACTTCTATCAGGTCGTGGAAACCTCGGATGTGCCTGCGGGCGCACTCAACATCCTGACCGGCGAGCGTGCCGCGCTGCTGCCCGCCCTCGCGAAGCACGACGACGTGGATGCGCTCTGGTGCTTCGGTACGGCGGCCGATTCGTCCCTCGTGGAGCGCGAGTCGGTGGGCAACCTGAAACGGACCTTCGTCGATCATGGCCGCGAGGTTGACTGGTTCGACCGGACGAGCGCAGGATTGCCGTTCCTGCGCCATGCCGTGCAGGTGAAGAACATCTGGATACCGTACGGCGACTGAGCGTTTCGAACAAGAAAGCGCCACGTATTAGCTTTGCATGGGGCCGCACTAAGTGCTTTGCATGGGACCGGAGTAAGGGCTAAAGCCCTAACTCCGGTCGACAGCTAAAGCGCCAAGTGCGGCCGACAGGAGACAAACATGCTGAAGAATCTCGACCCGCTTCTGAACGCCGATGTCCTGCAAGCGCTGCGCGCGATGGGTCACGGCGACGAACTCGTCGTTTGCGACGCCAACTTTCCCGCCGACTCCGTTGCGCGCGCCACGGTGCTCGGCAAGCTCCTGCGCATCGACGGCGCCGATGCGCCCCGCGCCGTGCGCGCGATCCTCTCCGTGCTGCCGCTCGACACCTTCGTCGAAGCCCCGGCCATGCGCATGGAAGTGGTCGGCGAACCCGACACGATTCCCACCGTGCAGCACGAAGCGCAGGCCGAGGTCGACGCCGCGGAAGGCCGCGCGGTGCCGTTCGCGCCCATCGAGCGTCATGCGTTCTATGCGCGCGCCCGCAAAGCCTACTGTGTGATCGCCACGGGCGAAACGCGCGGCTACGGCTGCTTCGTGTTCACCAAAGGCGTGCTGCTCGCACCCGACGCGCCGCGCGCCAGGGAGCACGGCCAATGAGCGGACGCGTCGTCATCCTCGGCATCTATGTGACCGATCTGGCGTTCCGCGCGAGCCGCATGCCGATGATCGGCGAGACGCTCGCCGGATCGGCATTCGCGATGGGGCCGGGCGGCAAGGGCTCGAATCAGGCCGTGGCCGCCGCGCGCGCGGGCGCGCAAGTGGTGTTCTGCACGCGCGTGGGCAACGACGCGTTCGGCGACATCGCGCGCGCGACGTGGGCCGCCGAAGGCATCACGGCGCGCACCCAGGCCGTGGACGGCCTGGCCACGGGCGCGGCGCACATCTTCGTGGACGACACGACCGGCATGAACGCGATCATCGTCGCAGCGGGCGCGGCGGCCACGATGGAGCCCGGCGACGCCGAAGCGATCGAAGCCGATATTGCGGCCTCCCAGGTATTCGTCACGCAGCTGGAACAGCCGCTCGCGGCAGCGCGGCGCGGCCTCGAACTCGCGCGCCGGCATGGCGTGAAGACGGTGTTCAATCCGGCGCCCGCCATGGCGCTGCCCGACGACATCTTCCCGCTGTGCGATTACATCACGCCCAATGAGACCGAGGCGCAGGCGCTCACGGGCATCGAGATCCGCAACGCCGACGACGCGCGCCGCGCCGCCGACGTGCTGCTCGCCAAGGGCGCGGGCGCGGTCATCGTGACGCTGGGCGAAGCCGGCGCGTTGCTCCATACGCGCGATGCTTCGGTCCTGCTGCCCGCCTTCAACTGTGGCCCGGTGGTGGAAACGGCGGGCGCGGGCGACGGCTTCACGGGCGGCTTCGCGGCGGCGCTCGCGCGCGGCGACGACGCGCTCACGGCCACGCGTTTCGGCTGCGCGCTGGCGGGCATTTCCGTCACGCGCCCCGGCACCGCGCCTTCCATGCCGCGCAAGGAAGAAGTCGACGCCATGCTCGCGCGCACGGCGAGTGCCAGCGCGCATTGAACGTTGCCAGGTGAAAACACACCGCAAAGGATGAGGTCCATGAAGTCTGCACTCTTTGCCAAATGGTTCGGCGACCGGCAGTTGAACTTCCTGCTGGCCGTGAACCTGCTGGTCGTGCTGGTCGCGGTCTGGGTGTCGCGCGGGCAGTTCGTCGGCATCGACAACCTGCAGTCGATGGGCGCGCAACTGCCCGAAGTCGCGCTGCTCGCGCTCGGCATCATGCTCTCCATGCTGTCGGGCAACGGCGGCATCGACCTGTCCGGCGTGGGGCTCGCGAATCTTTCGGGCATGATCGCCGCGCTGGTGGTGCCGCGTTTCGTGAGCGGCGACGACTCGCCCGCGCTTTATACGGCGCTCTTCATCGTGATCGTGCTTGGGATGGGGCTCCTTGGCGGCCTGCTGAACGGCGTGGTGATCGCGCGCCTCGGGCTCACGCCCATTCTCTGCACGCTCGGCACGCAGCTGCTTTTCACGGGCTTCGCGGTGGCGCTGAGCAACGGCGCTTCCGTGCACGTGGACTACGTCGAACCGCTCGCCGATATCAGCAACGGCACGTTCTTCCAGGTGCCGATCTCGTTCCTGCTATTCGTGGCCGTGGTCGTGCTGCTGGGCTGGCTGCTCAGGCGCACACCGTTCGGGCTGCGCCTCTACCTGATGGGCACGAACCAGCGCGCGGCGTTTTATGCCGGCATTCCGCGCGCGCGCATGCTGATCATGACCTACGCGATGTGCGGCGTGCTCGCGTCGCTCGCGGGGCTCGTGAGCGTTTCGCACACGCTCAGCGCGAAATGGGACTACGGCAATTCCTATCTGCTGATCGCCATTCTCATTGCGGTGATGGGCGGCGTGAATCCCGCGGGCGGCTACGGACGCATCATTTGCGTGTTCTTTGCCGCGACGGTGCTGCAATTCCTTTCGAGCCTCTTCAATCTGATGGGCGTTTCGCAGTTTTTCGGCGACTGTGCCTGGGGCTTCCTGCTGTTGCTCTCGCTCGCATTCGCGGGCGGCGAGCGGGTACGCGCGATTTTCGGTCTCGGTGGCTCCGCGTCCGCCGGCAAAGGGCGGACCTCGGGCTGACGGGCTGAACCGTGTAGCAGGCGGGCCTCGAGCCTCGGAGGTCCGCCGCCATCTCTTTCGGGGCGAAGGCTAATCGGCTATAAAAAAACGGAGACATCGAACATGAAGATCAAGCGACTCAGTGTGGCGATCACGGCGTGTGCACTTGCCGCTGGCATGGCGGCCGTGGCGTATGCGGCGGAAAACCCGACCATCGTCACGGTGGTGAAGGTGACCGGCATCAGCTGGTTCAACCGCATGGACGACGGCGTCAAGGAATTCGGCAAGGACAACCCGAACGTTTCGGTCTACCAGACCGGGCCCGGCCGCGCGGACGCCGCGCAGCAACTGAAGATCATCGACGACCTGATCGCGAAGAAAGTGAGCGCGATCGCGGTCGTGCCGTATGACCCGCCCACGCTCGAACCGGCGCTCAAGAAGGCGATGGACCGCGGCATCAAGGTCGTCACGCATGAAGCCGACAACGAGAAGAACACGATGGTCGACGTCGAGGCGTTCGACAACTCCGCCTACGGCGCCGCGCTCAACGACCGCCTCGCCTCGTGCATGCACGACGATGGCAAGTGGGCGACCATGGTCGGCTCGCTCGGCAGCCGCTCGCAGGTGCAGTGGGCCAATGGCGGCATCGACAACGCGAAGAAGAAGTTCCCGAAGATGCAGCTCGTCGAGACCAACCTCGAAACCAACAACGACGGCGAGCACGCGTATGAAGTGGCCAAGGAAGTGCTGCGCAAGCATCCGGACATCAAGGGCTTCCAGGGCTCGTCGTCGCTCGACGTGATCGGCATTGGCCGCGCCGTCGAGGAAGCGGGCCTGCAGGGCAAGATCTGCGTGTATGGCACCGGCCTGCCGACCGAGGCCGGCAAGTACCTCGAAAGCGGCGCGATCAACGGCATCGCGTTCTGGGATCCGAAGCTGGCCGGCATCGCCATGAACAAGATCGCGATGATGCTGATCGACGGCAAGACCGTGGAGAACGGCGCGAACCTCGGCCTGCCGGGCTACGAAAAGGTCACGGTGTCGAAGGGTCCGGGCAAGGGCATCATCGTGCGCGGCCAGGGCTGGGTGAGCGTCGACAAGTCGAACTACAAGCAATACAACTTCTGATCGGGAGAAGGTGGCGCGCGCAGCGGTCTGGTGACCCGGCGCGCGCTTCGTCGCAACGTCACGAAGAGACGACATGGCTTCAGAACCGTTATTGCAGGTGCTCGGCGTGCACAAGCGCTTCACGGGCGTGCACGCCTTGCGCGGCGTGACGCTCGCGTTCGAGCGCGGGCAGATCTATCACCTGCTCGGCGAGAACGGGTGCGGCAAGAGCACGCTCATCAAGATCATCTCCGGCGCGCAGCCGCCCGACGAAGGCGATCTGGTGATCGACGGCGCGCGCCACGCGCGGCTCACGCCGCTCGAATCGCTGGCGGCCGGCATCGAGACTGTGTACCAGGATCTTTCGCTGCTGCCCAACATGAGCGTGGCCGAAAACATCGGGCTCACGACCGAACTCGCGGAACACGCGGGGCGTCTCGCGCGCACGTTCGACCGCCGCGAACTGGCCCGCACGGCAGAGCGCGCCTTGAAGGCCGTGGGCCTGCCGGGCGACGCCGATTTTCAGGCGACGCTCATCGAACAGCTGCCGCTCGCCACGCGCCAGCTCGTGGCGATCGCGCGTGCCATCGCGAGCGAGGCGAAGTTCGTCATCATGGACGAGCCCACGACCTCGCTCACGCAAAAGGAAGTGACCAACCTCATCGCCGTGCTCGGGCAGTTGCGCGCGCAGGGCGTGACCGTGCTGTTCGTGAGCCACAAGCTCGACGAGTGCTATGCGATCGGCGGCGAAGTGATCGTGCTGCGCGACGGCCAGAAAGTGACGCAAGGCCCGATCACGAACTACACCAAGGCGCAGTTGAGCGAACTGATGACGGGCCGCGAGCTTTCCACCGAACGCTACCGCAACGTCGCGGCCGAAGCCGAGGTGCTGCTCGACGTTCGCGGCCTCGGCCGCACGGGCCTCTTCAGCGACGTCTCGTTTACGCTGCATCGCGGCGAGATTCTCGGCGTGACGGGCCTGCTCGATTCGGGCCGCAACGAACTCGCGCGTGCGCTTGCGGGCGTCGCGCCCGCCGATGCGGGCGAGATCGTGCTCGAAGGCCGCGCGATCAAGCTATCGACGCCCGGCGACGCGAGGCGCGCGCGCATTGGCTACGTGCCGGAAGACCGCCTGAATGAAGGCCTCTTCCTCGACAAGCCGATTCGCGACAACGTGATCACGGCGATGATCGCGAGCCTGCGCGACCGCTTCGGCCAGATCGACCGCACGCGCGCACGCGCGCTGGCCGAAAACACCGTGAAGGAACTGCAGATCGCCACGCCCGATGTGGACAAGGCCGTGCAGTCGCTCTCGGGCGGCAACCAGCAGCGCGTGTTGATTGGCCGCTGGCTCGCCATCGACCCGCACGTGCTGATCCTGCACGGGCCGACCGTGGGTGTGGACGTCGGCTCGAAGGACATCATCTATCGCATCATGCAGCGGCTCTCGCAGCGCGGCATCGGCATTCTGCTCGTCAGCGACGACCTGCCCGAGCTGCTGCAGAACTGCGACCGCGTGCTGATGATGCGTAAGGGCCGCCTCGCCGAAGAGCATCACGCCGATGGCCTGACCGAGGCCGAGCTGTACCGCGCGCTGCTTGCAGAGGCAGCCTGAATTCCGCGTAACGTTTTGCCGGACACCGCATGAGCATGAATCAGACAATGAGCACGTCGTCCAACACCGTCGAAGTCGCGCGCCAGAGCGTACCGCTCAACTGGCGCGCGAAGCTCGCCCGCAACCCCGAATGGTTCACGGCCACGCTGATCGTCATTACCTGCGTGATCGTCGCTTCCATCAATCCGCGCTTTTTCCAGTGGGCCACGCTGTTCGATCTGCTGCACTCCGCCACGATCACGTCGCTGTTCGCGCTCGGCACACTCGTCGTGCTGGCGTCGGGCGGCATCGACGTCTCGTTCACGGCGATCGGCGCGCTCACGATGTACTCGATCACGAAAGCCGTGTTCGCGTGGTGGCCCGACGCGCCGTTCGCGCTCATTCTGCTCACGGGCGCCGTGGGCGGCATCGTGCTCGGCGTCATCAACGGCATGCTCGTGCACCGGCTGCAGGCGCCCTCGCTGATCGTGACGATCGGCACGCAGTACCTCTATCGCGGGCTGCTGCTCACCTTCGTGGGCACGACGTTCTTCATGAACATCCCGCACAGCATGGATCACTTCGGCCGCATTCCGCTCATTGCCTACAAGACCGCCGACGGGCTCAACGCGGTGCTGCCCGTTTCCGCGATCGCGCTCGTGGCGGGCGCGATTCTCACGTGGTGGCTGCTCAACCGCACGATGATGGGGCGCGGCGTCTACGCCATGGGCGGCAGCACGGCGATTGCGGAGCGGCTCGGCTTCAACCTGCGCGCGATCCGTTTGTTCGTGTTCGGCTATACGGGGTTTCTCGCCGGCGTGGCAGGTATCTTGCACGTGGCGAACAACCGGCTTGCCAATCCGTTCGACCTCGTGGGCTCGGAACTCGACGTGATCGCGGCTGTGATTCTGGGCGGCGCGCGCATTACGGGCGGCAGCGGCACGGTCGTGGGCACGTTGCTCGGCGTGGCGCTCGTCACGCTCATCAACAATGTGCTGATTCTCGTGGGCGTGCCGAGCACGTGGCAGAAGGTGATCGTCGGCGCGTTCATTCTGGTGGCCGGTACGCTGTTCGCGCTGCGTCGGCGCAGCTGAGTCAGCCGGCTATTGAAGCGACCGGCGCAGCACGGCCGGTCGGCGCTTATGCGCTGTGCGCGCGCAGCGTCTGGCCTTTTTCGGTGATGACGGAGTTGAAGTCGTCCAGCTGCGAAAAGCGCCACGCCTTCACGATGCCGTACTTGCTGGCATCCACAACGAGATGGCTTTCCACGGCGCTGGCCATCGCGGCCTGCTTGAGCGCCACTTCGTGGAAGTTCCAGCAGGTTACGCCGCGCGCGGCGTCCACGCCGCCCGCTGAAATGAACGCCTTGTTGATGCCCATGCGGCGCAGCGTTTCCAGGCTCTCCTCGCCGGCAAACGAGTCCGACGACGGCACATACACGCCTCCCAGCAAGATCATGCGCACATTGGGCATGCGCCGCAGAATCTCGGCCACGTTGAGCGAATAGCACACCGCCGTGATTTGCAGCTGCGAAGGGATGAGGCGCGCGAGGGCGGCAAGCGTCGTGCCGCAGTCGATGAACACGGTGTCGTTCTGCGCGATGAGCCGCGCCGCGTGCGCGGACGCTTGCGCCTTGGCCTGCGCGAAGTGGTCCTTTTCGTGTTCGAGCGAGTAGCCGGCGGTATTGGGCACGTCCTGCGCGCTCACGATATAGCCGCCCAGATACGTGAAACGCTCGGGATTCGCGGCGATGTCGCGCCGCACGGTCATTTCGGAGACACCAAGCACGCTGGCTGCATCGCGCAGATGCATGACGTTGTGTTTTGCGAGCGCGTCGGCAAGGGCGCGCAGCCGGTCGGTTTTGGCCATGGAGTGGGTGCTGCGCCGGAGTATGCTGCGTTCCGGCGAACGTTAGATTTGTTTCGTACGCGTGAGCGAATTATAACAAGCAAGGCGTGCGATGGCCACGCGCTTTGGCTCCTGCCGCCCCAGCGCCCGCTACGGCGAGCATGCGTTTTTCGCATGCTCCGCTCGACAATTAATCGTTTGTGGCGTCCCGATGCCGCACGGATACTGCCCTTTCTCATGAAGCGGCGGCAACGCCAAACCGGCAGCAATCCATGCGATCAGACCTCAATTTCATCAATGGGCAGTTCGTCGGCGCCGAAGGGCCGCAGATCGCTGTCCATAACCCGGCAACCGGCGACGCGATCGGCCACGTGAGCGCCGCGAGCGCCGCCGACGCGGTGCGCGCGGTCGTGGCCGCCAAGGCCGCGCAGCGCGCCTGGCGCAAGCTGCCCGCCGCCGAACGCGGCGCGATCCTGAACCGTTTCGCGGACGCGATCGTGGCGCGCGCGCCGAAGATCGGCGCGGCGCTTGCCGCCGAGTCGGGCAAGAGCGTCGCGGACGCGACCGCCGAAGCGCAGTACGCCGCCGAAATCCTGCGCTACCACGCGCAGTGGGCGCGCCGCATTGAAGGCGAGGTGATTCCGAGCGACAGCGCGAACGAAAACCTCATTCTCATGCGCGAGCCGATCGGCGTGGCCGCGTGCCTGATTCCGTTCAACTTCCCCGTGTACACGCTGCTGCGCAAGGTCGCGCCGGCGCTCATCACGGGTAACGCGGTGGTCGTGCGGCCGAGCAACAACACGCCGGGCTCGGCGTTCGAAGTGGCGCGCGCCGCGCAGGAAGCGGAACTGCCCGCGGGCATTTTCAACGTGCTGGCCATGAACCACGATACCGCCGCCGTGCTCTGCACGCAGGCGGACGTCGGCATGATCACGCTCACGGGCAGCGTGAGCGCGGGCCGCAAGGTGCTCGATTACTGCAAGGAAAACATCGCCAAGCCTTCGCTGGAGTTGGGCGGCAAGACGCCCGCCATCATCGAAGACGACGCCGATCTCGAAGCGGCCGCAACGGCCATCGTGCGCTCGAAAACCACGCATTGCGGCCAGCTCTGCACGGCGATCGAACGCGTGTACGTGCACGCTTCGGTGCATGACCGCTTCGTCGCGCTGCTGCGCGAGAAGATGAGCGCCGTGCGCTTCGGCGACCGCGCCGAAGACGCCGCCCGCATGGGTCCGCTCGTGAGCGCGAGCGCACGCGCAGCGATCCACGCGATGGTCGAGCGCGCGGTAGCCGAAGGCGCGAAGCTCGAAACGGGCGGTTACGTGCCCGAAGGCAAGGGTCATTTCTATCCGCCTACCTTGCTCACGCATTGTCGCCAGGACATGGAGATCGTGCAGGAAGAGATCTTCGGCCCGGTGCTGCCGGTGCTTTCGTACGAGACGCTCGACGACGCGCTGCACATGGCCAACGATCACCAGTTCGGCCTGTCGTCGGTGCTCTTTACGGAGCGCTACCGCACGACGCTGCGCGTCGCGAACGAGATCGAAGCTGGCGAACTGTACGTGAACCGCACGCCTGCCGACCCATACCAGGGCTATCACGCCGGCTGGAAGCGCTCGGGCCTCGGCGGCGACGACGGCAAGCACGGCATGCTCGAATTCACGCAGACACGCCTTGTCGTGATGCCGTTCTGATCGTTCGAGATACTGATTAATTGCAGCAACGGCGCCTCTCGTACAAGGCGCCGCAGATAAAGAGAGAACGCCTCGCGCGGCCAACCGTCCGCGCGCCGGCGTCGACAGCTTTGCATGGGACCAGAGTAAGTGCTTTGCACTAACTCTGGTCGACAGGAGACAAACTTGCAGAAGTCCATCGGAAAACCCAATGCGCCGGCGCTGCCGCGCGCCGAAACCCCATCGCTCACGCCCGCCGCAGCGGGCTCCATGCAGCGCTACGTGCAGTTGCTGCTGCTCGTGCTCGCCGCGGGCGGTATCTATCCGCTGCTGTATCTGCGTCAGGTCTACCAGACCACGATGCTCGATGTCCTGCGTATCGACAACGCCCAGCTCGGCTATCTCTACTCGGTGCTCGGCATCGTGTTCTTCGTCTGCTATCTGCCGAGCGGCTGGCTCGCCGACCGCGTCGCGCCGCGCCTGTTGATCTGCTTTTCGCTCATCGGCACCGGGGCGCTGGGCCTCTGGTACTCCACCGCGCCGTCATTCCATACGCTGCTCGCGATCTTCTGCCTTTGGGGCGTCACGACCGGCCTCACGTTCTGGGCCTCGGTGCTCAAACGCGTGCGCATGATCGCGGCGGCGAACGAACAAGGGCGCTTCTTCGGGCTGCTCGATGGCGGACGCGGGCTCGTCGAAGCGCTCCTCGCCACCGCCGCGCTCGCGCTCTTCGCCGCCGCGACCGGCTCGGGACGCGGTGAAGCGGCGGGCCTGCGTCACGTGATTTATCTGTATTCCTTCACGTGTATCGCACTCGGCGCGTTGATGAGCTTCTTCAAGGATCCCGCGCCCGCGCAGGTCGAAAGCAAATCGGTCGAGGCAAATGCGACCGGTTCGCTGTGGCGCGATCTCGCGACGCTCGCCGCGATTCCCCAACTCTGGCTCATGGCGGCTGTGGTGTTCTGCGGCTATCAGATCTTCTGGGCCACTTACAGCTTCTCCGCATATCTCCAGCAGGGTGAGATGCATATGAGCGTCGTGGCGGCCGGCATGGTCACCACCGCGAAGCTCTGGATGCGCCCCATCGGCGGCATTGGCGGCGGCTTTCTCGGCGACCGCCTGTCGAACCTGCGCGTGCTGATCTGGGCGCTGTTCCTGGCCGTCGCGGGCCTGATCGGCCTGATCCTGCTGCCCGCGCTGCGCAACATGGCGCTGCTCGGCGCGGTGGTGCTGTTCATCGGCCTCATGACTTACGCGATTCGCGGCCTCTACTGGACGCTGCTCGATTACTGCGCGATTCCCATGCGCATCACGGGCCTCGCCATCGGTCTCGTTTCGCTGATCGGCTACTCGTCGGACATCTTCCTGCCGCTCGTGAACGGCTATATCACCGAGCACTATGCGGGCATGGCCGGCTACCAGATCTATTTCGCCTATATCGCCGCCATCGGCACGCTCGGCGGTATCGCCGCGCTCGTGCTCAAGCGCATGACCCACTCCAAAACTGCCTGAAACAGCCTGAACCATGAAAGTCGTTGCAATTGACACGAACGTCGTCGCGGTGCCGCCTCCGCACCTCGGCGGCATGTACTGGATCTTCGTTACGCTGAAAACCGATTGCGGCATCGAAGGCGTGGGCGAAATCTACGCGGCCACGTTCCATCCCGACGTGATGGTGAGCGCGATCGAAGACGTCTTCACGCGCTATCTGCTGGATCACGATCCGCACCGCGTCGAGCGCCTGTTCCGCGAGGGCTATTCGAGCGGCTTCACGCAGCGCCCGGACCTTACGATGATGGGCATCGTGAGCGGCCTCGAAATGGCATGCTGGGACATCATCGGGAAGGCGGCGGACAAGCCCGTGTACGAACTACTCGGGGGCATGGTGAACGAGCGGCTGCGTTCGTACACCTACCTGTACCCGAAGAATGCGCAGGGCGAATACGATTACGACGACCCGGATCTCGCCGCCGAATGCGCGGCCGAAAATGTGAAGCGCGGTTTCACTGCGGTCAAGTTCGATCCGGCGGGTCCGTACACCGCCTATTCGGGGCACCAGCTTTCGCTCGAAGTGCTCGACCGTTGCGAAACGTTCTGCCGCAAGGTCCGTGAAGCGGTGGGAAGCAAGGCCGATCTGCTGTTCGGCACGCACGGCCAGATGGTGCCTTCTTCGGCCATCCGGCTGGCGAAGCGGCTCGAAAAATACGACCCGCTGTGGTTCGAGGAGCCGGTGCCGCCGGGCCAGGAAGAGGCCATCGCCCATGTCGCGCAGCACACGTCGATTCCCATTGCCACGGGCGAGCGCCTCACCACCAAGTACGAATTCCACAAGCTGCTGCAGGGGGGCGGTGCGTCGATCCTGCAACTGAACGTCGCGCGCGTGGGCGGTCTGCTCGAAGCGAAGAAGATCGCGACGCTCGCCGAAGTGCACTACGCGCAGATCGCGCCGCATCTCTACAACGGGCCCATCGGCGCGGCGGCCAGCATTCAGCTCGCGGCCTGCACGCCGAACTTCCTGATTCAGGAAAGCATCGGCACGTGGGACGGTTTCCACGCGCAAGTGCTCAAGCAGCCGATCCAGTGGGAAGACGGCTACATCATTCCCTCGAAGGCGCCGGGCCTGGGCGTCGAACTCGACATGGACGTCGTGCGCGCGCACTCGCCTTATACAGGCAAGCGTCTGCATCTGCAGATGGCAAGCCAGCCCGCCGACGTGCGCGATACCTCGCCCGCACGCGGCTGACCTGCCGGAGCACTCAGATGAACTACGACTACATCATCGCCGGCGCCGGATCGGCGGGCTGCATTCTCGCGGAACGGCTCTCCGCTTCCGGGCGTCACTCGGTGCTGCTGCTCGAAGCGGGCGGACCCGACGATTCGTTCTGGTTCAAGATCCCGATCGGCTTCGCCAAGCTGTACTACAACAAGCAGTACAACTGGATGTACTACAGCGAGCCGGAGCCGGAGCTTGCCGGCCGGCAGATCTACGCGCCGCGCGGCAAGGTGCAGGGCGGCTCGGGCGCGATCAACGCCATGATCTACGTGCGCGGCGCCGCGCGCGACTACGACGATTGGGCCGCGGCAGGCAATGTGGGCTGGTCGTACCAGGAAGTGCTGCCGTACTTCCGCAAGCTCGAATCGCATCCGCTCGGCGACACGCCCTGGCACGGCGCGAACGGCCCCGTGCGCATCACGCCGATGAAGGATGGCGCGCATCCGGTTTGCCGCACCTTCGTCGAAGGCTGCACGCAGCTCGGCTACGAGCGCAATGAGGACTTCAACGGCGCGCGGCTCGAAGGCGTGGGCATCTACGATGTGAATACGCGCGACGGCAAGCGCGATTCGAGCAGCGTGGCCTATCTGCATCGCGCGGGGCAGCGCTCGAACCTGAAGATCGAGCATCATGCACGCGCCACGCGTGTGCTGTTCGACGAGGCTCAAAAACGCGCCATCGGCGTGGAGATCGTGCAGCAAGGCGTGAAGCGCACGTTTCGTGCAAATCGCGAAGTCATCGTCGCGGCCGGCGCGGTCGATTCGCCCAAGCTGTTGCAGCTATCGGGCGTGGGCCCGCGTGCGCTGCTCGCGAAGCACGGCATCGACGTGGTGCACGAACTGCCTGCGGTGGGGCAGAACCTGCAGGACCATCTGTGCGTGAGCTTCTACTACCGCTCGCGCGTGAAGACGCTCAACGATTCATTCGGCAGCTGGATGGGCAAGCTGAAGTTCGGGCTGCAATACGTGTTGCAGCGCAAGGGTCCGTTCTCGATGAGCGTGAACCAGTCGGGCGGGTTCTTCCGCACGAGCCAGGACGAGGCGCACCCGAACATGCAGGTGTACTTCAACCCGCTTTCGTACCGGATTCCCAAATCGAATCGGGCACAGCTCACGCCGGAGCCGTACTCGGGCTTTCTGGTCTGCTTCAATCCTTGCCGGCCCACGAGCCGTGGCTCGGTGGAGATCGCTTCGGCGAACGTGGAAGACGCGCCGAAAATTCGCGGCAACTACCTCTCGACGCGGAAGGACCGCGACGAGGCGATTGCGGGCAGCCGCCTCGTGCGCAAGCTGATGACGGCGCGCGCACTGCGGGGCATCACTGAAGCCGAGGTGACGCCCGCGGGCGAAGTGACCGACGACGCGAGCATGCTCAAGTTCTTCCGCGAGCAAAGCGGATCGATCTATCACCTGTGCGGCACCTGCGCGATGGGGCCGGACCCGCGCACGGCGGTGGTGGACGCGCGTCTGCGCGTGCATGGCATCGAAGGTCTGCGCGTGGTGGATGCGTCGATCTTCCCGAACATCACGTCGGGCAACACCAACGCGCCGACCATGATGGTCGCGGAAAAGGGCGCAGACCTGATTCTGGAAGACGCCGATCAGGCCATTGCCGCGCAGGCCGTCGCGCAGGGCCGTCAGCGCATGGCCGCGATTTCGTCCTGAAGCCATTGCCGGAAAAGCCGGAGCGGCTTCGAAGCCTTCTGTTCGGGCCGCACCACGAACCAGTAGGACTGGCGGCCGTCCACGTGGATGTCGCGCACGGGCGCGAGCAGCCCCTGGGCCAGTTCGTGTTCGATCATGTGGCGGTCGGCCATCGTCACGCCGAGCCCTTCGATGGCCGCGCGGATCGCATGATCGAGCAGGTCGAATTCGTAGCCGCCCGAGGTGTCCACGTCCTCGATGCGCGCCGCGTCGAGCCAGTGCCGCCAGGTGAGATAGCGCTGGTTGTCGCCCGCGAGCACGTGCAGCAAGGTGTGCTGCGTGAGATCGATGGGCCCTTGCGCGAGCAGCGCGGGCGCGCACACCGCGATGTGCGATTCGTGCATCAGCAGCGAGCTGTCGAGGCCTTCCCATTCCCCGTCGCCAAAGCGGATCGCGCAGTCCAGCGCCGTCGAATCGGCCAGACTGTCCTGCAGATGCGTGGTGAGGCTCAGTTCGAGCTCGGGATGGCGCGCCTGCAGGCGCGTGAGGCGCGGCACGAGCCAGCGGCTCGCGAAGGTGGGCGGCGCGTTCACGCGCAGGCGGTTGAGGTCGCTCTTCTGCTGGATCGTGCGCACCGTCACTTCGATGCGGTCGAACGACTGCTGGAGCGTGCGTAGCAGCGCACGCCCGGCTTCGGTCAGTTCGAGCCGGTGGTGATGGCGCTCGAGCAGCGCCTCGCCAAGCTGTTCTTCGAGCTGGCGCACCTGGCGGCTCACCGCGCTCTGCGTCACGTTCAACTGCTCGGCGGCGCGGGTGAAGCTGCCGCTCGTGCCTGCCGCCTCGAACGCCTTCAGGGCGTTCAGCGCCGGCATCTTTCGCTTCAAGGTCGTCTCCTCGCTCCGGGCGCCTCGAAACGACGCCTCCTGCAAACGACGCAGTATACCGGCCCGCGCCGCCATTCAGACGCCCCGCGCGCGTGACAGCGCCGCGAGCGCGAGCGTGACGACGAGCGCGAACACATAGAGCCCGCCCGCCCCCAGAAGACGCATGAACAGCGAAGCGACGGTGGGACCGGCCGCGCCGCCGAGCGAGAAGACGAGCAGCAGCGTCGCGCTCGTCTGCACGCGCCGCGCCTGATCGACACGGTCGTTCACGTCAGAGACGATCACGCCGTAGAGCGTGAAGGTGAGCGCCACGTAGAGAAACAGGATCGTGTCGACGAGAACCGGCGCGCGCAGGACGGCGAGCGCCGCGGCCGCGCACGCGGAGACGAGCGAGATCAGGCCGAGCGTGGCGCGCCGCCCGAGCCGGTCGGAGAGCCGCCCCACGGGCCATTGCGAAAGCAGGGCACCGATCAGCACGACGCCCATGGCGCGTGAAATCCCGCTGGCCGGATAGCCGATGCGCGCGAGATACACCGGCGTGAGCGCATAGAACGCGCTGGAAAGCAGCCCCGCGCCGACGCAGGCCGGCACGCTGCGCGGCGCGACGCGGTGCAGTTCGCGTAGGCCGTCGAGCAGCAGCGTGGGGCGCTTCGGCGTGGCGAGCGCGGAAGCCGGCGCCGTGGCCGCAGGCGCGGGCGGTGCCGCTCCGGCCGATTGCCACTCGCCGATCAGCGCCACCGGGATGAGCGCGGTCACGAACAACCCGTTCACGAGTGCATGCTCGAAAATGCCGCCGGGCGCGCCCACGCCCAGCAGGAACTGCCCCGCGCTCACGCCGAGATACGTGAGGACGAGATAAAACGCGAATGCCCGCCCGCGCCGTTCGTTCGGCACGGCGCCGTTCACGCCGCTCTCGATCGAGGTGAACACGCCGACCATGCTAAAGCCGGTGATGAGCCGCAGCACGGCCCAAATGTCGGGGGAATCGAAGGAGAGATAGCCGAGCGCCGCGAGTGCGGCGAGCGCGCCAAAACCGATGAAGGCGCGCTGCGGCCCGATGCGCCCGACGATCGGGCCGAGCCCCAGCGCGCCGATGATGAAGCCGACGTAATAGCACGATTGCACGAGGCCGACGTCGAGCGCGGTGCGCTCGCCGTGCAGCATGCGCAGCGAGATCAGCGTCGTGAGGAGGCTGTTCCCGCAAACGAGGATCGTATAGCCGCCCAGCAGGCCGATGAGCGCCCGCATGTACGGCGGCTTAGTGCGTCGTCCCGGCGCGGCGCTCGACGAAGCGCCGCACGTAGTCGTCGGCGGGGCGGTGCAGGATGTCGTCGGGCGAGCCGCACTGGATCAGGCGGCCGTCGCGCAGGATCGCGATCTGGTTGCCGATGCGCAACGCCTCGTCGAGGTCGTGCGTGATGAACACGATGGTCTTCTTGAGCGTGGCCTGGAGTTCGAGCAGCTGGTCCTGCATTTCGGTGCGGATGAGCGGATCGAGGGCGGAGAACGCTTCATCCATCAGCAGCACGTCGGTGTTCGCGGCGAGCGCACGGGCGAGGCCCACGCGCTGGCGCATGCCGCCCGAAAGCTCGTCGGGATAGTGGTCCGCATAACCCGCGAGGCCCACCTTGCCGAGCCATTCGCGCGCGCTCGCGTGCGCCGCCGCTTTCTTTTCGCCGCGGGTGGCGAGGGCGTACGCGGCATTGTTGAGCACCGTCTGGTGAGGCAGGAGTCCGAAGCTCTGGAACACCATGCTCACGCCGTAACGGCGCAGATCGCGCAGGCCGTTGTCGGAAAGCTTGAGCACGTCCTTGCCGTCGATCAGGATCTCACCCACGGTCGGCTCGATGAGCCGGTTGAAGTGGCGTACCAGAGTGGATTTGCCCGAGCCCGACAGGCCCATGATGACGAAGATCTGGCCCGAGCCGATCGACAGGCTCACGTCGTTGAGCCCCACATTGCAGCGCGTCTTCTCGAGGACCTCGGCCTTGCCCGCGCCGCCGCGCAGCAGTTCGAGCGCGCGCTGGCTGCTTTCGCGCGTGCCGAAGATCTTGTAGACGTTCTTGACTTCGATGCCGCTCATGATCGTTACCTCATTCCATGCTCATTGCGTATGCGGGACGCGCCGGCCGGGTTTCCGCCATTGTGCCGGCGCTTTTGCCTGCGCGTTCGTTACTTGGCCGGCTGGCTCGTCAGGTCGCTGCTGCCGGGCGCGCCGGCGCTTTCGCTCTCCTGTTCGCGAACGCGGCGAAACGGAATGCGCGAGGGTTGCTTCGATTTACGCGCGAGGCCGCGCGTGCGCCGGCCCTGCCCGTAACTCTGGCTGATGCGGTCGATCACGATCGCGAGAATCACGATGGCGACGCCCGCCTGCGTGCCCTTGCCCACGTCGAGCGTCTGAATGCCCGCAAGCACGTCTTCGCCAAGACCGCGCGAGCCGATCATCGAGGCGATCACGACCATGGAAAGCGCCATCATCGTGGTCTGGTTGATACCCGCCATGATGCTCGGCCGTGCGAGCGGCAACTGCACGCCAAACAGCAATTGCGTGCGCGTGGTGCCGAACGCGCGCGCGGCTTCGACGATTTCCGCATCCACGTGGCGGATGCCGAGATCGGTCAGACGAATGAGCGGCGGCAGCGCATAGACGACCGTGGCGAGAATGGCGGGCACCTTGCCGAGGCCGAACAGCATCAGCACCGGAATCAGGTACACGAAGCTGGGCAGCGTCTGCATGACGTCGAGCACCGGCAGCAGCACGCGGCGCAACCCGCTGCTCGAGGCCGCGAGGATGCCGAGCGGCACGCCGAGCACGACCGAGATGAGCGTGGCGACGACCATCAGCGCGAAGGTCTGCATGAGCTTGTCCCACAGCCCGAAGCAGCCGATCAGCCAGAGCAGCACGACGAACAGCAGCGCCACGCCGATGCGCCGCGACGCATGCCAGCCGAGCAGGCCCACGGCGGCGAGCACGACGACGGGCGGCGTGGCGCGCAGCAGGCTTTCGAGCGGCACGAGCAGGTCGCGCAGCATCAGCACGCTGAAGTTGTGGAACGCGTCGCCGTAGCGCTGCACGAACGCGGCGACCTGATCGTTGACCCAGTCGGCGATCGAGAGGTGAAGAAAGGGAGATCCCATGGTGAGCCTCATTCTGCGTGTGTCATGTGATGCGGACCGTCGTGCGGCCAGTGTCGTTGCTTACGTGCGCAGGCCGGCCTGCACGCGCGCGGCGACTTCCGGCGTGACCCATTGCTTCCAGATTTCCGGATGCTGCTCGAAGAACGTGCGCGCGACCGTGGAGGCGTCGAGCTTCTTGTCGTGCATCTGCTGGACCAGTTGTTCGTCGAGCGTGAGCGGCAGGCTCACCTTGCCGAAGAACGCGACGGCGTCGGGCTCGGCGTCGTAGAACGGTGTGGAGACCGCGACCTTCAGATGCGAGACCTTGAAGGCAGACGCGCACGGCGCGCCCTTCGGGTCGGCGATGGTGTCCCAGCAGGCGTCGGAATACGGCGCGCCCTCGAGTTGCACGAAGTGGTACTTCGCCATCAGGCCGGCGGGCTGCCAGTAGTAGAACAGAATGGGCTTGCCGCGCTCGTAGGCCGAGGCGATCGCCGCGTCGAGCGCGCCGCCAGTGCCGGGGCGGAAGTTCGTATAGTCGTCGCCGAGCTTGTAGGCGGTGAGCAGGCGGTTGTTGAAGCGCTCGCAATCCCAGCCCGCGGGGCAGTTGTAGAAGCGGCCCTTACCGGGTTCTTCGTCGTCCGTGAAGAGGGATTTGTACTGCGGCAGTTGCGCGACGGAGCGCAGTTGCGGCGCCATGGGCTTGATGCCGCGCTTCGCGTCGCCGTTGATCACGTAGTCGGGGACGTACCAGCCTTCCTTGTCGCCGCCGGGAATCAGCTCGCCCACGAGCTTCACGCTGCCGTCCTTCAAGCCGCGCGCGACGATGGGGCTGCGGCCCGTCCAGTGCTCGGCCCAAACCTGCAGGTCGTTCTTCGTGAGCGCCGTTTCGGTGGCGGCCGTGGCGCCGGGCACGACTTCGGTCTTGCAGCCGTAACCCTTCTCCAGCACCGTGCGCACCATTTCGGTCATCAGCGCGCCGCTTTCCCAGGTGATTTGCGCGAGTTTCACGGTTTTGCCCGCCTGGCACCAGCCGGGGGCTGCAAAGCTGCTCGTGGCCGCGCCGGTCAGCGCGAGGGCGGCGGCAATACGCACGCCTGCCAGCGTGATACGTCTCATGTCGTCTCCAGTGATTGGAATTGTATGCGCGGGCCAGCGTGGGGCCGCCGCTTTTCGAATCAGTCCGACCAGAGTCTAGCCGTGGCATTTCGGGTTGCGAAGCAACGAATAGTCATCGATGCATTACCTGATCTCATGCCACTTTCATCACGCGAATGATGCATGCGAGAGCGATGACTGCGCGTCATGCCCCCATGAGATTTCATAGCTTTTGGGCGCTTGCGGCGTGTGCTGGAATGCGTCTGGCCAAATTCGAACTCATGTACACAGGAGACGGAGTCAAACATGAAAGACCTGCAAGTCTATATCGGCGAAGGTTTCGCTGGACCAGGCGTAAACGCTGCCCACATCAACATCATGATCGGCCCGCGCAACGGCCCGGTGGGGCAGGCGTTTACGAACAGCCTGTCGTCGCCTTCGCAAGGGCACGTGCCGTTCATGGTGGTGGCGCAGCCCAACGTGCCGGTCAAGCCCGCCACGCTCTACGTGAACAAGGCCGACATTCGCGGCGACCTGCACGGCAACGCCACGTGGGGCGCCTCGCAGGCGGCCATCGCAAAGGCGGTGACGGAAGCGATGCTCGACGGCACGCTGCCGCCGCAAGCGGAGAACGAATGGTGCATCGTCACGGCGAACTGGGTGAACTGGTCGTGCGACGACCTCGACGCCGTGTACGAGAACAATTACGTGGCCTGCAAGACGGCCATTCGCGCCGCGATGAACGGGCTCCCGAAGCTCGACGACATTGCGAAGATCAAAGACCAGATCAGCAATCCGTTCTACACGCCGAAGGCCAAAGCGGCTTGAGCCGCGCCAATCGTTACAGGTGACTACGATGCAATACGTGCAACTTGGCCGCTCCGGCCTGAAGGTGTCGCGCCTGTGCCTCGGCACGATGAACATGGGCACGCCCGAATGGAAGCCGTGGATCTACAACGAAGAGCAAAGCGAGCCCATCGTGCGCCGCGCGCTCGAAGCGGGCGTGAACTTCATCGACCTCGCGGACTTCTACTCGACCGGTGTGGGCGAGGAAGTGGTGGGGCGCATCGTGCGGCGGCTTGCGAAGCGCGACGAACTCGTACTCACGACCAAGGTCGGGTATCCGATCGGCAACGGCGCGAACAACCAGGGCCACTCGCGCAAGCACATCATGGAAAGCATCGACGGCTCGCTGCGCCGGCTGCAAACCGACTACGTCGACGTTTACATGCTGCACTACTTCGACGTGAACACGCCGGTCGAAGAAACCATGGACGCGCTCAACGACATCGTCCGTGCGGGCAAGGCGCGCTATATCGGCGTGTCGACGATGTTCACGTGGCAGTTCGCCAAGATTCTGCAGGCGTGCGAGCGCTATCACTTCGCACGACCCATCAATATGCAGCTGCAGCTGAACTGTGCGTATCGCGAGGAAGAGCGCGAGATGATTCCGTTCTGCCAGGATCAGGGCGTGGGCGTCTCGGTGTTCAGTCCGCTCGCACGCGGCCTCCTTTCCGGCGACGCGAAGTCGGTGCGTAACCAGACCGACTTCTTCACCGTGCAGATGTACGACGATGAAGCTTCGCGCGATATCGCGCGTTCGGTGGCGGAAGTCGCGGCGGCGCGCGGCGTGTCGAGCGCGCAGATCGCGCAGGCCTGGGTGCTGGGGCGTGCGGGCATCTCGTCGATGCTCGTGGGCGCGGACACCGTTGCGCAGTTCGAAAGCGCGCTCGCCGCGCTCGACATGCAACTGAGTGCCGACGAGCTCTACGAACTCGAGCGCAACTACACGCCGTGCGACGTGATCAACGATTACGTGAGCGCGCGCATTCCGCGCGTGCCGCGCGCGGCACGCCGCCTGGAGATCGCAGCATGACGGGCTCGACGATTGACGGACTCAAGGAAGCGCGCCTGTGGCGCACATCGAGCTTCATCGACGGCGAATGGGTGGCGAGCGAAGCGACCTACCCCATCATCGACCCGGCCACCGGCGCGCCGCTCGCGCAGGTGGCCCGCGCCGGTGCGCGCGAAGCGCTGCAGGCCGTGGCGGCGGCCTCGCACGCGTTCCCGGCTTGGCGCGACGCCACGGCGGCGGAGCGCAGCGCGAAGGTGCGCCGCTGGGGCGAGCTGATGCATGCGCATCGCGAAGACCTCGCGCGCATCATGACGGCCGAGCAGGGCAAGCCCTATGCGGAAGCGCTGGGCGAAGTGGCGTACGCGGCGAGCTTTCTCACGTGGTTCGCCGAGGAAGCGCGACGCGCCTATGGCGACGTGATTCCCGCGCCGAAGAAGGGCGCGCGCATTGTCGTCACGAAGGAGCCCGTGGGCGTGGTCGGTGCGATCACGCCGTGGAATTTCCCGCTCGCCATGGTCACGCGCAAGGCCGGCCCGGCGCTCGCGGCGGGTTGCACGATGGTGCTCAAGCCTTCGGAAGAAACGCCGCTCTCTGCGCTCGCGCTCGCCGAACTGGCGGCCGAGGCGGGCATTCCGCGCGGCGTGTTCAATGTCGTCTCGGGCGACGCCCCGGCGATCGGCGACACGCTGATGGCCTCGAAGGCCGTGCGCAAGATCTCGTTCACGGGTTCGACGCGCGTGGGCAAGCTGCTCATGCGTGCTGCCGCCGATACGGTGAAGAAGGTGTCGCTCGAACTGGGCGGCAACGCGCCCTTCATCGTGTTCGACGACGCCGATCTCGATGCCGCCGTGGAAGGCGCGATAGCCTCGAAATTCCGCAACACGGGGCAGACCTGCGTCTGCGTGAACCGCTTCTACGTGCAGGCCGGCGTGCACGACGCCTTCGTCGAGAAACTGGTTGCGGCCGTGCGCGCGCTGCGCGTGGCGGGCGGCATGGAGCCGGGCGCCACGCAAGGGCCGCTCATCAACGGCGCGGCGTTGCGCAAGGTCGAGGCGCATGTGAGCGATGCGCTCGAGAAGGGCGGCGCCATTGCGTGCGGCGGCCACCCGCATGCGCTGGGCGGCACGTTTTACGAGCCGACGGTCATCACGGGCGCGCACGGCGGCATGATGCTCGCGCACGAGGAGACGTTCGGCCCCGTGGCCGCGGTGTTCCGCTTCGAGACCGAGGAGGAAGTGATCCAGGCGGCGAACGATACCGACTTCGGTCTGTCCGCCTACTTCTACGCACGCGACATTGGCCGCGTATGGCGCGTGGCGGGCGCGCTGGAAAGCGGCATGGTCGGCATCAACGAGGGCATCATCTCGACTGAGGTCGCGCCGTTTGGCGGCGTGAAGGAGTCGGGGCTCGGGCGCGAAGGCTCGAAGTACGGGCTCGACGAGTACCTCGAAACGAAGTACCTGATGATGGGCGGGCTCGGCTGATTTTCCTCACGCCTGCCAGCGTCTGGCGAAGGCCGCCGCGCGAGAGCGCGGCGGTTTATTTTGAGCCTTCAATTGAGCGAGCGAATGGGCCTCAGGCCTCATTCAGCCGCGATGAAACGCACGGTGCCCGCAAGGCGCGCCGTGCCGCCGGTGTCGTTCGGATGATTCACGCCGTCCATCACCGGGACCTCGGCGAAATCGAACGGGCTGACGCCGTCGAGGCAAGCCACGTTCACGCCATATCGGTTCGGGTTGGAACGCCGTTGAAGATGGGTGGCGATTCCGCAGCGAGAACAGAAGAAGTGCTGCGCCGCTCCGGTGTTGAAGCGGTAGCTCGTCAGCACCTCCTCGCCCTGCAGGAATGCGATCCCGCCCATTTCGGCCGCGACGATGACCGCGCCTCGCATGCGGCAGTAAGAGCAATTGCAGCGGCGGATCGAGTTGAGGCCGTCGCTGAGCGTCGCCACGAAACGCACTGCGCCGCAATGGCACTGGCCTGCCCGTTGGTTCGTATCGCCCACCATGTCTTTAGTTTCTCCCTTGCGGATAAAGCGCGGCGTCAACCGGCCCACGCGTTGATGTCGAGAACCGCTGCGGCGAACGTTGCTGGCGCCTCCTGCGGCAGGTTATGGCCTGCATTCGGCACGATGCGGTTCTCATGGCGTCCGCTGAAGCGCTTCGAGCTGGTCTCTCGTGCCCCGGGCGGCTGAACGCCGTCGGCGTCTCCGTCGAGCGTGATCGTCGGCACGGTGATCGGCGGCGTGGCGGCGAGGCGATGCTCGATGTCGTCGAAGCGGGGATCGCCTTCGACCAGCCCGAAACGGTGGCGGTAGGAATGGACCACCACGTCGACGAAATCGGGATTGTCGAACGACGCTGCCGTGCGCGCGTAGAGGTCGTCGTCGAAGCGCCAGGTCGGCGACCAGAGCGACCACAGGAGACGGCAGAACACGCGCCGTTGTTCGGTCAATCCAGCCCGGCCGCGCTCGCCGTGCAGGTAGTACTGGTACCACATGCGATGTTCCTTTTCGGGGTCGGCCGGCTGTGCGGCAGCGGCGATATCCTGGATGTTGTAGCCGTTGACCGATACCAGACCCCGCGCTCTCGACGGGTAGAGCGCCGCCACGATGCATGCCGCGCGGCCGCCCCAGTCGTATCCGCCGAGGATGGCGCGGTCGATCTGCAGGGCGTCGAGCAGCGCCAGCAGGTCCGCGCCAAGCGCTGCCTGCTGGCCCGAGCGAGGCGTCGTGGGCGAAAGGAAGCGCGTTGGGCCGTATCCCCGCAGGTAGGGGACGATCACGCGGGCGCCCTCTGAAACCAGGCGTGGCGTGACTTCGTCGTATGCGTGGATGTCATAGGGAAAGCCGTGCAGCAGGACGACTGGCCATCCGTTCGCGTCGCCCTGTTCGTCATAGGCGATGTCGAGCAAATCGGTTTCGATATGGTTAAGCATGGGGCGCTCCTTCGCGCTCAAGTTGCGTGCTCAGTTGCGTGATGCTGCACGGGTAGCAAACGGCGTGCGTGAAATCATCTCAGAGCCCGAGACACACCGCTCCGGCCGCGACGACCACGCAGGCGAGCCAGCGCGGTCCGCTCACCGCCTCCCGCAGAAACATCCGCCCGATCAGCACCGCGAACACCACGCTGGTCTCGCGCAACGCCGATATTGCGCCCATCGCGCCCGACTGCAGCGCCCAGATCACGATGCCATACGCCCCGATCGACACGAGGCCGCCGGCCAGCGAAGAGGCGATCGACAGAGGCTCGGCGCGCACCGGCGTCCATAGCGCAGCGGGAGCGCGCCGCGCGACGAACAGCAGCGGCATCGCCCAATAGGACAGGAACATCCACGCGGTGTAGCTGAGCGGCTGGCCATCGGACAGGCGCACGCCGATGCCGTCGATCACGGTATAGAGCGCGATCGTTGCCCCGGTCGTCAGCGCGGCCAGCGCACCCGCGCGCGACACGTGACGGCCCTGCAGCGCGATCGCGATGATGCCGCCCGAAATCATCACGATCCCGAGAGCGTGCAACGGACCGATCGCTTCATGCGCGAACAGCGCAGCGCCGAGCGTGACGAGCAGCGGCGACGAGCCACGTGCGATCGGGTACGCCAGCGCCAGGTCGTTGCGGCGATACGACCGCACGAGACTTACGTTGTAGAAGACATGCACGAGCCCCGACGCGACGATGTAAGGCCACGAAACGCGGGCCGGCGCGGGCATGGACAGGACGACCAGCGTGGCGACCGCGCCGATGGCGATGCTCATCCACGCCATGGAGAAAAACCGGTCGCGGTTGCCGTGGAGCATCGCGTTCCAGCTCGCGTGGAGCAGCGCGGCGAACAGCACGATACCGCCGGTATAACTGAGCATGAGGGTGCGGGCAGGGTTGCATGAATGGTCTAACAAGAAGGATATCTATCTTGTGGCGGGGCAACAAACCAGATAAATTCGATGTTCGTGTTAGATAAACTCTCTCGAATGAAACCGGTGTTGCCCCCACTCAATGCCCTGCGAGCCTTCGAGGCCGCGGGCCGGCTCGGCAGCTTCAAGGACGCCGCCGCGGAACTGCACGTGACGCCCGGTGCAGTGAGCCAGCACGTGCGCTTGCTGGAGGAGTGGCTTGGCGCGTCGCTCTTCGAGCGGCACAACCGCCGCGTGGCGCTGACGCCGGCGGCGAAAAGCTATCTGGCGGAAATCGGCCCGTTGTTCGAACAGCTCTCGCAGGCAACCGCGCGATACGGCGCGCCGCAAACGGTCTCGCGAACCCTGTCCGTGAATGCGCCCGCGACGTTCACGCTGCGCTGGCTGGTGCCGAGGCTGGCGACATTCCGCGCCGGGCATCCCGACATCGACGTCAAGGTGGAGACGTCGAACGCGCCGCTGGAGAGTCTGAAGGACGACGATGACGTCGTCATCCGGGGTGGCCCGGACACCTTCTACGGCTATTCCATGCGGCCGTTCTTGTCCGAGGAGCGGCTGCCGGTCTGCAGTCCTACGCTTATCAAGCGCGTACCGTTGCGCGCGCCTCGCGACCTGCGAGAACACACGTTGCTGCACACCTCGAGTCTTCCGCGGCTTTGGCCCGACTGGCTGGCGAGCGCGCAGATTCCCGACCTGCGGCCGGCCGCCGCTTTGACCTTCGACCACTTCTTCCTGACCTTGCAGGCCGCCATCGACGGTATCGGCATCGCGATGGGACCCACTGCGCTGGTCGCCGACGATCTCGCCGCCGGCCGGCTCGTGGCGCCGTTCGCAGGTCCACGTCTGCCGTCGCGCAGCTATTGCACTTACGTTGCAGACGAGAAGTCCGGCGATGAACGGGTCGCGTTGTTCCGTTCATGGCTCGAACGCGAGGGAACAGGTTCGTGAACGCAGATGCGCCGCGCGACGCAAGAGGAAGCCGGTCATCGCGCTGATCCCACGGCAGAACCGGCGTCGTAATAATGCGACGCCTGGCAGAATTTTGCCGCACGCGCGCGACCGATTGCGCGCTCCATTTCTCTCCCAGCCGCGAAAAAGCGCGTCAAAGCCGCTCGATAGCCGATGGATGGAATTGGCTGCGCGGGCAATGTGACCACGAGCCCATGGTCACGAACGCTGCGCCTACTTCATGATGGAATCGATATCAAGCTAATGATGCAGCCGCATTTTCCCCGTCCTGCGCCGCAGCTTACGTTCTTATAATCAGCCGCGCGCTCGCGCGAATCGATGCGATGTCGCCGAAAAATGCGGCATCGCGTCGAGCGCCGTTTCTGGCGCGCGAATGCTTAGTCGTGGACGGTGTAGTGCATTGGCCCGTTCGTGGGCCCACAACAAGACTGTGACAACAGGAGAAATTCCATGAAGGCTATTCAGGTATTCAAGCTGGCCGCGGCGACGGCTCTCGTGGCCGCGTCTTTGCACGCCTATGCGCAGGGCGACGCGGCTAGCGGCGCGACTGCCGCAGCCGAGCAACAGGCAGCCCCGTCGAAGGCGCAATCGAAGCAGGCGAAGGCCGCTAACCGCGCGCTCAGCCGCAAGGTCCGCACCGCTCTCGCCAAGGACAAGAAGATCGATGTTGCGAAGATCACCGTGCGCGCGCGTGACGGCGCCATCGTCCTGCAGGGCTCGGTGCCGGAGCAGTCGCAGATCGAACACGCCACCGAAGTCGCCACGGGCGTGCAAGGCGTAACGTCGGTCAAGAACGCGCTGACGATCCGTCCGAACGAGTCCTGATCATCCTCTCACTATGGCCTTGCGCCCGGCCGGGCGCATGCGCTAAAGCCCGGAGACAGGTCTCCGGGATCATCCTGGAGGCCGCGCCTGCCGTTGCCTTCATCTCGCGAAGCGGCGGCTCATCAGCTTGCGCGCATTAGCGAACGTCGCCGTGTCCGCCGGACGACTCAACCAGATTCGGGTGGCGAGCGCGTTGCTTGCGCGGTTCGAAGGCCGTATGCAGCGCAAGACCTGTCGCAGCGCCTATCAGTTGGGCAATGACGAAGGCCGGTACGCTCGATGGCGCAATGCCTGCAAAGGTGTCGCTGAACATGCGTCCGAACGCTGCGGCCGGGTTCGCAAACGATGTCGATGCCGTGAACCAGTAGGCGGCGCCAATGTACGCGGCCACCATGATCGAGGCGCGTTCGCCCGGCGCGCGCAGGATCACGAGGAGCAAACCTGCGGTCGCCACGGCCTCGGCGATCCATTGCCCGCTACCGGTGCGCACCTTGCTCGATAGCTCGATGATCGGCAGGTCGAACATGGCGTGCGCGAGCCATGCACCCAGCAGCGCGCCGACGAGCTGCGCAGCGACGTACGGCAGCAATTCCCGAGCATGCAGCTCGCCGCGCAGCACCATGACGGCGCTGACCGCGGGATTGAAATGCGCGCCGCTCAGGGGCCCAAACACCTCGATGAGCACATACAGTCCGGCCACGGTTGCCAGCGTGTTGGCGAGCAGCGCGATCGCCACATTGCCGCCGGCAAGCCGCTGCGCCATGATGCCGGAGCCAATCACGACTGCAAGCAGCAAGGCCGTGCCGATCAGCTCGGCCAGGACCTTGCGCCCAAGACCCACGATTGCAGTCATGATTCGGAGATCGCAATGAGCGCCTGCTGAAGCGCCTCGTCGCTCATCGACTCGAGCGGCAGCGCAAGGAGTTGCAGCATGCGATAACCGATCGCCTGGCGGGTGAGTTCGAACGCCACGCGTTTGCCTTCATCGCCACCGGGCGCAAGAGAAGGATCCGGGTAGCCCCAGTGGACCTTGACGGGACTGCCCGGCCAATACGGACACGTTTCGGCGGCGGCACTGTCGCAAACGGTGATGACGATGCGCATGACCGGCGCCTGGCTGGCGGCAAACTCGTCCCAGCTTTTGCTGCGGTAGCCGCTCACGCTGATACCCGCGCGCTCGAGCGACTCGACGGCGAAGGGATTCAGGCGGCCGCCCGGCGCGCTGCCCGCGCTGAACGCCCGCACGTCCTTGCCGACCTTCGAAGCGAGCTGATTCAACATGGCTTCGCCCAGCACGCTGCGAGCGGAGTTGTGCGTGCACAGGATCAATACGTTGGTCGTCATGGCTTTCCCGCTCGATCGTGCGCGGCTGCTCAGCAGCACGCCGAAGAACTGGCCGGCTTGTCCGACGACGGCCCGCAGCACGCGGCCACTTCGCGGGCGGGTGCACCGGTCGGCGTATTGCGCGACTCGCCGAACACGGGAATTTCATTGAGCGTGTGATACGACTCCCACGCGATGCCCTGCGGATCGACGCTCCAGTACTTGTTCGACTTCACGTAGCAGCAGGCGGTATCCATCTGCGTATCCACCGGCAATGCCGCGCTTTCCAGCCGCGCGTGCATTTCGGCCAGCTCGGCTTCGTTCTCGACCTGCACACCGAGGTGATCCAGGCCCGGTGCGGCGCCGCGTTGCGAGATCGCAAAATTGACGCGCGGGTCCTCGAGCATCCACTTCGCGTAGTCGCTCTTCACGACGGTCGGTTCAGCGGCAAACAGCGCCGAGTAGAAACGGATGCTCGATGCGAGATCCGCAACGGCGACGTGAACATGAAAGCGCTTCATGACTGTTTCTCCGTGGAGGGTGAGCACGTGGATAGCGGCGAACAGGGATTGCCGCCGCAGCAGTTCTCGGTGAGGTAGGCCAGCAGGCCGTTCATCGTCGCGAAGTTCGCGCAGTAGAAAACGAACCGGCCTTCCTGACGGCTCGTGACGAGTTGCGCGTGAGACAGCTCCTTCAGATGGAAGGAGAGCGACGACGGGGGCACGTCGAGCAGGGTGGCGATCTGGCCTGCGGGCAAGCCTTCGGGGCCTGCCTGAACGAGGGCGCGGAAGATCGCGAGCCTGGACTCGTGCGCGAGTGCCGCCAGAGCGGCGATGGTCTGGTTCGTTTCCATGTTTCGATAATAGTCGAAATATCGAAGAATTGGCAAGGAGATCGCTCGCACGACGTGAAAATTTTGGCCTCGGTGGCCTCGGTGGCCTCGGTGGCCTCGCTCGCGCTTCGTACGGTTTTTGCCGGCGCGCTGCGGGCTGCATGTCAACGCGGAAATGGATGATGACCTCGATGCGCATGCAACGAAAATCGCGCAGACCGATTATGTGTGCCGCAATGAAGGCGACCGATATTCCCGAATATCGATGTGAAACGTAGTCGCGCAAAAAGCGGTGTAAATCGTTGAGCTGGATTTCCACCAAGGTGCCAAAAAAGAGGTTTTCGGAAATGCCAGGTCAAATCGCCGAACCGTATATCGAACCCCGCAGCGCCCGGATTCGAGGCCGCGAAATCCATTACGCCATCACGGGTAATTGCCAAAAAACGAAATAAATCGTTGCGCACAATGCGCTTAATTATCCGCGATTGCTTTCCTAAACTTGATATCAACTGGTAGTGGTTTGCTTTACGTACACCACTGCGAACAGTTACGCGATTTTGATCGTCGTGAGCCGCATATAACGACCGCCCAATGAGAAATAGGGTGCGTCGTTTGTGCCGGAATTCCAGTCCAATCAATGGAGGAGCAAGTCATGAGCAAGACAACCAGCACATTGATCGCGGCCGTTGCCGCGCTCACGCTGTCCGCCGGTGCGTATGCACAGAGCAACAACACACTGGCAACCCCGGGCGTTACGTCGCCGGCTGCCGCAGCCAATACCAATGCAACGAGCGGCTACGGCACGCCAGGCGCCACGGGCTCGGACAGCGGCATGAGCGCTGCGTCGCCGAATAGCATGGACAACAGCGCGGCGCCGGCCCCCGGCGGCCCTGACAACAACTCGCTGGCGAGGCCGAGCGTAAGGTCGCCGGCAGCGAAATAACAGCAGCCTGTGACCATAAAGACCGCTGCCCTCACGGACAGCGGTCTTTTCTTTTGCCCTGACCCCGCTGGAAAACGGCCGCCGGCATGCGGATGTCGTCGTTCGACGCTCAAGTCTGTCCCCAAGCTGCCGTAATAGCAGGCTTCGGAATATTCTCGATGCATCGTGACACATCCCGGGACTCAGCCTTCACTGGATCTTGCTGCGCTTATCGAAACCGTCCAGCGGAACGAGCGCGCATCGAAGTCGTTCCAGGACGTGGAACTGCGCCTGATCGGCGCGCACGACTGGTGTGCTTTTCTCGAAGGGATATTCGTCTATCTGCCCGAGGTGTTCCGGCTGGCTTCGGCCGGTCTCTGGCTCGACGTGCGCACGCCGCTGCTGCGCGATCTGCTCGAATCCGACTGCGGGCGCGCCGACCTCGAAGCGAACCTGCGCTCCGGGCTCCAGGGCGGCCTTGCGCTGTCACGCCTGTGCGCGGGAAACCAGCCGTGGCTTGGCCGCGTGAGCGAACTGAGCGAACTCGAGCCCGCGGTGAGCGAGACCTTCTTCGACGCGCGGACCACGATCGGCAGCGCGATCGTGTTGCCGCTTCTGAACCGCACCCAGCTGCTCGGCTATCTGTGCCTCGCGAGCGATGATCCCGCGCGCTTCGACGCCAGCATGGGCACCGATCTGCTCGCGCGCTTCAGCCGCGTTGCGGCGGCGAGTCTCGACAACGTCGCTCACCGCGAGCATCTGCGCAAGACCGGCGTGACCGACCCGCTCACGGGCCTGTCGAACCGCCGCTATTTCGACGAGCGCCTGCATCACGAGATCCGCCGCGCGAGTTCGCACGCGGCGCCCATGTCGTGCCTCTTCATCGACATCGATCATTTCAAGCAGATCAACGACACGCACGGCCACGCAACCGGCGACCTCGCGCTGGGCGCCATCGGCACCTGCCTGAAGCAGCAGGTGCGCGTGGGGGACACGGTGTCGCGCTACGGCGGCGAGGAGTTCGTCGCGCTGCTGATGTGCGAGCTGCCCGACGCGCTGGCCGTTGCGGAGCGCATCCGGATCGCGGTCGAGGCGCTCGACGTGCTCGACGACGAGGGCGAGCGCATTGCGCTCAGCGTGTCGATCGGCGTGGCGGCGTATCGGCTCAACAGCGAGGCGAACACCGGCGCCGCGAGTCCCGAAGCGCTGGCGCGCTCGCTGCTCGACCAGGCCGATCAGGCCATGTACCGGGCCAAGCACCAGGGGCGCAACCGCGTTTCGCTGCTGGAAGCGTGAACATCAAAACGTTCACAAACGTTGCATAGAAACGGCGGCGCAGCGGGCATGACGGCCCAAGGCCGCGCTGAAACGTAAGTTTTCAAAATCCGGCACTATTTGCGGTAGCAGTGGTTTCCCAGGCCCGTTGAGCAGGCAAAGCGAAATCGTGTCTACCGACCTTTTGATGACCGTTGCCTGTCTGGCCTGCGCGATCGCGATGTTCCTGATCGGCCGGCCCCGCTCGGACGCGGTGGCGCTCATCATGATCGTCGCGCTGTCGCTCGCGGGCATCGTGACGGTCAACGAGGCGCTGGCCGGCTTCTCCGACCCGAACATCGTGCTCATCGCGGCCCTCTTCGTGCTCGGCGATGCGCTCGCGCGCACGGGCGTCGCCCAGCGCGTGGGCGACTACCTGATCGAGCGCGGCGGCTCCAACGAGCGCCGCCTCGTCGTGCTGATCATGATGATCGTCGGCGTCATGGGTTCGGTCATGAGTTCGACGGCCGTCGTCGCGATCTTCATTCCGATCGTCATTCGCATCGCACGCCAGTCGGGCGTGTCGCGCGCGCGCATGCTCATGCCGGTCAGCATGGCCGCGCTCACGAGCGGCATGCTCACGCTCGTCGCCACGACGCCGAATCTCGTCATCAACAGCGCGCTCGCCTACCGCGGCTACCGGCCCTTCAGTTTCTTCGCCATCACGCCGCTGGGCCTGCCGGTTCTCGCCGCGAGCATCGGCTGGATGCTGTTCGCGAGGCGCTTTCTGAACGGCACGGGCGGCGCGGAGGCGACCACGCGCCCGTCGCTGAACGACTGGGTCGCGCGCTATTCGCTCGAAGGGCGCGCCTTTCGCCTGGAGGTCGGCGCGGATTCGCCGCTCGTGGGGCAGACGCTCGGCCACACCGGGCTCGACGACGACCCCGTGGCGCACGTCGTCGCGATCGAGCGGCGCACGCGCATGGGCGCGACGGTGCTGCCCGCGACCGCGGACAGCAGCATCGCGCCCGGCGACGTGCTGCTGCTCGACGTGGAGTCCGCGAGTTTCGACGTGCAGGCGTTTTGCGCGCGCTATGCGCTCGCGACGCGCCGCATGTCCGGCGCCTACTTCACCGACCAGTCGCACGACGTGGGCATGGCCGAAGTCATCGTGCCGCCCGACTCGTCGCTGGTCGGCAACGTCGCGCGCAGTTCCGCGGCGCTGCGCCGGCACGGCGTGACGGTGGTCGGCCTGCGCCGCGCCGACGCCGCGCTCGAGCAGGACCTGCAGGCCACGCAGCTGAAAGTGGGCGACACGCTGCTGGTGGTCGGGCCGTGGATCGACATCTTCTCGATGCAGTCGGTGGAGCGCGATATCGTGTGCCTTGCCATGCCGGTCGAAAGCGACGCCTACGTGCCGGTGCCGCACAAGGCGCTGCACGCGCTTGCCATCATGGCGCTCGTCATCGCGATGATGCTCACGCCGCGCGTGCCGAACGTGCTCGCGGGCCTGATCGGGTGTCTGCTGATGGGCGCGTCCGGTTGCGTGAGCCTCGACAGCGCGTATCGCGCGATTCACTGGCGCAGCCTCGTGCTGATCGTGGGCATGCTGCCGTTTTCCATCGCGCTGCAGCGCACGGGCGGCATCGATATCGCCGCCGACGCCGTGCTGCGCGTGGCCGGCAACTGGGGTGCGCATGGCTTGCTGGGCGCCGTCTTCCTGCTCACGCTCGTGATCGGCACCGTGATTTCCGGCACGGCGACGGCGGTGCTGATGGCGCCCGTGGTGCTCGCGATGGCGGCGCACCTGCATGCGTCGCCGTATCCGTTCGCGATGACGACGGCGGTTGCCGCGTCGGCGGCCTACATGTCGCCGATCTCGACGCCCGTGAATGCGCTCGTCAGCACGGCTGGCGGCTATCGGTTCCGGGAGTTTTTCATGGTGGGCTCGCCGGCTGCCCTCGGGGCGCTCGTCATCACCGTAATGCTGGTACCGCTCATCTGGCCGGTTTTCCCGCGCTAGCGCGAGGGAAAGGCCGCCCGTTCACGAGGCATTGACCGGACATGGCGAATTTCTTGACGAGAGCGTGGCTCCTTCGCTGGATCAAGCGGATTGCCCTTTTCGTGCTGATCGCATTCGTGTGCATTGCCGGCGTGCGCTTCTTCGACGCGCAGCGCAAGGCGCCGTTGAGCCTGTGGCACACCTATGTGCCGGAAGACATGCACGCGCACGAAATCGATCATGCGACGTGGGAGGAATACATCGCCAACGAGAACCGCCTGTTCGACGCGGTGAAGAAAAACGTGACCGACAAGCTGCCGGCGGACGAACGCATTCCCGCCAACCGTTATTTCTCGGGCAGCCCGATTTATCCCGGGCACTTTCGCACCGACTGGAACCGCTCGTACACGCTCATGCCGCAAGGCGCGCCGCGCGGCGTGGCCGTGATGCTGCATGGGCTGACCGATTCGCCCTATAGCCTGCGGCACATCGCGCAGCGCTATCAGCAGGATGGTTTCGCCGTGGTGGCGGTGCGCTTGCCCGGGCATGGCACCGTGCCATCGGGGCTGACCGAAGTGACGGCGGAAGACTGGGAGGCGGCCGCGCGCCTCGCCGTGCGCGAAGCGCGGCGCCTCGTGCCGGCGCCTGCGCCGCTGCATATCGTGGGGTTTTCGAATGGCGGCGCGCTCGCACTGCAATACTCGCTCGAGGCGCTGGACGACCCGAGCCTGCCGCAAGCGGACCGCCTGATCCTGCTTTCGCCGATGATCGGCATTACGCGTTTCGCGCGCTTTGCGGGGCTCGCGGCATTGCCTGCGATCCTGCCCGCGTTCGCGAAAGCCGCGTGGCTCGACATCGTGCCGGAATTCAATCCGTTCAAGTACAACTCGTTTCCGGTGAACGGCGCACGCCAGTCGTGGCGGGTCACGCGCAAGATCCAGCAGGAAGTGGCGGACGCGGCGCGCAACGGCAAACTGGCGGCGCTGCCGCCCACGCTCACGTTCCAGTCCGTGCTCGACTTCACGGTGAGCACGAGCGCGATCGTCAGTTCGCTGTATGCGCAACTGCCTGCCAACGGCAGCGAGCTCGTGCTGTTCGACATCAACCGCACCGCGCAATGGAGTCCGCTGCTGCGCGCGTCGATGCGTGACGCGCTGCGCCGTCTCTCGCCCGTGCCGCCGCTGCGTTACCGCCTGACCGTGCTGACCAACGCCTCGGCCACCTCGCCGCACGTGGTCGAAGAGAGCACGGCGCCGAGCGAGACCACGGCGAAAGTCGAACCCACGGGGCTCGACTATCCGCTCGATGTCTATTCGCTGTCACACGTGGCCTTGCCGTTTCCGGTGACCGATTCGCTGTACGGCCGCAACCCCGATCCCAACGACGACCTGGGCATCCATCTGGGCGCCCAGTCCGTACGCGGCGAAACCGGGGCGCTGATCGTGGGGGCGGGGCTCCTCACGCGGCTCTCGTGGAACCCCTTCTACGACTACATCGTCGAGCGTATCGACTACCTGGCGAGCCACGGGCCGTGAGCGCGCGTCTGGCGCGCGCCAGGCCCGGACCCGGCCAGGGCGTTACGCGCGCGGCGCGAGCTGGACCTGCGCGGTCATTTGCTCGCCGTCGCGGGCCACGACGATCGACACGTTGCTGCGTGCCCGCGCGATCATGCTTTGCAGCTGCTCGACGTTGTCCACCTCGATGCCGTTGACCGCGATGATCACGTCGCCAGCGCTGATGCCAGCCGCCTTTGCCGCACCGCCCGCTTTCACGACGAGCACGCCGCCGTCCACGCCGACCTGCTGCGCTTCGTCGCCGCTGAGCGCGCGCACGGCCACGCCGAGACGCGGATGCGCATTGCGGGCCAGCGTCGTGCCGTTGCCATTGCCGTTGCCGCCGCCCTGCACGATCTGATCCTTCATGTGCATGGCTTCGTCGATCGGAATCGCGAACGAGAGGCCCTGGAAGCCGCCCGTGCGCGAGTAGATCATCGAATTGATGCCGATGACTTCGCCGTTCAGGTTGAAGAGCGGGCCGCCCGAATTGCCCGGGTTGACGGGCACGTCGGTCTGGATCAGGTGCGTCGGGCTATCTTCCGAGAGCTGGCGCGACTTCGCGCTGATGATGCCCGAGGTCACGGTGTTGTCGAGACCATAGGGCGAGCCGATCGCGACGACCCAGTCGCCCACCTTGCTGTTCGCCGGATTGCCGATCTTCACCGTGGGGAAACCCTTGCCGGAGATTTTCAGCACGGCCACGTCGCCGGCCTTGTCGGTGCCGATCACGCGTGCGGGGAACTTGCGGCCGTCGGTGAGCTTGACCGTCACGTCGTCCGCGCCTTCGACGACGTGATTGTTCGTCAGGATGAAGCCATCCTGGCTCACGATGAAGCCCGATCCGAGGGCGCCCGAATGGCCGTCTTCGGAGTCCGGGTTTTCCTTGACGACCTCGACATGGACCACAGCCGGGCCGTACTGCGCGACGATCGCCGAGAAGTTCGGCGCCGCGCCGCGGACGTCGTCTGCCTTCGGCACAGGTGCCGACAACGTCGTTTTGGTGATGCCGCTTTCGTCCGCGCTGGCGTGCTCGTGACTGACGACCCAGGCGCCGGCAAGCGCCACCGCTACACCGGCGATCAGGCCCCGGCGCCGATATTTGATGGTACTCATTGCTATGGTCTTCGAAGAGATGGTGAAGGTGCGCGTAAGGTACTTTTAGCTGCTTAAACGTGACTTAAATGCAGGAGAGATCTTTTGTCCGCGCGAAGAGTCGATGTGCGTGCAACGAAAATCCGGGCGCGGTTGTTCGGATTCCTCGCCAGCTAGCGCGCACGTCTTTTTCAAAGCGGCTAGTCTTGCGAAGTGGCGGCCGATCGCGCCCCGAAGACGCTTTATTGAGGGCCGGATGTGCGCGGCGAGGCGTGGATGGCTTGCAAACGTCTCGCGCCGGATAGCCGGTTCGCTGCGCGACGCGCTGTACGCAACCGCTGCCTGCAACATCGACGCAACGTGGTTCGTCATCCAGAACATCTCCATGAAACAGGATCTCGTCACGTTCACCTGCGTGGTCGTCATCGCCGTCATCACGGGGTGGGTGCTGTATATCGGGCGCCCGGTGCTGGTGCCGATCGCATTCGCGATCATCACGTCGTATGTGATCTACGGGCTCGCCGAAATCCTGCGCCGCGTGCCCCACGTGGGCCCGCGCATTCGCGCGGGCGTGCGCTACTGGAGCGCCGCCGCGCTCATCCTCGCGGCCGCGTGGCTCGCGACCGAACTGCTGCTGTCCGACACTGACCGCATGCTCGCCGTGGCGCCGAAGTACGAAGCCACGCTGCTCGCGTTGCTCGCGAAAATCACCGCGCTGTTTCATCTGGAGACCGAGGCTTCGTGGACGGCGTTTCGCCGCGAGCTGCTCGCGACCGTCAACGTCCAGTCGCTGCTCACCTCGCTGCTCGGCTCGCTCTCTTCGCTCATGGCGACGACGCTCGTCGTTCTGCTGTACACCGCGTTCTTCATGGTCGAGATGGGGCGGTTCCGCCGCAAGCTCTCCGCGGTCATGCGCGGCAAGGCGGACATGGAGCCCGTGATCGACGCCATCAATTCGAAGATCGGCACGTATCTGGCGTTGAAAGCGCTGCTCGGCGTGGTGCTCGGCATTCTCAGCTGGGTCTGCATGCAACTGGTCGGGCTGGAGTTCGCGCCACTCCTCGCCGTGCTCATCGTGCTGCTCAACTTCGTGCCGTATGCGGGGTCGCTCATTTCCGTGGCGCTCCCCGCCTTGCTCGCGGCGCTCCAGTTCGGCCAGTGGAACGAGTCGATCACGCTGCTCATCGCGCTGTCCGCGATCAACTTCGTGATGGGCAACGTGCTCGACCCGTGGTTGATGGCGGGGTCGCTGAACCTGAGTCCCGCGGTCATCCTCATGAGCCTCGCGACATGGACGGCGCTCTGGGGCATTCCCGGCGCCTTTCTCGCCGTGCCGGGCACCGTGGCGCTCACGATCATCTTCTCTGCGTTCAGCTCCACACGGCCGCTGGCGCTGCTGTTGACGAAGGACGATGTAGTCAGGCGTGCAGAATAAATGCGTGGCTTACTTTCACAGGTGACCTATGGCTTCCAGAATCAACCGCCGCGGCAACGCAATCCGCCCGGTCTCCGCCTGCCTGGGCGACAAGGCGCTCGCGGAGTTCGCCAGTCGCCGCATCAGCGCGGACCTTGCCCGGCGCGGCTTCCTGGTCGGCATGGGGGCCTCCCTGTTGAGCGCGGTGCTGCCCGAGTTCAGCAGCGCGCAGCAACCTGGCGCCGCCGCGCCTGCCCAGCCCACGACCTTCACGAACTTTCGCCTGTTCGACGGCAAGTCCGCGGCGCTGCAGGACGGCATGTCCCTCGTCGTCGACGGCAACCGCATCTCGCAGTTGCGGCGGGGCGCGCCTGATGCACAGAACGCGTCGGGCGGCCGCGTGATCGACTGCGGCGGCAAGGTGATGATGCCCGGTCTCATCGACATGCACTGGCATTCGCTTCTCGCTGCGGTCCCGATCGCGACGATCCTCCAGTCCGACCTGAGTTTCGTCTACCTGGCCGCGGGCGCGGAGGCGCAGCGCACACTCTTGCGCGGATTCACGACCATTCGCGATGTGGGCGGTCCCGCGTTCGCCCTGAAGCAGGCCATCGACGCCGGCATGCTGAGCGGCCCGCGCATTTACCCCTGCGGCGCGATGATCACCACGACGGGCGGCCACGGCGACTTTCGTCTGCTGACCGACGTGCCGCGCACGAGCAGCCAGATCAGCGAGATCGAACGCACCGGCGCTGCCGCCATCGCCGACACGGCCGACGAAGTGCGCCTGCGTGTGCGCGAGCAGTTCATGATGGGCGCCACGCAGATCAAGCTCGTGGGCTGCGGCGGCGTCTCCACGCCGCGCAGTCCGCTCGACATGCTCACGTTCACCGAGCCGCAACTGAAAGCCGCGGTGGAAACGGCGTCCGACTGGGGCACCTACGTGCTCGTGCACGCCTACACGCCGGAATCGGTGAAGCGCTCGGTTGCTGCCGGCGCGCAATGCGTCGAGCACGGCCACCTCATCGACGACCGGACGGCTGAAATCCTGGCGAAGAACGGCACATGGTTGAGTACGCAACCATTTACCAGCGAAGAGGATGTTGCACCGTTGGCGCCGTCGAGCCGCGAGAAGTTTCTCGAGGTGACAGCCGGGACCGACAACATGTACAAGCTCGCGCGCAAGCATGGGCTCAAGGTGGCGTTCGGCACGGACCTGATCTTTTCGCAGGCGCTGGCCACGCGGCAAGGCACGATGCTCGGGCACATGACGCGCTGGTATTCGAATGCGGAGTCGTTGCGCATGGCCACGGCCACGAACGGACAGTTGCTCGCGATGGCGGGCGAGCGCAATCCATATCCGCACAAGCTTGGCGTGCTGGAAGAGGGCGCGTACGCGGACCTGCTGATCGTGGCGGGCGACCCGCTCCAGGACATGACGCTGCTGGCGAACCCCGATCAGAACCTGAGCCTGATCATGAAGGATGGCCGCGTCTACAAGGACGCGTTGAAGGCGTGAGGCGCGGGCCCCGCGTCACCCAAAGCCCGTAAAAAAACCCGCATCGCGATCGCGATTTGGCACGAAAATCGAAGGCCAGATAGCCCGCGCGGGCATGGCGAACGGCCGCTCCTGGCGAATCAGCCACACGATTTCTGTATCAAGATGTCACGGCGTGGGGACGTATCAAACGCGCCCATTTGCCTGCGCGGCGCAGCCATCATGGCACGCCCCGGGAACCCCCAGCGGGGGTCGAAATCCCGCCTGTCCCTATCCGCCATCTGGCCGATTATGCCGGTTGAACTTCGCGTCGAAGTAGCTCATATTCAAATCGACTATTTGTTACAACCGTCCAACGATTCGCGCAATAGAGTAGGGATTACAGCCAATACTTCGAATCCGGGCCGCCTGGTTGCCTCCGCTGCGACGCGCACCAGCCGCCGGTAGCAAACCCGAAACCATCCTGTCAAAGCTTCCATGCCTGCAATGTTCAACGAACCTGGCCGATCCAAGTCTGGTCCGTGGGGATGTCCATACTGCGGGACCGGTTTTAATGCGCCACTGATGATCTGTCCTCAGTGCGGCGCGAAGCAGCTTTCCTCTGGCCCGCGCATGTCGCCGGCTAGCGAGTCCGCCGCGCCCGAATGGCACGATGGTTTCGCGCGCCATGCGCGCACGGAGTGGAACCCGTCTGCATTCAGTTTCAGTGGTGGCGCGCCGCGCGACAGCGATTACGAGCTGCGCGAGGAAGCGCCTCGGGCGTCACGTTCGTGGATGCCCTTCTATGCGATTGGCAGCGTGGTGTCGATCGCGTTCCTGCTGACCGCGTACATGATTTCGCACCACACCGGGCGCGAGCCGACCGTCGGCGCCCAGATCGTGGAGGGTGCGATCCTCGGACCCAAGGCCACTTCCACCGCGCACGACACGAAGCCGCACACGGTGCCCAGCGCGCCGCCGGTAGCCGTCGCGCAGTTGCCGCCTCCGGTGGCCAGCGTGCCATCGGCTCCCGTCGGCAGTGCGCCGCCGCCTCCGGTAGCGAGCGTGAAGCCGCCTCCTGTTAAAGCAGCGCCGCCGCCGGTGGTGGCCCATGTCGCACCGGCGCCCCAGCCGGCGCCCGCTCAAGCGCAGCCGCCGCGTACCGCGACCGCTCGCGCGGAGACCGCACCGCCGAGCGCTGCCGAAGAGCGCGCGCTCGCTGCAGCGAAGGCCAAGGCAGACAAGGCCAACGCGGAGAAGCTCGCCGCCGCGAAGGCCAAGGCAGAGAAGGCCAATGCGGAGAAGGTCGCCGCCGCCAAGGCCAACGCAGAGAAGGTTGCCGCGGCGAAGGCCGCCGCCGATTCGCGGGCCGACGTCTCGAGAAATCTGTCGATCGCGCGCGCGAGCCTCGACAAGAACAGCCTCGGGCCCGCGCGCAGTGCGATCAATTCCGCGCTCGCGCAACAGCCTGGCAACGGCACTGCGCTGCAAATGCAGGCCGAATTGACGTCGCGCGAAGACCAGCGCGATTCGCTGCTTGGCTACGCGCGGCTTTGCGCGCGCGATGGGCGGTGGGTGTGCGCCTGGCATAACGCGGGGCATGCACTGACCGTCGATTCGTCGAGCGGCGAAGCACGGGAGATCCTCTCGCGTTCGATCGCAGCTCAAGGAGCCCGCAACGTGGCACAGGGCGCAGGCCCCCCCGCGGCCACGATGAGACAGGTGGACTCGGGTCCGCCGGGCCCGCCGATCGATCCCAACTGAGGATGTCCAGGTCGCAGACGCGGGTGCGTGACGCCAGTCATGCACCCGCGCTAGCGTTGTTGCCCGTCCCGTTCGCAGTGGTGCTCGACCAGCCAGTTGCTGAAGTTGCGCACGCGTAGTGTCTCTTGCACTTCGGGCCGCACGTCGAGCCAGTATCCCGAAGGGCCCACCACTTCCACCTCGCTCAGTTGCACGAGTGTGCCGTTCTCCAGTTCGGGCGCGATCATGTGCCGGTCGGCAACGGCGATGCCCAGACCCGCCACCGCCGCGTGAATGACCTGATCGAGCGTGCTGAACTCCAGTTCGCCGTGCGGCGCGATCTGCACGTCGAGTGCCGCGGCTTCGAGCCACGCTTCCCAGACCAGCAGGCGCCGGTCGATATCGAGGATATAGAGCCACGGATGTTGCGCGAGGATCTCGCGCAACGCGTCTTGATCGGCGGCCGCCTGCCTGAACTCGCGCGCCGAGCCGACCAGCACGTGGCGCTCGCGCATGAGCAGCGTGCTCTGGCCGCCCGGCAGCGGTTCCATGCCGAAGCGGATCTGGCAATCTTCGTTGCGCTCCGTGCCGTGCAGCGGCCCATATTCGTTGGTGATGGAGATGCGCAAGTCGGGGTGGCGCAGCTGGAAGTCGCGCAAGCGCGGCGTGAGCCAGCGCGTGGCAAGCGTGGGCGCGGCGTTCAGACTGAGCAGGCTGTTCGACGGATCGGCGCGAATCGTGTCGAGCGTATGGGCGATGCTATCGAACGCGGCCTGCAGCGTAGGCAGCAGCCGCTTTCCCGCGGGCGTGATTTCGAGCCGGTGATGATGCCGCATGAAGAGCGGCGTGCCGAGATAGTCTTCGAGCAGGCGGATCTGGCGGCTGATCGCCCCCTGGGTCACGTGCAGGTTCTGCGCTGCCCGGGTGAAGCTGAGCGTGCGGCTCGCCTCCTCGAATGAACGCAGTGCCGATAAAGAGGGTAGGCGGCGCATGCAGGCCTCGCGATGCAGGAGCGCCGGCGCATGTTCACTCGCGCCGGCGCGTTTCCAATGATAACGACTACGTTAAAACGTTAGAAGGCGTGCGTGATACCCACGCGGGCGACGGCCTGGTTGTCGGTGCCCGAGGGGTTGAAACCCGTGATCTGCGCGTTGTCCGCCGAGCCCGCCGCGTGCTGGTACACGCCCATCGCATAGAGCGACGTGCGCTTGGACAGCGCGTACTGGCCGATCAGGTTGACCTGGTGATACTTCGGCGATTTGTCGGTGGCGTGGTCCTGGCCCACCGTGTAGGTGTAGCCCGCACCCACGACGAACGCGGGCGTCACGGCATAGGTGCCCGCCACTTCGAAGTTCTGGAAGTGCAGGTCGCCGCTGCCGGTGGCCGAGGCGAAGTCCACGTTCGAGTAGTTCGTCATCAGCTTGAGGCTGCCGATCACATACGACGCGCCGGCCGAGAGGATGCCCTGGTAGCGCGCATTGGCGAGCGCGTCGCCGAAGATCGAGTTCACGAAGCTGCCGCCGCTGCCATAACCGGCCACCGCCGTGATCGGATCGTTCACGCGCAGGTAGCCCACGCCCGCGCTGAAGGAGCCGAGCGTGTAGGCCGCCGCCGCGCTATACGAGGCGTTGTTCGAGAACTGGCCCGCCTGGCCGCCAAACGAATAGTGGCCTTCGAACTGGAAGCCGGCGAGCACGGGGCTCACGTATTTCACGGCGTTGTTGACAGGGAACCCGTTGTCGAGGTTGTCCATGTCGTTCGGGTGGGCGAAATACCAGCCGCCGTAGTTGCCGTTCAGCGAATACGGCTCGATCAGATCGACGGTGGCGTCCCATTGCTTGCCGAAGGTCACCTGGCCGTATTGATCCGACTTGAAGCCGACATAGGCGTTGCGCGAAAACGCGAGACCGCCGCCCAGGCCGCCCGTCGCCGCGTTGAAGCCGCTTTCGAGCCGGAAGATCGCGGCGTAGCCGCCGCCCAGATCTTCGGTGCCGCGCAGACCCCAGCGGCTGCCGGCGGGCACGCCGCTTTGCATCTGCACGAGCTTGCTGCCGGTGCCCGGCACGAGCTGGCCGTTCGCGCCGTTCGCCACATTGCTGGCGTAGTCCACGCCGAGGTCGATCAGGCCATACAGCGTCACGCTGCTTTGCGCGTGCGCGCCCGCTGCGGCGAGCGCCAGCGGCAGCGCCGCAAGCATCTTCTTCTTCATTTAAGTCTCCTTATCATGGAGCCGCGTTGCGCGGCCCGGCTTTTCTCGTTGGAATCGTTTTATCTCGTGGGGCGCATCGCGCTTACGCGCCAAGCGACTTCTGCACCTTCTGCGCGACATCGGCGGGCACCCAGGTCTTCCACATCTCGGGGTGCTGCTTGAGGAACTTGAGCGCTTCGTCCTGCGCATCGACCTTATGCTCGGTCATGTCGAGAATCGTCGTGTTCAGGAAGTCGATGGGGAAGTTCACCTTCGAGAAGAACGCCATCACGTCGGGCTCGGCCTGATAGAACGGTGTCGAAACGCCGATCTTCAACTGCGAGACCAGATACGACGAGGCGCATGGCTGTGCGCTGTTGGCATCGCGCAGCGTCTTCCAGCACGCTTCGTTGAACGGCGGCATCTTGAGCTGAACGAACTTGTACTTCGCCATCAGCGCGGCCGGCTCCCAGTAGTAGGTGAGGATCGGCTTGCCGCGCGCGTAGGCCGAGGAGATGGCCGCGTCGAGCGCCGCGCCGGTGCCGGGGCGGAAGTTCGTGTAGGTGTCGTCGAGCTTGAGCAGCTTGAGCAGGCGCGTATTCACGCGTTCGCAGTCCCAGCCCGAGGGGCAGTTGAGGAAGCGGCCGCGATCCGGTTCCTCGTCGTCCACGAAAAGCCCCTTGTATTTCGGCAGATCGCTCACGGACTGCAGGTCGGGCGCGCTGGCCTTGATGCCGCGCTTCGCGTCGCCGTGCACCACGTAGTCGGGCACGTACCAGCCTTCCTTCGTGCCGCCCGGCAGCGTGTCGCCCACGAGCTTGACCGAACCCGCCTTGACCGCGCCTGCGATGATCTCCGAGCGGCCCGTCCACTGCTCGGACCAGACCTGCAGGTCGTTGCGCGAGAGCGCTGTTTCGGTGGCCGCCGTGCTGCCGGGCACCGTGTCGGTCTGGCAGCCATAGCCGTTCTTGACGATGTAGCGCAGCACTTCGCTCGTGAAGTTGCCGCTTTCCCATGTGACGCCCGCGAAGCGCACGGGTTTGCTTGCGCTGCACCAGGTGCCGGCGGCGTGCGCCGGCAATGCGGCGAGGGCGAGCGGCGCTGCCAGGCTGGCTGCGCGCAGGAGGGTGGTCAGGCGGTTCATGGTGTGTCTCCGTTTTATTGAAATGTTTCGGAATGCTTTAGATGTGGGCTGGCATCTCGTTCGTGCTACGGCCCAATGAGGATTTAGTCGTAACGGCTGTCGTGTGCGCGTGTCGCGGCGAGCATGGCTTCGTCGAGTTCGATGCCAAGGCCGGGCGCATCGCTCAGCGCGATCCAGCCATTCGCATCGATGTCGATCACGTGCTTGATCGGGAAGTCGCGCCGCGCCGGCGTCCATTCGGGCGGGTCATAGGGAAACTCGACGAACGGCGCGTGGGCGGCGCCGGCCACGACATGCAGGTTGGCCGCGAGGCCAATGCCGTTGCCCCACGTATGCGGCGTGAACACCTTGCCGTGCGCCTCGATTTGCGCCGCGAGGCGCCGCGCGCCCTCCATGCCGAGCGTGCAGACGACATCGGGTTGATAGACGTCGAGGCAGTCGTGCGCGAGGAGCGCCGCGAATTCGTGCGCGTCGCGTGTCATCTCGCCGCCTGCGATCCGCACTTGCGTCTGCTTGCGCAACTGCGCGTGGCCCGCGTAGTCGCCGCGATGGAGCGGCTCCTCGACCCAGTACACGCGATGCTTTTCGATCTGGCGAATCACGGCGAGCGCTTCGTCGGCGCGCCACGGCGCCTGGGTGTCCCAGGGCATGCGCCAGCCCTGGTTGCAATCCACCATCAGTTCGATGTGCTCGCCCGCGGCTTCGCGCACGGCGGCGAGCGCGGCGAGATCGTCGGCGAGGGTCGGGCGGCCGAAGCGCACCTTGAGCGCCGGGAAGCCGCGCGCAACGGCATGCTCGGCCCACTGCGCCATGCCTTCGAGCGTGCGATGCACGCCCGAGGACGCATAGGCCCGCACGCGCTTCGCACGGCCGCCGGCCATTTGCCAGCACGGCTCGCCGCGAATTTTCCCGGCGAGGTCCCAGAGCGCGACGTCGAGCGGCCAGAGCCGGCCCGCGTGGAAGCTGAGGTTCTCGAGCACCGCCGAGTGCCGCGCGAGGTCGAGCGGGTCGGCGCCGATGAAGAGGTCGCGGTAGTCGTCGAAGCCGTACATCGCGTCGCCGGAGCCGATGCCCACGCGGCCTTCGTTGTCTTCCACGCGCACGATCGTCGCCGGGAAGGCGCGCCGCGGGCGGCTGTCCCACGAGGCGGGGAACGGCGGGTCGAGCGGCAGCCGGTGCTGGCTCACGGTGATGCGTGCGATGCGGTTCGTCATGGCGCGTGGGGCGCCGCCTGGGGGCATGCAGCATTGCGTGGCTTACGTCTGAAGATACGCATGCGGCGCGCCGTGGGGCGGGCGATTGTCTCCTTGGCCTTGTCAGGCGTTACGGCATCCTAGAGGGTCAATTTCGTGCACTCAATGAAGTCAATTGAAGTAAATGACAGCCTTCATTTCCGCGGATTGGGCGCGATAATGACCCAGCCGTCGCGCCGTGCCGCGGCGTGCATTGCTCCTTCGGGAAAACCATGAATGGCTGGATGCCCACGCTCTCGCGCAGCAGCGAACCCAAGTACCGGGCGATCGCCCAGGCCTATTCGCAGGCCATTCACGGCGGCCAGATGCTGCCCGGAGAAAAGCTGCCCGCGCACCGGCTGCTGGCGAAGAAGCTCAACGTCACGACCGGCACGGTGAGCCGCGCTTATGCGGAGCTGGAGCGCGGCGGCCTCGTGGTGGCGCGCGTGGGCGACGGCACCTATGTGGCCGAGCCCGACGCCGACGGGGCGCGCATCCAGGACCGTACGCGCCCCGCGCCCGAGTCCAGCGAGCGGGCCGCGGCGGCGCTTTCGCCCGGCCTGCCCGGTGCGCCGGGCGTCCATGCGCCGGGACGCCTGATCGATCTCGGCCAGAACGTGCCGATGCCGACCGACGAAGCCTTCCTGCTCACACAGACCTTGCGCGAACTGGCCGCCGACGAGCGCCTCGCGGGCGAACTGCTGCTTTATCAGCCCGAAGGCGGGCGCCGCTCGCACCGCGAGGCAGGTGCGCGCTGGCTCGCGCGCATGGGCTGCACGGTGGCCGCCGAGCGTGTGCTGGTGACGCAGGGCGCGCAGCACGGTCTTGCCTGTGTGTTGCGCGCGGTGCTACGGCCAGGCGACACGATTTTCGCGGAGGCGTTGAGCTATCCCGGCATCGTCGCGCTCGCGCGGCAGTTGCGGCTGAATCTCGTCGGCATCGAAATCGACGAGGAAGGCATCGTGCCCGCCGCGCTCGAGCGCGCGTGCGGGCTGCTCGCGCCGCGCGCGCTCTTTTGCGTGCCGACCCTGCACAACCCGACCACGGCGACGCTCTCCGAAGCGCGCCGCGCGCAGATCGCCGAGATCGCCGTGCGCCATCACCTCGTCGTGATCGAGGACCTCGTGCCTGCCGCGTTGCTCGATGCGCCGCCCACCCCGCTCGCCGCGCGGCTGCCCGAGCACGGCATCGTCATCAGCAGCCTTTCGAAGGCGGTCGCGCCGGGCCTGCGCGTGGGCTATGTGCAGGCGCCGCAGGACTGGGTCGGCAAGATCCTCGCGGTGATACGCAGCGACTGCTGGATGACGTCGCCGCTCGCCGCGGAGATCGCGGCGCGCTGGATCGTGGACGGCGAGGTCGATCGGCTCGTCGCGCAGCAGCGCGCGCAGGTGGACGCGCGCCATGCGATCGCCGCCGAGGTGCTGGCGGACTGGACGTATCGCACCGATCCGGCGAGCCCGCATCTCTGGCTGCCGCTCGCCGAGCCCTGGCGCGCCGCCGAATTTTCCGCGGCGCTGCGTCAGGCCGGTGTGCTCGCGAAAACGGCGGACAGCTTCGTGATCGGCCGCGGGTCGGCGCCGCACGCGGTGCGCCTGAGCCTCGGCGGCGCGCGCAGCCACGAGGCCCTGCGAGAAGGGCTGGAACTGCTGGCGCGCACGCTGCGCAACGGGCCGGAAGGGCTTTATTCGGCGTAGCGACGCCCGGCCTGACGGCGCGCCTTTAGCTTCGCGCCGCGTTACTCCGCGATGAACGAGACCGTGCGCTTGCGCCGTTCGTCGACCGCAAGCGCGAACACATCGGGCCGCGCGTAGTGGCCCACCACATCGAAATCGTAGCGGGCGCGCGTGAGTTCACCGGTGTCGATCTCCGCGACGACGAGCCCGGTTTCACCGCGCAGCGGGCCGGCGAGCACGTCGCCGAGCGGTCCGACGATCAGGCTGCCGCCGTTGATGAGCGGCCGGCTCTCGTCCCAGTCTGGCACCTCGACGCCGAGCGCCGCGGGCGAAGGCTGCACCTGGCACGCGCTGATCACGAAGCAGCGTCCTTCGTGCGCGATGTGGCGCATGGAGCACTGCCAGATGTCGCGCTCGTCCACGGTGGGCGCGCACCAGATCTGCACGCCCTTCGCGTACATCGCCGTGCGCAGCAGCGGCATGTGGTTTTCCCAGCAGATTGCCGTGCCCGCTACGCCGGATTCCGTGCGCACGGTGGGCAGCGTCGAGCCGTCGCCCTGCCCCCAGATGAGCCGTTCCGTGCCCGTCGGCATGAGCTTGCGATGCTTCGCCACGAGCCCCTCGCCCGGATTGAAGAACAGCGCCGTGCAAAAGAGCGTGCTGCCGTCGCGCTCGATCACGCCGATCACGAGCGACGCGCCGCAACGCGTCGAAAGCTCCGCGAGCGCTTCGGTTTCCGCGCCGGGCACGTCGATCGCATTCTCGTAGTAGCGCGCGAATGCCTCGCGGCCTTCGGGCAGGCGGTAGCCGAGGCGCGTGCCGAATATTTCGCCCTTCGGGTAGCCGCCAAGCAACGCCTCGGGCATGACGACGAGCTTCGCGCCCGAGGCGCGGATCTGCGCTTCGAACGAGAGAATCTGTTCCAGCGTTTGCGCTTTGCCGGCGGCGGACGAACCGATCTGCAGCGCGGCGACTTTCGACTTGGCCATGATGGCTCCCAGAGGTTGGACTACCTGCATCTTTCCACGGCGATAAAATCGCGAGAACGTATATCGATACTATGTGATATGAACCAGTTTGATATCGCCGGTGTGGACCTGAACCTGTTGAAGATATTCGAGGCGCTGTTCGAAGAGGGCGGGGCGAGCCGCGCCGCGATTCGCCTCGACATGACGCAGTCGGCCGTGAGCGCGGCGCTCAGGCGTCTGCGCGCGCTCTATGCGGACACGCTGTTCGTGCGTACGGGCCGCGGGCTCGCGCCGACCTCGCGTGCGCAGGAACTCAAGCCCGTGATCAGCGAAGCGCTCGACCGTTGCCGCCATAGCCTCGCGATCGCCTCGCCCGATGCCACCACGTTTCATGGGCGCGCGGTTTCCATCGGGCTTTCGGACGACTTCGAAGTGGCTTTCGGCCGGCGCATCATCGAAACGCTGGAAACCAGCGCCCCGGGCCTGCGCATCATCTTTCGCCAGACGCACAGCCAGATCGTCGCCGATGCGCTCGCCAACCAGGACATGGATCTCGCCGTCGCGGCAGGCGGTTTCGCTTCGCGCGGGCTGAGCCACCGGGTGCTCGGCGAGGGCAGCTATGCGTGCCTCGTGGACGACGCACCGCGCACGCTGCGGCGTTTGACGCTCGGCGATTACGTGTCGAGAGGGCACATCCTGGTGTCGTCGGGCGGCGTGGTCGGGATCGTCGATGAAGGGCTCGCCGCGCGCGGCCTGAAGCGCAATGTCGTGGCTTCTACGACGCATTTCGCCGCGTTGCCCTTTCTGCTCAAGGGCACGCGCAGCGTCGCCACGATTCCGCGCCACGCGGCCGAGGCGATCGCACGCGTGACGGGCCTGAAGTTGCTCGCGTGTCCGCTCGATCTGCCGCGCTATCCCGTGGAACTCGGGTGGCGCAACAGTTCGCTGCGCGACGCCGCCATCGTCAAGGTTCAGGCCGCCATCATCGCGTGCTTTCCGGCAAAACACTGATCGACACCCGGGCGCCAATCGCGTTGAATGATCGGGCACGAGATTTGCGTCGAATTACCGATTTCCCAGAACGACGATAACGACCATAACGACGATATCGACGGACTCGACAAGGAGTTTCACCGTATGCGCGCAATGCCTTTCCCCGACGGTTATACGATCGAGTCACATTTGCAGGAGCCGCGCGACCTGCGCCGGGTGCCCATTCATCCTGATCACTGGTATCCGCTCGCCTGGTCGCGCGAACTCAAGCCTGGCAAGACGCTGGGCACGCATTTCGCCGGCGAGCCCATCGTGCTGTTTCGCACCGCGTCCGGCGCGGTGCACGCGCTCGAAGATCGCTGCGCCCACCGCCAGGTGCCGCTGCATGCGGGCGTGGTGGATGGCGAGTCGCTGCGCTGCGGCTACCACGGCTGGACCTACAACTGTTCGGGCCAGTGCGTGGACGTGCCTTACCTCGGCAGGGAGCGCCTGCCCAACGGTGTGCGCGCCTATCCGTGCCGCGAGGCGCACGGCATGATCTTCGTCTTTCCCGGCAACACCACGCTCGCCGGGGAAACGCCGCTGCCCGTGCTGGATTCGGTCACGGACAAGGCATACAAGACGCGCCGCTTCGGGCGCGAGGTGAAGTGCCACTACTCGTTCATGCACGAGAATCTGATGGACATGAATCACCAGTTTCTGCACCGTCGCCAGATGGGCCAGATGCGCGCGCGCTCGCTTGGCCGGCGGCGCGGCGAGCGTTCCATCGAAGTGGACTATACGTTCTCGCGCATGGCGGGCAAGCAGCCCGCGGGCGAGGCGCTCGTGTTCGGCGCGAGCAAGAACCGCGCGGACCCGAGCGATCAGAGCGTGATGACGATCCGCACGGAATATCCGTATCAAACGCTGAAAATACGCTCGGGCGACGACTCGCTCCTGATGGACCTTTGGATCGTTTATGTGCCGCTCGACGCGCGTCAGCGCACGAACCGGACTTTCGGACTCCTTTCAGTCCGCAGGCCTGCCATTCCGTTCCTGCTCGACGCGGCGTGGCCGCTGCTGGTCTGGTTCACGGAGCGCATCTTCAAGGAAGACCGCACCATCGTCGAACTCGAACAGGCCGCGCACGACAACCAGGGCGCCGACTGGAATCACGAAGTGTTTCCCGTCATCAACGAGTTGCGCGACCTGTTGCGCGATTGCGGCGCGCGCACCGTGATTCCCATTCGCGAGGTGAGCGAAGCCGACGCCTGAGGCGAAGGCGCCTCGCACTCGCATCAGGCCGTTTTGCGGGCGCGCGGTTTGGCAGGCGCCTTTTTCTTCACGTTGCCCTGGTTGAATTCGATCGCCGCGCGAATGAGCGCTGTGAGCGCGCGTTTGTCGACCTTGTCGCCCTCGAGCCAGTCGATGGCGCGTCGCGCGTTGCCGTCGAGCCCGGCGTTGAACAGCTGCTTCGGGTCGGGCAGGCTCGCGCCGTACAGGAACGTGAGCTTCACCTTGCCCTTGTGCGCGTTGCCCACGGCGATCATGCCGTCGCGATACCACACGGGGCTGCCCATGTATTTCCATTCCTCGACGATCGCCGGGTCGGCCGCGAGAATGGCCTCGCGCATCGCGGCGAAGGTTTCGCGGCGCCAGTCGGTGAGTTCCGCGATTAGCTGGTCAATCCGTTCCGATGGGGTCATGCGCGCTCCGTGCCTTGGGTGAGTTCCTGTTGTCGGGCAATCAGGATCGTAATGTAGCACCGAGGTCGCGAGGTCGAAGCCATGCAGGCAACTGAAGCAATCGCTAAGTGTTGAGCGACGCGCCCGTTTCGGGCGCCTTGGCGGAGCCGGATGCGGTTTGCGCTCCCGGCTCCATGAGGGAAATGGTGAAGAAGCTGCCCATGACCGCGGAAAGAATGATGAAGATCGAGGCGGCATCGACAAGGAAGCCGAAATAACGGAACACGAGGAAGCAAACCGAAAGCGTCAACAGGTTCAGCGCAAGGCCGATGATGGCGGAGGCCTTCGGCACGGCGCGCATGAAGACGGCAAGCCGTGAATCGTTGCGCGGCACATACCAGATGAAGAACAGGCCGAGCACGAGGACGAAAGCCGTCTCACCCCAGATCACCCAGTCGGGGCGCTGCAGGAAGCGGCCCTCGTAAATCGTTTCGATCACCTGCGCCTGAATCTCGATGCCGGGCACCAGTTCGCCCAACGCCGTCGTGCGCATGTCGGTCAAGCCCGTGCCGGTGAGGCCGACGAGAACCAGCTTGTTGCGGATACGGCTCACATCGACCTTGCCCTGCAAGACGTCGAGTGCGGAAACATAACGCTGCTGCGTACGCGCAATCGAGGCGAAATGCAGCCAGATATCGCCGTCGGGCTGCGTGGGCACCCGCACATCCGCCACGCCGACGGCGCGCACGCCGGATGGGCCCGCGAACACCTCGATGGCTGGCGAGCCGGTGGCCACGCGCAGCATTTCGATGGGCAGGCTCGGTACGAGTTTGTCGCCAAGACCCAGCACGAGCGGAATGCGCCGCACTGTGCCCTGTTCCTGTGCGACATTGAGCATCGCCTGGCCGTGTGCCGCGCCCTGCAGCGCGGGGAGGCTCGCGAGCACGTAATTGAAGCGGTGCACGTTCGGGAGGGCGTCCGGGCCGTGCACGAGCACGGGGGCGCTCAGGATGTCGGTGCGCGTCGTGGAGGTCGCGTAATCGAAGGCCGCCGCGCCGAGGATCGAAGGCGAAGCGCGCAGCGCGGTCGCGAGAATGCGCTCATGGCTGGGCAGCGCGCGCAGTTGCGTGGCGAGCGCGGTCTCCGAGGCGGGCAGGTTGTCGGCCACGTTGCCAGGCGATGTCTGGTCGGGCTCGGGCATGTAGATGTCGAGGCCGATCGCCAGCGGTCTGTTCGCCTCGATCGCATCGACCAGCCCGGCTAGGCGGTTGCGCGGCCAGGGCCATTGGCCGAAGGATTCGAGCGTCTTGTCGTCGATCTCGACGATGGTCACCGGCTGCGTGGCCGGCACGCGCGGAAAGCGGCGCTGGTAGTGGTCGAAAAGAAGCTGGCGCGCCGAGCCGAAGGTGTCGGGCAACACGGTGTCGAGCGTGTCGAGCAAGGCTGGCCGCGCAACATCGCCGGGCCATTCGCTGCACAGGTTGATGAACAGAAGCGTCAAGAGCACCGCGAGCGCCCAGGGGCGTCCTTTGCGCGCCCGCATCATGCGCCTGAGAAAGGCGATGCATGAGTTGCGGTAGCGTTTCATGGTGGCATGGGATCGCTGAAGAGTGACGCGTATCGATACGGATTACTGAACGGTGATGACTGCGCGCCGGTTTGCCTGGTTGGGCACGCCGTCCGCGGTATGGACGAGCGGCTCGCGCTTGCCTCGGCCTGCAACCTCGATCTGCTGCGCGGGTATGCCGGACTTGACCAGAAACGACGCCACGCTTTGCGCCCGGCGCATGGAAAGCCGGTCGTTGAATTCCTGGGAGCCCGCCATATCGGTGTGGCCGACCACCGTGAGGTGAGGCGCGGGCCAGCTCGCCAAGACCTTTTTCAACTCGGCGACAGTGGCCGTGGACTCGGGCGCCAGCTGCGTGGCGGAGTCGAATACGAAGTTGATCGTGAACGTTCGGGGCCTGGGCGGCTCGGCGGCCAGCAGGTCGCCGTACTGGGTCTCCACGGCGGCCTTGTTGCCGGCGGTCTGCTCGATCGCGCCGCCTTTCGAAACATCGGCGCGCGTGTAGGCCTTGTCGATGACTTGCGTCTTGCCGCCGTTATGCACGATCACGTTGCCGACGCTGCCGTCCGGGTTGGGCAGCAGCGTGATCTTGTCGGGCGTGCTGCACGCGCAGAGGCACACGTACAGCGTGAGTGCCATGTATCGCGGCAGCCGGTGTGCGCGGTTCGTCGTCTTCAATGATCGGTCTCCCCGCTTCCTCCCACCTCGATGATGAACTCCGTGCCGCGCACGCCGAGCGTGGTGGTGGGCGTGCTATAGCGCACGGCTTCCGGATTGGCCTTCGCGAGCTTGCCGTCGACCACGGCGAGCGAGCCGCGCTTGATGCTCACGTCGAGCGCGCCGTCGTAAGTGGTGGTGTTGAATGCGAACTTGTTGAGATCGAGAACGGAGTTGGCGCCCTCGGTCAGCAGCGTGTTGTCGCGCAGCGTGATGCCAACCGAAGACGCGGGGCCGGTCAGGACGCGGTCGCTCGCGAACACCTCGCTGCCGACCGCGACGCCGACCGGCTGACTCGCACGCTCGACATGCACCGAGCCTTTGATTGTCTTGACTATGCCAATTGCATCGGCTGCGTGCGCATCGACGACGGGCGGGCACCCGCAGGCGAGAAGCAAGGCATATTGGATGGCTTGGCTACGCACTGGCGATACCGTTTGGCGAAACGAACGTGAGGGCTCGCGCCGGGGTCTCTCGGGCACCCGGCGAGCATAGGGACTCCGCGCGGCCTGCTCCGTGCGCTAGCGCACATAGTGCAAGCGCACTCGACGTGCGCCAGAATCGGCAATACGGGCCGGGCTCGCGTCTGGCGAGTGGCGTGCCCGAACTTGTCCGGGTTTGCCGATCCATTTCATCTTCATGCCGACATCGACCCACGCGAGACCGCACGGAACGCACGCCACAGCGGCGAGCCGGGCGAGGACGCCGCGAGGCGCAATAGCGCACGCGAGGTCAGCCGCGCATCGGCGCGCAACGCCTTGCGCTCGCCGGTGTTCTGGGCGCTGGCCGTTTGCTTCACGGCGTGCTACGCCACGTTCGTGGCGCTGACGTTTCATCTGATCCCGTTGATGCGCGAGCGTGCCGTTGCGGGCGCCACGGTCATCGTCACCATGGCGGCGATCGGGCCGGCCCAGGTGCTGGCGCGTGTCGTATGGTTCGCCGTCGGCAGGCGCGCTCGACCGGGGCTCGTCGCCATCGTGGTGACGACGGCCTTCCCGTGCTCCGTCGTGATCCTGATGTGCGCGGGGAAGTCGGCGGCGTGGTTGATGCTGTTCGCCATCGTCTACGGCGGCGCCAACGGCATGATGACGATCCTGCGCGGGACGATCGTGCAGGCGCTGCTGTGGACCGAAGGCTATGGCGCGGTGAGCGGCCTGCTGTCGATGCCCGCGAATATCGCCAAAGGCGTTGCCCCTATAGCGGGCGCGGCGATCTGGGTCGTACGCAAAAGCTACGTGCCGGTGGGAATGGGCCGTGCTGATCGTCTCGTTGATCTCGCTCGCGGCTTGCGTGGTGGCGGTGCGGTTGGCGGGCAAGGCCTGACGCACTCGGCCGATGCCCGCGCAAGAGCCCGCCCCTTCAGTGATCGTGCCTCACCTGCGCCATCACCGGTTGGCTCGCCTTGCGGCTCAGCATCAACGTCACGACCGCGGAAAGCGCGAGCGTCGCGCCAACGACGTACAAGCCCGCGGCATAGCTCCCGGTCTGGGTCTTCAGCCACCCGATCACGGCGGGCCCGACGAACCCGCCCAGATTGCCGATCGAATTGATCATGGCGATCCCCGCGGCGGCTCCCGCGCCGGAGAGAAACATGCTGGGCATGGCCCAGAGCGGCGCCTTGGCGGCGCTGATGCCGACATTGACCACCACGAGCGCCAGCACGATCATCAGCGCGGTGCTGGCCTGCCCCGCGAAGATGAAGCCCGCGCATGCGATCACGCAGGGAATCACGACGTGCCAGGTGCGCTCCGTCGTGCGGTCGGAGTGCCGCGCCCAAAGAATCATGGCGATGACCGCCACGATGCTCGGAATCGCGTTCAGCAGCCCGGTTTCGAGCGAGCTGAAGCCATATTGCCGGATGATGAGCGGCGCCCATAGGCCCAGCGTGTACAGGCCGGCCGAGGTGCCGAAGTAGATCAGCGCGAGCGCCAGCACGCGCGGGTCGCGCAGGGCGCTCAGTGCCCCCGCCGTATGGCCGGCGTGCCCCTCGCGCGCCCTCGCTTCGTCGGCGAGCTTCGCCATGAGCCAGTCGCGCTCTTGCGGTTTGAGCCACTGCGCTTTCGAGGGCACATCGGTGAGAACTTTCAGGACCACGAAGCCTAGCAGCACGGCCGGAACCGCTTCGATCACGTAAAGCAGCTGCCAGTTGGCGAGCCCGAACAGGGTCGGCAATTGCATGAGCGCGCCGGAAATCGGCGAGCCGAGCGCCGTCGAAATCGGCGCCGCCGCCATGAACCATGCAGCCGCTGCCGCGCGCTGCTTCGTCGGGAACCAGAGGCTCAGGTAGAGGATGATGCCGGGGAAGAAGCCTGCTTCCGCCACGCCGAGCAAAAAGCGCAGCGCATAGAAACTGGTGGGGCCGGTCACAAAGGCGGACGCCGCCGAGACAATGCCCCACGTGACCATCACGCGCGCGATCCAGATGCGCGCGCCCACGCGGTGCAAGATGAGGTTCGAAGGCACTTCGAACAGAAAGTAGCCGATGAAGAACAGGCCGCCGCCCAGGCCGAACGCCGTGGGCGAAAGGCCGATGGCCTTGTTCATCGTCATTGCCGCGAAGCCCACGTTGACCCGGTCGAGAAAGCTCACGAAATAGAGCAGCATGACGAACGGGATGATGCGCCACATGAGTTTGCGCGTGACGATTGCTTCGGTATCCGAATTCACGTGTCTCCTCCTTGGAGGGTTCGGCGGGGGCGCGCGGGTTTTTTTTGTGTCACGCCCCCGTGTCTGCTTTTAACGGCGCTAGCGCTCAGGCAGCGACAGCCGCCTTCTCGACGAGTTCGCACACTGCGGCCGTGACCTGCGCCGTGGTCGCCTTGCCGCCCAGGTCGCCGGTGTGCAGCGCGGGGTTGGCGGTCACGGTCTCGATGGCCTGCATCACGTGAGCGGCGGCTTCGGTCTCGCCGAGGTGCTCGAGCAGCATCACGACCGACCAGAACGTGCCGATGGGATTGGCGAGCCCCTTGCCCATGATGTCGAAGGCCGACCCGTGGATCGGCTCGAACATCGACGGATAACGCCGCTCGGGGTCGATGTTGCCGGTCGGCGCGATGCCCAGGCTGCCCGCGAGCGCGGCGGCGAGGTCGCTGAGAATATCCGCGTGCAGATTGGTCGCGACGATCGTATCGAGCGAAGCGGGGCGGTTGACCATGCGTGCCGTGGCGGCGTCCACCAGTTCCTTGTCCCACTTCACGTCCGGGAACTCCTTCGCAACCTGCTGCGCGATCTCGTCCCACATCACCATGGCGTGGCGTTGCGCGTTGCTTTTGGTGATGACCGTGAGCAGCTTGCGGGGGCGCGACTGCGCGAGGCGGAACGCAAAGCGCAGGATGCGTTCGACGCCGGCGCGCGTGAGGATCGAGACATCGGTCGCGGCTTCGAGCGGATGACCCTGGTGCACGCGCCCGCCCACGCCCGAATACTCGCCTTCGGAGTTCTCGCGCACGATCACCCAGTTCAGGTCTTCGGGCTTGCAGCGCTTCAAAGGCGCGTCGATGCCGGGCAGGATGCGCGTGGGGCGCACGTTCGCGTACTGATCGAGGCCCTGGCAGATCTTCAGGCGCAGGCCCCAGAGCGTGATGTGGTCGGGCACGTCGGGGTCGCCCGCGGAGCCGAACAAAATGGCGTCCTTGTTGCGGATGGCGTCGAGTCCGTCGGCCGGCATCATCACGCCGTGCTGGCGGTAGTAGTCGGCGCCCCAATCGAAGTTTTCGAATTCGAACGCGAAGCGCTGGGTGGTTTTCGCAAGCGCTTCCAGCACCTCCTTGCCCGCGGGCACGACTTCCTTGCCGATGCCGTCGCCGGGAATGGTTGCGATGCGATAGGTCTTCATGTCTCGTTCCTGTGGAGTGTGGCCAGTGTGGGTTCACTTTACCGAACTCCCGGTTCAAAAACCGGTGCTAGACTCAAAGCATCCTTAACTTGAATTCACAAGTGGCGACCGTGACCGACACCGTTCTACCCGCCGATCTGGGCTTTTTCTCGACGCTCGCCTCCTCGGGCAGCCTGAGCGCCGCCGCGCGCGAGCTGGGCCTTACGCCCGCCGCCGTGAGCAAGCGGCTCGCGCAAATGGAGGAGCGCGCCGGGGTGCCGCTCGTGAACCGCACGACCCGCCGCATGATGCTCACGCCCGAAGGCGAGGTGTACCTGGAGCACGCGCGCCGCATTCTCGACGAGATCGACGAACTGGGCGAGTTGCTGGGCGGCTCGAAGAAGCATCCCAAGGGCTTGCTGCGCGTGAACGCGACACTCGGCTTCGGACGCAGCCATATCGGGCCCGCGCTTTCGCGTTTCGTCGCGCAGTATCCGCAGGTTTCCGTGCAGCTTCAGCTGTCGGTCATGCCGCCGCCGCTCACGGAAGATTCATACGATGTCTGCATCCGCTTCGGCGAGCCGCCCGATACGCGCGTGATCGCACGGCGTCTCGCGGCGAACCGGCGTTTGCTGTGCGCTTCGCCCGCCTATCTCGCGAGCCGGGGCACGCCCGCCACGCCGCACGACCTCGCGAAGCACAACTGCATCAGCATTCGCCAGGGCGACGAAGCCTATGGCGTGTGGCGGCTTTCGAACGAGCGCGGCAGTGCGCGCAAATCGGAAGCAATCCGGATCAACGGCAATCTCACGACCAACGACGGCGAGATTGCCGTGAAGTGGGCGCTGGACGGGCATGGCATCTTGATGCGCGCGGAATGGGACATCAACGAATATCTGGCGGACGGTCGGCTCGTGGTCGTATTGCCCGAGTATGAGACGCCGGGCGCGGACATCTACGCCGTGTATGCGCAGCGGCACCAGTTGTCCACGCGCATTCGGGCGTTCGTCGACTTCCTCGCCATCGAATTGAGCAAGTCGCAGCGATATCCAGTAGCCCGAAGCGTTTAGCCTCGCTTCAGTTCGCTGCCGCGGCGATCACGGCGGCGAGGCGCTGCGCGGCCGCTTTCATTTGCGCGCTGCTGAAGCCGCCAAAGCCGAGGATGAGCCCTGGGCGCGCGGTGCCCGCGGCGAACATGGGCGACGCTGCGCGCACCGCGATCCCTTCGTTCGCTGCGAGCCGCACGATCCGGTGATCGTCGAGCCTTGCGGCGAGCCAGAGCACGAGATGCATGCCCTGATCACCGGGCTCGATCCACGCCAGCTCACGGGGCAAGAGCGCTTCGAGCGTCGCGATCAGACTGAGCCGCTGCTCGGCATAGACGTTGCGCACCTTGCGGACGTGCCGTTCGAGATGCCCCTCGGTCATGAAGGCGGCGAGCACGTGTTGATCGGCCGTCGGCGGATGGCGGTCCATTAGCACGCGCGCGCCGCAGAACGCATCCACGAGACCGGGCGGCACGACGACATAGCCGAGCCGCAGCGAGGGAAACAGGATCTTGCTGAAGGTGCCGAGATACACCACGCGATCCGGCGCGAGGCCCTGCAGCGCCGGAAACGGAGAGCCCTCGTAGCGCAGTTCGCTGTCGTAGTCGTCTTCGACGACCCAGGCATGGGCGGCGCGCGCCCACGCGAGCAAGGCGGCGCGCCGCGCCATGCTCAGCGGCATGCCGAGCGGATACTGATGCGAAGGCGTGACGAACGCCACGCGCGCCTTCGGGGCCATGCGAATGCCGGCCTCGACGTCGAGACCCTCGGCGTCCACGGGCACGCGCACCATGGCGTCGCGGTAGGGCAGGCTTTCGAGGATGGCGGTGACGCCACGATAGGCCGGGTTCTCGACCCACGCCTGGTCGCGCGGCCCCAGCAGCACCTGGCTTGCGAGAAAGAGCCCCTGCTGGGTGCCGCTCGTCACGATGACCTGATCCGCTTCGCAGCGCACCGAGCGGGACTTGCGCACATAATCGGCAATCGCGTCGCGCAGCGCCAGGGCGCCTTGCGGGTCGGCATAGCCGGTCGGCGAGGCGGGGCCCCGCGCACGCAGGCGGTTGCCGAGCCGGCGCCAGACGTCGCCGGGTGCGGTCATACCCGTCGGCACCGAGATGGCAAACGGCGCCGGAGGAAGCGGCTTGAACTCGCGTCCGATCCTGGCGAACGCTGCGGCGCGTTCCGGCAGCCCGGCTTGCGCCGCCTGCCCTGAAGCCGCGCGGGGCTCGCGCGCGGGCGGCGGCTCGGCCAGCGCGAGCGCTACGCGGGTGCCGGCTCCGGCTTTCGATTCAAGAAAGCCCTCGGCTATGAGCTGCTCGTAGGCCTCGACCACCGTGCCGCGCGCCACCTGGAGCGAAGCGGCGAGCGCGCGCGTGGACGGCAACGCATCGGCGGGCCGCAGATCGCCTTTGCGCACCGCTTCGCGCAGTGCCTCGGCCACCTGGCGGCTGAGGTTGCCGGCCTCCCGGTCCAGCGTGCCGAACGATGGCATCTCGGCGGCCTGCGCGGTTCTCGGCATGATTCTGGTTCACTGGAATATGAATAAACTGGATCTATAGAATAAACCACTTTTGCGGCAGACTCGGGTCTGTGGCGGCGTCGGCCGCGCTAACCCATCACCTTACGAGCAGGGACCAACGCATGTACGTACCAGCCCATTTCGCCGAAAACCGCAAGGACGTCCTGCATGACTGCATCGCCCAACATCCGTTCGGCACGTTGGTCACGCAGGGAAAGAGCGGGCTCGACGCCAATCACATTCCCTTTGAACTCGCGGCGGGCGAAGGCGAGCTGGGCATCCTGCGCGCGCACGTCGCGCGGGCCAACCCGGTTTGGCAGGACGTGGCGAACGGCGACGACGTGCTCGTGATCTTCCGCGCGGGCGACGCGTATATTTCGCCGAACTGGTATCCGAGCAAGCACGAGGCGCACAAGCAGGTGCCGACCTGGAATTACGTCGTGGTCCATGCGCACGGGCGCATCAGGATTCTCGACGACGAGCGCTACGTGCGCGGCGTGATTGGCCGCCTGACGCGCACGCACGAAGCCACGCAGCCCAAGCCGTGGAAGATGGCCGACGCGCCGAAGGACTACACGGACACGCTCGTCAAGGCGATCGTCGGCGTGGAGATCGAGATTACGCGTCTGGTCGGCAAGAGCAAGCTCAGTCAGAACAAGGAAGAGCGCGATATTCGCGGCGCGGGCGAAGCGCTCAAATCGAGCGGCGAGTCTCGCATTGCCGACGCCATGCTCGCCGCCGCCGACCAGAAGGCGCAATAACGCGCACCAGCGCACACAAGGGCACCGTCATGGCAAACGACCCGCCGCTCGCGCCCGGCTTCTCAGGCATCGATTCAGCGAGCCTGCCATGGGTGCCCTCCCGCTTCGCGCCCGGCGTGGAGGTGAAGAACCTCGGCAAGGCAGACGGCCGCGCGATGCAACTGGTCCGGTTCGCTGCAGGGGCAACGTTCCCTGATCACCGCCATACGGGCCCCGAGTTCATCTACATGCTCGAAGGCGAGGCCGTGCAAAACGGCCGGCGACTAACGGCGGGCTATGCCGGCATCGCCGAACGGGGCACCGTCGATGCAGGATTTCATAGCGACACGGGCTGCGTGTTCCTGCTCGTCTACGACCTGGACCAGGTGTTCGACAAAACCTGATTGCCATCCAGGCTCGCGGGTAAACACGGGTAAACCACATTCCGGGCGCTTGAAGAAAATCTTCACAGGCCTATTCAACTAGTATTTAATAAACCGGCGCGGCAGTGAGCGATCGGTCACGCGCGTTGCCGTGACCTGACCCTGACGGTACGAGGCCGGAACGATGAATCCCCACGAATACGAAATCCACGATGCGCGCTTTCGCATGCTGCTGCAGCCCAACGCGCAGTTCGAGAAGCTCGCGGGCGGCTGCATGTGGGCGGAAGGACCGGTGTGGTTTCCCGCCGGCGACTTTCTTGTCTGGAGCGACATTCCCAACAACCGGATGATGCGCTGGGTGCCCGGCATCGGCACGGGCGTGTTCCGCGCGAACTCGAATTTCAGCAACGGCAACACGCTCGACCGCGAATGCCGGCTCGTGACCTGCGAGCACGGCACGCGCCGCGTCACGCGCACGGAGCACGACGGGCGCATCACCGTCATCGCCGACCGCTACGAAGGGCATCGGCTGAATTCGCCCAATGACGTGATCGTGCATTCGGACGGCTCGATCTGGTTCACCGACCCCGACTACGGCATTCTCGGCGACTACGAGGGCTTTCGCGCACCGAGCGAGATCGGCGCATGTCATGTGTATCGCGTGGCGCCCGCTACGGGGGTGGTGCAGCGCATGGCCGACGACTTCATGAAGCCCAACGGGCTCGCCTTCTCGCCCGATGAACTGCGGCTCTATGTGGCCGACTCCGGTGCGTCGCATATCGAGAACGGCCCGCATCACATCCGCGTATTCGATGTCGACGCGCAAGGCGGATTGCACAACGGCCGGTTATTCGCCGAGGTCTCGCCGGGCGTGCCCGACGGCATGCGCGTGGACGAGCACGGCAACCTCTGGACGAGCGCGGGCGACGGCATCCACTGCTATGCGCCCGACGGCACGCTGCTCGGCAAGATCCTCGTGCCCGAGACGGTCGCGAATATTGTGTTCGGCGGCCCGAATCGCAATCGCCTTTTCATTGCAGCCAGCACGTCGCTGTACTCGCTTTACGTTGGCGTGCGCGGCGCTGCCCACGGAGACCGGCTATGACGCTTCTCGACCCCGCCTTGCTTTCGGCCGCGCTCATTCTCCTCGACCGGCGCGATGACGTTGCCATCGCGCGCGGGCAGTTGATGCCCGGCTCGACACTCTATGGCGACCATACGGTTGCGGGCATGATTCCGCCTGGCCACAAGGTCGCGCTGCGCGATATCGAGCCAGGCGAACCGGTGCGCCGCTACGGGCAGATCATCGGCTTTGCGAGCCGGCCGATCCGCTGCGGCGAACACGTGCATACGCAGAATCTTTCGATGGGCGATTTCGAGCGCGACTACGCCTTCGGTGTGGACGCGCACGACACGCCGGCTGCTGCGCAAGCGGCGACGTTTCTTGGCATTCGGCGCGCGGATGGCCGCGTCGCGACGCGCAACTACATAGGCATCCTGACGTCTGTGAACTGCTCGGCCACGGTCGCGCGCGCGATCGCCGATCACTTTCGCCGCGACATCCACCCCGAAGCGCTCGAAGCGTTCCCCAACGTAGATGGCGTGGTGGCGCTCACGCACGGCGAAGGCTGTGCGCTGGCGGCCGAGGGCGAGCCGATCACGGTGTTGCGCCGCACGCTCGCGGGCTATGCACGGCACGCCAATTTTTATGCCGTGCTGATCGTCGGACTCGGCTGCGAGACGAACCAGATCGACGGCCTCGTGGAAGCCGAACAGCTCGAGCGCGGCACGCGCCTGTCGACCATGACGATCCAGCAGACGGGCGGCACCGCGCGCACGGTGGCGGCGGGCATCGAACAGGTGCGTGCGCTGCTCGCCGATGCAAATCGCGTGACGCGCGAGCCGGTCGATGCGCGTCACCTCATGGTCGGCTTGCAGTGCGGCGGCTCGGACGGCTATTCCGGCATTTCCGCGAATCCGGCGCTCGGCGCGGCCGTGGACCGGCTCGTCATGCATGGCGGCACGGCGATCCTCTCCGAAACGCCCGAAATCTACGGCGCCGAGCATCTGCTCACGCGGCGCGCGGTATCGCGCGCAGTGGGCGAAAAGCTGGTGGCGCGCATCCGCTGGTGGGAAGCGTATTGCGCGCGCATGGAAGCCAACATGAACAACAACCCTTCTGCCGGCAACAAGGCGGGCGGCCTGACGACCATTCTCGAGAAGTCGCTCGGCGCGGTGGCGAAAGGCGGCACGACGCGGCTCGTCGAAACCTACGAATACGCGCAGCCCGTGCGCGCCCAGGGGCTCGTGTTCATGGATACGCCGGGCTACGACCCGGTGTCCGCCACGGGCCAGGTGGCCGGCGGCGCCAACCTGATCTGCTTCACGACGGGCCGCGGCTCGGCCTATGGCTGCGCGCCTTCGCCGTCGCTCAAGCTCGGCACCAACAGCGCGCTGTGGCGACGCCAGGAAGAAGACATTGACCTGAACTGCGGCCGCATTCTGGACGGCGAGCAAAGCGTGGACGAGGCTGGCGCCGCAATCTTCGAGTTGATGCTCGCGACGGCCTCCGGGCAGCGCACGAAGAGCGAGCTGCACGGCTACGGCCAGAACGAATTCGTGCCCTGGCACCTGGGGGCGGTCATGTAGCGGGAGACATTCGAACGGTCGCCGCTAATCGAAGCAGAAAGGGTGGCCACATTCAGAAGGAGTGCTTTCGATGAAGGAAAAATCGCGCTGGCTGGTCATTTTCTTCTGTTTTCTGGCGATAGCGGTCAACTACATCGACCGCGCCAATCTCGCGGTGGCGGCGCCGCACATCATGAAGGACCTCGGCATTGGTCCTGCCGCCATGGGGCTGCTGCTCAGCGGCTTCTTCTGGACTTACGCCGTGATGCAACTGCCGTTTGGCTGGTTCGTCGACCGGGCCGGCGCACGCATCGCGTTGCCGTTCGCCGTGGGCTGGTGGTCGGTGTTCACCGCGGCCACCGCGGTCGCGGGCGGCTTCGCGGCGATGTTCGGCTGCCGGCTCATGCTCGGCGTGGGCGAGGCGGGGGCGTATCCGTCGTGCGCGAAGCTCGTGAGCCAATGGTTCTCGCGCGATGAACGCGCGCTCGCCACGAGCATCTTCGACAGCGGCTCGCGCGTGGGCTCCGCACTCTCGCTGCCGCTCGTCGCCGCCATCATGGCCGCGTGGGGCTGGAAGGCGTCGTTTGTGATTACCGGCGCGCTCGGGCTCGTGTGGATCCTGGGCTGGGTCGTGATGTACCGGGAACCCGAGGCGCGGGCCGCACTCGAGCAGCCGCGCGCCCCCGCGCCGGCCGCCGCCTCGATACGCTGGAGCGCCTTGTTCCGCTACCGCACCGTGTGGGGCATGATGCTGGGCTTCTTCTGCCTGAACTTCGTCATTTACTTCTTCATTACGTGGTTCCCGAGCTATCTCGTGGAGGCGCGCGGTTTCTCGCTCAAGTCGCTCGGTACGCTCGGCACCTTGCCCGCCATCGCCTCGATCCCCGGCGGCTGGCTGGGCGGCTGGCTTTCCGATGCGCTCGTGAAGCGTGGCTGGAGCCTGACCGCCGCGCGCAAGACGTGCATCGTCGGCGGCATGCTGCTTTCGTCCGTGATCACGCTGACCGGCGTTGTTCAGGATGTCTATGTAATGCTCGCACTCTTCGCGATTGCTTATGGGAGCCTCGCGGCTGCAGCGGCCAGCATCTGGTCGCTGCCCGCCGACGTCGCGCCCACGCCGCGGCACGTCGCTTCGCTGGCGGGCATTCAGAACTTCGCGTCGAATCTTGCAGGCATCGCGCTGACGACGTTTACCGGCGTCATGCTGCAGCTCACGCGCGGCTCGTTCACGATTCCGCTCGTGGTCGCCGGCGGGTTTTGCGTGCTCGGCGCCGTGAGCTATCTTGTGATTGTCGGACGCGTCGAGCCGCTCCGGGCGCCGGAGACCAGCGGCGTCGACGAACCGGCTTACGCGCCGCGCACGTAAGCGCGTCAGCACCGCCTCTTGTTTCGCTGCCACACACAGGGTCACGTACATGTCGAACGCCACTGCTGCAAAAGGTTCAGAAGTCGTTATCGAGGCTCGCGCGCTGCACGCCTTCGTCGTCGCCATCTGGCGCGCGGCCGGCAGCGAGGCGCGCGAGGCGACGCTGGTCGCCGACCATCTCGTCGAAGCCAATCTCGCCGGGCACGACTCGCACGGCGTGGGCATGATTCCGCGCTATATGCTGTCGTGCCGCGAAGGCGAGCTCAAACTGAACGCGCACGCGCAGGTCGCGCGCGACGCCGGTGCGGTGCTCACGATCGAAGCCGGGCGCGGTTTCGGGCAAGTCACGGCCTTCGAGGCGATGGAGCACGGCATCGAGCGCGCGAAGTCGCTCGGCGTGTGTGCGCTCGGCCTGCGCAACGCGCATCACATCGGACGTATCGGGCACTGGGCCGAACAATGTGCGCGCGCCGGGCTCGTGTCGTTCCACTTCGTCAACGTCGCGGGCGATCCGCTCGTCGCGCCGTTCGGCGGCATCGACCGGCGCTTCGGCACCAATCCGTTTTGCGCGGCGTTTCCGCTCGAGGGGCGCTCGCCGCTGGTGCTCGACTTCGCCACGAGCGCGATTGCCGCGGGGAAAGTGCGCGTGGCTTACAACAAGGGCGTGGATGTGCCCGCCGACGCCCTGATCGACAGCGACGGCCACCCCACGCGCGATCCGGGCGCGCTGTTCAGCGACACCCAGCACGGCGCGCTGCGCGCATTCGGCGGCGCGGTGGCGGGCCACAAGGGTTCGGGGCTTGCCGCGATGTGCGAGATCCTGGCGGGCGCGCTCTCGGGCGGCTTCACGACGCGCGAGCAAACCATCGTCTCCTCGCACGCGATCGTCAATTGCATGACGTCGGTGATCGTCGATCCGGCGGCGTTCGACGCGCCCTCGCGCGAGCAGGAAGCGCTCGCGTTCGTCGAATGGCTGAAGGCCACGCGGCGCGTGGCGGGCGTCGACGAGATCCTGCTGCCCGGCGAGCGCGAGGACGCGACGCGGCGCACGCGCGAGGCGCAGGGCATTCCCGTGGATGCGACGAGCTGGTCGCAGATCGTCGATGCCGCGCGCATGGCGGGCGTGACCGAGGCGGACATCGCGGCGTGCGAGCGTAGCTCGCGCTGACTACCAGGCTAACTACGAGGCTAACGACGCGCCGCTCACTCGTCGCACTTCACTTCGTCTTTGGGCGCGACGATGATCACCGGGTAGGTGCCGCGATCGAGTTCGACGCGCACGACGATGGCGGTGGTGGCAGGGTCGCTATCGTCGTACACGCTCACCTTCTCGTTCTTCAATAGCGTGACGCCGGTGCAGCCGGACGCGTGGCTGTCGTCGTCGGCGATCTTGCATTGAATCTCGTTGTCCTTCAGGTAGCGAATGCGGTCGCGGTCGGGCGTGGCCAGATAGTCGCGCACGCTTTGCGCCGAGCCGGCCACGCCCGTCACATAACCGATTGCGCAGTCGCGCTTCGAATTCGAATCGCCCGACGACGTCTGGGCAAGGGCGGGAGCGGCGGCCAGCGCCATGGCTGCGAAGGCCGCGAGGACCGGCGAGAGGGTGAGGCACTTCATGAGTGATCGATTGCCGCAAAAGGGGAAGCGCCGATTTTAACGCCTGCGCGATATCCGCTAAGATCGACGCGGAATTCACAGAGCGAAGCGACCGCACGCCAGAACGCGCAATGGACCGAATCGACGCCATGAAGGTTTTCGTCGCCACGCTCGACGAGGGAAGTCTCGCGGGCGCGGGCCGCCGGCTGGGCCGCTCGCCTGCGGCGGTGAGCCGGGCCATTGCGTTCCTCGAGGAGCACACCGGCACGCCGCTCCTGTACCGCACCACACGCACGATCCGCCTGAGCGAGGCGGGCGAGCGCTATGCGCTGGCGTGCCGGCGCATCCTCGCCGATCTCGAAGAAGCCGACCTGCTCGCCGCCGACGAGCGCTCCGCGCCGCGCGGGCTGCTGGGCGTCACGGCGGCGGTGGCCGTGGGCGAAGAGGTGCTGCGTCCGATGATCGAGGAGTTCATCGACCGCCACCCCGAGGTGTCGATCCGCCTGCACCTGCTCGACCGGCCCGCGAGCCTGATCGACGAGGGCATCGACGTGGCGTTGCGCATTGCGCATCTGCAGGATTCGACGCTCGTCGCCATTCCGGTGGGCGAGGTGCGGCGCGTGGTGGTCGCCTCGCCCGACTATCTCGCCGCGCATCCCGCCATCGAGACGCCCGCCGATCTCGCGAGCCACCCGATCATCTCGATGACGCATTTCGGGCTCGACTCGTGGAGCTTCCCGGCAGCGCGCCAGACCGCGCTGCCTCAGGTCGTGCAGTTCTCGCCGCGCTTCATCGTGAATACGATCCGTGCGGCGCGGGCTTCGGCCGTGGCGGGGCACGGCGTCACGCGGCTCTTTTCCTATCACGTGGCCGAGGAGGTCGAAGCGGGCCGGCTCAGGATCGTGCTGCGCGACAGCGAGCATGCGCCGCTGCCCGCGAATCTCGTCACGCCGCATGGGCGCCTTTCGGTGCCCAAGGTGCGCAGCTTCGTCGATTTCGCCACGCCGCGGCTGCGCGAGTACTTCGAGCAGGCCAGGCGCATTACCGACGCCGATTGAGCGATATTCGCCATTCGTTCGCCACGCGGAAGAATGACTTACGTATCGCGGCGATTCTCTCGCTGCACGATCTAACCTAGACTGGCTCCCATGTTCAGCGGGTGCTTCATTGCAAGCGCTCCCGGGAGTCGTCATGCATCAAGCCGTCTCGAATCCGTCCGCGCCTGCGGCCTACAACGTCTGGCGGGGCACGCTCGCCGGGGCCAGCGCAAGCCTCATCGGGATTGGCCTCGCGCGTTTCGCCTATACGCCGTTGCTGCCCGCCATCATCGGCGCCCACTGGTTCCCCGCCTCGACCGCCGCCTACCTCGGCGCCGCCAACCTGGGCGGCTATCTGGCCGGTGCGCTGCTCGCGGGCGCGATGGTCCGCGCCGCCAAACCCGCCAACGTGCTGCGCGCGATGATGCTGCTCGCGACCCTCGCCTTCGTCGCCTGTGCGGTGCCCGTTTCGTTCCTGTGGTTCTTCATCTGGCGCTTCGCCTCGGGCCTGTCGGGCGGCGCGCTGATGGTGCTCGCCGCACCCACGATCCTCGCGCACGTGCCGGCGGCGCGCCGCGGCTTTGCGAGCGGCGGCATCTTCACGGGCATCGGGCTCGGCATTGCCGCCTCGGGCACGATCGTGCCGATTCTGCTGCGCCAGGGCCTGACGGCCACGTGGCTCGGGCTTGCCGTCGTCTCGCTGCTGCTCACGGCCGTGGCGTGGAACGGCTGGCCCGAGCACGGCACGCCGGCGCACGCTCACGCGCCTTCGCGCTTCGAGCACGCCAAGGCTTACCCCCGCACACAGCTGCGCGCGCTCTATGCCGAATACGGGCTGAATGCCGTGGGGCTCGTGCCGCACATGATCTTCCTCGTCGACTATGTGGCGCGCGGGCTGGGCCGCGGCGTGGATGCCGGCGCCGAGTTCTGGGTGCTGTATGGCATCGGCGCGATCGTCGGCCCGCTCGCGGCGGGGCACCTCGCCGACCGCGCCGGCTTCGGTCCGGCGCTGCGCGCCGCGTATCTGGTGCAGGCCGTGGCGGTCGCGATTCCGGCGCTCGGCCTCTTCGGTCCTGCGGGGCTCATGGTTTCCGCCGTGCTGGTGGGCGCCTTCACGCCCGGCATCGTGCCGCTGGTGCTCGGCCGCGTGAACGAGCTGCTCGCGCATCATCCGTCCGCCGTGAAGGGCGCGTGGAGCCGCGCCACGACGAGCTTCGCCGTGATGCAGGCCGTTGCCGCCTACGGGCTGTCGTTCGTGTTCTCGTCGAGCGGCGGCAACTACCTCGTGTTGTTCGCGATCGGCGCCGCGGCGCTCGTGCTCGCGCTCTTCATCGATCTCTTCTCCGCGTTGAGGGCCAGGTGAATACCACCGTTTCTTCTCCCGTGGCTGCACTCCAGCAGACAAAGCCGCAGCCGCGCGGCTACTCCGAGCGCAATGCGCAGTACTGGCAGCGCAATCTCGTCGTGTGCGTGATCGGCTCGTTCACGACGCTCGTGAGCCTCAGCATGCTGCTGCCGTTCCTGCCGCTCTACGTGCGGCAGCTCGGCGTGAGCTCCCAGTCCGCCGTGATCCAGTGGTCGGGCGTGGCATTCGGCGCGACCTTCCTCGGCACGGCGCTCACCGCGCCGGTCTGGGGCCGCCTCGCCGACCGTTATGGCCGCAAGCCCATGCTCGTGCGCGCCGCCATCGGCATGGCGGTGGTGATGTCGTTGATCGGCGTGGCGCACAATGTGTACGAGCTCGTCGCGCTGCGTCTGATCGCCGGCCTCGTGGGTGGCTACGCGTCGGCTTCCACGGTGATGGTCGGCACCCAGGCGCCGCGCGAGCGCGCGGGCTGGGCGCTCGGCATTCTTTCGACGGGCGCGCTCGCGGGCAATCTCGTCGGGCCGCTGGTGGGCGGCGTGCTGCCCGGCTGGATCGGCATTCGCGGCACCTTTTTCGCCGGCGGCGCGATGATCGCCGTGGCGGCGCTCCTGACCATCTTCGTGGTGAAGGAAGAGTTTCATCCAGAAAGCGACGCGAAACCGCACGCAAGCAATGCGGCGGCCGGTGCGGGCAGCGGCGCGCGCCGTCCGGACTACGCGGTGGTGGCCGCGCTGCTCGTGACCGCGATGATGGTGCTGCTCGCCAACATGTCGATCGAGCCCGTCATCACGGTGTATATCGGCAGTCTGGGTGTGGGCGCGGCGCATCTCGCGCGCGTGGCGGGCGTGGTCATGGCATGCTCGGCGCTTGGCAGCATGCTCACGGCGGCGCGCCTCGGCGCACTGGCCGACCGCTTCGGGAGCTGGCGCGTGATCGTCGCCTGCCTCGTGCTCACGGGGCTCGCGATGGTGCCGCAGGCGTTCGTCACCCACTGGTGGCAGCTCGCGGGCCTGCGCGTGGTGATGGGCATGACGCTCGCGGGACTCTTGCCGTCCATCGGCAAGCTCGCGCGGCAGTCGGTGGACGAAAGCAAAACGGGCCGCATGCTCGGCTATTTGCAGTCGGCGCAATTCAGCGGCCAGGTGGTGGGCCCGGTGATCGGCGGCGTGATCGGCGTTCACTTCGGCCTGCACGCCGTGTTCTTCGCGACCGGCGCGCTGCTGGTCGCATGCGGTGGACTCGCGCACTGGGCGCAGCGCCGCGCTCACGCTTGAAACGGGAACGGATCCGGAGGGAACGCAATATGAGCACTCAAGTGGACCAGCGGGCGTTGCTGCGCTCGCTCGGCATTCAGAAGCCGATCATCCAGGCGCCCATGGCGGGCACCACCACGCCGGCGCTGGCCGCCGCCGTGTCGAATGCGGGCGCGCTCGGCTCGCTGGGCGTGGCCGCGATGAACGCGGAGAACGCGCGCCGCGCGATCCACCAGACGCGCGAGCTGACGGCGAAGCCCTTCAACATCAACGTGTTCTGCCATCGCCCGGCTACGCCCGACGCGGCCGTGGAGCGCGCGTGGCTCGACTGGCTCGCGCCGGTGTTCGAGCAATACGGCGCGAAGCCGCCCGCGTCGCTCTCGGAGATCTACACGAGCTTCGTCGTGGACAAGGCCATGCAGACCATGCTGCTCGAAGAGAAGCCGGCGGTGGTGAGCTTCCATTTCGGCCTGCCGTCCGATGCGGTGATCGCCGAACTCAAGCACGCGGGTATCCGTTTGTTTGCGAGCGCAACCAGTCTCGACGAAGCGGCCGCAGCGGTGGAGGCGGGCGTCGATGCGATCGTCGCGCAGGGTGTGGAGGCGGGCGGCCATCGCGGCGTGTTCGACCAGAATGCCCGCGATGACGGCCTCGGCACGTTCGCGCTCACGCGCCTGCTGGTGAGCGAATTCGACGTGCCCGTGATCGCGGCGGGCGGCATCATGGACGGCGCGGGCATTGCCGCCGCGCTCGCGCTGGGCGCGCAGGCGGCGCAACTGGGCACGGCGTTCGTGGCCTGCCCGGAGAGCGCGGCCGACGAAGGCTATCGGGCCGCCTTGCTCGGCGACGCGGCGCGCCATACGACGTTCACCTCGGCGATCTCGGGGCGGCTCGCGCGCAGCATCGTCAACCGCTTCACCGCGCTTGGCGAGGACCCCAAGGCGCCGCGCGTGCCGTCTTATCCGATCACTTACGACGCGGGCAAGGCGCTGATCGCGGCTGCGAAGGCCACGGGAGAATCCGGCTACGGTGCGCAGTGGGCGGGCCAGGCCGCGCCGCTCGCGCGCGCGTTGCCGGCGGCGGAGCTGGTGGCGCAACTGGAGCGCGAGACGCGCGAGAGCATCGCACGGTTGCAGTCGGTGTTCGCTTGAGCGGCATTCGATAAACGCAAACGGGGACATCGGCACGCGCGATGGATGCGCGTGCCGATGTTCCTTTAGGTGTCGGCAAAGACGGCTTCAGGCAGGCAGAATCTGCGCGATCACCACGAGTTCGACGGGCAGATCGAGGGGCAGTCGGGGAGGCGCGAACGCGGAGCGTGCGTGCCCGGCCTTCTCGCCGAGCACGGCGGCGAAGAGGTCCGACGCGGCGTCGAGCACGACGGGCTGCTCGAGAAAGCCTTCGGCGCTGCTCACGTGGCCTTCCATGCGCACGATGTGATGCAGGCGCTCGAAGCTGCCCAGGTGCCGCTTGATCTGCGCAAGCACGTTCAAGGCGGTGAGCTGCGCGGCCTCGCGGCCCTGTTCGAGCGTCAGCTCCGCGCCCACGCGTCCGCTCCAGCGCAGCTTGCCGTCGACGAGCGGTCCCTGGCCGGAGATGAAGAGCAGATTGCCCGCCTCGGAAGCTGCTCTGTAGTTGCCGAGCGGTTGCGGCGCGGTGGGCAGGGCGAGACCGAGATCGGCAAGTTTTTGTTCGACGGACACGATGTTCTCCTCCAGGGGTGATGAGTATTCGCCTATGTGGGACGCTTCAGGATAGAACTAAAGCATCGGGCGCGAACTGAAGCAATCAGGAGAAAACGGGCATGCAACGCAAATTCGACGATCTGCTGCTGGGCAGCATCGAACTGTTCTGCCAGGCGGCGGAGCTGGGCAGCTTCACGCTGGCGGCCAATGCGGCGAGCGTCACGCCCGCCGCGGTGAGCCGATCCGTGGCGCGGCTCGAAGAGCGGCTCGGCGTACGCCTGTTCGTGCGCACGACGCGCCAGATCCGCCTGACCGATGCGGGGCGGCGCTACTTCGAGCAGTGCCGCCAGGCGCTCTCGCAACTGGTGGATGCGGAGCGCGAAGTCACGGGCGAACAGACCACGCCGGCCGGCGTGCTGCGCATCAGCATGCCCACGCCCTACGGGCACTATCGCGTGCTGCCGCTCTTGCCGGCATTTCGCGAGCGCTATCCGGAGGTGCAGGTCGACACGCATCTGAGCAACCGCAACATCGACTTCGCAGACGAAGGCTTCGACCTGGCGATTCGCGGACGCGCGCCCGCCGATTCCAACCTCGTGGCGCGCAAGCTCGAAGACGCGGAGATGGTGGTGGTGGCCACGCCCGCCTATCTGAAGCGCGCGGGCGTGCCGAAGACCGTGGCGGATCTGCAGTCGCACGAATGCATACAGTTCGAACTGCCAAGTAGTGGCCGCCATCTTGCGTGGACGTTCGACGGCAATGCCAATGAAGACGGCGATGTGATCACGAGCGGAAGTTACGGAACGTCGGGCGACGCGCTCGCCGGCGTGACGCTCGCGCGCGCGGGGGCGGGGTTGTTCCAGACGTATCGCTTTGTGGTGGCGGACGACCTGCGAGAAGGCAGGCTCGTGGAAGTGCTGCGCGAGGAGGGCGGACGTACCCGGCCTTTCATTCTGCTGTATCCGCACGCGCGTTATTTGACGTCGCGGGTGCGGGCGTTCGTGGACTTTCTGGTGGAGCAACTGGCGGCGCCTGCGCTTGCGCCGAAAGCGAAAATCGGCGTGGCAAAGCGTTGAAGCGCGTTTAGCGGAATAGCCCCGCCTGCGGATCGTTTACGCAAGACGCGGGGCGCGCGAAGCATGGTGCGTTCACTGGCCGCGCGAGTCGTCCTGGCGTTCCGGACCGTCCCCGCGAGAAGGAGGTGTCAGATGAAAGCTTCTCGCTCGTTGTCTGCATGTCGTTCATACTTCGGCCGGAACCGGGCGGCGTTCGTGCCGCGACTGCGTCACCTGGCGTTGGGCGCCGGGCTCTTCGCCCTTGCGCTGGGAACCGTCCGCGCCGACGCCCTGCAGGCGATCCTGCCGCCGGCCTTCGCGACTTCGTCGACCGTACCGTCCAACGGCGACGTCAATCCGTATGGCATTGCATTCGTACCGTTCGGCGTGCCCTCGTGGAGCACGCTCAAACCCGGCGACGTGGTGGTGTCCAACTTCAATGCGCAATCGAATCTGCAAGGCACCGGTACGACGATCGTCAAGCTCGTTCCGAATAGCCAGCCGGTGACGTTCTTCCAGGGCGCGCACCTCGGTCTCACGACGGCGCTCGCCGTGCTGAGAAGCGGCTTCGTGCTGGTGGGCAATGTGCCGACCTCCGACGGCAAGAACGTCATCGCGCAGGGCTCGCTTCTCGTCATCAATCCGCAGGGCCGGCTCGTCAAGGAACTGAAAGATGCGCGGCTGCTCGACGGCCCCTGGGACCTCACCGTGCTCGACGGCGGGCAGTTCGTGAAGGTCTTCGTCTCGGATGTGCTCAATGGCACCGTCGCCCGGATCGACCTCGCGATCGGCGAGAACGGCGTGACGGAGTTGCCCTCCTCGACCATCGTCGCTTCGGGCTACCTGCATCGCACCGACCCGGCTGCACTCGTCGTCGGCCCGACGGGCCTCGCCTATGATGGTCAGCACGACGTGCTCTACGTCGCCTCGACGGGCGACAACGCGGTGTTCGCCATCTACGGCGCGGCGGGTGCGAATCATAGCGGCGGCGTGGGGCGGCTGATCTATCAGGACAACACCCATCTGCACGGACCGCTTGCCCTTGCGCTCGCCCCGAACGGGCATCTCGTCACGGCCAACGGCGACGCCGTGAACGCCGACCCGCAACAGCCCAGCGAGATCGTCGAATTCACCGTGGAAGGGCAGTTCGTCGCGCAGATGTCGGTCGATCCCACGGCGGGTTCCGCGTTCGGGCTCGCATTCGGCATGGACAGCCAGCACCACTCGCAGTTTGCCGCCGTAGACGACAGCACCAATGCGGCAACGGTCTGGACGTTGCGCACGGGTAACTGATCGACAACAATGCAACGTCACTTTCCTCGGCTCGCCCCGAAACACCGGGGCGGGCCGGGCAATGACAATCGATTAGCTAACCGAAATAATGTCAGGGCTTTACGGTGTGCCACATGCCTTTGAAGCCGTCGCCGTTCATCTGGCCGGCGTGCGTGTCCTTCGAGTAGCGATAGAGGGGGTGGCCCTTGTAGGTCCATTGATGCTTGCCGTCTTCGGCAGCGATCAGCCCCCAGTCGCCGCTGGCCTTGTCGTAGGGGTCGGCGAGCGCGGCCGGCCACATGCTTGCGCACGCACCGGCGCAGGCGCTTTTGCCTTGCATCGTGTCCTTGTCGAAGGTATAGAGCGTCATGCCGTCATCGTCGACGACCATGCCGTTGGTCACTTTCGGCGCTTCCGCGAACACCGCGATGGGCAGAAGGCAAGCCATGGCGCACAACAAGATTCTGGTCATGATTTCAGTCCTCTTAAGCACCCCGCCGGGATATCTGTAAAACGGCTGACAGCGGCCTTTCTTCCATTTTCGGTTTGCCAATGGGAACAGCCTCGCGATTCGTGACATCTATTTCCTCGAAGGCAGGTGAAACGCCCGCCGCCCATCGAGGAGAATCGTATGAACCCCATCAGAATGCTGCCAGGCGCGGCGCTCGCACTGGTGAGCCTGTTCGTGGGCGCGCTGTCGAGCATCCCGGCGCGCGCCCAGGGCGCGGGCCCGACCGATCCGCAGATCGCCGCGATCGTCGTGGCCGCGAACCAGGCCGACATCGACGCCGGCAAGCTGGCCGAATCGAAAACGCAGTCGAAAGACGTGAAGGCCTTCGCGCAACGCATGGTGGCCGACCATACCGCTGTGAATCAGGCAGCCGTCAAACTCGTGCACAAGCTGGGTGTCACGCCCGAAGCCAATCCGACCAGCGAGAGCCTGAAGCAGGGTGGCGAGGCCAACATGGCGAATCTCGAGACGCTCAAAGGCGCGGCGTTCGATCGCGCGTATATCGACCATGAAGTGACGTATCACGAACAGGTCATCGACGCGCTCGACAAGACGCTCATTCCCAGCGCGCAAAACGCCGAGCTGAAGGCCTTGCTCGTGAAGGTCCGCCCGGCGTTCGTCGCGCATCTGGACCACGCGAAGCACGTGCAGGCGACGCTCGCGACTTCGCAATGAGCCGCTTGCGCCGTGTTGCGCTGGGCGTGTGCGCAATCGTGTGTGCGGCCGGCGCCGGGCCAGCGGCGGCCGCCCGCTACGTCGTCGCCATCGAGCAGATGCGCTTCGATCCGCCGAGCGTGACGGTGCACGCCGGCGACAGCGTCGTGTGGGTCAACAAGGACCTCGTGGCGCACACGGTCACCGCCGACGCCAAAGCGTTCGACTCCGGCAGCATTGCGCCGGGTGCATCATGGCGATATGTCGCGAGCAAACGGGGCCGCCATGCCTACTCGTGCCAGTTTCATCCGGTGATGCATGGCACCGTGATCGTGGAGCCGGGACCATGACGAACCAGGAGGCGGCGCTGGCCGAAGCGCACACCAGCGGCCTGACGAGTGACGATGCGCGGATTGTGCGCCGCATCGTGGCGGGCGATCTTGCGGCTTTCGAGCTCCTGATGCGCCGCCACAACCGGCGCCTCTACCGGCTTGCGCGCGCCACGCTGCGCAACGACGCGGAGGCGGAAGACGCCTTGCAGGATGCGTATCTGAAAGCCTTCAGGGCGCTCGCGCAATTCCGCGGCGATGCGGCGCTCGCGACATGGCTCTCGCACCTCGTGCTCAACGAGTGCCTCGCCCGTCTGCGCCGCGAGGCCCGCCGCCACAACATGATGCCGATCGTGCCGGAGTGCCCGGACGAAGAGCAGATGGCTTTCGATATGGACCCGATGCACGCCCACGACGAAAACAGCCCCGAGCAGCAAGTCTCGCGTGCCGAGATCCGCGCCCTGCTCGAACGCAAGCTCGACACGTTGCCCGTAGGTTTTCGCACGGTGTTCGTGCTGAGGACCGTCGAGGAAATGAGCATCGAGGAAACGGCGCAGGTGCTGAATATCCCCGAGGCCACGGTGCGTAGCCGTCATTTCCGCGCGAGGAATTTGCTGCGCGAAGCGCTGGCCGAGGAGGTCGACCGGCTGGGTCCCGAGTTGTTCGAATTCGGCGGGGGATGCTGCGATCGCATTGTCGCTTCGGTGCTGCAGAAGCTCGGGCGGACCTGGCGCTGACCTGGCGCGGCGTTCGCATTGCCGGCCTCCCGCGCTTTGGTTCGCTGCCGAACAAATGCGGGTAGATCGCGCACGTCGAGCCGCCGGGTCGAAACCGGATGCGGCATACTGGAAAGCAAACCACGCGTTTGCCCAAACAGGGAGCCGCGATGATCTTTCGCCAGCTGTTCGACCCCGTATCGTCCACCTATACCTACCTGCTCGGCGACCCCGCAAGCGGCGAGGCGCTGCTGATCGACCCGGTCTACGAGCAGGTGCCGCGCGACCTCGCGCTGCTGCAGGAGCTGGGCTTGCACCTGCAGGCGACGCTCGACACCCATGTGCATGCCGACCATGTCACGGGCGCGTGGCGCTTGCGCGAGCGCAGCGGCAGCCAGATCGCGCTCGCCGACGTAGTGGGCGCCGAGGGCGTGAACCGTGCGCTGCGGCACGGCGATCGCATCGCCTTCGGCAAGCGGTATCTGGAAGTGCGCGCCACGCCCGGCCACACCAGCGGCTGCCTGACCTACGTGCTCGACGACGCGAGCATGGCCTTCACCGGCGACAGCCTGCTGATACGCGGCTGCGGCCGCACCGATTTTCAGGGCGGGAGCGCGGAGCAGCTGTTCACCTCGGTGCGCGAGCAGATCCTCACGCTGCCGGACGACTGCCTGCTTTACCCGGCGCACGACTACCGCGGCATCACGGTCACGAGCGTGGCGGAGGAGCGGCGCTTCAATCCGCGCCTGGGCGGCGACGTCGATCTCGGCGACTTCGCGGGCTACATGCACAACCTGAATTTGCCGCACCCCAAGCAGATGGCCGTCGCGGTGCCCGCCAACCTGCGCTGCGGCAAGCCCGAAGGCGACGCGCCGATCCAGGAAACGCCCGACTGGGCGCCGCTCACGCTGCGCTTTAGCGGCGTATGGGAAATCGAGCCCATGGCGCTGCTGGAGCATGCGGCCGCGCTGCAGATCGTCGACGTGCGCGAGGCGCCCGAGTTCATCGACCATCTCGGCCATCTGCCCGATGCGAAACTCGTGCCGCTCTCGGAGCTGATGGCGCGCATCGACGAGCTCGATCGCGACCGGCCGGTCGTGGCGGTGTGCCGCTCCGGCGTGCGCTCCGCGCAGGCAAGCGTATTGCTGACCAAGGCGGGCTTCGGCAAGGTGGCCAATCTCGCTGGCGGCATGTTGCGCTGGAAGGCCGAGGGATTGCCCGTCGCGCCGTGCAGCCCGTGATGACGCCCTCGAGGAGACCAACATGACCGCCCACGACTTCGCCGAGTTTTCCTGGGACGAACAGGAAGACGTCAAGGCTGTGCTCGCGAGCCGGGGCCTCGACCTGCGCGAGTTCCGCATCTCGGACCATGAGAAAAGGGCCGATGGCGGCGAGCGCGCGGCGATTCGCCAGGTATCCGTCACACGGATCGCCAACGGCAAGACGGCCACCTACGACACCGATCACTTCGCCCCGTGGATTACGGATTTCGACGAAGCGCTGCAGGCCGGCGAGTTCGACGACTGAACCCGATAGAGCGGGCCCCGAAGAGACCGAGGGCACGCTCTGTCCTCCGCGCATGGCTGGCGTACACTCGTGCCCTTGGGAAAGGAATCGGGAACAGGGAGCCAGGCTTGCCATGACGAACGCCACGGTGACTGAGGGCCGGAACGATCACTGGCTCGTCGCGCGGCGCGATGCGCAGACGGGCATCGAGAGTCTGCGCGCGCATTTCAGAGGCCACGCGTACGACCCCCACGATCACGACGACATGCTGATCGGCTATACGGAGCAGGGGGTGCAGCGCTTTCAGTGTCACCGGTCGCTGCATACGAGCGTGCCGGGCCGCGCGATCCTGATCGAGCCGGGCGCGCTGCACGACGGCCACGCGCCTGAGCCGGGCGGCTTCACCTACGCGATGCTGTACCTGCCCCAGCCGTGGGTCGAGCGTGCGGCGCGCAGGCTGAACATTGCGGGCCTGGGCGGCGTGGCGGCCGCTTTCGGCCAGACGCTCGTGGACGACCCGCGCCTGATCGAGGCGATCCGCCGTGCGTTTCTCGCGCTATACGGCGAGGAAGGCCGGCTCGCGCGTGACGTGGCGCTCGACCGCTTGCTGGAGCACCTGGGCGGCCATCTGCTCGATACGACCGCGGCGGCGCCTCCCGCTTCGCCCGCGCTGGCCCGTGTGCGCGATCTGCTGCACGAACACATGAGCGCGAACATCGGGCTCGATGAACTCGTCGACAACTCGGGCATCGACCGGTTTCGTCTGACGCGCCTGTTCCAGCGCGAGTTCGGCACGTCGCCCCATGCGTACCTGGTGCGCTTGCGCCTGCGCGCCGCGCGCAGGCTGCTGGCGGCGGGTCACACGCCGGCCCGGGTCGCCGCGGAAGTGGGTTTCGCCGACCAGAGCCATCTCGGCCGCTGGTTTCGCCGCGCGTACCGCATGACGCCGGCCACCTACCGGCGCATGTGCGCGCGCATGGACACGGACACGCCGGACTAAACGCATCCTGCAGGCCATGTCATATCGATTCCAGGCCCGATGACCGGCGCACACCACGACACCGCAGCGCTCTTTGGCGCGGCGGGTACGGCCATCTCGCTGTTCGCGGCCATTCCGTACGGACTCGCGATCTACCGGCGCAGCATCCGTCCGCATCTCTTTACATGGCTCGTATGGTCGGTCGTCACGGCCATTGCCGCCGCCGCGCAATTCGTGGCGGGCGCCGGGCCTTCCGCGTGGTGCACGGCGGCAATCGCCTTCACGTGTTTCCTTACGTTCGTGGCGAGCATTTTTCGCGGCGATAGAAACTGGACGAAAGCCGACTGGTTCTTTCTCGGCGCCGCGTTTTCGGCGATTCCCGTCTGGCTGCTCACTGCCGACCCCACGCTTTCGGTCGTCATCGTGACGTTGATCGAACTCGCGGGTCTCGGCCCGACCATGCGCAAGACGCTCCGCGATCCGTGGAGCGAAAGCCTGCTCTACTTCGCGCTGTGCGTTCTCAAATACCTGCTGGCGGTGCTGGCGCTGGAAAAGTGGACGGTGGCCGTCGCGTTTTATCCGGCCGTCAACCTCGCTGCCTCGATCTGGATTTGCACGCTGATGGCCGTGCGGCGCCGCGCGCTGGCGCATACGGGTATGCGTTAGCGCCTGTGATCGCGCTGCGCACCGGCGCTCGCGTTACGGCCGGTATAACCAGCTCGCCTGTTGCGTGCCGACGAATGCGCAAGCGCCGCCGGCAAACGCGGCGATGCCCAGCGACGGATAGCGGGCCGTAAAAGGGTGCACGCAGATCAGCGCGACGAACGTGAAGAGCCCGGTGAACATGCCGCGTTTGAACTTGACGGTGGTTTCTCGCACGGCGGCTCCTCGCGGGTAGCTCTGCGCTATCGGCTCAACGCGGCCTGCGCTCGTTGCAGCCACTCGCTATTGTGCTCGCGGGCGTGGCGCGGCCAGTGCTTCGCGTCGTGCACGATCTCGGCGTAAAGCTCGCGCGAGCGCTGGCGGTCGGCGTCGCCGGGCTGCTTTGCCAGCCAGTCGGCGAACAGGCAACGCGGGGCGGCGTCGCTCGCGCACGAGAGCGCGGCTTCGAACGCGGCGCGCGTGCCTGCTGCGCCGTTCGCGGCGAGCGCCCGTGCATACAGCAAGGAGGGATCCGGCTGCTGGCGGGCGACGGGCTGGACGGCGAACAGTTTTTCGAGCGTCTCCTGGGTGGCCGCGGCATGGCCGTTGGCAAACTGCGCGCGCGCGAGGCCCTCGAGCAACGCGGGATCGGATGCGAACGGCCCGGTGGCCGCCGCCTGGTAGTGCTCCAGCGCTTCGACGGCGTTGCCCGCGTCGAGCAGCGCAGCGCCCAGGCGCATACGGTGCGCGACGGTCGGCGCGCGGTCGAAATCGTTGCGCGCTTCCCGCACGGCGCGGTTGGGATCGACCAGTTGCGAGATGGCCCGGCCTGTCGCCCTCGCCCCGCGCGACTGGCGCAGGCTCGGCAGATAAATGACGAAGAAGTAGACGAGGCTGCCGAGGCCGGGGAACAGAAACAGGATCAGCAGCCAGTACATGTTCTGCTGGTTGCGGATGGCATGCACTGCAAAGAGCAGCGCGATGATGACGTAAAGGCTGATTCCGAAAATGCGCATGGACGAGAGGGCCCGGTGTGGTGCGTGGTTGTGTTAATGATACCTGCCGGCAGCTTGCGTTCGCGTGCAATCGCCATGTTATCGCGGCCTTGCGGATCGGCGACGGACGGATCGGCTCCCGCGTCGATCAACAGCGCAAGGGTAGCGAGCCGTTTGAACCGCGTGGCACGGAAAAGCGGCGTTTCGCCGTGCGCCTTGAAGCTCAGTCAGGGCGGAAACGAAAGCTGTCCTCGATGGCTTCGTCACGATTCCGCCGCATTGGAGCCACTGCCGGATTGTCGTGAATTCTATCCGTATCGTCCGATGAGCGTTCTTTTGCTGGTTGCCGTCAAGAACGGTTGAACGTTAGGAGAGCGATGCACGCCGCGTTTTCATCGAAACACGTTCGTGTCGTGGACTACGAAGAATGCGTCGGGTTCGAAATCCGTCTACCGCCGCTACGCCGGGCGCGGTCCCGGCGTGCCGCGAGCACGGCAGTGGCGAGCGTCAACGCGAACAGCGCCAGCGCCACCGCGCCCGCAATGCCGCCTGCCTTGCGCAGCCAGAACAGTTCGGCGAGCCCGCCCGTTACGCGCATGGCGAGGCCCGCGTGGAGCACGGCGAGCGGCGCGTAGAACAACGGATGGTATTTCACGGGCAGCCGCGTGAGCGCGGGCACGATGACCGGCGCGTGGCCGAACACCATCGAAAACACGAAGCCGAGCGTGAGCGCGTGAAGCGCCGCGTCATGCCATGGATGCCCCGGCAACAGTGCGCCGGCGAGGCCGAGCACGCCGCTCAGCGCGAGCCAGCCATAGCCGCCGAGCAGACACAGCGCGATATAGCGCGTGAGCGCGCGCTGGTGCACCGTGCGGCGTGCAATGTCATATCTGGCCAGCCACATGGCGAGCAGGACGATTCCCGCCGCGAAAAGGCGCGTTCCGTATTCGGGCTTCCACAACGCCCAGGGCAGGCTCGCGATCATCAAGGCGAGCGGCACGAAAAACGCATGGCGGGCTGCGCGCGGCAGACGCAGCATGCGGGTGAGTTCGAGCCGCTCGGCGGCGATGGTCAAAACCAGAAACGAGAGCCAGCACGGCACGGAAGACGACACATCGTTCGTCATTGCCCAGACCAGATTGCCGAACCACCAGCCAAGCACGGCGAGCGCGAGCACGCCCAGATGGAGGGCCGGTTGCTTGCGCAACACCTGCAGGCTCGCGACGAGAGAGACGCTCGCCGCCGCGATGAGCAGCCATTGTGCGGCCACGGGCGCTGCGCCTGCGATCAGTACGATGCCCGCAGCGATCGCGCTGGCCGGCGCCAGCAGATAAACCGCGCGCTGCAGCGCGACCGCGCGTTCGAGGCTGACGAGCGCGCCGAAAAAGACCGGCAGCATCAGCACGCCGTGCCACGCGACACTCGTCATCGCGTGGGCGGGTACGTGAACGCCGAGCCGCGCAAGTCCCGCCATCACCGCGCAAACGAGTACGAGGACGATCGTCAGCGCGGCGACGAGCTTGCCGAGGTGGCGCAGTGATGGGGCAATGTTCATGATGTGTGCCTGCGTGCCGCGAGCCTGACTACGGCGCTTGTGCAGTCAGTCGGGCTCCCAGCCCAGAACGGCGCGCGCCGCCTCGCTCATCATGGCGGGCTCCCATGCGGGTTCCCACACGAGCGCGACTTCGATGGGCACGCCCTCGGGCACCGACTCCTCGGCCACGGCCTGCACCTCGTCCATGATGAGTTGCCCCATCGGGCACGCGGGCGAAGTCATGGTGATTTCGATCTTTAGACCTTCGTCGCCGAGTTCTACGCCATACACGAGCCCGAGGTCGACGATGTTCACGCCCACTTCGGGGTCGATCACGCAGCGCAGTGCGTCGCGGACCTCCCGTTCTTCGTCTGTTTCGTCGAGTTTGAGGCGGGTCGTGTTCATGGAAGACTCGAGATAAACGATAGGATAACCAACTATATGCGGATGGGATGCTAGAAAACATTCACCGTCGATGAATGTTTTGATCATGATAACGCTCTGACGCATTCCGGCCCTGTGCTAATTGGCCGCAGAACATGCCTAAAAAATAAACAGGGACCGAGAGGCGGCCCGGAAACCCTTGCGCCCGTCGTGAAGCACACGGGCGCAGTGAGCGGCACACGTTGCGCATGCATCGATTTTCGCAAGAGCTTGTTGCGTCATCTGCCTCTAATGCGTACGCAGCCGGCGCCGTATACGCAGAGACTCTCGCAGTGCGTGCCCGCGAAGGCGGGGTGCCGTTTGCTCAGGCACGCTCCTCAAATTATTAGAAAACGACAGACTAATGAAGCTTTCCTTTGTGCAAAGGCTTTGGTTGCCGCTGATCCTGAGCCTCGTGTGTCTCGCAGGCGTATCGATTTATGACGCGTGGCAGATGCGGGCAACGCGCCTCGAGGAGCGCAAGGCGGATTTGAAGCACGCCTCGGAAATCGCGCTCGCCGTGGTGAAGTCATACGGCGAACGCGCCAATGCCGGCATGTTGTCGCCAGAAGACGCCCAGAAGCGCGCGATGGAAGCCGTCAAGAACATGAAGTATGGCGAGGGTGGCTACTTCGGCATTATGAATTCGCAGTACGTGCTGCTGATGAATGCCGCGAGCCCGCACCTGGTCGGCAAGAACGTCGGCGACTTTCAGGATTCGAACGGCGTCTATCTGTTCAAGGAGATCGTTGCCGTCATCAAGCAGGAAGGTCAGGGCTTCGTGTCGTATTCGTTCAAGCGCATCGGCTCGAACGACATTGCGCCGAAAATCTCCTATAGCGTGAGCTACCAGCCGTGGGACTGGATTCTCACGACCGGTCTTTATGTCGACGATATCGACGCGGCGTTTCGCGTGACGCTCTATTGGAGCCTGGGCATTCTGGCGGCGATCGCGCTGGCGCTCTCGGCGGTCGTGGCAGTGGTGAACCGTGGCATCCTGCGCTCGCTGGGCGGCGAGCCCGCCTACGCGGCGCAAATCGCCAACCGCATTGCCGACAACGACCTGACCGCCGTGGTGGAGATCGCAGCGGACGACCGTTCGAGCCTGCTGTTTTCGATGAAGCGCATGCAGGCGCAGCTTACGCAGACCATCGACACGATCAAGCATTCGGCTGACTCCATCGCGACCGCGACCAACGAAATTGCCGCCGGCAACCAGGACCTCTCGCAGCGCACGGAAGAACAGGCCGCATCGCTCGCGCAAACGGCGGCGAGCATGGAGCAGCTGACGTCCACGGTTGCGCAGAACGCCGACAGCGCCCGCGAGGCGAACCAGCTCGCCGCGCAAGCCGCCGAGGCCGCGGAGCAGGGGGGCACGGTGGTCTCGCGCGTGGTGCAGACGATGGAGGACATCAACGCCAGTTCGGATCGCATCGCGAGCATCGTCGGCATCATCGAGAGCATCGCGTTCCAGACGAATATTCTCGCGCTCAATGCGGCCGTCGAAGCGGCGCGCGCCGGCGAGCAGGGGCGCGGCTTCGCCGTGGTGGCCTCGGAAGTGCGTTCGCTCGCGCAGCGTTCGTCGGCGGCGTCGAAGGAAATCAAGGAGCTGATTCACGAATCGGTCGAACGCTCGCATGCCGGCGCGGCCCACGTGCAGGAGGCGGGCGAAAAGATGCGCGTCATCACGCAGGAAATCCGGCGCGTGACCGATGTCATCAGCGAGATCACGGCCGCGTCGGAGGAACAGAGCAAGGGCATCGGCCAGGTCGGCCAGGCCGTCACGCAGATGGACGAGGTCACGCAGCAGAACGCGGCGCTCGTAGAGCAGGCCGCGGCGGCGGCAAGCGCGCTCGCCGCTCAGGCGAACGACCTCAAGGGCTCCGTTTCGATGTTCCGGCTGGCCGGTTCGCCCGATATGCCGGCTCGGCACGCCTTACACGTGTAAGCTTTCTCGCGCGGGCGGCGCAAAGCCCCCGCGCGCAACCGCATCCGCCGCCAATTTGCGCGCGCGGACCCAGCGCAGGCAGAATACGAAATTCCGGCCATCTCAAATGGGGCTGGATTCCGCGGGCAAGAGGCTATGAGCAGCCGCCCGCGCAACAATCAAAAATCGAGCTTAGGGGAAGTTGAACATGATCGGACGGATTCTGGTGGTGATATCGATGGTCGGCGCACTGGCCGCTTTGGCGGGCTGCAACACGGTCGCCGGTTTCGGGCAGGACATCACAGACTCCGCCCGGGCCGTCCAGCGCGTTCTGTGACCTTCGCGCCGGGTGGCATAATAGCCGCTCGGTCAAAGGTCACGGATGGGCTGGACAGGGCTCCTGCTGAGTAAACAATGAAAGTCGATACGGTCCGCGGTTTTATCAGCAAGAGTCTTCGCGTTCCCCATCCGGAAATCGTCCAGGATGAGGTCGAGAGCCTTTCCGCTTATAAAAAGCTTTCGCTTCTGAAGAAGCAGCTGCATAAGTGGTCGATACTTTCGCTGAACCGGCAACTGGGTCTGTATACGGAATCTGCGCAGTTGCGCCCGGGCGCCCGGATCCTGTTGTTCTACAGCGGCGTCAACAACCTCGGCGACGCGCTGATGGACCTTTCCGGGCGTGCGCTCCTCAGCGGCACGTCATACAAGCTGGACGTGGTGCTCGATCCGTCTCTGGCCGAGCTTTTTCGCCACGACCGGTATTTTTCGAAAGTCTATACGGATTACCGTGAAATCGATTTCGGCGAATACGATTTCATTATTCTGAACAAGCTCGGCATTCGCGTCATTAAAGAGAAAATCCGCTATGCCGGTCAAGCCAGATTTACGAGCCTGATTGGATGGTATGCCGGGCGCAATTTCAACCATATCCAGTTCAGCTACTACTCGTTCAACAAGATTCTGAATTCCGGGATCGCAGAAGCCGCGCTGTACAGGAACTCGCGGCTGATTCTCGATGCGCCACAGAGCCAGGATTTTCCGGCGCAAGCGTGGGCCGGCAGAATTGCGATTTCGGTGGGCGGCAGGGAATCGAACCGCATCTACGGCAAGTGGGCCGACGTTCTGGCCCGGCTCGATGACGATCCCGAGTTGTCGCGCTATCAATATGTGCTGATCGGATCGGACAACGGGCTCAAGGAAGCCAGCGATCTCACTGCCATGTCATTCAGGCATTTGCAGCTCGACTCGCTGGTCGGCAAGTTGAAGATTCACGAATGCTATGCGCTCATCGGTCAGAGCAAGCTGTTCGTTGGCGCGGACGGCGGCCTGCTGCATATCGCGCACGCGGCCGGCGTGCCGACCGTCGCGTTGTTCAGCGACGATATCGACCCGAGGACCCGGTACGTGGAGAACGACTTCTTCAGGTGTACCCCGCTCATCGGCCAGACCGACGTCACGAGCATCGAACCAAACGATGTGGTGCGCGTCATGAAAGGCGCGCTGCCGCGTTAAAGCGCGATTCGGCTGGCAACTTCCCCTGCCAGAGACCCATATCCGGGTCTCGCTGCTTTGCGCGCAATCGATCAGGAATCCTGTTTGAATCGATGTCGGCTCGACCGGCATTCTGAATAAAAGCCATTGTTATTCAGAATGATTAAAAGCATAAATAATGCCGCCGCTCATGGAAATCCCGTATAAATCCGCGTGACCCGCGAAAGCTTCGGGAAGGGTTCGAATCTCTAGAATTCCCGGAACGATCGAGGCGGCGAGCATCGCGCCGCCTACCCATCCTGACGGAGACAATCAATGCAATCCAGTTTTGGCGCGCTGCGGCGAGCCGCACTCGCTGGTGGCCTGCTGTTTGCCATGGCGCTTCAAGGCGCGCATGCCGCCGACGATGCCGGCGACAAGATCACCATCATGGTCGGCGGTATCACGAAGCTCATTTACCTGCCCGCGCGCCTCACCGAGCAACTGGGCTATTTCCACGACGAAGGGCTGAACGTCGAACTGCTCTCGCAGCCTGCGGGCGTGGATGCGGAGAACGAACTGCTCGCCGGCGCGGTGCAGGCCGTGGTCGGCTTCTACGATCACACCATCGACTTGCAGACCAAGGGTAAGGACGTCAAGGCGATCGTCGTGTTCGGCCAGGTGCCGGGCGAAGTGGAAATGGTGTCGTCGAAAGCGGCCGGCACGATCAAGTCGATGGCCGACGTCAAAGGCAAAACGCTCGGCGTAACGGGCCTCGGGTCCTCGACCAGTTTTCTCACGCAGTATCTCGCGGGCCAGCATGGCATCGCCTCGAGCGCGTACACGATGTTGCCGGTGGGCGCGGACGCGAGCTTCATCGCGGCCATCAAGCAGGGGCGCATCGACGCGGGCATGACGACCGAGCCAACCGTCTCGGCGCTGCAGAAAGCCGGCGACGCGAAGGTGCTCGTCGATATGCGCACGGTGGAAGGCACGCGCGCCGCGCTCGGCGGCACCTATCCCGCCGCAAGCCTGTACGTGCAGGACGCATGGGCCGAGTCGCACAAGGCTCAGGCGGTGAAGCTCGCGCACGCGTTCGTGCGCACGATGCAGTTCATTCACACGCACAGCGCCGAAGAAATCGCCGCGCAAATGCCCGCCGACTATCAAAAGGACAAGGCGCTTTACGTGAGCGCACTCAAGGCCTCGCTGCCGATGTACACCGCGGACGGCAAGATGCCTGCCGACGGTCCGGCGACCGTGCTGAAGGTGCTCTCGAGTGTCAATCCCTCGGTGAAGGGCAAGCACGTGGATTTGTCCGGCACGTACACGAACGAATTCGTCAGCGCGAAATGAAGCATGCCCGGAGCTGCCGTCCTGCGCGCGCCTCGCGGTTCGATACCTGAGAGAGCGCGACATGGTGCATAGCCTGCGTGGACGGTTGCTGCTGTGGCTGCTGGTGCCGCTCGCCGCGTTTGTCGTCGTGACGAGCTGCGAGTCGTACGATGCCGCGCGGCAGACCGCGGATCTCGTGCAGGACCACTCGCTGCTGGATTCGGCGCGCACGATCATCGAAGACGTCGACTGGGACAACGGCTCCCTCAGCGCGACGATCCCGCCGGCGGCGCTGGAACTGTTCGAATCGCCGTGGCAGGATCACGTCTTCTACAAGGTGCTCGCCGCCAATGGCCGCCTGCTGGGCGGCGCGCCGGACTTGCCGCTGCCGCGCGCGAACACAGCCGAGGCGCCCGTGTTCTATGACACCACCTATGCGGGTTTGCCGATTCGCGCCGTGGCCTACGAGCGCATGCTCTACGACTCGGGCCGCGCCGAGCGCGTGATGGTAATCGTCGGCAAGACGATCGCGTCGCGCGAGGCGATGGTCAACGCCTTATGGAGGCCGCAGCTCGCACGCCAGTGGTTCATGCTGGCGCTCGTCGCGCTGCTCGTGCCGCTCGGGCTCACGCTCGAACTGCGGCCGCTCATGAAGCTCAAGGACGACGTTGCCGACCGCGAGCCCGTGCAACTGGAGCCGATCCGCCCGGATCATCTTCCGTCGGAGCTGCGGCCGATCGTCGAGGCGATCAACCAGTGCATCGCGCGGCTCAAGGTGCATGCCGCCATGCAGCGCCAGTTCATCGCCGACGCGGCGCACCAGCTGCGCACGCCGCTCACGCTGCTGACCACGCAAACGCAATTCGCGAGTCAATGCGACGCGGGCGATCCCGCGCTTTTCGACGCACTCAAAGGCGTGCGCCGCACCAGCCAGAAAATGGCGGAGTTGACGAATCAACTGCTTGTGCTCGCACAGGCCGAATCGATGACGCAATCGTCGCCGAGCCCGACGCGCGTCGATCTTACCGAGGTCGTGTCTTCCGTGCTCGAAGAGATGGTCCAGGCCGCGGAACGGCGCGGCATCGATCTCGGCGCCGAACTCGACGACGACGTGCAGGTGGCGGGCAACACGGGCCTGCTGGCTTCGCTCGTGTCCAACCTGATCGACAACGCCATCCGCTATACGCACAAGGGCGGCCGTGTGACGGCCGTGTGCCGCAGCGAAGGGGAGCAGGTCATGCTGCAGGTAGTCGACAACGGCCCCGGCATTCCCGCCGAGGCCCGTGCGCACGTGTTCGAGCGCTTCTATCGCGTCGCGGCGGATACCGAAGGCACGGGGCTCGGTCTTGCCATCGTGCATCAGGTCGCGCGCTCGCACGGCGGCTCGGTGAGTGTCGCCGCGGGGGCCGAGCGGGTGGGTCTGGTCGCGACGGTGCGCTTGCCCGTCTGGCCCGGATGAGGGGGAGGAGGGACCATGAAGCTGCTGCTCGTAGAAGACAACGCCGAACTCGCGCACTGGATCGTCAACCTGCTGCGCGCCGAGAATTTCACGGTGGACTGCGTGGCCGATGGCGAAGCCGCGGATTCCGTGCTGCTCACGCAGAGCTACGATCTCGTGCTCCTCGACATGCGCCTGCCACGCCTGAGCGGCAAGGACGTGCTCAACCGTTTGCGGCGCAGGCGCAACGACGTGCCCGTGCTCATGCTGACGGCGCACGGCTCGATCGACGACAAGGTCGCGTGTTTCGGCGCCGGCGCCGACGACTACGTGGTCAAGCCGTTCGACAGCCGCGAACTGGTTGCGCGCATCAAGGCGCTGATACGTCGCCAGACAGGCGAGAAGTCGGGCTGGCTGACCTGCGGCGACCTGCAGTACGTTTGCGACACGCGCGAGTTCCGCCACAAGGATGCACCGCTCGCCCTGCGCCGGCGCGAGCATTCCATTCTCGAAGCACTCATGCTGCGCCAGGGCAAGGCGGTGCCGAAGCAGGCGCTGCTGGAGCGCATCTGCAGCCTGAGCGACGAACCGAGTGTGGACGCGATCGATATCTACATCCACCGTCTGCGCAAGCATCTGGCGCAATCGAGCGTGCAGATCACCACGCTGCGCGGCCTCGGCTACATCCTTCGCGTGAAAGAGCCGGTGGCGGCCTGAGCAGGCCGGATTTTTTACCGGTATTGGTGGATGTACTTAGGAATACCCATCGTTCGTGAAAGAATCGCGAAGGATTCACCTCTCTACTATTCGTCTCACCCGCTGATTCACACGGCTCGCCGCAACCGGTGAGTGATGGCAGCGGGTCCATGAAAACTTCCAACGAAGTACCCCCTGGAGACGATCTTGAAGAGAAAACAACTTGCTGTCGCTGCGGTTGGCGCGACCTTCGGCGCACTCGCGGCGAGCGGCGCACACGCGCAATCGAGCGTTCAACTCTACGGCCTCATCGACCTGAGCGTCCCCACCTATCAATCGCACGCGGACGCCAACGGCAATCACGTGATCGGCATGGGCATTGCCGGCGAACCGTGGTTCAGCGGCAGCCGCTGGGGCTTGAAGGGCGCCGAAGACATCGGTGGCGGCACGAAGGTGATCTTCCGGCTCGAAAGCGAGTACCGCGTCAGCGACGGCCAGATGGAAGACCCGGGCCAGATCTTCGACCGTGACGCATGGGTCGGCGTGGAAGACGAGCGCTTCGGCAAGCTCACGGCGGGCTTCCAGAACACCATCGCGCGTGACGCCGCGGCCATTTACGGCGACCCGTACGGCAACGCGAAGCTCACGACGGAAGAGGGCGGCTGGACCAACGCGAACAACTTCAAGCAGATGATTTTCTACGCAGCGAGCGCAACGGGCACCCGTTACGAAAACGGTCTCGCGTGGAAGAAGGTGTTCGACAACGGCATCTACGCGGCTGCGGGCTACGCGTTCGGCAATTCCACGAGCTTCGGCAACAATGCGAATTATCAGTTCGCACTCGGCTACAACGCCCCGACGTGGACGGCCTCGACCTTCTATAACCACGTGAACCGCGACGGCAACACGAACCAGGCGTTCTCGGTTGGCGGCAACTACACGATCGGCATCGTGCGCGCCAATGCGGGCTATTTCCGCTACTGGGGCAATCAGGGAGCGCTCGGCCAGCGTCAGGACAATGCGTGGACGGTCTCGTTCAAGCTCGTGCCGAAGGGCGCGCTCGACTACGAACTCGGCTATCAGCAAATGCGCACGCACAACGCCGCGTATAACGTCGATGGCGATATTCCGAACGCCAACATCGGCGCATTCGATCCCGCGAGCGGGCTGCACAACGGCTTCAAGGAAACGCTCTACGGCTCGATCTTCTATCACCTGTCCAAGCGCACCGAGGTGTATCTGGCAGGCGACTACATGAAGCTGCACGGCGGCTACACGGTGGGCACGACCTTCGGTGCGACCAACCAGGTCGAAGTGACGACGGGCGTGCGCACGCGCTTCTGATCGGTCTTCTCACTCAACTTCGTAGCACGCGGGGCTCGATTCGTCAGGCGAATCGAGCCCCGCGGTTCTTTCTGCGGCCTCAACCCGCATTCACGCAGGCAATGCTCGGCGCCGTATAGGCAGAGGGATAAGGCGATTCCGGTCCGCTCACGAGCCTCAAGCGCTGCGTGGCGAGGACATCGGCTTCCACCTGTTCGCGACGCGTGAGCGCCGCCAAATCGCCAGCGGGCTGTGATTCGTTCACGCTGCAAAGCAGATTCCTTCCGCTCGATAACTGCACCGACGTCTGGTAGGCCGAACCCGGCGGCGCGGCCAGCGCGCCGGCACTCCACAGCGCCGCGGCGCAAACGACGGCGCATCCTGGCAAGACGATCTTCATGGCTCGCTCCTCACGTTGCGGTAATCCATCTTCTGCCAACGATCGGCGTCGTTCCATAGCGAATTCTGAAAATCACTCTTGCCATGCGCTCAACGGTCGCGCCTGGGCAGGCCGAGATTTCAGCCTGCGGCTCGGGCCGATTCTGAAATCTCGGCTCGGTGACGGATTCGAGTTGCGTGGCGTTCCGGAAACGTCCATATAAATCAACGGGTTGCGGATCACTCGAGACGCCGGCGCGCGCTGGCACGGCTACTGCTTTATAGAGGCCCGGCGGCCTATCCCTCGATAGTCCGCAGCCCTCATTAAACAAGCACCGGAGACGCGACGCAGTCCGGTCGCGAAAACGAAGGAGACATCCCGTGCAGAACAGTGCATCCGTATCCGCCGCCTCGCAGGTCAACCCGGCGGTCCCCGAGTCATCCCCGACGACGCAAACGCGCTTCTGGCCAGAAGGCTGGTGGAAGCTGATGGAAATCCGCATCGGCATCATTCCGCTGCCGATCTACGTGATCCTGTTCGCGCTGATCGCGGGCTTCGCGGTCACCGGCAAGGTGCCCGGCGAGATCTCGATGGCCATCGCCGTGCTCGCCTTTTGCGGCTTCACGTGCGCCGAACTCGGCAAGCGTCTGCCGCTGCTGCGCAATATCGGCGCGGCGGCGATTCTCGCGACCTTCGTGCCCTCGGCGCTCGTGTACTACCACGTGCTGCCCACGCCCGTGCAGCACCTCACGGTCGAGTTCACGAAGCAGACCAACTTCCTCTATCTCTTCATCGCCTCGATCATCGTCGGCAGTATTCTCAGCATGGACCGGCGCGTGCTGATTCAAGGCTTCCTGAAGATCTTCATTCCGCTGGCGGCCGGCACGGTGGCGGCGACCATCGTGGGCACCGCGGTTGGCGCGGCGCTCGGACTCGGCGTCAAGCACACACTGCTCTACATCGTCGTGCCGATCATGGCCGGCGGCGTGGGCGAAGGCGCGATTCCGCTCTCCGTGGGTTACTCGGAAATCATGCACGTCGCGCAGGGCGACCTGTTCGCGCAGGTCTTGCCGCCCGTGATGCTCGGCAGCCTCATGGCGATCATCCTCTCGGGCATGCTCGACATGCTGGGCAAGCGCATGCCGCATCTCACCGGCAATGGCCGTCTGCAAGTCGGCGCGACCGATGAACTGGCGTCGTCGGACGACGAAGCCCGCGGGCACGTGGACGTGAGCCACATCGCCGCGGCCGGCATCACGGCGATCACGCTGTACCTCATCGGCCTGATGGCGAACAAGCTGTTCGGCCTGCCCGCGCCGGTGGCGATGCTGTTCCTCGCCGTGCTCGTGAAGCTCGCGCGTGCGGTTTCGCCGCCGCTGCAGGAAGGCGCGTTCGTGGTCTACAAGTTCTTCTCGACCGCGGTCACCTACCCGCTGCTGTTCGCGATCGGCGTGGCGATGACACCGTGGGACAAGCTCATGGCCGCGTTCACGCTCGTCAATGTCGTGACGATCGCCGCGACCGTGGTCACGCTCATGGGCACGGGCTTCGTGGTGGGCCGCCTGATGAAGATGTACCCTATCGACACCGCAATCGTGAACGCGTGCCACAGCGGCCAGGGCGGCACCGGCGACGTGGCGATCCTCACCGCCGCGAACCGCATGCAGCTCATGCCGTTCGCGCAGATCGCCACGCGCATTGGCGGCGCCATCGTCGTGACCGTGACGCTCATCCTGCTCGCGCACTTCGGCGCATGACGCGCCGCTGTGCGCCCCTCGTGCGCGCCTTCGCGATCGTGGCGCCGGTGCACCCGGCGCGCGGTATCCGCTGAACCCGCCGTCTGGCGGCAGCCAATCGACGAGGGCGAACGTGCAGATGCGTTACAAGGGCATTCCATGGTGGGGATGGGCGGCGGCGGCCGTGCTGTATGTCGGTGCGGCCGCCGCCGCGGTGGAGTTCGCATGGAACCGCGCGATCGACGCGCTGGCCGACGTCGGCGAGCATCGGCTCGATCTTTACGCGGCGAGCCTGAAAAGCGAGCTGGGACGCTTCGAGATGGTCCCCGCGCTCGTGGCGCGGCAGGACAGCGTGCGCGCGTTGCTCAAGGCGCCGCCCGCTGAAGCGCGCGGCATGTTGCCCGCTGTCGATGCCTATCTCGAAGCGGTCAACAACGATGTCGGCAGCGGCGCGGTAGACGTGATCGACGCGCACGGCACGGTGGTTGCCGCGAGCAACTGGAACCAGCCGGTCAGCTTCGTCGGCACCAACGTGTCTTATCGCCCGTACTTCAAGGACGCGCTCGCCCAGGGCCGCGGCCGCTTCTTCGGCATCGGCACGAACACCGGCATTCCGGGGCTCTACTTCGCGAATGCGATTCACGACGGCGACACGGCGATCGGCGCGGCCGCGGTAAAGGTCAGCGTCGACGCGCTCGAATCCGCGTGGCGCACGCCTGGCGAGGCGGCGATCGTCGTCGACAGCAACGGCGTGATCGTGATCTCGACCCAGCCCGAATGGAAATTCAGCGCCATGCGCGCGATGACCGAGCCACAGCAGCGCGACATCCAGGCGTCGCGCCAATACGCGGGCCGCATCGTCGAGGCGCTGCAATACCGGCGCGTGGGCGACTGGAATGACAACGCGTGGATCGGCCTCTTTCCCGACCTGCGCCGCGCGGGCCGCACGGCCCGCTTTCTCGTGATGTCGCGCCCTGCGCCGCAAGGGCAGGACACGATCATGGTGCTGCTCGACACGGCGGGCGCGCGGCGCCAGCAACGGCTCGCGTTCGCGTTCGTGACGGGCGTGTTCCTGATCGCCGCGCTCTATGCGCTGTATGCGGTGCAGCGCCGCCGCGTGATTGTGGAAAAGCTCAAGGCGCAGGAAGCCTTGCGGCGCGCGAACGACCAGCTGGAGACGACCGTGGCGCAGCGGACCGCCGCGCTCACGCAAGCGAACGCGCAGATGCAGCGCGAGATCGCCGAGCGCGAACGCACCGAGCAGCGCCTGCGCGCCACGCAGCAGGAGGTCGTGCATGCCGGCAAGCTCGCCGTGATCGGCCAGATGGCGGCGGGGCTCACGCACGAGCTGAACCAGCCGCTCGTCGCGATCCGCACGCTCTGCGACAATGCGCGTACCTTCTTCGAGCGCAATCAGGGCGCTCAGGCGAACGCCAATCTCGAGCGCGTCGGGCGTCTCGTGGACAGCATGGCGGTGCTCACCAGCGAGCTGAAGGCGTTTGCGCGCAAGCCGGAAGTGGAGCGCGTGGCGGTGTCGCTTGGCGAAGCCGTCGCGCATGCGCGGCTCATCTACGAGTCGCGCATCCGCGACGAAGCGGTGCGGCTCGACGTGCGCATCGCGCCGGGCACGACGGTGTATGCGGAGTCGAGTCAACTGCAGCAGGTGATCGTCAATCTGCTCGGCAATGCGCTCGACGCCGTGCGCGACGCGAGCATGCGCGTGATCGCGATCGAGGCGGGTGAGCCCGACGCGCAAGGCCGCGTGCGCTTCACGGTCGAAGACAGCGGCCCCGGCATCGCGCCGGACGTGCTGGCGCACCTGTTCGAGCCGTTCGTGACGACCAAGCCGCGCGGGCAAGGCCTCGGGCTCGGGCTCGCGATCACGTCGCGCATCGTCGAAGGCTTTGGGGCGAAAATCACCGCAACGAATCGCGACGAAGGCGGAGCCCGCTTCACGATCGAATTCGCGGCAGCCGAGCCGCAAAGGACAGAACATGGCAGATGAGATTCGGGTGCTGGTCGTCGAGGATGACGAGAATGTCCGCATCGGCGTCGAGCAGGCGGTGGCGCTCGCGGGCTTTCCGGTGAGCGCTTATGCGTCGGCGGCCGATGCGTATGCCGACATCGCGCCGGGCGCGCCAATCGTGATCGTCTCGGACGTGCGCATGCCGGGCATCGACGGCCTGCAACTGCTCGATCACGTGATGACGATCGACCCGCAAATTCCCGTGCTGCTGATCAGCGGGCATGCGGACATATCGACGGCGGTCAGCGCGATGCGCGTGGGCGCCTACGACTTCATCGAAAAGCCCTTCTCCTCCGATGTGATCGCGGGCCGCGTGGCGCGCGCGGTCGAGAAGCGGCGGCTCACGCTCGAAGTCGAGGGCCTGCGTGCTTCGCTGCACAACTGGCAGGGCATTGAGGCGCTGGTGCTCGGCAAGTCGCCGGCCATGGCGGAAGTCCGCAAGAAAATTCTGCGTCTCGCGGATACCTCCGTGTCGGTGCTGATCACGGGCGAAACGGGCACCGGCAAGGAACTGATCGCACGCAGCCTGCACGACTTCAGCGCGCGGCGCGACGCGCATTTCGTGGCGCTCAATTGCGGCGGTTTGCCCGAGCAGGTGTTCGAGAGCGAACTGTTCGGTCACGAGGCGGGCGCGTTCACGGGCGCGATCAAGAAGCGCGTGGGCAAGATCGAATGGGCGAATGGCGGCACGCTCTTTCTCGACGAGATCGAAACGATGTCGATGCCGCTGCAGATCAAGATGCTGCGCGTGCTGCAGGAGCGCGTGGTCGAGCGCCTGGGCGCAAACGAGCTGATTCCGGTGGATTGCCGGATCGTTGCCGCTTCGAAGGCCGACCTCGCCGAAGTGTCTGCGCAAGGAGGCTTTCGCGCCGACCTGCTGTACCGGCTGAACGTCGCGCAGATCGAATTGCCGCCGCTGCGCGAGCGGCGCGAGGACGTACCGCTGCTGTTCGAGCATTTCGTGCTCGCGGCCGCGCGGCGCTTCGGTACGCCGGCGCCGGTCGTGACCGCTGCACAGGTGTCCGAGCTCATGACGCACGCATGGCCCGGCAACGTGCGCGAGCTGCAGAATGTCGCCGACCGCTTCGTGCTCGGGCTGACCGGCGACAGCCTGCTCTCCGCGGGCGCGGCTACCGTGAAAGGGGAAACGCTGGCGGACCAGCTAGCGTATTTCGAGCGGATGCTGATCGAGAACACGCTGCGCCGCCATCACGGCAACGTCGCCCAGGCGAGCGAGGAGCTTGGGATGCCGAAGAAAACGCTGTATCACAAGCTGCGTCAGCTGAAGATCGCGGACCGCGACTCGCAGGGCGACGACAAGGACGAGAAAGACGTCTAACCGGACTAGTTGGTGCGGTACGTGGTCGTTGACGATTGCAGCTTCGTGAGCGCGCCGTTCTTGAGCCGGAACCAGCCCTCCGAGCCTTGCATCACGACTTCGTCGGGTTGCCAGAACACGCGCTTGATCGTCATGCGCGTGGTCACGTGCTGCACGAGCGGCGGATTGTGGCGAAAGTCGTACAGCACCGGGCCGTTTGCGGTTTGCACGAGCATGCGCGTAATCGTGCTGTTGTCGTGGCCCACTTCGTCAAAGTGCGTGAGCGTCTTCGCGTCGAAGCGGTCGAAGACATCCTTGCCGAGGACCGCCACGAAGTCGCGGTCGTCGCGCACGAACTGCACCGTGCCTGCGGGGGTGGCGAACGAGCCGGTCGCGTCGCTTTGCGCATGAGCGCAGGTCACGAACGAGGCGGCGGTGAGTGCGGCTAGTAACAGTCGTTTCATGTTGCTTTCCAGTGGGTTCGCAGCATTTTCGTTCATTTCTGTCGCGGCGTCGAAAATTTGAGCATTCGGAAGCGCGGTGTCGTCTCACGCCAGGGTTCGGACAAGCGTGCCCCGCACGCGGTAAACGGAAGAGGCGCCCGGTTCGCTCAGTTCGGTAAGTTCGCTCAGTTCGGCACGTAGCCCGTGGGCAGCGTCGCATTGGCGCTGGCCACCGAAGCGTTCTGCGAAATCACATACACCGGCGATTCGGTCAGGCTCAGCGCGACCTTGCCGTTGGTGTAGTTCGTCGTCGTCGGATTGCCCATTTCGTCGAGCACGGTGACCGTGCCGCTCGTGCCGGGTGCATCCACCGCGAGGCTGTAGCCCACGCTATAGGTCGAGCTGTAGCCGGCGCTCGCGCTCCACACGCTGTTGTTGTGCGTCCAGAGGGCCGTGATGACCGCGCCGTTGTTGAGCTGCTGGAACGCGTAGGCGTAGACACCCGAAGGCGTCTTCTTTACCGGACCAAGCGTGTTGGTGCCGTCGAGAATACGCGTCATCGCCGCGACGGACATCGCCGCAGGCTTCGGGCTGATGTTCTGCGCGCCATACTGACCCTGTGCGTCGGCGAGATCGAAGAACGTGCCGTAGCCCACGAGGCCCGGGAAGTCCGCACCGTAGAAGATCCAGGTTTGATCAGCGCCTTCGCCCAGAATGATCAGGTGGCTGCGGGCCACCACTGCACCTTGTGCGTACAGGATATTGCCGGTCGGATAGTTGGGACCGTACGACGAACCGTTGTCGTAGCTGATGCCAAGCTCCGTGCTGAACAGCTTCATGCCCGGCTTGTAGTCAGCCGCCATCTCGCTGCGCAGCGCACGCATTTGCCCCATCAGCGAGCCGGACGCGTTGGCCGGGTCGGTTTCCTGACGCTCGGGCGGGAACGAAGGCGAGCTGCCGTTGATGTCGTAATAGCCGTGCGTCGTCACGCCGTCGATGTCCTGCGCGTAGCCGAGCGGCGCGAGGGCCTTGAGGTGATCGGCGGTGCCGGACGGCGCCGTATCGGTCGGCCCCATCACGACTGCGTGCGGATCGGTCGAGTGAATACCCTGATAGACGGCCTGATAGAGCTGCACGAATTGCGTGTCATTGCCTTGCCATTGTGCGTCCGGTTCCCAGGTGAGCTGGTAGTAGTTCGACGCCTGCTTCGGAAAGTAAGTCGTCCGAATGAGGTTCGATTCCGTACCGATCCGGCTCATGTAGTTCTGGTAGTACGAGAGGTTGCTCGGCGGCAGGGCTTCGTCCTCGAACGCGCCGGTCGGGCTCGCCCAGGCGGGAATGCCGTCCAGACGCACGAGGCGCATCACGTTGCCCGCGGTGTAGAACGGGTCGAGATTGTTGGCGTTCGGGTTGAAGGTGTTGGGGCCGTTCGGCTCCATGTTGTATAGCTCGCGGTGGTCATAGGTCCACGAGATGCCGAGCGAGGAGAGCACGGAAGTGTTGTCGTCTTCGCCTTGCATGCCGAAGCGGTGCAGGTCCTGATGCGGATACGTCACCGTCGGCACGATGCCGGCCAGATTGGGCAGCACGCCGAAGGTCGCGGTGCCGGCGGGGCGGGTGCCCAGCTCGGGGAGCTGACCGCCGGCGGTGGCGAGCTTGGCGGTCACGGAAAAGTAGCCTGCGAGCGTCGACGTGCAACTCAGCGTGGTCGTCACCGGGCCTGCCGTCACGCGCAGGCTGCCGCTCGTGACCACCTTGCCGAGATGGTCGCTGATCGACCAGTTCACCGTGTCGGCTGCGGGCGCATTGGTGGTGAATGCGAGGGGAAACGCGGTACCCGAGGCGAAGATGCGGCCGCTCTGCGTGGTCGGCGTATCGGCGCTCACCAGCTCGCTGCTGGAGCTCGCGCTCGATTTCACGGCGGAGCCGCAGTGCAGCGTGCCGCGCGTGGTGGTGGCCGCATTCGCGCTGGCGTCCGTGGCGGCCGCGTCACTCGCGCTTTGTGTCGTGGCCGAGGCATTGGTCGCTTCCGTGCCGGAGCTTCCGGAACCACCGCCGCCGCACGCCGCGAGGAATAGCGACGACGAGAGCAAGAGATAGAAGAGTTTCATCGATCGAAGAAAAAAAGACAAAACGACGCCCAGCCGGCGACGGCGCGCGATGCGCGCTCAGATGCTGGCTAAGGTCTGAAGAATGAGATTTAACTAACGGACGCTGCACAACGGCTCGATGAGCCCTGCGCCCGCTACGTGCGCCGCGCGGCTCGCGCTATTGCGCGAACCTGCTATCTGTCCTTTTGCTTTCGCGCGGGTAAATATTGCACCCTCGCTACGGCTGCCCCGTCGGGAATTTCGGCCCTGCGCTGGATCCCTGAAGGAGGGGAGACGTGCGCAATTTTTTCGGACGAAGATTACGAAGTCACTGCTTGAAGTCAGACGCGCGGCGGATATTACCGATAATTCCCCCTGGCATGTGAAAATCAGACGTAACAAAATGTCACACGAATTGTCTCTGGTTTCAATTACCGAAACTTAGTCAATTTCCGCCAATAGCAAGGTATTAATTACATCAAATCAATGAGGTAATGCTTGCTGCATGAATTGCGTGTTTCGCCTGCTATTGCCCGCAATATCGGCAGTTCTGGGATGGTCTGAAGTGCGCGGATGTAATTAATTCTTTGGTCTATATTTCCCTTTTAATTTCCTTTCGAATTTATTCGGGTCGGACGTTAATTGGCTCTGCTGATATTATTGCGGGCATGCGAATCGATCCCTATAGCCTCGAGCTGTTCATTTCGGTGGTGGAGGAAGGCTCCATTGCGCGAGCGGCCAGCCGCAATCACATCGCGCCTTCGGCACTGAGCCGCCGCATGGCGGATCTGGAAGCGGCGATGGGGCTGCCCTTGCTCATTCGCTCGTCGTCGGGCGTCGAGTTGACCGAGGCGGGCCGTCACGCGTTTTCGCGCGCGCTGGCGGTGCACGACCAGTTGCAGTCGCTGGCGCGCGAAGTCCAGTCGCTCAGCGGCGAGGTGGCGGGTGTGGTGCGCCTGTTCGCCAACGCGTCCGCCATCGTTGGTTTTCTGCCGGAGCGGCTCAAGGTCTTTCAGGCGCGCTACCCCCTCGTGCAGATCGCCCTGACCGAACAGATCAGCGACGAGGTCGTGCGGGCCTGCATGGAAGATCGCGCGGACGTGGGGATTTCCGCGAGCGCCAGGATTCCCGGCGGGCTGGATTCGTGGCACTTCGCCGACGACCCGCTCATGGTCGTGCTGCCGCCCGAGCACGAGCTGGCCGCCATGTCCGCACTCACGTTCAAGGACGTGCTGCGTTTTCCGCTCGTGGCCCTGCAGGCGGGCGGCTCTCTCGACCAGATCCTCAAGGAGCGCGCTGCCGCTGCGCGCATGCCGCTCAAGATTCCGGTGACGGTCAACAGCTTCGACGCCCAATGCCGCATGGTCGAGGCGCGGCTCGGCATCGGCATCGTGCCGACCAGTGCGGCGTCGGCCTTCGCGGGCTCGCAGGGCTTCGTGCGCCGGCCGCTCGACGAGCCCTGGGCGACGAGCCGCAGTCTGCACCTGCACGCGTTGCGCAAGTCGCCGCGCCTGCGGGCCGTGCAAGCCTTGATCGACACGCTCGTCCAGCGCGAGGGTTAACGAGGACATCGCGAACGGCGATGCCCCCTTTGCCGATCGAGCACTTCATCGCGCCGCCCGCCGCCGTCTAGATTTCCCCTCAAGGAGAAATTGGATGGCAACACTGGAATTGACCGGCCGCGTACTGTTTCTTTGCAATGACCCGGAGCAGGTCGAGCGGCAATTGAACGGCGCCGACCTGCAAGGCGTCACGCCGGACGCATTGAGAGACGACGTGTCGACCGACGAGATCACGCCGATGAGCGTGCTCACGCGCTTCGACGAGCGCCTCGGCCGCGTACCCTACCTTGGATTTCAGGCCGGCGGGCACAATCCTGTTGGTATGGATTCCGTACGAAATGGCGGATTCAGCGTGACCGTGGCCGGCAATCGCTACGGCAAGGGATCGTCGCGCGAGCATAGCCCGCTGGCCGAATTCCGTGCGGGCATCCGGCTCGTCATCGCGCGCAGTTTCGAGCGCATCTATCGACAGAACGCCGACAACATCGGCCTGTTCACGTCGACCGACTTCGGGCTGATCGAGCGCATCCGGCGCGGCGAGCCGATCGACATCGAAGAGCTGGTTGCCTCTCGCGACGGCCTCGCGGCGTCGATTCTGCGCAGCGGCGGATTGTTGAGATACGGCGCTCAATCCATGCGGCAGATTGCGCATGCCACGCATCGAGCACAGAACGCGCCGTTTACGTTCGCACAGAAAATCCTCGCGCGCCATGTCTTGCGCACGGAGCACACGGGCGAATCGCTCACGCCGGGCGCGGGCGTTTTCGTGCGCGCGGACTGGCGTTTCATCCACGAGTACTACACGGGCATGGCGGCGCACATGCTGCATGCCGCGTTCGGCAAGCCGCTCTCGCTGCACGATCCCGAAACCCTACTCGCGTTCGAAGACCATCTTTCGTATGCGCACAAGAGCGAGTTGCATGTGCGCAACGGACTATTGCGCGATGTGCGCGAGCTTTCGGCGGCGCACCGGCAATTCGCGCACGACTACGGTTTGCGCAATCACGGCTATTTGAGCGAGCTGGACGACGGCATCCGCGAAGGCTCCGAAGGCATTTCGCACGCGATGATGGCTGAACGCTATGCCCTGCCGGGGCAGGTCGTCGTCGGTACCGATTCGCATACGCCGCATAGCGGTGCGCTCGGGTGTCTGGCGTTCGGCGTGGGTACCACCGACATGGCGAATGCGTTCGTGACGGGCGCGGTGCGCATGACGGTGCCGCAGTCGCTGCGCGTGGATTTTCACGGTCCTGTTCCCGCAGGTGTGACGGCGAAAGACCTCGTGCTGCACCTGCTCGCGCAGCCCGGCATTCGCGCCGGCGCAGGCGTGGGAAAAGTGTTCGAGTTCGCCGGCTCCGCGATCGCGCAATTGAGCACTGACGAGCGCACGACGCTCACGAACATGACGGCGGAATTGGGTGGCTTCACGGGCATCGTCGCGCCCGATGAAGAAACCGTGCGCTTTTTGCGGGAGCGGCGCGGCATCGAATTCGCCATCGAGCCGTGGATGCGCAGCGACCCGGATGCCGCGTATGCCGAAGTCATCGAAATCGACTGCGCTCACGTCTCGCCCATGCTCGCCGCGCCTGGCGACCCCGGCAACGGCATCGCACTGTATGAACTCGAAGCGAGGCCGCGCATCGACATCGCCTATGGCGGCTCGTGCACGGCGGGCAAGCGCGAAGACTTCGACCACTACCACGACGTGCTGGCGTGGGCAGCGGCGCGCGGCCTGCGCGTGCCCGCAGACGTGAAGCTCTACCTGCAATTCGGCACGTCCAACGTGCGCGACTACTGCGTAGAGCGCGGCTATATCGCGGCCTTCGAGCAGGTGGGCGTCATACTGCTGCAGCCCTCATGCGGTGCGTGCGCCAATTGCGGACCGGGGGCCTCCGTCGACGCGGGCCAGGTCACGATCAGCGCAATCAACCGCAATTTCCCGGGGCGCTCGGGGCCTGGCCGTGTGTGGCTCGCGAGCCCGCCGACAGTCGCGGCGAGCGCGCTCGCGGGAGAGATCGCTTCATTTGACGAGTTGAAAGCGCGATATCCGTGAGCCACATGCCACGAACAATTGATGCCAACTACTACATTGGAGACAGACATGGCCATTCTGGAGAGCGCGGCGAATCTGCGGGACGCTGACCATGGAGCACCCGCCGATGCGAAAACGGTTGCCGACGGCAGCGCGCAGTACGGCGCGATATCGGCCCGTCTCGACCGGCTTCCGGCCACGCGCGCGGTATGGAAGCTGATCTTGCTGCTCAGCCTCGGGTTCTTTTTTGAACTGTACGATCTACTCTTCACCGGGTATGTCGCACCGGGTCTGGTCAAGAGCGGCATTCTCACTTCAACCACGCCGGGCCTCTTCGGCACTTCGGGCGTGGCGAGCTTCATTGCCGCGCTGTTTTGCGGCCTCTTCATCGGCACGGCCGTGTGCGGCTTCCTCGCGGACCGCTTCGGGCGGCGCGCCATCTTCACGTGGTCGCTGCTGTGGTACGTCGCGGCGAACACGGTCATGGCCTTCCAGGATACGGCGAGCGGCCTGAACCTTTGGCGTTTCGTTTCGGGACTGGGCATCGGCGTCGAACTCGTGACGATCGGCACCTACCTCTCCGAGCTTGCGCCCAAACACCTGCGCGGCAGGGCGTTCGCCGTGTGCCAGGCGATCGGCTTTTCGGCGGTGCCCGTTGTCGCGTTTCTCTCGTGGCTCCTGGTGCCGCGTGTGCCGCTGGGGCTCGATGGCTGGCGCTGGGTCGTGCTGCTGGGCGGCATTAGCGCGCTCTTTGTCTGGTACTTCCGGCGCAATCTGCCCGAGAGTCCGCGTTGGCTCGCGAGTCAAGGCCGCACCGAAGAAGCCGCAGCGGTATTGGCGGACCTCGAAGCAAAGGTGGCGCGGCAATATGGTGCGCCGCTGCCTGCGGTAGGCCCGGCCGACCCGGTGCCGCGCAAAGCGGGATTCGCGGACATGTGGAAGCCGCCATATGGCAAACGCACCGTCATGCTCATCGTCTTCCATATCTTCCAGACGGTGGGCTTTTACGGCTTTGCGAACTGGGTGCCCACGCTGCTCGTGAAGCAGGGCATTACGGTCACGTCGAGCCTCATGTACACCACGGTAATCGGTCTCGCTGCGCCGCTGGGTCCGCTGCTCGGCTACTGGATTGCCGACCGCTTCGAGCGCAAGCATGTGATCGTCGGCATGGCGGCGATCAATATCGTGAGCGGTCTGTTGTTCAGCCAGGCGTCGGCGGCGGTCGCGATCGTGACGCTCGGCGTGCTGCTGACGCTCGCCGGCAACATCATTTCGTTCACCTATCACACCTACCAGCAGGAGCTTTACCCCACGGCCATTCGCGCGCGCGCCGTGGGCTTCGTCTACTCCTGGAGCCGGCTCTCGGCGGTGTTCAGTTCCTTCGCCATCGCGTTTACGCTCAAGGCGTTCGGCGTGACAGGCGTGTTCGTTTTCATCGCGGGGGCGATGGCGCTCGTGATGGTGTCCATCGGCCTGATGGGGCCCCGCACGCTCGGCAAGTCGCTGGAGAGCATTTCGCATTGAGCGGTCCCCGCGCTCTGCCCACGCGTGTTTACGCAAATTTTTCGTAAGAGCGCCACCTTTTTCTGAAATTGTTCGGTCGACCGGCGTAGCCTTTCAAGGAGTTTGACAAGTAAAGCGCTAACGCATATGAACAACAATCCCGGTGATCGGCGCGGCGCTCGTTCGCGTGGCCTTCGCGCGCTCGTTCTGGCGGCGCTCCTGGTGGGTAGTTCGTTCAACGGCATGACCTATGGCGCCGACGCATCGGTCGTTGTGCCGACCGAGCCGGCCTATGACGCCGTCCCACAGGGCATACCGACAGCCGAAGACATCGCGACGATGTTGAACCTGCGGTTTCATATCGGCCTGCACGATGCGCTGAAAATCGGCGAGGCGGTGCTGCAAGCTGCACGACGCGACACGATCTCGCCGATTCTGCTGCTCGCCGTCATCGCCGTCGAATCGAATTTCGACCGCTTCGCCGTGAGCGTCGCCGGCGCCAGGGGGCTCATGCAGATCCTGCCCTCGCAGCACAGGGACATCGTGCTTCGTGCTTCCGATCTGACCGACGCGGGCACCAACGTCAGCATCGGGTCGTCGATCCTGCGCGACTACATCGAGGCTTCCGATGGGGACGTTCATGACGCGCTTCTGCGCTATAGTGGTGGCGCTAGAGACTACCCGAGGCGCGTGGCCGATCGCGTGAGCGTGATCAAGACAGCATTCCCCGTTCAGCCGCGTATTCCGGCATCCGCAGCGGCGGCGCAATTCCAGTAACGACGCTTGTGTGGGAGGGACAACAATCATGATTCAGCCAACTGCTCACCTCACCGAGCCCATCCTGGCCGCAGACTCGTCCGTCTGGTTTTCGGCTTACCGGTTTGGGTGGGGATATTGCGCCTATTCACTCCCTCGCGAGGTCCTTTGCGAAAAGCTGGGTGCGACGGACGGGTCCCCGAAACAACTCATGCTGGCATTTGCGCTCAATAAATCGAGGCTCGTTCGCGTAATCGAGCATCGATATCCGCTACTCGTCAACGAGCGCATCACACTGGCGGCCACCGATCTTTGAGTGCGTACTGGCTGGCTCGCTCGCGAATATAAACCCGACTGATCAGCGCGAACCCCCGAGGCCTACGTCAAGGGGGGCGCTTTTGTCAGGTGCCTTGCTTTAACGGCGTTGCATCTTGATGACGCGCGAAACCTGCGCGGACGTCAATCCACAGTTTTGCACATACGGCGCGCAGGAAAGCGGGGTGACGAAGGACTCGTCCGGCGCATACAGCCCCGCAAACCGGTAGGCGTCGGTGTCCGTCTTGATGAATACGGGGATGGCATCGCGTTGTCCCGACAGCGTTCGTCCCGCCGCGTACGCAGAAGCACTGCTGTTGCAGATGATGACTTCCGGCGCTTGCGGATTGAGGTCCGTCCGCAAACAGGCGGCGACGACCTTGCCGTTCTTCATGGGAAGAAATGCCTGCTTGTTGCCGCCACAGACCTGGTGGATGAATTCGCGTGTGTAGTTCTTGTTAATCTCAAACATGGAAAACTCCTGAATCGACTGCTGTTGATATCCACTCGGCGAATGGCCGAACAGGATTAGGGTGCTTTCCGCATTGCATTGACGTGCGAACCGATCGGGTACGAGCCGACGGCTGATCAACCGCAATCGCGGTGTTCAGATGACAATGAGGATCGTGCGGAAATGCTGCCGGGACGCGCACCGTTCGCCTGCTGGCAAGACGGTGGCTTGAGGAGAAGGCTCAGACGTCGTGTCAGTCAGGCAAGGAACAACCAGGGGGACGAGGACATCGGATGTTCATGGAACATCTCCGTATTGGGTTACCGCGATATTTTAATGCGCTATCTTTTTGCAGCAAGTAAAAAGAGCGTAAAGCCGTTCACAGGATAGTGAATTCAGTGCCGTTCCATATAGGCGTTATCGGTCGTTCTGCAAGCGACGGTTAGCGTGCGACGCAGGTGCGTGCCGCCAGCCAATTAAGGTAGGACGACTGAGTACGGCGCTGTCATCGGGGCAACCGGGGAAGTGGACCGTATCGACGAGCCTGAACCCTAGCGTGTGGTAGAAGTCGAGAAGACTACCCGCGGCAACCGGCGTATCGAGAGCCAGTTGCGCATAGCCCAGGGCTGCTGCCCACCGATTGGCAAACGACAGTAATGCCCGGCCAATGCCCAGGTGTTGCCAACGCGGATCGACGCCGTAGCGGTGAATCGTTGCCACGTCCTGGCGCCGGTAGTGGCGGCACGGTGAGGAGGGGTTGGTTGCTTCGATGGTCAGCGTTCCCACGATCTGACCGTTGCACGCGGCGATAAAGCACGCCTCCGCTTTCGCGCTTCGCCGCCGGCCGGATTCGCGACTCACGTAGTAGCGGCTAATTTCATCGTGCCTGTCGAGGCTCGAGACGGCGCTGCGGAGCAGCTTGGCGATCAGTTCCGATGAATCGCGATGGATGTCGAACCGCCGGATCTGGAGCCGGACCATTTCGGACGGATCCAGGCTGAGCCATTCGTCGTGTTCTTCTGTTGCGATCATGAATGAATCGGCTTTGGAGTAGGAGAACCGGCGCCTCAATGCGGCCGCGTAACGGGTGTTGCGCGCAGCGGCCAGGTCTTCTGAACATGCCGGATGGCTGGCATCGACGACGAGAATGGGGCTCAGCGTTACCGCCTACGCACGGAAGCGCGGAGACCGATCCCGTGATCGCCTCCGTACAGCGTAGAACGAAGCCCGTAAAGATGCTGCAAAAAGATGGTGCTTCACGACACGGCACATGCGATGCACGCCGTTCGCTGCGCGAGTGGCACTCGCTCGTGAAGGCCGAGGGCGCGTATTTCGCGGCCACGGAGCGCTTCGCCAACGGTCAGGCCTTCGACTGGGCGGCGTTCGCCCAGTCGAAGGCTGCGCGGATCAGGCGCACTCGAGCCGCACGACCCGCCGCACGACGGGCTTCTCGCCCACCGACTTCGCGCAGCGCTATGTCGAGGACGAGGCGTTCTGGATGTACCGGTTGTGGGTGTGAGCTGGCCGTGCGCGCGCAGACTTAGCGGTCCACGCGCTGCTGCCACTGCGCCGGATAGCGGTCGCCCACCACCTGGATCTCGTTGAGCGCCGCTTCGATGGCGGCGAGATCGCCCGCGCTCAACTCGACACTGGCCGCGCCCGCGTTCTCGTCGAGCCGCGCAAGCTTCGTGGTGCCAGGAATCGGCACGATCCACGGCTTTTGCGCGAGCAGCCAGGCCAGCGCGATCTGCGCGCGCGTCGCGCCTTTGCCCTCGGCGAGGCGGCCGAGCACGTCGACCAGCCCCGCGTTCGCCTTGCGGTTCTCCTCCGTAAAGCGTGGCACCATGGCGCGGAAGTCGCTCTGGTCGAACGACGTACGCTCGTCGATCGCGCCGGTCAGAAAGCCCTTGCCGAGCGGGCTGAACGGCACGAAGCCGATGCCGAGCTCCTCCAGAGCCGGCATCACCTTGTGCTCCGGCTCGCGCCACCAGAGCGAATATTCGCTCTGCAGCGCCGCGACGGGCTGCACGGCGTGGGCACGGCGAATGGACTGCTCGCCCGCTTCGGAAAGGCCGAAGTGCTTGACCTTGCCCTCGCGGATCAGGTCCTTGACGGTGCCGGCCACGTCTTCCATCGGCACGTTCGGATCGACGCGATGCTGGTAGAACAGGTCGATGCGGTCGGTCTTCAGGCGCTTGAGCGACGCTTCGGCCACGGCGCGGATGCGCTCGGGGCGGCTGTCCATCGGCTTCTTCGAATCGCCGTCCTGAAAGCCGAATTTCGTGGCGATCACCACCTGATCGCGAATCGGCGCGAGGGCCTCGCCGACCAGTTCTTCGTTGACGAAGGGCCCATAGACCTCGGCCGTGTCGAAGAACGTGACGCCGCGCTCGAACGCCGTGCGGATCAGGCGGATCGCGGCGTTCTTTTCGGTGGCGGGGCCGTAGCCGAAGCTTAAGCCCATGCAGCCAAGGCCCAACGCGGAAACTTCCAGGCCGTTCTTGCCGAGTGTGCGCTTTTGCATGTCTTGCTCCTGTTTGCGTGAACTGAAATGAGCGGCGCTCCCGTTCGCGTGGGCCCCGCCTTCTACCCGATCGAGTGTAGGTTGCTGCAGGCCGCTCAACAATCCCGCTAAACTTGCATGGGGTATTGAGGGAAATTCACAAATGGTGCGCACCGGCTTATCCGAACTAACGGCCTTCGTGACGATCGCCGAGCAGCGCAGCTTCAGCGGCGCCGCGCGCGTGCTGGGCGTTTCGCCTTCCGCGCTGAGCCATACCGTGCGCAACCTGGAGGCGAAGCTCGGCGTGCGCCTCCTGAACCGCACCACACGCTCCGTGGCGCTGACCGAGGCGGGCGAGCAACTGCTCAGCCGAGTGCGGCCCGCCATGGCCGATCTCGAAGACGCCGTCAACGACGTCGCGACCGCGAGCAACCGGCCTTCGGGATCGATCCGCATCAGCGCCTCGGAATCGGGCGCGCGCCCGCTCATTCGCCATGTGCTGCCGGGGTTCCTCGCCCGCTATCCGGACATCCGCGTGGAGTTCGTGGCGGACTCGCGGCTCGTGGACATCGTGGCGGGCGGATTCGACGCCGGTGTGCGCGTGCTCGAAGACGTGCCGCGCGACATGATCGCCGTGCGCTTCACGCAGGACATGCGCTTTGGCGCGGTGGCCTCGCCCGACTATCTGGCGCAGCATGCGCCGCCGCGCGCGCCGCACGACCTCGAGCGGCATCGCTGCATCCGCTTTCGCTTCGAGAGCGGCGCGCTGTTCCGCTGGGATTTCGCGCACCGCGGCAAGAGCGCCAGCATCGACGTGGACGGGCCGCTCACGCTCGGCAACCTCAACCTGATGGTCGAGGCGGCGCTCGCCGGGGTGGGCGTGGCCTGGGTGCCGGAAACGCTCGTGGCCGAGCATGTGGCCGCCGGGCGGCTCGTCCACCTGCTGCCCGAGTGGGGGCCGGTGTTTTCCGGGCTCTGCCTTTACTATCCGGCCAATCGCCATCCGCCCGCGGCGCTGCGCCTGTTCGCGCAGGCCGTGCGCGAATGGGCCGATGCCGCACCGCAGCGCAAGCCGCAAACGTGAAAGGACGCGCTGAAACGAACAAGCCTGCAATGTATTGTGTCCCGCGCCCGCGCCGATACAGTGAGATACAAAGCCGCTCGCGGCATGGGGTATAAACGCATCATTCCCTGCACACGGAGTCCGAACATGCACGCCGATGGACTTGCGGCCCGCCGCACACCGCTGGTTTTAGCGGGCGGCGCGGCGATGAGCGCGCTGCGCTGGCCGCGCACGCTGTTCGCGCGCCTCGCCCTGATCCTTTGCGTCGGCCTCGCGCTCGCGCAGGGGCTGTCGTTCAAGCTCACGATGACCGAGCGCAACGACGCCACCGCGAACATGATGACCAATTACATCTCGCGCGAAGTCGCCATCTCCGTGGCGCTGCTCGACCATCTGCCCGCGGCCGAACGCGCCGCGTGGCTGCCGCAGCTCGCGCGGCGTACCTATAGCTTCATCCTCGGTCCTGGCACGCCGGGCGAGCCGCCCGAAGCGAGCCGCTCGAAGGACGTGGCCTCGGCAATCGCGGCGGGCCTCGGCGACAAGTACGCGCTCACGACCAATTCGGTGCCCGGCAAGCACGAACGCCTGCAGATCCACTTGCGACTGTCGGATGGCTCGCCGCTCACCATCGACTACCGTCCGGGTCCCGCGCTGCCCCTGTCGGGCTGGCTGCCGGCCGTGCTCGTCGCCCAGCTCGTCGTGCTGGCGGCGTGCTGCTGGTTCGCGGTGCGCACCGCCACGCGGCCGCTGCACGAACTCGCGCGCGTGGCCGACGCGCTCGGTCCGGACCTGAAGGCGGAGCGTCTGGAGGAAGAAGGGCCTTCCGAAGTGGCGCGTGCGGCGCGCGCGTTCAACGCGATGCAGCAGCGCATCTCGGCGCACGTGGCCGAGCGCATGCAGATTCTGGCGGCCATCTCCCACGATCTGCAGACGCCGATCACGCGCATGCGGCTGCGCGTGGACCAGATGGACGACGAAGCGCAGGCGGGCAAGCTCGCGCAGGACCTGCACGAGATGGAGCAACTGGTGAAGGAGGGCGTGGCCTACGCGCGCACGCTGCACGGCACCGGCGAAGCGCCCGCCCGCGTCGACCTCGATGCGCTGCTCGACAGCCTCGTATGCGACTACGTGGATGCGGGCTCGCCCGTGACCTTCGAGCGCCGCCTGAACGTGGCGATCGTCACGCGCGTGCAGGCGCTGCGCCGCATCGTCGGCAATCTCGTCGATAACGCGCTGAAGTATGGGAGCACAGCGGCCATCGAGGTGAGCGCGTCGCCGCAGGACAAGACCGTCACGATCTCGGTGCTCGACAGCGGCCCCGGCATTCCCGAGGAGGCGCTCGAAAAGGTATTCGAGCCGTTCTACCGGCTCGAAACCTCGCGCAACCGGGGCACGGGCGGCACGGGCCTGGGCCTCGCGATCTCGCGCCAGCTCGCCGTGGCGATGGGCGCCGAACTCACGCTGCGCAACCGGCCCGAAGGCGGGCTGGAAGGGCGGCTCGTGCTGCGCGGCGCGGAGGCGTGAAGGGCGGCGCGCCACGAGCGCCCGGTCGTGGGGTCAAGCGGTTACTCAGGCGAGCGGAATGAACACGTTGAACTGGCCTTCCTCGGGGTGGCGCGAGCGATGGCCCTTGCCAATGGTGTCTTCGCACAGCACGACCGTGCCCGGCTCGCAGTGGCGCGTGTCGCCGTCGCTCGTTTCGAACTCGACCCAGCCGGTCATCCAGATCACGAACTGACGAACCGGCGTGGTGTGCCAGTCCGCCTCCTTGAGGCCGGCCGGCACCCAGCCGAAGCGCACCGCCTTTGCCGGCTCCCACGTCGAGAGGTAAATGGGCGGGATGTTGGGAAAGAGTTCGAGCGGCGTGAGCGGGATATCGATGTCCTCGAAATGGGACTCGCCCTGGGCGTCGGCATAGATGCGCAGACATTTCATGGGGACCTCCTGGAGCCGTTCTCTGCGTTTCGCTCGCTATCAGCTTGCGAGCATAAACAATGCCGGTTTGTGGCTGGCCCGGCTGTGGTCATCGCCGGCCATTTCAGGTCGATATGCGTCGCGCCGGATGGGCGCTAGCGGTCATTGTCGTCCCGAATCGGGCGGGGCGGTTCCAGGTTGTACGCGGCGGATGGCGCGCTATCCATCACCCAACGAAATCAATGGAGAGCAAGATGAGCACGTCGACGAGCACGACCCGATGGAAGGGTACCTGTCATTGCGGTGCGGTACAGTTCGAAGTTCACACGGCGATCGAGCCGGCCGGGCGTTGCAACTGCAGCCTGTGCCGCCGCAAGGGCGCGCTGATGAGCCCGCCGTTCGAGGCCCGCGAACTGACGATCCTCGCGGGCGAAGACGCGCTCACGCTGTACCAGTTCAACACGCGCGTGGCGAAGCACTATTTCTGCAGGCACTGCGGCATTTATCCGTTTCACCAGACGCGCAGGGACCCGGCGCGCTGGCGCGTCAATCTCGGCTGCCTCGAGGGCGTGGACGTCTACGCGCTCGAAGCGTCGGTTGCCGACGGTGCTAGTCTTTCCCTGATGGAGGACGCATGAAACGCCTGCTCGCCATCCTGTTCTTCGCGGCGAGCGGCCTGGCTGCGGAGATTGCGCATCCGGTGTACTGTTCGTGCATCGCGGAAACCCGTTCACGCCTCGCGCGCAAGGAGAAAAACACCAATGACGGAAAAGATGGATCACGTCCTGATCGTCGACGACGATCGCGGCATACGTGAACTGGTCGGGGCCTACCTCGAGAAGAACGGCATGCGCGTGTCGCTGGCCGCGAACGGACGCGAAATGCGCTCGGTGCTGGAGGGCGGCGCCCCCGACCTGATCGTGCTCGACCTCATGATGCCCGGCGACGACGGGCTCGTGCTGTGCCGCGAGCTGCGTGCGGGCAAGTTCCGCGCCGTGCCCGTGGTGATGCTCACCGCGCGCAATGAGGAGACGGACCGCATCGTGGGCCTCGAAATGGGCGCCGACGACTACCTGCCCAAGCCGTTCGCCGTGCGCGAACTGTTCGCCCGCATCCGCTCGGTGCTGCGCCGCACACGCATGCTGCCGCCGGGCATGGAAGTGAGCGAGGCGGCGCAACTGCTCGCGTTCGGCGACTGGCGGCTCGACACCACGGCGCGGCATCTGCTCGACGCCGAGGGCACGATCGTCGCGCTGAGCGGTGCGGAATACCGGCTGCTGCGCGTGTTTCTCGACCATCCGCAGCGCGTGCTCACGCGCGACCAGTTGCTGAGCCTCACGCAAGGCCGCCAGGCCGATGCGTTCGACCGCTCGATCGACCTGCTCGTGAGCCGGCTGCGCCAGCGCCTGCGCGACGAGGCGCGCGAGCCGCGTTACATCAAGACGCTGCGCAGCGAGGGCTATGTGTTTTCCTCGGCGGTGACCACGGTCGAAGCGCCGGAGTAAGGCCGGAGTAACGCCGACCCTGGTCAGGTCTGGCCGAAGAAACGCAGCAGTGCTTCGGCCACGGCCGCGGGTTGCTCCTCCGGCAGAAAATGACCGCAGTGGGCCAGCGTCGCGCCTTGCACCTCATCGGCGTAATGGCGCAGCGGACCGGCCATGTCGGCAATCGAGCCCTGATCGGCACTCAGCGCGAGAACGGGCATCCGCAATTTGCCGCGCGCGCTCAACTCGCGATTCTGGCGCGCCGAAGTTTCGGCCGCGCGGTAGTAGGCCAGCCCTGCGCGCAAGCCGCCTTCCTTCGTGAACACGCGCAAATATTCGTCGATATCGGCATCCGTGAAGGTTTGCGGATTCGCCGTTTTGCGGCGCAGAAACCACTCCAGATACGCGCGCTCCTTGCCTTGTATCAGCAGCTCCGGCAGATCGGGCACCGCATGGAAGGCGAAGTGCCAGGTGCGCCACGCGCGCTCGGGCGCGACGGGCAGCGCTTCCGGCAGCGTGATGCCGGGAATGCCCGCGTCGAGCAACGCGAGGCTCGACACTTCATCGCCGAACAGCGCAGCATAAGGGTAAGCGACCCAGGCGCCGACATCATGAGCGGCGAGGTGGTAGCGGTGTGCTCCGAGCTTGCCGAGCAGCGCATGCAGGGCGTTTGCGAGCGATTGTGTGTCGTAGCCGCCCTGTGGGCGGTCGGAATCGCCCTGGCCGGGCAGGTCCGGTGCGATCACGCGATAACGCTCGGCGAGCAGCGGCATGACCTTGCGCCACGCGAACCAGCTTTGCGGATAGCCGGCCAGCAGCACAATTGTTTCGCCATCCTGATTTCCGCCGATCACGTAGTGGAGCCGTGTGCCTTCGATGGTTTCGAAGCGATGGACGAAGCCGGGCAGGATGGGGTCGGTCAGCGACGCTGGACCGTGGTCGATGATGCGTGAGGGCGTACTCATGGCGTGACACTCCTGTGGGTTTGAGGAACGCAGGCATCGATTGGAAATAATCATTTCCAAATTAGCCAAAAAAATTTCAACGCAGTAGACGCATGGCTTCGTCGGCGGCGGCCAGCATGTCGCGCTGCGTGCGACCGGATTTGCCGATCAAACGAAAACCGTGGAGCAGGGCGAGTAACGTGCGCGCCATGGCCGGGGCATGGATTTCCGCTGCAACCGAACCGTCTTTCTGGCCTTGCTGGAGGAGTTCGCGCAGCATCTCTTCGGTGCGCTGCATGGCGGCTTCGATGCGCGTGGCGACTTCGTCGTCGAACGTGGCGAGCGCCGTTGCGCTGGAAACCACGAGGCAGCCACGCCGGCCCTCGCTGCCGTGGGACGACTCGGCGTAGAAGAGGAAGATGACGCGAATCTTCTCGCTTGCTTTGGACTGCTTGTCGAGGCGATGGCGCAATTCGGCGTTGCGGGTGGTGACGTAGTGGTCGAAGGCGGCGAGAAAGACGCCGCGCTTGTCGCCGAAGGCCTTGTAGAGGCTGCCTGCGGTCAGGCCCGTTGCTTCGCTGAGGTCGCCTACGGAGGTGGCGTGGTAGCCGCGCTCGCGGAAGACGCGCACGGCGCCGTCCACCACGGTTGCCATGTCGAATTCGCGTGGGCGGCCGGGGCTGCGGGCCAGAGGTTGGGATGGGTGCTCGGATGCCATAGGGGTGATTATAGGAAATGTTTATTTCCTAATCAATAGCCCCATTTCAACCCCCCTCACTCCACACTCTCCCCCCGCCCCTTATGCTGCGCCGCCAGCCTTTCCTGATGTGTCGGCGGCACCGGATCGTAGTGGCTCAACTGAATGCTGTAATTCCCATTGCCGCCCGCAAGCGAATTCAGCCGCGACTGGTAATCGTTGAGCTCGGCAAGCGGCACCTTCCCCGCAATGACCATGGCCTGCCCGCCCACCGTGCGCGTGCCATGCACCTGCCCGCGCCGCGCGGAAAGATCGCCGATGATGTCGCCCATCGCGGCCTCGGGCGTCATCACCTCGATATCGACAATCGGTTCGAGCACGATGGGCTGCGCTTTGAGCACCGCATCGATAAATGCCTTGCGCCCCGCGGTAACGAACGCCACTTCCTTCGAATCCACCGGATGGTGCTTGCCGTCGTACACGATCACGCGCACGTCCTGCATGGGAAAGCCTGCGAGCGGTCCGCTGTCGATCACCTGCAAGATGCCTTTCTCCACCGCAGGCATGAACTGCGAAGGAATCGCGCCGCCTTTCACGGCATCCACGAACTCGAAGCCCGCGCCGCGAGGCAGGGGCTCCACGCGCAGCATGACTTCGCCGAACTGGCCCGCGCCGCCCGTCTGCTTCTTGTGGCGGCAATGGCCCTCGGCCTTGCCGCCAATCGTCTCGCGCCACGCAATCGTCGGCGGACGCGTCACGACTTCGAGTTTGTACTGATCGGTGAGCCGCTCCAGCATGTAGCGCAGGTGCAGTTCGCCCAGCCCGCGCACCACGGTTTCGTTGGTCCCTTCGGGGTGATCGATCTGCAGGCAGGGATCTTCCGCCGCGAGCTTTTGCAGCACTTCCCACACGCGTTGCTCATTGCCGGGCCGCGCCGGCTCGATAGCAAGACCGTAAATCGGATTGGGAAACGCAGGCGGCGTGAGGTGGATGTTGCCGTCCTCGGGAGCGTCGTGCAGCACGGCGTCGAAGCCGATGTCGTCGGCCTTTGCCACCGCGCAGATATTGCCGGGCCCCGCGCGCTGCACCTCCGTATGCTCCTTGCCCTGCAGCATCAGCAGATGCGCGACCTTGAACGGCTGTCGCGCGCTGCCGATATAAAGCTGGCTGTCACGCGTCACCGTGCCCTGATGAATGCGAAACACGGCCACCTTGCCGATATACGGGTCCATCACGATCTTGAACACATGCGCGAGCACGTGCTTGTCGGCATCCGGCTCCGCGCGCACGGGCTCCTTGCCTTCCTTGCCCTCGACCTCGCGGTAGAACAGCGGCGGATTGCCTTCGGTGACATTGGGCAAGAGCCGCACGAACACGTCGAGCAGTTGCGCGATGCCCGCACCTGTGGCCGTGGAGGTGAAGCACACCGGCACGAGATGGCCTTCGCGCAACGCGCGTTCGAACGGCTCGTGCAGCTGCTCGGGGCTGATAGCTTCGCCCTGTTCGAGGTACAACTCCATCAACTCCGGATCGAGTTCGATCACCTGGTCGACGAGCGCATTGTGCGCTGCTTCCACCGAATGAAAATCGGCTTCGCCAGCCGGGTTGAAAAAACAGTCCACCACTTCGCGGCCGCCTTGCGCAGGCAGATTGATCGGCAGGCAGGCCTTGCCGAAGGTCTCCTGGATCTGCTCGAGCAGCCCCGGCAAATCGACCTTTTCGGCGTCGATGCCGTTCACGATGATCATCCGGCACAGCTTGCGCTGCTGCGCGTACGCCATCATGCGGGTCGTCGTCATTTCGATGCCGGTGCGTGCATTGATGACGATGGCCGCCGTTTCCACCGCGGGCAGCGCGCTCATCGACATGCCGGCGAAGTCCGGGTAGCCGGGTGTGTCGAGCAGGTAGATGCGCGTGTCCTGGTGGTCGAAGTGGGCGATGGCGGAGTTGAGGGAGTGGTGGTACTTGCGTTCGAGGGGATCGAAATCGCAGAGGGCGGTGCCGCGATTCACGTTGCCTGGCGCGTGCAGCGCGCCGCCCTGGTGCAGGAGCGCTTCGGCAAGCGAGGTCTTGCCGCAGCCGGCATGGCCGACCAGAGCGATCGTGCGGATGGCTTCGGGACTGTAATCCATGGCCGCCGTCGTCCGTTAGTGGATGTTCGGCAATTATTGGCGATATTTCCGCGCTCTGCCAATCCCAAGCTCAAAAGAAGCGTGCACGAGCGCGCGCAGTGCGTTGCCCCATTAATTTCGCTGCGCTGCAATATTCAGTTGAACTGCCGAAGGCGCAAGCGGCTCGAAACCGAGGGGCCGGATCACTTGCCCAAGCGCTCGATCAGCGCGTTGAGCAGTTCGATCGGCAGCGGGAAGACGATGGTGGAGTTCTTGTCGGCGGCGATAGTGGTGAGCGTCTGCAGATAGCGCAGTTGCATCGCCTGCGGCTGCTTCGCGAGGCATTGCGCGGCTTGCAGCAATTTTTCGGACGCCTGCAGTTCGCCTTCCGCGTGAATCACCTTGGCGCGGCGCTCGCGTTCGGCTTCGGCCTGGCGGGCAATCGCGCGGATCATCGTTTCGTTGAGGTCCACGTGCTTGATCTCGACGTTCGACACCTTGATGCCCCACGCGTCTGTTTGCGCATCGAGCACTTTCTGGATGTCGGCGTTCAGTTGCTCGCGTTCGGCGAGCAGGGCGTCGAGTTCGTGCTTGCCGAGCACGGCGCGCAGCGTGGTTTGCGCGAGCTGGCTCGTCGCGTCGATGTAGCGCGCCACCTGAATCACGGCCTTTTCCGGGTCCACCACGCGAAAATAGACCACGGCGTTCACCTTCACCGAAACGTTGTCGCGCGTGATGACGTCCTGCGAAGGCACGTCGAATACCACGGTGCGCAAGTCGATGCGCACCGCCACCTGCACCACGGGAATGATGAGCACGAGGCCCGGCCCCTTGACCTTCCAGAAGCGCCCGAGCATGAACACGACGCCGCGTTCGTACTCCTTGAAGATGCGGATGGACGATAAGGCGATCAGCACCAGCAGCGCGATCAGAAGACCTGTGAAGCCGAACGTGAAGCCGATCATGAATGTTCTCCCTTGTCGTTTGCCTTGTCGTGTACCGCGCCCTGCAGCGGGGTGACGGTGAGCGTGAGACCGCTGCGCGCGCTCACGCGCACGCGGCTGCCGGCGGCGAGCGGCGTCGCGCATGCCACGTGCCAGCGCTCGCCGTGCACGCGCGCCCAGCCCGTGGATAACGTCGCATGGCCGGGCCGCGGGTCAGGGTGCAGGCCCTCGTCGATCACTTCGCCCGTGGCGCCTACCATCGCCTCCGCGCCGGTCACCACGGGCCGGCGTCGCGCGCGCAGCGCCACGCTGGAGACGGCGGCGACGAACGCCGCGCCGCCGAGCGCGAGGCCCGCGATGAGCGGGATGGGGATGCCGTAGCCAGGCGCGCTGGTGTCCATCAGCATGAGCGCGCCGATGGCGAACGCCACGATGCCGCCGAAGCCCAGCACGCCAAAGGTCGGCAGAAATGCCTCCGCGATGAGGCATGCGAGCCCGAGCAGCACGAGCCCGAGGCCCGCGTAGTTCACGGGCAGCAGTTGCATGGCGAAGAGGCCCACCAGCAGGCAGGTCGCGCCCGCCACGCCGGGCAGCACGAAGCCGGGGTTCGCGAACTCGAAGAAGAGCCCGTAAATGCCGATGGTCAGCAGAATCAGCGCGACGTTCGGGTCGGCGACGATCGAGAGAAAGCGGTTGCGCCAGTCGGGGGCGACGACTTCGAGCGGCGCGTGCGCCGTGGCAACGCGCAGCGTGCCCGCCGTGGTGGTGACGGTACGGCCGTCGAGCTGGCGCGCGAGATCGGCGGGGTCCTGCGCGATCAGATCGATCACGTGCTGGTCGCGCGCTTCTTCGTCCGAGAGGCTCACGGCCTCGCGCACCGCACGCTCGCCCCACGCCGCGTTGCGCCCGCGCAGCTGAGCGAGGCCGCGGATGTAGGCGGCGGAGTCGTGCATGACCTTGCGGGCTTCCGTCGATTCGTTGTCGTCGGCGTGCGGGGCCGAGGCGCCGGAGGCTGTCTCGGGGGCGCCTGGCGGGCCACCTGGCAGGCCGCCGCCACCGCCGCCGCCCACGCCGAGCTGCACCGGCGATGCCGCGCCGAGGTTCGTCCCCGGCGCCATGGCCGCGAAGTGGCTGGCGTAGACGATATAGGTGCCCGCGCTCGCGGCGCGTGCGCCGCCGGGCGCGACGAACGTCGCAACCGGCACCGGCGAGGCGAGAATCGCCTTGATGATCTGGCGCATCGACGTGTCGAGCCCGCCGGGCGTATCCAGTTCGAGGATCGCAAGCGGCGCGCGCTCGCGCGCGGCGCGCTCCAGCGAGCGGACGATGAAATCGGCGCTGGCGGGCCCGATCGCACCGTTCACCGTCATGACGACGACGGGCGGGCTCGGTGCCGCGAACGCAGCCGGCACGGCCAGCGCGGCCGCCAGGGCGGCCCACGCGACCAGCAAGGCGACGAACACAACGGCGCGGGCAAGCCGCGCCGTGAGCGGGTGGTGCGGGTGAGCGTGCGGCGCGCCGTGCACCGCGGCATGCGAGGGGCGATGATCGCGCATCGGAAGTCCGGAAGGTGGCGCACGTTCCGGCTCACAGATGGGGCAAGAGCCGATACCTCAAGATTAGGCGCTTTCCGCCCAAAGCGCGAACCGGCCCGAATGGCGCGAAAACGCGCCGAACGTTGCGCCGCGCACTTAATCCGCGGCGCCGAAGGCAATGGAGGAATCGGGATTTCGCGCGCCGGGCTGCGGGGCGAACATCTTGCGGCCGGCAAGTCGTTGCTATTGCAACTAAACGGCAAGAGGACTACGGAATCGCACGGACCCATACGGCGACGAGCCCTATGGCCGCGCTTCGCTGCATCGATGCGGCGAGCTTCGAGGACGTACAGGGCGTAGCCGCGCACCGCTCGAACGCGGTCGCGCATTTGATGCTCACGCGCTACCAGGATTCGGTGCGGTGGCCATGGTGAAAGCCACGCGCTCACCCCCGGCGGGGTCTGGACGACCGGCCGGTCACGCGGGAACTGCGTGGCTTTGCGCAAGCCTATGACCGCGCACGCGAACTTCTGGCTGCGCCGGGATCACGGCCCGATGCGGCGCGCGGACGCCTCCGAAATCGAGGCACGGCAGGGCGCCGCATAAAAACCGACCGCTCGATGCGGCCGCGTATTACTTCTCGTCCCGCGTTTGTACGGGCAGGGACGCTTGCTGCAGTCAGGCGCGGTTTAGTACCAGCGGCGCTGAGCTTCTGCGAGCAGTTCGCAGTATTCGAGGTGACGGTTCAGCGCTTCGGCGCCGAGACGACGCAGTGCAGCCAGAACTTGAGTCAGCTTTTCGACGATTGCACCCATGATTTCCTCTTTGCTAGGGTTAGTGCCTAAGGGATAACCCTTATTATAGGGATTTCAGGGCGGAATGCAAGGCGCGCGGGGGCTAAGTGTGCAGTGCAGCAACACTTTTGATTTGCCCCTTATTGGTGTGCTAGCGGGCCCCGCCCACCCGGCCGGGCGCCTTCTTGTATCGCACTGTGTCTGGCCGTCCGCCCGACAAGCGCGCTTGCAAAAACGGGCTCGCGCGCAAACAAGCCAGATACATCGCGGCGTTCAAATGTCTCCTACGCAAGGTTGATACACAACAGTGCGCAACCACTCACCAACGTCAGGAGAAACACCATGAAGCTCGCACACTCGCTCGCCGCCGCCGCTCTTGCTGCCCTCGTCGCCGTTCCCGCGCTGTCGTTCGCACAGTCGAGCCAACCGGTGACCCGCGCCGAAGTGAAGGCCGAACTCGTGCAACTCCAGAAGGCCGGCTACAACCCCGCGAGCGACAACACGCAATACCCCGCGAACCTGCAAGCCGCGCTCTCGCGCGTGAGCGCCGAAAGCGGTGCAGCGGCGTCGTCATTCGGTGGCGTAGCCGGGGGCGCGTCCGCAGCAGGCAGCCGCACGCACGCCCGCGCCGCATCGAACGCGGCCGGTGCCGATGAGGCCGGTCAGGATGTCGTCGGCCTCGGCCCGATCTACGCGCACTCGTAATGCGCGCGGCACCACGCCGCGAAGTTTGCCGCGCACCGGCAGGCTTCGCGGCGTTGCCGCGTCCAGGCCCAGCCCAAGCCCACTCGTTCCCGATCCCCCGCCGACCTGCTGTTACCATGTGCTTGCGTGGCTACGCGGCACACGCGAGCGCTTTCACGTTCGAGTTCAAGGCGCATCCATGCGCATCATGGCGCCCTTCGCGCCCACACCCCGAAGCTCGCACGAGGTCAACATGCCGGGAACCCAGATCCCCCCTTCCGCTCGGCCGCGCATGATCCTGTTCAGCGCGCGCCAGTACGACGTCGATACGTTCACCGAGGCGAACACCGCTTTCCAGTACGAACTGCACTACCAGGAATCGCATCTCGATGCCGATACCGCCGTGATCGCCGATGGCTACGACGTGGTGTGCCCGTTCGTCAACGATACGGTCGACGCCGCCACGCTCGAGCGCCTCCACAAGGGCGGCACGCGACTCGTGGCGCTGCGCTCGGCGGGCTTCAATCACGTCGATCTGGTAGCCGCGCGGCGTCTTGGCATCACCGTCGCGAGAGTGCCCGCGTATTCGCCGCATGCGGTGGCCGAGCATGCCGTCGGGCTGATCCTCGCGCTCAACCGCAAGCTGCCGCGCGCCGTGTCGCGCACGCGCGAAGGCGACTTCTCGCTCGCCGGGCTGCTCGGTTTCGACCTGCATGGGAAGACGGCCGGCGTGATCGGCACGGGCATCATCGGCCGGTGTTTTGCGCGCATCATGGCGGGCTTCGGCATGCAGGTGCTCGCCCATGATCCGGGCCCGCCGGCCGCCGACTTGCTGGCGCTCGGCGCGCGCTACGTGCCGCTCGATACGCTGCTTGCGCAGTCCGACGTAGTGAGCCTGCATTGCCCGCTCGTGCCCGCCACCCGTCATCTGATCGACCGGCACGCGCTCGCGAAGATGAAGCGCGGCGCCATGCTCATCAATACCGGCCGCGGCGGGCTCGTGGAAAGCACGGCACTCGTCGATGCGCTCAAGAGCGGCCAGCTGGGACATCTCGGACTCGACGTGTACGAGGAAGAAGGCGGCCTGTTCTTCGAGGACCACTCGGATGCGCCACTGCAGGACGACGTGCTCGCGCGTCTCCTGATGTTTCCGAACGTGATCGTCACGTCGCACCAGGCGTTCTTCACGCGCGAGGCGATGAGCGAGATCGCGCAAACGACGCTGCGTAACGTGGAGGCCTGGCGCAACGGCTCGCCCAGCAATCTCGTGGAAGCGCCGCACGGCTGAAGCGCCACGCGCGCGGCGACACGCCAAAGCAAAGCGGGGCGCGCACAAGCCGCCCCGCTTTTTTGCTTCCTACTGCTACGCGATTACGCCTCGACCACGCTCAGCGTGACGTCGATGTTGCCGCGCGTCGCCTTCGAGTACGGGCAGATCTGGTGTGCCGTTTCGACGATGCGCTGCGCCGTCTCGCGATCGACGCCCGGCAGGGTGACGTTCAGGCGGCCGCGCAGCTTGAAGGCGTCGTCGGCGTTGATGAGGTCGATCTCGGCGTCGACTGCCACGTCGCGCGGCAGCGTCGTGCCGAGCTTCGTGGCGGCGCGGCCCATCGCGCCGATGAAGCACGCCGACCAGCCCGCCGCGAACATCTGCTCCGGGTTCGTGCCCGGCGCGCTCGATCCGGGCGGCGAGAGCTTCACGTCCAGACGCCCGTCTTCGCTGCGTGCCGCGCCGTCGCGGCCGCCGGTGGTGTGGGTCTTGCCGGTGTACAGCACTTTTTCTGCCTGAGTCATGGTGTTCTTCTCCTGGGGTTAGCGTCGTTGGGACAATGAATTAGCTGCCGCGGTACAGCTGCTGGATCACGGCGAGCTGGCCGTCGTGCTGCGCCTGAACCAGTTCCTGGCGAACCTGTGCACGCGTGATCTTTGCGTTGGCCGCATTGCTGGCGGGCATCCATGCCTGGACTTGCTGAGCCGCGGGTTGCGCAGCGCCCGACTGGGCAGGCATGGCGGCGAAGACCGGAGCGGCGGTGAGGACTGCGGCGCTGGCGGCAAAGGCGAGGGCGAGCTTCGATACGTTCATGACTTTCTCCTGGGAAGGGTTTGGAAATCCGTCCGGTCATCAGCAAGTTCCGGCGTTGATGCATTACAACCACCGGACGTATCTGCCGTGTTTCATGAACGCCGCGTTTTGCATGGGTATGTGTCTGTCGTCGGCGCTTATACATTGCGATACAAACTCGCCGCTCTTTCAATCCCGCTCGCGCCGCAGCGATCCTGGCACGCCGACGCTTTTTTGATTCGTTTTGTGTACGCGCTCGCAACAGACACATTGGGATACATGGCGCTTTTCCTGCCCGGTTATAAATTCACCGGGGCATTTGCCTGCCGCCGCGAGCGCGATCGACCGGTTGAACGATCTGCTGCCGCCGGCTCATCAACGAGGCCAAGCCGTTCGGGCGCGGCCTGCATGCACAACAAGGAGAAGTGGTCATGTCAGATCCCGTCAACGTCCGGCGCCGTCGCCTTCTCGGCACGTCGCTCGCCGGCCTCACGCTCGCGGACTTCGCATTCGGCGGTCTCGCGCACGCACAGTCGGCGGGCGGCACGGAAGGCAACACACGCACGGGCAACGGCGTCTCGTTCGGCCCGATCAAGCAGGTCAACGCTGGCTTGCTCAATGTGGGCTACGCCGAAGCGGGTCCGAAGAACGGTCCGGTTGTGATCCTGCTCCACGGCTGGCCGTACGACATCTATAGCTATGTCGAGGTCGCACCGATGCTGGCCGCGTCGGGCTATCGCGTGCTCGTGCCGTATCTGCGCGGCTACGGCAGCACGCGCATTGTCTCGGACGACACGCCGCGCAACGGCCAGCAGGCCGTCACCGCCGTCGATCTGATCGCGTTCATGGACGCCCTGAAGATCGATCAGGCCGTTCTGGGCGGCTACGACTGGGGCGCGCGCACGGCGAACATCGTCGCGGCGCTGTGGCCCGAGCGCGTGAAGGGGATGGTCTCCGTGAGCGGCTATCTGATCGGCAGCCAGGAGGCGAACCGCAAGCCGCTGCCGCCCCAAGCCGAACTGCAGTGGTGGTACCAGTTCTACTTCTCGACCGAGCGCGGCGCGCAGGGCTATGCCGCGAATCGCGACGCGTTCAACAAGCTGATCTGGCAACTCGCCTCGCCGAAGTGGAACTTCGACGACGCGACCTACGAGCGCAGCGCAGCGTCCTTCCAGAATCCGGACCACGCGGCCATCGTGATCTCCAACTACCGCTGGCGCCTCGGGCTCGTGCAGGGCGAGGCGAAGTACGACAGCCTCGAGCAGCGACTCGCCGCCGCGCCGGCCATCACCGTGCCGACCATCACGCTCGAAGGCGACGCCAACGGCGCGCCGCATCCCGCGCCGGCCGCTTACGCGAAGAAGTTCACGGGCAAGTATCTGCACCGCAATCTCGACGGCGGCATTGGCCACAATCTCCCGCAGGAGGCGCCCAAGGAGTTCGCGCAGGCCATCCTGCAAGTCACGCATCTGTGACGGGGGCCGCGATGCAAGCACGTTTTTTCAGGCATCGCGCGCTCCTCGCGCTCGCGCTGTTCGCGGGTCTCGCGCAGGGGCCCGCCGCATGGGCCCAGCAAGGCACGCAAACACAGTCGAAAGCGCCGGGGCAGGCCGCCTCGCCGATCTACGGCGTGACGATTCCGCCCGGCTACCGCAAGTGGGAAATGATCGCGCCGGCCGAGGAGGCCGCGCCGCTCGACGAACTGCGCGTGGTGCTCGGCAATCCGGTTGCGATCAAGGCCATCGAGAATGCGACGCTGCCGTATCCCGACGGCACGATCCTCGTGAAGCTTGCGTACAAGCGTAAGCAGTCCGATGATTTCGGGCCGGCCACGGTGCCGGGCCAGCCCACGACCGTGCAGGTCATGGTGAAGGACTCGCGCCGCTATGCGTCGACGGGCGGCTGGGGGTACGGGCGCTTCATCAACGGCGTGCCGGCCAACGAGGCGCAGCATCAAACCTGTTTCGCGTGCCACGCATCGAAGGTGAAGGATCGCGACTACGTATTTACGCGGTTCGCGCCTTGACAGGGTGCAGGGGCTCCTGATTCAGGATCGGTGACACAATCCGGCAGTCGTCTTCACACTGATCGGGAGAGCCCCATGCAGCGGACGTACCGTGGAAGTTGCCATTGCCAGTCGGTGAAGTTCGAAGCTCTGATCGATTTCAGCAAGGGCACGGGAAAATGCAACTGCAGCTTCTGCGGCCGCCTGCGCCTCTGGCTCGTTCAGGTTCGCCCAGAGGCCTTTGTTCTGCACTCGGGCGAAAGCGATCTCACGCACTACGAAGGGAGCAACCCGGTCGCCCATCATCCGTTCTGCAAACACTGCGGCGTGCACGTGTTCGACCGCGTCGATATGCCGAACGGAACGGGCTACCCGTACATCAACGTGAATATCATGTGCATCGACGACTTCGACCTGAACGAAGCCCTCGATGCACCGATCTCGTATGCCAACGGTCTCGCGAATGACTGGGGCAATCCGCCTCGCGAAACGCGGCACCTTTGAGCGCCTCAGGGCGCTCGTCCCGCATGTTGAGCAACGCCGGCCTCGCGGGCGTCCAGCTGATGCCGCTCAGAAGTGAACTGAACGAATTCGGCACGAAACCGTGAAGGGTCATCGAGCGTTCCGGCGTAGAGCGTCACGATATCCGGCGCATGTTGCGGTGTGCCAAAGAGCAGGCTGCCGCAATGCGCACAGGAATTTCGTGTAGTTGGCATGCCGCTGCCGCCGGTCATTGTGTACGAGCGGATTGCGCCTTCGAACGAAAATTCGGCTGCGCTCACGACCACTACCGGCAAACCGGCCGATCCGGATGCACGCTGGCAATCGCGGCAGTGACAAACGAGCTGCGCGAGCGCTACGCCGCGCGCGTTGTATTGCACCGCGCCGCACAGGCAGCGCCCTTTCCAGTCCGTCGACATCGGTCTTCTCCCTTTATGCGGGTACGTGCGCATGTTACGCGTATAGTCGGTTGCTTCGCTCGCGATCTCGAAGGGAAAACATGGCGCAGAATATTTACGACGATCCGGATTTCCTCGCAGGCTACAGCCAGCTCCCGCGCCAGCTGCTGGGGCTCGAAGGCGCGCCCGAATGGCCGGCAGTTCGCGCGCTGCTGCCGGATCTGCGCGGCAAACGCGTGGTCGATCTGGGATGCGGCTTCGGCTGGGCATCACGCTGGATGCGCGAGCAGGGCGCGGCCTCGGTGCTCGGCATCGACATTTCGCAGCGCATGATTGCGCGCGCGAGGGCAGATACGGCGGACCCCGCCATCGAGTACCGGATCGGCGATCTCGACACGCTGAGCCTGCCCGGCGAGGCGTTCGACCTCGTGTACAGCGCGCTGGCCTTTCATTACGTCGCCGATTTCGGCCGCCTCGTGCGCACCCTTCGCGGCGCGCTCGCAAGCGCCGGCCAACTGGTCTTCACGATCGAGCATCCGGTGTACATGGCGGCGGCGAACCCGCACTGGATCGGTGGCGAGGCGGGCGACCAGCGGGGCCGCAAGACCTGGCCCGTCAACGGCTACGCCATGGAGGGCGAGCGCCGTATCGACTGGTTCGTCAAGGGCGTGCTGAAATACCATCGCACGCTGGGCACCACGCTGAACACGCTGATCGACGCGGGGTTCCATATTCAGCGCGTGAATGAATTCGCGCCGACGCCCGGGCAGATTCAGCAAACGCCCGCATTGGCGGAGGAACTCGAACGTCCGATGCTGCTGCTGGTTTCGGCGAATACGTAGCGTAGCGCCTTGAGAGCGCCGCCGCCCCGCAAGCCGGAGCGGCGGCGCCAGCCGATCATCCCTGCTTGCCCTGAATGCCCAGCAGATCGCGAACTTTCTGCTCGGTCTGCGCGTAGTCGCCCTCGCCGAAGTGGGTATAAACGAGCTTGCCATTCTGGTCGATGAGATAGACCGCCGGCCAGTACTGGTTGCCATAGGCGTTCCACGTCGCGTAACCGTTGTCCTGCGCGACCGGATACGTAATGCCGTATTGCTTGATGGCCTTCTGCAGGTTGCCGGTGTCGCGCTCGAACGAATACTCGGGCGTATGCACGCCGACCACCACGAGACCCTTGTCGCGATAGCGCGCGTCCAGCTCCTTGATGTGCGGGATAGTGTGCACGCAGTTGATGCAGTCGAAGGTCCAGAAGTCGACGAGCACGACCTTGCCTTGCAGCTGCTTGAGGTCGAGCGGCGGGCTGTTGAGCCAGTTGTTGATGCCGGTGAAGTTGGGCGCCTGCGCGCCGGTCTGCAGCGCGGCCGAGCCGCCCGACGGCGCTTCGCCCGAAGCGTACGCGGCGAGCCCGGCGGTGGCGGCGAGGCCGATGGCGACAGCGGCTATCTTGAGACGAGAGATCATGAGGGTTCTCCTTGTGTGGACGACGAGCGTATTGGAACGCTCCCACGTATCTGGCTCGTGTCCCGCTGGCGGCACTGTTGAAACGTAGTGTGTCGCCGCCGGGGCGCGATACGTAGCGATACAAATCGTCCACTGCGCGTGCCCAGCCTCGCGCGCGCCGCGGCACGCCGCGCGCGTGTTTGTATCGCTTTGTATCCAGCCGCTTTCGCGATACATGACGATGCACGACGCCCGCGTTCCAGACATTCCCCGGATACATGCCCGCGCTGAAATACGCCACATGGCAAGTCCGCCGACATTCGTCTGGAGACCGAACTCATGTTACTCATCGTCATCGCATTCGTGGGCGGTGCGTTCACCGTCCTGAGCCCCTGCATCCTGCCGGTCGTGCCGTTCGTGTTCGCGCGTTCCGAAGAACCTTTTCTGACTGGCCGGCTGCCCATGCTGCTCGGCCTTGCGCTCACCTTCGCGCTGCTCACGGGGCTTGGCGCCGCCGGCCTGAACGGCGCGGCGCAGCTGAGCGAGTACGGCCGCTGGGTCGCGCTCGGGCTCTTCGCGCTGTTCGGCGCGGCGCTGCTCTTTCCCGCGCTCGCCACGCGCCTGTCCGGCCCGCTCACGGCGCTCGCCGACCGCTTCATGGCGCGCTCGCAGGACGACGGGGCGTCGCGCCGCATCGGCTCCGCCGTGCTGCTCGGCGCCGCCACGGGCCTGCTGTGGGCGCCGTGCGCCGGGCCGATCCTCGGTCTCATCATCACCGGCGCGGCCCGCCACGGCGTGACCTGGCTGACCTGGGCCGCGCTCGCGGCCTACGCGGTGGGCGCCGCCAGTTCGCTCGCGGTGGTGGCGGGCCTCGGCCATCGCGCGATGGCCGCGCTCAAGCGCTCGCTCGGCGTGGGCGAGCATGTGCGGCGTGCGATGGGTGCGCTCGTGCTCCTCACGGTCGGCGCGATCGCGCTGGGTGTGGATACGCGCCTGCTGGCGCTGGTGCCGGGCGCGCCGACCAATGGTGTGGAGGCTCGCCTCGTCGACTTGCTTGCGAGCCCCGCTGCGGCACGGCAAACGCCGGGCGCGGAGCCAGTGCGTCATGAGGAGCGCGAAGCCCTGGCACGCCCGGCGGTACAAGACGAACCAGCGGCCCACATCGTGCGCGTGTCGCTGCCGGCTCCGGCGCCCGCCGTCGATCTTCCCGTGGAAGGCCGCCTGCCGGCGCTCGACGGCGCGAACGCGTGGCTCAACTCCGCGCCGCTCACGCCCGACGCGCTGCGCGGCAAGGTCGTGCTGGTCAACTTCTGGACCTATTCGTGCATCAACTGCCTGCGAACCCTGCCGTATCTGAAGACGTGGGCCGACCGCTACCGTAACGACGGCCTCGTCGTGATCGGCGTGCACACGCCGGAGTTCGGCTTCGAGCATGACACGGGCAACGTCAAGCGCGCGCTGGCCAACCTGGACATCCGCTATCCCGTTGCCGTGGACAGCGACTACCGCATCTGGAACGCCTTCGGCAACCAGTACTGGCCGGCGTTCTATCTCGTCGATGCCCAGGGCCGCGTGCGCTATCACCACTTCGGCGAAGGCGATTACGCGCAGGCCGAGCAGGCGATCCAGCAACTGCTGGCCGATAACGGCCGCGCCACGGCTGCGGCCACGCCGAAAGCACCGCAGGCGAGCGGCGCGCTGGCGCCCGCGGATCCGCGCGACATCGGCTCGGGCGAAACGTACGTGGGGTATCGCGAGGCGCAGGGCAATGCGAACGCGCAGCGCGTGCAGGCCGATACTGCCGGCGCGTACACGTTGCCGGGGCAGCTCGACTTGAACCAGTGGGCGTTCGGCGGGCAGTGGAACGTGGGCGCCGAGTCCGCCGTGGCGAGTGCGCCGCAGGCGAGCATTGCCTATCGCTTCCATGCGCGCGACCTGCATCTGGTGCTCGCGCCCACTGCCGACGGCAAGCCCGTGCGCTTTCGCATCAGCATCGACGGTGCGCCGCCGGGCGCCGCGCATGGCGCCGACGTCGCAGCGGACGGCACCGGCGTCGCCACGAGCGCGCGCCTGTATCAGCTCGTGCGGCAGTCCGGCCGCATTGGAGATCACACCTTCGAGATCCGCTTTCTCGACCCGGGCGCGCAAGTCTACAGCTTCACGTTCGGCTGATACGCGACGCGCTATGCCATGCCGCGCCGCCGTGCCCTCGCGGGCCGGCGGCGTTTTGCGTTACGGCCCGCGCCGCGCATCGCGGCGGGCTTTTTGTAGCGCAATGTATCTGCGCGCAATTCGGACACGTTGATATGCAAACCGCGCCCCAAATGGAAACACGGCAGATACATCCGGACGTTCAAATACACCTACGCCAGCTCGATACATCCCTCGCGCTGAACCGAACCCGGTTTGAACCCGATCGCTGTCTACCTCATTGATCTTTGGAGAACGTCATGAAAGCCCTCAAGCTCCTCGCCCTTGCAGCTCTCGCCGCCGCCCCGGTTCTCTCGTTCGCCCAGTCGAACGAGCCCGTCACCCGTGCGCAGGTGCGCGCCGAACTCGTGCAGCTGCAGAAAGCCGGCTACAACCCGGCCGCCGACGAAACCCAATACCCGCGCAACATCCAGGCAGCGCTGGCGCGCGTGGAAGCCACCCAGGTCGCGCAACAAGCCGCTTCGTCGTCGTATGGCGGTGTGGCGGACGGTTCGTCCGATGCGTCCGCTCCGCGCAAGCCGCATCACGCCATGAACGGCACGAACGCCGCACGCGCCGCGCAGGACGATATCCCCGGCCTCGGCCCGATCTACGCGCATTCGTAATCCGCCTTTCCCGACCCACCGAACGACCCGATAAGAGAAGAGAGAAAAACGATGGCTTCGATCAAGCAGATTTTCACGTCCGTGGCGCTCCTCGGCGGCCTGTTCGCGCTGCAAGCGGCGCATGCCGCGCCGCCGCAGGACCTGAAAGGCACCAACGTCGTGCTGGTGCACGGCGCGTTCGCCGACGGCTCCAGCTGGAATCGCGTGATTCCGCTACTCGAAGCGCGCGGCCTGCACGTCGTGGCCGTGCAGAACCCGCTCAGCTCGCTCGCCGACGACGCGGCCGCAACGAAGCGCGTGATCGAGCAGCAGAAGGGCCCGGTGGTGCTGGTCGGCCACTCGTGGGCAGGTGTCGTGATCAGCGAAGCGGGCAACGACGCGAAGGTGAAGTCGCTCGTGTACGTGGCGGCCTTCGCGCCCGACAACGGCCAGTCGATTGCCGATATCACGCAGGGCCAGCCGGACGCGCCCTGGGCGAGCGAACTGCGCAAGGACTCGGCGGGCTACCTGACGCTCTCCGACAAGGCGATCCGCCAGGACTTCGCGCCCGACCTGCCGCCCGTGCAGCAACGCATCGTGGCGGCCACCCAGGGCCCGTGGTTCAGCGGCGCGCTCTCGCAGAAAGTCACGCAGGCCGCGTGGCACGACAAGCCTTCGTATTTCGTCGTGACGGCGCGCGACCGCATGATCGACCCCGCGCTGCAGGAATCGATGGCGAAGCATATCGGCGCGAAGGTGACGCGCGTGAACGGCAGCCACGTCTCGATGCTGAGCCAGCCGAAAGCCGTGGCCGACGCGATCATCGACGCGGCGGAGCACGCGCAGCAGCACGCAAAGTAACCAGCCCGCGCCAGCCGTGCAGTGGAAGCGCTTCCACCCGCGCGGCCGCTAGCCTGCCACCGACATCGCACCCGAGGAGCACCTGAATGCAGCGCTGGGTACAGGGACTGATAATCTGCACACTTCCGTCATCGTCCGGAATTCCCGCCGTGCGCCCATTCAGTGCCCTCATCATGCTCGTCGGCGTCCTGCTCGCATCGGCAGGCTATGGCGCGACGTTCCTGTTCTCCATGCACGTGCGCGCCATCGGCGGGAACGACATCAACACGGGCGTGGCGCTCGCGGGCGCGGCGCTCGGCACCTTCGTGGGCGTCTCGCTCACGGGCTGGGTTGCCCAGCATGTGGGCGCGGCGCGCATGGCCGCGCTCGCGGCGCTCTGCGTGGGTGCGGGCGTGGTGAGCTTCGCGCTCGTCGAGCACGTGAGCAGCTTCGACGTCGTGCCCGGCTTCCTCGTGGGCTTCGGCTGGGGCGCGTTCTGTCTCGCCGCGCCCATGGCGCTCGCCGAGCGCACCAACGACGCTGAGCGCGGCCTGTGGTTCCTGCGCTTCGCCACCATGCAGATGACGGGCATCGGCGCCAGTCCGGCGCTCGCGGGCTTTGCGATCCGCTTTTGGCGCATGCCGCTTGGCGGCGTGCTCTACACGATCGGCGGCCTGTGCGTGCTGGCGGCCGTCCTGCTCGAACTGTTCGGCCGGCTCGCGCCGCACGTGCGCGCCGCTTCCGCTGCCACGACGCAGGAGCCGGCCTCGCCGGACCCGTGGCTCCTGAAGATGGGCGTGATCGCCCGTACGCGCGCGGTGTATCCCATCGTCATCATCGCGCTGGGCGGCTGCGTGTTCTCGGGCCTTATGACGTTCCAGATGTCGCTCGTGCAAGGCACCGAGGCGAAAGCGACGACCTTCTTCAGCGTCTACACGGTGACGGTCATCGCCACGCGCTGGCTGCTCTCGCGCGTGGTCATCAAGATGCGCTCCGAAACCGCGACGAAAGTGCTGCTCATCATGATGGTGATGGGCAGCGCGGCGATGTTCGTCGTGCCGTTTCACGTGTTGTTCCAATCGGCGGCCGCGGTGCTGCTGGGCACCGGGTACGGGCTCGCTTACCCGATCGTCCAGCTCCAGGCCGTCAACGACTCCGTTGCCGCGCACCGCCGCGCCGCGCTGACGTGGTTCGTCGCGGCGTACTTCGTCGGCGCGTTCGGGTTTCCGACCGTCGGCGGCTGGGTGCTGGTGCACGGCGGCCGCGCGGCGCTGCTCGCGCTCATTGCGGCGTGCGGACTCGCGGCGCTCGCGCTGGCGGTTCTGCGCGACCGGCGGCGTGTCGAGAGCTTATCGGCCAGCGCCTGAACAGGCCTGGCCATTCCCAATTTGCCAACGAACCGGAGGGATCGTGACTGAACTATGGCGTTTAACTGCAACTGAACTCGCCAGGCGGGTTCGCGCGCGCGAGGTGTCGGCGCGCGAGGCCGCGAAGGCCGCGCTCGAGCGGCTCGAAGCCGTCAATCCGCTCATCAACGCGGTGATCGACTATCGGCCCGAATGGGTCTTCGACCAGGCCGACAGGATCGACGCGGCGATTGCGCGCGGCGAAGACCCGGGGCCGCTCGCGGGCGTGCCCGTGACCACGAAGATCAACATTGACCAGGCGGGCTTCGCGACGACCAACGGCACGCGGCTGCAAAAGGATCTGATCGCGCAGGTCAACAGCCCCGCCATCGAGAACCTCGTGCGCGCGGGCGCGGTGCTGCTCGGCCGCACCAATTCGCCGACCTTCGCGCTGCGCTGGTTCACGAGCAACCAGGTCCACGGGCATACGAAGAACCCGCGCAACGCGTCGCTCACGCCGGGCGGTTCGAGCGGCGGCGCGGCGGCGGCGGTCACGGCCGGCATCGGGCATATCGCGCTCGGCACCGACATTGGCGGCTCGGTGCGCTACCCGGCCTATGCGTGCGGCGTGCACGGTTTGCGGCCCAGCATCGGGCGGGTGCCGGCGTTCAACGCGTCGTCGCCCGAGCGGCCGATCGGCGCGCAGATGATGTCGGGCGCGGGCCCGATGGCGCGTACGGTCGAGGACCTGCGCCTGGCGCTCGCGGCGCTTGCTGCGCCCGATCTGCGCGACCCCTGGTGGGCACCGGCGCCGCTCATCGGGCCCGATGTGCCGCGACGCGCGGCGCTCTGCCTGCGCCCGGGCGGCATGAGCATCACGAAGGAGGTGGAGGACGCCTTGCTCGACGCCGGCCGCCGGCTCGCCGACGCGGGCTGGACGGTCGAGCAGATCGACGACGTGCCGCTCCTGCGTGACGCCGGCGAAGTGCAGGAACGCCTGTGGCTCGGCGACGGCTTCCCGGCCCTCGCCGACGCCGTGGCCCGCGACGGCGACCCGGGCGCGCAGGCGGTGGTGGACGGCGTGCGCGCCAAGGTCGCGGCGATGCCCGAGAACGTGGTGGTCCCGTCGCTGGTGCGCCGCACGACGCTCACGCGCGCATGGCGCTTGTTCCTTGCGGACTATCCCGTGCTGCTGCTGCCGGTTTCGGGCGAACTGCCGTTCCCCGACAACCTCGACATGCAGGGCGCGGCGGGATTCCAGCGCGTGTGGGACGCCCAGCTGACCATGCGCGCATTGCCCGCGATGGGCTTGCCGGGACTCGTCGTCTCGACGGGCATGGTGAAGGACGTGCCGGTTGGCGTGCAGATCGTCGCCGGGCACTTCCGCGAAGACCTGTGTCTGCTGGCGGGCCAGGCCATCGAGGAACGCGGCGCGCCGCCTTCGCCGATCGACCCGGCCATGTAACTCGGGGGCGGGCGTTATGCGGGCTTCTTGACCACGGTGTCGTGAGGGGTGAGCGCCTGCCCCTCGCGGGTCTGCGGAAACATCGAAAGCAACGGCTTGCCCGTTGCCTTGTCGATCAACCACGAATGCCGTTCGCCGCGCTCGAACAAATGACGCTCGCCCCACTGCTGAAGCGCCACGATGATGGGGAAGAGGCTTTCCCCTTTCTTCGTTAGCACGTACTCCTGATAGGTCGTGCCGTCGGAGGCAGGGCGGGTTTCGAGAATGCCGGCCTCGACGAGATGGCTCAAGCGGCCGGACAGGATATTGCGCGCCACGCCCAGATTGCGCTGAATATCACCGAAGCGGTAGATGCCGTCGAACACGTCGCGCAGGATCATCAGCGACCACCGGTCGCCGATCACGTCGACCGAGCGCGCGACGGGGCAGGTCTCCGTCTGCATGGATTTGCGGCTTGCCATGACGACTCCTTCTTATGCCAGTCCAGATTGACGCAATGCGTTCGCCTCACGTAGTTGCATTTTAAAACCAGTCGACATACCATTCAATCAGTTTTGTTTTGAAACTGGATTGAAGATCATGGACGCGGATCCCGTTGCGCTTGCACCGCCGGCCCGCGGCGCTCCCGTGCGGCCGCGCGCGCCGTTGCCGCGCAGCCTCGTGCTGCTGTTCGCTGTGGCCAGCGGCTTGAGCGTCGCCAATGTCTACTATGCGCAGCCCTTGCTGGACGCCTTGGCGCGCGATTTCGGCATTACCCGCGCCGCGGTTGGCGGCGTGGTCACGGCGACGCAGGCGGGTTGCGCGCTGGCGTTGCTGCTGCTCGTGCCGCTGGGCGACAGGGTGGAGCGCCGCCGCCTGATGATCGCGCAACTGCTGGCGCTGGTGGCCGCGCTGGGCGTGGTCGGTCTCGCGCGATCCGTCGCGGTGCTGCTGGCTGGCATGCTGGGTGTAGGCATGCTGGGCACGGCCATGACGCAGGGTTTGATCGCCTATGCGGCCGCCGCCGCCGCGCCCGACGAGCGCGGGCGCGTGGTGGGCGCAGCGGGCAGTGGCGTGTTCATCGGCCTGCTGCTGGCTCGCGTGTTCTCCGGCGGCGTGAGCGATCTCGCCGGTTGGCGCGGCGTGTATGGCTGTTCCGCCGCCGTCATGCTCGCGCTTGCCGTGCCGTTGTGGCGCCGGCTGCCGAAACTGGCGCGCGGCGCGCCAGATACGATGAGCTATGTCCAGCTGATCATCTCGATGTTCGCGTTGCTGCGCTCGGATCGCGTGCTGCAGACGCGCGGCGCGCTCGCGCTGCTGATGTTCGCGACCCTCAATATCTTCTGGAGCGCGTTGGTGCTGCCGTTGAGTGCGCCGCCCTACAATTTCTCTCATACGGCGATCGGGGCCTTCGGCATCGCCGGGGCGACGGGCGCACTGGCCGCCGCGCGCGCGGGCCACTGGGCCGACCGGGGTTGGGGCCAGCGCACCAGCGCTGCCGCGCTGGCGCTCCTGTTGCTGGCGTGGTGGCCGCTCTCGATGCTGGGACACTCGCTATGGATGCTGCTGGTCGGCATCGTGCTGCTCGATCTCGGCGGCCAGGCGCTGCACGTGACCAATCAAAGCCTGATTTTTCGCAGCGATGCGCAACTGCATAGCCGTCTCGTGAGTCTTTACATGCTGTTCTACGCGGTTGGCAGCGGGCTTGGCGCGATCGGCACGACGGCGACGTATGCCGTGGCGGGCTGGCATGGCGTGTGTATGCTGGGCGCGGCCACGAGTTTGCTGGCGCTCGTGTTCTGGGCACTCACAGTGCGCAGCATGCCGCGCGCGGCCTCGTGCGCCTGCACATCGAATTGAAGCTTGAATGGAAACCCGAACCGGGAGACATGGATGGATGAACTGAAACTGCTGGCGGATGCCGACGCGCGCGGCCTGCGCTACCTCGAAGGCAACGCCACGCGGCGCGTTTTCCCCTCGAACGAAGCCATTGCGGCGCTCGGTGCGTTCGACGAACCGCTGCCCGCAAGCGGGTTACCCGCCGAAGACACGCTGTCCCTGCTCGACCGCGTAGGCTCGCCGGCGACTACGGCTTCGAACGGCCCGCGCTATTTCGGCTTCGTGATCGGCGCGGCGCTGCCGGCGGCGGCCGCGGTGGAGCGGCTCATGCTGGCGTGGGACCAGTGCGCCTCGACGTTCGACAACTCGCCGGTCGCGGCCACGGTGGAACGCATCGCCGGCCGCTGGGTGCTCGAAGCACTCGACCTGCCGCGTGAGAGCGCCGTGGGCTTCGGCACCAGCGCCACCGCGTGCACGCTCGGCGCACTCGCCACGGCACGGCGCGCGCAGCTGGCACGGCAAGGCTGGGACTTCGACCGCCGGGGGCTGATGGGCGCGCCCGAGATCAAGGTCGTGATCCCGGAACTCGCTCACATCACGGTGAAGAAGGCGCTGCGCATTCTGGGCTTCGGGCTGGATCGCATCGTCTACGCGGCCGTCGATGCTCATGGCTGCGTGGATGCGGCGCGACTCCCGCCGCTCGACGACCGTACGATCCTGTGCCTGCAGGCCGGCGAGGTGAATACCGGCGAATTCGACCCGTTTGCGCCGATCATCGCGCGTGCGCGGGCGGCCGGCGCGTGGGTGCATGTCGATGGCGCGTTCGGCCTGTGGGCGCGGACCTCGTCACTGGCTGCGCTGACCGAAGGCATCGAAGGGGCCGATAGCTGGACGACCGACGCGCACAAGTGGCTCAACACGCCGTACGACTGCGCCATGGTCATTTGCCGCGATGCAACGGCGCTGGCCGAGGCGATGAACAGCGACGCGGCCTATTTGTCCGCGAGCGCCGACGCGCAGAAGAACCTCACGCTGGAATTTTCGCGCCGCGCGCGCGGCATTCCCGTGTGGGCGGCGCTGCGCACGCTCGGTCGCGGCGGTGTCGCGGCCATGGTCGAGCGTCATCACGCGCAGGCGCAGCGCATCGGCGCGGAACTCGGACGCCTCGGCTACGAGGTGCTCAACCGGGTCGTGCTGAATCAGGTGCTGTTCCGCTGCGCAACGGATGCGCAGACACAGGCGCTGCGCAGCGCCGTGCAGGCCTCCGGCGAAACGTGGTTCGGCGGCACCATCTGGCAAGGGCGGCCTGCGTTGCGGATCAGCGTGTCGTCGTGGCGCACGCGGGATGAAGACATCGAAGCGCTCGTGCAACTGCTGGCATCGTTGCGCGGCGATCCGCGTGCGCCGTAGCCAACATCGGTGACAACGTTGCGCACAGCGAAAGAGGCGGTATGGCCGCGCACGGCTCATGACCTCGAGTCAACGCAGCAATGCGAGACTCAGCGCGATACCGGCCGCGTAAGTGCCGAGCGCGCCGAGAAATCGGGCGGGATTGGGTTTCGCCATCGAGGGAAACGCGATCAGCCCGACGACGAGCAGGCACCGGCAGACGGTCGCGGCCACGATCAGCGCGAGCGTGACCGGCGAGGGCGAGCGTGTGCCCAGATAGAGAAACAGCACGGCCAGGAAGGGCACATATTCGGCGGTGTTCGCATGCGCGCGGACGAACTTGTGCAGCAGGCTGGCCGGGTCCGTCGCGCATCCCGAGAGCGTGCCTTCGCGAAAGCGAAGCATGGAAATGGACAGGCCGAGGCCAAACAGCAGGAGACCCAGCACGGCCACGCAGGCCAGCACAATTCTGTCCATTTGAAGCTCCCTGGCGAAAGCAGGCGATGCGATTGCTTGCGGTGCGCGCTAGCCGACTTCCACGCGGTTGCGTCCGCTGTCCTTGGCCCGATAGAGCGCCACGTCCGCGCGTTTGACGATCGCACCGAAGTCATCCTCGCCCGGCAGGCGTTCCGTCACGCCAATGCTCACCGTAAACGGCACAGGCTTGCCCAGCCGCCATTTGTGCTCGAAGTCCTGCTGCTCGATGGTCTGGCGCAGCTCCTCGGCCACGGCCGTTGCCTGCTCGATATCGAACTCGGGCAGGGCGGCGACGAACTCTTCGCCGCCCCAGCGGGCGAACACGCCAATGCGCCTGTCACTGTTCATCACGACCTTGGCCAGCACGCGCAGCACTTCGTCGCCGATGTCGTGCCCGTAGCTGTCATTGATCTTCTTGAAGTAATCGATATCGAGAATAAAGACGGAGAGCGTTTTGTCCGCTTCCAGAAGCTGCTCGACGGTATCGGCAAATTCGCGGCGGTTCGGCAGGCCGGTCAGCTCGTCGGTCACGGCCTGTTTCTGGAGCAGGTCCATCAATTGCACGCGGTCGGCGATATCGCGAATCACCGCGGTGAATTCGATCAGCCCGCCCACGTTGATTTTTGAAATCGCAATTTCGACGGGCAACAGCGACCCATCCCGATGCAATCCATACACGCGGTTGCGCTCGTCCATCTGCCGCGAGCGCACCGGCGAGCGCGCGAACTGGTGGACATATTGCGAATGATTGCCGCGGAAGCGCTCGGGCAGAAGGTCCGTGATCGGTTGGCCGAGCATTTCCTCGGCGGAGTACCCGAACAGGTTTTCGGCGGCGCGATTGAACAGCGTGATGCAATGCTGCTGGTCGATCGTGATGATGGCGTCGTAGGCTGCGTCCACGACCGAACGAAAGCGCGATGTGCTGACTTCCAGTTCGTGCGTCAGCAACATTTTCGTGGTGATTTCAAGGCCTGTGACCATGATTTCGAGCACGGAGACGCCGCTTTCGGCGTGGCGTATCGGCTTCAACGACAGGCGCCACCAGTGCGTTCCGTCCCTCAGGTCATAGGCTTGCTCGAGTTCCCGGGCGACGCCGGATTCGAAGCACTGGGTCAGTTTCTTGCGGAATTCGGTTCGGGCGTAGTTGGGAATGAGCGAATCGAATGTTGCCGGGAACGACTTGATCGCGCTACGCCTGCCGCCCGTCATTCGCATGAAATGATCGTTGCAGGCCGAAACCACGAACTGGCCCCGCTCGTCGCGGCCGATCATCGCCACGCTCGCCGCGATCTCGTCGACGAAATCGCGCATCATGTTCGACCAGTCGGCCATCGAGCCTCCTTTGCCCGGTTGCCCAATACACTGACGATATAGTAGTCCGCATTGCGCGGCGCGGCAGCGTAATGTGCCCAACGGACGTTTTCGAACATGCGGGTTCGCGCGCGTTCGGGCAGACCCAATCTGGCTCGACTTACTCATGCGCGACGCCGCGACAGCACGCTGCGACGAGGCACGCATTGCCGCGATCACGCAGGGTTTCGACGCCTAGCGCGCCGCGACGATGCCTCCGTGCAGTTCCACATGCAGCACGACGAGCCACCGCGAAGGGCAGGCGCTCGCTACGCGCACTGCACGGCCGGGGCGAATCGCGGCCGGCTGCACGAAGCCCGACTCGCGCGCGCGCGACCACGCATGATGCGCATCGGAGCGTATCCACACGGCGAGCAGCGTGCAGCACATGAAGCAGAAGAACGCCGTGAGTCCCAGCGCGAAATCGGGGTGATTCGAAAACGCGAAAAATGCGAACGCTGAAGTCAGTATGGGACTGATCAGCAGAATCAACGCGCACACGCGCAGCAATGCGCGTCTTTGCGGACTGATGGCGCGTGTGGCATTCAATGTGCGCCGAAGCGGCGAAGAGAGGTTGCGCATGCGAGCGGACCGAGACGTCGTCAATGCAACAAGGTCACGGGCACGCTGCAAAGCCGCCTGAGCCTTGCGAGCATCATCCATTTGCGCAGAAAGCCGAGATGGCTTGCGTCCACGAGAACGATATCCGCGCCGCCGCATTCCACGCACGCGGCAATGCTGCGCTCCGCAGGTCCCGGCGCGTGGCGCAGGCGGTACGGCACGCCTGCGTCCTTGAGAATCGCGCAGGTGGCGTCGAGCATGTCGCGGCCGTGCCGTTGCCAGCGCTTGCGGGCGCCGTTGCTCGCCGCGGCTCGCTGCATCGTCTCCACGACCTCGACTTCCACCATGCCGCGTTCGGCAAAAAGAAACGCGCTGTGGCGTGCGGCTTCGGCTGCGCCGTGCCGGTCAATGACGGGAATGAGGAGTTTCAACACGAATTGGCCCGAGAGATTGCGGATCAGCAGGATCGTAGCGAACGGCGCGTAAACAAGCCGTAAAAGATTGCCCGCCGGCGTGTAAATACGGTGCTTCTTTACGGCATTTTTTCTTGTGCGAGGAAGAACGCCACGCCTACACTGGCGCGTCGAATCCGCCCGAGTCATTGCCATGTTTTGCCGCCCGCCGTTCAATCCTGTGTTTCTCCGCTAATCATGCCGATGCGTTTTAGAGGCTGGTTGAAGCTCGCGCTTCTCACGTTTTCCGTGGACCAGATACTGACCGCCGTGTTCGGCTACGTTACCCAGCAAATCGATCCGGGCATCTCGGACTTCGAGACAGTGATCTTTAGCTGCATTACGTGCCTGCTCGTCAGCAACTGGCTGGTGACCGACGCGCGCGCCGCGTGGGCCACGGCAAAGAAGCAGGGATTCATCGGACCGGCGCGAACCGAAGGGAGTGCGCACGAAGCGCAACTCCAGATTGCCAACGCGTGCCCGCGACGCTGGCTCGTCGTGCTGCATCTCGAGTTGAATCCGCAGCTCGCACAAGGCATGTGAAATTTAGACACGACGCACCGCTATTTTTAACACCGGTTTTACGCGTTCGGGAATACGCTGAAGTTGTGTTCACAACCTGCGAATAGCAATTCAAATCTCATGGCTTGCGCAAATCCCATCCCCCGTTACGAGATCGTGGCGCCGACTCCGCGCCCGCTTGCGAAGGTCGTTCCGTTGCGGGCCCCGCGTGCCTGGCTCGAAGTCATGCTGAACGCGAATACCGAAGAAGCCGCGCGGGCGCATCTCGCGGCGCTGCTGCATTCGCCGCTCGGCGTCTATGTCGCGCAAACTGCGTTCGTGCGCGGCGCCATGCGCGTGCTACTCGATATCGCGCCCGAAGACATCGACTTCACGATGCATACGCTGATAGGCAGCGTGCCGGAAGCCACGATCGGCGCATTGCGCCCGCGCACCGGCAACAAGGGGGCCTGATATGTTCGAGGGAATCTGGTTGCCCATTGTGACGCCGCTGCGCGATGGCGAAGTGGATGTCGATGCGTTGGAACTGCTGACTGACAAATACGCGAGTGACGGCGTTGCCGGCATCGTCGCGCTCAGCACGACCGGTGAGGCGGCGCTCCTGAACGACGTGGAGCGCGTGACCGTGCTGCAGGCCATAACCGAGGTCGCAGCGGGGCGCGTGCCCGTGATCGCGGGCCTGGGCGGCAGCGATACGCGTGCGTTCGTGCACGATCTGCGCACGCTGGAACGGTGGGACGTGGCGGGCTTTCTCGTGCCTCCGCCGTCGTATGTCTGCCCGGACCAGGCGGGGCTCGCATGGCACTTCGGGCAGATCGCGCGTGCCACGTCGAAGCCGCTGGTGCTCTACGACGTGCCGCATCGCACGGGCGTGCCGATCGAAGTCGAAACGGTGCGCGAACTGGCGGAATTCGACAGTATCGTGGCGATCAAGGCTTGCGCGAGCGAGCGCTTCAAGGCGCTGGGGCAACTGCCCATCTCGCTGCTGTGCGGGACGGACGAAGCGTTTCTGGAGTGCCTCGAGGCGGGCGCCGCGGGCGGCATACTCGCCAGTGCGCACGTTTGCCCGGACCTGCTGCGCGATGTGCACGCGCTCGTGAAGGCAGGCTACGGCGAGGCGGCGGCGCGGCTGTTCGCACGCTTCAAGGGCGTGCTGCGCCTGTTGTTCGCCGCGCCGAACCCGAGTGCGATCAAGGCCATGCTGGCGCTCGACGGCACCCTGTCGCACGAAACGCGCATGCCGATCCGGCCGGCTTCGCCCGCGCTCGTCACGCAACTCGAATTCGCCCGCGCCGTGCTCGACGACCTGCGCGCCGCCGCGCCTTCGCCCTGATTTCGCTGCGCGCTCGCGCCCGCGCGGATTTTTTTCGCGTTTTCGAACTTTCATCTTGTCGCGCTACTATCCCCCTACCGTGTCATGGGGAAACCGCGAAGATGAAGTACGAGAACGCTCTGCAGCGAGCGATCAAGGAGCGCCTCGAGCGCGCCATGGAACTGGCCGAACTGTTCGGCCTGTTGATCATCGGCATTGGCACCGTGGCCGCCATGGGCGTGCTGATCTGGCACATGGTGCATTCGGACGGCGTGACGCTGACCGACCTGCTGCTGATGTTTCTCTACCTCGAGATCTTCGCCATGGTCGGGCAGTATCTCAAGGCGGGTCAGTTGCCGGTGCGCTTCCCGCTCTATATCGCCATGGTGTCGATTGCGCGGGACCTCATCCTGCGCGCCGGCGCGAACACGGAACTGCATTTGCTGGCGTCCGCCGGCGCGATCGTGCTGATCGCGCTGGGCGTGCTGATCATCCGCTTCGGGCAGGCGAAATATCCCAGCAACACCGATGAGCGGCGCGTGGAAGAGGCGAAGTAGGCCAGACTTGCCGCTGTAGCACGGCTACCGTTGCTGCCTTGGCGCACGCAAACCGGCCCGAGCCGCGCGGCAATGGTGCGGCACGCGGCGAGCAGGGGCGCGATGTAGCTGCGCTGCGCGTCATCCTGGCGGCGGAACATCGGCATGCTGACGCTTACGCAGCCCACTGCGTGGCCATCGGCGCCGAGAATCGCCGCGCCGTAACACCAGATCGACTGTTCGTTTTCTTCGCGATCTTCCGCGTAGCCGCGTTGCGCCGTGAGTTCGATCTCGTCGCGGATCGCGCCGAGGTCGGTCATCGTATGCTCCGTGAAGCGCACGCGCGGCGCCTGCGCGAGCAAAGGCTCGCGCTCGGCCGGCGTGAGCGTGGCGAGCCAGGCTTTGCCGACTGAACTCGAGGTGAGCGCCACGCGCGTGCCGATCCGCCCGCGGACGGCATTGCGCTGGACGGCTTGTGGCGCGCGTGGCGTCATATCGAGCGCGCGACGCGTGATGGCGGCGACCGCGTGGCGCGGCTGAACATGATGAGCGCATCGATGCAGGGTGCGCTGGCGTTCCAGAAGGGCCTGGGTTGCGTGCACAGCCTGAGCCATTCGCTGGGCGGCATCAACCCGCGTTTGCATCATGGCACGCTGAACGCGATTTTCCTGCCGGCTGTGCTTCGGTTCAACGAACAAGCGCCTTCGGTGCGGGAGGAAGACAAGCTCGCCCGCCTCGCGACGGCGATGGGGCTGGGCAGCGGCGCCGAAGTGGCGCCCGCCGTGCGCGCGATGACCGAACGCCTCGGTTTGCCGACGGGCCTCGCGCAACTCGGTGTGAACGCCGATCTGTTCCCCGAGATCATCAAGGGCGCGCTCAAGGATCACAGCCACAAGACCAATCCGCGCGAGGCTTCCGAAGACGAGTACCGCGCCATGCTCGCATCGTCGATGTAGCACGGCGCGGCGTTTTAGTCCCACTGCGGGGCGAGACCCGCGGGGCTCACCTCACGGCCGTTGCGTTCGAGCGCGGCGATCTGCGCCATGTCGTCGTCCGTGAGTTCCAGGCTTTGCGCGCGCAGGTTGCTGGCCAGGTTCTCGCGCTTCGTCGAAGAGGGAATGACGGCGTACCCGAGGCGCAGCGCCCAGGCGAGCGCCACCTGCGCAGGCGTGGCGCGGTGCCGTTCGGCAATCGCCTGGATGACCGGATCGCCGAGCACCTTGCCGTAGGCGAGCGTCATGTACGACGTCACGTGAATGCCTTCCTGCTGCAGGAACGCAACGAGCTTGCGGTTCTGCAGATACGGGCTCAATTCGATCTGGTTGGTGGCGATATTGTCTTTGCCGACTACCGCGATAGCCTGCTTCGTCAGTTCGATATTGAAATTGGAAATGCCGATCTGTCTGGTCAGTCCTTGCGATTTCGCTTCGGCCAGCGCGCTCATGAATGCTTCGAGCGGCACGCCGTTGTTGGGTGCGGGCCAGTGAATCAGCGTGAGATCGACTGCGTCGGTGCGCAGCTTCTTCAGGCTTTCCTTCAAGCTCGGCACCAGTTTTTCACGCGAGTAGTTGTCGACCCAGATCTTGGTCGTGAGAAAGAGATCGTCGCGCGCGATGCCGGAAGCGGCGATCGCTTCGCCGACTTCGGCTTCGTTGCCGTAGATCTGCGCAGTGTCGATGGCGCGATAGCCGAGTTCGAGGCCGTTGCGCACGGAGTCGATCACGACCTGGCCTTGCAGGCGGAATGTACCGAGGCCGAATGCGGGAATCCTGCTCATGTTGCTCTCCACAAAAAAATGATTGGCTTGCCTAAGCGAATAATGATTTAACGCGAGCACCGGTTCATGACGATCTGGACGACGACGAGCGCAACGCCGCCAAGCGCGATGAACGCCCCGACAATCGGCACCGCGCCGTAGCCGAGACCGGCCGAGAGTGCGGCGCTGCCTGCGGCGGCGCCCAGCGCATTGCCGAGATTGAACGCGCCGACATTGACGGACGAGGCGAGCCCCGGCGCATCGTGAGCGGCGCGCATCACGCGCATTTGCAGCGGAGGGACCACCGCGAAGGTTGCGATGCCCCACACGAGCAGGGCAGCCGCCGCGCCCACATGCGTGGCGGCCAGCGCCGGAAACGCGAGCATCACGACGATCAGCAGCGCGAGGAAACCCAGCAGCGTGCCGTCGAGCGAGCGGTCGGCGAGACGCCCGCCCATCGCGTTGCCGATCGAAAAGCCCACGCCGATCAGCACGAGCATGGCGGTCACGAAGCCAGGCGTCGCGCCCGTGAGATGCGTGAGCGTGGGCGTGACATAGGTGTAGAGCGTGAACATCGCGCCTGCGCCGAGCACCGTGGTTGCGAGTGCGCCCAGCACCACCGGGCGCGTGAGCACGCCGAGTTCGGCGCGCAGGTTGGGCATTTCGCCCGCCTCGCCTCTCGGCAGCGCGGCCCACAGGCCTGCAATGGCGAGCGCGCCGAGCCCGGTGGTCGCGGCGAACGACATGCGCCAGCCTATCGTCTCGCCGAGCCACGTGGCCGCGGGCACGCCGCCGATGTTCGCGATGGTGAGGCCCATGAACATCGTCGCGACGGCGCTGGCCTGGCGCTCGCGCGGCACGAAGCTCGCGGCGACCACCGAGCCGATGCCGAAGAACGCGCCGTGATTCAGGCTCGTGACGAGGCGCGCGAGCAGCAGCGTGGTGTAGTCGGGGGCGATGGCGGAAAGCAGGTTGCCGAGCGTGAAGATGCCCATCAGCGCCATGAGCGCGGTGCGCCGCGGCCAGCGCGCGAGGGCAAGCGTCATGAGCGGCGCGCCCACCATCACGCCGATGGCATAGGCGCTGATCAGCATGCCGGCGCTGGGGATCGACACATGCACGCCCTCGGCGATCACGGGCAAAAGGCCCATCGGCGAGAATTCGGTGGTGCCGATACCGAATGCGCCAACGGCTAGCGCGAGGAGCGGCAGGGCGGCGCCGCGTTTTGCGGGCGGGTTGGCGGAATGCTGCTGGCGGGCCGGACGGCCCGTGGCGGGTAGACTGAGGTCGCGGTCGAGCATGGCATCGTGCCTGGTTGGGCACCGGCTAGTTGGGACCGCTGCATTGTGCGGGTTTTACTTTTGACGAAAAACGGGCCTGGAGACCAAAGTGTTTTGATTTCGAGTCAAGAATGAAGGTCACTCAGCCCGAAGCGCACGCATGAGTGGAGCCAGGCGTTATCGCGGCTTCAAAACCGTCGTCATATATTCCGTCGCGAATTCGATGAATGCCTGCACGCGCAGCGGCAGCCGCCTTTGCACGGGGTAGACGATTTGCGCGGCGAGCGGTTTCGCCTGCCATTTCGGCAGGACGCGCACGAGGCGGCCCGACACCAGATCCTCCTCGATCAGCCATTCCGGCAACACGGCCAGACCCAGCCCCATGCGTGCGGCCTCGCGCATGCTCGTCACGCCTTCCGAAATCATCACGGGCTCGATCTGCAACGTATGCGTTGCTGCGCCCGCATACAGCGTGACGTCCCTCGAACCGCCGAATTGCCGGCTCGACAGTGCGATCCACGGTAAGACCTGGAGACTTTCCGGCTTGCTGGCGAACTTGTGATCCTTGAGGAACGCCGGCGAGGCAACCGGATAGCGGCGGATCTCGCCCAGCGAGCGTGCGACGACGCGATCGTCAGTGAGCGCCCCGGCGACGATACCCGCGTCGCAGCCCTCTTCGATCATGTGGAGCGGGCGGTTCGAATACGCCAGCTCCATTCGCACAGCCGGGTGGGCCTGGATAAAGCTGCTGATCATCCGGCTCACCACGGACTGGCCGAAGTCGATCGTGGAAAACACCCGGATATTGCCGCTCAGCGCGCTCTGGTCGCGCCGCATGCGCTGCCCGGCCTCCTCGGCGAGCGCGAGCAGTGCCTGGGCGTCGGCCAGGAACTGGTGGCCGGTTTCCGTGAGGCTCATGCGGTGCGTGTCGCGCCGCAGCAGCGCCGCGCCGCATTGATCTTCGAGCGAACGCAGCTGGCGGCTCAGCGTGGGCTGGCTCAGGTTCAGCTTGCGGGCCGCCGCGGAGATGCTGCCGCTCTCCACGATGGCAACGAAGGCCTGCAGCAGGCTCAGGTCGTTGAAGATGGTCATACGCGGGAAGCATAACCGATATTCTGGCTATGCGGCTACCGTGGGGCGTCGCCTGGCGGGAAGATGCACCCATCGCATCACGTTGCATCACCCACCCAACCGGAACGGAGAGTCACCATGAGCACGCAAGCCAACACCAGCAAAGTCGCGATCGTTACCGGCGCTTCCCGCGGCATCGGCGCATCGATCGCCCGTCGCCTCGCGAGCGAAGGCGTCGCCGTCGTCGTCAACTACGCCGGCCGCGCGGCGGACGCCAACGCAGTCGTGGAGGAAATCAAGGCCGCGGGCGGTCGCGCCGCGGCAATTCAGGCAGACGTGGCCGTGCCCGCCCAGGTGGCCGCGATGTTCGACCAGGCCATTACGCTCTTCGGCGGCGTGGATATCGTGGTGAACAACGCGGGCATCATGCAGCCGGGCCTCGTCAATCTGGTCGATACCGACGACGCCCTGTTCGACCGGCTCGTCGCGATCAACCTCAAGGGCACCTTCAATACGCTGCGCATTGCCGCGAAGAAGCTGCGCCAGGGCGGCCGCATCGTCAACTTCTCGAGCAGCATCCAGGCGCTCGCGCTGCCGGGCTACTCGGTGTACGCCGCCACCAAGGCCGCCGTGGAAGCGATGACCAACATCTTCGCGAAGGAACTGCGTGGCCGCAATATCACCGTGAATGCGGTCGCCCCCGGGCCTACCGCAACCGAACTGTTCCTCAAGGACAAGACGCCCGAGCAGATCGAACGCCTCGCGAAGATGCCGCCGCTCGAGAGGCTCGGCCAGGCGGACGACATCGCCGAGGTGGTCTCGTTCCTCGTCGGCAACGGCGCCAGCTGGATTGACGGTCAAACGATCCGCGTGAACGGCGGCATTGTTTGATGTCCTGATCAAGTGTTCCACGACGAACGAGGAGCCCATCATGAAGAAGATCATTGTCGTTACCGGCGCATCGAGCGGTTTTGGCCGCCTCGCCGCCGCAGCACTCGCCGACGCCGGCCATACCGTCTACGCGTCCATGCGTGCGACCGCCGGGCGCAACGCTCCGGTTGTCGCGCAGATGGCGGAATTCTCGCAGCACAACGGCGTGGATCTGCGCACCGTCGAACTCGACGTGCAGTCGCAACAGTCCGTGGATGCGGGTATCGCCCGCGTGATCGCCGCAAGCGGGCGTATCGATGTGATCGTCCACAACGCGGGCCATATGGCCTTCGGGCCGGCCGAAGCGTTCAGCCCGGAACAGTATGCACACCTGTACGACATCAACGTGCTGGGCACGCAGCGGGTGAACCGCGCGGTGCTGCCGCACATGCGCGAGCGGCGGGAAGGCCTCGTGGTGTGGGTGTCGAGCAGCAGTTCCGCCGGCGGCACGCCGCCTTATCTCGCGCCGTATTTCGCGGCGAAGGCCGCGATGGATGCGATTGCCGTTCAGTACGCACGCGAGCTTGCGCGCTGGGGCATCGAAACGTCGATCATCGTGCCGGGCGCGTTCACCTCGGGCACGAATCACTTTGCGCATGCGGGCAGCCCGGAAGACAAGGGCGTGGTCGCCGCCTATGAAGCCGGCCCCTATGCCGGGTTCGGCGAGCAGATCCAGGAGGCGTTCGCCGCCATCGTGCCGCCAGAAGCCGACGTCGGTCTCGTGGCCGAGGCGATCGTCGAGGTGGTCGATGCCCCCTTCGGCAAGCGGCCGTTCCGGGTGCACGTGGACCCGACCCAGGACGGCGCGGACGTCGGCTTTGCCGTACTGGACCGCGTACGGGCGGAGATGCTGCATCGCGTGGGCCTGTCCGACCTGCTCGCGCCGCGCCGGCACGGCGACGCGTGATGTGGCGGGCGGCGGGCGGCGAGGCGCGCTTACTCCGTGAGGCACTCCGACGCCTCGAGTCCGCGCAATGCCGCCTCGAACTCCTCGACAGGAATCGGGCGGCAGAACAGATAGCCTTGATACGCGTAACAGCCGGCCGAGGCGAGGAAGGCACGCTGCTCCTCGGTCTCGACCCCTTCGGCGATTACGCCGAGGCCCAGGCTGTGCGCGAGCGCCACGATGGTGCGGGCGATCACGGCGTCGTTCGGATCGACGAGGACATCGCGCACGAACGAGCGGTCGATCTTCAGTTGAGCGAGCGGCAGGCGCCTCAAATACGAAAGCGACGAATAGCCGATGCCGAAATCGTCGAGCGCGAAGACGATGCCGTTCGCCTTCAGCGCCTCCATTTTCTCGATGATCTCCTGCACGTTGTCGACCAGCACGCTTTCCGTCAACTCGAGCTTGAGCCGGTCCGCTCGCGCGCCGGTCTGTTCGAGGGTGGCCAGCACGCTTTGCACGAAGTCGGGCTGGTGCAGCTGCTGCACGCTGACGTTGACCGCAATGGTCAGGTGTTCGGTGTCGGGCTGCATGGCCCAGCGCGCCAGCTGGGTGCAGGCCGCGCGCAGCACCCAGCTGCCCAGCTCGGCGATGAGCCCGGTTTCCTCGGCCACGGGAATGAAATCGGCCGGGTACACGAGCCCGCGCAGGGGGTGACGCCAGCGCACCAGCGCCTCGACGCCGGTGACCCGGCCGCTGTCGATCTGCATCTGGTAGTGAAGCACGAACTCTTCGTTCTCGATGGCTTCGCGCAGCGCCGCTTCGAGCGCGGCACGCTCCACCACGACCGTCTGCATGTCGGGGTCGAAGAGGCGCACCGCGTTGCGGCCGCGTTCCTTGGATTTGTACATGGCGAGGTCGGCCTGCTTCATGAGGTCGTCTGTCGTCGCCTGGAAGCCCTTGAATACGGTTGCGCCGATGCTCGCCGTGCTGCGGTAGTCGATCTCGTCGAGTCGATAAGGATTCCCGAGCACGGCGAGAATCCGCTCGCCCAGGGCCTCGGCCTGGCGGGCCGCCTCGCAGGGAACGGGATTCAGATTGCCCACCACGACGACGAACTCGTCGCCGCCCACGCGCGCCACGGTGTCGCCCGCGGGTATGCTCGCCGCCAGGCGTTTCGCCACTTCCTGCAGCAGCAGGTCGCCCTTGTCGTGGCCCAGCGTGTCGTTCAGCGTCTTGAAGTGATCCAGATCGATGAACAGCAGGGCGCCGCTCGTGCCATTCCTCGCGCTGTCGGTCAGGGCGTCCTTGAGGTTGTCGAGCAGCAGCGTGCGATTGGGCAGGCCCGTGAGCGCGTCGTAGAAGGCCAGCTCCTTGATGCGCTGGTCGGCGATCTTGCGCTCGGTGATGTCGCGCCCGCTCGTGCGGAAACCGATGAAATCGCCCTTCGAGTCGGTAATCGGCACCCACGAGGCGCAGAGCCACATGAGCGAGCCGTCCTTGCGCACGCAGCGGAATTCCAGATTGTCGCCGCGCGAGCCCAGTTGCGCGCCGCGGAATTCGGGCGCGACGTAGGACGCGTCGCCCGGATAGATCACGGTGCAGGCGAAGTCGCTCATGGCCATGCACTCGTCGACGGTATAGCCGATGTACTGCTCCACCGCCGAGTTGATCCAGCGCGGCTTGCCTTCCGGCGACCACCAGATTTCCCAGTTGACCGTACAGTCCGCGATGGCGCGGAATTTTTCTTCGCTTTCGCGCAGTTCCTTCGTCATCGACGAGGCCATCCGTATCGCGCGGCTGCGGCCCGTCATCATGAGGCGCGTGAGCAGCGCGAGCAGCAGGCTCAGGCCCGTGCCGGTGATCGCGATGAGGGTTGCCGCGTCGCGGCCGAAGCGCGCCTTGAAGCCGTCGCGCGCCATCAGCTTGAGCATCCAGTCGTGGCCGCAGACGACGAGGTATTCGGTTGCCGAAAGATCGCTCGCCAGGTGATGGGCGGCGCCCGACGTTCTGTAGAGCAATGCGTCCGGCGACGATTCCACGCCGTCGTAGATGGAGACCGAGAGGCCGGGCGGTTCCTCGCCGTAAAGGCTGGCGATGACGTCGTGCATGCGAAAGGACGCATAGACCCAGCCCACCAGCTGCGCCTGGCGTTCCGTGGCGTTTTCCGGCGACGGGCCGTGTGCGTAGACCGGCATGTACATCACGAAGCCGGGATCGGCGCCGGGATCGGTGTCGACCGAGAGGCGCACCTTGCCGGAAATCGTCGCCATGCCGGTGTCGCGCGCCTGCTCCATGGCGCGCCGGCGCACCGGGTCGGCCCAGGCGTCGAAACCGGGCGCCGCGCGATTGGCGCCGATATACGGCTCGCGCTGAATGATGGGGGCGTAGTTCTCGCGCGGACCGTCGGGCTCGATCGCGTAGCCGGGCAAGCCGCGCTGCTGCATGGCCGTGATATGCGCGGCCTTTTGCGTCTGCGGCACCCACGCGACGATGCCGATGGCCTGGATGCCGGAAAAGTTGGCGTCGAGATTGAGCGTATTGACGTACGCCCGGAACGCGTCGCGATCGACCTCGCCGCTGGCGGCAAACAGGCTCTGCACGCCGCGCAGCAACAGCTCGTACGTGCCCATGCGCTGTTCGACGCGGCTCACGACGTCGCCGAGCGAGTAATCGAACTGCGTGAGCAGTTCGTGGCGAGCCGCTTCCCGCTCGTGGTTCCAGAGCGTCCAGGTCACGCCGAGCGCGGCGGCGAGAACCAGTAGCGGGAGCAGAACGAGGCGCGTCCGGGTCATGGCGGCGTCTAGAAGGGGACCATCGAGTCGGCGAGGTCAGGCTTGAAATACTTCGTGAAGATGCGCCGCACCGTGCCGTCGGCGATCATTTCGTTGACGAGGGCGCGCCACTTGTCCCGCTCCTCGGGCGAGAGCGCCTTCTTCGACATGATGAGTCCATGCGGAATGGGTGGATCGTCGAACTCCACGATATTGGTCACGCTCCGAATCTTCGCTTCGTCGATGGCGGGATAATCGAACGGCTCGATGATCATTCCCTGAATGCGGCCAAGGATCAGCGCCTGGTAAAGCGGCTCGAGGCCGCCCGCCTGACTCACGCGGTTTTCGGCGGAGAGCGAATCGACCAGCCGGTTGGCCGACTCGCTGTAGCGGAAACTGCGAATCACGCCGAGCTGAAACTTGTCGTTGTGCTCGAAATCGGCCAGTTGATGGATGCCCGAATCCTTGCGAACCAGCAGATAGTACTTGTTGCTGAAGTACCAGGCAAAATCCGCGTATTGATTGCGCTCTTCGTTGGCAATGCCGGAAAGGCTGAAATCGAGCGCGCCCGATTCGATCAGTTTCCAGATGCGCGCGCGCGACATCAGGCTCACGCGGATCTGGCAGCCGCTGCGCCGTGCCAGGGCGTCGGCGAAGTCCTTGTCGATGCCCGTGTCCGTGTCGACGGAGTAGAGCAGCCCATGATCGTGTAAGGCGAGCGTAAATGAGCGCGAGCAGTCGGGGCCTGCGGCAACCGCGGTGCCGATGCAACCGAGCGCGAGCAGCAGACCACCAAGGCAGTTTCGAATCACAGCGTCTCCGTTGCTTGTCGATGGCCCGATGGCAGTGCACCGGGCGGAAAACAGTGTTCACGTCTTATCGGCAGCGTGCTGCAATTCTTGAGACAATTCCAATTGTTTTTTTGCACGCTTTTTGTGCCGGCGCTGGGGTGCGCGGGCGGGACGATTACCCGTGCCGACCGGACCGCGGAGGCAAAAAAAAGCGCCGGCGCAAGGCCGACGCAATTTTCAGAACGGGATCGTGTAAGGAAGGCTCGGCCTGAAGGTGGCAGAAGGTGGCCCTCGCAACGGACGATTTAGCCGATTCGCATGACGCTCAGTTTTCTTCCACCGCGTCGCGGTTCAGCATGCTTTTCGGAATCGACAGAATCAGAACGCAGCTCACGAGCAGACACGCGCCCAGCGCATAGGTGCCGTTGTTGATGTCGCCGGTCAGGTCCTTCGCCACGCTGGTGATCATGGAGCCCGTGAAGCCGGACAGGTTGCCGACCGAGTTGATGAGCGCAATACCGGCCGCCGCGGCCGTGCCGGAGAGAATCTGCCCCGGGAACGTCCAGTAAATCGGCATGAGCCCGAGGATCGCGCAGGTGGCGATCGTCAGGAATACGATCGAGAGCGGCACGTTGTGCGCGAACAGTGCGCTCAGAATCAGGCCGATGCCGCCGATACAGGCCGGAATGGCCGCATGGAGCCGGCGCTCGCCCGTCTTGCGCGAGTGCGACGCGTTCCAGATCATGGCGGCCACGGCGCTGAGATAGGGAATGGCGGTCAGCAAGCCGATATTGAACGTGCTCTTCACACCGGAAGCCTTGATGATGGAAGGCAGCCAGAACGCCAGACCATAGAAGCCGGTATTGAAGGTCAGCAGGATGAACGTCAGCAGCCAGACGCGCGGGCTTTTCAGCGCCGCCATGGCGCTATGCGTTTTCTTCGCGCTTTCCTGTTCGAGATTCTTTTGCAGCACGGCCTTTTCGGCGGCGCTCAGCCATTTCGCCGACTGAATGCCGTCGCCCATGCGCAGCAGCACCACGAAGGCGACGAGAATCGAGGGAATGCCTTCGAGCAACAGCATCCACTGCCAGCCGCCCAGGCCGAACAGGCCATGCGTGTTCTCCATGAGCCACCCCGAGATAATCCCGCCGAGCGTGAGGCTCACCGGAATGGCGATCAGGAACCCCGACATCGCGACGCTCTGGCGACGCGCTGGAAACCAGTAGTTCAGGTAAAGAATGATGCCGGGGAAAAAGCCCGCTTCGCAGACGCCGAGCAGAAACCGCAGGATGTAGAACATCGTCGAGGTCTGCACGTGGAAGACACTCGCGAGCGGCGCGATAAAGGCGAGCGACGAAGACACGATGCCCCACGTCACCATGATGCGCGCGATCCAGAAACGCGCGCCATAGCGATGCAGGAGCAGGTTGCTCGGCATCTCGAAGAGGAAGTATCCCCAGAAGAAAATGCTTGCGCCCACCGCATAGATACTGTCGCTCAGGCCGAGCGAATCGAGCATCTGCAGTTTGGCAAAGCCGACGTTCACGCGGTCGAGGTAGGCGACGACATAGCACAGAAGCAGAAGCGGCAAGATGCGCTTCAATACCTTGCGGTACAGCAGTTCTTCGGCTTCGTTGACGGCGGCCGGCGAGTCCGCAATCTGGGTCAGGGTGGGCATGGGATGTGTCTCCTTTCACATATGCCTTTGAACGGTCCCGCTGCAGGGGAGTCGATTCCACGAGCTTCGTGGTGTGCTTGCTGGATCTCTGCGCTGGCTGTGAACAGCGCACTGTTTTGTTATCGGTAACGCAGCGGGCGCTAAATTAGCATGAGACGAGGCGCCACGGCAAGTCGGACGCCGGCGCCGAGGTCGGGAAAACGCGTGGTCTCACCTGGTGCACAGGGCGCGTGCAAAGTGCTAATATCCAGAAATGTTACCGATAACAAATGGCGTGGACCTGCGCGCCACATCGTCGAGACAAGGAACAAGCAAGTGAGTGATATGACCCAGCCCAACGCACGGCGCCTGCGCAGCCAGGAATGGTTCGACGACCCGGCCCATGCGGACATGACCGCGCTCTATGTCGAGCGCTTCATGAATTACGGTCTGACCCGGGAAGAACTGCAATCGGGCCGCCCCATCATCGGCATTGCACAAACGGGGAGCGATCTCGCCCCCTGCAACCGTCACCATATCGAGCTGGCGGCGCGAACGAAGGCGGGCATTCGCGACGCGGGCGGCATCCCGATGGAATTTCCGGTCCATCCGCTCGCCGAGCAGAGCCGCCGGCCCACGGCAGCGCTCGACCGCAATCTGGCCTATCTGGGTCTGGTCGAAATTCTTCACGGTTTCCCGCTCGACGGCGTGGTGCTGACCACAGGCTGCGACAAGACCACGCCTGCTTGCCTGATGGCCGCGGCAACGGTCGATATGCCCGCCATCGTGCTGTCGGGCGGCCCGATGCTCGACGGCTGGCATCACGGCCAGCGTGTCGGGTCGGGCACGGTCATCTGGCATGCGCGCAATCTGCTGGCGGCCGGCGAGATCGACTACGAGGGCTTCATGGAGCTCACGACGGCCTCGTCGCCCTCCATCGGCCACTGCAACACGATGGGCACGGCGCTGTCGATGAACAGCCTCGCCGAAGCGCTGGGCATGTCGCTGCCCGGCTGCGCCAGCATTCCGGCGGCATACCGCGAGCGCGGCCAGATGGCGTACGCAACGGGCAAGCGCATTGTCGACCTCGTGCGCTACGACATGCGGCCCTCGCGCATCATGACGAAGGAGGCGTTCGAGAATGCCATCGTCGTGGCCTCCGCGCTGGGTGCGTCCACCAACTGCCCGCCGCACCTCATTGCGATCGCGCGGCACATGGGCATCGAGCTGAGCCTCGAAGACTGGCAACGCGTCGGCGAACAAGTGCCGCTCATCGTGAACTGCATGCCGGCAGGCGAGTATCTGGGCGAGAGCTTCCACCGCGCGGGCGGCGTGCCCGGCGTGCTGCGCGAACTCGATCGCGCGGGCCTCGTGCACCGCGAATGCCTCACGGTATCGGGCCGCACCATTGGCGCCATTGCCGACGCCACGCCCGAGCCCGATCGCGAAGTCATCAGGACCACCGATGATCCGCTCAAGCACGGCGCCGGCTTCATGGTGCTCTCGGGCAATTTCTTCGACAGTGCGATCATGAAGATGTCGGTGGTCGGCGACGCCTTCCGGCAAACTTATCTGAGCGAGCCGGGCGCGGAAAACACCTTCGAGGCGCGCGCGATCGTGTTCGACGGTCCCGAGGACTACCACGCGCGCATCAACGATCCGTCGCTCGAAATCGACCAGCACTGCATTCTGGTGATTCGCGGCACCGGCACGGTGGGCTATCCGGGCAGCGCCGAGGTGGTGAACATGGCGCCGCCGGCGGAACTGGTGCGCCAGGGCATCACGTCGCTGCCCACGCTGGGCGACGGCCGCCAGAGCGGTACCTCGGCGAGCCCGTCGATCCTGAACATGTCGCCCGAGGCGGCGGTGGGCGGCGGCCTCGCGCTGCTGCAAACAGGCGACCGCATTCGCGTGGACCTGAACGCGCGCAGCGTGAACGTGCTGGTCGACGAGGCCGAGCTGGCGCGCCGCCGCGAAACGGCGCATTTCGAGGTGCCGCCGGCACAGACGCCCTGGCAGGAGCTTTACCGCAAGACGGTGGGGCAGCTGTCCACGGGCGGGTGCCTCGAACCGGCCACGCTCTACCTGAAAGTCATCGCCGAGCGCGGCAACCCGCGCCATTCGCACTAACCACGGACAACTGGACGCACCATGACCTCGAACACCCCCTCAAACTGGCTTCCCGGCGATGTCGGACAGGCGCTGCTCGTTGGCCGCGTGTGGCGCAAGGCAGGCGAGCATGAAGGCCCGTCTGTCGTGCTCGTGCGCAACGGCGAAGTCATCGATATCACGGCCAGCGCGCCGACCACCGCGGATCTGTTCGACCGCGAGGACCTCGCGCAATTCGCGCGCACCGTGAGCGGCGAATCGCTCGGCCCGGTGGAAAAACTGATCGAAGCAAATCTGCCCGGCAGCGTGGCGCCCGCGCTGCGTCTGCTCGCGCCCAACGACGTGCAGGCCATCAAGGCCTGCGGCGTGACGTTCGCGGTGAGCCTGATCGAGCGCGTGATCGAGGAACAGGCGGGCGGCGATCCCGCGAAAGCGCAGGAAGTGCGCGAAACCATCGCGGCCACGATCGGCACCGATCTCTCGAAGATCAAGCCGGGCTCGGAAGAAGCGATGAAGCTCAAGGCGGAACTCGAGCGGCGCGGCGCGTGGTCCCAGTACATGGAAGTGGGTATCGGGCCCGACGCGGAAGTGTTTTCGAAGTCGCAGCCCATGTCGGCGGTGGGCTTTGGCGCGGCTGTCGGCTTGCTGGCCGCTTCGGTCTGGAACAACCCCGAGCCGGAAATCGTCCTGGCCGTGAACAGCCGCGGCGAGATCGTCGGCGCGACGCTCGGCAACGACGTCAATCTGCGCGACATCGAAGGCCGCTCGGCGCTGCTGCTCGGCAAGTGCAAGGACAATAACGCCTCGTGCGCGATCGGCCCGTTCGTGCGTCTGTTCGACGAGTCGTTCAGCCTCGACACGGTGCGCAAGACGAGCGTCGCGCTGCGCGTGGAGGGCACGGACGACGACTTCGTGCTGGAAGGCATCAGCCACATGAGCGAAATCAGCCGCGACCCGGCCGACCTCGTGGCGCAGACGTGGGGCCCGCATCACCAGTATCCCGATGGCTTCATGCTGTTTCTCGGCACCATGTTCTCGCCGATCAAGGATCGCGACACGCAAGGCGGCGGCTTTACGCATCATCTGGGCGACAAGGTCACCATCTCCGCGCCGGAACTCGGCGCGCTGATCAACACCGTGCAATTGAGCACGGCACTCGCGCCGTGGACCTTCGGCGTGCGCGCGCTCTATCGCAATCTGGCTTCGCGCGGATTGCTGTGAGCCACTGAATCGGAAAACGCGACATGAACCAGTTCGACAATTACATCGGCGGCCAGTGGGTGCGCGGCGCCACGGCCTCCACCAACATCAATCCCTCCAATCTCGACGACGCGATCGGCGAGTTCGCGCAGGCAGACGACGCGCAGACGCGCGACGCCATCGCCGCCGCGCGCAAGGCCTTTGCGCAGTGGTCGCTGTCCACGCCGCAGCAACGCTTCGATTTGCTCGACCAGGTGGGCAGCGTCATTCTCGCGCGCAAGGCCGAGCTAGGGCGCCTGCTCGCGCGCGAAGAGGGCAAGACGCTGCCCGAGGCCATCGGCGAAGTGGGCCGCGCCGCGCAGATCTTCAAGTTCTTTGCCGGCGAGGCGCTGCGCCTGGGCGGCGAGATCGTGCCTTCGGTGCGCCCCGGCATGACCGTCGAAGTGACGCGCGAGCCGCTCGGCGTGATCGGGCTCATTACGCCCTGGAACTTTCCGATCGCCATTCCCGCCTGGAAGATCGCGCCCGCGCTGGCCTATGGCAACACGGTCGTCATCAAGCCCGCCGACCTCGTGCCGGCCAGCACGTGGGAGCTCGTGAAGATCATTGCGGAAGCGGGCGCGCCGGCCGGCGTGATCAACCTCGTGATGGGGCGCGGCTCGGTGGTGGGCGAGGCGATCGTCAGCTCGCCCGATGTCGATGCCGTGAGTTTCACCGGCTCGGTGCCGACGGGCCGCGCGATCGGCGCGAAGTGCTTTGCAACGGGCAAGAAGTTCCAGCTGGAAATGGGCGGCAAGAATCCCATGGTCGTGCTCGACGACGCCAATCTCGACGTCGCCGTGGAAGCCTGCATCAACGGCGCATTCTTCTCGACGGGGCAGCGCTGCACGGCGTCGAGCCGCCTCATCGTGACCGAAGGCATTCACGACCGCTTCATCGAAGCGATGAAGGCCCGCATGAAAACGCTGAAGACGGGCGACGCGCTGGCGGACGGCACGCATATCGGGCCGGTGGTGGACGACAAGCAGCTTCAGCAGGACGAGCGCTACATTGCGATCGCGCGTGAAGAGGGCGGCGAAGTGTACGGCGGCGAGCGCGTGGAAGGCGCCACGCGCGGCTATTTCCTTGCTCCCGCGCTGATCACCGGCACGACTGCGCCAATGCGCATCAACCGCGAAGAAGTGTTCGGCCCCGTCGCCTCGGTCATCAAGGTGAAGGACTATCACGAGGCGCTTGCCGTGGCGAACGACACCGAGTTCGGTCTGTCGGCCGGCATCTGCACGACTTCGCTCAGTCATGCCAACCACTTCCGCCGCCATGTGCAGGCCGGCATGGTCATGGTGAACACCGCAACGGCGGGCGTGGACTATCACGTGCCGTTCGGCGGCCGCAAGGGTTCGAGCTACGGCCCGCGCGAGCAAGGCAGCTATGCCCGCGAGTTCTACACCACGGTCAAGACGGCGTACGTCAATCCGGGCGCAGCGTGAAGCCGCGCGGGCGGCGTACGGAATACGCCGCCCGCGCCGGTTTTCAGATCATCCCGTGCACCACGGAGTGGGCGAGCCGCAGCAGATCGTCGAATTGCGTGACCAGTTCGAAACACACGAGAAACGTGAATGCGGCAGCCGCCCCTGGAAAGCGCACCATCAGGCGCAGTGCGGGCTCGGCGGTCCGCTTCCTGACGGCATCGCGCGTCATCAGCCAGGTAATCACCACGCCGATTGCGCCGCCCGCGATCAGATCCGTGGGGTAGTGATAGCCCAGATACGCACGCGGCAAGCAGATGATCAGTACCACATACAACATCACCAGCGCGCCGACCACACGCCATACCAGAAAGATCCCCATCGCGATCGCCACCCACAGCATGGCGTGATCGCTCGGAAACGAGCTGAAGTCGGTGAGCCCGGCCGCCCGCAGCGACGACGAGGCGAAATGCAGGTGCAGATCGGGATTGAAGAGCGGCCGTTGCCGGAACGGCAGAAGACGCGCGAGGAGGCGTCCCACGGCGAGCGCGATCAGGCCGCTGGCCACCGTGGCGATCATCATCTCGCGCCGCCACGCGCGCCGCTCGTTGGGCTGGAACCAGATCCACCAGATGAGCGGGATGAGGAAATAGCCCTTGAACGTATAGAGCCCCACCATCACCCGGATCGCGTGATTGAGCAGTGGCGGCAGATCGACTTGGGTGAGGGCTCCCAGAATGACGGTATCGAAGCTGTTCATTTATTGTGGGCCATTCCGCTGGTTCTATTTACGAATGAGAAAGGCGGCCGGAAACGGAGGTCTCCGGCCGCCTTGGGGCCCGATGTTCCAGGCGCTGACAATCGTAAGTTTCAACTCAGCGCGCATAGGTAAAGAATCGAAAGCAAGTGTAAATCGCGCTTGCTCCCGCCCTCACTGCGCCGCAACGGCAGGCATCGTCCTGTGCGGTGCGCCTGCCGGCCCGCTGTTACGCCCCGTCACACATCGTTTCGTTTTCAAACGAACTGTGCCGCGTAACGTGTCCGTTATCGGGCATGACCCCACATCATTTCGGGCGATTTGCCCGGTTTCATCGCCTAGTTGGGCAGCAGCGAGCCGCTGCGCAGCGGCGTGGCGCCTGCCACCCACGCGACTTCCATCCCCGCCGTGGCGAAGCGCGTGCGTTGGCGTGCATACAGCATGCCGGTCACGGAACTCGTGATCGTGACGACGCGATCGGTCAGCGGGTCGACCACATCGGCGATCGGCTGGCCCGGTTCGACCCGCACGCCAACCGGTGTGCGGAACACGAGCACGCCGGAGGCCGGCGCGATGAGCGCTTCGGCGCCCGCGAACGGCGTGGCCGGGTATTCGAGCGCAGGCAGCGGCGCGGGCGCGCCCTCGATCACACCGCGATGCGTGAGGTAATTGATGATGGCGTTCGCGTCGCGTTCGGCGAAGTCGTAGCTCACGTCTGCCTGGCCGCGCAACTCGATCGTCACGGAAACCGCGCCGTTGGGAATCGGAAAGCGCTCGCGGTAGCGCTCGCGCAGCGCGGACCAGCAGAAGCTGTGGATCTCGTCGAACGGATTGCCGTCCGAATTGAGCGCGAACAGCGAGGCCTTCGCTTCGAGATAGCGCGCGAGCGGCTCGACATCGGACCACAGATCGGGGTTCGTGTAGAGATGCAGCGCGCCTTCGAAGTCGCAATGCAGATCGAGCACGACATCGGCGTCGTACGACAGGCGCTGCAGCGCAAGCCGCTGCGAGCCGAGTTCGGTGGTGGGCGCCTGTTCGTCGAGCGCCTCGCGCATCGCAGCGCGCACGACGGCCACGTTCTGCTGTGCGTCGGCGCTCAGGCGAGGACCGACACGCGGGAGCACGAGTTCGGCGAGATCGTGGAAGTGGCGGTTGAAGTTGGCCGCGGTGCCGCTTTCGAAGCGGCCGAGCAGCTGACCGAGCAGGCGCTGGTTGAGGCCGATGGGATTGGGCACGGGCACGACGACGACCTCGCCGCGCAGCTTGCCTGCGGCTTCGAGCGCGGCAAGGCGTTGGCGCAGCGCCCAGGCGACCAGCATGCCCGGCAGTTCGTCGGCATGCAGCGACGACTGGATGTAGATCTTCTGTGCGCCGGTGGGGCCGTAGTGGAAGCTCGTGAGGTGCCGCGCGGTGCCGAGCGCCGGCGAAATGAGCGGATGGGTCTGAATCTGCATGATGGCGAGAGGGCGGGGAGAGTTGCAGGCGGCGGAAAGGGCAAAAGGCGCGGGAGTGCCCCGCGCCTTCGTCGCTAGTCGTATGCTCCGGTCAGGCTCAGGAACCGTACACGTCGAACGCGAAGTAGCGCGATTCGATCTTCTTGTACGTGCCGTCCTTGAGCATGTCGGCGAGCGCCTTGTCGATCTTCACCTTCAGGTCGGCGTCGTCCTTGCGCAAGCCGATGGCGGCGCCGTTGCCGAGGATGCCGCCGGGATCGCTGAGTTCGCCGTTCGTGAACGCGAAGCCTGCGCCGCGCGGGGTCTTCAGGAAGCTCAGGTCGGCCTGCACGGCGTCTTGCAGCGCGGCGTCGAGGCGGCCCGAGAGCAGGTCCGCATAGACCTGGTCCTGATCCTGGTAAGGCACGATCTTCACACCGTTCGGTGCCCAGTTGGCTTTTGCGTAGGCTTCCTGGGTCGTTCCCTGCTCGACGCCGACCGTCTTGCCCTTCAGCGAATCGGCAGTGGGCTGGAGGCTCGAGCCCTTCTTCGCGACGAGGCGGCTAGGCGTGTGGAAGACCTTCGACGAGAACGCGATCTGCGCTTCGCGCTGCGGCGTCATCGACATCGAGGAGAGCACTGCGTCGAACTTCTTCGCCTTGAGCGCCGGAATCATGCCGTCGAATTCGCTTTCCACCCAGACACACTTCGCGTTGATGCGTTTGCAGATTTCGTTGCCGACGTCGATGTCGAAGCCGACCAGCTTGCCGTCCGTGCTCTTCGATTCGAACGGGGGATAGCTGGCGTCCACGCCGAAGCGGACCGTGGTCCAGTCCTTCGCGCAGACGGAGGTGGCGACGGCGAGCATCGCGATGCACAGGGCAAACTTCTTCATTGACGTGGAGTCTCCAGTATGTCTTTCGACGCCGCCATGAGGGATGGCGGCATGGTCAACAGCGGGCTGTCACGTCAGCCGTGTTGTATAGACAAGATAACGGCTCTCACATATTGAGACAACTAGGGTTTTTGCTGGCGGACGGTGTAAACGGGCTGACACGTGCGCGTTGCACACGGAAAGGAAGGACAGGGGGCGGGGCGGATCGCGCGTTGTAAGCGCTTATTGGCTAGACAACTTTGAGGGGCTGGCAGAACGGGACTGCTTTTGCGGGGAGGGGGCGTGGGACTGGCACTAGCAGGGAGGAATGCGCGCGCAAGAAGTTGCGCGCGCAATTATCTGGGTGCGGGCGCGCCGCTCAATCGTCGTCGTCGCCGTGGTGATGTTCCCAGCCGCGATGACGGCCGTGGTCGTGCCAGTGGTGTTCGTCGTCGTGGTCGTAGCGATAGTAGCCGTAAGCGGGGGCCCCTTCATAGACCACGGGGGGCGGCGCTTGGTAAACGACGGGCGGCGGCGCTTCGTACACGGGTTCGGGCGCGGCATAGACCGGACCGGGAACGCCGAGATAGACACCGATATCGGCATGGGCGGATGCCGCTGTGCTGACACACGTCCCTGCGAGTCCTGCGAGGAGATAAAACGTCAGGCGATTCATGATGATCTCTATTCCAGTCTACGGACGCGGTTGCGATGGAAGCGGATTCTAGTCGCTGAGCTTACGAACGGGATGCGCAGATTTGTCAATCGTGTAACCGCTGGTAAAGCCGCGCGAAAAATGGCGGCCTTAAGGTTCCCATAAGGGAATCGCGCGGCCCCGAATGGCCATTCGCGTAGGTAAGCCGCTTTAGGGTCATGACACGCGCTGGTGCCATTGCCGTTACCCTATAGAGGCTGCTCGCACTCGAGACAGGTTGCCCATGCGTGCCGACGATCGAACCTCTCCGCAAGCCACCATGCCCGCATTCCGGACACAGGGCGACGTCTGCTCGTTCGGGAACCATGCCGTTGCCTTGCGCTGGGCGCTCGCGGATGAACACCTCACGCAGTTTTCACTCGTCGATTGCGCCGGGGCGGGTGCGTTGCCCATCGCCGCGCCGTTCGCGCTAACTTTCGCGGATGGCACCACACTCGGCCCGGCCGGCATGCAGGTGCTCGCGCCGGTACGGGAAGAGGCGCTCGCGGCCAACCCGCACGCATCGCGCCTGGCCGAACGCGTCGCGGGCCGGCGCGTGAGCATCACGCTGGGCGACGTTCAAGGGCGCCTCGCGATTCAATGGAACGTAGAGCAGCGCGACGGCGCGCGATATCTGCGCATGACGCTGAACGTGACGGCCTTGCGCCAGGACGAAGCGATTGCCGTCGTTTCCCTGCTGCAGGCGCGCGCGGTCGGCGCGCAGACCGGCAGCGAGCGCAAGGGCGCGCCGGTCGTCGCGGGCAACTTCTATCTGGGCTTTGAGTCGCCGCTTGCGACCAGCCACGTGGAAGCGGATAGCGTCAGTTTTACGCTGCAACGCACGTTGCCGCTGCAAAAGAACCGGACGCTGACTTACTCCGCCGTGGTGGGCGTGGCTCGCGACGGTCAGTTGCGACGCGATTTCGCCAGCTGCCTCGAGCAGGAGCGCGCCCGCCCATATCGTCCGTTTCTGCACTACAACAGCTGGTGGGATATCGGTTACCTCACGCCTTATACGCAGGGCCAGGCGCTGGAGCGTATCGAAACGATCGGCCGAGAATTGCATACCGCGCGTGGCGTGCAGATCGATTCGTTTCTGTTCGACGACGGCTGGGACGACCTTGGCGGCGGCTGGCATTTCAGCGAGGCGTTTCCTTATGGCTTCGTGCCGCTGCGCGAAGCGGCGGCACGCTATGGCGGCGCGCCCGGCGTGTGGCTGTCTCCCTGGGGCGGCTATTGCGGACCGAAGGACGAGCGCGTCAAGCGCGGCCGCGCCGCGGGCTATGAAGTCATCGACAATGGTTTTGCGTTATCGGGGCCGCGCTATTACGAGCGCTTTCACGCAGTCGTGATGAGCCTGCTCGCGAGAGACGGCGTGAACCAGTTCAAGTTCGATGGGACGGGCAACGCGGACCGCGTATTTCCAGGCAGCCTTTTCGATAGCGACTGGGACGCGGCGATCCAGCTCATCGGCGACATTCGCGCGGCGAAACCGGCAACCTTCATCAATCTCTCGACCGGCACGCAGCCCTCGCCGTTCTGGCTGCGCTACGTCGACGCGATCTGGCGCGGCGGCAGCGACGACGGTCAGGCGGGCAGCGGCACGAGCCGCGAGCGCTGGATCACGTATCGCGACGCGCAGACGTACCGCAACGTCGTGCTGCGCAGCCCGCTCTTTCCGCTCAACTCCCTGATGCTGCACGGCATTGTCGTTGCACAGTGCAATCCACGCCTGAATGTGCCGGCAGGCGATGCATTCGCGCACGAGCTGCGGTCCTTCTTCGCGAGCGGTACGCAATTGCAGGAGCTGTACATCACGCCATCGCTGCTGGGCGAGGACGACTGGAACGTGCTCGCCCAGGCGGCCCGATGGGCGCGCGCGAACGGCGACGTCTTGCGCGACAGCCACTGGATCGGCGGCGCGCCCGACGAAGCGGCCATCTACGGCTGGGCCGCGTGGACGCAGCACAAGGCCATCGTGACGCTGCGCAATCCGCACGATCAGGCGCAGCGCTTTGCCCTGGCGCTGCGCCATCAACTGGAATTACCGGCCGGGGCGGCAGGACGATACCATGCGCGGAGTCTCTGGCAGCCAGGCACGACCGGCATTCCCGCAATACTCGACGCGGACCTGCCGTGCGAAATCCGGCTCGCGCCATTCGAAGTGCTCACGCTGGAGCTGCTGCCGGCCGGTGGTGGCTAATACAACGAATTCATCAGTTGCACGGGTTTCGTTTCGGTCTGATGCAGGTCGAAGATCAGCACCTCGTTCTCGCCCTGCGTGAGCCACGGCGCGGGGCAATACAAGCGCTGTTGCGGGCCGATACGCCAGTAGCGCCCGAGATTGTGCCCATTGACCCAGACCACGCCCTTGGTCCATTGGCTCATATCGAGCCAGGTGTCGCCGATTTCATCCAGAACCAGGCGTGCCTTGAAAAAGAGCCCGGGTTTCAGCGGATTCGTGCAGCGTGCCTCTAACCCGGCGATGTACGCCTCATCCATCGGCAGCAAAAAGACGTCCCATTCCACGATTGAGGAAACGGACCCGTCGGCGTATTGCATCTTCACGGGCGCGAGCAGTCCTTTGCGGTCGACGATCGCAGGCCCGAAATTGACGCGCCCCATGGCCTCTACCAGAATTTCCAGCGTACCGGCCACGTTGGCGGGCAATGCGAGCGGCGCGCGATGTGTCACACGCAACCGCTGTGCATAGCCGTGCGGAATCCGCGCGCGCGAGACACCGCCCGCATAGCGCTCGCCGACAAAAACCGCCGCATAGTCGTGAACGTCGCTGATATCCAGCGCACCGACCGGTTGCGCCCGCAACTGTTTGCGATACAACATGACGCCGGATGTCTGACTGTAGTGCTCGAACGGCTGCGGATCGACGCTCGATTCGCGCGGCAAAGGCGCGGGCAGGTTGTCCCAGATCGAGGCATAGAGGGTGGGCGTCAGGGTGTGGCCCGCGACCGTGGGTATGGCGTCCGGAATCTCCGGCAACGGCTCGGCCAGATAACGGGCGATGATGTCGCGATACTTCAGGTATTTCGCGGTGGCTGCCCCTTGCTCGTTAATTGGCGCGCCATAGTCGTAGCTCGTGATATCGGGTTGATAATTACCCGACTCGTCCACATTCGCGCCGGCATAAAAGCCAAAGCTGGTGCCGCCGTGAATGACATAGAGGTTGAACGACAATTGCGACTGCATGAATGCCGTCAAGATGGCGGAAAGATCGTAATGGAGTCCTGCGAATTCCGGCTCGCCCCAATGCGTCAGCCAGCCCGGATAGACCTCGCCCGCCATCGCGGGCACGGCAGGAAACGCGCGCCGCACCGTGGCGATTTGCGCCGCGTTGCCGTTGCTCAATGCGATGGCGCCACCCGTCACCGTCGTGCGATTGCGCTCGAGTTGCGCGAGACCGTCCTCGGTGTAGAAGGGCCCCGCTATGCCGCCCCGCAGCCAAAGCTGCCTCAGTTCTTCGAGGTAAGCGGGATTGCTTGCGTACGAGCCGAATTCATTCTCTATCTGGATCATCAGGATCGGGCCGCCGGCATCGATCATCAACGGCTTGATGCGGGGAGCCAGTTCGCCGATATAGCGTGTAACCGCGGCCATGTAACGGGCATCGGTGGCGGAGTCGGTGCGCAACTGGATGTCCGGTTCGCCCAGCAGGTAAGCGGGGAGGCCGCCCAGGTCCCACTCGGCGCAAACGTAGGGGCCCGGGCGCAACAGCACCCACAACGCTTCTTGCTGGCACAGGCGGATGAACGCTTCGATATCGCGGTTGCCGCTTGCGAAGTCGAACACGCCCGGGCGTGGCTCGTGGTAGTTCCACATGATGTACAACGCGATGCAGTTCATGCCCATCGCCTTGGCCATGCGAATGCGATGCAGCCAGTACTCGCGCGGTATGCGCGCGGGATGCATCTCGCCGCTGCGAATCTGCAAGGGCTTGCCGTCGAGCAGGAAGTGCTCGCCGTCGGGGCTGAACGAGAAGGTGTGGCGGCGTTCGAGGTTCACGGTGCTCGCGGTGCAATCGCGCCCTTGTATTTGCACACTCACGCACTATACTTCCACGGCTGATCGTAGAACGCTTAATTTCGCTTAAGCCTATAATTCGGCAAGAATACGCGCAAGTCAGATATGCCGAGCTATGTAACCGTATTGACGCAGTTACATTCGAATATGAAAAAGCGTGCTATTTTTCCGATTGCCAGTTCAACGCTTCTCGTCGCGGCGGGAATTTTCTGCATCGTCTTGTCGCTCTCGACACGATCCCTGATTGGAACGCTTTTCATCGCAAGGATGCTGTTGTTCTGCGGCTTCGTGCATGCGTTGAATCTCTTCACGACGAAAGACTGGAAACTCGCTGTGCGGCGCATTCCGCCAGTCATCGTGCCGATCCTCATCGGCATTCTCATTCTGGTCAATGACAGCGCACGGGCGCGCGGGCTTACCGTGATGCTGATGATCTTCTTCGTACTCGACGGCTTCTTCAAGATCATTGCGTCGGTCGGGCAGGATGTGAAGATCAACAATATCGGCATTGTCAGCGCGGCGTTGTCTTTCCTGCTCGCCATTTTTCTGGCCGCCAATTTCCCGAGCGTGCCGTTACCCTTGCTCGGATTGTTCCTCGGGCTGGATCTCATTTCCATGGCCGTGGTGCCGTTCGGCGGCCGGGAGCGCAGGCGCGAGCTGATCTGACCTGACGAAAGCGCAGTCGGCGGCCGCGTCGCGGCCGTGCATCACGTTTCGCGCGCACACGGTGTCGCCATCGATGCCCGTGTCAGTGTGCGGTTGCCGTTTTACACACGCAAAACCGACGGAGGCGATTCATGATCTTCGCAAATGGCTTTACGTTTTCGAACTTTATTATCGATGCGTTTTCGATATTCATGTTCATTCTGTGGTTCTGGCTGTTCATCACGATCACGAGCGACCTGTTCCGTCGAACCGATATCTCGGGCTTCCTGAAGATCGTCTGGGTGATTTTTCTGATTGTTTTGCCCTATATCGGCATATTTGCCTATGTCCTCACGCAGGGCAGAGACATGGCGCATCGCAACCAGGAGCGGGCGCAGAAGGCGCGCGAAGAACTGCGCCACATGGTGGGCTACAGTGTGGCGGACGAAATCGAAAAGCTCGACAAGCTGAAAACGACAGGCTCGATTACCGAAGACGAGTACAAGCGCCTGCGCGCGCGGCTCGTCGAGTGAGAGGGGCAGCAGGCATGGCGACCGTCCATGCCTGAATCATGCAGTAATTGCGCAGGCTACGGCAACGTAGCCCGCCGCGTCATCCGGTCATTCAGTACCCGGTACGATCTTCGAGATCTTCCAGTTGCTTCTCGTCACCAGCACGTAGTCGCCGTTCACGCCAAGCCATTGCTGGCCGCGCTTCGGTGCGTCCAGGTTATGCGACTTCCAGTCCTTCATCTGATAGTTGTAGTGCCGATATTTCGAGGGAACCTGTTGGCCCTCGTGCCAGTCGCGATGCGGCATGGTCGGCATGACCTGCTGGCGACCTGTCCCCTGGCTTTGATCTGCACCCGATGCTGCGTCTTGCGCCATTGCGGAAGAGGCAACACCGAGGAGGAGCGCAGCGATGACTGAGAGGACGAGTTGGCTTTTCATGATTCGATCTCCTGAGGTAGGAAGATGATTGACGTCGCCATGACCTATGGCTTCTTCGGTTATAGAACATGCCGAAAGCCGTGATATCGAACTGTGCGAACGTGCCCTTAAAAGCATATGGGCAAAGGCTGGAAAACGAACGAATGTAGCGGTGTGAATAAGGGTGTGAAGCGTCTATCCATAGTAGTAAACGGAATTCCGACTTCAAGTAATTTACGAGTGGTTGATTTTGCGGCGCTTTTGCGTAATTCCTGTGAATGCATGAAAGCGCTGCTTGTTAGATAACGATCCAGACGTTATGCGCTTTTCGCGCGCTTCTGCCCTTGCGGATTGCGCACATCGCGGGCCGTAAATCGCAGTTTGAGTGAACATCGCAATGATCCGGTCGAGTACTGCGCAATGAGCCGTTCGGGGCGCGCGCGTACCGTCTCTATTTTTCGGTGGAGCCTCGCGTGCCAAACTGCGAACCCAGACGCTGTAGACCGTGGCTGATCGGCATGGCGGCCATGTTGCTGCTGGCGGGCAACGGATGCCGCGACCGGCAAGCGCAGAGCGGCGCGGCGCCACCGCCGCCGAGCGTGCTGGTCGAAACGGTTGCGGCGCAATCCATTCCCCGCGAGATCGAACTGCCGGGGCGGATCGAAGCGATCCGTTCGGCGGAGGTGCGCGCCCGCGTGGACGGCATCGTCGAGCGGCGGCTCTTCGAGGAGGGCACCGACGTCCGCGCCGGCGCGCCGCTCTTTCTGATCGATTCGCGCGACTACGAGGCCGCATTGCAGCAGGCCCAGGCCGCGCTCAACCGGGCCCGGGCCGTGCAGGGCAATGCGGCCTCGGAGGTGGCGCGCTTCAAGCCACTGGTGGCGCGTCAGGTCGTGAGCGCCCAGGAGTTCGAGGCTGCGACGGCCGCACTGCAGCAGGCCGACGCGAACGTTGCGGACGCACGCGCCGCGGTGACGCTCGCGCAGCTTCGCCTCGATCGGTGTACCGTGCGCGCGCCGATAGCGGGCCGTGTGGGGCGTGCGCTCGTCACCGAAGGCGCGCTGGTCAGTGCGGCCGGCGCGACCTTGCTCACGCAGGTCAACCAGCTCACGCCGGTGAACGCCGTTTTTACCCAGTCGAATATTTCGTTGCTGGAAGTACGCAAACAGATCGCCTCGGGCACGCTCGCGGCGCCGGCCGCGGACCGCGCACAGGTCTGGCTCACGCTCGCGAACGGCGACGACTATGGCGAGCCGGGCGTGCTGGACTTCACCGACCTCGTCGTCGATCCGTCCACCGGAACGCAGGTGCTGCGCGCGCGCTTCAACAATGCATCGCGCATCTTGTTGCCGGGGCAGTTCGTGCGCGGGCGCGTCGTGATCGGCACGATACCGAACGGCCTGGTCGTCCCCGCGCGCGCCGTGCAGTTCGACAACAACGGGGCGAACCTCTCGCTCGTTGCCGAAGACGGCACCGTCGTGCGCCGCAATGTCGTGCTCGGCCCGCAGGAAGCGGGGCAATGGGTCGTGAAGGACGGGCTGGAGCCGGGTGAGCGCGTCATCGTCGACGGCTGGCAAAGGGTGCAGCCGGGGCAGCGCGTGGACGCCCATCCCTTCGCCGCGCCGGCCCACTCCTGAGCGGCGCGCCTCATGAACCGATTCTTCGTCTACCGGCCGGTCTTCGCGTGGGTCGTTGCGCTCTTCGTCACGCTCTTCGGCGCGCTCGCGCTCATGCTGCTGCCGGTCGAGCAGTACCCCGACGTCGCGCCGCCCTCGCTCACGATATCGGCGGTCTACAGCGGCGCCGACGCGAACACGCTGGACCGCACGGTCACGTCGATCATCGAAGACGAGATGAACGGCGTCGACAATTTCCTCTACATGTCGTCGCAGAGCCGCTCGAACGGCACGGCGCAGATCACCGTCACGCTCAGGCCCGGCACGAATCTCGACGTGGCGCTCTCACAGGTCCAGGACCGCCTGAGCCGCGTGGAGCCGCGGCTGCCGCTGGAGGTGAGGCAGGTCGGCGTGAGCGTCACGAAAGCGTCGTCGGGCTTTCTGATGCTCATTGCGCTGCAGTCCGCCGATGGATCGATCCCGGCCGTCGAGCTGGGTAACTTTGCCGCCAACAACATCGTCAACGAATTACGCCGTATTCCCGGCGTCGGCGACGCGCAGCTGTTCGGTTCGTCGTATGCCATGCGGATCTGGATCGATCCGGAAAAACTGAGCAGCTTCGGTATTTCGGCCAACGAAGTGATGACGGCCATCCAGGAGCAGAACAGCCAGACTGCGGGCGGCAGCCTTGGCGACCAGCCCATTGCGCCGGGCGCCGAACTCAATGCGCAGATCGTCATGCGCGGCCGCTTTTCGACGCCCGAGCAGTTCCGCGAGGTGATCGTGCGCTCGAACCCGGATGGCTCGACGGTGCGTGTGGGCGACGTCGCACGCGTGGAGCTGGGTAACGACAGCTATGGCTTTCGCTTTCGCGTGAACGGCAGGGAATCCGCCGGGATCGCCATCCAGCTCGCGAGCGGCGCGAATGCGCTGGCCGTGGCGCGCGCGGTGCGCCAGCGTCTCACGCAATTGCAGCCGACCTTCCCGAAGGGCGTGGCATGGGTCGTACCGTTCGATACGACGCCGTTCATCACGACCTCGCTGAGCGGCGTGCTGCGCACCATGGTCGAGGCGCTGCTGCTCGTGACGGTCATCGTGTTCCTGTTCCTGCAGAAATGGCGCGCGACGCTCATTCCCACGCTGGTCGTGCCGATCGCGCTGGTCGGCACGTGCGTCGGCATTTTTTTGTTCGGACTCTCCATCAATCTGCTTTCGCTGTTCGCCATGGTCGTGGCGATCGGCATTCTCAACGACGACGCGATCGTGGTGGTGGAAAGCGTCGAGCGCGTGATCCAGGAAGAAGGCTTGAGTTCGCGGCGGGCGACCGTCAAGGCCGTCGGGCAGATTGCGGGCGCCGCCATTGCGAGCACACTCGTGCTCATTGCGGTGTTCGTCCCCATGGCGTTCTTTCCGGGTTCGACGGGCGCGATCTATCGCCAGTTCTCGGTCACGCTCACCGTCTCGATCTTTCTGTCGACCTTGCTCGCGCTGACACTGGGCGTGGCCATGTCGGCAACGCTGCTGGGCAGCAGGACGACGACCGGCGACGGCACCGGCAAGCCCGCCGCCACGCACTGGCCGGCCCGCATGCAGCGGCGCGTGTTCGATGGATTCAACCGCGGCATGGAAACCGCCACCGAGCGCTACGTGCTGGCCGTGCAGGCGATGCTGCGCAAGCCGGTGCGCTGGCTCCTCGTATTCGTCGTGGTGTGCGCGACGACCGGGTTCCTCTTCACCCAGTTGCCGCGCGGCTTCATTCCGGGCGAGGACCAGGGGCACATTTTCGTCGCGTATACGGCGGCGCCCGGCGCAACGGCGCAGCGCACGCAACAGGTCGTCGATCAGGTCGAGGCCTTTCTCAGGCAGCAGCCTCAGGTGCGCAATATCGCCTCCGTCACGGGATTCAGCTTCTTCGGCCAGGGCCAGTCGGCGGCGATGTCGTTCGTCGACCTGAAGCCGTGGTCGGAGCGGCCGGGCGCGGCCAATTCGGCGGGGGCGCTGGTGGCGCGCGCGAACGCGGCGTTCCGCAATATTCCGCAAGCGCTCGTCTTCGCGCTCGATCCGCCGGCCATTCCCGCGCTCGGCAATGCGAGCGGCTTCACGATGAAAATACTCGACCGCAGCGGCGTGGGCGGCGCGGCGCTGCAGCAGGCGAGCGCGCGCCTGCTCGCAGAGGCTGCGCGCAGCCCCTTGCTGGTGGGCGTGCGTCCCGACGGCTTGCCGCCCGCGCCGCAACTCTATGTCGATATCGACCGTGTGAAGGCGCGCGCGCTGGGGCTGCAGATCGGTCAGGTGAACAGCGCGCTCGCGCTCGCATTCGGCTCGAACTACGTGAACGATTTCGTCTACGAGGGGAACGTGCTGCGCGTGCTCATGCAAGCCGACGCCGACCAGCGCATGCGGCCCGAGGACATCGGCGCGCTGCGGCTGCGCAACAACGTGGGCGAGATGGTGCCGTTCTCGGCGTTCACGAGCGTGCACTGGAGTTCGGGGCCGCAGCAGGTCGAACGCTACAACGGTTTTCCCTCGGCCACGATCTCGGGGCAGGCGGCGCCGGGCCGTTCGAGCGGCGCAGCGCTCGCGGAGATGGAGCGCATTGCTGACCACGTTCTTACCGGCAGCCTGACCTACGAATGGACCGGCACGGCGTTCGAGGAACAGCAGGCGGCCGGACAGATCGGTGCGCTGCTGCTGCTCTCGCTCGTCGTGGTGTTCCTGCTGCTCGCCGCGCTCTACGAGAGCTGGGCGATCCCCATTGCGGTCCTGCTCATCATTCCGCTGGGCGTGCTGGGCGCGGTGCTCTTCACCATGGCGCGGCGTTTTTCCGCGGACATCTACTTCAATATCGGCCTCGTGACCATCATCGGCCTCGCGGCAAAAAACGCCATTCTGATCGTGGAGTTCGCGATCAAGGAGGAGGCCGCGGGCAGCGATACGGTGAGCGCGGCCGTGAACGGTGCGCGCCAGCGCTTGCGGCCGATCCTGATGACGAGCGTGACCTTCGTGCTCGGCATGCTGCCGCTCGTGCTCGCCACGGGCGCGGGCGCGGCGGGCAGGCAGGCGGTGGGCACGGGCATCATGGGCAGTATGCTCACGGCCACGTTCTTCGGCATCTTCTTTACGCCCGTGTTCTACGTGGTGGCGCGCCGATGGTTGAGCCGCAAACGCATGCGCGACGATGACGAAGAAGATGCGCGGCCCGCGGGAGCGCACGATGCGTAAGCCTGCGAGGTGGACGGCGATCACGGCATGCCTGACGCTCGCGTCGTGCAACTTCGCGCCACGTTACCAGCAGCCGGAGTTGCCGATTGCGCAAAGCTACGAGAGTGCGGACATCGCCGCGCCTGGCGGCGAGCGTCTCGCTTCGGAGCTCAGTTGGGAGACTTTCTTTCGCGACCCGGCGCTCAAGCAGTTGATTGCCATGGCGCTGGCGCATAACCGCGATCTGGCGGCATCGGTTGCGCGCATCGAGCAGGCTCAGGCGCTTTACCGCGTGCAGCGCTCCGCGCAGTTTCCGCAAGTGGCCGCGGGCGCCGACGCTACCCGCACCAAAACGCCGCTCAACTCCATCGAGCCCGAACTGCCCAACAACAACACGTCGATTCACTTCAACCAGTACAGCGTGCAGGTGGCCGTCACGTCGTTCGAACTCGACTTCTGGGGGCGCGTGGCCAACCTGAGCGAGTCGGCGCGGCGCAATTATCTGGCGACGATGGAGGCCAACGAAGCCTTTCGCCTCTCGCTCATCAGCAACGTGGCGGCGACGTACTACGCCATCCTCTCGGGCAACGAGGGCATCGACCTCGCGCAGCACACGCTGGAAACGCGCCAGTATGCGCTGGAAGTCGCGCGGCTGCGTCTCGAAGCGGGGGCGACCTCGCTCGTGGACTACGAGCAGGCGCGCATTCTCGTCACCCAGGCGCAGACGCAGCTTGCCGAGCTGCAAAGAACGACTGGCCAGCAGCGCGATCAGTTGGCGGTCCTGATCGGCGGACCGCTGCCGGATGCCGCGGACATGACGCAGCGCCATGCGCTTGCCGACGCCGACCAGTTCGGCACGCTCGACGCGGGCCTGCCTTCCTCGCTGCTCGCGCTGCGCCCCGATATTCGCGCAGCCGAGCAGTCGCTGCGAGCGGCCGACGCCGATATCGGCGCAGCGCGTGCGGACTATTTCCCGCGTGTTTCGCTCACGGGCAATTTCGGCTATGTGTCTCCAGAACTGAGCGACCTGTTCGTGCCCGGCAAGCAGGCATGGCTCATCTCCGGGTTCGTCACGCTGCCGATCTTCGACGCGGGGCGCCGCAGCGCACAAGTGCGTCTCTCCGAAGCGCGTCAGACCGAACTCGTGGCGAACTACCAGAAGGCCGTTCAGGTGGCGTTTCGCGAAGTCTCCGACGCGCTGATCGCGCGCCAGCGTCTGCAGGAGCAAATCGCGGCACAGGAGCGCGCGGTGGCCTCCGAGTCGCGCCTGGCCGAGGCCGCGGAACTGCGCTACGACAACGGCATTTCCATCTACCTGGAAGTGGTCGATGCGAAGCGCAGCCTGTTCGCGGCGCAACAGCAACTGATCCAGCTACGCGCGGCGGCGCTGCAAAACGGCGCGTCGCTCTATGTGGCGCTGGGAGGCGGGCAGGACGCGCCCCGGCCCGATCACGCGGACACCGCTTCCAACAGCGTCGCCAACCCGTAGCCGCGTAGCCGCGCCAGTCAGGCGCCGCACATGGCGACGCGGTTGCGGCCGCGCGCTTTCGCGTCGTACAGCGCCTGATCCGCCGCCTTGATGACCTGCGTGACATCGACATCCTGGTCCGGCGACCAGCTTGCGGAGCCGATGCTCGCCGTGACCCGCCCGTACTCGCTGCCCGCATGCTCGATGGCGAGTTCGCTGATCGCATGGCGGATCTTCTCGGCGATCGCGCAGGCGCCTTCGAGCAGCGTATCGGGCAGCACGACGATGAACTCTTCGCCGCCGTAGCGGGCGGCGGTGTCCGCGGGCCGGCGGATGTTTTCGCCGATGCAGCGCGCCACGGCGGCGAGCGCGTCGTCGCCGGCCTGATGGCCGTACTGGTCGTTATAGGCCTTGAAGCGGTCGATATCGACGAACAGCAGCGAGAACACGCTGCGCGCGCGCCTGGCGCGCCGCCACTCCTGTTCGAGGATTTCGCCGAGCGTGCGGCGATTGTTCAGGCCCGTGAGACTGTCGGTGCGCGCGAGCAGCTGCAGTTCCGACTCGGCGCGCATCCTGCGCCGCAACTGCGTGGCGAGCACGAACGAGAGGCCGACGAAGCCGATCGCGAAGGTGCCCATGAGCGTGCCGATGGTCAGCGCGCGCCGCCGCCACGCGGCGTAGATATCGGGCTCGGCTTCCGCCACCATGATGATGAGCGGCTGGCGCGGGAAATTGCGGAAAAAATACATCCGGCGCACGCCGTCGATCGACGACGTGTCCGAGAAACTGCCCTCCTTCGCAGCCAGAAAGTGGCGGAAGGTACTCGCGTTGCGGATGTTGCGCCCCACCACGGCCGGATCATAGGGCTGGCGCATGATCATGGTGCCGTCCTGCGCGATGAGGGAAATCGCGCCGTGGCGGCCGAGCGACAGCCCGGCGAACAGCTGGTGAAAATACTCGAGGTTAATGGCGATCATGACGATGCCGGCGAACGACCCGTCGGGATGCGAAAGCCTGCGGCTCAGCGCGATGCTGGGCGCGCCGTTGCGCAGGCGCGAACGATAGGGTGCGCTGATGTAGAGGCCGGCATGGGGATTGTCGCGCTGCGCCGTAAAGTAGTCGCGGTCGGCGAAATTGGCGTTGAGCGGCGCGCCGGTGGCCGAATTCATGGCGACGTTGCCTGCCTCGTCGAGCACGAGTATCGAACCCAGATATTCCGCGGTAACGGCGTGGTCGAACAGCAACTCGCTGCGCAGCGGCGCGGGCAGCGCCATGACGTCGGGCCGGCCGATGCCGTCGACCACGGCTTGCAGCGAGAGCGCGTAAAGCTCGAGGTTGCGCTCGATATCGCGTTCGGCAATCAGTGCGACGTTGCGCGAGTTCTCCCTGGCGCGCTCCAGGGCGTCGTGGCGGCTCTCGTAGAGCACCGTCGCGCAGAGCGACGCCATGATGAAGGCGACCGCCAGGCTGCCATAGAAAATGGTGCGCGGCCCCGTGAGCCATCTGAGCAGGTTACCGTTGCTGAATGCTGGCCGCATGGCTCGCTTCCAGGTAAGACTGCGCGCTCGCTGCATCCACAGGGCGTGAGAACCAGTAGCCCTGCGCTTCGTTGCAGCCGTTCTCGATCAGGAATTCCAGTTGCCGCAGCGTTTCCACGCCCTCGGCCACCACCCGCATGCCGAGCGTATGGCCGAGCGCGAGCACGGCCTTCACGATGACCTCGTCCGCGCGCGATTGGCCAATGCCCCTCACGAACGACATGTCGAGCTTGAGGCGATCGGGCATGAAGCTGCGAATGTACCCGAGGCTCGAATAGCCCGAGCCGAAGTCGTCGATGGCGACCGAGAGCCCCATCTCACGCAGGGCGCGCAGCGTGGCGAGCGAGCGCGGCGCCATGAGCACGCCTTCGGTGATTTCCAGCTCGATATTGCGTGGGCTCACGCCGGTGCGCGCGAGCGTTTCCGCCATCATCGCGGGCAAATCCGCGCGCACGAACTGGACCGGCGAAACGTTGACCGAAACGACGATGTCCGGGTGCTCGCGCGCCCACTCGCGGGCCTGGCGGCAGGCCTCCTCGAACACGAACTCGCCGATCTGCACGATCAGGCCGTTTTCCTCGGCGAGCGGCACGAACAGCGCCGGGCTCACCTGGCCGCGCTCCGCGTCGTGCCAGCGAACGAGCGCCTCGAAACCCATCGTCTCGCCCGTCCGCGGGTCGACTCTCGGCTGCCACGCGACGGCAAACGCGCGTGCCGCCACGGCGAGGCGCAACGCCTGCGCGAGGCTCGCCCGCTCCAGGTTCTGCATGGCGATGGCCATGTCGAACACCTGCATGCTGCCGGGCCCCATCGACTTGGCGCGGTACATGGCCGAGTCGGCGTACTTGAGGAGTGAATCGGGGTCGCTCGAATGATCGGGGAACACGGCGAGGCCGACACAGGCGAGCGGCACGATGACCTTGTTGCCGATCAGCAGGCCATGTGTCAAGGATTCCTGCATGCGTGCCGCGGCGGCGACGAAGTGATCGACGCCGCCCCGGCCGTACAGCACGGCGACAAACTCGTCTCCCGCATAGCGCGACACCATTTCGCCCCGGGCGATATTGGCGGACAGGCGGCGCGCCACTTCGCACAGCACCTCGTCGCCCGCGGTATGGCCGAGCGAGTCGTTGACCTCCTTGAAGTTGTCGAGGTCGATGAACACCAGCGCGAACTTCTGCTGCGCGTCGAGCGCCGTCCTGACCAGTTCGCGCAAACGCGCCTTGAGGCCGAGCCGGTTCGGCAGGTGCGTGAGCGAGTCCTCGTTGGCCTGCAGGCGCAACTGCTCCTGATAGCGGATGCGCTCGGAAACGTCGTTGAACACGGTCACGCAGTGCGTGGGGTGATTGCGCTCGTCGAGCACCGGCGCGACATGCAGCTCGATCCAGTAGGGCGAGCCATCGGGCCGGCAGCATTTGAGCAGGCCCTCGCCCTCGCGCTCCGATTGCATGGCACTGCGAACGATATGGGCATCGGCGGACGCTTTATCGCAATCGAGCATGTCCCAATGCCCGGCGCCATTCGCCGTCGCCACGGCGCGGCCGGTGATGCGCTCGAACGCCGCGTTGGCGTACGTGATGATGCTTTCGCCGTCGACCTTTTGCGAAATGATCACGGCGTTTCTCGACGCCTCCAGCGCCCGGCTGCGAATGCGCAAGTGCTCTCTCGCCTGTTCGTGCGCCGTGACGTCGTGCGCGGTGATGAAGCACGCGTCCTGGCCCGCATAGTCGAGCAGATGCCAGGCGATATCGACGTGGATCACTTCTCCGTCGATGCGCACATGCCGGCGCACGCCGCCTGCGCCGCTTTGCGCGCCGGAATTGACGTAGCTGTGCAGGTCGCGGCGGAACGCGCCGGCTTCGGCCTGCGGGCGAAGCCGCTCGATCGACATGCCCTTGAGCTGCTGCAGGCTCGCGCCGTATTGGCGCTGGGCTGCCGCGTTGGCGGTGAGGATCGCGTAGGAGCGCACATCGAAGATGAGCATCGCAACCGGATGCTGCTCGAAGTACTCGCGAAAGCGCCGCTCGGCCTCGAACGCGACGATCTTCGCGGCGCTGCGGGAAAGCGCCGCGCGGTGGCTCGTAAACAACGTGAAGAGCAGCAGCAATGCGCCGGCTGTCGCCGTGCCGATCAGCGAGATCTTTTGCCGCGCGAGCTGCGCCTGCGCACCGAACTGCACGACCTTGATCTGCTCGCGCTGCTCGGAGCGCAGCTCGGTGAGCAGCGACATGATGGAGCTGAGCGTTTCGTTCGCGCGCTGCATCAGGGCGGGCTCGAGCCTCGCGCCCGCGTCGGCGAGCGCGATGTTGCGGGCGGCCGCGTCGAGCTGCTCGGGCCAGACGGCGCTCAGCTGCCGCAACTCGCGGATCGCGCGCTCGTTGCGCGGCGCGCCGGCAAAGTCGTGCTCGAGCCGGTCGTAAATACCAGCCACGACGGCGGCCCGCTTGATCGGCCACGCGCGCGACGTGTAGCCCGCCGTGCCCACGCCTTTGAGGAAGTCGGTATTCGCGGCAATATGCAGCGTGAGCAGGGCTTCGAGTTCCGACGTGATGCTCAGTTCCTGACGAAGCCGCGAGTCGGCCGTGCCGCGCGAAAGGTTCGCGCTCAGTATTGCGCCGATGGCCACGCAGACGATCAGCGCCACGGCTAGCGCTACGGCGACGCCCTTGCCGGGCGCGCGGGACGGGGCCTGTGGAGGGGTTCCGGATAGTTCAGCTACGTTCATCGCCACGCAACGCGATTCGGCACATCGCCACTCGCGCCGCGTTGCTGGGCCGGAGTGGGCAGGTTACTGGTGAAGGCACCGGCATCAGCGCGGGAGGCGGGCAGAGGGGCCATGTGTTCCAGGCATGCAGACGGCGAAGGCACGGCAAAGCCGTGATCGGTCGCTACTGTCTGAATAACGGGTCGTTTGTGTGCCGCTTGGATGGGTGTTTTTACCTAGATGCCTGGATGCTGGGATGTTCGCGCGACGCGTGGGGGCAGGCATCCTGAACGCATTCGATGCCCGTGCTTCAATACACCCATGGCGTGAAGGGATCGCGTGCGGTCCGCCGGTTCTGCTCCTCGCATCTGCCCCTCGTTTTTGCCCCGGTTACTCGTTCAAGGGACTCTTATGAAGAAACTCGTCAACGATCCGTCGTTAGTCGTGCGCGAAATGCTCGAAGGCATTGCGCGCACTGCGCCGCATGTCGCCGTGCTCGGCAACGAAAACGTGCTCGTTCGCAACCCGCTGCCCAGCCCGGCCGAGCGCACCGTCGCCGTGATTTCAGGGGGCGGCAGCGGCCACGAGCCCGCGCATGGCGGTTATGTCGGACAAGGGATGCTCACGGCCGCCGTGTGCGGCGAGGTGTTCACGTCGCCTTCCACCGACGCCGTGCTGGCCGCGATTCGCGCGAGCGCGGGGCCGAACGGCGCGTTGCTCATCGTGAAGAACTACACGGGGGACCGGCTCAATTTCGGCCTCGCGGCCGAACTGGCGCGCGCCGAGGGCATTCCGGTCGACATCGTCATCGTGGCCGACGACGTGTCGCTGCGCGGGCATACGGAGCGCAATCAGCGGCGCGGCATTGCGGGGACGGTGCTCGTGCACAAGATCGCGGGCGCGGCGGCGGCGCGCGGCGACGCGCTGGGCCTCGTGGCCGCGATTGCGCGCGGCGTGGCCGAGAATCTCGGCACGATGGGCGTGGCGCTCGACGGCTGCACGCTGCCCGGCGCGGAGCAAGCCGGCTTTCGCCTCGCCGACGACGAGATCGAACTCGGCATGGGCATCCACGGCGAGAAGGGCGTGGAGCGCACGGTGCCGATGGCGGCGGGCGAATTGACGGAAACGCTGCTCGCCAACATCGTCGAAGACCTGGCGTTGAAAAGCGGCGAGCGCGTGGCGCTGCTCGTGAACGGACTGGGCGCGACACCGGCGATGGAACTGGCGATCATCATGCGCGATGCATTCGAGGGCCTGAATCGCCGTCATGTGACGGTCGAGCGGGCGTGGACCGGCACATTTCTCTCGGCGCTCGACATGCCGGGCTGTTCGATCTCCGTGCTCCGGCTCGACGATGCGAAGCTCGCGCTGCTCGACGCCGCCACCGAAGCGCGCGCGTGGCCCGGCGTCGGCACGGTCAACCGGCGAATCCGCATCGAGCCGGCGTTTTCAGCGGCCGATGTACGCGCCGAAGCGGGCGCGACGCCTGCGGACGAGGCGAGCGTTGCATGGGCGCGGCGTCTGAAGCCGGCGCTCGATGCCGTTGCGCACGCATTGATCGAGAACGAAGCGCTGTTCACGGACCTCGATTCCCGAGCCGGCGACGGCGATCTGGGCGCGAGCATGCAGCGCGCCGCGCAGGCCATGCTCGCCGTGCCGCAAGGCGCGCTGGGCTCGCCGGGCAGCGCGCTCGCCGCACTCGGCTCGGCATTGCGCCGCGCGATAGCGGGCAGTTCCGGACCGTTCTACGCAACGGCGCTGCTGCGCGCCTCGCGCACGCTCGGCGAGCAAGCGCAGCCCGACGCGCGGGACTGGGCGGCGGCCATGCGCGGCGCGGCCGAGGCGATCAGCGAACTGGGCGGCGCGAAACCCGGCGATCGCACGATGCTCGATGCGCTCGTTCCCGCCGTCGCTGCGCTGGAAAGCGCCTTGAAGTCGGCGCGCCCCGTGAGCGAGGCGTGGGCGCAGGCGGTGAGCGCCGCGGAATCCGGTGCGAAAAGCACGGCGCAAATGACGCCGCGCGCGGGCCGGGCAAGCTATCTCGGCGCGCGCGCAATCGGGACGCCCGATGGCGGGGCGGTGGTGGTGGCGTGCTGGCTCAAGGCTCTGCAGCCGCATATCGGCGCGGCGTGAGGCGCGGGGGCAGCCGCACGTCGAGCGTCGTGCTGCCGTCGCCGCGCACGCTCTGCCAGTCGCTGCCGCCGTCGAGCACGACACCCGAGAGGCGTTCGCCCGTGAACGTACCGGACGGCACGATGCCGACACGGCGCAACGCGCCCCCGGTCTGGCCGACGATCTCGATCGGCTTGACGTCGAGCCGCATCACGAAGAGCGGACGTGTTTGGACCGCCTGGAGCGCGGGCGGGAGTTCATCGAAACAAGGCGTGGACATGGTGGTCACCTTGGGGCCGTTCACGTTGATGGCGGGCTGGCAGACGTCGTCGGATAACGCGGGTTCAGCGGCGGGAAATCGGCGGGCCGCATCCGTGTATGCGAGCGGCCTCCGGCCTGGGCGGCGGCGCAACGAGCACTACGCTGCCGTGCGCCCGCCGTTGACGCGCAGGATTTCGCCCGTCATGAAGCTGGCCGCGCCGGAGCCGACGAAACGGATCGCGTCGGCGATTTCCTCGGGGCTGCCGGCGCGCTTGAGCGGCACGTTCGCGAGCGAGGTCGCCTTGCGCTGCGGGTCGGGCATGAAGCGGTCGAGCATGGCGGTCTGCACGGGGCCGGGCGCCACGGCGTTCACGCGCACGCCGAACGGCGCCGCTTCGAGCGCGGCCGACTTCGTGAGGCCTTCCACGGCATGCTTGCTCGCCACGTACAGCGCGGCGTTGGGTGCGCCGCGCGCGCCCATGGTCGACGAAACGTTGACGATGCTGCCGCTGCCTTGCGCCGTCATGGCGCGCAGTTCGTGCTTCATCGCGAGCAGCGTGCCGAGCACGTTCGCGTCGAACACGGCCGCGTAGTTCTCCGGCGTTTGTTCGGTGACGGGGCCGGACTCGCCTTCGACGCCGGCCGAGTTGACGGCGATATCGATGCGGCCGAAACGTTCGATCGTGCGCTCGATCAGCGCGCGCACGTCGTCTTCCTTGCTCACGTCGGCGTGGATGTATTCGGCTTGCGCGCCGAGTTCGCGGAGTTCGTCGGCCAGGGCGCGGCCGGGCTCGTCGCGGCGGCCGGAAACGACCACGCGCGCCTTGTCGCGAGCGTAAGCGAGAGCGGTGGCGCGGCCGATGCCGGTCAACGCGCCGGTAATCAGAACGACAGGTTGGGTGTCCGTGTTCATGGTGTGGCTCCGTGAAGGTTGTACGAGTCGACTCGGTTGCGGCCTGCGCTTCTTCCTCGACAAGCGTAGTGCCGAACTCTAGAGCGCGCTTGCGCGGCGGAAAAAGACTTTGTAGGCTTGCCGGCATACCTGCGAGGCATGGCGAGACTGGAGCGCGCGATGGAACTGCGGCATCTGCGGTATTTCGTGGCCGTGGCCGAAACCGGCAGCCTGACCGTCGCCGCGCAGCAGCGGCTGTTCACGTCGCAACCGTCGCTGAGCCGCCAGATCCGCGATCTCGAGGACCAGGTGGGTGTGGATCTGTTCATTCGCAGCGCGCGGGGCGTGGAACTGACCACAGCCGGCAAGGCGTTTCTCGACCACGCGCGGCTCGCGCTGACGCAGGTGGACGCCGCCGCCGAGGCCGCGCGCCGCGCGGCGCTGCCCGAGCGCAAGGTGTTCGCGCTGGGCTTCCTCACGGGCGAGGAAATGACCTGGCTGCCGCGCGCGATGAGCGTGCTGCGCGACGAGCTGCCCAATATCGACGTGACCGTATCGAGCTACTACTCGCCGGACGTGGCCGATGCCCTCGCGCGCGGCAAGCTCGATCTCGGCTTCCTGCGCGCCGAGCCCGGCTACGATCTCGAATACCGCGTGGTGAACCGCGAGCGGCTCATCGTGCTGATGCCTGCCGATCATCCGCTCGCGGTGAAGGCCGCCATTTCCCCGCAAGACATTGCCGGCGAGCCGTTCGTCATGGCGTCCAACAAGGCGCGCGTGCTGCACGAGGTGATCGTGGGTTATCTGCAGGCGCAAGGCGTGAACGTGGCCACCGAGCACGGCGTGGACAACCTCGCGATGGCCATGTCGCTCGTGGCTTCCACGCGCGGCGTCGCGCTCATGCCCGAGTATGCGAACAACCTGCTGCCGGGGTCGGTCGTGAGCCGGCCGCTGGAGGGCGAGGCGCCCACGGTCGACCTCGTGGTCGGGTACAACCGCGCCAATGCGTCGCCGACTTTGCAGCTCTTTCTTTCGCGGCTCGACGCGCTCGCACTTCCCTGACCCAGAGGCCGGCGGCGTGCGCGCCAGGCTGGCCATGCCCGGGAGGCATGCCCCCCTTCCCAGAAGGTCTTTTTACTTTGCGTCGCCGCCCGCTAGATTGTCCATCAGACGGCGTCGCGACGAAGCGTGGCTCCAAAAGGACCGTGCGGGATCGGATATCCCCATGCCTGGAGCCGATATCGACAGTTTGCGTGCCGACGACTTTACGACTCTCGAGGAAAGACCATGGCACACCTGTTCACCCCTACCACGCTTGGCGCTTACTCCCTTTCGCATCGCGTCGTTCTGGCGCCCATGACCCGCCTGCGCACGATCCAGCCCGGCGACATTCCGAGCCCGATGATGGCCGACTTCTACGGCCAGCGCGCCTCCGCCGGCGGCCTCGAGATCGTGGAGGGCGTCAGCATTTCCGTGACGGCCCGCTCGTATCTCGGCGCGGCCAGCTTTTATCACGACGGCCAGACCGCGGGCTGGAAAGCGATCGCCGATGCGGTTCACGCCAAGGGCGGCCGCGTCTTCATGCAACTGATCCACGGCGGCCGTCAAAGCCATATCGACATGACGGGTGGCGTTACGCCTGTCGCGCCCTCGGTCGTGCCGTTCGAAGGCGTCGCGTTGACGAAAGACGGTTTTGTGCCGGTCTCGCCCCACCGTGCGCTCGGCATTGGTGAAATTCCCGGCATCGTCGAGGAATTCCGCGTCGCGGCGCAACGCGCGCTCGACGCCGGATTCGATGGCGTCGAGCTGCACGGCGCGAACGGCTATCTCGTCGACCAGTTCATCCAGGACGGCACCAACCAGCGGACCGACGCTTACGGCGGCCCGATCGAAAATCGCGTACGCTTCCTGCGCGAGGTGGTCGAAGCGCTGATTGCGGTGTGGGGCGCCGATCGCGTCGGCGTACGCATCTCGCCGTCGGGCGAATGGGGCGGCATCTCCGACAGCAATCCGGAGGCGACGTTCAGCCATGTCGCCAAGGTGCTCGACGCTTACAGGATCGCCTACCTGCATGTGATCGAGCCGCGCGTCAAAGGTGACGACACGCTTCACGAAGGGCACGCGCCAGTCGCAGCGAAATATCTTCGCGAGCACTTTAGCGGGCCGATCATCGCGGCTGGCGGCTTCGACGGCGAGAGCGCCGAAGCGATCGTGGCGTCGGGCGACGCGGATCTCGTGGCGTTCGGCAGGCATTTCTCGTCAAACCCGGACTTGCCGTATCGTCTGAAGCACAAGCTGCCGCTTACGCCCTATGTGCGCGCAGCATTCTGGGGCGGCGACGAAAAGCACTACTCGGACTTCCCGGTTCATCAGTCGAATTCACAGGCTGTAATGACCGCGTGATGCGCTCATTACGCCCTCATCAATCCAGGCAGGAGTCAGTCATGTCACGCATAGTCAGGTTTGCACAGGCAGGTGGCCCGGAAGTGCTGCAATTCGTGGACGAACCGGTACGCGCCCCCGGCCCCGGTGAAGTGCGCATCGACGTCAAAGCCATTGGTCTGAATCGCGCGGAATCGATGTGGCGCGCCGACCAGTACATCGAGCCCGTGCGCTTTCCGGCAGGACTCGGGTACGAAGCGGCCGGCATGGTCGATGCCGTGGGCGAGGGGGTGGTCGGCCTCGCACCGGGAGACAAGGTCAACGTGATCCCGTCGTTTTCGATGAATCAGTACTTCACGTATGGAGAAAGCATCGTCGTGCCGGACTATGCAGTCGTCAGGCATCCTGAATCGCTTTCGTTCGCCGAGGCCGCGTCGGTGTGGATGATGTTCGTCACCGCATACGGCGCGCTGATCGAAGATGCGAAGGTGGGCGCCGGCGACTATGTCGTCGTGCCGGCCGCGTCGAGCAGCGTCGGCCTCGCCGCGATCCAGATCGCGAACTACGCCGGAGCGACTTCGATCGCGGTCACGCGTCACGCCGCCAAGAAACAGCCATTGCTCGACGCAGGCGCGGCGCACGTGGTCGTGACCGACGAGACGGATCTGCTGGAAGAGATCATGCGCATCACCGGCGGCAAGGGGGCGCGTGTCGTGTTCGATCCGGTCGGCGGCCCGAACTTCGCGAAGCTGATCTCGGCGCTGTCTTTTCAGGGGATCGCGTATCTCTATGGCGCGCTCGACGAACGTGCCACGACGCTGCCGGTGCTGGAGATGATCGCGAAGGTCGTGAGCGTGAAGGCCCACAACATCTGGCTCACCAGCGGCGACGCACAGCGCCGCAAGGCCGCCGTGGAATACGTGCTAAGGGGACTCGAAAGCGGTGCGCTCAAGCCCGTTATCGACCGCACGTTCACGTTCGAGCAGATGGTGGATGCGCACCGCTACCTCGAAACCAATGGGCAGTTCGGCAAGATCGTGGTGACGGTATAGTCCGCCGATACGCGGCGCCCCGCATCGGCAAAAACGATCAGCAATACCCGGTGCGCAGCGCCGCTGCCCAGTCGGGCCGGCCATTGGCGGCGGCGCGTTCGGCGGCCGCGTGCCAGTCGTACTCCACGGCGCGAAACTCCACCTCCCAGCCGCGCGGCGTGCGCGTGACGCTCGCGTAGCGCGCATGCGGCGTCCCCGTTTCCATGCGATGCGCAAACGGATGCGTGTCTTCGTACGCGGGCAGCCCGACACTGCCTGGGTTGACGATGAGGCGGCCGTCGGCGAGCTGCATCGAGCGAGCGAGATGCGTATGGCCGCACAGGATCAACGCCGCCTCGACTTCGGCCGCGCGGCGTCTGACCTCGCCGTGCGTGGCCGTTCGGCATCCGCTGGCCGTGACGGTTTCGAGGAAATAGGAAAGGTCGTCCTGCGGCGTACCGTGCACGAGCAGCACGTCGCTTTCGAGCCATAGCGTGGCAGGCAATGCGCCGACCCACGCCAGCTGTTCTTCACTCAGCGCGCCGCGCACAAAGCGGTCAGACGGCCCCATGCGAGTGCCATCCGCGCCGAGCAGCTGTCTTTCGTGGTTGCCGCGAATCGTGGGCAACCCAAGCTGCATCAAGCGGTCCGCCGTTTGCGACGGATAAAGCGGGCCAGAAAGGATGTCGCCGAGATTGACGATCACGTCCGCGCCTTGCCGCTCGATATCGTCGAGCACCGCTTCGAGAGCGGGCAAATTGCCGTGAATGTCGGAAAGCGCCGCGATTTTCATGGTGCGAACGGAGGCTGGCCGCGAAAGTCGTGAATTGGGCGATTCTGGACGAATCGCCACCCGGTGTCCACGGCCGATCGTTCGTATTTGCATATTGCATGGATTTCGCCGGTTATTGACAGATCAGTCCACAAACTCTATTCTCGCGTCATGGTCAGACCTAGAGAATTCGATCGGGACGAGGCACTGGAGCGCGCGCTGCGCGTGTTCTGGGCGAAAGGCTATGCCTCGACGTCCACCGAGGACTTGCTCGCCGCGATGAATATCGGGCGGCAGAGCCTCTATAACGCGTTCGGCGACAAGCGCAAGCTTTACCTCGAAGCGCTGGAGCGCTATCAAGGCGAAAGCACGGCAGGGCATATCGCGCGCCTGAATGGCAGTGCGTCGCCGCTGGGCGGCATCGAGGCACTGTTACTGGGCCTCGTCGCCGACGACGAGGACGAACGCGCGCTGGGCTGCATGGGCGTGGTGGCCATGAGTGAATTCGGCGCCGCCGACCCGGAACTCGTGGCGCTGCGCAACAAGGTCGCCCCGCGTCTCTCGAAGCGACTCATGGAGCGTATTCGCGAGGGCCAGGCGGCCGGCGAAATCGACACCGGCCTCGACGCGCGCCAGGCCGCCGCTTTTGTGCTGCTGACGATGCAGGGCATCCAGCTCGCGGCGCGCGGCGGCAGCGACGCGAAAAGCCTGCGCGCCCTGGCGCGCTTCGCCATCGACCGCTTCAGGGCGCGCTGATCTGAGCTGAACCGATACGCGTCGAACCGCGCAAGCCGTCTTTGCGCGGTTTATTTTTTCTGTGTTATGGACTGATCTGTCAATAAAAGGAGAGGCAAATGGAAACGACTGTCACACTCGAGGGAAAAACCGCGCTCGTATTCGGCGGTTCGCGGGGCATTGGCGCGGCGGCAGCCCGACGCCTGGCGCAGGAAGGCGCCGATGTCGCGCTGACCTACGTTTCAGCGCCGCAGCGTGCGGCCGAAACCGTTGCCGCTATCGAAGCCGCAGGCCGCGCGGGTCTGGCCATTCACGCCGATAGCGCCGATCCGGCCGCCATCCGGGGCGCCGTTGCGCAGACCGTGGAACGATTCGGAACACTGAACATCGCCGTGATCAACGCGGGCATCCTCATGCTCGGCGACATCGCGACCGTGAGCGTCGAGGACCTCGACCGCATGCTCAGCATCAACGTGCGCGGCGTCTTTCTCTCCATTCAGGCCGCCGCCGCGCAACTGACCGCGGGTGGCCGCATCATCACGATCGGCAGCAACACGGCGGTGCGCAGCGGCCATCCGGGTTCGAGCGTGTACTCGATGACGAAGGCCGCCGTTGCCGTCATGGTGAAGGGGGCGGCCGTGGATCTCGCGAGCCGTGGCATCACGGTGAACAATATCCAGCCGGGGCCGACGGTCACCGACATGACCGCCGAACACATCGAGGCGATCAAGCCGCTCATTCTGCTCAAGCGCGCGGCGGACCCGGACGAGATTGCCGGGCTCGTTGCGTGGCTCGCGCGCAAGGAGTCCGGCTATATGACGGGCTCGAGCCTCACCATCGACGGCGGCATGTCGCTGTGAGCGCGCGTGGTGGCGAGTGTTCAGGCCCGCTGGGCGTAGACGTTGCACCAGCCATCGGCGGTCACCGCCTTGCCGGGGAACATCGGGCACGCGCCTGAAGCGTCGGCGGCCGCGCCAGCATAGAAGCGGCAAGTCGCGCAGCGCTGACCCGCCGCGTACTTCGGAAACTTGCCTGCGTCGACGCTGCTGGCTTTGGCGCGATAGCCCAGCGACTTCGCGGTCGTGTCGTTCTCGTCGACGAGGGCGGGGCCGGCGAGTGCGCGCCCGGCCGTGGCGAGCGCGGCGCAAAGACCGGCAGTATGAAGGATGAAGGTTCTGCGATTGCGGGAGATCATGCGGGTTTCCTGGGTTGGGTTAGTGGCGCGGTCCGGCGTTGAGCGGCGTGGTCGACGATTGCGCGGCCTCGGCAGTGAGCTTTGCGTTGCCCGTGTCATAGCCGTTCGTGTAGAGCAGGAAGGCCATCAGATCGGCGTACTCCTGATCGCTCATCTTCCCCGGGCGGTCGGCCGGCATGTTGGTCGACATGTATTGATAGATGCCGCCGATGGTCAGATGCGAATTCGCGGCCGGGGCGAAGGCCGGGCCGCTCAGCGCGGGCGCGGTGATCCCTTCGAGTTGCGCACCGTGGCATTTCGCACAGGATTCCGAATAAAGATGCTGGCCGTGCTCGACCTGCTCGTGGTCGAACGCGGGCGCGTTGCCGCCAGTCGTTGCGGCGACCTTGATGAAGGCGCCTGGGCCGTGCATGGCGCTGCGCTGATATGAAGTCGTCGTGCGATCGAGTGAGGCGCTCGCGGCGCTTTCCGGCAGCGTCCAGCCGCGCGTGAGTGCGGCGAGACGGCCGTCGTCGTTCATGCGGGCAAGGGCGTCGTCGATGCGCGCTTGCAGCGCACGCATGCCGGCCCCCGATGCGAACACGAGATGCCAGTCGGCATACGGCGAGGCCGTCGCCGCGACCGCGAATTGATGCTGCGGATGCGCGCGCTGGTAAGCCACGACGGCCGGATACCAGACGATCGCGCGCTGTGCGCGTCCTTTCGCGACCGCGTCGACGGTTAGTTCGGAGGTGTTCTCCAGGTCGAAGCGCGCGTTCTTCTCCTGCACGGCGATGAGTTGCGACGGGCTCGACCAGGTCGCCGCGACCGTTTCCTTGCCGTGGGCAGCGGGTGCGGCGGCGCGCGGGTGGCGCAACGTGAGGCTGACATAGCCCGAGCGCAGGTAGCCTTGTGAGAAAATCATCTGCGAGCCCGATGCGTCGGCGACGCTCGAGCGCGGGAAGCCCGCAACGAGGTCGCAGTCGCGGCCCAGCGCGCTGGCGAGTTCGTGCGCCGAGATGCCGTCGTCGCCGCCATCGTCGTCGATGCCGTGGGTGACGAACGTTGCGGCCACGCCGGCGGTTTTCAGCACTGCGCGCGCGACGGCCTGGTCGAGCGCGGCCGTCGGGCTGCCTGGGAGCGTGCAGACACGCACGGCGTTCGCCGCCGCCTGGGCGCTGGTGTGCGCGCCGCCTGCCGCGAGCGCGGCGGCCACGGCGAGCCAGGTGATCCGGATATTCATGATCGTGTGTTCCAGTGAAGTCGGGGCCGCACGCAAGCGCGCGTGGCTTGCACACCTGCGTGCGGCGAAAGGCGAGAGCGTCGTTCAGCCCAGGTTCAGCCCCGGTCCAGTGCGAACACGTAGAGCGTGCCGCCGCGCGGGACATCCTTTGCCACATCGGCCATCGGGCCGCCCCAGATCGGATTTGCGCCGCCGTAGCCCGCCAGCACGGCGACGTACTCCTTGCCGTCGACTTCGAACACGGAAGGCTGCGCGATGATGCCGCTCGCGAGCTGCGGGCTTTCCCAGAGCACCTTGCCGGTGGCGACGTCGAATGCATAGAGATGGCCGTCGAGCGAGCCGCTGAACGCGAGACCGCTGGCCGTGGTCGCCACGCCGCCGTTCCAGGGCATCTTGGTCCAATGGCCCCAGAGCTTCTTGCCGGTGTTCACGTCGATGGCCTGCAGCTCGCCATAGCCTTCGCTGCCCGGTTCAGGCTTGATTTCGAAGCCTTCGCCGAGATAGGGCAGACCTTCCATATAGCTCACCGACTTGCCCGAGAGGCTCATGCACGCGTGAAGTGCGGGCACCACGGCAATGTGCCGCTCCGGATCGTAGGACACCGACCACCAGTTCTTGCCGCCCAGAAAACTCGGGCACGTGTCGATGGTTGTGCCGGCCTTCGGGTATTTCGACGGGTCCTGAACCGGCTTGCCGTCGTCCGTGTAGCCCGTCACCGAACTTGCCTTCACGAACGGCTCCGCGTAGATCAGCTTGCCCGTTTGACGGTCGATGGCGTGGAAGAAGCCGTTGCGGTCGGCGTGGATGATGGCGTCGTAATCCTTGCCCTTGTACTGGATGTTCGCGAGGATCGGCGTGTTGACGCCGTCATAGTCCCACGTGTCGTTGCTCGTGTACTGGTAATGCCATTTGAGCTTGCCGTTCTTCGGGTCGAGCGCGAGCAGTGAATCGGAGTACAGATTGTCTCCAGGACGCAGCGCGGCGAGCCACGGGCCGGGGTTGCCCACGCCCCAGTACAGCGTGCGGCTCGCGGCGTCGTAGGTACCGGTGAGCCACGCGGCGCCGCCGCCATGCGCCTGCATGCCGTCGGGCCAGGTTTCCGCGCCTTTTTCGCCGGAGCCCGGAATGGTGTAGCGCTTCCACACGATCGCGCCGTCGTCGGGGTTCAGCGCGGCGATATAGCCACGAATGCCGTACTCGCCGCCCGAGGTGCCCACGACGATCGAGCCGTCGAGCGCGAGCGGCGCGAGCGAGAACGCATAGCCGAGTCCCGGCTCGAACATCTGCTTCTTCCAGACCACGTCGCCGGTCTTCGCGTCGAGCGCGGCGATTTCGCCGCTGAGCATGGCGATATAGACGTTCTTGCCATAGAGCGCCACGCCGCGGTTCACCACGTCGCAGCACGCGGTCTTGAACGACTCCGCGCCGAGCTTCGGCTCGTATTTCCAGAGTTGTGCGCCGGTCTTCGCATCGAAGGCGTAGACGTTATCTTTCGGCGTGCTGACGAAGAGGTAGTTGCCGTTGACGATCGGCGTCGCCTCGAAGCCCTGCTTCAGCTCGGCGGGAAACTGGTAGCTCCACGCCTGCTTCAGTTCGCCGACGTTCGACGCGTCGATCTGCTTGAGCGGCGAATGCGACTGGCCGTTGTAGCTGCGGTAGTACGTGAGCCAGCCCGGGTCGCTTTGCGCGCGGGTCAGGCGGTCATAGGTCACGGGCGGATAGTCCGAGGCGGCATCCACTGGGCGCGCGTTCAAGGACATCGCCGCTGCGATGGCCATGGCGCAGGTCGCAAGCCGGCTTGCCGCAGCCGAGCGTCTCTTCATCTTCGTCTCCTGAGTATTTGTCGATGCACGCGCGGGAAGCGGTCAGGCTGGATGCGCGGGGATGGGGCCGGTCCGGGTGCGCTGCCGTTCTTGCAAGTCGTATGCCATTGGCCGCGATGCGTTGCGAGGCGGGCGATGCAGCCGGTTGACCGGCTTCCCGGCGAGGTGCCCCGCGTGTGGCCGATGTGTTGCATTCCGATACAGGCCGCGGCGAAGAGTGTTGGCGAACGTGACAGTGGGCCGGTCGCTCCGAAAGGCGCTGCGCGGTATCGCATCGTGCCGATGACAAGCGCGGCATGGCAAAGGGCGCCGCCATACACGCTGGCACGTTCCTGGCTAGATCACGGCAAAGAGGAGACGGTTGTGCGTGCATCGGTCGGCGCTCGACGCTATGGGGTCGAGCTGCACGAGCGGATAAAACAGATGGAGACGAAAGTTGATTCCAGAGAAGGCGGTGGGCGCCAGGCGCGCGTATGCGACGCTCGGCACGAGCCTCGCCCTCGGCGCGCTATGCGCCGGTACATCGACACTGGCCATCGCGCAGGCACAGAGCGCAGCGGATAACAGCGCGACGAGCGAAGCGTCGGGTCCGCTCGTGCTGCCCGCTGTCGTGGTGGTCGGCACGACGCCGCTGCTCGGCATCGGTACGCCGCTCGCGAAGGTGCCGGCCAACGTGCAGACCGTGACCGCGCAGGATCTCGCGACACAGCACCGCGAAACGCTGACCGACTTCTTCGCCGCGAACCTGCCGGGCGTGAGCGTGACCGACGCCCAGGGCAATCCGTTTCAGATGAACCTGAACTATCGCGGCTTCACGGCTTCGCCAGTGCTCGGCACGCCTCAGGGATTGTCGGTGTTCGTCGACGGCGTGCGCGTGAACGAGCCGTTTGGCGACGTGGTGAACTGGGACCTGATACCGGCCGGCGCGATCGACAAGATCCAGCTCATTCCAGGCTCGAATCCTGTCTACGGCCTCAACACGCTGGGCGGTGCCATCGCGATCACCACGAAGAACGGGCGCACGAGCCCCGGCGGCGACATCGATCTCTCGGGCGGCTCATGGGGGCGCAAGAGCGCGCAGTTCGAGCAGGGCGGCACGCTCGGGCCGCACGTCGACTATTACGCGAACGCGAACGTCACGAACGACAACGGCTGGGCCGACCACAACGCGAGCCGCGTGCGCCAGGGATTCGGCAAGCTGCGCTATACCGACGACGACACCACGCTCTCGATCTCGGGCGGCGGCGCGGACAACCAGCTGTACGGCAGCCAGACCATTCCGCGCTCGTTTCTGGACAACCCGAAACAGGCCTATACGTTTCCGGACCTGAACCGCAACAGCGTGGGCTACCTCACGCTCTCGGGCGAACACTTCTTCAACGACAACGTGGAGCTGAGCGGCAACGCCTACTATCGCCATCTGCGCAACGAGAACGTGAGCAGCAACAACAACACGGACTACGGCTCGATCGACGCAAACGGCAACGTCGACACGCTGGAGGGCAGCAACGTCGATTCCATCGTGACGACGGACAGCTTCGGCGCGAGCCTGCAGCTGACACTGCTCGGCAAGCTGGGCGGCATCGGCAGCCAGCTCGTTGCGGGCGTGGCGGCGGACTTTGCGAACTCGCGCTACGTGTCGTCTTCGCAGGACGCCACGTTCACGCCCGATCGCGCGACAGTCGGCATCGGCGATTTCGTGCAGCAGACCGATGCCAAAACGCGCAACGCGAACTATGGCATCTACCTGAACGAAACGCTCGCGCTCACGCCGCAATGGACTCTCACGCTGTCGGGCCGCTACGACTGGGCGAGTGCGCGCATCGCAGACGAAAGCGGCGTGCAGCCGCTGCTCGACGGCTATCACACATTCTCGCGCTTCAATCCGGCCGTGGGGCTCAACTGGAATCCGCTGCCCGCCGTCACCGTCTACGCGACCTACAACGAAGGCATGCGCGCGCCCACCGCTATCGAGCTTGCGTGCGCGGACCCGGCCGCGCCGTGCTCGCTGCCGAACGACTTCGTGGCCGATCCGGCGCTGCAGCCCGTGGTATCGAAGACCTTCGAGGCCGGTGCACGCGGCCGTATCGGCGCGCAGACCACGTGGAGCGCCGCCGCGTTCAGCACCACGCTCTCCAACGACATCGAGTTCGTGAACGCGGCGGGCAGCACCCAGGGCTATTTCCAGAACGTCGGCAAGACGCGCCGCCAGGGTGTCGAGCTGGCGGGTCACACGGCGTTCGGCGCCATTGGCATCAGCCTGAACTACAGCTATGTGGACGCGACCTACCGCTCGACATGGACCGAACAAAGCTCCGCGAATTCTTCGGCGGATGCGAACGGCGTCATCACGGTGCGGCCGGGCGACCACGTGCCCGGCATTCCGGCACATGCCGTCAAGCTGCGGCTCGACTACGCGGCCACGGCGCAATGGAGCATCGGCACGAACATCACGTGGCGCAGCGGCGTGTATGCGCAAGGCGATGAAAACAATCAGGATGCCAATGGAAAGATCGCGGGCTATGTGCTCGTGGATCTCGACACGCGCTATCGCGTCACGAAACGGCTGGAGGTCTACGCGAACGTGACGAACCTGTTCGACAGGCGCTATGCGAGCTTCGGCGTGCTGGGCCAGAACTTCTTCAACGGGCCCGGCCACACGTTCGACGGCGCGAATCCGGTGAACGAGCAATTCGTCGGACCAGGCGCGCCGCGCGGTTTCTGGGTGGGCCTCCATTACGCCTGGGATTGAACTCAGGGGCCGAGCGTACGCATCGGGGTGAGTCCGCATTCCTCCACGCGGGCCATTTAAGGTAATACACAGGCTGGCGAATCGCGTGGCACGTGTTTCGATCGACGCACGCTGCCTTGCATACGGTTCGCTTACACAGCGTGTTGCGCGTCGCGCGCGCGTTCGGCGCAAACCGGCTGGCTGGAATCGATGGCCGGATGGCCCGGAGCTTGCTATTAGAGGACACCGAGAAGTACCGAAGTGTCCGGCAAGGTACCGGCCAATCGTGGAGGAGAGCATGCGCGACGACGTACAGATGGCCGCGGGTCAAGCGGTCCAGGTGTCCAATGGCTGGCCCGCACCGGCCATTCAGAAGGCGCACGAGCGCTCGGAGACCTTCGGTCTGCGCGCGGGCGCGAGACCGGATTACGACGTGCTTTCGGGCGCGGGGCTCGAGCTCAAGCGCGAGCAGAACCGCGTGCTGTGCATGCATGCCACGCCGGTCATGGAGACGCTGCACGAGCAGATCGTCAACACGCAAAGCATGATCGTGCTGACCAATGCCGAAGGCTTGATCCTGCATTCGATCGGCGATGACGATTTCCTCCAGCGCGCCGAAAAGGTCGCGCTGCGGCCCGGCGCCAACTGGGCCGAGGACCGCCAGGGCACCAACGCGATCGGCACCGCGCTCGCCGAGCGCTGTGCGATGGTCGTGCACGGCGACCAGCATTACCTCGCGGCGAACCGCTTCCTCACCTGTTCGAGCGTGCCGATCTTCGACCCGTACGGCGACGTGATCGGCGTGCTGGACGTGACGGGCGACCATCGCAGCTATCACCAGCACACCATGGCGCTCGCGCGCATGTCGGTGCAGATGATTGAGAATCATTTGTTCGCGACGACTTTTCAGGAGACGCTGCAGGTCTCGTTTCATGGCCGCCCGGAATTCCTCGGCACGCTCATGGAGGGCATCGCCGCCTTCACGTGCGACGGGCGCTTTCTCTCGGCCAACCGCAGCGCGCAGTTTCAGCTCGGCCTCTCGCTCGCCGCGCTGCGCGCCCATACGCTCTCGTCGCTATTCCAGACCACCAGCGCGCAACTGATCGACCGTGTGCACGCGGGCCTGGAATCGCACCTCATGCTCAATCTGGCGAGCGGGGCGGTGGTTTGCGCGCGCGTGCAATTCAGGCGTGCCACGCTGGCCGAAGGCGCCCGACCCGTTGTGGTGCATGGCGCGGCTGCGCAGCCGGCCGCCTTTGCGACGGCGCAGCCGCTTTCCATGGGCCTCTCGCGCCTGAGCTATCTCGACACGGGCGATCCGCAAGTGGCGCTCGTGATCGCGAAGGTCCGCAAGGTGATCGGCAAGGACATCCCGGTTCTCGTCACCGGCGAAACCGGCACGGGCAAGGAACTGCTCGCGCAGGCCATCCACAACGATTCGCCGCGCCGCGACCAGCCATTCGTGGCGGTGAATTGCGCGTCGATTCCGGAAACGCTTATTGAATCCGAGCTGTTCGGCTACGAGGAGGGCGCGTTCACCGGCGCGCGGCGCAAGGGCGCGGCGGGCAAGCTGTTGCAGGCGAACGGCGGCACGCTGTTTCTCGACGAGATCGGCGACATGCCGTATCCGCTGCAAGTGCGCCTCTTGCGCGTGCTGCAGGAGCGCATGGTCAATCCGCTCGGCTCGACGAAGACCATTCCCGTCGATATCGCGATCATCTGCGCGACGCACCGCGATTTGCGCGAGATGATCGCGCAGAACCGCTTCCGCGAGGACCTGTATTACCGGCTCAACGGCCTCGTAGTGCGCCTTCCGCCGCTGCGCGACCGCACGGATCTCGCGGTCGTGATCCAGAAGCTCCTGCACCGCGAATCGCACGGGCGTGCGAACGTGCAGCCGCTCAGCGTCGCACCGGACGTGATGGCGCTGTTCGAGCGTTGCGCGTGGCCCGGCAACTTCCGGCAGCTCGGCAACCTGCTGCGCACGGCCGCGGCCATGGTCGACGACGACGGCCAGATCCGGCGCGAGCATCTGCCCGACGACTTCTTCGACGATCTGCGCTGCTGCGGCCAGACCCAGGCATTGCCCCTGGCGCATGCCCACGCGGAGCCGTTGGTGCCGGAGGACGCGCGCCTCGAAGATGTGACCGCGTCGACCATCGCGGCCACGCTCGCGCGCCATGGCGGCAACGTGTCGGCTGCGGCGCGGGCGTTGGGCGTGTCGCGCAATACCATCTACCGCAAGATGCCCACTGCCGATTCCGGGCGCGGTTCGGGCGACGCCTGAAGCGCCATTCGCGCGCGGCCAGGTCGCTTCCTGTCTCCTCCACTGTCCCACGGGTGTTGCATCCTGTAGCACCCGTGTTCCGAAACGCAACACCCTTTTCCACGCCGGCAGCACTGGCCGCATCGGGCGAACGCTGGCTCGCATCGGCATGCCCCTTGCTTTGAAGAGACTGGCCGCACATTCGATGCGGTATGCAGCCTCAATCTCAAACAAGGAGACATGTCATGCAGTGGACCACCCCCGCTTATACCGACCTGCGTTTCGGCTTCGAAATCACGATGTACATCGCCAACCGCTGAGCGCACGGCAGCGTGCCGTCCGCGCGGCCAGCGAGGCATGGCGGACGGCATGCAGCGAGAACGATCATGAAGATCAGGATACTGGGTTCAGGGGCGGGCGGCGGCCTGCCGCAATGGAACTGCAACTGCGCGAATTGCCGCCGCGCGCGGCAGGCGTGCGGCGATGTGCTGCCGCGCACGCAGTCGTCGATCGCGGTGAGCGGTGACGGCGTGGACTGGGTGCTCGTCAACGCGTCGCCGGATCTGCTTGCGCAGTTGCGCTCGCATCCCGATCTGCAGCCCGCGCGCGCCACGCGCGATAGCGCGCTCGCGGCCGTCGTGCTGACCGACGCGCAGATCGACCATGTAACGGGCCTGCTGATGCTGCGCGAACGCACCTCGCCGCTGCCGCTCTATGCGTGCGCGCCGGTGCTCGACGATCTGTCGGGCGGGTTGCCGCTCGTGCCGCTGCTCGGTCATTACTGCGGCGTCGAAGCACATGCGGTCTCGCCCGGCGAGCCGTTCACGATTGCCGCTTGCGCCGGCCTGCGCTTTACCGCGCTGCCCGTGGAGAGCAAGCCGCCGCCATATTCGCCACGCCGCGAGGCATCCGCGCCCGGAGACAATATCGCACTCCTGATCGAGGATGTCGCAGCGGGCACGTGCGCGTTCTATGCGCCCGGTCTCGCACAGATGAGCACCGATGTGCTCGGCACCATGCGCCGAGCCGACCTCGTGCTCGTGGACGGCACGTTCTGGACCACCACCGAAATGATCGACCTCGGCCTCTCTACGAAGCACGCGGCCGACATGGGGCATCTCGCGCAGCGCGGCGGCGACGGCCGGCCGGGCATGATCGACTGGCTCGACACGTTGCCGCGCGGCACGCGCAAGGTGCTCACGCATATCAACAACACGAATCCGATTCTCGACCCGCATTCCGTCGAGCACGCGCAACTGCGTGCACACGGTATCGATGTGGCCCACGACGGCATGCAGTTCCAGGTATGACGATGAACGCACCTCTCAAGCTTGAAAACGCGCACGCAATACCATGGACTGCGAATGAATTCGAGTCGCGTCTTCGTGCACTCGAATCGCGCTATCACATTCACCATCCATTCAACCGGATGCTCAACGGCGGACGTTGTTCGCCAGCGCAGATCCGCGGGTGGGTCGCGAACCGCTTTTACTATCAGGTCAACATTCCACTCAAGGATGCGGCGATCCTTTCGAACTGCCCCGACCGCGCCACGCGCCGCCGCTGGATCCAGCGTCTGACCGACCACGACGGGCAAGGCGAAAACGAAGGCGGCATCGAAGCCTGGGTGCGCCTCGGCGAAGCCGTCGGCGTCGATCGGGACACGATGTGGTCGCAACGACTCGTGCTGCCCGGCGTGCGCTTCGCGGTCGACGCCTACGTGAATTTCGCGCGCCGTGCGCCGTGGCAGGAGGGCGTGTGTTCGTCCCTCACCGAGATGTTCGCGCCGCAGATTCATCTGGACCGGCTCGCGGGCTGGCCTTCGCATTACCCGTGGATCGAGCCGCAAGGCCTTCAGTATTTCCGCAGCCGCGTGCCGCTCGCGCAGCGCGACGTCGAACACGGGCTCGAAGTGACACTGAGCCATTTCCGCACGCCTGCCGAGCAGCAGCGTGCGGTGGAGATCCTGCAGTTCAAGCTCGATATTCTCTGGTCGATCCTCGATGCGGTCGAAAAGGCGTGGCCCATATGAACCCGATAGTGCCCGATGCAGGCAGCGGCGTGCCGCTGCGCCCGCGCTTGCGTGGCATGTACCGCTTGCAGTGGGAAGCGGCCCAGGACGCGTACGTCCTGCTCTATCCCGAAGGGATGGTGCAGCTCAATTCGAGCGCGGGCGAGATACTCGCGCGCTGTGACGGCGCGCACGAACTCGACGAGATCATCGGCGAACTGGAGCGGCTTTTCAGCACCTCCGAGCTGGCGCCCGACGTCTATCGCTTTCTCGATCACGCGCGGCTGCGCGGCTGGCTCGACTGACATGGCTTCCGCTCCCGCTCCCCTGCCCAAGCCGCTCTGGCTGCTCGCCGAGCTGACCTATCGCTGCCCGCTGCATTGCGCGTTCTGCTACAACCCGGTGGACTTCGCGCGGCACGGCGAAGAACTCGACACCGAAACATGGCTCGCGACCATCAGCGCCGCTCGCGAACTGGGCGCGGCGCAGATCGGCTTCTCCGGCGGCGAGCCGCTGCTGCGCGACGACCTGGAAGCGCTCGTCGCGCATGCGCGCCAGCTTGGCTTCTATACGAACCTGATCACGTCCGGGATCGGCTTGAACGTCGAGCGCATCGAGCGGCTCAAGGCGGCCGGGCTCGATCATATCCAGGTGTCGATGCAGGATTCCACGCGCGAACTCAACGACTTTCTCACGAGCACGCGCACGTTCGAACTCAAGCGCAACGTTGCGCGGCTCGTGAAGGCGCATGGCTATCCCATGGTCCTCAACTGCGTGCTGCATCGTTTCAACCTGCCGCACATCGCGCAGATCATCGACATGGCGCTCGAACTGGGCGCCGACTATCTGGAGCTTGCGAACACGCAGTATTACGGCTGGGCCATGCTCAACCGCGATCAGTTGATGCCCACCGCCGAGCAGCTTCGCGAAGCGGAGGAGACCGTGAATCGCTATCGCGCCCGGATTGGCGAGCGCTGCCGCATTCTGTTCGTCGTGCCCGACTACTTCGAACAACGGCCGAAAGCGTGCATGAGCGGCTGGGGCAGCGTGTTTCTCGGCGTGGCGCCCGATGGCGCGGCGTTGCCATGTCACGCGGCGCGTTCGCTGCCGGGCCTCGTGCTGCCGAACGTGCGCGACGTGCCGCTGCGGCAGATCTGGTACGAGAGCGAAGCGTTCAACGCGTTTCGCGGCGACGGCTGGATGCGCGAGCCCTGCCGCAGTTGCGACGAGCGTCACGCCGATCATGGCGGCTGCCGATGCCAGGCCTACCTGCTGACCGGCGACGCCGCCGCGGCCGACCCGGTGTGCGCGAAGTCGCCGCATCACGACCGCATCGTGCAGACCGTGGCATTCGCGAGACGGCCAACGCGCGACGACGAGCGGCCGATCGTGTTCCGCAGCCGGCAGAACTCGCTCGCGCTTTGAGTGGAGAATCGACATGGCGTCGGTCGTTGCACGCTTCGATCGCGGTGAGCGTGTGGTTTTCGGCCGGCACGTGTTGGGGCGACGCGCGGCAATCGCCGCTGTGGTCGCGAGCGTGCTCGCGCTGCATGCCGCGCTGATTGCGGTGGCACGCTGGGAGGCGAGCGCGTCGCACGCCATGCCGGTACGCGTGAGGGTCGTGGAGGCCGTGCTGATCGCGCCGGAGTCGCACAAGAGCGAAGCGCCTGCGCGAACGTCCTCGCCGAGTCGGTCAACTCATGAAGCAATCCGAAGCAATCCTGTGCAGCCGGCTCGAACGCGTCCAGCGGCGCCTGTGCACGCGCAAAGCGTCACCCGCACGCCCTGGTCGCCAGCGGCAGCACCTGCCGCACATGCTGCCCCCGAAGCCGCAATGCCAACGAACCGCATAGCTGGACCGCAACCGCAACCGCAACCGCAACCGCAACCGCAGCCGCAACCGCAACCGCAACCGCAACCGCAACCGCAACCGCAGCCGCAATCGCAACCCGCCCCCGTCGCCCAGGCGCCGGCCGCGGACACGCCGCGCCGCGTTGCTCATCTGGACTGCGCGCTCACGAAGCCCGATTACCCCGCGCAGTCATTGCGCCGCGCCGAGGCGGGCACGGCCGTCATCGAACTCGAAACCGCAGCGGACGGCCATGTGGTCGCCGCGCGCGTAGCAACGACCAGCGGCTACGCGAGGCTCGACGAAGCGGCGCGCGCCGCGGCGCTCGCGAGCCGTTGCCAACCGTATGCCGAGGACGGCAAGCCGGTGCCGGCGCGCGCCGACGTGCCGTTCACGTTCACCCTCAGCGAATGAAACGGAGGACCTCATGCCAACCTATGGAATCGCGCACCTGTGGGCTCAGGGCGATCCGATGACACGCTTCGTGGCGGCGCTGCTCATAGCGATGTCGATCGTGTCGTGGTCGGTGATCGTGTTGAAGGCGTTCGAGTTTGCGCGCTTGCGCCGCCATGCCGGATCCGCGCAAAGGCACTTCCGGGAAGCCGACGATGGCATCGACGCGCTGGGCCGCCCCGGCATGCCGTTCTTCGAATTGGCCTGCGCCGGCCAGCGCGCGCTGGCGCACCACGAGGCGAGCAGCGCCGGGCACCGCGGGCGCGTCGACCTGAGCGAATGGCTGCTGCGCAGCCTCAGGGCTTCGGTGAGCGAGAGCTCGACGCGTCTTCAGCGCGGCCTTGGCCTGCTGGCCTCGATCGGCAGCACGGCGCCGTTCGTCGGCCTGCTCGGCACCGTGTGGGGCATCTACCATGCGCTGCTCGCGCTCGGCGCGAGTGGCAACGCCAGTCTCGAACACGTCGCGGGGCCGGTTGGCGAAGCGCTCATCATGACGGCGCTCGGCCTGTGCGTGGCGATTCCCGCCGTGCTTGGCTACCACGCGCTCGCGCGCGTCTCGCGCGATATCGTCGCGCAGCTCAACCGCTTCGCCTACGGGGTGCACGCGCTGTTGCTCACGGGCAGCGCGCCTGCGACGATGAAGGAACGGGTATGAACGACGATCGCGATGTGGAAGACGAAGCGATGCCGGCGGCCGACATCAACATGACGCCGCTGATCGACGTGATGCTGGTGCTGCTCGTGATCTTCATGGTGACGCTGCCGGTTCTGCACCAATCCGCGCAGCTGGCGTTGCCGCGCGCGACCAGCCAGCGCGAGGATCTGGCCGCGCCGCACGTCGACATCGTCGTCGATGCGCTTGGCCACATGAGCTGGAACGCGCAGCCTGTTCAGGAGTCCGGTCTATCGGCGCGCCTGGTGGAAGCCGCGCGGCTCACGCCGCAGCCCGAGATCCGGCTCTCGGCCGATCGCGCCACGCCGTACGGGCGTGTCGCGCAGCTGCTCGCGGCGGCGAGCGCCGCAGGACTCGCGAAGGTCGGCTTCGTGACCGAGCCGGATGCGCCGCCGAACGGCCAATGACCGCTGGCGTTAGAGCTTCATGCGCTGCAGCACACGATCGTTGAGCACGAAACGATGAAACAGCGCCGCGGCCACATGCAGGCAGATGAACGCGAACAGCACCCACGCGAGCACGCTGTGGACGTCGCCCATGGCGTGCCCGAACGACGATCCCGCAGCGGAGAGCGCGGGCAGGGGGATGGCGCCGAACAGCGTGACGTCCCATGCACGCGACGAGGCGTTGATCCAGCCGAGCACCGGCACCGCGATGAGCAGGGCGTAGAGGCCGACATGCGTGAGGGCCGCCACGGCGCGCATGAACGGCGTCTGGTCGTCGGGCGGCGGGCGATGGGTGGCGCGCCAGACCAGACGGCACACCATGGCGGCGACGAGCGCCGTGCCGACGCCCAGATGCCACGCAATTTCGCCAACGGGGCGCGTGTCGCGGTGCACATCGGGCATGGTCCAGCCGATCACGAACTGCGCCGCCACGAGTGCGACGACGAGCCAGTGAAGCAGGCGCGCTACGAAGTCATAGCGCGAATCGGCGGCGATTTGCATGGGCGCTCCGTGCTCAGAAATGGTCGGTTGAAAGCGGCGATTCTAGCGTGCCGAGATTAACGGATCATTAACTGTGCAACTTGCCGGCCCCCTTTACAGCCACGTCCCCCCTTGGCGCTCGTTCGGCTCCTGTGCCAGCGCGTCGAAATCGTGGATCCAGTCCAGATGATTGAGCACGCCCTCGCGCGAGCCGAGCCGGGCGTTGCGTTCCTGCGCGGCGGGGCCGTCGGGCAGATGCAGCACGTCCGCCGTGGTGATCGAAGCGTACTGCACCTTGCGCGTGCGGCCCCGGCGCAGGCGCTCGTAGGCTTCCTGCGCCTCGCGCCAGTTGGCCGGGCCCGCCTTCGCCAGCTGGTCGGCCAGCACCACGGCATCCTCGATCGACTGGTTCGCGCCCTGGCCGTGGTGCGGCACGAGCGCATGCGCGGCGTCGCCGATCAACGTGATGCGGCCCTTGCTCCAGCGGCCGAGCGGCGGGCGGTGGAACAGCCCCCAGCGCTGGCTGACCGGCACGGCGGTGATCATCTGCACGACGGCCGGGTGCCAGTCCCTGAAAAGGCGCAGTTGCTCGCCTTCCTCTGCAGGCATGACCCACTCGCGCGACGGCCACGGCGAGGGATGGCGCTCCACCAGCAGGAAGTTCTGGTCGCCCTTGTCGCCAATCGGATAGTGCAGCAGATGGCCGCCCGGCCCGACCCAGAACTGAATGGTTTCGGGATCGGGCAACAGGTCCATGCGCTCCGCGGGCACCACGCCGCGAAAGCCCGAGCAGCCCGAATACAGCGCGTCGTCGTAGCCCAGCATCCAGCGCCGCGTGATCGAGCGCGCGCCGTCGGCGCCGATCACGAGATCGGCATCGACGCGTTCGCCGTTGGCGAAGGTCAGGCTCACGCGATCGGCATGCTGCGCGAGATCGGCGAGCCGATGGCTGAGCTTGATGCGCTCGAGCCCGACCGCGCCCGACAGCACCGCTTGCAGATCGGCGCGATGCACGCCCCAGTACGAGCCGCCGAATTGCCCGCGGGAGTCCGGTGCGCCGCGATGGTGGCCGATCACCGCGCCGCTGCGGCCGTCGCGATAGACGAGTCCCGGGACTTCCGCGCAGACTTTCTCGAAGGCCGGGCGCAGGCCCATGCGCTCGTAGAAGCGTGTGGCGTTGGCCGAGAGCGCGACGGCCGCGCCCACTTCGCGCAGCTCGTCGGTCTGCTCGAAGAGTTGCGCGTCGATGCCGTGCTCGCGCAGCGCGAGCGCGAGTGTGAGGCCGCCGATGCCAGCGCCGACGATCGCAATCTTCAGATCACGTGGTTTCATGACTGTGTCTCCGATATTCAGATATGTGGGGTCGGCTGGCGCTGGTTCGTCACGCTCACACCGTGTCCGTATTCTCGGCAGCCGCTTCTCATTCCACAATAAAATGGAATGAATCTACTTCATCACTGGATTGAATGAATGGAACTGGGTGACATCGATCTGAACCTGCTGCTGCTATTTCATCGGCTCATGCGCGAGCGGCGCGTGGCGAGCGTGGCCGAGCAGATGAACATGAGCCAGCCCGGCGTGAGCAACGCGCTCGCGAAGTTGCGCCGCCTGCTGGGCGATCCGCTCTTCGTGCGCGGACCGGGCGGCGTGGTGCCCACGCCGTTCGCGCTGCGTCTCGCGGAACCGGTCGCGCAGGCGCTCGCCACGTTGCACGGCGCGCTCAATCCCGTGACCGGCTTCGATCCGCTGCGCGCCACGCGCACCATGACGATCGGCATGACCGACATCGGCGAGGTCGTGTTTCTGCCCGCGCTGCTCGAGCGCCTCGCGCGCGAAGCCCCGGGCGTCGCGCTCAATACCGTGCGCAATACGGGCGTCAATCTCAGCGACGAGATGGCCGACGGCCGGGTCGATCTGGCTATCGGGTTGCTGCCGCAACTCAAGGGCGGCTTCTATCAGCGGCGCCTCTTCGATCAGCGCTATGTCTGCCTCTTCAGGCGCGGGCATCCGCTGGAGAACGCGGCGCTCACGCTCGCGAGCTGGCGCGAGGCCGAGCATCTGGTGGTGGTGTCGGCGGGCACGGGGCACGGCCAGGTCGACGAGTGGCTGAAACGGCGCGGCGTGAAGCGTCAGGTGCGGCTCTCGGTGCCGCACTTCATGAGCGTGGGCTACATCCTCGAACGCACCGATCTGATCGCCACCGTGCCGGAGCGGCTGGCGCTGCAACTGGCGAAGCCGTTTTCGCTGAGCCTGAGCGCGCTGCCCATGAAGCTGCCCGCCGCGCCGATTCATTTGCTCTGGCACGCGCGCGTGCAGCACGACGAAGGCAACCGCTGGCTGCGCGAACTCGTGGTCGAACTCTTTGCCGACGGGGGCGGGCAAGCCCGCAAGGGCAGCGGCGCGGCCCGCTCCTGAGCGGCGACGGATTCAGCCAGTGCCACGAGTTACATCATAATGTGATATAAAGTGCGGAGGACGTTACTGACCGATTTCGAGCGGCAAGAGGAACCATGAGCAATCACAACGGCGACAGGGGCGATTTCGCGACCGATGTCCGGCTTCTGCGCATTAGCGCCATTGCGGCCGCCGGCGGCGCGCTGAGCACCGTCGCGGCGGACTTTCTCCTGCACCTCATCCGCTTCTTCACGAACCTGTTCTTCTTCCAGTCGTTTTCCACGGCCAATCATTCGCCGGCCGAGAACACGCTCGGCCTGCTCGTGGTCGCGATGCCCGTGATCGGCGGCCTGATCGTAGGGCTGATCGCGCGCTATGGCTCGGAGCAGATCCGCGGCCACGGCATTCCCGAAGCCATCGAAGCCATCTTGTTCGGCAAGAGCAAGATGTCGCCGAAAGTCGCCGTGCTCAAGCCGCTTGCGTCCGCCATTGCGATCGGCAGCGGCGGGCCGTTCGGGGCAGAAGGCCCGATCATCATGACGGGCGGGGCGATCGGCTCGCTCATCGCACAGTTCTTCCACCTCTCGGGGGCGGAGCGCAAGGCGCTGCTCGTGGCGGGGGCGGTGGCGGGCATGACCGCGGTGTTCGGCACGCCGGTCGCCGCCGTGCTGCTCGCCATCGAGCTGCTGCTGTTCGAATTGCGGCCGCGCAGCCTGCTGCCCGTCGCCATTGCCTGCGCCGTCGCCGGCTTCACGCGTCCGCTGCTGCTCGGCAGCGGCCCGCTCTTTCCGCTGCAAACCATGCCGCTCGGCACGGTCGGCATCGTGTCGTCGTGCATTGCCGGGCTCGTCGCGGGCGCGTTGTCGTGGGGCCTGTCCACGTGGCTCTACAAGGTCGAGGACCTGTTCGGCAAGCTGCCGATTCACTGGATGTGGTGGCCGGCGCTCGGCGCCATCGCGGTGGGCATTGGCGGGTACTTTCAGCCGCGCACGCTCGGCGTGGGCTACGACGTGATCGGCGATCTGTTGCATAACCACCTCGCCATGCAGGCGGTGATCGGCATCGTGGTCGTGAAGGCCATCATCTGGGTCATTGCGCTCGCTTCGGGCACCTCGGGCGGCGTGTTGGCACCGTTGCTGATGATGGGCGCGGGCGTGGGCGCGCTGGCCGGCCCCTACATGCCGGGCCACGAGCCCGCGGTGTGGCCGCTCATCTTCATGGCGGCCGCGCTCGGCGGCATGATGCGCGCGCCGGTCATGGCCGCCGTGTTCGCGTTCGAACTCACGGGCGACGCCAATGCCTTGCTGCCGCTGCTCGCTTCGGCGGCGGTGGCGTACGGCTTCACGGTGCTGCTCATGCGCCGCTCGATTCTCACCGAGAAGATCGCGCGCCGCGGCTATCACATTTACCGCGAATACAGCATCGACCCGCTCGAGCGGCACTACGTGGATGAGGTCATGACCAAGGGCGTGCAATCGATCGACGCCCGCACGCCGGTCGCCGACGTGCTGCGCACCTACTTCGGCGCGCAGCAGAAGTTCCGCGCGTTCCCCGTGGTCGACAACGGCGTGCTCGTGGGCATGGCCGACCGCGCGCTGCTCGACCGTGCGTTGCCCAGTTCCGCGGATGCGCCCATCGGCGCGCTTTTCTCCGATGCACTGCCCGAAGTTGCGCTGCCCGGCGAGACCTGCCGGAACGTGGCCGCGCGCCTGGCGATCACGGGGCTCGACCGCGTTCCCGTCGTCGACGACGACAAGAGCCGCCGCCTGCTCGGCATCGTGTCGCGCCACGATCTCGTCAAGCCTTCGCTTTCGGTGTTCACGGAAGAGCGCGAGCGCGAACAGTTCCGCCGCGTGTGGGTGCCGCGCAACGAGCGCTTCGCACCCACCAGCAAGCGCCCGGGCATGACGGACGAGCGCGCCGAAGCCAAACACTGAGCCCTGTCCGCACAACGCAACGCGCCAAAACGGAGAAATAGATGCCTGATGAGGGAAAAGCAAAACAGGGGTTTGGCTCATTCCTTAAATCATTTGCGACGCGCGTGCTGACCGAGCGCGACACGCACCTGGGCGATGTGCCCAACGAATACTTCGCCATGTGGCTGGACCCGAGAATGGTCTACTCGTGCGCGTGGTTCGAAAGCGGCGAAGAAGACCTCGCCACGGCGCAGCTCAAGAAGATCGACCATGTGCTCACGAAAATCGGCCTGCAGCCGGGCCACCGCCTGCTGGATGTCGATTGCGGCTGGGGCGCACTGGTGATTCGGGCCGCGCAGCAATACGGCGCGCGCTGCGTAGGTATCACGCAGTCGAAGAATCAGTTCGAATGGGCGCGCGAGTGCGTGAAGGCCGCGGGCCTTGCCGATCGCATCGACATCCGCCTGCAGGCGTACGCCGATGTCAAAGGCCGCTTCGACCGCATTGCGAGCCTCGGCATGTTCGAATGCGAAGGCCGCAGCGATCTTCAGGACTACGTTTCAGTACTGCAGGAACACCTCGAACCGGACGGCGTGCTCGTGAGCCACGGCATCATGTCCACAGCGCCGGGCAGCATCGATTCACGCTTCGGCCTCGACAGCGGCGCGTACCTCGCGCGCTATCTCTTTCCCGACGACGAACTGCCCGACCTGGGCTACGCACTCACCGCGATGCGCGAAAGCGGCATCGAAGTGTCGAACATCCAGAACCTGCGCCGCCATTGCGTGCGCACGCTGCGCCTGTGGGAGGACAACTTCCGCGCGAAGGAAATGGCGCTGCGCCAACTCGTGAACGACCGGAAATATCAAACGTGGCGTCAGTATCTGCGCGACTGGGCCACGGCGTTCGAACGCGACGAGGTGTCGATCTACGAGATCGTCGGGCGCAAGGTGGGCACGCGGGCCAGCGCGCTGCCCTGGCCCGGCGTGAGTTAACCCCTCCGCTAGCGGAATTTGCCCGCGCGCTGGGTGGCCGCGGGCAACTGCCGCGTTTCGCGCACCGAACGCGGATGCCACAGGCGCGCGCCGCCCTCGATGCCGCGGTCGTTCGACACGGTCGCCACGTTCGGCGGCAGATCGAACGTGAGGCGAGCCGCGTTGCCGCCGCCTATCCACAGCTTGTCGTAGTGCACGAGCGAGTCGAGTATGCCGATGATCTTCTCGACGCGCGCGTTCCAGCGCTTGTTGCCCGCCTTGCTGCGCGCGGCGTCGCCGATGTACTCGTCGTAAGCGCGCTTCCTGCTGACCGGGTGATGCGCGAGTTCGAGGTGCGGCATCAGTTCGCCGTCACGGAACATGGCCGTGCCCACGCCCGTGCCGAGCGTCATGACGAATTCCAGTCCTTCCCCTTCGATCGCGGCGAGGCCCTGCATTTCCGCGTCGTTGATCATGCGCACCGACGCAATGCCCAGGCGCTCGCCGAGCATCTGCGCGAGCGGCACGTCGTTCCAGTCGTCAGGGCCGAGGTGCGGCGCCGTGATCACATGATTGTTGCGCACGAAACCAGGAAAGCCGATCGAAACGTGGGTCGCCGGATACTGCTTGAGGAGCGGGCCGGCGAGCGTTGCGAGCGTTTCGACCAGCAAGGCGGGCGGGCACGGATGCGGCGTCGCCACGCGCACGCGCTGTGTGCGCATCGCGCCGCTCGCGTCGATGATCGCGGCCTTCAGGCCCGTGCCGCCGACGTCGATGGCGAGAATGTTTTCGATGTCCTGCGAGGCGTGCGTTGCACTTACCGCGCTTTTCACAGCGCTTTTCTTGACCGCTTTTTCGATTTTGGTCATACGTTCTCCTTGGCTGTCGGGTTCACGTCTTCTTCGCTGGCGCCGGCGCGAGGGCGCGCCACGCCCGGCCGTCGCGCGCGAGCAGCGCATCGGCCTGCGCCGGGCCTTCGCTGCCCGCGGCATACTCGTACACGGGAAGCGCGGCGTCGAGTTCCGGGTGCAATACGCCATCCACGGTCGACCATGCCGCTTCAATGCCATCGGCGCGTTGAAAGAGCGTCTGGTCGCCGAGCATGCAATCGTAGAGCAGGGTTTCGTAGCCCACGTTGGCGCGCTCCGCGAAGAAGTCGTCGTAGTCGAACGACGAATGCACGGGGCCGATCTGCACGACCGGCCCCGGCGTCTTCACGTTGAAGTCGAAGCTCGTGCCATGCGACGGGTCGATACGCAGCGTCAGCACGTTGGGCGTGAGCGTATCGACCGGCGTGTCGCGAAAGAGCAGGAACGGCACGCTCTTCAACTGCACCGATATCTCCGTGCGCCGGGCGGCGAGGCGCTTGCCGGTACGCAGATAGAACGGCACGCCTGCCCAGCGCCAGTTGTCGATCTGCACGCGCGCGGCGGCATAGGTTTCGGTGCGGCTGTCCTGCGCCACCTCCGGCTCTTCGCGGTAGCCCACGCCCGCCGGGCCTTTGGCGTATTGACCGAACACCACGTCGTCGGGCGTGAGCGGCTTGAGCGCATCGAAAATGTCGGCTTTCTTGTTGCGCACGGCTTCGGCGTCGAACGAGTTGGGCGGCTCCATGGCGACCATGCCGAGCAGCTGAAACAGGTGATTGGGCACCATGTCGCGAAACGCGCCGGTCTGCTCGTAGAACTTGCCGCGGCCTTCCACGCCGATCACTTCCGAAGCCGTGATCTGCACGCTGTCGATGTACTCGCGCCGCCAGACGGGCTCGAACATCGCGTTGGCGAAGCGCAGCGCGAGAATGCTCTGCACCGTGTCCTTGCCGAGGAAGTGGTCGATGCGATAGACCTGCGATTCGTTCGCGACGCGCAGCACATGCTGGTTCAAGTCGCGCGCCGAAGCGAGATCGGCGCCGAAGGGCTTTTCGATCACGACGCGGCGGAACACGCCGTTGCTGTCGTTGCCCTCGTCGAGCAGCCCGGCCTTGCCGAGACGCTCGATGATCGGCTTGAAGAAGCGCGCGCCCACGGCGAGGTAGAACACGACGCTGCCGCGCGACTTGCCGTTCAGCTGCTGCGCGAGGCGCTCGAACGCGCTGTCGTCCTCGAATTCGCCCGCCATGTAGGTGAGGCGCTGCGCGACCCAGTCCCAGGCCTTGTCGTCGAGCTTGCCGGCGTGGAAGGTGCTCGCCTTGTCGGCGGCGAATTTTTCCAGCGCGGCGTGCAGGTCGTCGACCCACGCCTGCGTCTCGCGCTCGCCATGATTCACGCCGATGATCTTCATGCCGTCGTCGAGCAGCCGGTCGACGGCGAGGTTGTAGAGCGCCGGCATCAACAGGCGCTTGGTCAGATCGCCGCCCGCGCCGAAGATCACGAGCGTGCAGGGCGGCGCGGGATGCTTGCCAACGGGCGAAGCAGGCGCGGCCGGTGCGCCGTGCGGATGCGCCGGCACTTTCGCGCTGGGGGCCGCGCGGGAAGCTTCGTTGGAGGAGTTGGGCTGGGTCGCGGGGTGGGTCGGTTTCGTCGACATGATTTCGCTTCAGTGGGCCGAAATGAATACAGCGAGCAAATCCGGTTCCTTGACTGACCGAGTTTGCGCGCATTGAGTTCAATCCGCCAATGAAGGCGTTTTGTAATATCGCGGGCACGCGTGTCACGCCGTTCTCCCGCTCGCTGATTGCGCAATTCGCAGTACTCTTAACGGCGACGGCACTTCGACCAGGCTGAATGAACCGACCCGAGGATGGTGGCTATGTCCGAAAAGCACTCCCCCGACGAAAAAGATTCCCATGATCCGCAGGGCATGCGCGGCGGACTGACGAACTACGGCGACACGGACTTCTCGCTGTTCCTTCGCAAGGCCTTCATCAAGGGCGCCGGATATACCGACGACGCGCTGGCGCGACCCGTCATCGGCATCACGAATACGGGCAGTGCGTACAACCCGTGCCATGGCAACGTGCCCCAGCTTATCGAGGCGCTCAAGCGCGGCATTCTGCTGGCGGGCGGCTTGCCGATGGAATTCCCGACCATTTCCATCCACGAGAGCTTTTCGCAGCCGACCAGCATGTTCATGCGCAACCTCATGTCGATGGATACGGAGGAGATGATCCGCGCCCAGCCCATGGACGCGGTGGTGCTCATCGGCGGCTGTGACAAGACTGTCCCTGCGCAGTTGATGGGCGCGGCGTCGGCGGGCATTCCGGCCATTCAGCTCATTACCGGGTCGATGGTGACAGGCGCGCATCGCGGCGAACGCGTCGGCGCGTGTACGGATTGCCGCCGCTACTGGGGCAAGTTTCGCGCGGGCGAAGTCACGGCGGACGAGATCGCCGAGGTGAACGACCGCCTCGTGCCGAGCGTCGGCACCTGCGCCGTCATGGGCACAGCCAGCACGATGGCCTGCGTGGCGGAAGCCATGGGCATGACGATGCCGGGCGGGGCCTCGCCGCCGGCGGTGAGCGCGGACCGTATGCGCGTGGCCGAGCAGACCGGCGCGCAAGTCGTGGCGATGGCGAAACGGCGGCTCACCATCGACCAGGTGCTCAGCGCCGCGTCGTTCGAAAACGGCTTGCGGGTGCTGCTGGCCATTGGCGGGTCGACCAACGGCATCGTGCATCTCGCCGCGATTGCCGGGCGCATGGGCTTCGACATCGATCTGGACGCGGTGGACCGCATGGGCCGCGAAACGCCGGTGCTGCTCAACCTGAAGCCGTCCGGCGAGCACTACATGGAAGATTTTCATCGGGCGGGCGGCATGGCCACGCTGCTTCACGAGCTGAAGCCGTTGCTGCATCTCGACGCCATGACGGTGACCGGCCGCACGTTGGGCGAGGAGATGGAGCGCGCCGGGCCGCGCTTCGCGCAGGACGTGGTGAAGCCGCCCAGCGCGCCCATTTACCCGCAAGGCGGCCTCGCCGTGCTGCGCGGCAATCTTGCGCCGGGCGGCGCGGTCATCAAGCAATCGGCCGCCTCGGCGGCGCTCATGGAGCACGAGGGCCGCGCCGTGGTGTTCGAAGACGCGACCGATATGGCGAACCGCATCGACTCGGACGACCTCGACGTGCATGCCGACGACGTGATCGTCCTCAAGCGCATCGGGCCCAAAGGCGCGCCGGGCATGCCCGAGGCCGGTTATATCCCGATCCCGAAGAAGCTGGCGCGGGCCGGCGTGAAAGACATGGTACGGATTTCGGATGGACGCATGAGCGGCACCGCATTCGGGACCATCGTGCTGCACGTCACGCCGGAAGCCGCCATCGGCGGCCCGCTCGCGCAGGTCCGCAACGGCGACCGCATCCGCTTGAGCGTGGCCAGCCGCGAGATTGCCCTGCTCGTGGACGACGAAGAACTGCGGCGCCGGGCGCTGGCGAATCCGGTGACTGCGCCCACGGCAAGCCGCGGTTATCACAAGCTCTTTCTGGACACCGTGACCCAGGCAGACCAGGGCGCCGATTTCGATTTCCTCAGGGCGGCCGAAACGCGTGGCACAGTCCCCAGGAAGTAGCGTGCGGGCCGGAAGGCCGGGAAAGCCGGGTGTGAAGTTGCGCGTGGCCGCACTGCTTGCCCGGCGTTCTGATTTCGGTATAATGAAAGCTCGTTCGAAATATCGAACAAGAAAAAATCAAGCAGCAGCAAAGCATCCAGAGTCGGACTGACCGACGCCAACCTGCCCTCCCGGGCAAGGTGGAAGCCCTCGAGGCGATGCGGCCGATTAACGGCAACGAAACGGGAACAGCCTGGCTGGCACCGGTTCGATCAACCTTCATCCGGAGCCACCATGCATCAAGATACCTCCTCCTCGTCGACCGTCTGTGAAGACCTGTCGCACTGTCTCCCCGGTTTCACGCTCACTCACACCGTTCATCTGGTATCCGGTCTGGATCTCGGCGTCGTCTCGACCGCCGCCGGCGTGCTCGACGGCGAACAGGTGGTCGTCGACCGATGGGCCGTGACCCGCTTCGGCGACGTGCTCGAGCAAAAAATCGTATTTGGCGACATGACCGAAAGGCGGGCGGCCCGGCTGCGCGAACAGCTCGCGGCCGTCGATGGCGTGTTGCGCGCGAAGATAGAGCATCATTTCGTGCGCGCCCGCTGAAACCGCAGGCTGGCGTCGCCGATGCACTTAACGAGGAGCCAGGGTGCCAGACACCAGCGTTGAACAAGGGCAACACCCACGCGTCTTTGTCGCGGACATCGGCGGCTCGTACATCAGGCTCGGTGTATCGGACAGCGCGGGCAGCGTGCGCCTCGTCGAAAGCGTGCCGACGCCCGTCGACAGCTGGGAGGCGTTCGGTGCGACGCTCGAAGCCCTCGCGGCCCGGCATATCGGCGACACCCGCTCGCCTCTCGTCATCTCGATGGCAGGGGCGATCGATCCCGCAAGCGGCGTGATTTGCGCGTCCAACGTCCCCTGCGTCTCGGGCCGCGTGCTCGGCGCGGCGTTGTCGTCCCGGCTCCAGCGGCGCATCCGCATTGCCAACGACGCGGACTGCCTCGCCTTGGCCGAGGCCGTCGAGGGCGCGGGTGCGGGCCACGATGTCGTGTTTGGCGTGGTCCTCGGCTCCGGTGTCGGCGGCGGGCTCGTCGTGGGCGGCCGTGTGGTCGGCGGTGCGAGCGGCATCGCGGGCGAGTGGGGCCACGGGCTGCCCGTCAGCACGCACGTCGACTTCGACGGCACCGGCCACGCTCAGCCCGTGAGGGCCTTGAGTTGCGGCTGCGGGCGCCTGGGCTGCGTCGACACCATCGGCGCGGCACGCGGTCTGGAACGGCTCCACGCACTCCTGCACGACGAACAGAAAGACAGCCATACCCTGCTCGACGACTGGCAGCGAGGCGGCGCTCGCGCGCGGCGCACCGTTGCCGCCTGGCTCGCACTGGTATCGGAACCGCTCGCAGCCGTGGTCAATATCACGGGCGCCTCGGTCGTCCCGGTTTGCGGCGGCCTGTCAAATGTGGCCCCATTGATCGACGCGCTGGATGCGGCCGTGCGCAAGCGCACGCTGCGGCAGTTTCGCGCACGCGTCGTGGTTCCGGGCGCGTTCCGGCAGGACGGCGGACTCATCGGCGCGGCCATCATCGCGAGGCAGGACGACTGGCGCGAGCCGTAACGCGCCGTGATCGCCCGCACAGGAAAAATGGGCTTCCGACGCCTAAACTAATCTATGAAGCCAGACGGCTATCGGTCAGCGTATCGGTCAGCGGCTACCGGGGTAAGCATCATGAAAGCGCGTGAATTGTGCAGACTCCTGCTCGTGCTCGTGGCGCTATGCATCAGCGCCGGGGCAAGCGCGGGGAGAGGCGGCGGTTGGGTGCATGGCGGCGGCGGTGGCTGGGGTGGCGGTGGAGGCGGCGGCTGGGGCGGCGGCTATGGCGGCGTGAATCACGGCAGCGGCTGGAGCGGCGGCTACCACGGCGGCGGCTGGTATCACGGCGGTTATTACCACGGCGGCTACTACCACGGCGGCTACTACCACGGCTACGGCTGGTACCACGGCGGCTACTATCACGGCTGGTATGGCTGCTGCGGATCGGCGAGCGTCGGCTTCTACTTCGGCCCCGGCTTCATCTACGGCTATCCGTTCTATCCGTATTACTATCCGCCGTACGTCGCGAGCGTCTACTACCCCTACGTTTCCGGCGACTTCTCGCAGCCCACGCAGTGGATCGAACAAGGCCAGGGCCAGGCCCAGTACCAGGCCGAGCCCCAGTACGGCGGCGCCAATATGTACGATCAAAACGAGCAGTACGGGCAAGGCGGCCAATCCGGCCAATCCGGCCAGGGCGGCGAGGCGCCATACGGCGTCTGGTACTTCTGCGTCGCGTCGCAGACCTACTACCCTTACGTGCAAACCTGCCCCGGCGGCTGGCAGCAGGTGCCCGCGCGGCCCCCCGACAGTTGAATGACGGCGCGTCAGCGCACCGCGTAGCGTTCGGCTTCGGCGTGCCGGAACGTCAGGCCATGGCCGTGGCACGCGAGGTCGGGCGCGATATGCCCGGCGCTCAGGCGCGGCGCGCCTTCGAACAGCATGGCCTCGATGCGTGCGTGATCGTGAAACCACTCGATATGCACGAGGCGCCGCGCCGCGCACGCCACGTGCAGATGCAGCGCCGGCGCGCAATGCGCCGAGAGCGGCGTATGCCACGCATCGCACAGCGCGTCGGCCTGCAGAAAGCCGGTGATGCCGCAGCAGCGCGTGGCGTCGGCCTGCAGCACGTCCACGGCGTGGCTTTCCAGCAGCGCGCGGAAGTCGTCTGCCGTATAGGCGTATTCGCCCGCCGCGAGCGCCATGCGCGCGGGCAGGGCGGCGCGCAGCGCGGCGAGGCCGCGGCGGTCGTCCGAGGAGACCGGCTCTTCGAACCACTGCACGTCCTCTTGCGCGAAGCATTGCGCGAGACGCTGCGCCTCCTTGATCTCATACGCGCCGTTCGCGTCGACGAAGAGGCCCGCCGTGCTGCCAATCGCCTGGCGCGCCGCCTTCACGCGCGCCGGGTCGTCGCCCGGCCGCGCGCCGACTTTCATCTTGACCCACGCGCAGCCCTCGTCCTCGACCCAGCCGCGCAGCTGCTTCGTGAGCGTATTCAGGTCATAGCTCGTGAAGCCGCCGCTGCCGTACACGGGCACGCGCTCGCGCTGCATGCCGAGCAGCGCGCATAGCGGGATGCCGAGCGCCTTCGCCTTGAGGTCCCAGAGCGCGGCATCGACGGCGGAAATCGCGCAGGCCGCGAGGCCCGGCCGGCCGATGTTGCGCACGGCCCGCTGCATGGCGAGGTTGATGCGCGCGATGTCGAAGAGGTCGTGCTGGCGCACGGCGTCGCCGAGCACGCTCTCCACGAGCGCCGTGGCGCCCGCATGCGCATAGGTATAGCCGACGCCCGTGAAGCCGAGCGCGTCGATTTCGACCAGCACGAGCGTGGTGGAACGCCAGGCGATCGTGCCGTCCGCTTCGGGGGCGTCGGTGGGGATCGTATAGGCGCGGGCTTCGAGGCGCGTCACCCGGGTGGTGTTCATGGCGTCGTGGCGCGTGGCGGTTTCACAGCAGCTTGTCGAGCGTGATCGGCAGATCGCGCACGCGCTTGCCCGTAGCGTTGTAGATCGCGTTCGCCACCGCGGCGGCCACGCCCACCACACCGATCTCGCCCACGCCCTTCGCGCCGAGCGGGTTCACCACGTCGTCGTGCTCGTCCACGAACAGCACGTCGATCTCGCCGATGTCGCGATTCACGGGCACGTGATACTCCGCGAAGTTGTGGTTCATGACGCGCCCGAGCGTATGGTCGAATTGCGCTTCTTCGTGCAGCGCCATGCCGATGCCCCACACCACGCCGCCGGCAATCTGGTTCGCGGCCGTCTTCGGGTTGACGATGCGGCCCGCCGCGACCGCGCTCACCACGCGCGCCACGCGCACCACGCCGAGCGCTTCGTCCACGCGCACTTCGGCGAACACGGCCGAATGCGTCGCCATGGAATACTGCTTCTGGAGGGCCTCGGGCGCGAGCGTGATCTGCGCTTCGAGCGTTTTCATGCCCGCGTCGGCGAGCACGTCGGCAATGCGGGCGCGCGTCTCGGGCCGGCTGGCGCTCTCGTGCAGGCTCACCTCGCCGCCTTCGATCACGAGCGCTTCGTCCAGCATGGCGGGGTCGAGATTGGCGAACGCCACGCCGCCGTGCGCGGGCAGCAGTTGCGCGAGGCGCGAGCGCAATTGCGTGCAGGCCAGCGATGCGGCGCTGCCGACCGAAGCGACGGTCCACGAGCCGCCCTCGATCGGCGCGCTCGGCAATGACGTGTCGCCGAGCGTGAATTCCACGTCGTCGATGGCCATGTGGAGGGCGTCGGCGGCGATCTGCGAAATGGCGGTGTAGGTGCCGGTGCCGATATCGGCCGTGGCGCTGGTGAGTTCGAGCCGCCCTTGCGCGTTGAGGACGGCGCGCACGGTCGCTTCCGTCTGCAACGCTTCCCAGATGCCCGTGGCCATGCCGTAGCCCACCAGCTCGTGGCCCTCGCGCATGGCACGCGGCGTGGCGATGCGCGCGCCCCAGCCAAAACGCTCGGCGCCTTGCGCGTAGCAGTCGAGCAGCGCCTTGCTCGAATACGGCAACTGCTTGTTCGCGTCTTCGTCGGCGTAATTGCGGATGCGCAGTTCGAGCGGGTCCATGTCCAGCGCGACGGCCAGTTCGTCCATGGCGCATTCGAGCGCGTAGAGGCCTTGCGCGGCGCCGGGCGCGCGCATGTCGAGCGGCGTGTAGACGTCGAGCCGCCCGAGCTTGTAGCCGAGCTGGACGTGCGGCGCGCGATAGAGCCGTCCCGTCCAGTTGACGACCACGTCGGTGAAGTCCTCGAACTGCGAGGTTTCTCCCACGGCTTCGTGGATGATCGCTTCGAGGCGGCCGTCGCGTTGCGCGGCGAGCGCAACGTGGTGGATCGAGGCGGGCCGGTGGCCGATGGTGAACATCTGCGCGCGCGTAAGCGCCACGCGCACGGGCAGGCGCAGCTCGCGCGCCGCCATCATCGCGAGCGGCAGATGATATTGCGGCCGCAGGCCGGAGCCGAACGCGCCGCCCACGAACGGCGAGATCACGCGCACGCGGTCCTGCGCCAGGCCGAATACCTTCATCAGGTACTGCTGAGTATTGATCACGCCCTGGGTTTTTTCGTAGACCGTGTAACGCCCGTCGGCCGAAGGCACGACGGTGCAGCCGTGCATCTCCATCGGCTGATGAAATTCCGTGGGCGTGCTGTAAAACGCATCGGTGCGCGCGTGGGCGCGCGCGAGCGCCCGGTACGCGTGGCCGCGCGGTGCCGGCGGCGGCTCGAAGCCGCCCTTCTCGGTCGAGGGATTGACGGCATGCTTCAGGACGCGGCCCAGTTCGGTCTGATGCGCCTCGCTGCGGTAGCGCACGCGTACGAGCGACGCCGCGTAGTGCGCGAGTTCGGGGGTTTGCGCCACCACGAGCGCGACGGGCTGGCCCGCGAAGGCGACGTGCGTGCCGGCGAGCGGGCGAAACGGCTTACCGCCCGGTGCGATCTGATCCTTCCAGGCCGCGTCGTCTTCGGCGAGCGTGGGTCGGTTCTCGTGCGTGAGCACGTGCAGCACGCCTGGCAGCGCGAGCGCCGCGGACGCGTCGATGGCGACGATCTCGCCGCGCGCGATGGTGGCGTTGACGACCGCGCCGTGCACGAGCCCCGTGGCAGTGAATTCGGCGGCGTAGCGCGCGGCGCCCGTGACCTTGCTGCGGCCATCCACACGCGAGAGCGGCGCGCCGATGCGCGTGGCCGGCGTGGCGGCGCGGCGAGATTCATAGGCGGTACTCATGCTGATTCCTCCCCGGAGTCTGCTGCGCCGTCGCCCCGGGTTCGGGGCGCCAGCGCCTGTTCGAATGCGCGCACGATCGCGCGCCGCGCGAGATCCACCTTGAACGCATTGCCGGGACGCGGGTCGGCGTGCGCGACCATGGCGTCGGCGTAGCGCTCGATGGCGCGCGTGTCGTCGGCAGCGCGGCCGATCAGCCGCTGTTCCGCTTCGCGGTCGCGCCAGGGCTTGTGCGCGACGCCGCCCAGCGCGCAGCCCAATGCGCGCATCGTGCCGTCTTCCACGCGCACGCCGAGCGCGACCGAAACGAGCGCGAACGCATACGACTGGCGATCGCGCAGCTTCAGATACGTGAAGTGCTGCGCGTAGCCCTCGCGCGGCAATTCGACCGCGGTGATGAGTTCCTCGTCGGCGAGCGTCGTTTCGCGGTGCGGCGTGTGGCCCGGCAGGCGGTGCAGGCTGTCGAACGGCAGCGTGCGCGTGCCGCGCCGGCCCGCCACGTGGAGGGTGGCGTCGAGCGCTTCGAGCGCGACGCACAGGTCCGATGGATGCGTGGCGATGCAGTGTTCGCTCGCGCCGAAGATCGCGTGCATGCGGTTCACGCCGTCGAGCGCGGCGCAGCCGGTGCCCGGCGCGCGCTTGTTGCAGCAGGTGGCGGGGTCGTAAAAGTAGAGGCAGCGCGTGCGCTGGAGCAGATTGCCGCCCACGGTCGCGGCGTTGCGGATCTGCGCGGATGCCCCGGCGAGCAGCGCCTGCGCGAGCAGCGGATAGCGCTCGATCACGCGCGCGTCCCATGCCAGCGCGCTGTTGGTGGCGAGCGCGCCGATGCGCAGGCCGCCGTCGTTCGTCGTCTCGATGTCGCGCAGCGGCAGCCGTGTGATGTCGATGATCGCGGCGGGGCGCATGACGTCCTCGCGCATGAGATCGACGAGATTCGTGCCGCCGGCGAGGAATTCGGCGCCGGGGGTGACGTAGTGCAGGCGCACGGCGTCGGCCACGCTCTTCGCGCGCGCGTACGTGAAGCGGTTCATGACTCGTCTCCTTCTTCCTGCTCGCCGCTGGCAAGGTCCTGCGCGCGGCGCACGCCTTCCACGGCGTTCGCGATGTTCACATACGCTCCGCAGCGGCACAGATTGCCGCTCATCTGCTCGCGCACGTCGTCGTGGCAATGCGCGTGGCCTTCGGCGAGCAGCCCCACGGCAGAGCAGATCTGGCCCGGCGTGCAGTAGCCGCACTGAAACGCATCGTGGTCGATGAACGCCTGCTGCACGGGGTGCAGCGCGCCGTCCTGCGCGAGCCCCTCGATCGTCGTGACTTCCGCGCCGTCGTGCGACACGGCGAGCGCGAGACACGCGTTGATGCGCGTGCCGTTCACGAGCACCGTGCACGCGCCGCACTGGCCGTGATCGCAACCTTTCTTCGTGCCGGTGAGATGCAGCTGCTCGCGCAGCAGATCGAGCAGGCTGGTCCACGGTTCGACGCGCAGCGCATGGTGCGCGCCGTTGATCGTGAGTTCGATCGGCACGGCTTCGGGCGGGCTCGCGGCCTCGCTGCGAAGCTGTGTGTCATCGTGCCTCGCCTTTGCGTCGTGCGCGCGCGGCGCGCGGGTGCGGGTGGCTGTGTGCATGACGGCCTCGTTGTCAGGGCGGGTGGGTGTGGGTCGAGATCACGCAGTGCGCAATGCGCTTGCCTGGTGGCTGGATTGCATGCGGGGGCGCGTGCGATTGCGCCCTTGAACCTATAGCGGATGCTCGCCATGCTCGCGCAGTTCCGGCTCGAAAAACACCCAGCGCGCAGCAGGAAACGCCTGCTGCAAGTCGTTTTCGACCCGGTCGATGATGCGCACCAGCTCGACGGCGTCGCAGCGCTCGGCGAGTTCGGCCTGCACCGCGACGAGCAGGTTGTCCGACCAGCGCAGCACCACGAGGCTCACCACGCGGCCGATCTCGGGGCGCGCATCGAGCCACGCGCGCATGGCCCGGCGCACGCTCGCGCGCGCCGCTTCGCCCACGATCAGCGACTTGATCTCGCGAAGCGCGAATACGGCCGTCGCCATCATCACGCCGCCCACGCCGATGCTGCCCAGCGCGTCGAAGCCCGCCCAGCCGGTGAGCGCGGCCAGCCCCGTGCCCGTGATCGAGACGACGAGGCTCACGAGCGCCGCGGCGTCCTCGCCGATCGAGAGCATGTTCTCCAGTTCGCCGGTCTCGCGAAACCAGCGCCATAGACCGCCCGCGCGGCGCCGCCGGTCGATGGAGCGGATCGACGCGCGCAACGCGCTGCCCTCGGCGAGCGCGGCAACGGCCAGCACGCCCAGGGCGACCTGCACATGATCCACGCCGCTGTGATGCCAGAGCCGCCATGCGCCGATGGCCATCGAAACCAGGCCGCCCACGAAGAAGAACTGCAGCGCGACGAGCATGGCGTAGAAGTGCGTCTCGCGGCCAAAGCCGAGCGGATGCTGTTCGTCGGGCCGGTTGCGGGCCGCGCGCCGGCCCGCGATGAGCAAAAACTGGTTCAGGCAATCGGCGCTGGAGTGCGCGGCCTCGGCGAGCATGGTGCCCGAATTCGTGTAAGCCGCGGCGGCGAACTTGCACAAGGCCACCACGACATTCGACGCGAGCGCGTAGTAGACGGCGCGCGGGACCGTGGCGTTCGCGCGTGCAGGCGCGCCGCGCTCCATCAGAACTCCGGCATGTCGCGCGCCGCAACGTCGATCGCGTTGATCCCCGCAGCCATCGTGTGCTCCCGTTCACGCGTTCCTGATTGCGGGCAGGCGCGCAAATCGCGTGCCGTGGGCATACGCGCCCCATGCGCGATTGCAACGGCACATCGCTTGCGCTCCGGGTGGTGTCGGCGCTCGCCTTCAAAGTGTGGCGAGCCGTTCGGAACACTAACCAGGAGCCACCCCATGACACAACACAAACGCCCTCACGGCAAGCATCAGCCCACCGACGCGAAATCGCAGAGCCTCGAATCGTTTCGCGCGCATGCGGACGGCGAGGCGCTGCGCACCAACCAGGGCGTGAAGATCGCCGATAACCAGAACACCTTGCGTGCGGGCGCGCGCGGCCCTTCGCTGCTCGAAGACTTCATCATGCGCGAGAAGATCACGCACTTCGACCACGAACGGATTCCCGAGCGCATCGTGCACGCGCGCGGTTCCGCTGCGCACGGCGTGTTTCGCGTGTACGAGTCCCAGGCCGAACTCACGCGCGCGGGCTTTTTGCAGGACCCCGCGAAGGAAACGCCCGTCTACGTGCGATTTTCGACGGTGCAGGGCCCGCGCGGCTCGTCGGACACCGTGCGCGATATCCGCGGCTTCGCCACCAGGTTCTACACAGACGAGGGCAACTTCGATCTGGTGGGCAACAACGTGCCGGTGTTCTTCATTCAGGACGCGATCAAGTTCCCCGACTTCGTGCATGCCGTGAAGCCCGAAGCCCCCGACGAAATGCCCACGGGCGGCACCGCCCACGATACGTTCTGGGACTTCGTCTCGCTCGTGCCGGAGAGCGCGCACACGGTCATCTGGGCCATGTCCGACCGCGCGATCCCGCGCAGCCTGCGCACCATGGAAGGATTCGGAGTGCATACGTTTCGCTTCGTCAACGCCAAGGGTCACGCGCGCTTCATCAAGTGGCACTGGCGCCCCGTGCTGGGCTCGTACTCGCTGCTGTGGGACGAAGCGCAGAAGATCGCGGGCAAGGACCCCGACTTTCACCGGCGCGACTTGTGGGAAGCGATCGAGCGCGGCGACTATCCCGAGTTCGAACTGGGCGTGCAGGTCATCGAAGAGAGCGACGAACACAAGTTCGACTTCGATCTGCTCGATCCGACCAAGCTCGTGCCCGAAGAAGAGGTGCCGGTGAAGATCATCGGCAAGATGACGCTCAACCGTAACCCGGACAACTTCTTCGCGGAGACGGAACAGGTCGCGTTCCATCCGGGCCATATCGTGCCGGGCATCGATTTCACGAACGACCCCTTGCTGCAAGGGCGCTTGTTCTCCTATACCGACACGCAGATCAGCCGCCTTGGCGGCCCGAACTTTCACGAGATTCCGATCAACCGGCCGGTCTGCCCGTACCAGAACAATCAGCGCGATGCGATGCACCGGCAAACCCTCAACGTCGGCCAGGCTTCGTACGAGCCGAATTCGGTGAGCGGCGGGTGGCCGAAGGAAACGCAGCCGAAGGACGGCGGCTTCGAAAGCTACCAGGAACGCATGGACGGCGTGAAGATCCGCGTGCGCAGCGAGTCGTTCGCGGATCACTTCTCGCAGGCCACGATGTTCTACCACAGCATGTCGGAGCCGGAGAAGGCGCATATCAAGGCCGCCTATACCTTCGAACTGGGCAAGGTCACGAAGCCGGAAATACGCGAGCGCCAGGTCAACGCCATTCTCGCGAATATCGACGCGGACCTCGCCTCGAGCGTGGCGCAGGCGCTCGGCTTGCCAAAGCCAAAAGCGGGCGCGAAGCCCGGCAAGCCGCGCACGGCCAGTTCGCCCTCGCTCAGCCTGCTCAATCGCGTACAGCCCGGCATCAAGGCGCGCAAGATCGCCTTGCTCACCGCGCCCGGCGCGGACCCCGCCATGCTCACGCGGCTGCGCGATGCCTTTGCGCTGGAGGGCGCAACGGCGCTCGTCATCGCGCCCACGCTTGCGCCGATCGGCGATATTGCGCCCGATGCGACCGTCACCGGCATGCCTTCCGTCATGTTCGATGCGGTGTTCGTCCCCGGCGGCGAGAAGGCCACGGAGGCGCTCACGCAGTCGGGCGATGCGCGTCACTTCGTGCTCGAAGCGTTCAAGCATCTGAAGGCGATCGGCGCGGTCGATACGGGGCGGCTCGTGCTGTCCGCCGCGCAGCTGCCCGATCACGCGGACGGCGTCGCGAGCGGCGACGAAGCCGAACTCAAGCGCGTGCTCGAGGAATTCATCGAAGCGGCAGGACAGCATCGCGTGTGGTCGCGCATGACGCAGACGCTGGCGGTGCCGGCGTGAGCGCGTGTGGGAGGGAAAGTTCAAATGGACAAGCCAGGGACACGACCGAAAAACGCGCGCAGCGACGCGCAATCGCAGTTCTCGCGCTATGCGCAGCCGCTGGTGCACGAGGCGCTTGGGCGTGTCGCCGCGCTCGACACCGAGCCGGAGACGCTGCACAGGCTGCGCGTCGCGTTGCGGCGGCTGCGCACGCTGTTGTGGGCGTGGCGGCCGCTACTAGGGGGCACGCGGGTCGAGCGGCAGCGCGCATTTCTCAAGCGTGCGGCATCGGCCGCGGGCGAGGCGCGCGATTGGGACATCGCTGTCTCGCTGCTGGGCGAGGACGGCGCGCTCGCGAACGAGCGTCTTTCGTCGGTACGACACGCGGCCCGCGAGCATGCTCGACAGACGCTTTCTGCCGCCGATCTCAAGCACGCGCTGCGCGACATGCTGCATGAGGTGAACCGGGCGCTGAACACGTCGCCACGCCGCACGCCGCTCGAGCGCCTCGCGCGCGAACGCGTGCGCGTGGCGCGCCGGTCGCTGGCTAAGCGCATGCGGCGAGCGCGCCGCGCAAAACGCCGCGATTATGCCGCGTGGCACGAGGTGCGCAAGGGGGCGAAGCGCCTGCGTTATCTGCTGGAGTTCTTCGGATCGATACTGCCGCGCCGCGAAAACCGGGGTGTGAAGTCGCTCAAGAAACTTCAGGATCGTTTCGGCGGGCTGAACGATGCGGTCGCGAGCGAACACCTGCTCGCGCAGCATCGCGAGATCTTCGCGGACGGTGCGAAGGCCGATGCCGCGCTCTCGGCGCTGCGTCGCGAACGCAAGAAGCGCCGGAAAAAAGCGGCGAAGCTGCTCGATTAAGGGGACATGAAAGCCGCCAGTCTCGCCCGGCTCCAGGTTCGGCGTTTGCGCGGGTGACGCCAACACGGCAAACGACTCGGACCATCCGCAAGGAGAACGGCACATGGCGACCACCACAGTGAGTGACTTCATCGTCGAGCGGCTGCACGAATGGGGCGTGCGGCGCATCTACGGCTATCCCGGCGACGGCATCAACGGCATGTTCGGCGCGCTGCAGCGCGCACACGGCAAGATCGAATTCGTGCAGGCGCGCCACGAGGAAATGGCCGCCTTCATGGCGAGCGCGCACGCCAAGTTCACGGGCGAGCTGGGCGTGTGCATCGCCACGTCGGGGCCGGGCGCGGCACACCTGCTCACGGGGCTCTATGATGCGCGGCTCGACCACATGCCCGTGCTCGCCATCGCGGGCCAGCAGGCGCGCGCCGCGCTCGGCGCGCATTATCAGCAGGAACTCGACCTCGTCTCGATGTTCAAGGACGTGGCGGGCGCCTACGTGCAGCAGCCCAGCGTGCCCGCACAGGTGCGCCACGTGGTGGACCGCGCGGTGCGCATCGCGCGCTCGCGGCGCACGGTCACGGCCATGGTGCTGCCCAACGACCTGCAGGAACTGGAGTACGAGCCGCCCGCGCGCAAGCACGGCACGGCGCATTCCGGCGTGGGCTACAGCGCGCCCGAGGTGGTGCCGCGCGAGGCGGACCTCAGGCGCGCGGCCGAGGTGCTCAACGCGGGCAACCGGGTGGCGATACTGGTCGGCGCGGGCGCGATGCATGCCGGCGACGAGGTGGTCGCCGTGGCCGAGCGCCTGCACGCGGGCGTCGCGAAGGCACTGCTCGGCAAGGCCGTGGTGCCCGACGACATTCCCTGGGTGACGGGCAGCATCGGCCTGCTCGGCACCAAGCCGACCGACGAGATGATGTCCTCATGCGACACCTTGCTGATGGTCGGCTCCGGCTTCCCGTATTCGGAATTCCTGCCGAAGGAAGGCGACGCGCGCGCGGTGCAGATCGATATCGACGCGGGCATGCTGAGCGTGCGCTATCCGATGGAGGTGAGCCTCGTGGGCGACAGCGCGGCCACGCTGCGTGCGCTCCTGCCGCTGCTCGAGCAGAAGAACGCCACGAGCTGGCGCAACCGCCTCATCCATGCGGGCGAGCGCTGGCAGCGCGTGCTCGAGGACCGCGCGCACGCGGCGACGAGCGGCAAGGTGAACCCGCAGCGCGTGGTGACCGAGCTGTCGCCGCGCCTGCCCGATGGCGCGATCGTCACGAGCGACTCGGGCTCGTGTGCGAACTGGTATGCGCGCGACCTCAAGATCCGGCGCGGCATGATGTGTTCGCTGTCGGGCGGTCTCGCCTCGATGGGGGCGGCGGTTCCGTACGCCATCGCGGCGAAGTTCGCGCATCCCGAGCGGCCCGTGATCGCGCTCGTGGGCGACGGCGCCATGCAGATGAACAACATGGCCGAACTCGTGACCGTGGCGAAGTACTGGCGCCAGTGGGCGAGCCCGCGCTGGATCTGTTGCGTGTTCAACAACGAGGACCTGAATCAGGTCACCTGGGAGCAGCGCGTGATGCAGGGCGACGCGAAATTCGAAGCCTCGCAGGACATTCCCAACGTGCCGTATCACCGTTTTGCGGAACTGGTGGGGCTCACGGGCATCTACGTGGACAACGCGGAGCAGCTGGGCGACGCCTGGGAGCAGGCGCTCGCCTCGCCGCGCCCCGTGGTGCTCGAAGTGAAGACCGATCCCGACGTGCCGCCGCTGCCGCCGCACGTGACGATCGAACAGGCGCGCCATTTCGCGCGCGCGCTCATGGAAGGCGACCCGGACGAGGGCGGCATGATTGCCAACACGGCGCGCCAGGTGATGGCGAGTGTCATCCCGGGCAAGAAGTGATGCGTGCACAAGGAGCCATCGATGGACGCTGATATTCCCGAGACGATGCTCGCGTGGCGCGTGCCGCGCTTTGGCGGCGTGGAGTCGTTGCGCGAGGAGAGCCTGAGCGTGCCCGAGCCCGGGCACGGCGAAGTGCTGATCGAAGTGCAGGCCGCCGCGCTCAATCCCGTCGATCTCAAGACGCTGCAGGGCCGCTATCCGCTCGTTACCGAAGGCGACTTGCCCTATACGCTCGGCCGCGATGTGGCGGGCGTGGTGGTGAGCAGGGGCGAAGGCGCCCAGGCCTGGCCGCAAGGCGCGCGCATCTGCGCGTTCGTGGGCCAGGGACCTGGCGCGTTCGCCGATTACGTGGTGGTCGACGCAACCGCGCTGGCGGCCGCGCCCGCCACCTGTGCCGTGGACGCGGCGGCCGCCATTCCGCTGGCCGCGCTCACGGCGTGGCAGGGGCTGTTCGAGCACGGCAAGCTGCAAGGCGGCGAGCGCGTGCTGATTCAAGGCGCGAGCGGCGGCGTGGGGCGCTTCGCCGTGCAGTTCGCGCGCCATTGCGGCGCGCGCGTCGTCGCGACGGCCTCGGCGAGCGAACGCGACGCGCTATTGGCGCTCGGCGCGAGCGAAGTCATCGACTACCACGCGCAGCGCTTCGAAGAGGCAACGGGCGAGGTGGACCTCGTGTTCGACCTCGTGGGCGGCGAAGCCCAGCACCGCTCCTGGCAGGTCGTCAGGAACGGCGGGGCGATGGTCTCGACGCTGGGCGAACCTTCGCAGGCGCAGGCGAGCCGCCACGGCGCGCGCGCCGCGCGCTACACCGCGCGAGCGGACGGCGCGCAGCTCGCCCATATCGTCGATCTCGTGGAGAAAGGCGCCGTGAAGGCCGAAGTGGTCGAGCGCTTCGACTTCGATCACACGCCCAGGGGCTTCGAGCGGCTCGCCGGGGGACATCCGCACGGCAAGCTCGTGGTGATGCGTCAGTGGCACGACGCGCTTTGATCGCGTTTTGCGCTATCACGCTGCGCGGACGCGGCGCTGCGAGATGTCCTCGAGTGTATTCGTGAGGCGTGCGCGCTGGACGCCTGCGCAGCGCGTGGCGATATCGCCGATCGAGATCGCGCCGACCATTTCGCGCCGGCGGTTCACGACCGGCACGCGGCGCACCTGCGCCTCGGCCATGCGGCGCTGGACGGTATCGACGTCTTCGTCGTCGTAGCACCATTCCACGCCTACGGTGGCGATGCGCGAGACGGGGTCGTGCGGCGCACGGCGCGCCGCCAGTGCGCGCACGGCGATGTCACGGTCGGTCACCATGCCGACCACGCGTCCGCTGTCGCAGACAGGCAGGGCGCCGATATCGTGATGCTGCATCAGTTCGGCGGCTTGCTGGATCGTCGCGGCGGACCCGATGCTCACCACGTCGCTCGACATGATTTCGCGTATCTGGCTCATAGGCACCTCCGATTGTGTTCCTCCGTTGACAAGTACGGCAACGAAACACTGGAGCGCGCATCGCGCGTGCCGCGCGCCGCCAAAAACCGCATGCCGCAGCCTGAAGGCGCGCTGCGCACGCGTTTCAAGCCTTACGCGTAATTGATGCAAGTTGGCGCGTGGCCCACTGCAACGCGAAAAGACGGTACGCAGCCGTCGCAAAGGGACGCGCCCTCATTGTGCTTGCGAACCTTTCGGGAATCCGAAGTGCTCGCACAGGTTCGATCGCGCCCATTCGTGCGCGGATGGCGCTAAAGTCCATGACCCGAACACGCCTCATCGAAGATTACGCATTGCTTGCCGATGGTTGCAGCGCGGCGCTGCTCGCTCGCGACGGCTCGATCGACTGGCTCTGCTGGCCGCGTTTCGACAGCGAACCCTGCTTCGCCGCGCTGCTCGGCGGCGAAGCGGATGGCCACTGGCGCCTTGCGCCCGCCGATCCGGCGAGCCGCGCGAGCCGCAGCTACCAGCGCGACACGCTCGTGGTCGAAACCGGCTGGGAGGGCGAGCACGGCAGCGCGCGTGTGACCGACTTCATGGCGGCCGATAGCAGCGAGGCGTGCATCATGCGCATCGTCGAAGGCACGCACGGCAGTGTGGATATGCACATGATCGTGCAGCCGCAAGGCGCCGATGGGTCCGCTGCGCGAGCCGCGATAGACGCAAACGGCGCGGCGACCGTGCACGCTGCGTGTGGCCCATTGACCTTGCGCGCGGAGGTGCCGTTGCGCGTTCACGCGCAGGCGCTCAAGGCCGCGTTCACCGTGCGCGCGGGCGAGCGCTTCGTCTTCACGCTATGCCAGGGCGAGGCCGGGGGCGTCGATCCGGCATCCGCGGTCACGGCGCTGCACGACACGCAGCGTCACTGGCGCCGCTGGATCGACCACTTCGACAACGATCGCACGCTCTGGCCGCAGGCGGTGCGGCGCTCGCTGCTCACGCTCTATGCGCTGGTCTACCGCCCGACGGGCGCGATGGTCGCCGCGCCCACGACGTCCTTGCCCGAGGCGCCGGGCGGCGAACTCAACTGGGACTATCGCTATTGCTGGCTGCGCGACGCGAGCTTCGCGCTGGAAGCGCTGCTCGAAGCGGGCTTTCACGACGAAGCGCGCGCCTGGCGCGACTGGCTGCTGCGCACGATCGGCCACGTGCGCGGGCACATACACGTGATGTATTGCGTGGATGGCAGCCACGTGCCGCGCGAGCGCGAGGTCGAGCACCTCGCGGGCTGGCAGGGCGCGCGGCCCGTGCGCTTCGGCAATGCGGCGTGCACGCAGTATCAGCCGGATGTGTTCGGCGAGGCATTCGATTGCCTCTACCTCACGCGGCGCGCGGGCATCGTCGCGGCGCAGGAGGAAGCCGAACTCGAAGCGCGCCTGATCGGCTGGCTGCTCGATCATGGCGGGAAGCAGGGCTCGGGAATCTGGGAGACGCGTGGCCACGCGCGCCACTACACGCTCTCGCGCGTCATGGCGTGGGTCGCGCTCGACCGCTTCATCAAGCACTGGTGCGAAGATGGTCCGGGCATGGGCGACCCGCAGGTGCAACGCGCGCTGCAGATGCGCAAGGCCCTGCACGAAGAGGTCTGCGAACGCGGCTGGAACGCGCGGCGCGGCGCCTTCGTGCGCGGTTACGGCGACGAGGCGCTCGATGCGAGCGTGCTCCTCATGCCGCTGGTGGGCTTCATGCAAGCCGACGAGCCGCGCATGTCGGCCACCATCGATGCAATTCGCGCCGAGTTGGGCGAAGGCGGGCTGATTCGTCGCTGGCGCCGCGGGGGCGACGAAGCGCCCGACGAAGGCACCTTCCTCGCGTGTTCGTGCTGGATGGCCGACTGTCTCTACCTGCGCGGCGACAAGGACGAGGCCGTCGCCCAGTTCGAGCGCGTGCTCGCCGTGGCCAATGACGTCGGCTTGCTCGCCGAAGAATATGACGTGCGCGCGAAAAGGCTGGCGGGCAATTTTCCGCAGGCGCTCAGTCATCTGGCCGTGGTCAAGACGGCGATGCTGCTGAGCGGATCGGCGCAAGGCCATCGCCGCGCCAGGTGAGGCCGCGCGAGCGCATTGCCAGGCTCATCGCTCGATCGACCACGACGCTTCTTCGTGTACCCGCGCGACGAGCGACGAAAGCGCGGTTTCCACGGCGTCGTCGCCGGGGGGCGCCAGCCAGCGCACTTCGAACGACGCATCGAGGCGCTGGTGTGACGCCGTTTCCGCCGTGTGATGCGTGACGCCGAGCAGCACCACGCGGCAGCGGCGTCCTCGCAACGCGTCGTCGAGCAGCTTGCGGGCGTCGTCGCCGGCATCGTGGCCCAGCGTGATATAGGCGCGTCTGCCGCGCGGCAGCCGATGCTCGATGTGCTCGAGCGTGTGCAGCACGACGAGGCCGAGCAAGGTGCCCGCAATGGCGAGCACGTATTGGCCGCCGCCCGCGCAAAGCCCGATCACCGTGACGTACCACATGGTCGCCGCGGTCGTGACGCCTTGCACGAGTCCGTCCTTTCTCAGGATCGACCCCGCGCCGATGAAGCCCACGCCCGAAAGAATGCCGAGCGGCAGCCGCATCAGGTCGAGCGTCACAAAGGAATCCTGAGGTTTTCCATGCAGCACGAGCAGCACGTTCACCTGAAGCATGGCGAGGCAGGCGGCGAGGCACACGAGCAAGGTCGTGCGCAGCCCGGCCGCGTTGCCCGACTCGCCGCGATTCAGGCCGATCAGCGCGCCGGCCACGATGGCCACGATCAGCCGGGCCGCGAAATCGGGCCAGGTAACGACGAGCGGCATCGGGTTCATGAGTGCGGCGGGGTTCATCGCGGGCTCGGGCCAGAGTGACGCAAAAGCGCGCGCAAGCCGTATGCCCTTGCGCTGCGGCAGTCGCTTGCGGGTGTGGCACACCCTGTGCGGGATGAAGGGCGCGCGCGCGGGTGGTATTCAGCATGGCCGCCCGTTTTTCCATCCCGACGATGACGAGGAAAGCTAACCATGAAGCCACGACACTATTTCATTTCTGCACTAGCGAGCGCGGCCCTTGCCACATCGGGTTTCGCGCTCGCACAGGGTTCGGGCGGCGGCAGCAGCGGCACGAGTCCGGGCGCTGCAACCGGCGGCGCGAGCGAGGTGTATCCGGCGCAGACGCAAGGCGTCGAGCAGAATCCTTCCGCGACCGGTACGACGCACAAGACTACCCATCACAAGAAGCACACGAAGAAGATGTCCAAACAGATGAACGACACGACCAACACCCCAGGTGCGGACGCAAGCAGCGACACCAAGGGGCAATAAACTCGTCAGATAGCCCCTGATCCACATGGCGCGCGGTCGTTCGCAACCGCGCGCCATGTGGTTAAGGACGTACTCAACGGTGGATCGCGCCGCGCAGCCGCGTGACTTCGGCGGGCGCGATGGGCGGGGCGTTGTTGCCCCACGCGCCGCGCACGAAGCTCGCCACCTGGGCGACTTCGCTGTCCGTGAACTGCGTGCGGAACGCGGGCATCTTGCGCGGCGTGCCGCCGTTGCTCGTTTGCGGACTCTGGCTGCCTTCGACGATGAGGCGCAGCACGCTGGTCGCGTCGGACGAGAGCGCGAGCGCACTGCCCGCAAGCGGCGGCGCCTTGTCGGGTTTGCCGGCGCCGTCGGCGCCGTGGCATTTCGCGCAGTACGAGAGATAGAGCCCGGCGCCGGGCCGCTCTGGCGTGCCGCCGTGCAATGCCGCCATGGTCGAGGCGCGCGCGGCGGCGGAATCGGCATACTGGCCGCTCGCCTCGCGTGCGGGCAGCGACTTCAGGTAGGTGGCGATGGCGCGCAGATCGTCGTCGCCCAGGTATTGCGTGCTCGCGCCCACCACGGGCGCCATGGCGCCGAACGCATAGGCGCGGTCGTTGTGGCCGTCGCGCAGGAACGCGGCGATCTCGTCGGCGCTCCAGCGGCCCAGGCCGCTGCCGGGGTCGCCCGTGAGATTCGGCGCGTACCAGTGGTCGGTCACGCCGCCCGTGAGGTAGAGCGGGCTGCTTTGCGTGTAGCCCATTTCGTTGTAGGCGGGGCCGCGCGGCGTGTGGCACGCGCCGCAGTGGCCGAGTCCCTGCACGAGCCACGCGCCGCGATTCCACTGCGCGGAGTGCGCGGGGTCCGGTTCGAAGCGGCCATGTTGTGCGAACGCGAGACGCCAGATCAGCATCACCCAGCGCTGGTTGAACGGAAACGGCAGCTGCGTTTGCGGCGCGGCGTTCGGCACCGGCTTCACGCCATACATGAAGTACTGATAGAGCGCGTTCACGTCGCTGGCGTGGAGCGCCGCAAACGACGGATAAGGCATCGCCGGATAGAGCCGCTTGCCGTCGCGTGCCACGCCGCGCTGCAAGGCTGCGGCGAACTGCGCGGGCGTGTAGTCGCCGATGCCGTGCACGGGGTCGGGCGTGATGTTGCTCGCGTAGATCGGACCGAACGGCGAATTGACGGCGAGACCGCCGGCGAAGGGTTCGCGTTTGGCGGAGTCGTGACACGAAGCGCAATCGCCCGCTTTCGCGAGCTTTTCGCCGAGTGCGATCTGGGCGGCGTCGGGCGGCGGTTTCGTCGTCGCGAACGGCTCGTCGCGGTGACAGCCGGCGAGCAGCACGAGGGCGGCGAGCATAACGCTCGAACAAGCGCGGGCGTTCATCGCAACGCTCCGCATAGCCGTTCGAGCGGCAACGCGAACAGCACCGTTATCGTGAACACGAGCGCGATCGTGAACGCCACGGCAACAGCCGTGCTGCTCCACGCGAGAAAGCGGAAGGTGTCGCGCTGCGGCGTGTTGACGGCGGCGCTTTCGCGCCACGTGCGCCGCGCCAGCAGCGCGCCGGTGAGCGCCAGCGCGAACGCGGCGGCGGAGACGAGCGCCAGCGTCCAGTGCACGACCTGCCAGGGCTCGCCATTGCGTTGCGGCACGCCGCCCGCGCAGGCGGTGGCCGCGAGCGTCTGGCAAAACAGCACGTGGCCCGCCCAGATGGCCGGCACGCCAAAAATGCCGTACCACACGGCAACCTGCTGCCGCAGCGTGGGCCTGACGCGCGCGGGCACGGGCGCTGGCGGGGCCGGGGGCGCGGGAGCGGCGGGCTGCATCATCGTCCTCGCATCCAGTAAGGCGACAGATAGAGCACGGAGAAGATGAAGAGCCACACCACGTCGACGAAGTGCCAGTACAGGCCGCCAATGGTGAGCGCCGCATCGCGTCGGCCGTCGAAGTAGCCGCGCGCGATCCAGAACGCGAGCGCGGCGAGCATCAGCACGCCCGCCATCACGTGAGCCATGTGAAAGCCCGTGATCGTGAAGTAGAGCGAACCATAAAGATGCGTCGCGAGCCCGTAGGGCCGGTCGTGCCACTCGAAGAACTGGATCGTGACGAACGCGACGCCGAGCGCAATGCCGACGATCATCGACCAGAACGCGGGCCATGAGCGCGCGCGCCGCACGAACGCGCCCGCGAGCCACACGAACACGCTGCTGGTGAGCAGCAGCGCCGTGTTCAGTCCGCTCATGCCGAGCTTGGGCAGGCCTTCGGGCGGCCAGGGCTGCGCGCTCTGCGAAGCGAGATAGAGGTAAGAGAAAAGCAGATAGCCGAACAGCGCGGTTTCCGTCACGACGAGCGTGAGCACGCCCCACCAGCCGCCCGCATGTTCGCCGGCGCTGCCCACGGGCAGGGCGAGGGTTTCGTCTTCGCTTCGGATCGTGATCGACTCGGCCGCCGTCTCGGCGACTTTGCCGGCGGGCGTGGTGCCTTGCGGCGCGAACGGTTCGCGCTGACCGAGCGAGCGCCGCGGCCACAGCCACGAGAGCAGCGCGAGTCCGCACGCGAGCCCGGCGAGCGCGGTGAACTGAGTCGAATGGAACAGCAGCCCGACGAACACGAGCGTCGAGGCCACGCCCAGCACGAACGGTGCGTAGCTGTCCTCAGGCATCTTGAGGATCACATCGGGTTCGCCCGCGAGCGGCGTGACGCCGAGCGCCTCGCGTCCGCGATGGAGCAGGTAGCCGGGGCGCGGCACATTCGCATCGGGCTGCCAGAGCGGGTCTCGCGAGCGCACGCTCGGCAGGATCGCGAAGTTGTACGGAGGCGGCGGCGACGAGGTCGCCCACTCGAGGCCCGCCGCGTTCCACGGGTTCGCGCTCGCGCGTGCGCCGCGCCGCGCGCTCACGAGTGCATTGCCGATGAACATGGCGATGCCGATGGCGAACACGAACGCGCCGATGCTCGTGAGCAGGTTGGCCGTATCCCAGCCCATGCCTTCCGGGTACGTATAGATGCGCCGCGGCATGCCGAGGAGCCCGGAGATGTGCATCGGAAAGAAGCCCAGATTGAAGCCGACGAACGTGACCCAGAAGGTCCACTTGCCGAAGCGCTCGTGCATGAGCCGTCCGGTGAACTTGGGGAACCAGTACGTGAGGCCGCCCAGCACCGGAAACACGTTGATGCCGAGCAGCACGTAATGGAGGTGGGCCACGACGAAGTAGGTGTCGGTGAGCTGCCAGTCGAGCGGCACGGCGGCGGTCATCACGCCCGAAACGCCGCCCACGGTGAACATCAGCACGAAGCCCGCAAAGTAGTAGAACGGCGTCTTGAACACGGGCCTGCCGGTCCAGATCGTGGCGATCCACGCGAACACGGCAATCGCGCTAGGCACGGAAATCACCATGCTGGCCGCGCCGAAGAAGGCCAGCGCGAGCGGCGGCAGGCCCGTCGCGAACATGTGATGGAGCCATACTTCGAAGCCCACGAGCATGGTCGCGACCGTTGAGAGCGCAACGGCCGCGTAGGCGACGATCGGGCGGCGGCAGAACGTGGGCAGCGCGTCGGACACGATGCCCATGGCGGGCAGCACGACCACATAGACCCACGGGTGCGCGAAGATCCAGAAGAGGTGTTGCCACAGCAGGGGGCGCCCGTCGGCGGAGATGTCGAAGAAGTGCGCCCCTGCGTTGCGGTCGAGCCAGAGCATGAGGAACGCGAGGCTCACGGAGGGCACGGCGAGCAGATTGGCGGCCGAAGCCGTGAGCGTGCCCCAGACGAGAATCGGCAGACGCGCGACCGACATGCCGCTTGCGCGCATGCGCAGGAACGTAATGACGAAGTTTCCCGCGCCCACCGTGGTGGAAATGCCGAGCAGCACCATGCCGAGCGCGTAGACGTCGATGTTCGGCCCGGGGTCGTAGGCGGCCGTGGAAAGCGGCACGTAGTTGAACCAGCCCGCATTGGCACCCTGTCCCGCGGGAAAGCTCGCGTAGAGCAGAATGCCCGCGCCGAGAAAGACCCAGTACGACAGCGCGTTCAGACGCGGGAACGCCATGTCGCGCGAGCCGAGCACGAGCGGCCACAGGTAGTTCGAAAAGCCGCTCAGCACCGGTAGCGCGTAGAGAAAGATCATCGTCACGCCGTGCATCGTGAAGAGCTGGTCGTACTGCTGGGGCGTGAGCAGCGTTTCGTTGGGGCGCGCGAGCTGCGCGCGCATGATGAGCGCCTCCACGCCGCCCAGCACGAGGAATACGAATGCCGTGACGAGGTAGCGGATGCCGATGGTCTTGTGATCCACCGTGGAGAGCCAGCCGCGCCAGCCGGGGCGCGTTTCCCAGATCTCTTCGAGGCGGCGCAGCGTGGCTTCGTCGAGCGGCGCCGTACCCGTTTCCGGCACGCGCGAGAGGCGCCCCGCACGCGGGCGGCGCGGCACCGTCGCGCTGGCGGGACGGTCGGAAGCGGCAGGAGAGGCTGGGATATCGTTCATGTCATTGGAGTGTGTCGAGCCACGCGCCGAGGTCGCTCGCCTCGGCGGGGGTGAGGGCAATGTCGGGCATGAGCGATTCGGGCTTGCGCTGCTGCGCATGCGCGACCCAGTCGAGCCGGTTGACGGACGTGTTGGCGAGCGTGCCCGCGGCGATCAGGCGCCGCGAGGCGAGATGCGTGAGGTCGGGCGCCTGCATGCCGCCCGACTGCGTGCCGCGCACCGCATGGCAGCCGCCGCAGCGCGCGGCGAACAGCTGCTCGCCGCGCTGCGCCGCGCCGCTTTGCGCAGCGGCGGCGGGCTGCTGTTGCGCCTCGAGCCAGCGCGAGAAATCGGCGGGGGCCTGCGCCACCACTTCCATGGCCATGTGCGCGTGCTGGGGCCCGCAGAACTGCGTGCACTGCCCGCGCCAGACGCCGGGACGGTCTGCCTCGATCCACTGGTGATTGACCTGGCCGGGTATGGCCTGCGTCTTGCCCGCGAGCGCCGGCACCCAGAACGCGTGCACGACGTCGGCGCTCTGCAGATCGACGCGCACGGGCTCGCCCGTGGGGATATGGATTTCGTTGGCGGTCTCGAAGCTCGCGCCCGCCGGCGTTCGATAGGTCACTTTCCACCACCAGTCGTAAGCCGTGACGGTCACGGTGAGCGAGGGCGCGCGCGGCGGGTCGGCCACGGCGGCCAGCACGCGCAGCATCGCCACGAGGGCGCCCAGCAGCAGCAGCGAGGAAATCGCGGTGCCGACGGCAACGATGCGGTTCGCCGTGCGCTCGCCTTGCTCGTCGGCGACGTTGGTTTGCGACAACGCTTCGCCTTGCGCCGCGCGACCGCGACGCTTGCGCCGTATCGCCAGATAGAGCAGCCACGCAATGACGATGCATACCCCCACGCACAGGGCGGCGAGGCCCCAGTCGAGTGCCTGCACCGGACCCGATGCGGGGCCCGCGCTGTGCAGGAAGTAGGCGAGTGGGGTCATGAGCGGCGCAGCAACGTAGGCATCCAGAATGTTTTTTCGCTTGCGCACCGGGCATGCCCGTGCGCGCCGCTTCGCTGCGCGAGCCAGGCATACGCGCTGCGCAATCCCGGCATTCCCGCTACGCGCTCTTCCGAAGTTGGCGAGGATGGCTAACTAACCCGGCACGGAACCCGGTGCGCAATGAAAGACGCGCCGCATGCGCGGCGCGCCGGATCACTTCTGGTTCTTCTTTGGAATCTTCGCGCCGGACTTGCGCGCCTGGTTCAGCGCAATGGCAACGGCCTGCTTCTGCGACTTGCCTTGCTTGACTTCCGTCTTGATGTTCTTCGAGATCGCTTCGCGAGTTTTTCCCTTGCTGAGTGGCATGGCGGCCTCCTTTTGAAAAACCTCTGCGTCAACGCACAATGCGTGCCCGCGCGATGATCGTCAAAGCTCGCCGCGCGCGGCCAGCGCCCGGATGCGGTCGGCGGTGCGGCACGCAACGGCCTGAATGGTGAGCGACGGATTCACGCCGCCCACGGTCGGGAACACGGAGCCGTCGCAGATCCACAAATTCGGGATGTCCCACGAGCGGCAGTCCGCATTCACGACGCTCGTTTGCGCGTCGCCGCCCATGCGCGCCGTGCCGTTCAGGTGGCAGGTGTCGTCGTCCTGGGTCCAGATGTCGCGCGCGCCCGCCGCGGCGAGCGCGCGGCTCATATAGTCCAGCGCGTGGTTCACGAGCCGGCGGTCGTTCTCGCCCATCGACCAGGTGACGCGCGCCACGGGGAGGCCGAGCGCGTCTTTCTCGTCGGCGAGCGTCACGCGGTTGCGTTCCTGCGGCAGCGTCTCGCCCACCATCTTGAGGCCCGCCTGATGGTTGTACTTCGTCATTTCGCGCATGAGCGGGTCGCCCCACAGGCCGCGGCTCGTTTGCGTCGCCGTCCAGACGAGCGGCAGCGGACCCTGGCTCATGTAGCAATAGCCGCCGTGAAAGTCCTTGCCGGCGTCCTGATAGTTCCAGTGTTCGGTGAGCGCCAGCGAAGGCGGCCCCTTGTACCAGCGGATCTCGTCGTCGAATGCGCCCCACGCGGCCTGGTTCGTCTGCACCATGAGATTCTTGCCGACGAGTCCCGAGCGGTTCGCGAGGCCTTCGGGAAAGCGTCCGTTCGCGGAGAGCAGGAGCAGGCGCGGCGTTTCGATCGCATAGCCCGCCACGACCACGTTGCGCGCGCGCTGGAAATGCCAGCGCCCCTCGCGATGAAAATGCACGCCGGCGGCGCGCCCCAGCGCGTCGGTTTCGATGCGGCCCACCATCGCGAGATCGCGGATTTCGGCGCCCGCGCGCACGGCGCGCGGAATCCACGTGACGAGCGCGCTCTGCTTGGCGTTGGTCGAGCAGCCCGACACGCAAAAGCCGCGATAGACGCACTGGTGCGCGTCGCCGCGCGGCGCGGAGAGCGTCGCGAGCGGCGTGGGCGCCCACGGAATGCCGAGCGCCTCGCAGCCGCGCGCGAGCACGAGGCCCGCGCCGTTGATTTCATGCGCGCGATACGGATAGCGCGGACGTTTGGGTCCCCACGGATAGTTCACCGGCCCGGAGATGCCGAGCGCCTGCTCGACTTCGGCGTAGTAGCGCCACATCTCGCGCCAGTCGAGCGGCCAGTCCACGCCGTAGCCGAGCTTCGTGCGCGATTGAAACCATTCGGGCCGAAAGCGCAGCGAGACCATGGCGAAGTGCACGGTGCTGCCGCCCACCGCGCGGCCGCTGTTGTTGCTGCCGAGCTGCAAGGGGTTCTCGCCGTCGCAGATGCGTTCGTCGGTCCAGTAGAGTTTGGCCTGATGGGTCTCGTCGGAGGCGAATTCTTCCAGCGGCCGCCACCACGCGCCCGCGTCGAACGCGACCACGCGAAAGCCCGCCTCGGCGAGCCGGCAGGCGAGCGTCGCGCCCCCCGCGCCGGTGCCGACGATGGCGAAATCCACCGGGTCGTCGAGCGCGTATTCGCGCATGGGCATCCAGCCGCCGCGACGGAACACGTCGGGCGCGCGGCCGTGCTTGCCGCGCGGCGCCTCGCAGGCGTCGGTCAAGTTGGCGAGATCAGCGCACACGGTCGTTCTCCCTGCGGGCGGCCTCGTGCGCCGCGTCGCTCTCGTCGGCGGCTTCGACGGCTTCCCACGGATCGCGCCGGTTCGTATAAAGGCGCACGTAGCCGCGCGGATTCGCCGGACCGCCAAAGCCCATCGCACTCCACGCGAGCGGGTGCGACCAGTAGGCGGCGCTCACATCGTGCAGCACGCGCTTCTTGAAGAACACGTCGCAAGGCATGGCGCGCCAGGCCCGGCTGTGCAGTTCGCCACGCTGCATGCGGGCGACCAGCGCGCGCCGCCGTTCGTCCTGCAACTGCGCGAAGTGCTCGCCGTAGGCCTTCACGCTTTCCGCATCGAGGGCGGCGAGCCCCGTCTCCCAGGCGGCGCGCAACGGCGGCAGGCGGGCGTCGCGAAAGCCGTCGCGGCGGTCGTCGAGCAGCTTGCCTTCCACGAGCGCGGCGACCGGTACGCGCGGGGCGGGCTCGCCGTGGGCGTTGCCGGGCTGCGGGACGATCGTGTCGCACAGCGCCACCAGCGTTTGCCAGTGCGACGGACCGAGATAGCGCGCCCGGTTCGGTGTGTTCAGGCGTGACTCGATCACCGCGCGTGTGGGGGCGTCCCACGAAGGCGTGTCGCGTTTGGCGAGCACGTCGTAGCCGGGATAGGTTGGCGTTCGGGTCATCGTTCGGTCTCCCGCATGCGTAACGCGGCGAGCCCGGCGAGCGCGAGCGCGCTGAAGGCGGGCGGCGCGGGCAGGGGCGGCCCCGCGAACAGGTTTTGCGACCAGTTGCGCCAGCCGCCCTGCGCGCGCGCCACGCCGTTCGCATGAAAGCCGAAGCCCGCAAAGCCGAGCGCCGCCGTGAGCCGCAGCCAGAAGCGCGCGAACACGCTCGCGCGGGCCGCATGGCGGGGCGGGGCCCACGCCGCATGCGCGAGCAGCGCGCTGCTCACGGGCACGATGGTCACGGGCGCATACATCGCCGGATGCTGGAATGCGCCGCGAAAATGCAGCAACGCCGCTTCGGCCGCCGTGCCGAGCAGCCCCGCGCCGGCCACCAGCGCGAGCGCCTTGCCCGCGGGCATGCCGAACAGCCGCGGGTCGTGCCCGGGCTCGTCCCGCAACTGCTCGGCGACCGCGCCCAGCACGCCGGAGAGCACCAGCGCGAAGGGCGCACCCGCCGGCGCGCCGTAAAAGGCGTTATGCCAGCTGAATCCGCCGGGCCGTTTCGTCACGTTGTAAAGATGGAAGGCGGTGCCCGTCACGCCGGTCGCGGCGCTGGTGAGCTGGACCGCATGTCGTAGCCGGTGCGAGGCGGCGCGCCGGTCCGCGCCGCCATGCAGCGCCGCGGCGAGCGCGCAGAGCGCCACGGCGGGCGGCAGATACATCGCACGGTTTTCGAACGAGCCGCGATAGTGCTCCATGGCGCTGTCGGCCAGCACGGAGAGCGCGAGCAGCGCCGACCCATGATTGAAGCTGCGCGCCGCGGCCACGTGCTTGCCGCTCGCACGCGCGTGCGCCGATTCGCGCAGGTTGCGCGTGGACCAGATCGCGAGCGCGGCGCCCGCCGCGACGCTCGCCATGGCCGCGGCGGCGCGCGTGGATTGTATCATCGGTCTGCCCTCCGTCCCGGTTCGTCAGTCCCAGACGAAACAGCAAGGCAGATGCCGTGGCACCCGCGCCCGTTCTCTGCCACCCGTGCAGGCACGGCAATTGCGCCACACGATTGATTAACCCCAATTCACCCGCCAGCCTGGACACAAATTGATCTACCGAGACTTCATCGCCATAGGCACATCGTCGGGCGGCGTCGATGCGCTTCGAAGTCTTGTGTCCGGGCTTCCGCCCGACTTGCAGGCGACGGTCGCGATCGTGCTCCACGTGGGCAGCCATTACAGCCATCTGCCGTCGCTACTCAGCAGCGCAGGCCCGCTGCGCGCGGTGCATGCCGAGGACGGCGAAACCTGGTCGCCCGGCCGGATCTACGTGGCGCCCCCCGACCAGCACATGATCGTCGAGGGCACGCGCCTGCGTCTCGTGCATGCCGCGAAGGAGAACTTTGCCCGCCCGGCCATCGACCCGCTGTTTCGCAGCGTGGCCTCGGAACTCGGGCCGCGCGGCATCGGCGTGATCCTCACGGGCCTGCTCGACGACGGCGCGTCCGGCCTCGAGGCCATCCATGCCTGTGGCGGCACCGGGATCGTCCAGGACCCGTCCGACGCCTTCGCCAGCGAAATGCCGCTCAACGCCGCGCCTTTTGCCGACTACATCCTGCCGATCGCGGGCATGGCCCACCGGCTCGTGGAGTTGACGGGCCGCGTGCCGCCCGCGACGGCCGACGAAATCCTCGCGAGGCGCCGCAGCGCCGAACTCATCAGCACGGAGCAGCGCGCGTGGCGCGAGGGCAACGGACTGGCCGGCGATCTGAACCGCATCGGCACGCCTTCGACGTTCACGTGTCCCGAGTGCAACGGCACGCTCTGGCGCCTCGACTACTCGCGTCTGCTGCGCTACCGCTGCCACACGGGCCACGCCTATACGGCGGCCTCGCTCAACCGGGGCCGTAGCCGCGACGTGGAGCGGGCGCTGCGCGACGCGCTGCGGGCGCTGCGCGAGCGCGAATCGATGAGCCGTGCCCAGAGCGAGCACTACCGGCAGTGCGGCGACCGCGATGCGCAACAGCGGGAGGACGAAACCGCGCGGCGCGCGGGCGATGCGGCAGGACTATTGCAGTCGATGCTCCTGGAGGGATAATGTCGGCGCAGCACACGCGGCCTGCGGGACGCGCTGGTGCGAACGCTATTCATTCCATCTTCAGGACCTGGCAACCATGCCGAAACGACGTGGCCATATGCCCCGCAGCCAGACCAACTATCCGATCGTCGGTATCGGCGCATCGGCGGGCGGCCTTAGCGCGCTGCTGGCCTTCTTCGATTCCCTGCCTTCCCACACCTCCATGGCGTTCGTGGTGGTCGTCCATCTCGCGCCCGACCACGAAAGCAGTATGGCCGCGCTGCTGCGCAAGGCGACCAGCATGCCCGTGACGGAGGTGACGAGCCCGACGCCCATCGAGCCCGACCACGTGTACGTCATCACACCGTCACTCGATCTGGCGATGGTGGACGACTATCTGCGCGTGTCCCCCAGTCAGCCCCAGGAGGGCCGCCGCGCCGCGATCGACGTGTTCTTCCGCACGCTCGCCGAAACGCATCGCGAGCGCGCCATCGGCATCGTGCTCTCGGGCGCGGGCTCGGACGGCTCCGCCGGCCTCTCGCGCGTCAAGGAAATGGGCGGCATCACGTTTGCCCAGGATCCCTCGGAAGCGGAATACGACAGCATGCCGCGCAGCGCCATCGCCACCGGCATGGTCGACTTCGTCATCACGGCGGCGGAGATGCCGCAGCGGCTGATGGACCTCTGGTCGACGACGAAGGAAATTCAACTGCCCGTCGCCGAAACCGAAGAGCGGCGCGAAGAGCATATCAACGAGGCGGCCGAGCGGGCGCTGCGCGAGATCATGATCATCCTGCGCACGCGCACGGCGCACGATTTCCGCCACTACAAGCGCGCCACGGTCCTGCGCCGCATCGAACGGCGCTTGCAGGTCAACGGCATCACCGACCTGCAGGCGTATCGCGACCATCTGCATCTGCATCCCGAGGAAACCCAGGCGCTGCTGCAGGACATGCTCATCAGCGTCACCAACTTCTTCCGCGACAAGGAAGCGTTCGACGTGCTCGAGCGCGAAGTCCTGCCGCAGCTGTTCGAAGGGCGTGGCGAACAGGACCGCATCCGCGTGTGGTCGGTGGGCTGCGCCACGGGCGAGGAGGCCTATTCGCTGGCGATGCTGCTCCAGGAGCGCTCGCTCAAGTCGACCGAAGGCACCTCGTTCCAGGTCTTCGCAACCGACATCGACGAACGCGCGATTTCGTTCGCACGCACGGGCCTGTTCCCCGACTCGATCCTCGCCGACGTCACGCCGGCACGCGTGCGCCAGTTCTTCTCCAAGGACGCCGCGCATTATCGTGTGAAGAAAGAACTGCGCGAGCACATGCTGTTCGCGCATCACAACGTGCTGAGCGATCCGCCGTTCTCGCGCCTCGACCTGATCTGCTGCCGCAACCTGCTGATCTATCTGGATCGCGAAGCGCAGATCGAAATCCTCAAGATGTTCCACTTCGCGCTGCGCCCGGGCGGCGTGCTGTTCCTCGGCAGCTCCGAGTCGGCGGACAGCGTGAGTTCGATGTTCACGGTGGTGGACAAGCGCAACCGCATTTACCGCGCGAACATGGCGGTGCGCGGCGACACGCCGGTGCCCGTGGCGATTTCCGGCACGATGAACGCGCGGCCCGTGGTCGCGACCGTGCAGCCGCCGGGGCGCCGCCGCTTTTCGTTCGGCGACCTGCACCAGCGCCTCGTCGAACAGTACGCGCCGCCTAGCGTGCTGGTGAGCCGCGATTCGGAAATCGTGCATCTTTCCGACCGCGCGGGCCGCTTCCTCCAGTATTCGGGCGGCGAGCCTTCGCACAACATCGTCGCCGCCGTGCGCCCGGAATTGCGGCTCGAACTGCGCACCGCGATCTACCAGGCGCTGCACACGAACCGCAGCGTCGAGGCGCGGCGCGTGCGTCTGGAGCGCGACGGGCGCTCGTATTTCGTCAACATGACGGCGCGGCCGGTGCACGACCCCGAGGCCAACGCCGACTTCGTGCTGGTGCTCTTCGACGAAGTCGAAGACAGCATGAGCGGGGCGGAAACGGTTTCCGTGGACGTGCAGAAGGACCCGATCATCACGCAGCTCGAACGCGAACTGCAGCGCACCAAGGAGCAGCTGCAGTCGACCATCGAGCAGTCGGAAACCTCGACGGAAGAACTGAAGGCGTCCAACGAGGAGCTGCAGGCGATCAACGAGGAACTGCGCTCGGCGACCGAGGAACTCGAAACCAGCAAGGAAGAGCTGCAGTCGATCAACGAGGAGCTCACCACCGTCAACGCGGAGCTGAAGTCGAAGGTCGAAGAGACCAGCAAGATCAACGACGACTTGCAGAACCTGATCGCGGCGAACGATATCGGCACGATCTTCGTGGACCGCAACATCTGCATCAAGCGCTACACGCCGCGCGCGACCGACGTGTTCAGCATCATTCCCTCGGATATCGGCCGCTCGCTGCTCGACATCACGCACCGGCTCGAATACGACAAGCTCGCCGACGACGCCGCCGAAGCCTTCGACTCGCTGCGCCTGATCGAGCGCGAGCTGAAGAGCAACGACGGGCGGTGGTATCTCGCGCGCTTCGTGCCGTACCGCACGACCGAAGACCGCATCGACGGCGCGGTGCTCTCGTTCATCGACATCACCGGGCGCCGCCAGGCCGAAGACCAGTTGCGCGAAGGCGAGCGGCGCATGCGCATCGTCGCCGAGGGCACGAAGGACTACGCGATCATCACGTTCGACGACGAAGGCTACATCACGAGCTGGAACGCGGGCGCGGAACGCATTTTCGGTTATACGGAGGCCGAAATGATCGGCCAGTCCGCCGATCTGCTCTCGACCGAAGAAGACCGTGTGAACAAGGTCGCCGACCGCGAGTTCGCGCTCGCGCGCCAGCACGGCCGCACCGACGAAGAGCGCTGGCACCTGCGCAAGGACGGCACGCGCTTTTTCGCGAGCGGCGTGCTTTCGCGCCTCGACGAAGCGGGCGTGAGCGGCTTTGCCAAGATCGCGCGCGACCTGGGCGAACTCGTGCCCGCGGACGCGGACCTGCGCGACGCCACGCTCGAACAGGTGCGCGACGCCGGCGAGCGTGACGGACAGCGGCGCCAGGACGAGTTTCTCGCCGTGGTGTCGCATGAACTCAAGCATCCGCTCAATCTGATCTCGGCGAGCGCGGAACTCATTGCGCGGGCGCCGGAAACGCGCCAGAGCCTGAACCTCACGCGCGCCGCGGACACGATCCGGCGCACCGTGGTGGGCCAGGCGCAGATCATCGACGACCTGCTCGATATTTCGCGCGTGCGCACCGGCAAGCTCTCGGTCATGCGTTCGGCGGTGGACATGCGCGAGATCGTACAGCGCGTTTGCCACGCCGTGCAGTTCGAGGCGCAGCAACGCGGCATCGTGCTGAACGTCTCGATCGCACAGACGCCAGTGATCCTGCACGCCGACTTCACGCGCATCGAGCAGATTGTCTGGAACCTCATCAGCAATGCGATGAAGTTCACCAATCGCGGTTCGGTGAGCGTCTCGCTGGACGTCGCCGACGACGAAGCCGTGCTGCGCGTGAAGGACACCGGCACCGGTATCGAACCGGCGCTCCTGCCGCATATCTTCGACATGTACAAGCAAAGCCGCCAGTCCGCTGCGCGGCGCTCGGGTCTCGGCATTGGCCTTGCGCTCGTGCGGGAACTCGTGACGATCCACGGCGGCAGCGTGCGCGCGGAGTCACAGGGCCTCGGGCGCGGCGCGACGTTCACGGTGACGCTGCCGATGCAGCGTTCGTTCGCGCATGCGGAAAGCCGCGACGGCGCGGCCATGGCGTCGCTGCAGGGGCTCCATATCCTGATGGTCGACGACGACGCCACCACAGTCGAAACGTTCAAGCTGCTGCTGGAGAGCGAGGGTGCGAACGTGCAGACGGCCACGAGCGGCGAGGAAGCGCTGACGCTGCTCAACGGCAACGCGCCGGATCTCGTGCTCTCCGACCTCGGCATGCCGGGCATGGACGGATACGAGTTCATCGGCAAGCTGCGTTCGCAGCCCGCGCTCGAATCGGTGATCTGCATCGCGCTGAGCGGCTTTGGCCAGGAGGCCGATGTCGAGCAGTCCGAGCAGGCGGGTTTCGACGCGCACCTCAAGAAGCCGGTGATGCTCGAAGACCTGCTGGCGACTTTCGCGCGCTTGCGACGCTAGTTCGCGCGCCTCCGGGCGAGTACGGGAGCCACGTGTGCAACGGACGTTTTTCTACATCAACGGCGCAAGCGAGGGCGAGTTTCCCGAGCGGGAACTGATCCAGCTCGACAAGGCGGGCTACACGGTGGCGCTCAGCCGCGTGGCCATGGACGCGGTGGCGCCGTATGTGGCCGCCGCCGAACGGCCCGCGTTGACGAGGCTGCTCGGACGCATCGATCCCGAGGACGAACTCGTGGTTCTGCAGCTTTCCGCCCTGGGCTGCAACGCGCGCGACGTGCTCGCCACGCTGCTCAACTGCCGCAAGGGAAAGATTGGCGTGCGCTGTGTCGAACTGGGCGGCGTCGATCTCACGGGGCGCCCCGAGCCGCAAGCGGTCAAGATGCTGCGCGCGGTGGTGCGCATGGAGGCGGCGACGCGCAGCGAACGCAGCCGCAACGGCCTAAAGGCCGCGCAGCGCAGCGGGCGCCCCACGGGCAGGCCCGCCTCGCTCTCGGCGCACGACCGCGCGCGCGTGATGAGCTCGCTGGGCAGCGGGCTCTCGGTGAGCGAGGTGGCGCGGCGCTTCGGCACTTCGCGGCAGACGGTCCTGCGCATACGCGCCGCCGCGGGAACACCGGTTCTCAAGTAACCAGCGTATAAGGGTCGGCTTCCAGCGCGACGCCCGCCCCGCGTATCACCTGCATGTAAGCGAACGTGTCACCCACTGCCGCGCTGGCTTGCTCCGCGAGACTGCGCACATCGGCCGATTTTTCGGCGCTCGCCATCATGGATTCGAGCACGGCTGAATCCGCGAAGCCGTGCGCGGCCGCTGCACTGAGCACCGCATCGAGGATACGCCGGGCCGCCGCTCGGGCATCGACCGATGCGAGCGGGGCACGGTAGGCGAGAAAGCCTGCCATCAGCAGAAAGTCCGCTGGGCTGATACGGTGGCCATTGCCAACCGGCACGCCTTCCGGCATGTCGTGATATCGCGACATACATCGCCTCCCGGTTTGGAGCGCTGTGAATGCTGCTGCGGATGCCAGAAAAATATAGTACAGAAAGCATCGCTCATGCCGACGAATGCGGGGGTTCTACTGTGTTCGACCGGCGGCGGCCTTGTTAAGTGGGGCTTTCGATAAGCGGGTACAGACGTTTTTTCGACGTGCCGCGGCAGCAAGTCGTAGTATTCTTGACCCGGGCAAAGCCGCCAACCAGCAAAAGTGTCATGTTTTTGTAGGCTTCGAGACAAATTCACGATTTTTCTCCGAGGGCATTCATGAAAACGCTGTTTCTGCAGGCACCTTCGTATGAAGGCTTCGATGGCGGCGCGGGCTCGCGCTTCCAGACGAAGCGCGAAATCCGCTCGTTCTGGTATCCCACGTGGCTCGTTCAGCCCGCCGCGCTGGTCGAAGGCAGCCGCGTGGTGGATGCCCCCGCGGACGACCTGACGCTCGAAGCGACCCTGGATATTGCACAGGAATACGAACTCATTATCATTCACACGAGTTCGCCCTCGTTCCAGAGCGACATCCAGTTCGCCGAGCACCTGAAGCGGCGCAAGAGCACGATTCTCATCGGCATGATCGGCGCCAAGGTGGCGGTCGATCCGCATGGTTCGCTGACCGCGAGCAATGCGCTCGATTTCGTGTGCCGCGAAGAATTCGACTTCACGTGTCTCGAGATCTCCCAGGGGCGGCCGTTCGACTCGATCCTGGGCCTGAGCTATCGGCTGCCCGACGGCGGCATCATGCACAACGACGCCCGGCCGATCCTCGAAGACATGGATCAGCTTCCCTTCGTCTCGCCGATCTACAAGCGCGACCTCACGCCCGAGCATTATTTCAGCGGCTATCTCAAGCATCCGTATCTCTCGCTCTACACGGGGCGCGGCTGCAAGTCCCGCTGCACGTTCTGCCTCTGGCCGCATACGGTGGGGGGCCATCGCTATCGCACGCGCTCGGTCGAGCACGTGCTGGAAGAGGTGAAATGGATTCGGGACAACATGCCCGAAATCAAGGAGATCATGTTCGACGACGACACGTTCACGGATCTCAGGCCGCGCGCCGAAGAGATCGCGCGCGGGCTGGGCAAGCTGGGCGTGACGTGGTCGTGCAATGCCAAGGCGAACGTGCCGTACTCGACGCTCAAGGTGATGAAGGACAACGGTTTGCGGCTGTTGCTCGTGGGCTTCGAATCCGGCGACGACCAGATTCTCGTCAACGTCAAGAAGGGTGTGCGCACCGACTTCGCGCGCCAGTTCAGCGAGGATTGCCGCAAGCTCGGCATCAAGATTCACGGGACCTTCATCCTCGGCCTGCCGGGCGAGACGCACGAAACGATCCAGAAGACCATTCAGTACGCGAAAGAGATCAATCCCCATACCATTCAGGTCTCGCTCGCCGCGCCTTATCCCGGCACGGTGCTGCATAAGCAGGCGGTCGAAAATGGCTGGCTGAACGATACCAAGGTCATCACGCTCATCAATTCGGCCGGCACCCAGGCCTCGACGATCGGTTATCCGCATCTGTCGCGCGAAGAGATCTACCTTGGCGTCGAAGAGTTCTACAAGCGCTTCTATTTCCGGCCCTCGAAGATCTGGGAAATCGTCCGCGAGATGCTGGTGAGCTGGGAAATGATGAAGCGGCGCCTGCAGGAGGGCGCAGAGTTCTTCAAATATCTCCGCGCGCGCAAGGTCTGAAGCCGCCGGCGTCCCCTTCAAGGAAAACGCCCGGCATTTCCGGGCGTTTTCCTTGTCACCCTTCCGTCACAGTCGCCGCCTTTTTTCGTCGGCAGTATTGCGCGTAATTCGCGCTGCGGCTTGCAGTACGCGCCTGTCCGAAATGCTGTCATTACGAACGACCTGCGGCAATTAACATTCTTTCCGGCGGTGCATAAAATGGCTCAGCCCTATTACGTACGCCATAAATAGCTTCATCGGGCCACCGGAGGAGACCGCAATGGCACCGGAAGGCAGGTCGCCCGCCATCGCCGACATCGATGCGCGGCCGTCGCGCGCGCCCGACCATGCGCGCGAGAATCAGGCGCTGCTCGCTCTGGTCACCGCGCAACTGGACTCGCGCGAAGTGTTGTTGCAAAGGATTGCGGACTTTGCAATGCGTCTGTGCTGCGCGCAATCGGCCGGCATCAGTTTGCTGGAACACGAAGGCGAAGAGCGCTACTTTCGCTGGCACAGCGTGGCCGGCAAGTTCGCGAACCTGTGCGGAACCCGAATCCACTGGAGCGACTGTCCGTGCGCCGTCGTGCTCGAAGCCGGCAAGCCGCTGCTTTTCACCGCGCTGAGCGACGATTTCCCGGTTCTCGCCCCCGCATGCGCCGTCGTGCAGGAGGCGCTCATCCTGCCCATCGTTTCGAAAGGGCGGCAACTGGGTGCGATCTGGGCCGCCTCGCTCGAAGAACGTTCGCGCTTCACCCGCGAAGACCAGCGCGTGCTCAGCGAGTTTGCCGCCGTGGCCGGCTCGGCGCTCGATCTGGTCGAGGCGCGCGACCATAGCCGCATGCAGACGCAGCGCTATTCGGAAGTGATCGCCGTGCTCGCGCACGAGTTCCGCAACCCGCTCGCGCCGCTCGAAAACGCGTTCCAGGCGCTCCAGATGATCTCCGAAGACCGCGCGCCGCAGCGCGAATACTTCGCGGTTGCGCAGCGCCAGATCGCGCAGCTCAAACGTCTGATGGACGAACTGCAGGATGCCTCGCGTCTCGACCATGACAAGCTGAGCGTCGACCCCACCGATGCGTCGTTGAACGAAATCCTCTCCGACGCGCTCGCCTCCATTCGCGAGCGTGCGCAGGCGCGCAGGCATACGCTGAGCGTGCATCCGCTTGCCGGCGACCTGCGGCTGTTCGCCGACCCGACGCGGCTCACGCAGGTGATCGTGAACCTGCTGTCCAATGCCGTGCGTTATACGCCCGACGGTGGCGAGATCGCGCTCGTCGTCGAACACAAGGACACGGGCGACGCACGCTGCGTCGAGATCTCGATTCGCGACAACGGCGTCGGGATCGACCCGGCCGTGCTCTCGCGCATTTTCGAGCCGTTTGCGCAATTCGCGGGCAAGAGTGCGCGGCTGGAAGGGGGGCTCGGCATCGGGCTTCCCATCGCGCAGCGGCTCGCGCAGCTGCATGGCGGCGAGATTCTCGTGACGAGCGAGGGGATCGGGCGCGGCACGCTGGCGCGTCTCTCGATTCCCGTGCGAACCGGCAGCGCCGCAGCCGTCAAGCCGCTCGCCGCCGTGCTGGCGGGCAACGGCCCGGCGCGCGTGCTCATCGTCGACGACAATGCCGACGCGTGTTTCGCACTCGGCGCGTTGCTCGAGCTGGAAGGGCATGAAGTCAGAACGGCCGGCGACGGTACGAGCGCACTGACTGTGTTGAGGCAATGGAAGCCACATCTCGCCCTCGTCGATATCGGCATGCCGGGCATGAACGGCTACGAGCTGGCGGAGCGCATGCGCGCCATGCCGGATCACGCCGACGTGATGCTGGTCGCGCTGAGCGGCCATGTTTCGGACGGTGACCGAGCGGCCGCGCTGGCGGCCGGCTTCCATGCACATCTTGCGAAGCCCGCCGATATCGGACGGCTGCGCGCTATGCTCGCGACGTGCGCGCAAGACGCCTGGCGCGAGGCCGGCTAGCGCAGGTGCGAAGAGCGGATGCCGTTGTGGTGGTGGAGGTTGCGCAACAGGCTTGCGCGGCGCCGTTCGCGGCGATAGTGCGCGATCACGGCCGTGGCCGCGATGACCAATACCATGACGCCGATGGCGGTTCCCCACTGTAGTGCGTCCATGTCTGCCTCCTTGTCACGTCAGGGCCGTCGCGTCGAGGCGAACGGGTTCAAGCGTAGTGTGGCTGGCAGGGTGCGTTCCGCGGCAAGCGCCGGGGGAAACAACGCGACGCACACGAAAGGGTGGCGCTGGTCGCGGACGCAAGAAAAGATTAGCCGGTTGCGATGTGCAATTGAACCGCGCGGGTGTGTACGGATGCCGGCCATTGTGGACACTTCGGCTTCGCCAAACTGGCACTCGGACGAGCGCTCTTGAGTCCTTTGGGGAAGTATCGAGGCCTGCCTGGAGCAGGCCACCTCGGCTGACGATTCGAACCCGGTTGCGGTTGCGCTTGCGTCGGCGCGCTTACTCCAGATCGCGTGTTTCGAGTTCCACGGACTGGCCCCCGTTTTTCTCCAGCGCGTGCCGCGCGGCCAGTTCGATGCTCGGGCGGTTCGCCTCGAAGGCGCTCAATAGCGCATGCGCCGACGTGCCGGTGTTGCCGAAGCGGTCGTTCAGCGCGTCGAGCGACACGCTGCACCATACCGGGCGGTTGTCCACGTTGGCTTCGAACGCGACGCGTGCGGCAGCCACAGCGTGACGGCGACTCGTGAATTCGATTCTCATCTTGGTCCTCCGTGAGTTCTATCGTTTAAGGGTAGAGCCTGGTGCAGCCAATGGTGAGTTCTTTTTGCGCTTCTTTTTGTGCTATTTGGCCTGAGCGTCGCTGGCGGGGTCGCTGCGCATCATCTTGTCGTGGGTGGCGGGCCCCTTGGGTTTTTTCACAGGCATGTTGTCGGGGTTGGTGGGGTTCGAGTCGCTTGCCGTGCCAGGCACGGCTGCCGGCGGCTTCACCATCGGCGGCGCAGGGGGATGAGCGGGCGTTTGGGTCTGTGCGTTGACCGACAGCGAGGAGGCGGCGAGCGCCACACAGGCGATCGCGCCCCAGACGGGAACATGCAGTGGCTTCATGGCTTCTCCATTGGCATTCTTCGTCATGTGCCGGCAGGGTGTCGCGAATCGCATGCCTGCTAGCGTGCACTCGCGGCCATCGTCGTCAGTGAAAAAACGCCGATGTGTCGACGTCGGCGAGTTGTTCCAGTTCGTCGCGGCGCGTGTCGCACGACCGGCGGATGGTCGCGCCCTGTGTGACCCAGATGGCCAGCGCGACGACGGCGAGGCTGCCGAGCGCGAGAAACGCCGCCGGATAGCCGAAGCGGTTGGCGAGCCACCCGCCCAGCAGCGGACTCAGGCAGCCGCCCGCGGCCTGCACCGCGAGCACGGCGCCCTGACCGAGATTCACGCGGCCGCTGCCATGCAGCAAATGCACCACGAGGGCGGGGATGGCGACGCTCTGCAAACCGGAGCCGAGTCCGTCGAAGACCTGCACGGGCAGGATGCCCCACGGCGACGCCAGCCACGCGGCGAATACGCCGCGCAGCGGCAGTGTGAAGAGCGTCGCGAGAATGACCCACCAGAAGCCCCAGCGGCGAATGATGCGGCTTGCGAAGACCGCGGCCGTGAGCATCACGACCTGCGAGATGATGATGTTGGCGGCGGTGATCTGGTTGGCGTCGCCGTGATGCGCCGCCGCGACGGCAAGACTGTAGAGCGGCAGCATGGCGGAATTGCCGAGGCTGAACGCCGCGAGCGACGCGGCGAGCAGCAGCAGCGGGCGGCAGTGCAACAGCATGCGCATGCGCTCGGCGCGCACCTGCGAACGATCTTTTGCGTCGTCGTGCACGAGGCCGCGCGCGTAGTGCCGGTGCACCGAACGCGGGGGAATGAGCAGCACGGACGCGATGCACGCGAGACCGAATGCCGCGCCCAGCACGAACACGTAGGCAATGCCGAGCCACCATCCGAGCGCGCCGGACAACGCCGCGGCGATGATGTTGCCGGCATGGTTCGCGACCTGGTTGCGTCCGTATTGCCGGTCGAAGTTCTTGCGGCCGACCATGCCGAGCGTCAATCCCGTCAACGCGGGGCCCATCACCGAACCCCCGACGGCTGTGGCGATCTGCGAAAACGCGATCGGCCAGTAGCCGTGCGAGAGCCAGATGACGCAAGCGGCCACGATGGTCAACAGGCTGGCGCCGACCACCACCGCGCGGCGGTGATAAACGGCGTCGACGAGCGCGCCGCCGGGCACCGTCGCGAGTGTGCCGACCACCGCGCCCAGGGTCAGCACGGTGCCGATCGTTTCGGGCGTCCAGCCATGCGCCTGCAGATAGATGCCGAGAAAGGGGCCCGCGCCCGCCTGCACGTCCGCGGCGAAGAAACTGACGGCCAGTAGTGGAAGGGTCGGCTTCACGCGGATGCGTTGTCATTTCTCTCTTGCAAGAAGGGTCTTTCGCATCGGGCGTGCCTGCTGCGCGCGTCATGCGCTGCGGTTAAACCCCGGCCATGCCAGGGTTTTGCCAGGGGTTCTAGAATGAGGTCATGAGTGTAAAGGAGACCGTAATAACGTCATGGATACACAAGCGAAAACATTCGAGGAATTGCTGCGGCGGGAATATCGGCACGGGTTCGTTTCGGACGTGCAGTCGGACACGTTGCCACGTGGTTTGTCCGAGGACGTGATCCGTCTCATCTCGGCGCGCAAGCAGGAGCCGGACTTCATGCTCGAATGGCGGCTCGCCGCCTACCGGCATTGGCTCACGATGACCGAGCCGCATTGGGCGAGCATCGAACACCCGCCCATCGACTTCCAGGACATCGCCTACTACTCGGCGCCGCATACGCAGGCGAACCGTCCGAAGAGCCTCGCCGAAGTCGATCCGGAACTCCTGCGCACCTACGAAAAGCTCGGCGTGCCGCTGCAGGAGCGCGAGATGCTCGCGGGCGTGGCCGTGGACGCGGTATTCGACAGCGTGTCGGTCGCCACGACGTTCCGGCGGCAGCTGGGCGAGCTTGGCATCGTCTTCTGCTCGTTCTCGGAAGCGGTGCGCGACCATCCGGACCTCGTGCGCCGGTATCTCGGCTCGGTCGTGCCGTACACCGACAACTTCTTTGCGACGCTCAACTCGGCCGTCTTCAGCGATGGCTCGTTCTGCTATATCCCGCCGGGCGTGCGCTGCCCGATGGAGTTGTCCACCTACTTCCGCATCAACGCGCGCAACACGGGCCAGTTCGAGCGCACGCTCATCGTGGCCGACAAGGGCGCCTACGTGAGCTACCTGGAAGGCTGCACCGCGCCGATGCGCGACGAAAACCAGCTGCACGCCGCCGTGGTGGAACTCGTCGCACTGGAAGGCGCGCAAATCCGCTACTCGACGGTGCAGAACTGGTATCCGGGCGACGCGCAAGGGCGCGGCGGCATTTACAACTTCGTGACGAAGCGCGGCGACTGCCGCGAGGCCAACGCGAGGATCTCGTGGACCCAGGTCGAAACCGGCTCCGCCATTACGTGGAAGTATCCGAGCGTGATCCTGCAGGGCGACAACTCGATCGGCGAGTTCTATTCGGCGGCGCTCACCAACCACTATCAGCAGGCCGATACCGGTACGAAGATGGTGCATATCGGGCGCAATACGCGCAGCACGATTCTCTCGAAGGGGATCTCGGCCGGCCGCGGCAAGAACGCCTATCGCGGGCTCGTGAAAATGGCGCGCTCGGCCGAGAACGCGCGCAACTACACGCAGTGCGATTCGCTGCTGCTCGGCGACCGCTGCAGCGCCTTCACGTTTCCCTATATCGAGGTGAAGAACCCGAGCGGGAAAGTCGAACACGAAGCGTCCACGTCGCGGATCGGCGAAGACCAGCTGTTCTATTGCCGGCAGCGCGGGCTCAGTGAGGAGGACGCGGTGTCGATGATCGTCAACGGTTTTTGCAAGGACGTGCTCAAGGAACTGCCGATGGAATTCGCCGTGGAAGCGCAGAAGCTGCTGGGCGTGAGCCTGGAAGGCAGCGTAGGTTGAGAGGGAGAAAAGAATGCTGGAAATTCGCAATCTGAATGTCGAAGTGGAAAGCAAGCCGATTCTGCGCGGGGTGGATTTACGCGTGAATGCGGGCGAGGTTCACGCGATCATGGGGCCGAACGGCTCCGGCAAAAGCACACTCGCCCATGTGCTGGCGGGGCGCGAGCAATACGTGGTCACGGGGGGCAGCGTGCAGTACGACGGCTGCGACCTGCTCGCGCTTGCGCCCGACGAGCGCGCGCGCCGCGGGCTCTTTCTCGCGTTTCAGTATCCGGTGGAAATACCGGGCGTGAGCAATATCTATCTGCTCAAGGCCGCGCTCAACGCGCAGCGCAAGCATCGTGGCGAAGCGGAACTCGACGCCATGGACTTTCTCGCGCTCGTGAAGGAAAAAATGGCGGCCATGGAGATGAAGGAAGACCTGCTCTATCGGGGCGTGAACGAAGGGTTTTCGGGCGGCGAGAAAAAGCGCAACGAGGTGCTGCAGATGACGGTGCTGGAGCCGCGTCTCGCCATTCTCGACGAGACCGACTCGGGGCTCGATATCGACGCGTTGCAACTCGTCGCCCGTGGTGTGAACCAGATGCGCAGCGCGGACCGGGCCATCGTGCTCGTGACGCACTACCAGCGCCTGCTCGACTACATCGTGCCGGACCAGGTGCACGTGCTTTCGCAGGGGCGCATCGTGCGCTCGGGTTCGCGTGAGCTCGCGCTCGAGCTGGAGCGCAAGGGCTATGGCTGGCTCGGCGAGCAGGATGGCGACGGACCGGCAGCGGGGCAAGGCGCCGGCACGCATCACACGGCAGCGGCCAGGGAGCAACGATGAGCGAATCAACGCGCGAGCATTACCGCGACGCCTTCCGCACGATGGCGGGGACGCTGGCGGGCGTCGAGCTGCCGTGGTTGCGCAAGGCGAGACGGCACGCGTTCGACCGGTTCGAGACGCTGGGCTTTCCCGGCACGCAACTCGAAGCGTGGAAATACACCAATGTGATGCCGATTGCGAAGCCGCATTGGCATTTCATGCCTTCGGACGGCGAGCAAACCGACTACGCCCGCCTGATCGACGACCTCGTGCCCGCCGACGCGGGCGGCCGTATCGTGTTCGTGAACGGCCGCCACGTGCCGAAGCTCTCGTCCTTGCCGCCTTTGCCGGAAGGCGCGTTCGTCGGCACGCTCGCGCAGGCGATGCGCAGGATTCCTGAGCGGGTCGAATCGATCATGGCGCGGCGTGCGCCCGAGGACGGCTTCGCGGCGCTCAACGGCGCGTTTCGCAGCGACGGCTACGTGGTCGTGCTGCCGCCCGGCTGCGCGCTGGACTGGCCGCTGCACGTGCTGTTCTTCAGCAGCGAGGCCGCGCTCGCCATGCATCCGTTCAACGCGGTGGTGGCGGAGCGGGGGGCGCGTTGCTCGATCGTCGAGCAGTTCGCGGGCATTACCGACGAAGCCTATTTCGTCAACACCGCCACGGAAATCGTCGCCGACGAAGAGGCCGACGTTCAGCATTGCCGTATCCAGCAGGAAGCGCGCAGCGCGTTTCATATCGCGCACTTGGGCGTTTCGCAGCGGCGCGCGAGCCGCTTCACCTCGCACTCGTTCGCGTTCGGCGGCGCGTTGTCGCGCACGCAGATCGACACGCGCCTCGACGCGGAAGACGCGCAAGCCGACCTGAACGGCCTGTATTTCGTCAGCGCGCGGCAGCACGTGGATCATCACACGCGCATCGACCATGAGATGCCGCGCGGCACGAGCCGGGAATACTATCGCGGCGTGCTCGACGGCGCTTCGCATGCGGTATTCGATGGCCGCGTGATCGTGCATCAGGACGCGCAGCAGACGAACGCGCATCAAGGCAACGACAATCTGCTGCTCTCGCGCAACGCCGAGATCGACACGAAGCCGCAACTGGAGATTCACGCCGACGACGTGAAGTGCACGCACGGCGCGACCGTCGGCCAGCTCGACGAGAGCCCGCTCTTTTATCTGCGCTCGCGCGGCATAGACGAGCGCATGGCGCGAGCGCTCCTCGTGTGGTCGTTCGCGCGCGTGAGCGTGGATCGCGTGGAAAGCGCCGCGCTGCGCGGCCGGCTCACACAACAGCTGCTCGCGCGCCTGCCCGGCGGCGAGTACCTGCGGGGACTGTCATGAATCTACTCGAACCGGTGGGCATTCCCGACGCCGAAGCGGTCATCGGCTGGCGCCGCGACTTTCCGATTCTGCGGGAAAGCGTGCACGGCAAGCCGCTCGTGTACCTCGACAACGCGGCGACCACGCAGAAGCCCGCGAGCGTGATCGCCGCCGAGCAGGCCTATTACGAGCACGACAATGCCAACGTGCATCGCGGCGTGCATCTGCTGTCGCAGCGCGCGACCGATGCCTACGAGGGCGCCCGCGCGCGCATTGCGCGTTTCATCCACGCGGCGCACGAGAAGGAGATCGTGTACACGCGCGGCACCACGGAAGCGATCAACCTGGTGGCGCAAAGCTACGCGCGGCCGCGCCTTCAACCCGGCGACGAAGTGCTCATCACCGCGATGGAGCATCACTCGAATATCGTGCCGTGGCAACTCGTCTGCGCGCAGACGGGCGCGCTGCTGAAGGTGGCGCCGATCGACGACGACGGCACGCTCGACCTCGACGCCTTCGCGCGCCTGCTCGGCCCGCGCACGCGCATGGCGGCGGTGGCGCATGCGTCGAACGCGCTGGGCACCGTCAATCCGCTTGCACAGATGATCGAGCTTGCGCATGCGCGCGGCGTGCCGGTGCTGGTCGACGGCGCGCAGGCGATTGCGCATCTTCCCGTGGACGTGGCCGCGCTCGATTGCGACTTCTACGCGTTCTCGGGGCACAAGATCTACGGGCCCACGGGCATTGGCGCGCTGTATGCGAAGGCTGTGCTGCTGGAAGCCATGCCGCCATGGCAGGGCGGCGGCGACATGATCCGCTCCGTGACGTTCGAGAAGACCGAGTACAACGTCATTCCGTGGCGCTTCGAAGCGGGCACGCCGAACATTGCCGGCGCGATCGGGCTCGGCGCTGCGCTGGACTACGTCAGTGCGATCGGCCTGGAAGTGGCACAACGGCACGAGGCCGATCTGCTAGCGTATGCCGACGAAGCATTGCGGACGATGCCTAATGTGAGATTGATTGGAACGGCGAAAGAAAAACTCGGCATCGTCTCGTTCGTCATGGAGAACGCGCACGCCCACGACATCGGCACGATACTCGACCAGTGCGGGGTGGCCGTGCGCACGGGCCATCATTGCGCGATGCCGGTGATGGACCGATATGGCGTGCCGGCCACGGTGCGCGCCTCGTTTGCGCTGTACAACACGCGCGCCGAAGTCGACGCGCTGCTGGACGGCCTCGCGCGCGTCGAGGAGGTATTTCCGCTATGAGCGACTTGCGCGAGCTGTACCAGGAAACGATCTTCGACCATTACCGGCGGCCGCGGAACTGTCACACCGTGCCCGGTGCAACGCATAGCGCCGAAGGCTACAACCCGTTGTGCGGCGACCGCGTCACCTTGTATCTGCGTATCGAGGACGGCGTGGTCAAGGACGCCGGCTTCGAGGGCGCGGGGTGCGCGATCGCAACGGCTTCGGCCTCGTTGATGACCGAAGCGCTCAAGGGCCGCACGCAAGCGGAAGTCGAGGCGCTGTTCGAACGCTTTCACGCCATGGCAACGGCGCCTTCGGACCGCCCGGCCTCTGCCGAAGGGCTCGGCAAGCTCGCGGTGCTCGCGGGCGTGCGCGAATTTCCGGCGCGCATCAAGTGCGCGACACTCGCGTGGCACACGCTGCACGCCGCGTTGCGCGACGAGCGCGGGACCGTATCGACGGAATGACTCTGCGCGTGCCTGGAGGCAATTGACGATGAATACGCAAACGGCGAGCAACGACCTGCGCGAACGCGTGATCGACGCGCTGCGCTCGGTGTTCGATCCGGAGATACCGGTGAACATTTACGATCTGGGGCTCGTGTATCAACTGGACGTGGACGCCGAAACGGGTCACGTGACGATCCGCATGACGCTGACCGCGCCGGGCTGCCCGGTCGCGCAAACCTTCCCCGGCACGGTCGAAGAATACGTGAACGAGGTGGAAGGCGTGAGCGAGACGAACGTGGAGCTGGTCTGGGACCCGCCGTGGACGAGGGCGCGCATGTCCGAAGCGGCGCTGCTGCAACTGGGGATGCTCTGACATGGCCGACTGGGTGGACGTGGCGCCATACGCCGGATTTCAACCGGGTTCCGTACGCAGCGTCGATGTGGACGGCACAGCGGTCGCCGTATTCAATCTCGACGGGACCTGTTATGCGATCGAGGACACCTGTCCGCACGACGGCGGCGTGCTCACGGGCGGCGACGTGGAGGGCGACGAGGTGATTTGCCCGCGCCATGGCGCCCGTTTTTGCATCAAGACGGGCAAGGTGCTCGCGCCGCCCGCGTATGAGGACGTCGCGGTGTTCGCGGTGCGCGTGGAAGCGGGCATGGTGCAGGTGCGCGATACACGCTGGGACGAAGGCTTTTCCTGAACGCGGAGCTCGCGCCCACGCCGCACGTCTTACGTACGCTGCAGTCGTTGCTGCGTCCAGTTGAGCACGCCGCCACTGCGAAGGTACTCGACCTGCCGTTGCGTCAACGTATGGCGGGTTTCGAGCGTGCGTTTGCCATCCTCCAGCGTGATCTTCAACGGCTTGCCCGAGGCTAGCGCGGTCTGGATGCCCTCGAAATGGAGCGTGTCGCCGGATTCGATCGATTCGTAATCCTGTTCATTGGCGAACGTGAGCGGCAGAATGCCGAAATTCACGAGATTCTGGGCATGAATGCGCGCGAAGCTTTTGGCAATCACCACGCGCAGGCCGAGAAATCGCGGCGCGAGCGCGGCATGTTCGCGGCTCGAGCCCTGCCCGTAGTTGCCGCCGCCAATCACGCAGTGATCGCCCGTGTCGCGCGCGCGTTTCGCGTAAGTGTCGTCGATGCGCTCGAAGGCGAACTCGGCCAGCTTCGGCACGTTGCTGCGAAACGGCAGCACGCGGGCGCCCGCGGGCAGGATTTCGTCGGTGGACACGTTGTCGCCCGCCTTCAGTAACACGGGTAAATCGAAGCTTTCGGGCAAGGGCTCGAAGTCCGGCAGGCTCGCGATGTTGGGGCCCTTCTTCAAGGCGACTTCGGCCGCGTCTGCGCGCGCCAGCGGTCTCGCGAACATGGCGCGATGAACAATGGGGTGATCGGGGTCGCTGATGCGCGGGTAGGGCATGGGCAGCGTGCGCGGGTCGGTGATTTCCCCCGCGAGCGCCGACGCCGCGGCGGTTTCCGGGCTCACGAGACAAACCTTGTCTTCGGGCGTGCCCGAGCGGCCCGGAAAATTGCGCGGCACGGTGCGCAGCGACAGCGTGCTCGTGGCCGGCGCCTGGCCCATGCCGATGCAGCCGTTGCAGCCCGCCTGATGCAAGCGTGCGCCGGCGTGCAGCAGATCCTGTACGTAGCCTTCGCGCGAGAGCATCTCGAGCTGCGCGCGTGACGTGGGATTGACGTCGAACGACACGCGCTCGTGCACGGCCTTGTCGCGCACGATGGCCGCGGCGACCGCGAAATCGCGGTAACCGGGATTGGCGGAGGAGCCGATATAGGCCTGATAAATGGGCTCGCCGGCCACCTCTTTCACGGTGACCACATTGCCGGGGCTCGAAGGCATGGCAATGAGCGGCACAAGCGACGAGAGATCGATCTCGTCCTCGATGTCATAAGCGGCCCCCGCATCGGCGCCCAGTTCGCTCCAGTCGTTCTCGCGTTGCCAGGCGCGCAAGAAGCGCCGCGTTTCGCGGTCGGAGGGAAATACGCTCGCCGTCGCGCCGAGTTCCGCGCCCATGTTGGCGATGACGTGACGGTCCATCGCGCTCAGACCCGCGAGACCCGGGCCGTGATATTCGATGATCCTGCCGACGCCGCCATCGACGCCATGGCGGCGCAGCATTTCGAGAATCACGTCTTTGGCGCTGACCCAGTCGGGCAGGCTGCCCGTGAGCCGGATGCCCCATATTTGCGGCATGCGCGTGAGGAACGGTTCGCCCGCGATGGCCTGCGCCACTTCGAGCCCGCCCGCGCCGATCGCCAGCATGCCGAGTGCGCCCGCCGCGGGCGTGTGGCTGTCGGAGCCGAGCAGGGTTGCGCCGGGTTTGCCGAAGTTTTCCTGATGACAGGGGTGGCTCACGCCGTTGCCGGGCCTCGAGTACCACAGGCCAAAACGTTCGGCGGCGCTGCGCAGGAAGAGGTGGTCGTCGGCATTGCGGTAATCTTCCTGGATCAGGTTGTGATCGACGTACTGCACGCTGAGCTTCGTTCTTGCGTAATCGAGGCCCATGGCCTCGAGTTCGAGCATGACGAGCGTGCCGGTTGCGTCCTGGGTCAAGGTCTGGTCGACGGAGATGCCGATTTCATCGCCCGCGGAAAGCTTGCCGTGTACGAGATGCGAAGCGATGAGTTTTTGAGCGACATTGAGGTGCATGATCGTCCCTCATTCTGGGTGGGCATAGGGGCTTTGCAAACGAAAGGAGCAATGCCTGCGCCCAGCTGTCGGCGGCATAATGGGTGCGCGGATCGATGCAATGGCCGATCGACTCGATCACGCCGATCGCGCCGGTCTCCGCGCTTTGCATGCGTTGCAACTATCGAGAGGCATCCATGAAGGCACTGTTCCATCTCGCGGCGGCCGCCGCGGCAGGCACGCTCGTCATGTTCTATCTGGACCCGGTTTCCGGGCCGCGTCGCCGCGCGAAGCTGCGCACGCCGCCGTTTTCGCGCCGTGGCGGCCGTGCGAACGCCCACGGCCATGCGGCCGGGCTGGGCGTAGACGGCGAACTGGCGGGCCCGGGCGGCGGCATCGGCACCGCGCCGTGAGCGCGTCAAGGCGAGCGTCTTGCGCAAGGGCGGCGGTGCAGTGGCAACCCAACGCTGAAGGAGTCCGCCATGTCCGCTCTTTTACCCGACCTCAATCATCGCGTTGCGCTCGTGACCGGCGGCTCGCGCGGGATCGGCCGCGCCATTGCCATGGCGCTGGCTTCGGCTGGCGCCGCGGTCGGCGTGAACTACCGCCAGCGCGCTGACGAGGCGGACCTGGTCGTCGCGCAGATCGAAAGCGCCGGGGGCCGCGCGCTCGCGGTGCGCGCCGACGTGTCGTCGGCCAGCGAGGTCACGAGCATGATCGGCGAGATCGAGCGCCGCCTCGGCGCGGTCGATGTGCTCGTGAACAACGCCGGCACAGGCACGTTCAGCGACATCGAGTCGCTTACAGAGGCCGAATTCGACCACACGCTCGCCGTCAATCTCAAGTCGGCGTTTCTTTGCACGCAGGCGGTGCTGCCCGGCATGCGCGCGCGCCGCTGGGGCCGCATCGTCAATCTGTCGTCGGCGGCCGCGCGCGGCGCGGGCCTCGTCGGCGTTCATTACAACGCTTCGAAAGCGGGCCTCGAAGGCTTGACGCGCGGCTACGCCTCGCGCGTGGCACGGGAAGGTGTGACCGTGAACGCCGTGGCGCCGGGACCCATCGACACGGAAATGGCCGCGCCGCTGAAAGCGGCGAACGTCGCCGAGCGGCTGCCCGTTGGCCGCCTCGGTGAAGCCGATGAGGTCGCACAGGTCGTGTTGATGGTGGTCGGCAACGGCTTCGTCACTGGGCAGACCATTGCCGTCAACGGCGGCGTCAGTTTCATCTAGGCCGCCTGTTCATTTTCGGGCCGCCGCGTCGCGGCCCGGTTCATTTAGTTCACCTTGTTTGCTAACCGGTGCGCATCAGCGCGCTGCGCAATCTTCATACCTGAATTTAGTCTGGCTTTATCGCTTCGACGATTCGGCGCCAAACTTTCCAGTCGAAAATATTTCGTAAGGAGTCTGACGCTGAGCATTCATACCCCGATGCTTTAATCCTCATGCCGTGTAGCCTCCGCATTCAGCTGGCATGAGCGCCACGATGCGAGCTGCATAACGCCTTCACCCGGCTTCACGGTGATCCCGACAATACGAAACCAACCAGGAGCCGAAAATGCAATGGCGTCATGTCGCAGTTGGTTCGCTCACAGCCGCAGCACTCGCATCGACAGTTGCGTGGAGTGCTGGTGACGATCACGACAAGAATCATCCGGAACACAATCACACCGCCACTCCGATCAAGCACCTGGTCGTGATTTATGGCGAGAACGTTTCGTTCGACCATTACTTCGCGACTTATCCGCACGCGACCAACCCGTCCGGCGAGCCTGCATTCAGGGCGCAACCCGGTACGCCCGAAGTGAACGGTCTTTCTGGCACGCTGCTGACGAAGAACCCGAACTTCACGAACACGGCCAATGGCACGGGCGCAGCCAATCCGTTCCGTCTGGATCGCACGCAGGCGGCCACGGCCGACCAGAACCACGCGTATACGGCCGAGCAGCAGGCATACGACGACGGCCACGCCGACCTGTTCCCGTTGTACACGGGTAACGGCACGAGCGGCGGCGCGGGCGCGTTCGGCACGAAGGGCCAGGTGATGGGCTATTACGACGGCAACACCGTCACGGCGCTGTGGAACTACGCCCAGCACTTCGCGATGAGCGACAACGCCTATACGTCGACCTACGGTCCGTCGACGCCCGGCGCGCTCGAAGTGGTCTCGGGCCAGACCAACGGCATGAAGGTTGTACTCACAACCAAGAAGCCTTCGGTCGCCGGTTCGTACTATGTGAACGACGGCCAGAACGGCTTTACGATGATCAACGACGTCGATCCGGCCTACGATCTTTGCTCGAGCGCCACCGACACGGCGCAGATGACCGGCAAGAATATCGGCGACCTGCTGAACGCGCGTAACGTCTCGTGGGGCGGCTTCATGGGCGGCTTCAACCTCGCGACGACGAACAGCAACGGCACGACCGGCTGCAAGCGCAGCACGCTCTCGCCGGTGGTCGGTGCGGCGACGGCCGACTATATTCCGCACCACAACTGGTTCCAGTACTACGCTTCGACCTCGAATCCGCAGCACCTGCGTCCCAGCTCGCTCGCCGCGATCGGGCACACCGAGGGCAAGAACGGCAACCCCGACCCGGCGAATCACCAGTACGATACCGACGACTTCTTCGCTGCCGTGAAGGCGGGCAATTTCCCGTCGGTGAGCTTCCTGAAGGCCCCGGCCTACCAGGACGGCCACGCCGGTTATTCCGATCCGCTCGACGAGCAGGCGTTCGTCGCGAAGGTCGTGAACTTCCTGCAGCAGCAGAACGACTGGGAAGATACGGCCGTGATCGTGGCATGGGATGACTCGGACGGCTGGTACGACCATGCCTACGCGCAGCCCACCAGCGCTTCGTACGACAGCGTTGCCGACCAGTTGACGGCCGCCGGCATCTGCGGCACGGGTTCGGCGCCTGCCGGCCTGAACGGCAAGCCCGTGAACGGCCGCTGCGGTCCGGGCACGCGCATTCCGTTCGTCGTGATCTCGCCGTGGGCGCGCGAGAACTACGTCGACCATACGCTGATCGACCAGTCTTCCGTGGTGCGTTTCATCGAAGACAACTGGCTTGACGGTCAGCGCATCGGCGGCGGTTCGTTCGATGCGACGTCGGGCAGCATCATGGGCATGTTCGACTTCGACCGCCGCGGCCGCGGCCACGAAGACCGCAAGCTGTACCTCGACCCGACGACGGGCGTGGTGCTCGACAAGGCACCGAAGGTCTGAGCGTTCAGGATCGCTGATCGCTGTTGATGGGTAAAAAGAAGCGCGCCCCTGCGGGATTCGTCCAGCAGGGGCGCGCTGTGTTTTTCAGCAGTCGATCACGCAGGGTGAGATGCGTGCCCGTGATCGCCTGTTCCGCGCGCGTCGTCGTATTCGCGCGAAATATCCTTGTTCGTGTAATCGCCCATGCGCCAGGCGGCGAGCAGACTGATCACCCCACACACGGCGATATAGATCGCAATGGCATAACCCGTGCGGTAGTACGCGAAGAGCGCCGTTGCGATCAGCGGCGCCGGGCCGCCCGCAATCACGGAAGCCAGCTGATAACCGAGTGAGGCGCCGCTGTACCGCAGCCGCCCCGTGAACGATTCGGCGATGAACGCCGCCTGCGGACCATAGAGCATGGCGTGCGGCACGAGCGACAGCACCACGGCCGCGAAAATCAACGCCGTGTTTTTCGTATCGAGCATGCCGAAGTAGATAAAGCCGAAGATGCCCGCGGCCAACGCGCCGATCATATACATGCGCTTGCGGCCGATCAGGTCGGACATGTGCCCAAAGAACGGAATGGTCGCGAACTGCAGCACGGCGGCCGCCAGAACCGCGGTGAGCATGAGGTCGCGCGAAACGTGCAGCGTCTTCACGCCATACGTGAAGACGAAGGCCGTGTAGATGTAGAACGGCGCCTGTTCGGCCATGCGCGCCAACGCCGAGAGGAGAATGTCCTTGGGCTGGCGGCGAATGACTTCGAGCATCGGCGTCTTCTCGATTTTGTTCTCGGCGAGGAGCTTCGCGAAGATCGGCGTTTCAAGAATGCTCAGCCGGATATAGAGGCCGATCGCGACGAGCACGATGCTCAGCAGGAACGGCACCCGCCATCCCCACGTCATGAAGGCGTCTCCGGAGAACGCACTGACGGCGAGCACCACGAGATTGGCGATGAAGAGTCCCGCCGGCACGCCGAATTGCGGCCACGAAGCGACGAAGCCGCGGTGCGAATTGGTGCGCGCCCATTCCATCGACATCAGGACCGAGCCGCCCCATTCGCCGCCTACGCCCACGCCCTGAATGAAGCGCAGCACTGTGAGCAGAACGGCGCCCCAGATGCCGATGGATGCATAGGTCGGCACAAAGGCCACGGCGAAGGTGGCGAGCCCCATCAGCAGCAGCGTGACGATCAGCGTGGCTTTGCGGCCGACGCGATCGCCGTAGTGGCCGAAGATGGCCGCGCCGACTGGCCGTGCAATGAACCCTACGGCATAGATCAGAAAAGCTTGCAGGGTGCCAACGAGCGGGTCGGATTCGGGAAAGTAGAGCTTCGCGAAGATAAGCCCGGTGACAATACTGTAGAGGAAAAAGTCGTACCATTCGATCGTCGTGCCGATGGTGCTGGCAATCACAGCGCGGCGCAACTGACGATGGGCGTCTTCCTCCGAAAGGAGCGTGGCTCCCGGTTGATCGACATTCATTTCGCACCCCCAAGGCAAGGGCGATATGGCCAATGCAAAACGCATGACCAGGGTCCCGGTGGTGCGCAAAAAACGTGCCCCAATCGGCCGGGATGTTGGCTTCGCCGGATCGGGTGGAAGTGATACGTCCCTCGCTATCGCTCCATCTTGATCGGCATGGGTTGAGACGTTGTTATACAACTCGATGATATATCACGTTGTGATGCAGTGTGCGTATTTTGAATGAACTCGCCATGCGGCAGTGCATCACGCAACACGGAGGCGCGATGACGCCACAGGAATCCGCGCAGGCCCTCAGCCCTTCGGAGTACATTGCGCGGCATCTGCAGAATTTCGCTTCGTCCACGCCGGCTTCGGCGAGCGTCGATCAGCCTCTGCAATTGATCGTGTGGAGTGAGGACGTATTCGTCATCGCGGGCATGCTGTTCGTTGTGCTCGCATGCATCGGGGCGCGCCGTGACAAGTGGGCGCTGTTTACGCTGACTCCCGGGGTGTCGTTCGGCCGGCGTCTTTATCTCTGGTGGTCCTGCGCCTGGCGTCAGTGGCTCGCGAGCGCGCTGCTCTTCGTGGTGGCCTTCTCCGTGCTGCGTCTCTCGCTCGGAAAGATTGCGACGCCGCTCATGGCGTTCGCCGCGAACCGGGTTCCGCACGACCTCGCGCAATCCTCGCCGGCCGTTTCCCTTGCGATTGCCGGCATGCCCTTCATCGTGCCCATGCTCGCGTATTTGCTGCTCAGCCTGCCGCTCGTGGGGTACATGGTGCGACGCGGGCTGGCCGCGCACGCCATGCCCGCGCCCCGGCAGTTCGGCTTCTGGCGCGCCACGCTGCTCGGCGTGATCACTTACGCGTGGACCTTGCCGGCCAGCCTCGCCATTACCAATGTAGGGGTCTCCTCTGCGCAGCCACTCGCGAACGCACTGCGTGCGATCCTGCTCGTGGCATGGGGCATGTATATCGTGCTGCCGCGCCAGGCGCGCAGCGTCGCGCGCCTGGCCGCCCCTCGGTAGCGGGGACTTCAGGCCGCCAGATCGACGACGGCCTTCAGCGGTATCAGCCGCCATTCGCCGGCGGTCGCGAACGCGATGATCTGCGAGAACGTGGCGGGCGCGTTGCTGAAGATCTCGGCCTCGAGCGCGGGCGCGCTGCCGGTGCGATGGATGATCGAATCCGGGTCCTCGTCCAGCAGCCCGTAGAACACCTCGACGACGATGCGGCCTCCCACCGGGCCAAGACGCGTCAATGCGCCGACGCCGAGCTTGCCGTCCTGCGTGCCGAGCATCGCGTCCTCGCTGAACGTCTCGCCGATGGGCGCAAGCTCGAGCATCGGAACTTGCGCTTCAGCGAGGATATAAAACCATAGCGGCGTGTCGTCCTTGAACGTGTCGCCAAGCGCCGGGCTCGCGCCATCGGCATTCAGCGAGGCGATGCGATCGAAGCGGAAGGTCTTCGACGGATCGCTCGAAACCTGGGTACGGACCACGAGTTCGTCGGAACCGAGCGGCGGCACGCCGAGCGCGCTTGCCACCGTCTCGCCGCTCGGCAGGCCATAGACGTTGCCGCGCAACAGGTTGAGCATGGCGAGCGAGCGAAAGCCCTTTGCCGATGCCAGCTTGTCTGCCGCGGCGGGAATCGGCACTTCGGACACGCTGTGCGGGAGTTGCGAAAGCGGATCGACGAGCGATGGATCGAGCTTGTACGCGTATTGCAGACGCTTGACGCCGTTCGAAGCATCGTCGGCAACACCGGCGGCGGGCTTGTTCGCGCCGTCGAGTCCGGGGCCGCCTTTTTCGCCAGGCAAGGGATGCTCGCGCGGGAAGAAGCGCTGCCAGTCGTCGATCACGTGTGTTTCGGGCAACCGGTCGAAACCGACGAGGCTGTCCGCGTTCGTATTCGTGCCGTCGAATATCGGTGCCTTGAAATTGTCGTTCAGCACATAGCCGTTGCGCACGCCCGAGTGGCCGTAGCGGTACGCGGCCCCCGTGAATTCGCGCGGCAGGTTGCGTCTCGCGGGACCCGGACCATAGAGCTTGTAGGCATGCGCGCGGTCCTGGTCGTGCGCGGTCACGAAGGCGTCGACGACGGACGAATCGACGATCCGATGCAGGAAGTCTTCGACCAGCACGCGCTGATAGGCCCAGCGCACCTGCGTGCGCGCCGCTTCGAACAGATCGCTGCCGCGCAGCGTGGCGTCGGCTTTCGCGAGCCGCGCGACCACGCGGTTATGAAAACGCAGGAACAGCATCTGGATCTGGCAGACGATAGAATTCTCGTCGTTGCGCTTGTCGCCGATGATCGCGCGAGCGTTGTAGGCATTCTGGGTTCGCGGCAGATCGTCGTGCCCTTCGATCAGCGAGGCGCCCTGATAAATCCCCTTGTGCGGGTGGTTCTCGTCCGCATACATGTAGGGCGCGTCGTCGGGTCCCGGGCCGTATACGTTGTCGAGGTCGAAGCGCGGCGTGCGCAGGTTGGTCGGCAGCTGGCCGGTCGTGCGCGCCTGGATCAAGGTCAGCTGCGAGGTGGTATCGAGCGTCAGGTCGTGATCGATGAACTGGCCGAAATACGTGTAGCCGGCCGGTACATACAGGTTCTCCTCCGGGTCGGGATCGTTCGATACGGTATCCGCCGCCGACTGCATGCCGCGCGCGAGTACGGCGAGGTCCGCGGGGGCATAGTGGTTGAAGCGCGGCGGGAACATCGAAGTCAACTCTTCGTTCAGGCCGCTCATTCCCGCATGGGCTTCGACGAGGTTGCGCGGTGTACCTTGGGGATTCATCGTCGTTCTCCTAAGTAATTCATCGCAGAAAAGACACTTCGCGGGCGAGCCGGCGAAGGACCCCGTTCGACTTCGGACTGAATGGATTATTTTGAGGTGGTGGCGGCGACGATCGCCGCAAATTCAGAGGGCGGATTGACAGGAAGCAGGATTAATCTTTCTGAAAGCTTTGAATGTGCGCTAACCCACGCTTGGGCGGCGCTTCGATTTGCGAACGTTCGACAACGCAGGTAGGCAATCGCCAATCGTGCCCAGGCCGCCCGGCTGCTGGTTACGTGACGGTATGCGCGTGTTGCGCGCCGAACTGCAGCGCCGCGAGCTGCGCGTAAAGCGGCGAACTCTGCAGCAGTTCCGCATGCCGGCCTTGCGCCACGATGCGGCCTTGCTCCATCACGATGATGCGGTCGGCCTGCTGCACGGTGGCGAGACGATGCGCGATGACGAGCGTCGTGCGGTTTTGCGCGGCGTTGTCGAGCGCCGTTTGCACGAGGCGTTCGCTCGCGGCGTCGAGCGCGCTGGTGGCCTCGTCGAGCAGCAGAATGGGCGGGTTCTTGAGGATCGCGCGCGCGATGGCAATGCGCTGACGCTGACCGCCTGAAAGGCGTACGCCGCGCTCGCCGAGGAAGGTGTCGTAGCCTTGCGGCAGTTCCTCAATAAAGCCGGCCGCGGCCGCCATGGCCGCGGCGCGCTGGACGGCTTCGAGTGTTGCGTCGGGCGAGCCGTAACGAATGTTGTCGAGCACACTGCCCGAAAAGATCACCGACTCCTGCAGCACGACGCCGATCGCCTGGCGCAACGCGGCGAGCGAAACCTGTTGCGTCGGCACACCGTTGATGCTGAGGCTCCCCGATTGCGGGTCGTAAAAGCGCAGCAGCAATTGAAAGAGCGTGGTCTTGCCTGCGCCCGACGGACCGACCAGCGCGACATGCTCGCCCGGGCGCACGTCGAGCGAGAAGGCGTCGAGCGCGGCAATGCCGGGGCGCGAAGGGTAGGAGAAGCCAACGTTGTCGAAGCGGATGCCCGCGCCGTGAGCGGGCAGCGGCACGGTCGCCGCCGCCTGCGCCACCGGCGAGCGCGCGGCGAGCAGTTGCAGCAGCCGTTCGGTGGCGCCCGCGGCACGTTGCAGATCGCCCCACACTTCGGCAACGGCGCCCACGGCGCCGGCCGTGAACACCGCGTAGAGAATGAACTGGGACAGCTGGCCGGCGCTCATCTGCCCGGCCAGTACGGCCTGCGCGCCGAGCCAGAGCACGAACACGACAGCGGCGAACACGAACACGATCACCACGGCCGTGAGCCCGGCGCGCGCCCGAATGCGTGTGAGCGCCGTTTCGAAGGCCGCTTCCACGGCGCCGCCGAAGCGCTTTGCCTCGAACGACTCCTGGGCATACGACTGCACCGTGGGCATGGCGTTGAGCACTTCGCCCGCCAGGGCGCTGGCGCTCGCCACCTTGTCCTGGCTCGCGCGCGAAAGCCGCCGCACGCGCCGCCCGAAGATGACGATAGGTGCGACCACAACGACCAGTGTCGCGATGATGTAGCCGGACAGCACCGGGCTCGTCGCAACGAGCATCGTTACGCCGCCGACGGTGAGGAGCACGTTGCGCAGGCCCAGCGAGAGGCTGGTGCCCACCACGGTCTGGATCAGGGTCGTGTCGGTGGTCAGGCGCGAGAGCACTTCGCCCGTTTGGGTGGTCTCGAAGAACTGCGGGCTCATGCGGATCACGTGGTCGTACACGGCGCGCCGCAAGTCGGCCGTCACCCGCTCGCCGAGCCACGAGACCCAGTAGAAGCGCAGCGCCGTCGCCGCGGCGAGGATCAGCGAAACCACGAAGAGCGCGATGAAATAGCGGTCGATATGCGTGCGATCGCCGCTCGCGAAGCCACGGTCGATCAGATACTTGAATGCCACCGGCAGCGCGAGCGTCGCGCCCGCCGAGGTCAGGAGCGCGAGGAAAGCAAGCGCCCAGCGTCCCGCATAGGGGCGCAGGAAGGGCAAAAGGGCGAAAAGGGGCGCGACGCGTGAAGGGCGGCGGGCGGCGACATCTGACATGGAGCTTCCTGGCGGATCGGCAATGAAGGGATTGTGCCAGCCCGCGGCGGGGCGAGGCTGGCCATGGGCTGGCTTACTGCGCGGGCGGCGTGGCGCCATTGCGCAGTTGCTCGCGCTCCTCCGGCGTCATGTGCTGCCACTGTTGCCACTGGTGCCAGTGCATGCGTCGGCGGCAGCCGCCATGGCCGCGGAAGCCGCCGAACAGGATCCGGCACAGCACCAGCAAGCCGATCGCGCGTGGATAGTCGATGGCATGCGCATTGGCCACGATCGCCGGTGCGATCCAGTTCCACAGGCCCATGACGATGGCGCCCAGCAGGGCGATGACCGCTACCATCAGCAGCGCCTTGGCGAATATTTTGCGGCGAAACTTCATTTGATTCTCCTTCGGTTCAATGCTCGAGGTCGTCCCATGACGCGCGCAAACGTTCGCGCAGATGCAGCACCGCATAACGTTTGCGCGCCAGCAGCGTATTCACGCCAACTCCGCTCGCGGCGGCCAGCTCCTTGAAACTGCGCCCGTCGAGTTCGTGCGCGATGAACACCTCGCGCTGGCTGGCGGGCAATTCGTCGAGCGCAGCGCGTCGAGCATCGCTGCGCGCTCGTACGCGGCCTCGGGGCCGGCGTCGGGCGAGGGCAGCGCGAGGTCGAGGCGGTATTCGCTTTCATCTTCTTGCGGCTCGACGAGCGGCACTTCCTTGCGTTTGCGAAACCGGTCGACGATGCGATTTCGCGCCACGCGAAAGAGCCACGCGCCAACCTGCTCGATGGGCTCCGGCAGCCGCCACGCCTGAACCAGTTCCTCGAACACGTCCTGGAGAATGTCCTCGGCTTCGTCCTGGTCGAGCACGCGGCGGCGGATGAAATTGCGCAGCCTCGGGCGCTCGCGGGCGACGGTGTCGGCGATTTCGCGGTCCTGCGTACTCTGCGGGCTGGGGGTGGGCGGCGGTTCCATACCCGTGTAGACGATCCGGAAAGAGAAATATTGTGACGCTTCTTCTGCAGTTCTATGTGGCGCGCATATTTCGTTAAACAAGGCCAGAAATAGCGGCATTTTTATTGACATCGCTCGCTATATTTCGGTCACAATGCAGCATCGAACAAAACCAACAAATTCACACGCTATCGGTCATGCACTTTCACGAGCCTGGCAGCGGTACTGCGTCAAAAACTCTCGAACTCCTCGGGGACCCTGGGCAACTGCCCCTCGAAACGCCGCTGCCATTGGCGGTGTTTCACCATGACGGAACGATGCTGCTGCCGCAAGGCGGGGTGCTGAACAGCGAGCAGCGCGACTTCCTCTTCGCGCACTTCCAGCCTTATCGCAACACGGCGGAGGAGGCGAATCTCGCGAGCACGCAAGACGGCCTGGCCGATCGTGGCGAGCGTGGCAAAGGGCCGTTGACGCTGGACGACATGAACCTCGCCATTGGCGCGCTGCTGGGCATACGCAGCCAGGCGGGCACGGGGCGCGAGATGCTGCCGTGCCGGCTGATCGGCTTCCGGCCGGGCGGCGCGATGTTCGTCACGCCACCCGCCGCGGCCAAACCCGCGTGGGAGCCGTTCCAGGGCGAACAGGTCGAGATCGTTGCGATCGCAACACAAGCCGTGTTCTGGCTCGTCTGCACGGTCGAGGCGGTCTGCACGCATCCGTTCCGCTATCTCGTGCTCTCCGAACCGGGCACGATTCGCCGGCTGCGCGAACGCCGGGCCGTGCGCGTACGCACGCAACTCGCGGTGCGCTATGGCGTGGACCTGACGGGCTCGGAACTGGACCGGCTCGGCATTGGCTGCGATATCAGCGTGCTGGGCATGTCGCTCGCCGCCGGACGCAAGATCGGCGAGGTCGGCGAGCGCATATGCGTGGTGTTCCCCATCGAAGCAGGCAACGTCGGGGCGACGTTCCAGGCCGTCGCCGTGATACGCAATCTGCGCGCCGATACCCCACAGGCAGGGCTCACCCTGCATGGTCTCGAGTTCGACACGCTTTCTCCCGAGAGCCAGGTCGCCCTCAAGACGTTCGTGTTCGACCGGCAGGACGCCGTGTCTTACTGGGCTGGCATGCCGACCTGAACGGGCCGCGCGATAGCGCTCAATTCCGCTTGCTGCGTTTTGCCGCCGCCGCAATTTTTTTGGCGGCCGCAGCGGTGGTCGTGGTCTTCGCGGCGGTTTTGACGGCCGGCGCGGCCGGCGTGGCGGTCGATGGTGCAGCGGCGAGTGTGTAGCCCTGCGCTTTCGCCGTCATGTGCTCGGCGATCAATTCGGTCTGAAACCGGTTGATCGTGTCGGGGTCCGTAAAGATGGTCTGCGTGTTGTTTTGCGCCAGGTAGCCCGGACCTCCCGGCGCGCCCTTGATCACGAACGTGCCCTCGCCGGACGCCGACCAGTTCACCGATCCCTCGCCGCCCACCTTGCCATCGGCCACGAATCCCTTCGTATGACTGATTTGATGGGCCGCCGACTCGCCGATCACGAAGAACGTGTTGAATTTGACCGGGTTCTGCGCGATATCGGATTCGAGTAGCTTCTTTTCGTGCACGCCGCCCGCCTGGCTCTTGTCGAGCGTGATCATCATGGTGATGGTCGGGTCGAGCGCCTGCTGCATGAGGATTTCGTTGAGTTCTTCGTCGTCGAATCCGAACATGTTCATGTAAAGCGAAACGCTCGCGCGGGAAAGGACGTACTTGAGGATGTTGTGAACGTCGTCGCGCCCTACATAGAAGAGATGGAAGTCCTTGCTGGCCGTGCTCGAGTAGCTCTTTTCGCGGGTGTATTGCTGCAGTTCGAGCAGATCGAAGGTCTGCAGGGTTTGCGTGACATCGGATATGACGTTGCTCGCACTCACGTTCGCTGCCATTTCAGGCTCCTCGTTTGGGTCAGTGCAATGACCGGTTGTTCGAACCCGATGGCATGGGTGTGAACGTGCAATTCGGGTCTTTGTGGGCCGCGTCTTTGCAGCAGTCCAGCAAGGCTTTGACTGACGCGAGGTTTGCCTTGTCCCATTGTTCATTGCTCATGGCGTTGTCGGTCGGCATCCAGTGGTCCCATGGATAGCTGTTGGCGAGCCGGTCGTTTCCAGGCGCTTTCTGATTGCCCACAGAGAGCCCGAGAAAGGCGGTGCAGCTCTGCTCGCTGCCGATGCGGTGACAGCCAATGCAGGTGTTGCCCGGTGTGCTCATCGTCATGAGGTGATACGACGAGAAAGCCTGTCCGATGCTCGAATACTTCCCCCATGGATCGGTGGGCACCTTGTCCCACACTTGCCCGATATACGGGCTGAAGATGAAGGGCCCGGCGTCGTGGCATTTGAGGCAGGTGGGGTTCTTCGGCGTGCTGGTGGCAACCATGGTGGGTGTCGCCCAGAATTCGACTGCGGAGGGCTGTCCTGCAGGCGGCTTTCTCTCGTTGGGCGGCGGCACACGTGTCGCAACGATTCCGGTACTCGCGGGCACGTCAGCTTGCGATATCGGTGGTGGCGGTGGCGGCTTCGAGGCGAACCAGCAGGTCTTGCCGTTGCCCGAGTGATGCATCACGACGACCACGAGGTCATAGAACCGACTCTTGTCTTCGCGCAGCACATCGCGACGGCAATACGCGGAAATTTGCGTGTTGCCGCGCGAAAGATTCAGGATTTTCGAAAACGGAATGCATTGACCTTTTGCTTCTGAAGTCGGGCTCAACAAAGAAGGCTTGTCGCATCGCGTAGGGGACTCTTTGGGCCCGGGCGGCTTTCCATCGATCGTAATGGGAATATCCGTCCCGTCATTGCAGTTGAATGGCGGCATCTCGCCAATTTCCCTCACGCATTGATCGGCGTATTCGAGCAAGGTCTGCTCATGCGTAAAGGCAGCAAGCGGCACGGCGAAGAGGAAGCACAGAGCGAACAGGCGGGCGCGGACAGACATGGTCATCCTCCGCTTTTCATCTGCATTTGCGCGACTTTGCGAATCGCTTCGCGATACTTCACGTAGCCTGTGCAGCGGCACAGGTTTCCCCCCACCCAGGTGTCGATTTCCGTTTCGAGCTGATCTGCGCTCACGCGGTACGCCTTCAAATGTTCGAGCATGGCGGTCGCCGCCATCAAAAAGCCCGGCGTGCAGTAGCCGCACTGAAACGCGAAAGACTCGAGAAACGTCTGCTGCAGCGGAGAAAGCCGGTTGCCGTCCGCGAGGCTCTCCACGGTGTAGATATGTTGATTCGCGACCGCGCTCACGGGCGTGACGCACGCCAGGGTCTTTTCCATCAGCGCGTCGCGGCTGCTGCGCAGGCCCACGGTGCACGCACGGCACGCGCCAATGCCGCAGCACACCTTGGTTCCCGTCAGGTCCATTCGCTCGTGAAGAAATTCGGCGAGGCTCATGTCGGTATCGGCGGCCGGAACGGTGACAGCGCGTCCGTTTACGTGAATCCTGATGTTGGCTTCGTTCACTTCAGGGCCTCGCGTATCTTGTCGGGCGTGACGGGGGTTTCCCTGAAGCGATGCCCGGTCGCCATGGCCAGCGCGTTCAGCAGCGCCGGCGCGATGGGGCACATCACGGCCTCGCCGATGCCGCGCGCGCTGTGATGGTCTCCATCTGGCGGCGGCAGCGTGATCAGTTCCTGCCGCGGGACGTCGGTCATGCGCGTGATCAGGTAGCGGTCGAGATTCCACGTGCCGTTGCCGGGGCCGTCATTGCCCAGCGGGCACGATTCGCTCAGCACATTGCTCATCGCCATGGCCACCGCGCCTTGCGACTGGCCTTGCACGATCTCTGGACAGATCAGGCGGCCGGCGCTGAGCGTCGTGACGACATGTTCGACCCTCACGTGCCCGGATTCGGGGCTCACGGAGACCGCGACAAGCGCCGCCGAAGGCGCATAGTTCGTGCGCCCGAAATTGAACGTATCGCGTGGCGGCAGCAACGCGCCGTGAGGCAAGCCCTTGAGATGGTGCGTATCGGGTCCAACGGCGATGTAGTCGCAGTCCATCACGACGGCGCCCGACGCGAACGTGTACTGGCTTCTCCAGAAGCCGCCGGCATAGGTGACATGGGCGGCGGCCACGGTAGGCAGCTGCTGGCGGTTGATCTCGTCGAGCAACGCGGGCCAGCTGATTGCCGGGTGACCGGTGGCGCCCAGCTTGCCATTTGTCCACTCGAGGTCATGCCGCTCGACGTGCGGGCTGTTCCATATTGCACGTGCGGCAGGCAGCACGCTTTGCAGCAACAACACCATCGCGGCGCGGTCTACGGCCTGAAAGTGATGGAACGCACCGAGGCAGGCGCTCGAAGAACCAAAGGGGGCCGAGATCGCTTTGCTTCCGGGAGCATCCAGGATGCCCAGCTTTGTGTAATCGAAACCCGGTATCCGAAACGCCTCGACTTCGTTCATGGTGATTTTCTGCGCGTTCTGCCCAAGGCATGCGGAAGGAGCCAGGGCCAACGTCGTCGCTGCGCCATTGCCCATGTCCGTGTAATGCGTGAGCACATGCAGGCCCGCGTTCGGCTGAATCTGCACCATCGCGAATACCGCGTCTTTGCCGGTACCGTAGGCCTGGTTCGACATGGCGAGCCCAACGCCATATCGCAACCCGAGCGCGTGGCGTTGCGCGCGCACGCTTTCCCTGTTGCGCCATAACTCGTGCGCTTCAAGCGGGTTCAGCAGCTCGGCGAGTTGCAGATGGAACAGAATGGGTGCGCCTGTGAGCGTTTTGCCGTGCTGCTTGCGGAGCAGGTTAGTGCGCCGGATGTCGAATGGACTTTTGTGCAGCGCCTGGGCGGCCTCGTCCATGAGCGTTTCGATGGCGAGATAAGCCTGAGGACCGCCGAAGCCGCGCTGCGAGCCGCCGAACAACGCGGGTGTATAACTCACGGAGCTTTGCGCAATGGCGCGCGGAATGTCGTAGCAGCTCATGGCGCTCATGGCGGCAAGGTCGCCAACCGGGCCCGTGAGATTTTCCTTGGCGCCGCCATTGAAGCTGAAGGAACTGACGAGCGCCTGGAGCTTGCCGCTATCGTCGAGCCAGATGGACTCGGTGAAATCCGTTTCCGCGCGTTTCAAGCCGACCTGAAATTGTTCATAGCGCGACTGCTGCCAGCGCAACGCCCCCTTCGCGAAGGGCGCGGCGAGCGCGAGATAAACGGGAAAATACGACTCGTCGCGGCCGCCAAATCCGCCGCCTGGGTAGCAGCTGATCACGTGAACGTGTTTGACGTCGATATTGCTGTCCTTGAACACATTGCATACGGCTTTGCCGTCGCCGAGCGGCGATTGTGTACCGAGCACCAGATTCAGACAACCGGAATCCGCTTGAAACCACGCCAGCCCCGACTCCGGCTCCATGAAGACAGGATCGATGGCGGGCGTTTTGAAAGCACCGTCGAACTGGCGCCAGGCCTTGCTGTCGACCTTGGCGCTGGCCCGATCGTAAATTTCTTTACTTGCACTGTTGCGTGCGTTGGTGAATTTCTCAACGGGGAGGCTGCTCCTCTGGAGGTTCGAAAACGACCTCGCGTCGTCGCGCACATAAACCTTGGATGCGGTCGCATACAAGGTGGTGATGGCGCTTTCCGGTACCGTTGCGCCGTACCGGATCACCGACTCGTTGAAATCGAGCAGTTTCTTCGCGCGGCGATACGTGTCGAAGTCTTCGAAGATCAATAAGGCGACGGGCTGGCCGTAGCAATTGGCGGGTTTGCCTTTCTGTGCGAAAAGATAGATATCCTGGCTCGCTACCGGATCTTTCTCGGCAGCGAGATAGATGCGATTGTCATTCAACGTCTGGTTGGAAACCACGGCGATCGGGCGAAGATCGTGCGGCAATACGCTCAGGTCGAAGTCTTCGAAATTCTTGTCGACACAATTGCACCGCAGCGCGTATAGCCAGTTTTCTTCTTTCGGCCAGCCGTCGAAGTCGCGCGCCTTGTAATCGCGTGCGTAGATCTTCGCGCCCGTGACCTTGCTCACGCCGTCGATGCGCCAGCGCGCCTTGCCAGGCTCCGGCGCCCAGTCGGGCGCGCCGTTCGGTGCCTGTGGCGCGGCGTGGGCGCCCGTTGCGGCATGTGCGGCTGGGCTGGCGGCCGCGTATGCGGTAATGGAACTGACCGACATCGTGACCGCGCCGCTCCCCATGGCCTTGAGGAATGTCCGGCGAGTGATCGGAACATCGCAAGCCATGTGCGTCTCCAGGCGAGACCCGCAGCGTAATCTGCGTTATTTCATGTCGCGCGCTACGCGAAATCCATTGGCCTCGTAGCGAACGCTGCTGTCGTATTTGAAGCGCGTGGCGGCGAGCATATAGCCCGCGCCGTCGCGCCACGATCCGCCGCGGATCACGCGCGTCTGGCAGTTGGGCTCGTCCCACGAGTGGCCATCGTTCGGCGCGTTCTTGTACGAGTTGTGCCAGCAGTCGCTGACCCATTCCCAAACGCCGCCGGCCATGTCGTAGAAGCCGAACGCATTGGCCGGGAACGAGCCGACGTCGTCGGGCGCCTCGACGTGCCACGGCGGCCCACAGTCCTTGCAGTTCGCCGTACCCTTGCGCATGTCGTTGCCCCACCAGTAGCGCGTTTCGGTGCCGGCGCGCGCGGCATATTCCCATTCCGCCTCCGTCGGCAGGCGGTAGGGTTTGCCGCTGATCTTCGAAAGCCATTTCACGTATTGCTGCGCGTCGTCCCAGCTCAGGTCGCGCACGGGGGCGTTCGGCGAGGCGTTGTTCTCGTTCGACAGGCGCGGGCACGCGCTCGCGGCGACACACGCGTTCCACTGCGCCACCGTCACCGCATACTTCGCGAGCGCGTAGCTATGGCTGATCGTCACGTGGTGCGCGGGCCGCTCCGAGGCGTCGTCGGTGTCGATGCCCATGGTGAAGTTGCCGGGCGTCACCGCGACCAGCACCGGGCAAGATGGGCAGTCCTGAATGTCGTGCGGACCCGGCTTCGAAAGGGCAGGGTTGCCCTTCGCCGCGACTGCCGCCGCGGCTGCGGCCGTTGCCGCGGTCGTTGCGGCGGCCGGCGGTGCGGAGGCGGGCGCTGCCTTGGTCTGTGCGGCTGGCGGCGCGGCCGGGGGCGGCGGTGTCTTTGCCTGAGGCGCCGGCGCGGGTGCCGGTGCGGGCGCGGCGGCAGCGGGGCTGCTAGCTGGGTGCTGGGCGGACGTAGCGGGCGCGGCGGACGCTGCAGCCGGTTTCGATGCCTCCGCACGCAAACGTGTCAGGCGGGCCTGCGCGAGCGGCGCGAAGCGTCCGTTCGGATAGGCCTTGAGGTACGCCTCATAGTCGCTCGCGTATTGACTGTCCTTGATCGAATTCCAGAACGTGATTTCATATTCCTGGGAGGTGTCTTTCGGCATCAGGCCGACGCGCACGATCGCGACGCCATAGCGTTGCCGCGCTGCGCTGGCCGCGGTGAGGCGCTCATGCGTGGCGTGGGCGCTTGCGTACCGGCCAGGGTCTTGCGGCTCGAGACGCGGCTGCTCGCGTGCCGGAGCCGAACGGTCATGCGCTGCGGGCGCGGCCGAGCGTAGTGTCGAGGTCAGGCCTAGCGAGATCAAGAGGCACACAGGCAACACTAGCCGCCACATGTTCGTTCTCCCTATCAGGTGCCAACCCGGGTGCCAACCCAGGCGTCATCGCCTTTCAATGCCGACGGTGCGCTACCCCGCTGCAGTCGCCGGCTGCGCTCGCGTGATACGCAAGCCGCCGCTGGCAAACGCACTGCCTGCGCACAACTACAAAATAGCACGCACGCCGGGCGATGCAGTAACTGGGTGGCACCCGCCCGCGCCGCGCCGATTTATCTCCATCCGCTTGAATCCGTCCTAAGCTGTAGAACACGCACCGAACTCCAAAGCGGCGCGCCGTCTGCCGAACAAGGAGCACGAAGATGCAACGAAGAGCAACCCTGTTGGCCCTGGCAGCGGCCGTTCTGATGCCGCGCCTCGCGTTTGCCGAGCGCACCCCGTCGCCGCCCGGCGCAGAGGTCTACATCATCTGGCCGCCGGATGGCGCGACGATTCCCACCGGCAAGTTCTGGGTGCGCATGGGGTTGCGCAACATGGGCGTCTGCCCCAAGGGGATCAACAAGGCGAACACGGGCCATCATCACCTGCTCATCGACACGGACCTGCCGCCACTCGATCAGCCGATCCCGTCGGATCGCAATCATTTGCATTTCGGCGCGGGCGAGACGGAAGCCCGGGTCGAGCTTCCGCCGGGCAAGCACACGCTGCAGTTGCTGATGGGCGACTACAACCACGTGCCGCACGATCCGCCGGTCTACTCGAAGAAGATCACGGTCACGGTCAAGTAGCGAAGGACGTCCGGCTTTAGCCGCAGCGCAAAAGAAGCGGGAGTGCACGCCATGAACAGGTTCCTCGTTTTTGCTGCCAGCCTCGTGCTGCTCGCGGGCGGTGCGGCGCATGCAGGCACGACGCCGGCCGACCCGAACGCGCACGTTTATATCGGCTGGCCCAACGACGGCCAGGTCATGCCGGCCGGGCGGCCATTCCGCGTCTGGTTCGGCCTGCGCAACATGGGCGTGGCGCCTGCGGAAGTCGAGTTTCCCAACACGGGTCACCACCATCTGCTCGTCGATACGGACTTGCCGCCGATGGATCAGCCCATTCCATCCGATCGCAACCACCTGCACTTCGGCGCCGGCCAGACCGAAACCATGCTGCAGTTGCCGCCGGGCAAACATACGCTGCAGCTGCTGATGGGCGACGCGCACCACGTGCCGCACAACCCGCCGGTGTACTCGAAGAAAATCACCATCTACGTTAAGTGATCCATACGAATCGGGTCTCGCACGCCAAGGCGATACACGAACGTTTGCGACGCTTTCACGTTCCCCCACAAACAGTGTTCGCGGCGCGCCAACATAAGCCGATTGACGCGTTGGCGTGCGCCCATCACCACGCACGACCCGCGCGCGCCTCGCGCCGCGCGTGAGACTCCGGGAATTCCAGAACTGTCCTTGTGCAACGGGCGATGCGCCGCCATGCGCACGCGCGCTCGCGCACCTGGCACGCCTCATGCCTTGTTGGACCCGAGCCCGCAACCATGCAGCTCACAATCCCAACACTGTTGCATCCTTTTCTGGAGAACTGCCATGAGCAAGCTGATGATCGCCGACCTGGGCGTCGCACAAGAACTCGACCGCCGTGAAATGAGCGCCGTGCGCGGCGGCCTGGGCCTGTGGCCCGTCTACTACCCGACGATGCCGAGCGTGAAGGTCGACTCCACCAACTTCTCCGCATCGCAGCTGATCGGCCAGACGAACACCATCCTGTCCAACACGGGCAACGACGTGGCGTTCGTGAACAACCTCCACGCTTCGACCAACCCCGTGCAAACGGCTCACAACACGATCAACTTCTGATCGTGCTGCCAGCCGTGGAGGCTTACCGGCCTCCACGGCGCCGCCCTCCACCGCATCCGCTGCACACCGCTTCTTCGTCGCGTCCTTCGCCGCCTTTCCCTTAAGGAGTCGATCGTGAACACACTGCTCTCGCCGTCCGCCGCACACGTATGTCGCGGCGCGTCGCGCTGGCTGACCCGCGTCGTCGGTTCGGCTGGGTTGTGTGCCGTGGCGCTGTGCGGCTGCACGGATCTGAGTACGCCTGCGTATCGGCGCCCGGACATGCCTGAGAAGGACGCCTGGGCGCATACGAGCCGCACGTTTTCCGCGGCCGATACGGTCAATCCGCAGTGGTGGAAAGAGTTCGACGATCCCTACCTGAATACACTCATAGATAAGGCGATTGCGGGCAATGTCGATATCCGGGTGCTGGCGGCGCGCATTGGCGTGGCCGGCGCGCAGATCGGGGAAGTGCAGGCCGGTGCACTTCCGACGGTCGACGCGGGCGCGGGTATCGACTATGAGAAGAGCACGGGGCTAGCGCTCTCGAAGACCTATAACGTCGCCACTCAGGTCAACTGGGACATCGATATCTGGGGCAAAGTCGAAAAAAGCGTGCAGGCCCAAAAGGCCGAGTATCACGCTAGCGAAGCGGATTGGCGTGCAGGTTATTTGACGCTCGTTGCGAATGTGGCGAGCACTTATTTCCAGATTCTCCAGTTCGACGATCAGATCCGCGACGAGGAAGACACGCTCAAGCGGAACAAGCAGATTCTCACCATCTACCAGCAGATGTACGCAAACGGTGTCGCGCCCAAAACCGAGGTGCTGCGCCAGAGCGCGGAAGTCAATGGCGTGACGAACGAACTGCTGGAATTGCATCGCGAGCGCGATACCGCCGAAAACGCGCTGTCCACGCTGGTCGGCGTGCCCGCGGGCGAATTCAGGATGCCGTTGGGCCAGTTGCGCCAGCGCGTGAAGCTGCCGGACGTGCCCATGGGCCTGCCCGCGCAGTTGCTGGGGCGCCGCCCCGACGTGGTGGCCGCGCAGTACCGCATTCTCGAATCGTATGACGAAGTCGGTTCCGCGCGGCTCGCACAATTGCCGACCCTCAGTCTCACGGGCCGCGCCGGCACGGCGGCGTTTTCGCTTTCCGATCTGTTCAAGGTGTTCACGCTGAGCTTCATGCCGAGCATCGACTTCCCGATGTTCGACCCCAGCGTGCATGCCCACATCAAGACGACCGAGGCCCAGAGCAAGGTCGCCGAAGAGCAGTATCGCCAGGTGGTATTCACGGCGTTCGAAGAAGTCGAGAACGCGCTCGTGAACCTCGACGCACATAAAAAGCAGCGCATCGAACTGCTGCAGCAGAACGAACGGCTGCGCACCGTCGCGGCGCAGGTCGAGGCGCAGTTGAAGGAAGGGCTCGTGTCGCAGCTCGAAGTATTGGAGTCCGAACGTTCGCTCGCGAATGCGGAACAGTCGCTTCTGGCCAACCATGAGCTGATCCTGAGCGACACCGTCACCCTTTACAAGGCGATCGGCGGCGGCTGGCCCGACGTCGATGTGGCCAACGTGGCCTCGAATTCCGCTGTGTCGGCAGCGCCCGTCAAGTGAGCGCGCTCGTTGCAGCGGACCGCGTCAGTTGTTTGACTCCAGCCAACAGTCGCCTACACTTTTCTCACACCCCGATCGCCAGGTGCAAGGCGCGCGGCTTCACTCGGAGAGTCAGTGCGCACGCGGCGCTTGCGCCACGCGCATTCCGGCTCACAACTGCTGATCGCTGGCGGAATCATGGTGCCTGACGCCGCTTCCATTGCCGAGAGCCAGACATCGCTCGACCGGACGTTCGATATCGTGCTGCGGCCGATATCGCATGCGGAGCTGGGCGAAATCCGCATCGACAAGGATCTTTTCGCAGTCGGGCGGACACAGCCGCCTTTTGCCGCGGCGCGGCCAGAAGTCGTGGTCGATGTCTCGCGCCGTCACGCGCGCATCTTTCGCGAGGGCGCGGCGGCCTACGTGGCCGACCTGGGCAGCAAGAACGGCACGGCGGTCAATGGTATCGAAGTCACCCAGAAGCCCCACGTGCTCAAGGACGGCGACGAACTCAGCTTTGCCGGCGCGCTCGCGTTTCGCGTGAGCTTCGCGCCGCGCACGGTGCGCGCGCCCGTGCGGGCGACCGTGGTGACGCTCACGCCAGAGCGCGCCGATCTCGGTTTGCAGCAGATCGTCGTCACGAGTTTTCCGTTCCTGGTCAGCAAGGCCGACGAGACCTTCTCGCAGTATCACGACGCGTATCCGCACCAGGTGAACTATCTGTCGCGGCGTCATGCGCACATCTATGCCGAAGACGACGCGATGTACGTCGAAGACCTCGGCAGCACCAACGGCACGTTCCTCGACGGCCAGCGGCTCGACGATCACGCGGTCAAGCTCGAAGACGGCCAGCGGATCGCCTTTGGCGGCGAGCACTTCGTCTACCGGATTGGCCTCGAGAGCACGAGTGGAAGCGATGCCACTGTGACGGCGACGCGCGAACACCGCGCCTCGGTGCTCGCCGAAGACGCCGACCGCACGACGTTCATTGGCAGCGCGCACTCGTTTCTCGACATTTTCTGCACGCCGCCCGCGCCCGCGCAGGACGACGAAATCAACCCCGATGCGCCGCAACCCGTGCCGGAACCGGGCCACGACGCGCGACGCCGGCGCGGCAGGATCGAGCTCTTCCTGAGCGAGTTGAGCGAAGCTCTGGGCGGCAGCGGGAAGATCAACATGGGCGCGTTCGCGCGCTGGGGCGGCGGCGGGATTGCCGTGATCCTCGCGCTCGTCGCGCTCACGTATTTCCAGGGCGCGCCGCAGCGCGACATGCAGGCGTTGCTCACGAGCGGACAGTTCGAAAGCGCGGCGCGCATGGCCGATCAATATCTCACGCGCCACCCGAACGACAGCACGTGGCGCGCGATGGGGACGGAAGCGCTCATCAAGGCGAACGTGCCCGACTGGGTCGCCGCGATCAACGCGCGCGCGTTCGACCGTGCGCGCGCCATCGTGGAAGACATGCGTACGCTCGCGCGCCACAATCCGGACGCCGCGCCGCTCGTGGAAAACATTGGCTGGATCGGCGCGCTGCAATCGTTCGTGCAGGGACGGGGCGGTTCGCAGGCGCCGATCCGCATCTATCGCGACGAGGCGCCGATCCACGCGCTGACGAGCCGCTGGAACGACGACCCCGGCGAGCACCAGCGTGCATTCGACCGCATCTCGGCGTATGTGCCGGCGTTTGCTGGCGTGTATGCGGATTCGCTCAGCCACTTGCGCAAGCTGCAGAGCGACGACTCCGTGTATGTGGCCGCGCTCGATCGCATCCATCAGGCCATCGACAGCGCGCTCGCGAGCGATCGTTTCGACGCGCTCACGGCGATGCTGAACGACTACGCGCAGCGCTATCCGCGCCTCGCCGGGCTCGATGCCGTGCGCGCCGACGTCGACCAGTATCAGCAGATCGACAGCGAGGCGCACGCGGGCCATGCGCAGGCCGTGCACGACAGCCTGGCCGCCGCTCACTTCGCCACGCCGCCGTTCGCAGCCCACGCGGGCGCGCTCGAAAAGCTGGCGCTAGCGGGAGGGCATGGTGAATCCGCGCCAGCTCATTGAGCGCCTGAGCAAGGCGCTCGGCATGCATGGGGGGCGTGCCGCGGCCGAACCGCCGCGGCCGCTTGGCGAGGCGCTGGGCGACCACAGCGAGGAAGGCGTGGCGATCCTCACGGCGCGTCCGTGGCGCCTCATCGAAGCCACGATCATCACGATGGTGGCACTCGTGGTGTGCGGCCTCCTGTGTTCGTTCGTCGGCCGCGCCGACGTCATCGTGAGTGCGCCGGGGGCGCTGGCCCCGGAATCCGAAGTGCGCCGCATTTATGCACCCGTGGATGGGGAGCTCGTGGACATCTACATCGCCGAAGGTCAGCCCGTGGAGAAGGACGACGTGATCGGCCGCATCAACGCGCGCGGCGCGATCCAGGCGGCGACCAACGCGCTCGACGCGCGCCTGAAACTCGACGACGCCGAACGCGACTGGAAGGAGTTCCCCGAGAAGAAGGCGCTCATGGAGCGCAAGGCCGAGGCGCTCAAGGCGCAGATGGACGTTGAAACGCATCTGCACGAAACGCGCGTGGCGGAGGGCACGAGCAAGCTCCAGCAGGCCGAGAATGCCCAGCTCGACGAAGCGCGCGGCAATATCGACAACGCGCGCCACGTGCGCGACCTCGCGAAGGAAGACCAGGACAAGTACGAGCGGCTGTTCGCGCTGCCCGGCGGCGGCGGGGTCTCGCAAAGCCAGGTCGAGGAAAAGCGCAGCGCGTTCCTGCAGGCCGATAACAACTACCGGATCGCCCAGGCGCGGCTCAGCGAATTGCAGGCGCAAACGAGCCACGAGTTCGCTCAGGCGAAGGCGCAGCTCGAAGGCAGCGCCGGGCAGCTCACGTCGCTGCGCATCGAATACGACGCGACGGAGCGCGAGATCGCCAATACCGAGGACAAGCTGCGCCTGCAGGTGCAAACCGCGCGCCTTGCCGCCGACGCCGCGGCGCGCATCCGCTTCGAGAACATCGACAAGGACAATTTCCTGCTCGTGCTCGCGCCGGTCTCGGGCGTGATTACCGACGTGACGACGACGCAGCCCGGCGACAAGATCCAGGCGAACACGCCGCTAGGGGGCATTGCGCCGGCCAACGCGCGCCCGGTCGTGAAGGTGGCGATTGCGGAGCAGGACCGCGCGTTCCTGCACGAGGGCTTGGCCGTCAAGCTGAAATTCAACGCGTTTCCGTACCAGCGCTATGGCGTGGTGGACGGCACGCTCGAATATATTTCGCCGACCACGAAGCCGCAGGCGCAGACGAAGGAGCCGGTTTACGAAGGGCGCGTGCGCCTCGCGCGCGATCATTTTTCGATTGGCGGCGCGACCTATCCGTTGCGCTACGGCATGACGGCGACCGCCGAAATCGTGGTGCGCGAGCGGCGCCTGATCGACTTCGCGCTGGACCCGTTCCGCCAGGTCGCAGGCTGAAGACGCTAACCAGTTCAGTATTCGGAAATCAGAAATCAGGGGAACGCAATGACGACAATCGTACGGATCGACGATGAAGCGATCGGCACGGAAGATTTCATCCGCGTGCTGAAACTCACGGGGCAGTTCGAGAGCCTGGTCGAACAGCAGGTGCGCGACCGGCTCACGGTCATCGCCGCGAAGAAGATGGGCGTGAAGGTGGAGCCCGACGAAATCCAGCAACGCGCCGACCAGTTTCGCCGCGTACGCGGGCTGCACCGCGCGGCGGACATGAATCGCTACCTGGACGTGTTCGGTATCAGCCTCGACGAATTCGAGCACTTCATCACCGATACGCTCTATCAGGAGAAGACCTTCAGCCTGATCTGCAACGACGAGGCGGTCGAAAGCTATTTCAAGCTCAATTCGCCGAAATTCGACAGCATCGAGGTGAGCCACATCGTGGTGGACTCCGAAGGCAAGGCGCGCGAGGTGATGTCGATCCTCGAGGACGAGCCGCAGGCGTTCGGCGAAATGGCGCGCGAGCATTCGATCGCCGATACCAGCGAGCGCGGCGGCGTGATCGGCAAGGTGCTGCGCGGGTCGTTGAAGACGGACATCGAGGCGAAGGTGTTCAATGCGCAGGTCGGCGACCTGCTCGGCCCGTTTCCCGCGCCGGACGGCTCGTTCTTCGAAATCTTCTGCGTGACGGCAAAGCACCCGGCGTCCCTCGAAGCGGACGTTTCTTCCGAGGTGCGGCGGCTCTTGCGCGAAGAGTGGCTCGCGGAGCGCGCGCAAGAACATATCATCGACGCGCACTGAGCGCGCAGAGCCACGCAGATGGACACCCAGGCGCCCCTACCGGCCAGCGCGCCGTCGCTGGTGGATTTTCTCGCATCGGTCGAACCGCTCTCGCTCTTTTCGCGCGAGGAACTCGACCGTCTTGCCGCGCAGGTCGAAACGCACAGCTACGCATTTGGCGACACGCTGTGCAAGCGCGGCGAGCCCGCAGCCGGACTCTATGTGATCCGCTCGGGCTCCGTGCGGATCATCGCCGAAGAGCGCGGCAAGGAAATGAGTCTCGGCGTGCGCAAGGAACGCGAGGTGTTCGGCGAAATCGCCATGCTGCGCGATTACTGGCACGAAGTGTCGGTGCGCGCCTCCGCGAAGACCGAGGTGCTTTGCATCCCCCGTGCCGCGCTCGAACCGCTGCTGGCCGCGAATCCGGCCGCGCAGTCGTTCGTGACGAGCTATGTGGCGATCAGCTCCGCGGGCGGCTTCGTCACGCGGCTGTTCGACCTGCGCGGCAAGCTTTCGCGCGCCGAACTGGAAGAGTATGTGTCGAGCGTGGGTGTCAAGCGCGTGAGCGCGGGCAAGGAGATCATTCATCAAGGCGCCGGTGGCGACACGCGCCTGTATGTCGTGCGGCAGGGCGAAGTCAGTATCGCGCGCGAGGAAGAAGGCAGCGTCTATCAGATCGCGACGCTCGGCGCGGGAGAGATCTTCGGCGAACGCGCCTGCCTGCTGCGCCAGGATCAGCCCGCGAGCGTCACGGCGGTCACCGATGTGCGGCTGCTGGTGATTCCCGAGAAGACCGTGCATTTCATGCTGGAGCGCAACCCGAAGCTGCGCGAGGTGCTGGAAGAGCGCGTGCGCTTCAACGAGCGCGAATTGCAGCGGCAGAAGAAGCTCGCCGAGCGCCGCAGCCGGCCCGTCGCCGTGGACAGCGGGGCGGATGCTGCTTTCAGCGAACGCGTGGTCAAGCGCTTCGTGCTGGTCGAGCAGGCCGAGGAGATGGATTGCGGCGCGGCGTGCCTCGCCATGATCTGCCGGCATTACGGCATACCGATGACGCTCGGCAAGCTGCGCGACCTCGCGAACGTGACGACGCAGGGCGCGACGCTGGACAGTCTCGCGCGCACCGGCGAGGCGCTCGGTTTTACCACGCGCGGCGTGCAGTGCACGTTCGAGGCGCTGCAAGGGTTCGAGTTGCCCTTCATCGCGCACTGGGAGGGCTACCACTATATCGTCGTGTACGGCGTGTCGAAGCAGTGGGTGAGGGTGGCCGACCCGGCGCTCGGCTTTCGCAAGCTGAGCGTCGAAGCGTTCGAGCGCGGCTGGAACGGCACGTGCCTGCTGTTCACCGAGGTCGAGACCACGGGCGCGCAGGCGGCGACGCGCTCGCCATGGGTGCGCTTCATCGGCTATCTGCTGCCCTACCGGAAAATACTCGCGCACCTGTTTCTCGCCACCTTCGTGATCCAGCTGCTGGGCGTGGTGCCGCCGCTCATCATCCAGAACATTCTCGACAGCGTGATCGTCCACCAGAACGTGAGCCTGCTGCATCTCCTGATCGTGGGGCTGATTATTTCGCACGTGTTTACGCAGCTCATGACGACGATACGCGCGCACCTGTCGAATTTCATGGTGCGCAGTCTCGACTTCGCGATGATGTCGCAGTTCTTCAAGCACACCATGTCGCTGCCGTTCTCATTCTTCGCGCGCCGCAAAACAGGCGACATTTTCGCGCGCTTTCAGGAGAACCAGACGATACGCGCGTTCCTGACCGAATCGACGGTGACCACGGCGCTCAACCTGCTGATGATTTTCATCTACTTCACGATCATGTTCCTCTACAACGTGAAGCTGACGCTGCTGCTGATCGCGTTCGTGATTCCCATCATGGCACTCACCGCGATTGCGACGCCGCGCATCAAGCGCTATGCGCGCGAAGTCTTTGCCGTGTCCACCGACGCGCGCTCGATGCTGATGGAGACGCTCGGCGGCGTGGAAACCGTGAAGGGTATGGGGATAGAAAGAGCGGTGCGCCTGAAATGGGAGCGCAAGTACGCGAAGTCGCTCGAAGTGCAATATCGCGCGCAGGCGTTCCATATTCTGGTTGGACTCGGCAGCCAGTTGCTCAACGCCGCGACCACGATCGTGATTCTCTGGGCGGGCGCCACGCTCGTGCTCGATCAGGAGTTGAGCATCGGTCAGCTGATTGCGTTCAATGCGTTCATGGGCAGCGTGCTTGCGCCGCTCATGGGCCTCGTCGGGCTCTGGAGCCTCATGAACGACGCAGCCGTCGCGATGGAGCGGCTGGGCGACGTGCTCGACATCGAGCCCGAGCAGAAGCCCGCCGACCTCGGTTCGCGCGTGCTGCTTCCCGACCTGCAGGGCGACATTGAATTCGACGGCGTGTATTTCCGCTATGGCGGCAACGAAACGCCGTATGTGCTGGAGAACATCAGCTTTTCGGTGGGGCGCGGCCAGATGGTGGCGATCGTGGGGCGCAGCGGTTCCGGCAAGACGACGCTCGCCAAGCTGCTGGTGGGCTTCTACGCGCCGACCGAAGGCAAGATCAACGTGGACGGCTACGACATGAGCGCGATCGACCACGCGTACTTCCGCGCCCAGGTGGGCTACGTGATGCAGACGAACCTCGTGTTCTCCGGCACGATTGCCGAGAACATCGCGTGTGGCGATGCCACGCCGGACTGGCGACGCATGGAGGAAGTGGCGCGCATGGCCGATGCGCACGCGTTCATCAGCAAGATGCCGCTCGGCTACGAGCAGGTGGTGGGCGAGCGCGGCATGGGCCTTTCGGGCGGGCAGATCCAGCGTCTTTGCATCGCGCGTGCGCTTTATCACGACCCGCGCCTGCTCGTGTTCGACGAAGCCACTTCGTCGCTCGACACGCAGTCGGAGAGCAACATCCTTTCGAACATGCACGACATACTGCAGGGCCGCACGGCGCTGATCATCGCGCACCGGTTGAGCACCATCATGCGGGCGGACAAGATCCTCGTGCTCTACGAAGGGGCGATCGTGGAGCAGGGGCGGCACGAAGAACTCGTCGAGCGCAAGGGCATGTATTACCAGCTCGTGCAAAAGCAGCTGGGGGCGTCATGAAACTCTTCGACCCGCATGGCTTTGGCAGCTCGGTTGTTTCGTATGCCGGGCTGCTCGAGAAGATCGAGATCCTGCGCTCCACGCTGCGCTGGGCGCCGCGGCTCGAACGCACCGATATCGAAAAGCTCTTGAACCAGTCGAACGCGCTGCGCGAGGAAGTCATGCAACTCTCGCGCAAGGAGCGCTTCGTCGAGGCGGCGGCCGAGGCGCCTGAAGCGCTCGACGCGCTGGCAAGGCCGGACGCCCTCACGCCCAGCGCGCACCGGCGGCGCGAGGCGCTGATCGAGCGCAGCTTCATCTTCGAAGGCATATTCGGCGACAACCCGAAGCTGCTCGCCGCGCTGGAGATCGCAGAAAAGGCGGCGCCGACCGACCTGCCCGTGCTGATCGACGGCGAGAGCGGTACGGGCAAGGAGTTGATGGCGAAGGTGATCCACGCCAACGGCGCGCGCGCCGACCGCCCGTACATCTCGGTGAATTGTGGCGCGATACCCGAGAACCTGCTCGAATCGGAGTTGTTCGGGCATCGCAGAGGGGCGTTCACGGGGGCGTCGAGCGATCGCAAAGGGAAGTTCGAAAGCGCGCATACGGGGACGATCTTTCTGGACGAGATCGGCGAGTTGCCGCTGCAGGGGCAGGTGAAGCTGCTGCGCGTGCTCGAATCGCACGAGATCCAGCGGGTGGGCTCCGATGAGCCGATCGGGGTCGACACGCGCATCGTTGCCGCGACCAACCGCAATTTGCGCGAACTCGCCGCGCAGGGGCTGTTTCGCGAGGATCTGTTTTATCGGCTGAGCGTGATTCATGTCACGCTGCCTGCGCTGCGCGAACGCAACGACGAGATTCCGCTTTTGATTGCCTATTTCGGCGACGAGGCTGCTGCGCAGCTCAAGCGGCGGCCTATGAAGCTTACGCCCAAGCTGCGCGACTTTCTGCTTACGTATGCTTATCCGGGGAATATTCGCGAGCTGCGCAATCTCGTGTATCGGCTTTCGTGCCTTGCGGGTGAGACGGCCGATATCGAGCATCTGCCCGATGATATTCGGCCCAAGTCTGCTGCGCTGGCTTTGCGGGTGGCGGAGGCTGAAGCGGCAGGTGCGCCGCTGTCACTGAGCGATGCGAAGCGCGCTGCGAGTGATGAGGCCGAGAGGGCGTTTCTCGAGCGTGGGTTGCAGGAGACCGGGGGCACCGTGGCGGAGCTTGCGAGGCGCTGTGATATGAATCGGTCGCATTTGCAGATGCTGCTCAAGAAGCATGGGATTCATTCTAAGGATTTTCGGCATGCCGAGAAGGTGAATCACGAGAAGGGGTCTTGAGTTTGGGGCCCAGCGGGCGCCTTTTTTGTCGCGGTTAGCGCCCAACAGCAGGATTGACCAGCGTCCGATCCGACGCAACCGGATCATCGACCTTCACAACGACAGCGGTAATGTTATCCCGCCCCCCGGCCTGCAAGGCCATCTCAACGAGCAAATCAGTGGCATGCTGGCAATCCCCAGCCTCGAGCGCCCGCACCATCTCGGGCGCCTGCACTTCATTACTCAACCCATCGCTGCAAAGCAAAAAGAGGTCTCCGTCGCGCACGACGATGCGGCCTTCGTCAAGATCAAGCCAGTCTGCCGCACCGACGGCCCGTGTTATCAAATGCTGCGATGGATGGTGGCGCGCCGCTTCGGCGCTCAAATGCCCCTGCGCCTGTAGCTCCGCCACGTAACTATGGTCAGTCGTGAGCGCTTCGAGCTGCGCATCGCGATACAGATAGATGCGGCTGTCGCCCGCCCATAACCAGGCAAATTCACGCCCCTTCGCCATCAGCACGGCAACGGTGCTGCCGATCATGCGCACCCCGCGCCGCGCTGCTTCTTCGCGCAACTGGTGGTTCACCGTCTGCAGCGTGCCGCGCGCCGTGGCCGAGAAACTGGTGAGCGCGTTGGGCACGACAATGGCCCCAAGCGCCCGCACGATCATGCCGCTGGCCAGATCGCCCGCCGTGTGCCCGCCCATGCCGTCGGCCACTGCCCACAAGCCCCGCTGGGGCTGATCGAGACATGCATCCTCGTTGAGCGCCCGCACACGGCCTACGTCAGTGCGCGATGCCGAGCTCCATAACAATCCGCCTGTCACGATCGAGCCTCCATAGGCTACGCGACGAGTCCGTTATTCCTGCCGTTCTGGCCCACGTTTACCGCAACGTTCGAGTTGGACGCCGAATTGGTCACGTCGAGCGTCTGGTACTGATTGACGACCTGATTCGCGTAGAACGTGTTGTTGGTCTGGTAGAGGTTGATGACGGGTCCGAACGGCGAAGGCTGCGCGGGCTGGTAGGGCTGTATCCAGCCGAATACCCACGGCGCGCCTGCGCCCCGGATAAACGACATGGCCTTGCGGTCGAGATCGCATTGCAGATGAAGGTCGGTGATGGCGAGCGAGGTCATGACAGGTCTCCGTCAAGATGATGGCCGCGGGCACGCGGCGTTCCGACCATACCTTGCAAGCAGCATGCCATTTTTCGGCGAAACGCGGCGCTCGCGCGCCATCTCCCCCGTGAGGCTTGCCCCATATGACATCGCGTTCGCGCAGCGCGTTCCGCGCGCGCCCGCGTCTCGTGCGGCCGCGGTGCGATGGTCGTGCGCTCGCCAACACGTTGGTTGCCGGTCGTCATCAGGACTCCGACACACAGGCCATCCCGCTTCGTGAGGCGGTTTGGCGGCGAACTGATGGCTCGGCGCCGACACAATCGAAGCGCTCGAGTTGGCATGTCGCCGACACACTGGCGCCTCCAGCACCTACGTTCTCCCGCTACGCCTTATACAACCGTGATCGGCCGCCTGGCATGTCTGATGCAGGGTAGTTGGCAACCGGCAAACCGTTGAGCAGCACCGGAAGCCGGCAACCAGCCAGACGGATGCAGCCATGAGAGCCGACCTCCAACCGACGATGCACGCAGACGAACCGCCGCTCGGCGCGCATCTCGTGTCGCGTCGCGCGGGCTACAGCCATCACGGCATCTATGTCGGCGGTGGGCGCGTCGTCCATTACGCCGGCTTGTGCGTGTCGCTGCATCGCGGTCCGATCGAAGAGGTCACGCTCGAACGTTTCGCGGCCGGCTACGAAGTCGCCGTCGTCGCGCATCCGTGCGCGGCCTTCGTGGGCCGCGAAGCCGTCGCGCGTGCGCGCTCGCGTCTCGGCGAAGACCGCTACCGCCTGCTCAGCAACAACTGCGAACACTTCTGCACCTGGTGCGTGGACGGCAAGGGCCGCAGCGACCAGGTCCGCACCTGCATTGCCCATCCGCTGGCCGGCTTGCGCGTGCTGCGCGCGCTGATTCACGCGCGCCGCGTGCAGGCCAGCCGCCAAACGTACGCCGCGCAGGCGGTGTGAACGCCAGATCCAGTCGAGACCATTACGACACGCATCGCCACTTGCATCGGAGACCATCATGAATTCCGCCGAAACTTCGCTGCGCACCCTCGTCGACAAGTGGCTCGCACCCAACGCGCGCGTGCCGGCCCGTGTGGTGCGTTTCAGCCGCACGCAGGAGCAACGGCTGCGCTATGTCTGCGTAGAAGCGGTGCATCCCGCGCGCACGATTGCAATCTTCTTCTTCCGCCACGACGATGGCACGTGGTGCGTATTTCCGCCTGCCAGCACACGTCCGGCGATGACCGTGCGCGCTGCCTGAATTCAGCGCAGCAGCGTCGGGCGGGGCCGCGCCGTGGGGACGGTTGTCGGCCCCCGCTGCGCGGGCGAGCCTTCGATCTCCACACGTACGCCGATAAATGGCCGCGGCACGAGTAGCGTGCGCTGCGAGGCGACGCGGGCGCCGCCCACGATCGCGGCCATGGCCTGCCTGTCCAGTTCCACGCTTTCCGGAAGGTCCTTGATGACGATAATGCTCATGGTCTGCTCCACGTGAGCGGATTGGGCTAGAGGGGAGTCGTTTGAGTATAGGCGGTGGCGCGCGGCGCACGTAAACAAGCAGGCGGCGCCTCGCGGCGCCGTCTGCATGATCCCTTCGCGGCAGCGGCTAAAACATCACGCCGGTGTTCGCGTATTGCGAGGGATTGACCTTGAGATTCAGCGGCCCGAAGCCAGCGCCGATATAACCGATATTGTTGAGCGCGGCGACGTCGACCACCTGAACCTGCGAGATGTTCTGCACGATGTTGGGCGAGACGGTGATGTTGGCGATCGGGCCGTAGCCACCGTAGGAGCTGCCGTTGCCGCCGCGTACGGCTGTCATGGCGCGGCGGTCGAGCGCCGTTCCGGGAGCCAGCTCGCGGATAACGAGGGAACTCATGATGAGCCTCCAGTTGCTGATGAATAGGACGGATGGACCCGGGCGGGCGCGGCACGCGCATGAACGCAGCGTGCGGCCGCGCCGCCGGCGGGACGATCAGAAGTTGATCGTGTTGTGGGCCGTCTGCACCGGGTTGACCGTCGCGTGGATGTTCTGCGCGAAGGCGACGTCGTTGCCCACGTTGTTCTCGATGGTGTTCGTCTGGCCGATCAACTGCTGGGCGTTGAAGTTCGTCGTGTCGTACTTGAACGACGGCGCCGGGTAGTAGCCGGGCCAGAGGCTCAGGCCGCCGCCGCCGCGAACGGCGCTCATTGCTTTGCGGTCGAGTTCTTGCGCGACGCTCAGGTCGGCGATCATCAGCTTGCTCATGACAGTTCTCCAGAAGGGCAGTACGGGGTAGTTGGCGATTGAGCTGCAGTATCTTGCGGGCTCGCTCCTCTTGATGCACAGGGTGTGCCAGCGCCTTCGCGCTAACCTCACGAACCGCGCGACGCCTTGTGCGACGGGGCTTTGCAGCAAGCCGCCGGGTGCGGGGAGGACCGCTGCCAGCGCCTGCGCGCCAAAACGCTGATGGTGGAAGCCCAACAGCGCGCGGCGAGGCCGTTGGATCTGTGGCAACACGTGCGAGCCAAAGGCCTGGTTCAGGCACCGATTGCACTGCGCGTGGCCGCAGATTAATCTCTCATCAGACCTTGTTGCATGGTTGCAAGCGCGCGCGCCGGCTGAGATCACGGTGCGCGCAGATCCGGCGGCGACTCTGTATGCTTTAAAGATGACGGGACCGCGTTGCTGCGGGCTCGACGGGGATCGCGGCAGCAGCCACACGCGGCGCGATCGTGCGCCGTTAACGTGTGACCCAAAGCGCCTCGGCCATCCTGAAGCCGAGTTGAAGGCATACGAATGATGAGCCTTGCGCAGCTGATCCAGACATTCCAGAGCGGGGCGCTCTCACGCGAGGCGTTCTTCGCCGAGATCGACCACGTGCTCGCGGTCGACGCGGCCAATTGCGCGCGCCTGCGCGAAGCGGTGGACGCGACGCAAACCGTCCACCCGCTGCCCGATGCCGTGTATACCGAGGTTCTGCGCCGCATCGAACATCGCGAGGACAACGCGGCGGCCGTGGACGACTCCACTCGCATCCACGAAGCCCTTGCCGCTGCGCGTACCGCCACCACGGGCGACGATGCGGAACACGTGAAAGGGATCGGCGACACGCTCAACGGACGCTTCGTGCTCGAAGAATGTCTGGGCGTGGGCGGCATGGGCACCGTCTACAAGGCGCTCGATTTGCGCAAGCTGGAAGCTTCGGACCGCAAACCTTATATCGCGATCAAGGTGCTGAACGTGCAGTTCCGCGGTCAGCCGACTTCGCTGATCGCACTGCAGCGCGAGGCCCGCAAGGCGCAGACGCTCGCGCACCGCAATATCGTCACGGTGTACGACTTCGACCGCGACGGGCCGCTCGTCTACCTCACGATGGAATATCTGTCGGGCAAGCCGCTCAGCAAGCTGCTGCGCGCGCCCGGTTTCGCGGGTATGCCGTTCGAAAAGGCGCGGCCCATCATTGCCGGGATGGGGCAGGCGCTGGCCTATGCGCACGAGCGCGGCTTCGTGCATTGCGACTTCAAGCCCGCCAATGTTTTCCTCACCGACGGCGGCGATGTGAAGGTGATCGACTTCGGCATTGCGCGCGTGTTCCAGCGGCCCGAAGAAGATCCCGACGTCACCGTGTTCGATCCCGCGACGCTCGGCGGCATCACGCCCGCCTATGCGAGCCCGGAGATGTTCGAACATCGCGAGCCGGACCCGCGCGACGATGTCTATGCGCTCGCCTGTGTGTCCTACGAACTGCTCGCCGGCAAGCATCCGTTCAACCGCAAATCGGCCACCCAGGCACGCAGCGACAAGATGCGCGCCGAGCGGCCGCCTGGGCTCGATCGCGGTCAATGGCGCACCTTGAGTGCGGCGCTTTCGTTCGACCGCGCCTCGCGCACCGCGAGCGTCAATCAGTTTCTCGAAGGCATGGGCGTGCTCAAGCAGGCATCGGCGTTCCCGGGCGCCCGGGTCGGCGCCATTGGCGTGGGCGCGGTCGTCGTCGCTGCGGGGCTATGGCTAGGCTATCGCGTGCTTTCCGGGCATGGGCAAACGGGCGCAAAGCCCTCCATGAGCGCTATGGCGCCCGCCAGTGCGATGAACGCGGCCTCGGAGGCGCCGGCCTCGCCGGTGCTTGCCGCAGTGCCAGCGGCGGTTGTGGCGAGCGTGCCAGCCGCGAGCGCGGTTGCAGTGGCTCCGGCATCGAGCGCGCCGGTGGCCGACGCGGCGTCGATCGCCGCGCTGAACGCGACGCTCGCGCGCATTCCGTGCTCGGCGCTTGCGGCGTCGCTGCCCGAGCACGTGGTCCAGGTGCGTGGCTTTGCCAATACTGGCGAGAACATGGCGCACGTTCATGACGCGCTCGCGCAAACGCCCGGCGGGCAGGCCGCGAAACTCGACGTGACTGCGGTCGAGAACCACAACTGCGAAGTCGTGAGCGCGTTCGCGCCGTATTGGCGCGCCAACCATCTGGCGGGCAGCGGCGCGACGATCCATACGCGGCCACTCGACGCGCGCCTGACGCAGGGCATGCCGCTCATCGTCGATATCACCACGCCGCATTACGAGTCATACGTCAACGTCGATTATTTCGCGCTCGACGGCAGTGTCGTGCATCTCGTTCCCAGCAACGTCGAGCGCGACAACCAGGCGCCGGCTGGCTTCTCGGCGACGGTCGGAGGATCGGGATACTGGCTCGTGGACAAGCCGTTCGGCACGGAGATGATCGTTTTGCTGATTACGCCGGCGCCGTTGTTCGATGGGCTGCGTCCGGCTTCGGAGTCTCGCTCGGCTTACCTTGCGGCGGTGGGGCAGCAGTTGAAGCAGATGGAAGCACACTACGGCGCAGGGCGTATCGTTGCCGATTTCGTGCAGATCACGACGCACGCGCGTAGTGATACGCAGTAGTGCCCTACCAGGGTCGTCATTTCCCGGTGACCGATCTCATCGCGGCGCGTAGCAGTCCGAATGAAGCCAGTGCCCACGCCGCGAAGGCGATGAACACCGTGACGTGTGCCACATAAGCGAGTATGTGAAATCCGGTGGCCTCGGCATACAACCAGGTCGCGGCAGAGTACATGCCGAGCGGAAAGACGACGGACCATTCCGCCGCCGTATACCGAACGGGCTCGCCGATGATGACGTGCTTCTCGATGTAGAGAGCGGCAAGCAGAGGAATCCAGAACGTTGCCGTGAACCAGCACGCAGTGGTCAGAACCCGCAGCACGAACAGGTCGTCGCCGGGCCAGGCCGCGAGATGATGCCCGGCCAGAATGAGACGACTGCCGGCCAGCGTGGTAATCGCCATCGCTCCCATGTTGATCCACCACGGTTCCGTGAGGTCCGCAGCCGTCATGGGCACGAAGCACCACCGGTAGAAAATGAGCGTGATGAGGATCATGTACAGGACGCCGCCCAGCAGCCACGCCCCGAGCGCGAGCAGATCGAGCAGCGGCACGCTCTCGCCGTTCATGCGCGAGACGGCAAGGGCCAGCACTGCAATCGATTCGGTCGCAACGACCAGCAGCAGCCACGTTCCGTTGAGCCCGGTATGCAGGCTCGGCTTTCGCTGGCCAATGGTCATGGCAGCGAGAAACGTATAGCCGACAGCGAGCCAGAGCGCGGCCGCAAGACCGAGGAACCACGGTAGCTCGCGTGGCAGCACGTGATACACCGAGAGTTGGCTGCCGAGCACAGCCGTTGCCGCAACGACCGTGAGAAAGCCCGGTCCGCGGCTGTGATCGACGATATCGGCATGCACCGCGCGGGGATAGCGCACGAGACGGCACAGCGTGATGGCGAGCAAGCCGGGCCACGCCGCTGCATTGATGCCGAGAAGCAGCCACCCAACCATGTCGTAGCCCAGCAGATGCGCCGCGATCGAGACGATGCCCGTGGCCATCACCATCGCGAAGGCGGTGGGCGGGAAAGCCCGCAGCCAGGATTGGCGTGGGTTCGGCGCCGGCATCAGTCATGTCGCCGTATGCAGTACCGAATGGGCGAGCCGTAGAAGATCGTCGAACTGCGTGACCAGTTCGAAACAGAGCAGAAAACCGACCGCCGCGACCGGCCCGGGGTAGCGCATGACGTAGCGCATGAAGGGCTTGACCGTGCGTCTTCTCACGGCTCTGCGCGTCATGATCCAGGTAATCACGATGCCGATCAAGGCGCCGACGAGCAGATCCGTCGGGTAGTGATAACCCAGGTACGCGCGCGGAAAGCAGACGAATGCCGCGACTGACAGAAACGCAAGAATGCCGATGCCTCGCCAGACAAGGAAGATCCCCATCGCCACAGCCGTCCACAGCATGGCGTGATCGCTTGGAAAGGAACTCCAGTGCATCAGCCCGGCGAGCTGCACGGGCGACGAGGCGAAATGCAGATGCAGGTCCGGCGTGAATAGCGGCCTTTCTCGGTACGGCAGAATGCGCGCAAGAAGGCGCCCCACCGCCAATGCAATCAGTCCGCTCGCCAGCGTGGCGAGTACGATCTCGCGGCGCCAGCCACGCCGCTCGTGTGGCTGGAACCAGATCCACCACAACAACGGGATCAACAGATAACCCTTGAACGTGTAGAAGTCGGCAATTACCCCAATGGCGTAATTGACCTGGGGCGGAAGCTGAAGTTGGGTGAGGGCTCCCAGAATGACGGTATCGAAGCTGTTCATTATTGTGGCCATCCCGCTGATGAATTCATGAGAAGGGCGGTCTCGAACAGAAGCCTCAACCGCCTCCGTGCCACATACGCAAGGCATTATTCGTCTTCTTTTCAAGCCAGCGCACACGGTGAAAGCAGTTCGCAGCAGCGAGCTGCTGCGATGCAATCTCGAACGTGCGCATATAGCGTGCCTTCGATCACACTGCAGTGCGTCAAGGACCCGGCGGCATTCGCATTCAAGGGAATGACATTGCAGAGCGCGCGCTCACGTCAACGCACTTGCAGCCTCGAGAGCTGCCATGTCAGAAGGTAGGCATGCGCTCGTGATTGCTGTCTCGTCGCGTCGGGCGGCTTCCATGATTTCCCTGTTGTGCCTCATGTCGGCTTCGCTCCTTGCTGGCCGGTACAGGCAGTCTCGCAAGAAAAGCTGACAGCGTCCAGCGGAGATCCGATGGGGAAGTATTTGTCTTGTGATTGATTCGATCTCCTTTCTATGTGTTGCGAAGGCGGCCAACAGGCCGGCGCGACCCGAGCGCGCACGGAAATAGTCTTCAAGGGCCTCCGGAGATATTTCGCACATGACCCATGTGCCGTCGACGACGGCGCGATAGCGGATCGTGCCACTCGCGTAGTAGAAAGCATCTTCGTCTGGAAATTGTATGAGCACGGTGGCTTACCTCTGTGGCTTCCGGACCTGCCTTCAAGCAACTGGTGTTCCTCGCCCGTCTGATGCAGCCCGAAAGCGCGCATCAGGAGCTCGCCATTTGAATCGAAATCAATTCTCAAATCGTTCACCGCGAGAATGTCGGCGAGTGCTAGTTGCCCTGATCGGACGACGTGCTGCTGTTGTGGGGCGCAGATAGCGGTCCATAGCGAAGGTGCTGCGCCACCGACATGGGCACTTTGGGCGAGAACATGCCGACGATCGTGAGCGCGTAGACGACTGCCGCGACGCCCGCCACGACGCGAACGGGACGGGCGATCGCCGAATTGCCGACGACGATGTTGAGGTAGAACCAGATGCCGAGCAACGCGAGCAACAGCAGGCGCGGCATGGGCTTCCAGCCGTCGCGCCCGACTTCGGAGATAGACCAGACGAGTGCCGCGACGAGCGTGAAAAAGACGCTCCAGACGCCTGCTGAGCGGCTTCGCACCATGAGGGTACCCGAGCCGATCAGCGCGAGGCCGGTGACGACGTAGTAGGGCGTGGAACCCATTGCGACGAGCCAGCCGCCAAGCACAGCGAAGGCGGCGCCCACCAGTACCAGAACCTCCCCCGTCTCGGCAGGAGAGGCCTCGTGTCGGTTCGACATAGAAGAGCCCCCGCTCATGCAAATGTCTGGCATCGCGTCGCGCGACTCCAAAAGCCGTCTGGGTCTCTGTGGGTCATCTGGCAATCGGCGTTCACGTCAACGCGCTTCGCTTGTATTGCAATCCTCGTACCCTCTCGAGCGTCAGAAGAATTTGCAACGGCCTGTGTAAAGACGAGGGCGTTATTCGTTCGATACATAGCGCCACGTTTTTATCCCGGGCCGTGACCGAAGCCACAATCAGCCATAGCGCAGGCGGCGCTCGGGGCGGACGCGTAGCGGCCAGCAAATGGAGGTGAGACAGATTTGGATTCCAAATCAACCATATGAATTATCAGGAGGCTGTAAACGGCGGAGACGAATTGCGGAGATGCGTTGACATATCTACAAGAAGCCAGTGTAGAAATGGCGCACACTGCATCGTTTACCCTTGCGTTGAATCGAAATCAAAACTGGAATGCCTCTCGAATTCCGCGCTGCCTGGCGCCAGACCTTCGCAGGCTGACCGACTGGCAGCCCTGTCGGCGGGTCGAGAAGCAGCCTGCGCTGCGCGAGGTCTTCGTCGCGGCGGCCGAAATCGAACATGCCCATGATGCTGCCGGCCTTGCTGTCGAACGATCCGCCGCCGATGCGTTGTCCGTCGAGCCAGTTGTCCTCGATGAAGCGAACGACCGACGACTGGTCGATCAACGTATGGTCGACGTAGTTCTCCTTTGCCCACGGCGAAATGACGAGAAACGGAATGCGTGCGCCCGGGCCGCAGCGGCCGTTCACGGGTTTGCCGTTTACGCCGTCCTGCGCGGAGCCGGTACCGCATTTTCCCTGGCCGTTGAGGTGATCGGCGAACGAATCGTATGACGCGCTCGTCGGCAGTGCGTAAGCGTGGTCGTACCAGCCATCCGAGTCATCCCACGTCACGACGATGGCGGTGCTGGTCCAGTCCGGCTGGCGTTGCAGGAAGTTGACGACCTTCGCGACGAACGCCTGCTCGTCGAGTGGATCCGAATAGCCCGCGTGACCGTCCTGGAATGCGGGGGCCTTGAGAAAGCTCACGGCCGGAAAGTTCCCGGCGCTCACCGCGCCAAAGAAGTCGTCGGAATCGTACTGATGATTGGCTGGGTCCGGAGTTCGGCCATCTCTTTCCAGGGTATGCCCGATCGCTTCGATCGAACTGGGGCGCAGATGCTTCGGGTTCGACGTCGACGCGTAATACTGGAACCAGTTGTGGTGTGGCACGTAGTCGGCCGTGGCCGCACCGACGACTGCCGATAGCGTGCTGCGCCTGCACGCGGTCGTGCCGTTGCTGTTCACGGTCTCGAGGTCGAAGCCGCCCATGAAGCCGCCCCACGAGATATTGCGGGCGTTCAGGAGGTCGCCGATATTCCGGCCCGTCATCAGGATGGTGTCGCGCTGGCTCGAGCATTGGTCGAAGGCAGGATCGACGTCGTCGATCAGCGTGAAGCCGCCCTGTCCGTCGTTCACGTAGTAGGAGCCCGGGACCGAAGGCTTTTTCGTCGTCCGCACGGGCCTCACGCCGTTGGTTTGACCCGAGACCACCTCCAGCGCGCCTGGCGTCGACGGGCCATAGGTCGACGACCAGGCGTTGTCGCTCATCGCGAATCGCTGTGCGTAATTCCACAGCGCGGTGACCGTGTTGCCGTCGTAATAGCCCATCACCTGGCGACGGCTTCCAGACTCACTGGCGCTGTCGTTCGGCCCTTTGCCCGTGTACTTCGGGAACAGGTCGGCGGCGCCGTTGTCATAGGCTTGCTGTTCTGCCGCATAGGCGTGATCCTGGTCGGCGGTGGCCGCCTGCGTACGGTCGATGCGGAACGGGTTCGCTGCGCCCGTGCCATTGGCCGGATTCGTGGCATTCGGATTTCTGGAGAGGAGTGGGCCAGTCAGACCGTTCACCCTGGGCGTACCGGGCAGCGCGTTGAACGCCGGTTCGTCTGAGGGATTCGCCGCATGCGGATAGGTCGCGAAGTAATGATCGAACGAGACATTCTCTCCATAGATCACGACCAGGTGCTTGATCGGGGTGGCAGTATGAAGATCGTTCGGCCGATTCATGTGCTGGTCGTCATTCGCACCCCATGCAATGGGCAAAGAGAATGTCGCGGCTATGAGCGAACCAAGCGCTAGATGACGCCAGTGCATGTCGGGCTCCTGTAAGTAGCGTTTCCTCGTAGCGCAATGGGAGTTCCCGGCTGACGTTGCCGTGGCGATCGCAGGCAAAGGCCAGCTCGTGCTGGCCTTCACCGGGTTACAACACGCGCACGCCGCAGTCTCCAACCAGCATCACGGCTTGATCGACGGAGAGTATCGTGCCTTTGAGATGCTGCAGCACATCGGAGAGTCGAAACCCGCTTAGGTCTACAGAGCGTAGGTCCGCACCGTCAAAGCGGCTGTTGCGCAGCTGTGCGTTGCGCAGGCTGCCGCCTTCGAATACGGCGTCGCGAAAGTCGCAATCGGACAGATCCGCGTCGGTGAAGTTCAGTGCCTCGAGGGTTTGTTTCCGGAAGGAGAGCCCCTTCAGGTCTGCGCCAACCAGCAGTGAATCGTGAAAGCTGAGCCCCAGGGTGCGGGCGTCGACAAAGCGGGCGCCCGTTAGCTTCACCTCGGTAAACGCCGCCGAGGCGAGTTTCGAGCCTGTCCAGTCGGTATTGTTCAGATCACTGCGGTAGAAACGCGCGTCGCTCAGATTGGCGTAGCGAAATCTCGCGGCTGCGCCCTTGCACGCCAGCCAGCGGCTTCTCGAGAGTTCGCAGTGCTCGAGCAGGGTGTGCTCGAAGCTGCACTGTGTGAATCGGGCGGCGCGGAGATCGAGATTCGAAAGATCTTCGCCGTCGAAACTGCAGTGCTCGAACGTCGGTTCGTCGCCGCATTCTCGCAGCAGGCGGGTCAGCGCTTCGCGGTCGAAAGTCAAACCGCTGAACAGCGCTCCTGCTCCGGTTGACGGGTCTTTTGTGTTGGTGCGCATCTGTGCAGACTCCTCATTCTGAGGGATGCGCAGCGTCTTCTCCACAGCGCGTCCCCTCAACTTGGTGAAAGTAAGGTTGACGCCGCGGCGGAATTAGAACCCAGCAACTGGGCGCAGGAGATACCAACCTGCCACTCTATTTTCGGCGGAGAAGATTCTATCGTTTCCGCCGTCGCGGGCACAAGGTCATCGGCTATCTGCCTCGCTAGCCCACGCGCGTATCTGGTCGATGGTGGCCGTAGCGCCGCCGCATACGACAACCAGAATCTTCCTGTATCGGGTCAAGGCCGGATGCCTTTCGTAGGCGACGGACAGCGCTGCGCCGCAAGCCGGCTCGACCAGAATGCGGTGATCCGCGAGAAAACGCTCGCAGGCAGCGAGTGCGCTGGAGTCCGACACGACGAGACTGTGGACAGGGTGCTCGCGCACGCAGCGCAATGCCTGCTCGCACACGCGCTTGGCGCCGAGTGACGTGGCGACGCTGGAGATACACGGCAACGCCACCGTATGACCCGCCTCGATAGCGGCATGGAGTGAAGCGGCGCCATCGGTTTCGACGGCCAACACCGGCACGTCGTGCCAATGATTGCGCTGCAGGCCTTCCACCACGCCAGCAAGCAGACCGCCGCCGCCGACGGAAAGCACGACGGCATCCGGCTTGAAGCGGGCCTGGGCAACTTCATCGATCATCGAGGCATGGCCGTGCCACAGCAGCGGATCGTCGAAGGGATGCAGAAACGCGTCCGTCGCGCCCAGCAAAGTCTGCGCGAACTGGTTTGCCTCTTGCCAGGAACTGCCGTGCACCACGACCTCGGCAGCTTCCAGGCGGAGCAACTCCTTGGCGCGTTCCGTCGTCGTTTCCGGCACCACGACTAGCACCGGAACGCCCAGGCGCCGGCCCGCATACGCCACGGCAAGACCCGCATTCCCCCCGGACGAGGAAACGAAACGCTGCGCGCCACGACTTTGGTGGACAGAGCAAGCATGGCCGATGCCCCGGATCTTGAACGATCCACATGGCTGCAAGGCGTCGAGCTTGAGCCACACGGATTGTTCACCAGGGACGCTCAAGGCGCGCGACTCCACCAAAGGGGTTTCAAAGTGCAGATTCATTGCGATGGGCTTCCAGGTTTGCGATCGGACCAACCGTTCTTCTGCTGATCCTAAAGAGGAAGGGGGAGTCTGGCTTGTAAAAAATTGACGCGAGAGGCGAGTGAAGGTCCATCGGCTCAGTAGGCGGACGGGGCCACGCCAAACGCGTGACGGAACGCCTTGTTGAAATGGCTTTGATCGTAAAACCCGACGCCCTGGGCGACTTCGGCGATGGTTTGCTTGCCGCGTGCCAGCAAGGTGCACGCTTGTTCCAGTCGCAGACGCAGCAGCCAGGCGTGTGGCGTCATGCCAACCGTCTGCTTGAAGCGGCGCAAAAAATGAAAGCGCCCCAGGCCGCACATGGTAGCCAGTTCATCGAGCGTGATTTTCTCGGCCAGATGAAACAGGCAATAGTCTTTGAGCCGTTGCCTGTGCATGGGCGAGAGCGTGCCTTGAATGGCCATCGGCTTGATGGCTCCCGACTGGTTAAACAGGCAATACAGCAGGGAAAGCCATTCCGACTGCACGGATAGCGAGGAAGCACCCGGCGACGATCGCATCGCGTCGTGGAGCTGCAACAAGTGCGCAGCCAGTGTCGGATTCTCGATCATCATGGCTTTCAGATCGGGCTCGCGAGCCGAGTCCGTTACCTCGGTCGTGACGTCTTGCAGCAGGTCCCGGGACAGCCTGAAGGTCCTCAGCGTATACGCATTGCCGCTTTCTCCAGCGCCGTCATGGATCTCGCCGGGCGGCATCAAGGAAATGCGACCCGGCCCGAGCAGTACTGCCTCGCCGTTCGCGCATTGGCGCTGAATCCCTTCGGTCACGAGCCCAACGTGATAGTCAAGATGGTAATGCCGGCCGAAATTGAACGCCTTGAAACGCCCAGTGCCAAGAACCAGTCCCGGAAGATCGACGAGCCGTTCGTACTCCACGCCATCGCTCATTTCAAATCACGTAGTCACTCTTGCGGCAGATTTAAGGGGCCGCACCAGACGCGAGCGTCGAGGCACTCGAGGCTTTTTCCGGCGCGGCACGACGAGTATATGTCAGCAGCCGCGCTGCCGGCCTTACTCGATATTGAAATGGACGCGGATGTCCTGTTCGCTTTCGACCGGATGCCCTTGCTTCATTGCGGGGAAAAAATGCCAGTTTCGAAGCGTCTCCAGCAGCAACTGGTTCAGGCGCGGGTTCTGGGTGGGCTTGACGAGCGCGACGTCGACCGAACCATCGGGATGGATCGTGAAGCGAGCTAGCGCGATGGCCCGATATGCAGACTCGCGCAGATCATCGGGAAGCACGGGCAACGGCTGGATGAGCGGATGCGCGGTGGTATCGCCGGACGCTGCGGAAGCGGTGCCAGACGGAGCGGAGGTAGCCGATGCGGTTTCGGCGTTGGCACGGGCTGTCGTGGCGGCCGGCGGCGCGGGCACGGGCGCCGGCAACGGGGATTCGGTATGCGCAGTCAAGCGCGTGGGAGCCGGCGCCGCAGGCCGATTCATCGGCCGAACCACGCGCACAGGGCGGGATGGCGCTGCGCTGCTCGGCGCAGGGCGTGCGGCTGCGGCCTGCGGTTGGGGCGGCGCTGGCGTTGTGATTTCTACCACGCGCGCATCGAGCGTCAACGAACGGGCGGGTTGCGAATTTTCCGCAAGACCGGCCACGAACATATTGACGAATGCGGCCCACACCGCGAGCGCCACGACGCATCCGGCCACGGCTCTCGGACCGCGCGCGTCAAGCAGCCTGACGAAGCGCGCGGTGCTACGGCTGGTCACGGTGGACCGCAATGAGGAAATGGCCGGCTCCGCCCAAACGGGCTTGAAGCATGGCCTGAACGACCAGCCCGTTCGGAGCGCCGGCGTCCGCGGCCACCACCACGTTTCCATCGGCAGCGAGCTGCCGCTTTACTGTTCCCGCCACTTCATCGAGCGGCACGTCCTGGCGGTTCACCGCGATCTGTCCGCCGCGGCTTACGCTGAGCGTGAGGGGCTGCTGCGCGGCAAGCGGTTGCGCCGCGCCGCGCGGCAGATCGAGTTTGACCGCGTCGAGCCGCTGCATCGTGAGCGACGCGAGCATGAAGGTGGCGAGCAGGAAGAACATCACATCGATCATCGGAATGATCTCGATTCGACCGCGCTTCGATGCCCGGGAACGGCGCAGCTTCATGACGTTTGCGCCTCGTGTTCCTGCGCGAGTCTCACGTTGCTGAGCCACGTGCTCGCGATCGCTTCGAGCTCGTCCATGAGCCTGTCGATGCGCCTCGAAAAATAGTTGAAGGCGAACAGCGAGACCAGTGCGATCACGAGGCCGATGGCGGTCGCCACCAGCGCCTGCGCCACGCCGCCGGTTACCCCGCCGGGATTGACGAGGCCGTTATTTCCGAGCAACCGGAACGCATGCATCATGCCGACGATCGTCCCCAGCAGACCGAGCAGCGGTGCGGCTGTCACGATCGTTTCGAGCACCCACAGGCCTCTCGACATGTCGCGCTGCACGTCGAGTGCGAGCGCGCCGGCCCTGGCCTCGATCCACCATGCGGGCTTCGCCGCGTGACCGATCAACGGTTCGAGCAGCCTGCGCAATGCGTGCTGCGGCGGTAGTCGCAATAGCGCAGCGGTGCGATCGGGCTCGTCCGCCGCATGGGCTTGCGCCTGCGGGGCGGCGGGAATGACCGCGAAGCGCCAGAACACCCACGCGCGATCGAGCGTGATGACGAGCGCAATGATGGCGAGCAGCGTGAGCGGATAAACGACCCATCCGCCAATCCGCGCGGCCTGCACGATTCCTGTCCAGTCTTGCATGAAAGCACCCGGTTATCTGGTTCCGTCAAAAATATTTGGTGAGTCCTGCATAGAACGCACGATAGGGACCGTATTGAGGCGCGAACACGCCGATGCCGGAACCATCGCGCAACGCATAGGTTCTGCCGAACGCATTGACCACCACGACACGCCCATCCATCTTGCCGACCACGGGCAGGTTGAAATGCTCGATGACGGCCAGATTGATCTGCGCATAGAAGGGCATCTTGCCGGTGTTGGCAAAGCCGTTGCGCAGGCCGCTGCCTGCCGTGCCGTCCATCGTGAAGGTAGTGCGATGCCAGTTGTAGGCGCCGCCGAAGGACGCCGTCACCCGCTGGTCGTGATCGAGGAATACCCAGTTGTTGCTGATATAGGCCAGTTCGTCCGCGCCGAAATTGAACTGGGCGGAAGTGACGTTCTTGCCCATTGCGCGGCTGTAGGCGAGGTTCAGATACGCCGACACGTTTTCATGCTTGTAATTGGCCGTGAATTCGACGCCATAGACACGCCCGTACTGGTAGTTGAACGGCGTATAGATGAGCGCCGCGCCAAACTGGCCGAGGTCGAGCAGGTTGTGCGCCTTCTTGTAGTACGCGTCCAGCCCCAGCGTGAGATCCGCGCCGACTTGCTGGGTCACGCCAAGATCGAAGTAATCGGCGCGCTCGGGCTGCACCGGATCGTTCTGCGTGACCTCGCTCTGATTGGTCGTGCCATTGAAGCGGCTGATGGTGGAACTGGAAACCAGCTCGAACGAAGGCGGCGTGAAGTAGCGGGCGTAGCCGGCATGAAACGTCGTCGTGGGCGTCAGCTTGACCACCGCGCCAATGCGCGGACTCAACTGGTTCGCCTGCACGTATTCGTCCATGCCGTCATAGCGCAGACCGTAATTCAGGGTGAGCCTGTCGTTGATCTTCCACTCGTCCTGGATATACGCGCTGTACAGGTAACCCGTCTTGCTGCTCGAATCGGAGAGCGTGAAGGGCACATCCGAGGTCTGATTGCCGTTGGCGTCCGCGGGGAAAACCGACACGTTGTCCCAGAAGTTCGCATGCTCCTGCTGAAAGAGCACGCCGGCGCGCAGCGTGTGGTGGTCGTTCAGACGGTACGTGGTATCGGCCTGCAGGCCGTTGGCGGTATCGCTGTGGAAGTCCTGCGAGGCAACTCCGTTGAAGATCAGGTCGCCGACCGGGTCCGGGTTGAACTGGGTGCGCGTATAGCGCGTGAAAAACGCAACCTGATAGTCGAGCGCCCCGCCGTTGGTCCCCTGCAGCGCGACGACCGCGAAGTTGTTCAGCTCCGACTGGGTTTCGTTCAGGTTGGCGGAGTCGAACGTCGGCACGCCGGCGAGCATGAAGTTCGGCGTGAGGCCGGGCGTATTCGGGATCTCGAACTGGTTGCTCGTCGTGCCGAACATCACGCTCACGCGCGTGAGCGGGTTGATGATGTACGACATATACCCGAAGGCATTGCCCTGGCGCGTGTGATCGTGGATCGGACTCGGCGACGCGGTGGGCGCCTCGATGCCCAGATTGTTCTCGCCCAGCGAACCGCTGAAGTAATAGCTGAAATCGCCCTTGCTGCCGTAGACATCGGCGCTCGTCTGGATGGTCTGGTGACTGCCGCCATAGACATCGATCGAGCCGCCGTTGCCGAGATCGCCCGATTTGGTGCGGATATCCACGATGCCGGCCGTGCGGTAGCCGTATTCGGCCGGCAGCGCGCCGGTCAGGAGATTGAGCTGGTCGATGATGCGCGTATCGAGCGATTGCCCGAAACCGCTGATCGGCTCGGGAATCAGAATGCCGTTGATCCGGTATTGCAGGTCGGCGTGGTCGCCCCGCACATGCACCTGGCCGTATGAGTCGTCCGCGACGCCGGGGGCCTGCAGCAACACCTGGTTCAGCGGCGTGTTTTGGCCTTGCGGCATGGCCTGGATGTCGGCCTGGGTGATCCGGTAGATGCTGCTGCCCGTCTCCGGCAGCAGGCCATTGCGCGCCTCGTTGAGCCGCTTCGCGTTGACCTGCACGTCGAGCGTGCCGCCCCTGGTCAGAACCACGGCCACGCTGGCCGGACTCGCAGGCGCCGTGGTCGCGAGCTGCGAGGCTGCGGCGAAACCGGGCGCCGTGACGGTCACCGCGTAGGTGCCCGTGGCAATGTGAAGGAGTTCGAAGTGTCCAGTCGCATCGGTCGTGGTTTGTCCCGCCTGCGCGCCGCTCGCGTCCTCGAGCACGATGGCGGCATGATCCACCGGCTTGCCGGTCGTGTCCTTCACTGTGCCGTTGAGTGTGGTGCCGGCGTCTGCGGCCTGCGCCTGACTGGCCGCGATCATGGCGAACGAGACTAGCGCCGCGCGGGCGATGAGTGTGCGGTGGATCATGATGCGGTCTGGAAGCGTTATTGTTTTCCGCGCGCACCTCGCAAAGCCTCGGCTCGTCGCGGAATTGAAATGCAATGATATAACATTGCATTTCAATTCCGCCAGAGTTGACTGGATAAAAATCGAAAGTCGATACAGAAATAAATATGAAAGTTATTTGTCGGTTATTTTAAATAATAGAGGCGGAGTGCCCACGAAAGGTGGGTGCGGTTGTTGCACCGCAGCCGGCGTGGCACGATATCGGGTCCGCCTCGTGCACGATTTCGCGACTGCGTTAAGGGAAACTGAAAACATGATGTTGTCCTGCCGACTGCGCTGGTACGCCCTCGCGACGTCTCGCCTGTTGCGCAGACATTGGCAGGCGCTGACGCTTTCAATCCTGCTGTTGCTGCCGGCGATGCCTGTGTTCGCCCAGACGCGGATTCTCGGTGCGCCGGTCCTCGCCGCGCTCGCGCCTGCGCACGGCATGCAATGGCGGTTCGTGTGGGTGCACCTGCTCGAAGCCGTCGGCATGCTGTGGGTGCTCGCGCAACGTAGCGCTATCACCGGCGGCGCGTTTGCCGCCTTCCTCGATTCGTTGCCCACTTCCCATGGCCGCCGCCGCGCCGTCGATATTGCTGTCGTGCTCGTCGCGAGTACGCCGCTGTTTCTGCCCGTGCTCGCCGCCGCGGTCGCGCTGGCCTTTCTGCCGCAGAAGGCAGGCAACTATCTGTTCGTTCTCGATCTGCTGCTGATTACGCTTGGATGGCAATTGACTGCGTTGTCGCGCAGCGCGCGCAACGCGGTTCCGTTGGTTGCCGCCAATCTCATCCTCGTCGGCGCGCTGCAGACGGGCGACTCGATCAGGCCGGCGCTGCTGCTCATCCCCCTGCTGCTCGCGGCGTTTGCGATCGCCCATACACCGGCTGCTTCGACTTCACGGCCTGGACCGCTTGGCGCGCTCGCGCGCCGCCTCATGGGCTGCGTGCGCGCTAACGTTGGGCAGGGCCTTTCGCCTGTGACGAGGCTGCAGATCGGCATCGTGTGGAATCGCGCCGCAGGCGTCTTCGCACGCTACCTGGTGATGGGCTCCGTCTCGGCCTCCACCTGCTTGCTGCTTGGCCTCTGGAACTTCGACGCCCGCGCCGTGCCCCTGACGTTGATATCGCAGGCCGTGACTGCGCTGGTCGCCGCGACGACCTATCGCGATTTGCGCGCGGCGCACCTTCGCGCGGGGCAGTTCACGCGATCGCTGCCGATTGCAGCGGCGGTGCAACCGCGTGCCGATATGCTGACGGTCGCCGCGCTGGCGCTGCCGTTCGCCTGCGTTGCGCCGCTGCTGCTGGTCGCACATGGCGTTTTGCCGTGGTGGTCGGCAGCGGCGCTCCTGTGCTCGGGCGCGCCGCTCGTTGCCTTGCTGTATCTCCCGCAGCGTTACGCGCCCCGGCAATCCGTCCTGCTCGGCACGATGTCGGCCGCGATCTGGGTCGCTGCCGTCTGGCCATTGTTCACTTGATAGATTCCACCATGCTTCGATTCGAAAACCTCGGCAAACGCTTTGGCGAGCGCGTCATCTTCCACGGATTGCATTACGCCAGCGGCGCCGGATGCGTGGCACTCTGCGATGAAAACGGCAGTGGCAAATCCACGTTGCTCGGCATCCTTGCCGGCGCGATCGAGGCCGACGAAGGGGAGGTCTGGCTCGACGGTCATTCGCTGCGTGCCGATCCGCTCAAGGCGAAATCTGCGCTGGCCTACGTGCCTGACGACTGCATGGCGTATCCGTTCCAGCCCGGTCGGGCGTTTCTCGAACTCGTGGCGTCGACGAAGAAGACCACCGTCGACGCCCGCACGCTCGATCTCGCGGATCGCTTCGGCCTCGCACCGCACCTCGATAAGCGCTTCGAGCAGATGTCGCTCGGCACCCGCAAGAAGCTATTCCTGACGGCGACGATGCTGGGCGAGCCCGCCGTCGTCATCGCGGACGAGCCGGGCAACGGGCTCGACGCCGCCGCGCGCGCAGTTCTCATCGATCTGTTCAGGAATCTGGCTAAAGACAGTGCGGTCTTCTTTTCGAGTCACGATTTGCGGCTTGCGCAGGCTTGTGAGGCAAAAGTCACGAGTTTTGCCGATCTTGGTATGGCCGTGTGAGGCGCAGTCGGTCTGCAACATGCGTGACTCGTCCTGCTATGGCTACATCGACCGGTCGCGATTGCGCGCACGCGTGGCGCCCGTGATCACCGCGATGCCGAGCAGTATCACCACCACGATCTCGATGATGTGCAGCGCAACATGCAGCGCCATCAATGCCCACGCCACGCCGCCAATGAAAATGATCCATCCGATCAGATAGATGAGCAGGGTCATCGTTCTTCTCCTTGTGATTTCGGCCTGGGTGCAGTGCAAACAACACCATTGGCGAAAGGGCGATCAACCCGCCTTTCACCAGGCGCAATAGGTCGGCGCACATTGCGCGCCTGACGTCGCCAGGGCGCGCGGCCGACGTCGACCTCTTAACGTGGTCTTAACATCGGCCGTCAAAACTCAGCGCCGTCTTTAGATCATTTTGCATAGAGTGCAGGCCACGATTCCAACGTGAGCCTGACCTATGCCATTCCAGCCCCGATCCACGCCTCGCCGTCCTGCTTTCCTGCCTGCGGGAGGGTATCGCTCATGACCGCTCTCGCCGGTCTGCTTGCCGCGGGCCTGTTCGTCTATCTGATCTACGCACTCGTCAAACCGGAGAGGTTCTGACCGTCGCACGCGCCGGCACGACCCATCTGTCGTCAATCACCATTTCACGCCATGAACGACCTTATCTACCTGCTTGTGTTTTCAGGCTTCTTCGCACTGACCGCGGGCTTCACCATCGGTCTGGACCGGATCTGAGAGGGATCGCCAATGCTTCATGATCTTGTGCAGTTCATCCTGCTGTTCGCCTTCATGACGGCGCTCGCCATCGTCATGGGCAAATGGCTCACTCGCGTGTTCACGCATGAAGGTCACGCTGCGCCGGAACGCTGGACCTACGCCCTGCTCGGTGTAGACGCCAACGCCAGGATGTCCTGGAAGCACTACGGCCTGGCGCTGCTCGTCAGCAACGCCGCCATGATGCTGCTCGGCTACCTGCTGCTGCGCGTGCAGGCGCTGCTGCCGTTCGATTCGCTGCAACGCGCGGCGCAGACGCCCGATCTTGCCTTCAATACGGCGGCGTCATTTATCACCAACACGAACTGGCAGTCGTATTCGGGCGAAAGCAGTCTCTCGAACTTTTCGCAGATGGCCGTCATCACGTTTCTGATGATGGTCAGCGCGGCAACCGGTGTGGCCGCCGCCGCGGGTTTCATACGCGGCCTTGGCCGCCGCAGCGCCGCGGATATCGGCAACTACTGGGTCGACTTCACCCGCGTGCTTTATCGCGTCCTGTTGCCGCTTTCCCTGCTCATGGCGCTGGTCTATGTCTGGCAGGGCATGCCGCAGACGCTCACGAGCGAAACGGTCGCGAAGACGCTCGAAGGCGCGCAGCAGCACATCGTGCTGGGGCCGGTCGCCAGCCTCGAGTCGATCAAGCATCTCGGCACCAATGGCGGCGGCTTCTTCGGCATGAACGCGGCGCACCCCTTCGAAAACCCGACGCCGCTCACCAACACGCTGCACATGCTCTGCATGCTGCTGATTCCCTCCGCGCTGACCTACACGTTCGGCAGCATGCTGCTGCGCCGCCGCCAGGGTTGGGCGTTCTTTGCCGCATTCAGCGCGATGTTCGTGGTTTGCGTGGCGCTGATCTACGGAGCGGAGCATGGCGGCAACCCGAACTTCGCACCGTTGGGCGTAGACCAGCAGGCGAGTCAACTGCAGGCCGGCGGCAACATGGAGGGCAAGGAGTTGCGCTTTGGTATCGCCCAGACGAGCATGTTCGTCGGCGTGACGACGGCCGCGACGACGGGCTCCGTCGATGCCATGCACGATTCGCTCATGCCCATCGGCGGCATGATCCCGATCGTCGAGATGATGCTCAACAATGTGTTCGGGGGCGACGGCGTCGGCTTCATCAATCTGATCACGTTCGCGATTCTCACTGTGTTTCTGGTGGGCATGATGATCGGGCGCACGCCTGAATTTCTCGGCAAGAAGATCGAAGCGCGCGAGATGAAGCTCGTGATGATCGCGGTGCTGGCGCACCCGGCGTCGATATTGGTGCTGACCGCGCTGGCGGCGATCTGGCCGGATACGCAGGCGAGCCTGAACAATGCCGGCCCGCACGGCTTCAGCGAAATTCTCTACGCGTTCACCTCGGGGACGGCGAACAACGGTTCCGCGTTCGCGGGCCTGAATTCGAACACGCCGTTCTTCAATACGACGATTGCCTTCGCCATGCTGTTCGGCCGCTATTTCACGCTGCTGCCCATGCTCGCGGTGGCGGGCTCGCTCGCGATGAAAAAGACCGTGCCGGAAGGGCCTGGCACGCTGCCGACCGCGACGCCGCTATTCACGGCACTCCTCGTGTTCGTGGTGGTGCTCGTGGGCGGTCTGACCTTCTTCCCGGCGCTCGCGCTCGGCCCGGTGGTCGAGCATCTGATGCTGACCAATGGACACTTGTTTTAAGGATGTCGAATGAATTCGAATATGCAGAGTGCGCGCGCGGCAACTGAGCCCGCGCAAGGCGCCGCGTCACCCGCGCCTTCACTGCGGGCGTTGATGCGCCCGGCGCTGGTGTCGGCGGTGTTTTTCATGCTGTTGACGGGGCTGGCCTACCCATTGCTGACGACGGGCATCGCGCAGGTGCTGATGCCATCGCGGGCCAACGGCAGTCTGATCGAAAAGCAGCACGGCGTGGTCGGGGCGGCGCAGATCGGCCAGGACTTTACGCAGGCGCGCTATTTCCATCCGCGGCCGAGCGCCACGCTCGGCGCGGACCCCAAAAATCCCGCGCAGACGGTCGCGCAGCCGTACAACGCGGAGTCGAGCGGCGCCAGCAATCTCGCGCCGACCAGCAAGGCGTTGATCGATCAGGTTGCGTCGAGAGCCGCGGCCTACCGGCGCGAAAACGGTCTCGCAAGCACGACGCCGGTCCCCGTCGACGCGGTGACGGCCTCCGCCTCCGGCCTCGACCCCGACATTTCGGTGGCGAATGCGCTTCTCCAGGCGCAGCGTGTCGCGCGTGCGCGCGGACTCGCCGAGGAGCCGATGCGCGCGCTCGTCGTGCAGCACACCAGGGCGCCACAACTCGGCGTGCTCGGCGACCCGCGTGTGAACGTGCTCGAACTCAATCTGGCGCTCGACGCGCTGTCGTCTTCGGCGGCGCAAGCGACCCAGTAACCGGAGTATCCCGATGAATGTACAGAACGAATTCAGCCTTCCCGCACAGGAGGCCGCGCCACCTGCGGCGCAGCGCCCGCGCTGGGGCAGTGTGATTGGCGAGGCGTTTGCGAAACTTTCGCCGCGCGCACAGTTGCGCAACCCCGTGATGTTCGTGGTCTATGTCGGCAGCATCGTGACCACGCTGCTCTGGGTGCAGGCGCTGTTCGAAGGCCCGGCGCGAGGCGACGCGCATCCAGGCTTCATTCTCGCCGTGGCCGTCTGGCTCTGGTTCACGGTGCTGTTCGCCAACGGCGCGGAGGCGCTGGCGGAAGGACGCGGAAAGGCGCAGGCGGCAGCGTTGCGTTCGGCGCGCAAGCGCGTCATGGCGAGGGTGCTCGAAAAACCCGAATTCGCCAGCGCCTTTTATCTCGTGCCGAGCGACGAGCTCGTGGCGGGCAAGATCGTGCTCGTGGAAGCGGGCGAGATGATTCCCGCGGACGGCACGGTGATCGACGGCGTGGCGTCGGTGGACGAATCGCCCATCACCGGCGAATCGGCGCCGGTCATTCGCGAGTCGGGCGGCGATTTTTCGTCGGTGACGGGCGGCACGCGCGTGCTGTCCGACTGGCTCATCATCCGCACCACGGCCAATCCGGGCGAGGCGTTCCTCGATCGCATGATCGCGATGATCGAAGGCGCGAAGCGCGCGAAGACACCCAATGAAATCGCGCTGACCATCCTGCTCGTTGCGCTCACACTGATTTTTCTGCTCGTGTGCGCGACCTTGATGCCGTTCTCGTCGCTCAGCGTCACGTTGAGCGGGCACGGCGCGCGCGTCGGCCTCACTGCACTGATCGCGTTGCTCGTCTGCCTGATTCCGACGACCATCGGCGCGCTGCTCTCGGCGATCGGGGTGGCCGGCATGAGCCGCATGATGCGCGCGAACGTGATCGCCACCTCGGGCCGCGCAATCGAGGCCGCGGGTGACGTCGACGTGCTGTTGCTCGACAAGACCGGCACGATCACGCTCGGCAACCGCCAGGCATCGACCTTCCTGCCTGCTGCGGGCATCGAGGAACACGAGCTGGCAGATGTGGCGCAGCTTGCCTCGCTCGCCGACGAGACGCCCGAAGGCCGCTCGATCGTCGTGCTCGCCAAGCAGCGCTTTGGCTTGCGCGGGCGCGAGCTGCACGGCAGCGTGCCGGTGCCGTTCAGTGCCCAGTCGCGCATGAGCGGCGTCGATATCGGCGAGCGGCAGATTCGCAAGGGCGCGGCCTCCGCCGTCGAAAAGCACGTCGTGAGCCTGGGCGCCGCGTTTCCCGCGGAAATCCGCCAGACGGTGGAACAGGTGGCGCGGCGCGGCAGCACGCCGCTCGTGGTGGCCGACGGCGAGCGCGTGATGGGCGTGGTCGAGCTCAAGGACATCGTGAAGGGCGGCATCAAGGAACGCTTCAGCGAACTGCGCGGCATGGGCATTCAGACCGTCATGATCACGGGCGACAACCGTCTCACCGCCGCCGCGATCGCGGCGGAGGCGGGCGTGGACGACTACCTGGCCGAGGCGACGCCAGAGGACAAGCTCGCACTCATCCGCAAGCTGCAGGGCGAAGGGCGCCTCGTGGCCATGACCGGCGACGGCACCAACGACGCGCCCGCGCTCGCGCAGGCGGATGTGGCCGTAGCCATGAACAGCGGTACGCAGGCGGCCAAGGAAGCGGGCAACATGGTGGACCTCGACAGCAATCCCACGAAGCTCCTGCGCGTGGTGGAGGTCGGCAAGCAGATGATCATGACGCGCGGTGCGCTCACCACCTTCAGCGTGGCGAATGATCTGGCAAAATACTTTGCGATCATCCCGGCGGCATTCGTCGCGACGTATCCGGCGCTTTCGGCGCTCAACGTGATGCGCCTGCACAGCCCGGAATCGGCGATCATGTCGGCGGTCATCTTCAATGCGCTGATCATCGTCGCGCTGATTCCGCTGGCGTTGAAGGGCGTGCGCTATCGCGCCGAACCGGCGCAGGCGCTGCTCACGCGAAACCTGCTGATTTACGGCGTGGGCGGGGTCATCGCACCGTTCATCGGGATCAAGCTCATCGACCTGCTGGTATCGCCTTTCCTCTGAGGCGCGCGTTGCGGGATTAACCACACACGGGGGCATCGCCCCCGGTTTTCATTTTATGGACATGCACGACGAAGCGCGCCCACACCGCGCGCCAATCGAAAGACTGATGGCCTGCGTGAGCGCGAAGCGCTCGCGGCGGCGCAAGCAGGCGCGGGAACGGGCGCTTGCCGATGCGCGGGAGCGCCCGTCGCCGGCTGGCGGGTTTGGCGCGGCGCTGCTCGCCTGCGGCGCGACCACGCTGGCGGCCAACGAGCTGCTGCGTGTGTTTGCGGCCTCGAACGTCGTGATGTTGTTCCTGTTCGTGGTCGTGCTGCTGTCGTTGCGCTATGGGCGGCTCGTTGGCGCGTGGTCGGCGCTGCTCAGCGTGGGGAGCTTCGACTTCTTCTTTGTCGATCCGCGCTTTTCTTTCGCAGTCTCCGACACGCAATATCTGTTCACGTTCACGCTGATCCTCGTGGTCGCGCTCGTCACGGGCCAGCTTGGCGCCGGACTGCGCGAGAAGGCCCAGGTGGCGACGGCCGGCGAGCGCCGCGCCACGGCGCTGGCGCGGGTGGCGCGCGAGCTTTCGGGTGCGATCTCGGCGCAAGAGGTCGCGCATGTGTGCGCGCAAACGCTCGCACTGCTCGTACAGGTGCGCGTGGCGCTCGTCGTGGCGAGCGAGCGCGGCACACTGCGCACGATCGGCGAGGCCGATTTCGTCGACGACTCGATTGCACACTGGACGTTCGCGCATCTGCATCCCGCAGGCGCGGGCACGACGGCGTTGCCAGGCGCGCGGGCGCTCTATCTGCCGCTGCGCGGGCCGATTGCTACACGCGGCGTGATCGCTGTGGTCGGCTCCGACGGCGCGCCGCTCGCGGACGCCAGTGCGCGCGGACTGCTCGAAGCATGCTGCTCGCTAATCGCGCTGGCGCTGGAGCGCTGCCACTTCATCGAAATCGCACAGTCGGCACAACTGCGCGTAGAGGGTGAGCGCTTGCGCAACGCCTTGCTCGCGGCAGTCTCGCACGATTTGAAGACGCCGCTGACCGCCATCGGCGGCCTCGCCGAGACGCTCGAACGCGCAGATGCACTGCCCGACGATGAACGCCGTGTGGTGTCTCGCGCCATTCGTTTGCAGACCGAAGGATTGCATCGGCTGGTGACGAATCTGCTCGATCTTGCGCGCATGCAGGGCGAGGGCGTGCGCCTGAACAAGGAGTGGCACGCGCTCGACGAAATCGTCGGCAGTGCGTTCGCGCGGCTCGGCACGTCGCTCGACGCGCACCTCACCCGTACCGATCTCGCCGCTGGCCTGCCGCTCATCGAACTCGACGCCATTGCGTTCGAGCGCGTGCTCGTGAACCTGATCGACAACGCCGTGAAATACACACCGCCCGGCTCCACCGTCACCGTCCGCGCGCACGCTGTGGGCGACTGTGTGCACGTTGTGGTGGAGGACGACGGGCCGGGCCTGCCGCGCATCGAAAGCGAGCGCCTGTTCGAGGCGTTCGCGCGCGGCGTGAAGGAGTCGTCGATCACGGGCGTGGGGCTCGGCCTCGCGCTGTGCCGCACGATCGTCGAGGCGCACGGCGGTGCGATCGAAGGCGAAAATCGCGAGCCGCGCGGCGCGCGCTTCACCGTCAGCCTGCCTATGCGCACACCGCCCGATTTTCTGGAGGAACCCACTGCATGAGCAAGCCCCGTGTGCTGATCGTCGAAGACGAGGCCGATATCCGCCGTTTCGTGCGCATGTCGCTCGAGCGCGAGGGAATGAGCGTGTTCGAGGCGGCGGACGCAGCCCAGGGCCGTGTGGAGTGCAGCACGCGGCAGCCCGATCTCGTGATCGTGGACCTCGGGCTGCCCGACGAAGACGGCAAGGCGCTGATCCGCGACCTGCGTGGCTGGTCGCGCACGCCGGTGGTGGTGCTTTCGGCACGCGATCGCGAGAGCGAGAAGGTCGAGGCGCTCAATCTCGGCGCCGACGACTATCTGACGAAGCCGTTCGGCGTGCCCGAGCTCATCGCCCGCGTGAAGGCGCAGCTGCGGCGCGCGAGTTTCGTGAGCGTCGCCGGCACGGGCGACGCGGCGGTCCAGTTCGGCGAAATCCGGGTGAATCTGGCAACGTACGAAGTGACCCGCGCCGGCGCACCAGTCCACCTCACGCCAACCGAGTTCCGCCTGCTCGCGGCGCTCATTCGCGGCTATGGCAAGGTGCTGACGTATCGGCAGTTGCTGCTCGATGTCTGGGGGCCGACCTATGTCGATCGGCCGCAATACCTGCGCGTGTATATGGCCGGCATCCGGCAGAAGCTCGAAGAGGATCCTGCGCGTCCGAGGTTCCTGATCACCGAATTGCAGGTCGGATACCGGCTTGCCGGCCTCGAATCCCACGCTCAGCGCAGCCCCGGCGGCGGCTAGTGCGCCGCTAAGGTTTGCTAACCAGTCATATCGGCAGTCCTGACAAACGGCAAGCCGCGCCTCAGAAGCCTGCTGTTGCCGGCAGGCTTCTATTCGAACAACGACAGCAGACCGTTTGGCAGAACGGCACGCGGGCTAGTTAGTGCCCATGCGCCTCGCGGAATCCGGCGTCCTTCTCGAGTCGGCGAGCGTGGTTGCCGACGTGGAATCCCGCTGAAATCACAAACAGGACTCCGGCGAAAGGCCAGATATAGATTGCCAGCGAGAAGCAAACCCAGATTGCTTCCTGTGGCGGATACGCCTGGAGTGCCCAGACAAGACAGGCAACTGGCAACAGCATCAGACACAGCGCCGACCGGGTGAGAAAGGTGGCGGCTCTTGCTTTCTTTAGCGTCTCTGCTTGCATGCCTGGCTCCATAGGGAATGGCATTGGGAGATAGAGTCGCATGGCGACCATTTGTCGCATACTTAGTAATATCCCTGACAGGTGCCATTATTGCGCACTGCAATCTGCGAAAAGGATTCGCGATGCTGCATAGCCTTTCCGAATCGATCGTAGTTCTGATCGACTTGCAAACGAGACTGATGCCGGCGATTCACGACGGCGCATCCGTTGTCGCTCAAGCCCTCAGGCTCGGGCGGATGGCTCGGGGTCTCGATGTTCCGGTCATCGGGACAGAACAGAATCCGGGCGCCCTCGGCGAAAACACACAGGAAATAAAGGATTTGTGCTCGACGACTGTTGCAAAGCACCATTTCGACGCTACCGCCGATGGTCTGTTGGAAGCGCTGCCTGAAGGGCGAACCCGAGTCATCGTCGCGGGATGCGAGGCGCATGTCTGCGTATTGCAGACGGCGATGGGTTTGCTGCATCGCGGCCTGCCGGTCACTGTCGTTGTCGATGCGATGGGTTCGCGCAAAGCCGTCGACAAAGAGGCGGCCATTGCGCGGTTGAACAAAGCGGGCGCCGAAATGGCGACGGTCGAGATGGTCGCGTTCGAATGGCTGCGCTCGAGCCAGCATCCGCGCTTCCGCGACATGCTGCAGTTGATCAAGTAAGCCGGCTGCAGCGGCACGATCATTTGCAAAATGCGGCGCCAGAGAGCAAGGCAATCATTGTCGACGGTGCGAGATACTCCGCGAACGTCCAGACAATAAGCGCTCCGAATGAAATGGCCAGCATGACCTGCTTGACGCGCACGGCCAACACCTCGCTCATGAAGGCTGGCCCGCGATCATGGCGCGCTGCGCGACCCGCTCGTCGTCGATCGGCAGGTGCATCAATCCCGCGACGATGCCGAGCGCGATCGAGCCTTGCCAGAGCAGCCCATAGCTATGCGTCGCGTCGAACACCACGCCGCCCAGCCAGACGCCGAAGAAACTGCCGATCTGATGCCCGAGAAATACGAAGCCGAACAGCGTCGAGATATAGCGCACGCCGAACATCTGCGAGACAATCCCGCTCGTCAGCGGCACGGTGCCGAGCCACATGAATCCCATCGCGAACGCGAACACATAAAGCGTGAAAGGCGAGAGCGGCAAGGCGAGGAACAGCGCCATCACACCCGCACGAGCGAAGTAGATCGCCGACAGCAGATACTTGCGCCGCAGAAATCCCCCAGCGTAACCGCAGAGAAAGGTGCCTGCCGTGTTGGCCAGCGCGATCAGCGCGAGCGCCAGACTCGCTTCGCGCGCGCTCATGCCCTTGTCGAGCAGATACGCCGGCAGGTGTGCGGCGATGAACGCAAGCTGGAAGCCACACGACAAAAAGCCCAGATTGAGCAGCCAGAACCCGCGATGCGCGAACGCCTTGCCGATCGCACGGCGCAGGGTGTCGTGCGTATCGATCGCGCCGCTGCGCGGTAGCGGACGATCGCGCAGCCATGCCGCGAGCGGCGCACTGGCGAGCATCATGGCGGCGAGCACGAGAATGGCCGTGACCCAGCCGAATCTGCCGATCATCCCTTGCGTGAGCGGCACAACGCAGAACTGGCCCAGGCCGCCGAACATGCCCGCCACGCTCAGCGCCCAACTGCGTTGATCGGCTGCAAAAAGCCGCGAGAGCGCGCCATAGACGGCGCCGAAGGCGGTTCCGGACAATGCCACGCCGAGCACCACGCCCACGCCCAACGTGTAGATGCCAGGCGTCGCGCTGAGCGCCATCATCGCGAGTCCGAGCGCGTAGAGCAGGGCGCCCGCGAAGATCACGCGCGCGGAGCCGAAGCGGTCGGAGATCATGCCCGTGAGCGGCTGTGCAACGCCCCACAGCAGGTTTTGCAGCGCAAGGGCGAGGCCGAACGTCTCGCGCGACCAGCCGCGCTCGAGCGTGACGGGCAACAGAAAAAGCCCTTGCACGTTGCGCACGCCGAGCGCCGCGCCCATCACCACGCCACCCGCGATCACGAGCAGCCAGCGGCGGCGGCATGCCTCGTCCATTTCGGTCATCGTTCGCCTCCTCGCACTGGGCGCTTCGCAGTTGCGCCGCGTTGCGCCTAGTAGAGCGCGGGAAGGCGCGTGGGCTCAAGCGAGTTTTTGGCACGCTTCGCATGCATGCTGATCATGTGATCTGGCTTTGGCGAGCCTGCTCGACGATCCAGTCGATGACGGCGCGCACGTCGTCGCGCGGCGCTTCGTCGGCCCGATGCAGCCAGTAGGCGTAGCCGGTCGGGCCCGCCGCGCGCGCATTGCCGACGGAGGCGAGCCTGCCGTCGGCAAGCAGCGGCTGCACGAGGGCGAGGCGCCCGAGCGCGATGCCGCGGCCGGCGGTGGCGGCCTGAATGACCTGGTCGTACTGGTTGAAACGCAGCACCCCGCGAAGCGGTGCGCCGTCGAGGCCGCGCGCGTCCAGATGATCTGCCCAGCGCAGCATCGGGCGGCGCACGCCTTCGAATTCGAGCAGCACGTGGCGCGCGAGCGTGGCCGCGTCGAGCTTTTTCACGTTCAACGAAGGATGCGCGACCGGCAATACGTATTCGTCGTACAGATGCACCGCGCGATTCGCTGACTCCGGCGCGATGCGGGCCGGCGCGTAGCGCAGGGCGAGATCGATGCCTTCGGCGCGCAGATCGAGCACCTTCTCGGAGGTTGCAAGGCGCAGATCGATATCGGGAAGCAGGCGCTGCAATTCGCCGATGCGCGGCAGCAGCCACAGGCCGGCAATGCCGATGCTGGCGGTGATCGTCACCGGCTGGCGCGTCTTGCGCGTGGCCAGCGCGCCGACGATTTCCTGCATCTGCTGCACGGCGCTGTCCGCAACGCGCAGCAGGCGCTCGCCCTCCGGCGTGAGCGAGATCGAACGATAGCCGCGGTTGAAGAGGCGCACGCCTAGCGCCTCTTCGAGCGCGGCGATCTGGCGGCTTACGGCGGACTGGGTCACGCACAGGTCGTCGGCGGCGAGCGTGATGCTCATGCGCCGGCCCACCGCGACGAAACCGCGAATGAGGTCGAGAGGAGGGAGTTTCACGAGCGGCGCTGACATGCGTTTTCCTCATGCGGAAGCTGCGCAAAGATTGATTGAAGCGGCGGGCGAGGTCAAGTGAAATCGATACTCCGTTTCTTCATGGAGCACGTTCATGCGTTCAGCCGATCCGGGCGAGGCGCGTCCTCTCGCCGTCGCCATCACCGCCGCCGATGGTTTTGCGCTGCGCGCTTATGTGTGGCGTCGTCACGCGCTGCTGAACACGGACGCTTCGCGGCCGCTGGTCATCGTCAATTCGGCCACGTCGGTGCGCTGCCACTACTATTTCCGCTTTGGCGCATGGCTGCACCGGCAGGGTTTCGATGTGCTGGTCTACGACTACCGTGGCATTGGCGGCTCGCAGCCCGTCGCGCTCGCAACGCTCGACGCGAGCTGGCTGGAATGGGGCGAACGCGATTTCGAAGCGGTGCTGCACTACGCGCGAAGCCTGTTCCCGGGGCAGCCGATCGACGTCGTGGGGCATAGCATCGGCGGCTTCCTGATCGGGCTCGCGCCGTCGAATCATCTGATTCGGCGCGTCTTCACCGTCGGCACGCAGTACGCGTACTGGCGAGACTACGCGCCGCGCAGCATGCCGCTCATGCTCTGGAAATGGCATGTCGTGATGCCGGTTTTGACGGGGCTGATGGGCTATTTCCCCGCATCGTGGTTCGGATGGATGGAGGACACGCCGCGCGGCGTCGCGAAGATCTGGAGCCGGGGCCGCGCCCGCTTCGAAGACACGCTCAGTAAAGGGTCGCTGGCGCGCACGCCCGAGCAGCGCGCGGACATCGTCGCTCGCTTTGGCAACATGCGTGCGCCGATCCTCGCCGTCAGCTTCCCCGATGATCCGTTCGGCACGATCCGCGCGATCGAACGCACGCTGCGTTATTTCACCCAGAGCCAGTCGACACATGTACGCATCGCGCCCGCCTCAATCGGCGAGCGCAGCATCGGGCACTTCGCGTATTTTCACTCGCGGTTCGAGCGCAGCCTGTGGCCGCTCGCACGGCGTTGGCTGGCCGATGGCAGCGTCATCGCGACGACGCCGGCAACGACGCAGCCGAGTCCCAGCCACGCCGAGGTCGAGAGCGATTCACCGAGCCACGCCATGCCGATCGCCACGCCGATCGGCACGCGCAAATAGGCCTGCGCGGTCGTGCCAACCGAACCGAGCGTCTGAACGAGCCGGAAGTAGATGACGAACGCGATCGCCGTGGAAAAAGCGGCGAGCGCGATCAGCGCTGTGATCGATTGCGGTGACGGATGAAGCGTCCACGGGCGGTCGACGGCCAGGCTCACGGGGACCAGCAGGAACGCGCCCACGACGAGCGATCCCGCAGCGGGCGCGACCGGCGAGAGTCCCTTGAACGATCGCCCGTAGATCGCCGCGCCGGCGTAGCAGACCGTCGCGGCGACGATCGCCAACTGCGCAATGAGTTGTTGGCCGAGCCCTTCGAATGCGCTCACGCCGACGACGAGGCATATACCGGCGAGGCCCGCGGCGACGCCGAACAGCTTGCGCGCGGTGACCTGTTCGTGGCGGGTAATCAGCCACGTGCCGAGGAACGCCATGACGGGTGAGGTCGAATTGAGGATGGTCGCCAGGCCGGCTTCCACCGAGCGCTCGGCCCATGCGATCAGGGTAAAGGGAATCACGCTATTGAGCAGCGCCTGCACGGCGAAGCGACGCCACACGGCCGGGTCACGCGGTACGGGAATGCGCTGCGCGAGCATCCAGAGCAGAAGGAGTGTTCCGGCAATCGACGTTCTTGCGGCGATCAGCGTAAGCGGCGGGATGGTCGTTACGCCAACTCGAATGAACGTATAGGACGCGCCCCAAAGCGTGGAAAGTGCGAGGAGCAAGAGCAGATCGAGTCCGGTAGACTTGCTCGCAGTCGTGGCTTGCATACTGGGCGATCGATTTCACGCAGACGAAGTGAGATGACGGGACGCGCCAGGGATAGAGCGCGTACCGACAGTATGCGGGCATCTTCGGGACGATTATTTCGGCCTGGAATGAAATGTGGATGGGTCGATCGAGAGAATCAGGAAGCGACGCGCAATGCGTCTTCCCGCTGCGTGGCGAAGCGGTTCGCGGGACGAGGCAAGCCAAGGTGCTCGCGCAGCGTGCGCCCCGTATATTCCGTGCGAAAGAGTCCGCGTCGCTGCAATTCGGGCACGACGTGCTGCGCGAATTCGTCGAGGCCGCCAGGCAGCCACGGCGACATGATATTGAAGCCGTCGGCGCCTTCTTCCTCGTACCATTGCTGTAGCTGGTCGGCAATGCTCTGCGGCGTGCCGATCACCTGTTGATGCCCGCGCGCTCCCGCAATGCGCAGATAAAGATCGCGTATCGTGAGGTTGTCGCGCCGCGCGAGATCGAGCAGCAGGCGTTGCCGGCTCTTGCCGCCGTTGGTCTCCGGCAAATCGGGCACGGGGCCATCCACGGGATACTGCGAGAGGTCGAGGCCGCCCGACATGTTCGCGAGCAGCTGCAGTCCCACGCTCGGATGAATCAGCGCCTGCAACGCGTCGAACTTCTCCTGCGCTTCTTCCTGCGTGCGGCCGATCACGGGGAAAATGCCCGGCATGATCTTGAGATGCTCGGGGCGGCGGCCGTAACGCGCGAGCCGCCCCTTCACGTCGTGATAGAACTGCTTCGCTTCATCGAGCGTTTGATGCGCGACGAAAATCACTTCGGCCGTTTGCGCCGCGAGTTCCCTGCCGGCCTCCGAGGCGCCGGCCTGCACCACGACGGGCCAGCCTTGCGGCGAACGCGCGACGTTGAGCGGACCGCGCACCTTGAAGTGCTTGCCGCGATAGTCCAGCGTGTGCAGCTTCTCGGGGTCGAAGTAGATGCCGCTCGCCTTGTCGCGAATGAAGGCGTCGTCTTCCCAGCTGTCCCAAAGGCCGGATACCACGTCGTAGAACTCTTTCGCGCGCTCGTAACGCACGGCGTGATCGAGATGCTTGTCGAGGCTGAAGTTGTGCGCTTCGGTTTCGGTGCTCGACGTCACGAGATTCCAGCCCGAACGGCCGCCGCTCAGATAGTCGAGCGAAGCAAATTTGCGGGCTACGTTATAGGGCTCGTTGAACGACGTCGACACGGTGGCGATGAGCCCGATGTGCTTCGTGACCACCGATAGCGCGGAGAGCAGCGTGATCGGCTCGAAATGATCGGCGCGCGCGGTGCGCGAGAGCGAGGGCACATGGGTGTCGCGCACGCTCACGCTGTCGGCGAAAAAGACGGCGTCGAATTTGGCGCGCTCGGCCGTTTGCGCGAGCTCCGCGTAGTGCGCGAAATCGAGGCCGCCCGCGGCGTGCGCATCGGGGTGGCGCCATGCGGCGATATGGTGGCCCGTCTCCATCAGGAAGGCGCCGAGGCTCAATTGTCCCTGGCGTCGCGGTGCTGCGCTCATGTGTACTCCTCGATTGCGGTCGGTGTTCGCTGCGGAATGGAAGGCAGGGATTCAGTGTGCGAGCGGCTTGTGCGCCGTGGCGATGATCATGCGCCGCGTGAGCGCATAGCCGCGAACGCCGCGATGCGGTTCGAGCGCGCTCGCGAGCCGTGCGCGCACGCGCGCAACGTCCCCGGGCGTGAGCGAGGAGAGGAAATTGCCGAACGAACTCGACCGGCTGAAGGCGAGCACGTCGTCGACGTTGTCGAAGCTGTCGCCGAAGGCGCGAATCTCGTTGTGCGTCACCTCGAAGCCGGCGCCCTGGAGCAGGGCTGCCGAGCGCTCGCGCGTGAGCTTGTTCGGCGCACCGATTCCAGCGCGCTGCCATTCGGGCTCGCCAGCAAACAGCGCTCGCAGCACGACATGCAGGTCGTGTGGCGCTTCTTCGGGCATGGTCGTGAAGCCGATCCGGCCACCCGGCTTGAGCACGCGCCACGCTTCGCGCAGCGCCTGCGCCTGATCGGGGATCCAGTGAATCACGCTGTTGAAATACACCACGTCGTAGTGCGCATCGGGCACCGTGTCCAGCGCTTCGGCGCGGCCGACGCGCACGGCGAAGCGGCCCTGCGCGCGTTCGAGCGCGCGCTGCACGCGCAGCGGCAACGGATCGAGCCCGAGCACTTCACCGTGTTGGCCTACGCGCTGCGCCGCCGATTCGGTGAGGCGGCCCGTGCCGCAACCCACGTCGAGCACGCGTTCGCCTTCGCGCAAGCCGAGCACGTCGAGCAGTTGCAGACCGTGATGAAACTGGCGAATGCCAAGCCGGTCGTATGCTTCGACGAGCGTGGCGGAATCGAGTTGAAGGCTGGGCGCGTTCGACATATCGTGGTCCTGACCAAAGTTTGGCAGGGCCATTCTTGCCGATCGGTTATCTCACCACAAACAAGCAATTGAGCTATGGATAGTAGCGCGAGTGGGTTCGCGTCGATTCCGCTGCTACGGCGGAATATCAATCCGCGGGGGCCGTTCTTTACTCCGCAATCGAACGGATGACGCGCGCCGGATTGCCACCGACGAGCGTATTCGGCGGAACGTCTTTGGTGACCACCGATCCCGCCGCCACCACCGAGTTCTCGCCGACGGTTACTCCGCCGATAATGGTCGCGCCGGCGGCGATCCAGACGTTCCTTCCGATCGCGATGGGCTTTGCGACGACGCCGTCGCGCCGCCGGGAAGGCTCGATGGGATGGCCGGACGTGATGAGGCTGACGTTCGGGCCGATCATCACGTCGTCGGCGATCTCGAGGCCGCCCAGATCATAGAACGTGCAGTTCTGGTTGACGAAGACATTGTGGCCCACGCGGATCTCGACCCCGCCCGTCGTGTAGAACGGCGGGATCAACAGAAAGCTGTCGTCGACCGGCTTGCCGATGAGTTCGCTGAACAAGGCCCGGACTTCATCGGCATCGTCGAAGGTCAAGCGGTTGATCCTGGCGGTGATCGCCATCGCCCGTTTGAGGTTGGCTGTCATGGCCGCGGATTCCGGCGTTCGTCTGGCAATTATCGTGGTGCGGTCGTCATTCGCCATGCGTCGTTTTTCTCCAGTGATCGCCGGATTGTGCCTCAGAGGTTGATCTGTCCAGCCATCTCGACATCCCGGTTCGCGGGCAGGCTGTGCCGGGGGGCGGCGGCGGGTCCGGACCCGCACGCTACAATCGCGCGACAGATACTACAGGCGCAATCTTTCAGAACGCATGACCCCTCTCCCGACGCTCAAGCAAACCGTTTCGCGAGGACTGCGCCGGCTCGCCCTGTGGGGCCCGGGGCTGCTCGTGATGCTGGCCGACTGCGACGCCGGCAACGTCGTGACGGCCGCGCAGGCCGGCGCGCAAACGGGGCTGCGTCTCCTGCCCGTGCTGCTTGGGCTGGTTCCGCTGCTCTACATGGTTCAGGAACTGACCGTGCGCCTCGGCATCTTCACCGGGCGCGGTTATGGCGAACTCATCCGCTCGCGCTTCGGACCGGTTTGGGCAGCGCTGGCCGCGGCGGGACTGGTCGTGGCCGTGCTCGGGTCGCTCGTGACGGAGTTCACCGGCGTTGCCGGCGTGGGGGAAATGTATGGCGTATCGCGTGCCGTCACGCTGCCGCTCGCCGTCGTGCTGTTGACCGGCATCGTGCTCACGGGCTCGCACAAGCGCGTCGACCGGATCGCGATTGCCATCGGTGCATTCGACCTGACGTTCTTCGCCGTCGCATGGAGCGCGCGCCACGAACTCCAGGTCATGGTCCCGCAGATGACCCACCTGGCAGCGGGCGGCCGTGAGGCCGGCTATCTGGCGGCGGCGCTCATTGGCGCGACGTTCAATCCGTGGATGGTGTTCTATCAGCAGGCGGCGGTCGCGGACAGCCTCACGGCGAAAGACTTCACGTCGGCCAGAGTCGAGACGGCGGTCGGCGCCGTCCTCACGCAATTGCTGACGGCAGCGGTGCTCGTCGCGGCGGCGGCAACGCTGTCGGCGCATGGCGAGCCGCGACCCCTCGACAGCATTGGCGAAATCAGCAATGCGCTCGTTGCCGTCACGGGCCCGTTTGCGGGGCGCCTGCTATTCGGCGCGGGCGTGCTCGGTGCGGCATTGGTGGCCGCCATCGTGAGTTCTCTCGCGTTGGCATGGGGGCTCGGCGATGTGTTCGGCTACCGCGCCTCACTCGAGGTCCGTCCCGACCGCGCGCCCTGGTTCTACGGCGCGTATGCGCTGGCCGTTGCAGGCAGTGCCTGGGCTGTCTGGCTCGCGCCCGACCTCGTTTCCCTGAACGTTGCGGCGCAAGTGGTCAACACGTTGATGCTGCCGCTCGTGTTGGGGTTGCTCGTCGCCCTTAGCGTCACCACGCTCCCGCAACGGTATCGGCCGCGCGGGTCTTACTTGTGGCTCGTGGTTTTCGTGGGCGCGGTCGTGTGTGCCGCGGGTGCGTGGGGCGCACTGCAGGGTTTGCGTCCTTCACTCGCGATCGCTGGATTACAGATTCTTTAATAGTGCGTAGTAGACGGCGGCGAACACCACGACGATGCCGATGTTCACGGCCAGCCGCAGCCAGAAAAGATTCTTGAGGAAAATAATATCCACGCCGACGATAACGGCTATCAACAACAGGATGTAAATCGCAACGTACACGTGTCTCATCATTTCGATCGCCAGTGAAAAGATCCCGGTGGCTCGCTGCCATCGAATCAGGATACGCCGGGACCGCGTGCCTCACACATCGCATACGTTTCCATTCATTTCACCGCCTGGTGCGGCGCATCAGCCAGGCTCGCCCGATGTGGCCGGCCGCACGTTTCCCGATTTCCGTTGTTTTGTTGCTATCTTGCTGAAATCGATGTTGCAAAGGGCTTTTCTGGCTATAGTTAAAGTGCTTTCTCAAACACTTGATGCAACGCGGTAAGAATTGCGCTTTGCATCAAGAACGTTCGGTTTGTGCAGGGTGTTTTCGCGGTTGCCGGCGAAAAGGGCTGCAAAACTAACCGATCTCTGGGAGGACCAGATGAGACGCACGAAGACGCAGTCACTGCGTTACCAGGTCGAAAAATGGCTCGCACCGACCTCGCCGGTGCATGTCACCGCGTTTGGTCATACCCCTTCGGGCAGGGCGCGCTACGTGTGCGTGGAGACGCGTCAGACAACGGGATTTCACGCGCTGTTCTTCTTTCAGCACGACGACGGCTACTGGAATGTATTTCCTCCCGTGGGTGACCAGGCCCAGTGAGGCGGGAAATATCGTTAGGCATCCAATTTAATCGCAGGTGCGCTGAAGGATCGCCGGCCTCGCGCCGGCGTTTCCTTGCCGCCATACTTCGATGTCTCGTGGTCCAGGTCGTGAAAGCGGCATGCGAGTCGGCGCGCCGTTGTCCACACAACTTCCCCCAGCACGCGGATCGTCCAGAAAGACGTGGTGTTCCGCGCGAACGTGGAGAACCTGTTCGGCAGCCGCTACTGGATCCAGCAGGGCACCTGCCTCACGACCTCAGCGCCGCGCACCGTGCTGCTCTCCGCGCAGATCGACTTCTGATAGCGAGGATTCCGCAGCAAATCTCTGCGTATTCGTTTACGTAGCGGGACCGTTCGCATGCGTGCGCCGATGCAGCGGTCCCAGCGCGGTGGAGAGCAGCGCGCAGGGCAGCAGGATCGCGACGAGCGCGAACATCGTGGTCCTGAACGCATGGGCGTAGTCGATGACGCCGGGCGCCGCGCCGAGCGTCGAGAAGAACAGGCCGCCCAGCGTGGCCGCGCCGACGGCGGCGCCGATCTGCAACGTCGCCGTGACCATGCCCGAGGCGATGCCCGCGCGCTCGGGTTCCACTTCGGCCAGCACGATGCGCACGACGGAAGGCAACACGAGCCCCTGGCCGATGCCGATCGCCGCGAGTCCGAGGTAGAACCCCGCGCCGGGCTGCGCCACGCCCGCGAGCGCAGCCGCAATCGCGAGTCCGCCCGCGAGCATCGCGAAGCCCAGCGTCAGCACGCGATAACCGCCGAACCGGTGCACGAGTCGCGGCATCAGCAGCGGGCTGGACAGAAAGCCGATGCCGAACGGCAGGATTGCGAGTCCCGAAGCGAGCGGCGTCCAGTGCAGGCCGCCTTGCAGATAAATGCCATAGGTCAGGAAGAACGCGCTCATCGTATAGAAGAGGAACGCCAGCACGAGGCCGAGCGCGATGACCGGATTGCGGAAGAGGCGCACGTCGAGCAGGGGATCCTTGCCGTTGACGAGGCTGCGCCACTCCACGCGCAGCAGCAGACCGAGCATGGGCAGCGAGCCGGCCAGGCAGGCGAGCATCCACAGCGGCCAGCCCGACTCGCGTCCGCGCGTGAGCGGATAGACGAACATCAGCAGAAACAGCGACAGCAGCAGGGTGCCAGGCACGTCGATGCGCTTGCCGCGCGGCGGCCGGCTTTCCGGGATGAAGCGCCAGCTGCCGATGAGCGCGAACACGCCGATGGGCAGGTTGACGAGAAAGATCGCGCGCCAGCCCAGGCCGAACGGGTGCAGGCTGGTGAGCGCGCCGCCGCCGAGCTGGCCGATCACCGCGGCAACGCCGAAAACGAAGGCGTAGAGCCCCATCACGCGCACCTGCTCGTGCGGCGTGAATACGCTGCGGATCGTGGCGAGCACCTGCGGCGCGAGGGTCGCGGCGAACAGGCCTTGCAGGATGCGTCCGGCGACGAGCGCCGTGCCGCTGGTGGCGAGGCCGCAGAACGTGGAGGCGACGACGAAGCCCGCCATGCCCACCATGAAAATGCGCTTGCGGCCGTACAGGTCGCCGAGGCGGCCGCCCGTGATCAGCATGACGGCATTCGCGCATGCGTAGGCCGAGACGACCAGCTGGAGTTCGGACGCGTTCGCGCCGAGTCCGTCGCGGATGGCGGGCAGCGCGAGGTTCACGATGAAGTAGTCGAGCGGCGGCAGAATCGCGCCCACCAGCAAAACGACCAGCGCCCAGCCGTGATGGCCGTGGCTGGCATCGGCGGCGGTGCGCGGCGCCACGGCGCAGGTGGCGTACGTATTGTCAGACATGAGTGTGCTCAGCGATAAAGGGCCGGATTTCGTCAGGCTGCGCTATCCAGCACTCGCGCAGCGTGAGCGTCCAGTCGACATTCTGGTCAATCTCGATCTGACGGAAAAGCGGGAATTGGTGGTAGTATCCATCGAGTTATTCGATGGATGTGGAATGTCATGCGTGGCTTCGAATTCGACCAGTTGAAGACGTTCGCGGCGGTGGCGAACGTGGGCAGCCTTTCGGCGGCGGTACCGCTGCTGCATCTTTCGCAATCCACGATCAGCGAGCAGGTGCGCAAGCTCGAGGTGCGCGCGGGCATGCCGCTTTTCGTGCGCAGCAAGCGCGGGGTGGAGCTCACGCCCGCGGGCACGCGTCTGCTCGACCATGCGCGGCGTCTCGTGGCGCTCAACGAAGCCGCCTTCGACGACGTGCGCGGCCAGGCCATCAAGGGCGAGCTGCGCGTCGCGATCACCGAGTACTTCCGCACCAACGAGGTGGCCGGTTTGCTCGTGCGGCTGCGCGACTGCTATCCGCAGCTGAGCTTGCACGTGAGCGCGATGAAGAGCGCCGATATCGAGCTCGCCTATGCGAAGCGGCAAATCGATCTCGGCGTGGTCATGCATCTGTCGCGCGGTCCGTTCCGTCCCGCCGCCACCGACGCGGACGCGCGCTGGGAGTTGCTGCGCGAGCCGCTCTACTGGGTCGCGTCGCCGGCGCTCGCCGAGCAGTTGCCGCAGGCGTTGCCGCTCGTGCTGCTGCCGGGCGACTGCATGATGCACCAGGTCGCGGTGCGCTCGCTCGAAGAAAACGACATCCCGTACGTGCTCGTTCACAGCGCGTCGGGCGTGGCCGGGCTGCAGTCCATGCTGGCAGCCGGCCTGGGCGTGGGCTGTCTGTGCGCATCGGCAATCGGGGAGGGCCTCATGCGGCTCGGCCCGAAGCACCGGCTGCCGCCGTTGCCCGATGCCGTGTTCTCGCTCCTGCCGCCGCATCCCGGCGAAGGGGACACCGTGACACAGGCGAGGGAAGTGCTGTCGCGGCAACTGCTGGTGTGAGGCGACCGCCGCGACAGCGTCCTTCGCGCGTCAATGCGGCACGTTCACGACCCCGTCGTTCGCGCGGATTGCATTGCTGCCCGGATTCTCCACGATGGCCGGCAGGTTCGCGAGGCCCAGCGCCGGCGCGGCGCCCGGGCTGCCGCCGCGCGGGATCGTGCGGATGACCTGGGAAGGCGGCAGCGGCGTGCCATTCTTCAGATGACTCCACATCAGATTGAGCGCCGCGATGTTGTAGTAGTGCACCGGCACGAAGTGCGTATCGAAGCCCGGCACGGCGAGGAACGCATCGAAGTGCTGCCCGTTCAACACCTCGTAGAGCGACAGGTGGCTGCGCGAACCTTCGCGTTCGCTGTTTGCCGCGAGATACGCGCGCGAGGCATGATTGATCGGCACGAGCGCGTCGCTGCGGCCTTGCACGATGATCGCGGGCTTGCCGTGCAGGTTCGCATTCACGCTGATCGCCTGGACGCTCTGGCGCATGCGCGGATCGCCCTTCGTCCACAACGCGCGCAGACATGCCGCGCCCGCGAAGCTGGCATCGGGCGTGGCGAGCCGATGGTCGGCGCCGCCAGGCGGCGTGACGTCGTAGACGAGGTTGACGCCATTGGTCGGCGGCACGCCGTTGCCCACGCCAAAGATGGTCAGCATCGGCGAGACGGCGGGCGCAACGCCCGCGGCACCCGTCGCAGCATTCGTCGTGCCGAAGCTGAATCCGCACAGGTTGTCGAGCACGCTCGAGCGCGTGTAGGCGTCGGCGTAGGTCACCGCAACCGCCGGCACGGCCTGTGAATCCCACATCGGCGCCTGCAGCAGATCGGAGTCAGTTTCATAGCCGGCCTCATGCAGGCGGGCGAGCGCGTCGTTCGCCTGCGCCTGCGTGTCGCCGCCGTGGATGTAGCCTGCCGCCGCGAGCGAGGTGCAGCGCGCCTGGCGAATCGCGGTCGTGGTCGCCAGGGGCAGCGCGGTGAGGTAGGGCGCGCCGGCGGCGGCGTCCGCGAGCGCGGCGCACGGTTGCAGCAGGTTCGCGAGCGTCATGTAGTCGGCCAGCGGTTTGCCGGCCGCGGCAATCCGCTGCCCGCCTTCCCTGATTTGCGCGTCGCCGGGCAGGCGCACGTTGATCTGCGGTTCGCCGACCACCACCGCCGTGATCCACTTGCCCGCGTCCTCTTCGGCAGCCGCGAGCGACGCGCCGCCGCCGTTGCTCACGGAAGCCGCGATCGTCGTGATGTCGCCGGGCGCGTAGCGCACGCCGCGATTCGATGCGTCGACGCGCGGCGCGAACTGCTGGTTGAGCACCCAGTACGCGAACTGGACTGCTTCGAGCGTGTCGCGGCCCCAGTCCGCTTCGGGGTTCAACTGCGAATGCGCGTGCTTGAACGCATAGCGGTTCGGAAACTTCTGGTTGTAGGCGGCGAGCGCGCCCGCCGGCACGTTCGCGGTGAAAATGCTCGTGCGTCCAGCCGTTGCGGCGTTGGCCGTGACGCCATCGATCAACGTCACGAGGCCGCTCATCAGTTCTTCTGCGCCGTTGCCCGAGCCCTTGTCGGTATAGGCGACCGCGCAGCCGCGCTTGAGTCCCCACTCGCCGGCCGCCGAGATCGCGCCGTACACGCCGCGCGAGCCCGATGACGTGGCGGTCACGATGCACGGGCTCGCCGGATCGAAGCTGGTCGGCACCTGCACGAGCAGGCTGACGTTCTGGCGGCCGCTGCCGTCGTCGGCGAACGCGAGATATTCGGTGCCGGCAATTTTGCCTTCACCCAGTGTGTCGTTGCCGTATACATCGACATTGGGCCCCCAAAAGCGGCCATAACCGCCGTTCGCGCTGATATCGACGAGCGCGCGATAGTTCGACCAGATCGCGAGCCGGCGCAGTTCCGCCGCCGTCGGGGCCGCGGGGTTGGCGATGGCCGGCTGCGCACCGGCAAGCCCGGTTTTGCCGAGCCCGGCGGTCAACAGATCGTCGCTGACGCCGTCGTAGCTGGTGGTTTGCAGACTGCTCGCCACCACGAACGACGGCAGTCGGTTGAATGCCGGGTGACTGGCGTTGTTCCCGGCAGCGTGTGCGCCGGGCACGAGCGCCGCGCCTGCAATGGCGATCGCGGCACACAGGCGTGCCGCTATACGCCGGACTGTGAACGGGGTATCTCTCATGGGTGTTTCCTTGTTTGTTGTTAGGCTAGGACGCACTGCATCGGGAAGACCGTTTCGACGTGCCGGCATGACGGCACCCATGGACATTAGGACATCCTGAAAGCAGATACCAGGAGAGATTGCATGCGGGCGCAAGGGGATCGCCTTCCACGCCGTGCTGGCGTTGGAAGGGTCCCCTTGCTGGCTGTTCACGCGCGATGGGAACCGCGTTCCCTCGGAGGATTCCCTGCGGGATTATTTGCAGAGCAGGAGCAGGCGCTCCTGATCCGAGCATGGCCGCCCATCGACTTTTTGCGCGGCGGGAGCGCCTTGCGCCGCAGTCGACCCCGTGGCGGCCTGCACCGCGGCGCGATGCGCGAAACACGCCTTCAGGCGCCGCTCGACGGGCGGATAGTATTGCCAGCCTTTGCCGAGGCCCGGTAGATCGAGCTTTACCTGCTTCCACTTCGGATGGCCGTGCTCCTGCAGGTTGTCGAAGTTCGCGCAGAGCGAATCGGCAAAACGCTTCAGGTTGCCGACCGTATCGCGCAGGTTGTAGTCATAGGTGACGAGAAAGGCCTTGACGGTCCACGTCGGCACGTCTTCCTTGAGCCAGTTCGGGTAGCTCGACACGTGAATCGTCGCGGGATAGTAGGTCTGCTTTGCGCGCGCCGTTTCCGGCGCGTTCGCATCGACGCGCAGGAAGCGGATCTGCTGCAGCAATTCGGGGTTCATGTCGGTGAAGAGCTTGGCGGGCTGCCCGGCGACGATGATGGCCACATCGATCTTCTTGACGATGAGCGCGGCCAGCGCGTCTTCGTTGCTCAGGTGCTGCGCGTTCTGCTCCGGAATCGGCTGGCCGAACATGAGGCGGTACAGCGTCGTCGCCGACTGCGCGGTGCCGCTGCCGATCAGGCCGACGCTGATCACCTTGTCCTTGATCTCGTTGATCGTCTTCATCGGCGAGTCGTTACGCACGACGAAGTAAATCTCTTCGTCGTAGAGCGGCATGATGAGCCGCAGCGGCCGTATCAGCGTGCCGGCCTCTTCGTTGCCGGAATTGGCCATGTCGACGTAGGCCTGGTAGACATCGGACTGCACGAGCGCGAGCTTCACGCCGGGCTCGAAACGCATGCGCTGCACGTTTTCCGCAGACCCTTTCGATGGGATCACTTCGAGGTCGATACCCGCCGGCTGCGCGACCCATTTCGCGAGGTCCTGGCCGATCTGAATGTAGGTGCCGCGCTCCGGGCCGGTCACGATGCGGTAGTGCGCGTCGACCTCGGCGGCGACGGCGAGCACCGGGAAAAGCAGGGCGATCAGCGCCGCCACTCCCGCTAGAGTCGTTTTCAGCATGGTCTCTCTCCCGCCTTGTTTGCGATGTACGGCAGACTTCGATATGTTATGGAATCCTGTTCAATGCGCGGCGCCGGGCGGCGCGGCGTGCTTCCAGCCGTTTTGCACGATCGCGCGCTGCTGGGCGTCGACGCTGTTGTCGCCGCCGGCGGGACTGGCGGCCGTCGCGACGTTTGCCGCGTGCGTGGCGTTCGTCACGTTCGCAGTGTTCAGGGCGCCGGGCAGTGGCGGCGGCGAGGCGCTCGTGTTCCAATCCTGCGACGACGGCAGCCGCACGGTGTTCGCGCCGCGCGGCAACACCGCTGCCGCGTTCGTTTGCGGGGCGCCATTGGGTGGACTGAGCGGCTTCCAGGCCGTCGATACGATGGCGCGCTCCATCAACGATTGCGCAGCCTGACTGCTCGAATCGATCGCGAGCGCTTCCGAAGCCTGTTGCTGCACGCAGGCCCAGGCATGCTGCGCGACGCAGCGGTCCGCGTTTTGCAACGCGCTATCGCGCCGTTGCTCGCGCGCCGCGATATCGCCTTGTAGCGCGCGCGCCTCCTCGTTGTCTCGGTCGCGCGCGAGCACGGCGTTCGCCACGGCCTTCGCGTCGAACAGGTTGTTTTCTGCAAGGCTGTTCCGCGCGATGCGCAGACCGTCGGCCACGTCCGCGAATTGCGGCGCGGGGTGCGCATTGCGCGGGGGTGATTGCGGCTGCTCGCTGATCTGCCTGCCGGCGCCTGGGGGCATCTCATCGGTCTGTCGCGCCGAGGCATCGGTTGAAACCGAACCGCCCGAAGAGTGCAGGGTCTCTTCGCTGGCGGTACCTTCCCGCTGGCGGTTCGCACCGAGCAGCAGATACGTGCCGTACGCGAACGCAAGAATCAGTGCGATCACGAACAGGCCCTTGGGAAAGATCCATTGCGACATGTGCGAGAAGTGCAACCCGTGCGTAAGCGCTGCGGCGTGCTGTGCGGCGTGCGGGTAGCCGGTGTCCAGCGATGGCCCGTCGGTCGCGGGCACGGCCGCCTGCGCGAGCTTCGCGGCCGCGGGGGGCGCCGCCGCCGTGGCGCCGAGGGGTGTCAACGTGGCTTTCGGATGGGTGCCCAGCGGGACCTTGTCGAGTGGACAATCCGTGCCGCAGTAAGGGCAGAATTCGAAGTTTTCGTACAGTAGTCCGCCGCAACGCTTGCACGCCGCGGGGAAATTCTGGTCGCGACCAATCTGAGCGGACATGATGTCGTCCCACCGTTATGGCGATGCCATTTCGGCATGCTCAGAATCGTCGTTGAAGCGAGGGGCAAGGCCTCGCGGAACTCACGATCTGCATGCGCAGGAAAGCGACGGGGCCGGACCGAGCGCAGCCGTCTGGTCAAAATATGGTTGATTTCGCACAGCGCGTCAATCTCCGTTGTTGCCAGGCGCACATATGCTTGATGGCTGCGTTCTGGTAAAAATCGCGTTGCGGAATTTTTTACCGTGCGGGCTTTTTATTTATAAGAGTAGCTAAATGAGCGGACGGGCTTGACCGTCACGCACCGAACGGGAAGTGTGGCCCCAATTGGGTGTGTCGGCCGGCGCACGCAAGCCACGGATTGCAATCGTTCAGACAACCCGTGGGGCATTGTCGAGCATCTATTCGCCCTTCGCTCGCGGTCGCGTTGCAACGAGATCCCGCATCGCCGACCCGCATGCGCGCGGCTGTTTCATGCTCGACGCAATTGCTGCGTGCGCAACGAATCAGCGCGCATAGGTTCCGAAACTAGCCCTTGACAAAGTACTGCGGCGCCTCCTATTTTTCCTCTGCCATCTCTCATTACCAAATATTTCCAGTGCAATCCCGTCGGCGAAACTCAATGATTTCGCCCGATGCGCTATGGATTATTTAGATATCCATAGTAAATAAATGACGCTTAATTTGAATCAAATTTGTCAGGAATGGAAAGTTAAATGTCAGCCGCTTCGTGAAGGTAATTGCATTTGATTTTCGACGCCTTTCTCAAGGCGTTATTACCGGTGAACGCGGCCCCCGCGTAGTGTGACGTCATCATTCGAAGGGGTATAACAATGCATCCGGACAGTAAATCCAGCGTGGGCTCGAGCCGCAGGGGGTGCCAGCTGCGCCATGCAGGCGCAATCGCCATCGGCGTGCTGATGCTGGCGGGTTGCGGCGGTGGCGATAGCCCGTCCTCGCCTGCCGCGAGCGCAATGAACCAGGTTTCGGCAAGCGCGAAAGCGGCCGCGCAAACGCCGAACTCGCCAAACGCCAACCAGCCCTATACCGACCCGATCGCCTACTCGCCGAACGCCAACGATGGCCTTGCCGCATCACAGGTTGCCGAAAAAGCCGCGATCATGCATTACCAGTGGACCTCGGGCAAGACGACGATCAACTACACGACGACAACCGGCCATCTGACCGCTTCGGACGCAAACGGCAATCCGGAGGCGACGATGTCGTATGTCGCCTATACCGCGCCGAGTACGAACGGCTCGCCGCGGCCCGTGACGTTTATCTATAACGGCGGCCCCGGTTCGTCGTCGATCTGGTTGCGTCTCGGCTCGTTTGCCCCAACGCGTGTCGCCACGCCCGACCCGCTGCTCACCAACTGGCCGAACTTCCCGCTCGTCAACAACGCCGAGAGTCTGATCGATACGACGGACATGGTGTTCATCGACCCGCCGGGCACGGGGCTTTCGGAGGCCATCCTGCCGAACACGAACCAGAAGTTCTGGGGCTGCGATCCCGATGTGAACGTGATGCGCGATTTCATCAAGCGCTATCTGGCCGTGAATAACCGCAGTCGTTCGCCGATCTATCTCTACGGCGAATCGTATGGCACGCCGCGCACCGACATGCTTGCGCTCGCGCTCGAAGCGGCGGGCGTGCAGCTGACCGGCATCGTGCTGCAGTCGTCCATCCTGAACTACTTTGCCGATGCGATCGAGGCGACGGCCATTACGGATTCGACGGCGGGCCTGGTGCTCGATACCGATACACTCGCGGGTTATTACCCCGGCTATGCGGAGGTGGCCGCCTATTTCAATCTGGTTTCACCGCCATTGATCGATCAGGGCCTCTTCGCGTTGCAGTCGGAGATCTTCGCGACGGGCCAGTACAAGCATTTCCGCAAGTACGCGCAATCGTGGGTGCTGAGTCAACTCGGCATTCCCGACGCGCTGGGCAAGCCGGTCTTTCCGCCCGAGAAAACGCTGGATTCGTGGCGCTGGCCTTCGAGCCTCACATTGCAGGCGCTCAATGGCTACTTCAACGTGAATCCGTTCAATAACGAACTGATCCCGGGCACGACGATCGGTCGTTACGACGGGCGCGTATCGTTGCCGAACTCGGATCCGCGTTTGCAGAGCGACGGCGACCCGTCGGACATTCTCATCTCGCAGCCGTTCACGACCGCACTCGCCACGCAGCTGCCGGATTATCTCGGCTACACGGCGCCGAATGCGACGTACATGCCGCTGAACGACAACATCATCGAGGTCTGGGACTTCTCGCACGACGGTCAGCCGCTGCCCGATACGCTGCCCGACCTGCTCGGCGCGATCCAGCTCAATCCGCAATTGAAGGTGCTCGCGGAGAACGGCTATCACGATCTCGCCACGCCGTTCTTCAATACGGAGAAGCAGCTCGCGCGTCTGCAAACGGTGGCCGGATTGAGCCCGAACCTGCAGGTCAACTTCTTCCAGGGCGGACACATGATTTATCTGGACGACGTGGCGCGCCCGAAGATGAAGGCGGATCTCGTGAGCTACTATGGTGGTCAACCCATCCCATTGGCGCTTTCGCTCTGGACGCTTCCGCAGCCGTGGCCCGACGAGAGTCCCGCGGGTACGCCGACTTCCACGGCAGTCGCGGCAGCGGGCCAATAACGTCACAGGCCGGGGGCCTCGTCGAGCGTCGATCATCGATAGTCGATTGAGGCCCGCTCCTCACTCATTGAAGGCGAGCGATCATGTCTACATTCAAAAAGCTGTGGTACGTTGCTCCGCTCATGCTTTGCGCGATGGCTGCGGTCACGACAGGCCATGCGCAGGCGGCAACGCAAGCGGTGGCGCCCGTTCAGCTGCCGAAGGGCGGCCACGGCGTGGATGGCCCATTCTTCCCGTCGAACCGCCCAGCACCGCTTACACCCTCCACCGGAACGCAATTGCAGCAGCAAGCGCAGCAGAGGGTGGAGGCACGCCTCGGCGCGACTTCCGCGTTGAGCAACGGCGCTTCGATCACGAAGGCGCAGGCGCAAAGCAGCGGGCTCGGGTATATCGCGCAACATTTCGATCAGATCGACACGGCACATACAGGGAGGGTGTCGATGAGCGACGTGCGGCAGTATCTGCAGAAGCAGGGCCAATGAGGCCGCCGGTCTGTCGCGCTGCAGTGATCGGCGTCGTGGGCGTGCTGGCGGCGGGGGCAGGCGCCCCAGCCAGTTTCGCGCTCGACGCCGTTTCCGTCGTAATGCCTCAAGCAGTGAAGCCGTAACGCCTTTCCCATCGAATTTTCTGTACCCGAAATCTCCTGCTGACCCGCTCTCTCCATCAAATGATGGAGGCGCAAGCGTGCGCGGTTCCATAGGCTTAGGAAGCGGAGCGCTCACCGGCACGAGCCGGGGCCTCCCTCGACGACTGCTTATGGCTCACTGCGCGTTATGAAGCCAGACGCCTGCTATGGTGACAAGGAGATGACCATGAAGATCAAGCATTCAAGAATGTTGTCGGCAACAGCCTTTGCACTGCTCTCGCTCAGTGGCGTCGCACACGCCGACGGCCGCCTTTGCTCGAACGCAACATTAAGGGGAGCTTACGGATTTCACGGGCATGGAGAAATTCTTGGCCTGCTGGATAGCAACAACAAGCTGCACCCATTTGCCTCACCGTCGACACTCGATGATGTCGCCATCGTGACGTTCGACGGCTCGGGTAAATTCACCCGTACCGACTTCGGCATGATCAACGGCTTGCCGAAAGGCGGGCAGACTGCCTTCAACCCGTACCAGAGCGGCACCTACACCGTGAATTCCGATTGCACGGGCATCATGAAACAGGTTTATGGCAGCGGCGGGCCGGTGCCGGCCGGTGTCGAGACCGACCTGCAGATCGTTGTTTCCGACGACGGGACGCTCATCGAGTCCGTTGTCTATAAAGCGTATTCGCCCGCGTCCGGTCCCACCGTCGACGGCACGACGTGCCCGCCGAATTGCGATCAAGGTGTGCAGGAACAATTCGAGGGGAAGAAGGTTCTCGTTTACGGCTTCCGCTAAGCGCGTCTCTTCGATATCGTCCGCACCTAGCGCAGCGAGTAGCCCCGACCCTGCATGCAAGCCTCCCACGCCTGGCGATAGTTAGCGAGCGCCTGCTGTTGCGTCGATTCCATCTGTGCGTTCTGCGCCGCCGCGGCGCGCCCCTGGCGCCGGTGCGCTACGCCCCCGGCAACCGTGCCGGCCACGGCGCCGATGGCCGCGCCGTGGCCGGCATCGCCCCCGATCGCACCCGCGGCGGCGCCAATGGCCGCGCCTCCGGCGGCGCCCCGGACGCGTTGGCCATTCGACGCTTGAGCTTGCGGCGCAGCGTTTGCCACGACCGCCGGGTCAACGCCCGTTTTCTGTTTTGCCCACGCATAGCAGGCACCTTCATCGGAACTTTGCTGCTGGGCGCTTTGGCCTTTCGACGGGTACACGACGGTTTGCTGCGCGAGGACCGGAAGTGCCGTTCCCGCAATCACCATTGCGGCGGGAATAAAAACGATGCGATTGATTCTCATGGAAGACTGTTCCCATAGTGGCCTGAATGAGTCGGCAGAGAATATCTCGTGCTCATTCGATCGCGTAGGTCGATAGGGTAATAAGCGTTGTTCCCGTTGATACGTATCAATGGAGGTCAAAACGAAGCCGATGATCGCGGGTCGCGGCCGCATTTGATTGATTGGCTTTTGCATAAAGCAGTGGGATGGCATGCGACAAATATTCTGGTTCTGACCGAACTCGATTCGACTATTGATTGACTGCCAGGCAAGCAAGGTGTCTGCACAGCTGCGCGCGATTGCGGCGAGGCCAATGGTACGCTTGGGCTTGTCGAGATCACGTGGCTGGAGATTGCCGATCATGAAGCGTTTGTGCTGCGCAGCGTTCCTCGCCTTACTCGTTGCCGGCTGTGCTTCGCCGTCGCCGCCGCCCGCTGCCGACACCAACACCTACATGCTGCATACGCCCGATGGCGCGCACCCCGGCGCGCCCGCCTCGAAGCCGCCGAGGCTAACCGTGGGCGTCAGCGATCCCGACACGCAACTGATTCTTCCGTGGTTCCTCAACGACATCATCAACTTCGTGAACTACCGCTAGTCCTCACGCTCTCCCCCGGCGACCCGGAAAAACCCTCCCTTGAAGCCTGAAAATCCATTTCCTACTCTATGAAACGTTTCAGTTCGGGCGGATAACCTCAAGCGCGTCACCTCGGGCGGACAGACCAGCATGGACGACCGCAAGAAAAGTGCCAGTACACTCAAGGACGTCGCGAACGCAGCGGGAGTCTCGCTGGGCACGGCGTCCAAAGTGCTCGCGGGCGCCGCAAACGTGAGCGAAGCGCGCCAGCGCCAGGTCTGGGAAGCGGCCCGCAAACTCGGCTACCGGCGCAACAGTCTGGCCGCCGAACTGCGCAGTTGCCGCTCCACGTCGATTGGTTTTGTCGTGCCCGACCTGACCAATTCGTTCTTTATCGAACTGGTCTGCGCGCTCGAAGATCATGCACTCGAATCCGGCTACCGGCTCATCCTGGCGCACGCCCAGGAGGACCCGGAGCGCGAAGCGGAGCGCATCCGCTTCGTCCTTTCGCGCCAGGTGGCGGGCATGATCATCATTCCCTGCCACGGCTACGAGCACGCGATCAGCGAACTGCGCGAATGCGACGTGCCGCTCGTGATGGCCGACCGCGTGGACAACAGCTTTCCCGCCAACACGGTCACGACCGACAGTCATCGCGCGGCGATGGACGGCACCGCGCATCTGATCGCGCTCGGCCATCGCCGCATCACGTTCATCGTCAATGCGCTCGACCTCGTGAACAGCCGCGAGCGGGCCCAGGGCTACCAGGACGCGATGCAGCGCGCCGGTCTGGCGCAGCACGCCAACGTCGTGGTATGCGGCATGAGCGATACCGAGAGCCACGCGACGACGCTCGGCGTGCTCGCCGCGCGCGAGCGCCCCACGGCGCTCTTCACGGGCGCGAACGTCGCGACGCTCGGCGCGCTGCGGGCGATCCGCGACGCGGGCCTGCAACTGCCGGACGACATCTCGCTGCTTTCCTTCGACGACGCGCCGTGGATGTCGGTGCTGCGTCCCGGCATCAGTTCGATTCGTCAGCCCGCCGAGGCGATTGCCCGCGGCATCTGGCATCTCCTGCACAAGCAGTTGCTGGGCGAGAACGCGGAGATCGTGCACTTGCGCATGCGTGCCGACTTGCGCGTGCGCGACAGCACGGGCCCGGTGCGGTATGACGAATGGGGCGAAGCGGCGCGTGCCTCTGCCGCGCCGCCGCTATAACGTTTTATTTTTCGCAGCACCCGAGGCCGGCCGCACGCGCCGCCCGGTTCAGACAACAAAGGAGACAGGGCAATGGACAGTCAACGACGCATTCTGATTGCGGGTCTGGTCGCCGTGCCGCTCGCCGGCGCAGCGGGTCTACTCGGGACGTTCAGCACGCCCGCGTTCGGGCAGCAGAAAAAATACCGCTTCGGCTTCTCGCAGGTGACCACGGTCGAGCCCTGGCGCGTGCAGTTCAACAAGGACATGAAAGCCGAGGCCGCGAAGCATCCCGAGGTCGATCTGATCATTGCCGACGCCGGCGACCGCACCGACAAGCAGAATGCCGACATGGAGAATTTCATTGCCCAGAAGATGGATGCGATCTTCATTTCGCCCAAGGAGTCGGCGGGGCTGACCGGCGTGGTGGAAAAGGCCTATAAGGCAGGCATTCCCGTGTTCGTGCTCGACCGCGAGGTGAACGGCGAATCCTATACGCAGTTCATCGGCGGCGACAACGTGCAGATCGGCCGCGAAGCCGGCGCATTCATCGTCAAGCTGATGGGCGGTCCGGGTCACGCGCAGGGCAATCTCGTCGAGGTCTGGGGCGGCTTCGGCGCGCAGCCGGCGCACGACCGCCACGACGGCGCGGCGAGCGTGATCGGCAAGGAGTCGGGCATCAAGCTCGTGGGCGAACGCGTGGACTGCGACTGGAAGCAGGACAAGGCGTACGAGTACATGAAGACGGTGTTGCGCGTGAATCCGAAAATCGATGTGGTGTACGGGCACAACGATCCGATGGCCTACGGCGCCTATCTCGCGGCCAAGGACGCGGGGCGCGACAAGAGCATCAAGTTCGTGGGCATCGACGGGTTGCCGCAGGAGGGCGCGACCTGGGTCTCGCAAGGCCTGCTCGCCGGCACGTTCATGTACCCCACGCCCGGCGCCGAAGGCATACGCCAGGCGCTCAAGCTGCTGCATGGCGAAAAGATCCCGAAGAAGGTCACGTTGCCGACCCAGGGCATTTTTGCGGACAACGCCAAGGCGTATATTGCTAGCCACTCCTGAATGAATGCCACTGCCACCGCGCCGCTCATCGAGGCGGCAGGCCTGTCGATTTCGTTCAACGGCAGCGCCGTGTTATCGAGCGTCGACTTCGATGTCGTGGCGGGGGAGGTGCATGCGCTCGTTGGCGAGAACGGCGCGGGCAAATCGAGCCTGATGAAGATGCTGGGCGGCCTCTATACGCCCGACAGCGGCACGATACGGGTGCGGGGCGTGCCCACGCGCCTCGCGAGCGTCAACGACGCGATCGATGCAGGGATCGCGGTGATTCATCAGGAGTTGAATCTCGTCGATACGCTATCCGCGGTCGACAACATATTCCTCGGCAAGGAGCCGCGCACGCGCTGGGGCTTTCCTGACCGGCGCGCCATGCGCACGGCCGCGCGCAGCGTACTCGGCCAACTGGGCTTTCGCGCGAGTCCCGATGCGCTGGTCGGCGCGCTGCGGGTGGGCGAAAAGCAACTGGTGGAAATTGCCAAGTCGCTGGTGGCCGAAGCCCGGGTGCTGATCATGGACGAGCCGACCTCGGCGCTCTCCGACGCGGAGACCCACGCGCTCCTCACGCTCACGCGGCAACTGCGCGAACGCGGCATGGGCATCGTGCTGATCAGCCACCGGCTGGGCGAAGTCTTCGCCGTGGCCGACCGCGTGACCGTGCTGCGCGACGGCCGGCGCATCTCGACGCTGCCGGTCGCGCAGGTGGAGTCCTCGACGGCGCTCGTCTCGATGATGATCGGCAAGGACTTCGCGCCGCCCGAGCGCGGTGCGGACGAGGCGCCGCGCGCTCGCAGCACGAGTGTGGAAGTGCGCAATCTCTCGCTGTGGGGGCCGGCGCGTGCGATGGTGCGCGACGTGTCGTTTGCGGTGCGCGAGGGCGAAGTGTTCGGCCTCTCAGGCCTGCTCGGCGCAGGCAAGACCGAAGTGCTCGAAGCCATCTACGGGATCTCGGCCTACCGGCAGGAGGGTGCCATCGCGATTGCGGGACAGCACCGGTCATTCAGGTCGCCGAATGAAGCCGCGGAATCGGGCCTCGCCTTCGTGACCGAAGACCGCAAGAAGGACGGCCTCGTGCTCGATCAGTCGCTCGAAGCGAACTTCGTGCTGCCGTCGTTGCCGCGCGTGCCCGGTTTTCCGTTCTACCGGCGGCGCAGGCTGTGCGGCTGGGCCGCCGAACAGGCACGAGCCTCGCGGGTCAAGCATCGCAGCCTCGCGCAAAGCGCCAATAGCCTGTCGGGCGGCAATCAGCAAAAGCTCATCATCGGCAAATGGCTGATGACGAAGCCGCGCATCCTGCTGCTCGACGAACCGACGCGCGGCGTGGACGTCGCCGCCAAAGCGGAGATTTACCGCCAGATACTCGACGCGGCGCGCTCGGGCGTGACGGTGCTGATCGCCAGTTCGGAAATCGACGAATTGACCTTGCTGTGCGACCGCATTCTCGTGCTGTGCGAAGGGCGAGCGAAACAGATCGTGCCGCGCAGCGATTTTTCCGGCGACCTGCTGATCAATCTCGCTTCGCCTTGAATCGATACTGACTGGAGACTGACCATGCTGCATGTGCAGGACCATGTCGCCGAGCCGGACGCGCCAACGCGCAGGCGTCAACTCAGCACGCTCATGACGCACCTGAAGTACTACCTGGGGCTGATCCTGCTGCTCGTGGTGGGCGCATTCACCTCGCCTCACTCGACCGATGGCAGCAACATCTTTCTCTCCAGCGCCAATATCTCCGACGTGTTTCGCGAGGTCGCCAACGTCGGCGTGATGTCGATCGGCATGACGCTCGTGATCATCACCGCGGGCATCGATCTTTCCGTCGGCGCGATCATGGGACTGGGCAGCGTGCTGACCGCCATGCTGCTGACCACGGAGGGATGGAACCGGGCGACTGACGCTTCACTCGTGCTCAACGCGATTGCCGTGTTCTCGATCGTGTTCATCGTGCTCGGTGCATGGCGCAGGCCGCAGCGTTCGCATGGCGCGCATGCGGGCGCCGCACGCGCGCTGCGCGGCGGCATTGCGCTGCTGTGCGCGGCGCTGGCGTGCCTGTATATCGCGTTGCACGCGGCGCACCGCATGCCGCTCGCAGGCGTGCTCTGGATCGTGCCGCTCGCGGGCTTCACGGTGGGCAGCATCAACGGCTGGATCATCACGCGCGGGCGCATGCAGCCGTTCATCGTCACGCTCGCGGCGATGGTCGGCGTGCTCGGCGCTGCGCGGCTGATCGCCGGGCAGGACACCGCCGTCTATTCGATTTACAGCGGAACGAACGCGACCGCCGAAATCGAGAATCTGCGCGCGCTGCTGTTCAACCTGATTCCCGTGCCTGCGCTTTTCTTTCTCGTGATCGCGCTCGTGTTCAGCTTCGTGATGAATCGCACGGTGTTCGGTAAATATCTGTACGCGATAGGCGGCAACGAGAAATGCGCCGTGGTTTCAGGGCTCGATGTCAACCGCTACAAGCTGATGGCCTACGCCATTTCCGGCCTGCTCTCGGCGCTGGTTGGCGTGCTCTATGCGGCGCAGTACCGCCAGGGTAAGGCCGATGCCGGGTCCGGCTGGGAACTCGACGCGATTGCCGCCGTGGTGATTGGCGGGACGAGTCTTGCCGGCGGCGTTGGGCGGATATCGGGCACGGTGGCGGGCGTGCTCATATTCGGCTTCCTCGGCAACATCCTGTTGCTCAACGATATCGACAGCAATACCCAACTCGTCCTCAAAGGACTGATCATCGTGATTGCCGTGTTTCTGCAGCAGACCGACTATGGGCGCGGCGGCTGGATCAAACGGATCAGACATCTCATTGCGCGGCGCGATCGATAAATAAAGCACGGCGCGCGGACAATACAGGCGCCGTCCGCGCGCCGCGATTCATTCGATCTCATTGACCTCAGCGTCCACGCGCGAGCCAACTGTCCACCGATTGCACGCCTTCGACCGAAGCCGCGCTGCGCTCGGCGAGCGCGACCTGTTCGTGCGCGTCGACCCATCCGAGCAGCGTGACGGTGCCTCCTCGAGCAAAGACAAAGATATGGGACGTGTTGACGCCATTGCGCGCGAAAGCGACCCGGACGCTGTGCGCGAGTTGCGGGTTGTTTGCGCCCGAATCGGTTTGAGCCTGAACGGCCGGCACCATGGCGCTGGAGATCAGCAATGCGAGCGTGGAAGTGATGATGGCTTTCACGATACCTCCTTGCAGTGTGGCAAAAGTGCCGGTCACAGCCGGCAGCAAGTCTTCCGGTCCTTCTTCGACGCAGGGCCGCGGAAGTCAGAGGGCAAACCAGCCCGCGCAGTGCGCGGCGTAGTGGTCACCGCAAGGACGCGTCGGGGGTCTAGCCAGCCGGGCATGGAACGGCAGCGCCATCGCCCGGCGAAAGTTGCGCTGGTGCGTGCTGGTGCATTGCGTTCGGACGGGACGTCGCGCGCGCGACGTGGCGGGGAACAGCGGGAGTCGAGGCGCGGGGAATTGCGTGGCGCGATGGTCTGAAGCCGGAAAGCCCGCGGGATTGATTCGACGTCCCGCGCTGAGTGTGCTTACCGGAGAATCTCAACTCGTTGCCCGGCAGGGTATACCTTGATCATAGTCGCTATTGCCGAGGCCTGCTGGTGACAGCGCTCTCAGCAGAACTGCAACGCTGCGGACACAACGGGCAAAAAATTTCCGTGTTGTCGTTGCAACTTCACAACGTCAGAGCGGCGCTTTTGAAAGCGCTGTCAAGCGCGATTTGGCCGAAGTAGCACGGGTGTTCGGTACATTTCCCTTGCTGCGCATATTTTCCCTCACGACCGCAAACGGAGTTGCGAGCTTTGTGACCATAACGGAATGGTCACAAAGCAGGGGCCTACTCCGGGGCCGCGCGGCGCGCAACTGTTATCGGTAACAGCGTTTTCCCTGGACTGCCGGTTCGATACACGGGGCAGGCGCGTCCCTATAATCGCCTCGAAATGTGATTCGGAACATTTCAGTGAGGCAGCCTGGTAGGGAACGTGTAGAGCGCACGCGACCTGCGCGGTTTGGAGACGCCAAAATATATATAGGATATCTAATGAACAAGAAGCTTATTGCATTGTCGGTAATGGCTGCTGCGACGACGATGGCGCACGCGCAGAGCAGCGTCACACTGTATGGCCGTATCGACAACGGCGTGCAGTATGAAACCGGTCTGCCGGGCGGTAACAAGTTCTCGGCACAGAGCGGCGACTGGGGTTGCTCCTGGTTCGGCCTGCTGGGTTCGGAAGATCTGGGCGGCGGCACGAAGGCGGTGTTCCAGCTGGAAGGCCAGCTCAATACGATGACGGGCGCCTCGGCGGGCAACCTGTTCGGTCGTCACGCCACGGTGGGTTTCAGCAACGACCGCTTCGGTCTGTTCAAGATGGGTAATCTCGGCGCCGGCGAACTCGCCCAAGACAGCTGGGGCGCGGACCCGCAGTTGATGCAGCGTTACGCCATCTCGACGCTGGTGCGCGGCCGTAACTGGACGAGCACGAGCAATGGCGCGGAATATGATTCGCCCACGCTGTTTGGCGGTCTCGTGATCAAGGGCCAGTATTCGCTGACCAACAACACGAGCTGGAACTCGGCGCCGGTCAACGCACAAGGCGTGCCGACGGGCCAGGGCCGCACGAACGCGATTGAAGGTATCTACACGTGGGGCAGCGGCGACTTCCGTGTGATCTATGACGAAGTCCGCGGTGCAGACGGTTCGTTCAACAACGTGTATTCGGCTTCGCGCTCGATTCTCGCTGGCGGCACGTATGTGATCGGTCCGGTGAAGATTTACGCTGGCTACCAGCACTTGAGCGCACCGAGCGCCACCAACGCAAGCATGGGCGTGACCGACGCGTCGCAGCCGGCTGGCGTGCGTGCACCGACGACGGTGGACCACGAGTGGATCGGTGCTGGCTGGCAGGTGAACGACGCTTCGGCGATCACGGCTGCGGTGTTCCATGCGAACGCGAACAACGGCAACGGCAATGCCACGCTGTTCACGCTCGGCACGACGTACAACCTGTCGAAGCGCACGTTCCTGTACGCAGAAGCCGGCTACGTGCACAACAGCTCGACGTCGAACATCAACCTCGGCAACGGCTCTTACGGCAACAACAACTTCGACGCGACGACGGGCACGTCGTCGAACGACAACCCGAACTACGGCCACAGCCAGACCGGCGTGTTCGCGGGCATCATGCACATGTTCTGATTTGACTTCGTTTGACCTGTAGTTGTTGTGATCTCTTTGTGTTAGGTACTGCTTAATTCTCTTTCATAGAGAGGCCGGTGCGATCTCTCCTCCACCCTGGTCGCACCGGCTGCTTTTTCTGCTGTTTTTAACCACTTCGAATTCGTATCTGGAAACGCTTTTTTCAGTGTCTGAAAGCGCTTTCATGAAAATGTTCAGGCGGAACTCATGACCGATGGCACCAACGAAGCACCCGGCGCGCCCAGTGTCCAGAGCGGACCCACTCCGGGTCCCAACGTGACGCTGGAAGAAATTGCGCGCGCTGCCGGCGTGTCTCCGAGCACGGTGTCGCGCATCCTGAACGGCACCGCGCGTGTTCTTCCCGAAAAGCAGCGCGCGGTGGAAGAGGCGATCGCGCGGTTCAACTATCGTCCGAACGTGCTGGCGCGCAGTCTTGCGAGCGGCCGGACCGAAACCATCGGCGTCCTGACACAGGCCGTGTCGAGCCCGTTTTACGCCGAGTGGCTGCGCGGTATCGAAGAGGCGCTTTCCGAGCCGGGCTTCACGCCGATCTTCGTGAGCAGCCGCTGGAATGTCGTCGACGAAAAGGCACGCCTCGAAGAGTTCATCGCGCGCCGCGTGGACGGCATCATTCTGTTGCATGCCCAACTCGACGAACCTACGCTCACCGAATACTCGCGCTACGCGCCCATGCTGGTGCTTGGGCGCTCGGTGCAAAACGGCACGGCGCTGGCGGGCCTGCCGATCGACAACCTGCAGGGCGCACGCGACGCGACCCGCCATCTGATCGAGCAGGGCCACCGCGAGATCGCGTTCATTGCCGGCCCGAGCAGTCACGAAGACGCGATCGAACGTCTCGACGGTTACCGCATCGCACTGGAAGAAGCGGGAATCGGCTTCGACGCCGATCTGGTCGAGCAGGGCGATTACCTCGAAACAGGCGGCCTCGCGGCCATGGAGCGGCTGCTGGTGCGCCGGCCGTCGTTGAGCGCGGTGTTCTGCGCGAACGACCAGACCGCGTACGGCGCGCGTCTCGCGATGTTCCGCCGCGGCGTGCGCGTGCCCGAGGATGTGTCGCTGGTCGGCTTCGACGATCTGCCGACTTCTTCGTACATGACGCCGCCTCTGACGACAGTGCGCCAGCCGACCTATGAAATCGGCCGTCTCGCCGCACAAGGCATCGTGCAGATGATCCGCAAGCAGCCCATCGCGCTGAGCCCCATTCCGCTCACGCTGGTGACGCGCGAGACGACGCGTCGCATCGGGCCGTCGTTGACCCCGGCAGACAAGGGGGCGTAAGGTCCGCGTCCACTTCGGGCCGTTTTTTTGGTTTTGCGGTGAAAGCGCTTTCAAACACCGGAAGCGCGGCAAGCAGGGCGTCAAGCACTGCGAATCAATACAACAGGGGAAGTAGTTCGTAGCAGCAGGGGAGCAATTGAACGTCACTCACAAACGTTTCACCAGGAGACATGTAATGAATTTCCGTTTTTCAGGCACTGCCGCCGCAGTTTTGCTCAGCCTGGCTACCGTGGCTGCGCATGCGAACACCACGCTGACCGTCGCGGTGTTTCCGAAGCTCGACCAGGAAATCAAGGACGCGATTCCCGCGTGGAAGAAGCTGCATCCGGACGTCGACATCAAGGTGTCGTCGCTGGCGATCGCCGATCACCACAACGCCATGACCACGGCGCTCGCAACGAGTTCTGACCTGCCCGACGTGATGGCCGTCGAAGTCGGTTTCATTGGCCGTTTCGCCGCGGGCGGCGGTCTCGAAGACCTGGCCAAGCCGCCCTATAGCGCCGGTCAGTACAAGAGCCAGTTCATCAACTACACGTTCGCGCAGGCCACGACGCAGGACGGCCAGATCGTCGGCATGCCGGGCGATATCGGCCCGGGCACGCTGTTCTACCGCAAGGACATTCTCGACAAGGCGGGCGTGACCGAAGCCGATCTGACCAAATCGTGGGACTCGTATCTCGCGGCCGGCCAGAAGATCAAGAAGGCGACCGGCGCGTACCTGATGGCGTCGTCGCGCGATATCGAAGACATCTATATTCGCGCCGACCTGAAGGAAGGCGATGGCGTGTACTTCGACAAGGCTGGCAATCCGGTCGTGACGTCGCCGCGCTTCGTGAAGGCATTCGAGCTGGCGAAGAAGGCGCGCGATCTCGGTCTCGACGCGAAGATCACGCCGTGGTCGAACGAGTGGGCCGAGAGCTTCAAGCGCGGCACGGTCGCCACGCAAATGATGGGCGCATGGCTCGGCGGCCACCTCTCGTCGTGGATCGCACCCGATACGAAGGGCCTGTGGCGCGCGACGAATCTGCCCGGCGGTGCTTATGCATCGTTCGGCGGCACGTTCTGGTCGATTCCGGTGAAGGCCTCGCAAAAGCAGCTGTCGTGGGAATTCATCAAGTTCCTGACGACGCGCCCGGACGAGCAGCTCGCTTCGTTCCGCTCGATCGATGCCTTCCCGGCGCTGCTTTCGGCGCAGCACGACGACTTCTTTGCGCAGCCCGTGGCGTTCCTCGGCAACGAGAAGGCTCGCCTGATCTGGCGCGATGCGGCCTCGCATATCCCGGCGATCCAGCGCAGCAAGTATGACCAGGTTGCCGAAGAGGCGGTCCACTCGGCGCTCGACAAGGTGGTCGACAGCAACGAGGACATCCACCAGGCGCTGCAGGAAGCACAGGCTGAGATCACGCATCGGGTCCGCCGTTAAGCGGTTCTGATGAAACGGCGCGGCATGCATCGCCGCGCTTTGAAGCCCGCTGCAACAGCGTGGCCGGTCGCCCCGGCCGGCCACGCCCGAATGGACGGAACTATTGATGAACTCTCCTCTGCCCACAACTGAACAGGTCTCCCGGGAAGGGCTCGTGCGCGATACGCTCGCGCCGCTCGCCCACGCTCGTGGCAAACCGCGGCTCAATCCGGTCAAGATCGCGCCGTACCTGTTTCTCGCGCCGTTTTTCCTGTTGTTCGCCGTGTTCCTGGCCTTTCCGCTGCTGTTTTCGCTGTATCTCTCGTTCCAGAGCTGGGACGCGACAGCGGGTCTGGCGAGCATGAAGTGGGTGGGCCTGTCGAACTTCACCTTCACGCTGACTGACCCGTGGTACTGGAAATCGCTCTACAACACGGCTTCGATGGCGGTCATGTCCGGCGTGCCGCAGCACCTCATTGCGCTGCCGCTGGCGTTCTTTCTGCAGACCGCATTTCGCCGCTGGCGCAATTTCGTGGTCGGGCTGTATTTCCTGCCCTTCATCACGTCGAGCGTGGCAATCGCGCTGATCTTCTCGTCGCTGTATTCGACCGACTTCGGCATGATCAACCTCGCCATTGCCGAGATCGGCAAGATTCCGGGGCTGCACTGGATCGTGCCTTCGAAACCGATCGAGTGGCTGTATAACCCCGCGAACGTGAAGCCGGCGGTTTCGGTTGTCGTCTTCTGGCGCTACGTGGGCTGGAATACGGTGCTTTATCTGTCCGCGCTGCAAACCATTCCGAAGGACATTTACGAGGCGGCACGCATCGACGGCGCCAATGGCTGGCAACAGTTCACGCGCATCACGATTCCGCTTCTCAAACCGATGATCTTCTTCGCCGTCACGCTTTCGATCATCGGTGGGCTGCAACTGTTCGAAGAGCCGTTCATCCTGCTCCCGAACGAAGGCATGGGCACGAGCCAGTCAGGCCTGACCACGGCAGTCTACATGTATCGCACGGCATTCCACGACGGCGACTTCGGCACGGCCAGTTCGATTGCGTGGCTGCTCTTTATCACGATTTCCGCGCTGATGTGGCTCAACACGCGCATTTTCCACCGCAGCGGCATGAAAGAAGAGGCACAGCGATGAAACTGTCGAAAAACAAGGCGCGCTATACGGGCTACGCCGTCGTGCTGGCGGGCGCGGTGCTGATGTTCTCGCCGTTCTGGTTCATGTTCGTTTTTGCCACGCACACGAGTTCCGAGATTTTCTCGATGCCGCCGCCGCTGTGGTTCGGCAACGCGTTTCTCGACAACATGGCGTCGCTCATGCGTCACATTCCGTTCTGGCGCAATCTGGGCTGGAGTTTCTACACGGCCACGATCCAGACCGTACTGACGCTGCTCGTGACTTCGATGGCCGGCTACGCGTTTGCGATGTATGAGTTCCGCTTCAAGAAGACGCTCTTTGCCGTCGCGCTCACGGCCATGCTGGTGCCGCCGTTCCTCAGCATGATTCCGACCTTCATGACGATGAACCTGCTCGGCTGGATCAATCAGCCGCGCGCGCTCTACGTACCCGGCGCGGCGGCCGCGCTCGGCGTGTTCCTCATGCGCCAGTACATCGCGTCGGCGATTCCGTCCGACCTGATCGAGGCGGCGCGCATCGACGGCTGCGGCGAGTTCCGCATCTACTGGAGCATCGTGTTGCCGCTGCTCGGGCCGGCACTGGGCACGCTCGGCCTCATCAGCTTCATTCAGGCCTGGAACAACTTTCTCTCGGCGCTCGTGGTGCTGCGTTCGCCCTCGATGTACACGCTGCCCCTCGCGCTGCGCATTTTGCAAAGCCCGACCAATTCGGACTGGGGCGCGGTGATGGCGGGCTCGGCGGTTGCCGTGGTGCCGTTGCTGGTGCTGTTCGCTTTCACCTCGCGGCGCTTGATCGACGGTTTGACGACCGGCGCCGTCAAGGCCTGAGTTTCGCTTCGTTCATTTCATGCCGCTCGAGCAAGAGCGGACACGACTAATCAGGATACCTATCGTTATGTCGACGTTTCAATTCAAGGAAAACTTCGTCTGGGGCGTGGCCACCAGCTCGTATCAGATCGAAGGCGCGGCCCGTGAGGACGGCCGTGGCGAATCGATCTGGGACACGTTCTGCCGCGTGCCCGGCAAGGTCGTGAAAGGCGAAAGCGGCGACGTGGCCTGCGATCACTACCATCGCCTCGAACAGGATCTCGATCTGATGGCGCAAATGGGCGTCAATGCCTATCGCTTTTCGATTGCGTGGCCGCGCGTGCAGCCGGATGGTCGCGGCGCGTACAACGAAAAGGGCCTCGCGTTCTACGAGCGTCTGGTCGACGGCCTGCTCGAGCGCGGCATCCAGCCGTTCGCGACGCTGTATCACTGGGACCTGCCGCAAGCATTGCAGACGGCGCAGAATGGCTGGGAAAGCCGCGATACGGCGTATCGTTTTGCCGACTACGCGCGCAAGATCGGCAGCGTGCTGGGCGACCGCGTGGCTTCGATCGCCACGCACAACGAGCCCTGGTGTACCGCATGGCTCGGCAACGCGACGGGCTACTTCGCGCCGGGCAACGCCGACCTGAAGAAGGCGGCGCACGTGGCGCATCATCTGCTGCTTTCGCACGGCCTGGCCGTTCAGGCCATGCGCGCCGACGGCGTGAAGGCACCGCTCGGCATCGTGCTCAACCAGTCGCCGGCACACGGCGCGACCGACGCGCCTGACGACCTCGCTGCCGCTTCGCTCGAATACGCGAAGTTCGTGCGCTGGTACATGGACCCGATCTTCAAGGGCGAATATCCGGCCGAAGCGCTGCAATGGTATGGCGCGAACGGCCCGCAAGAGGTGATCCGCGAAGGCGACTTCGACATCATCGGCACGCCGCTCGACTTCCTCGGCATCAACTACTACACGCGTATCTTCGCGAGCGCTTCGGGCAACAAGCGTCCGCCGGGCGTGCACGGCTTCACGGACATGGACTGGGAAGTCTATCCGGAAGGCCTGACCGAACTGCTCACGAAGCTCAATGCCGAGTACAAGCTGCCGCCGATCTTCATCACCGAGAACGGCTGTGCCTCGAAAGACGTGCTCGAAAACGGCCGCGTGCAGGACACCGACCGCATCCACTTCCTCGATCTGCACCTGGCCGCACTGTCCGAAGCCGCACGACAGGGCGTGGACGTGGCCGGCTATTTCGCATGGAGCATGCTGGACAACTTCGAATGGGCGTCCGGTTACGACAAGCGCTTCGGCATGGTGTACGTCGACTACGAGACCCAGAAGCGCACGCTGAAGGACAGCGCGCACTGGTATAGCGAGGTGATCGCGGAGCATGCCGCGGCCGAGGCCGCACGCTAACGCGGGCACACAGACAGCACCGTAACCCGCGCGAAGAGGGCAGGCACGCCTGTCTCGCGCGGGACGGCAAGCAAGAGCACCAAGGAGGACGTAACAATGGGCGAACTCGTATTGCGCAACGTCGTGAAGACGTATGGCGAAGGTCCGCAGATCATTCAGGGCATCGATCTTCATATTCCCGACGGACAGTTCACGGTATTCGTCGGGCCGTCGGGTTGCGGGAAGTCGACCATGCTGCGCATGATCGCCGGGCTCGAGGAAGTGAGCGGCGGCGACATTCTGATCGACGGCATACGCGTGAACGATCTGCAGCCGGTGGATCGCGGCGTGTCGATGGTGTTCCAGAGCTATGCGCTCTACCCGCATATGACGGTTGCGGAGAACATGGGCTTTTCGCTGAAGCTCTCGGGCAAGTCGAAGCGCGAAGTGCGCGAGGTCGTGGGCCGCGCCGCCGAAATCCTGCAGATCACGCACCTGCTCGAGCGCAAACCCAAGGCGCTCTCGGGCGGCCAGCGGCAGCGCGTCGCGATTGGCCGCGCGATCGTGCGCAAGCCGCGCGTGTTTCTGTTCGACGAGCCGCTGTCGAATCTCGATGCGGCGCTGCGCGTGCAGATGCGTATCGAACTCGCGAAGCTGCACCGCGAACTCGGCACGACGATGATCTACGTCACGCACGATCAGGTCGAGGCGATGACGCTCGGCGAGCAGATCGTGGTGTTCAACAAGGGGAACATCGAGCAGACCGGTGCGCCGCTCGATCTGTACGACCGGCCCGCGAACCGTTTTGTCGGCGGCTTTATCGGCTCGCCGCAAATGAACATGCTCGCCGCCACGGTCGTGTCGCAAAACGGCGTGCAAACCGTCCTCGCGCTTGCGGGTGCGAGCCACCGTATCGCGTTGTCGGGCCGTCCGGATCGCGCACTCAACGGCGAATTGACCCTGGGCGTGCGCGCCGAGCACCTGAGCATCGGCTTCGCGGACGAAGGCATCGCCGCGCGCGTGGAGCTGGTCGAACATCTGGGTGACGTGTCGATCCTGCACGCGCGCCTCGACGGCATGGCGCACGCCATCGCGCTCAAGCTCGACAAGAAGGACGCGCAATACGAGCCGGGCGCGCGCGTGGGCATCAAGGTGGCCTCGTCCGCGGTCACGCTGTTCGATGCGAAGGGCGACGCCGTGGCGTTCGAGCGCCCCCAGGTGGGAGAGCACGTTCAAGCCGTCGTTTGACGTGCCGGTTTGGCTAGGGGAAGAGTGCCATGGCGAACAAAGGGTCGAAGGACGATTTCGCGTCCGCTGCAAATGCGCCGAACGGGCAGGCCGCGACATCAGCGCAAACGCGCCACGTGACGGACAGGGAATACGAGCCGCAAGGCAACCGCCAGCAGAAGCGGCGCGAGCCGCTGCATGCGTTCATCGTCCATTTCGACGCGGAGCCTTCGTCGAAGCCGCCGCCGGGCGATCCGGACTCGCGGGTGTGACGATATAGGGGCAGGGATGATTATGAGTGTCGCGAATGGGCGTTACGAATTTGCTTACCGCCCATTTAACGTTAGCCGGAACGGTACTTTTTTGCAGTACCCTGTGGCCAGCTTGCCAGGCGCTCTTTCCTTGCTGGGCCGGGATCTGGCGGGGTTGACGCGGGCTCTGCGTCAATTCGCCAAGCCCAGGTAAACCACGCATGGCGGCGCCCGAAGCGGACATTTAACATGAATTAACGTTAAGGGTAACGTTATTATGTTTCTGCTTAATCGACGGTCTGCAGCAAGGCAATCATCTTCCCCAACGCTCCGCTTTCCTGCGGCAGCGTCCGTATCGGCAAGCGAAGCGCACACCGCGACTCGCGCACATCCGCCGGCAAGCAACACATCCTGTTGTCGTGCCTCGCGGGTCGCCCGATCACAACTCGGGCTGCTTGACGGGCATTCACCAGACAGATCGATTATATGAAAGCGCAAGGGCCGCGGGGCCGATTCGGGCGAAACATGTTACCGGTAAAAACCCGCATTCCGTTCGCGCGGATTAGACCGGTGCAAGGGCGTAGTGCAGGTAGCAAACGGTTGGGCAACACCGATAACGAGCCATTGGGGTGCGATACGCAATTTCGTTGCGTGCGCAACGACCCGATGCAATAAAAATCCGATAGAATTTTGATGGGTGGAGAGCGTCATGGAAAAGCGAGTATCCAAAGCCATTTTCAAGTCCCGCGCCTGCGAGCTGTTCCGCCAGGTCGAAACGCTGGGCGAAACCGTCGTCGTGACGGACCGGGGACAACCCACCATTGAAATCCGCCCGTATCGCAGCAAGACGGAGAATCCGCTCGAGCTGCTGCGCGCGTCGATCACGCATTTCAACCTCAAGCACGCGCTTGCACCGGTTCCCGCCGAGCAGGAAGAGTAATGATCACGCTCGACACGCTTGCGCTCGTGTGCTGGCTCGGCAGGCAGAAAGCGCTGAGTCAGGCCGCGCACGATGCGATCGACCGTGAACTGGACGGCGGCGAGATCCTCATTTCGGCCATCAGCGCGCTCGAAATCGCGGAGTTCGTGAAGGCGGGCAGCCTCGGGCTATCCATGGACGCCCGCAGCTGGCTCTCCACGTTTCTGAAGCTGGATGGCGTGCGCCTGATTCCGGTCGATTCGGAAATTGCGTTCCGGGCGGCGACGCTGCCGCCCGCGCTCACCTCGCATCAGAGGCTGATCGTCGCGACCGCCCGCACGCACGGCGGCGCGCTCGTGACCTCCGATGCGAAGGTGCGCGCCTCGACTTACGTCGAAACGATCTGGTGACGCGAGCGGCGGTGGCGCGCTCGCACCGGTCCGGTCGAGTCGCGCACCACCAGCTCGGCAGGCAGCGTGATGCGCTGCGAAGCGGCGTCGATGCCGGCGATCTGCGCGAGCAGCGTATTGACCGCCGAACGCGCCATTTGCTGGAACGGCTGGCGAATCGTAGTGAGGGCAGGATGAAACTGCTCGGACATGGGAATGTCGTCGAACCCGATCACGGAAATGTCGTCGGGCACGCGCAGGCCCGCTTCCCTGACCGCGGCGATCACGCCGAACGCGCTCTGGTCGTTGGCCGTGAAGATCGCGGTGGGCGGATCGGGGAGATTGAGCAGGTCGAACGTGACGTCGAACGCCATCATTTGCGAGAGATCGCCGGCGGCGACCAGCGCGTCTTCGCGCGGCAGGCCGAGCTTGGCCAGCGTGTCGCGATAGCCGCGCTGGCGGTCGCGCACGCCTTCGATGGTTTCGTCGCCGGCGAGAAACGCGATGCGCTTGTGGCCGAGCTCCGCGAGATGCTCGACCGCGAGACAGGCGCCGCCGTAATTGTCGACGGATACCGAAGGAAAGCCCGTGAGCGTGCCGCGCTGATCGACCACCACTACGGGCACCTTGGCCGTGGCGAGGGCTTCGAGGCAGAGCGATTCGCGCGGCAGGATGGCGAGAATGCCGTCGGAAAATTGCTGGATCAACCCGAGCAGGTCGTGATGCGTATGGCGGTCTTCGTCGAACACGGTGTACACGAGCATTTCCATGCCCGCGCCGCGTGCCGCGCGGCCCGCGCCGAGCACCAGTTCGCTGGAGAACTGCGTGTCGAGCGTAGGCGTGATGATGCCGATGATGCCGTTGCGCCCGCCCGAGAGTTTCTGGGCGGTGCGGTTCACGACATAGCCGATGTCCGAAGCGATTCTCAGCACTTCGTCGCGCGTTTCGCGCGACACGCCCGGGCGTCCGTTGAGCGCGCGCGACGCGGTCATCTGCGACACCCCGGCAAGCTTGGCGACGTGCTCAAGCGTGGGAGTTTGCCTTGCCATGCGTGGTGTGGGCTTACGAGAGGTCATGTCTGCGAAGACTCGCTCGTGACTCGCTGGTTACTCCGCGGATGGGTCGCTCGTCACGTTAGCGATACCGTTTATATGCCGGCTATTCTATCAGATGCGCGCTTGTTCAACCGTTGCCACGCGTACCAACCTTGCGCGGAGCGCAAGCTCCGGCGGGCGCTCACCAGGAAAATCCCGCATAGCCGTAGTTCGGCTCACGGCTTAACATCCACTAACGTTAAGGCTAACGTTAAACCCGCAGATAACTCCGGTAGCTCTCAAAATTCCTAAAGAGGGGACACAAACATGGCGTACCCAGGTTTCTCCAAGGCGCGGGCGATTGTCGGCGCCACGGCACTGCTGTTTTCACTGTCTGCAGTCGTTTCGAACGCCATTGCGGCGGAATCCAAAACCATCACGGTATGGGATCAGCAGACCAATGCGTCGTCGAGCAAGATCATCCGTGACGCGTCGGACCGCTTCGAAAAGGCCGATCCGGGCTACAAGGTCGAGAATTCGCACGTCCTGAACGAGGCGTACAAGACGAAGCTGAAGGTGGCGTTCGGTGCGAACCAGCCGCCGTGCGTGTTCGAGAACTGGGGCGGCGGCGGCCTGCAGGAATATGTGAAATCCGGTCAGATCGTCGACCTCACGCCGTACCTGAACAAGGACCCGGCGTATCGCAACCGCTTCATGCAGTCGTCGTGGAGCGTCACGACGTTCGGCGGCAAGACCTACGGTGTGGCGGCCGAAAACGCGGCGGCCGCGGTGATCTTCTACAACAAGGAAGTCTTCAAGAAGTACGGCATCACGCCGCCCAAGACGTGGGATGAGCTGATGCACGTCGTCGATGTGCTGAAGCAGCACAACGTCGCAGCGTTCTCGCTCGCGAACAAGAACAAGTGGACGGGCTCGATGTACTACATGTACCTCGTCGACCGTATCGGCGGTCCGCAAGTGGTGAGCGACGCGATCGCAGGCAAGGGCAAGGGCTTCGAAGATCCGGCGTTCGTCGAAGCCGGCAAGCGCATTCAGGAGCTCGTGAAGGCGGGCGCGTTCGCGCCGGGCATCAACGGTCTCGACTATGACTCGGGTGCGTCGCGCCGTCTGCTGTATTCGGGCAAGGCCGCGATGGAGCTGATGGGCGCCTGGGAAGCTTCGACGATCGCGAACGAAAACCCGGGGTTCTCGAAGGATCTCGACTTCTTCCCGTTCCCGAGCGTGCCGGGCGGCAAGGGCGACCCGCGCGACCTGATCGGCACGGTAGGCGATGGCTTCCTGAGCATCTCGACCGAGTGCAAGACGCCGGACGCTGCATTCAAGCTGATCCAGGCGCTGACCGACGACCAGGCGATGCAGGCACGCGCGTCGGATGACCACAAGCTCCCGCCGGTCAACAACGTCAAGATCGACGATCCGTTCACGCAGCGTCTGCAGCAACTGCTGGCCGCGGCGCCGAGCGTGCAGCTCTGGTACGACCAGGCCCTGCCGCCGGCGTTGGGCGAACTGCACAAGGACACGACGCAGGCGCTGTTCGGTCTGTCGGTGACGCCTGAGGCGGCCGCGCAGCAAATGGAAGCCGCTTCGAAGAAGGGCGGTTGATCTCCAGCACTCAGGAAAAGTCCGGCTGGCGCCGCAAGGCGCCGGCCGGCAGAAAAGCTCGTGAATATTGCACTTTCCGCTACACCCGAACGCCGGCTGAAGCTCTCCTCGCAAACGCTCGTCACGGTCGTGTTTCTCGCGCCGGCGCTGCTGCTGCTGGCCGTGTTCCTGCTTTATCCGCTCGTTTCCAGCTTGCGGCTGTCGCTGCTCGACTGGAATGGCCTCGGCAATACGGCCCGCTATACGGGGCTCGCGAACTGGGCGCGGCTCGCCCATGACACGGTGTTCTGGCAATCGCTCAAGAACAACGTGATTCTCGCGCTCGCCTCGATCGTCATTCAGCTTCCTGTCGCGCTCGCGCTCGCCGTGCTGCTGGAAAAGGCCGGCCGTGGCTCGCGCGTGCTCAAGGTTCTCTATTTTCTGCCGCTGCTCATGTCGAGCGTGGCGATCGGCGTGCTGTTCAAGCAGATCTACGATCCGAATTTCGGGCCTCTGAACGTCGCGCTGCAGGCATTCGGACTCGATGGCCTCGCGAAGGACTGGCTGGGCGACCCGCATTTCTCGCTGGGCGCGACCATCGCCGTCATCATCTGGCAGAACGCGCCGTTCTACATGATTCTGTTCCTCGCCGGCCTCTCGTCGATGCCGGCCGAGGTCAACGAGGCGGCGCTGCTCGACGGCGCTTCCGAGTGGACCATCTTCTGGCGCATCAAGCTGCCGCACCTGCAAGGCACGGTGCGCACGGCCGTGATCCTTTCCGTGCTCGGCTCGCTGCGTTACTTCGATCTCGTCTTCGTCATGACCGGCGGCGGCCCCGAGGGCTCGTCCGAGGTGATGGCCACCTACATGTATCGCACGGTGTTCAGTTCGTTCCAGCTCGGCTACGGCAGCACCATCGGCTCGGCGATGTTCCTGATCGTCATCGCAGTGGCGGCGGTGTCGATGTACTTCACGCGCCGCTATGCAACCGAGGTCTGAAGCATGATCAAGAAATTCCGCTTTCCCCGCGTGACGATTCCGATCCTCGCGCTGATCTGGCTGGCTGTCACGACGGTCCCGTTCCTCTTCATGGTCGTGTCGAGCTTCAAGAGTCAGGAAGAAACCTTCACGACTTCCGTGTGGGCGCCGCCGAGCCACCTGTACTGGGGCAACTACGCTGCCGTGCTGAAGGGGCCGTTCTTCACGTATTTCCGGAACAGCCTGTTCACGGTGGGCGTGTCGGTCCTGCTGATCGTCGTCATCAGCGCGATGGCGGCCTATGTTTTCGCACGCATGCGCTTCAGGCTGAACAAGCTGCTCTTCGGTCTCGTGGTGGCGGGCATGATCGTGCCGCTGCATGCCACGCTGGTGCCGATCTACCTGCTCACGCGCAACCTCGATCTTTACGATACGCAGTTCGCGCTGCTCGGCCCGTATGTGGCGCTCAGCCTGCCGGTGTCGATCTTCATCCTGACCGAGTTCATGCGGCAGATTCCGCGCGAGCTCGAAGAAGCCGCGCAACTCGACGGCTGCAGTCCGTTCCGCATTTTCTGGCGTATCTTCTTCCCGCTTTCGGGACCGGGGCTCGCCACGGTGGCGATCTTCAACGGCATTGGTCTCTGGAACGAGTTCATCTTCGCGTACATGCTCACGTCGACGTCCGAGCACCGTACGCTGCCCCTCGCGATCTGGGATTTCATGGGGCAATACGCGTCGAACATACCCTCGATGCTGTCCGTTCTCGTGCTCACGTCGCTGCCGTTGATCGTCGCCTACGCGTTCGGTCAGGAGCGCGTGATCAAGGGGATGATGGCCGGCTCGCTGAAGGGCTGATTCAGGTCTGATTCGCACCGCTAACCGAACTTCGCATAAATCGATATGGCAAGCATTTCCCTCAATAACGTACAGAAGGCCTACGCGAGCGGCAACGCCGTGATCCGCGACGCCAACCTCGAAGTCGGCAAGAACGAGTTCTGCGTGTTCCTCGGCCCGTCGGGCTGCGGCAAGTCTACGCTGCTGCGCATGATCGCCGGACTCGAATCGATCACCGACGGCGAACTGCGCATCGACGGCGAACGGATGAACGAGGTCGAACCCGCGAAGCGCAAGGTCGCGATGGTGTTCCAGAACTACGCGCTCTATCCGCATATGAGCGTGTACGAGAACATGGCATTCGGTCTGCGTCAGGCGAAGGTCGACAAGGCCGTCATCGACAAGAAGGTGCGCAGCGCGGCTGCCGCACTGCAGCTCGATAGCTATCTCGAACGCCGCCCCGCAGCGCTTTCCGGCGGCCAGCGCCAGCGCGTGGCGATTGGGCGCGCGATCGTGCGCGAGCCGGGCGTGTTCCTGTTCGACGAGCCGTTGTCGAACCTCGATGCGGCGCTGCGCGTGCAGACGCGCACCGAGATTGCGCGTCTGCATCGCGAGTTCAGCGAGGCGAGCGCCGTGTATGTGACGCACGATCAGGTCGAAGCCATGGCGCTGGCCGATCGCATCGTGCTCCTGCAGGCCGGCGATCACATGGAGCGCCACGGCAGCGTCGCGCAGGTGGGGGCGCCACTCGATCTGTATCACCATCCGAAGAGCCGCTTCGTCGCGGGCTTCATCGGCTCGCCGAAGATGAACTTCTTCGCGGGCACGGTGGTGGGCGGCGACGATGGCGGCGTGGACATCGACCTGCAAAGCGGCGAGCGCGTGCGCGCGCGCGTGGACGGCTCGCGCGCGCGTGCCGGCATGAAGGTGACGCTTGGCGTGCGTCCAGAGCATCTGCGTGTGGCCGGCGATGCGCGCAACGAGCAGACGCTGGCGTGCCGCGTGAAGCTCGTCGAGCACATGGGCGAGCACAGCTATATTCACGCGACGCAGACGGGCTCGGGCGCAGCGACACTGATCGCCAAGGTGCCCGGCGACAGCGCGTTGACGCACGATGAAGTGGTCAAGCTCGCGCTGCCGGCCGAGGCATGCCACGTGTTCGACGATCACGATATGGCGCTGCGTCGTCTCATCTAAGCCGGGCGCGGCTTTCGCCGCGCGACCGCGCAACGCCATTTTCAAAAGCACAACTAAACGGACGGCGAGAGAAGACGCCGTCTCGTGCAATACCAGGGAGTGAAGCAATGTCGCTTGAACACACCACAGAGATTCCGCTTTACCGCCGCTCCGACGCGCCGACGGCGCAGCGCGTGACCGACCTGCTCGCGCGCATGACGCTCGATGAAAAGATTGCCCAACTTCACGCTGCGTGGCTGGTGCTCTCGGCAGACGGCGAGCACAAGGCGCGCAGTATCGATTTCGCGCAAAGCGCCAACAGCCTTACGGTGAACCAGATTCTCGAACACGGTCTTGGGCAGATCACGCGTCCGCTAGGGACCCACACGGTCGATCCCAAAGAGGGCGTGCGCGCGCTCAACGAGCTGCAGCGCAAGATGGTCGAAGACACGCGCCTGGGCATTCCCGTCATGTCGCACGAGGAGTGCCTCGTGGGCCTGATGATCAAGGACGCCACGCTGTTTCCCTCGCCGCTGAACTACGCGGCGACGTGGAACCCGAATCTCGTGGGCGAAGTGGGGCGCATCATCGGCGAGCAGGCACGCTCGATCGGCTGCCACCAGGGCCTGGCTCCCGTGCTCGACGTATCGCGCGATCCGCGCTGGGGCCGCACCGAAGAAACGCTCGGCGAAGATCCGTATCTGGTGGGCGTGCTCGCGTGCCACTACGTGAACGGTCTGCAAGGCGAGCGGCGCGACGTGCTCGCCACGCTCAAGCACTTCGTCGGCCACTCGGCGAGCGAAGGCGCCCGCAATCATGCGCCCGTGCATGTCGGACCGCGCGAGTTGAACGACGTGTTTCTGCTGCCGTTCGAAATGGCGGTCAAGCTCGCGCACGCGGGCTCGATCATGCCCGCGTACCACGATATCGACGGCGTGCCCTGCCATGCGGACCGCACGCTGCTGCACGATACGCTGCGCGAGAAGTGGGGTTTCGAGGGGCTCGTCGTTGCGGACTATGCGGCTGTCGACCTGCTCTACAGCCATCATGCGGTAGCGCACGACAGCGCGTCGGCGGCGGCGCTCGCGTTCAATTCTGGACTCGACGTCGAGTTGCCGGGGCACGAGTGCGCGGTCCATCTGAAAGAAGCGCTCGATCGCGGCGAGATCGCCGAAGCGACGATCGACACCGCGGTGTCGCGCGTGTTGAGCACCAAGTTCCGCCTCGGCCTGTTCGAGAATCCGTATGCGGACCCCGAGCGCGTGGACGTGAAGGGCACGGCGGCGGCCGATACCGCGTATCAGGTCGCGCTCGAATCGGCGGTGCTGCTGCGCAATGAAGGTGGCGTGCTGCCGTTGAACGCCAACGGCGCGGAAAAAATTGCGGTAATCGGCCCGACCGCCGACGACCCGCTCGCGCTGCTCGCGGGTTACAGCTTCCCGGTGCACCTCATCAACTCGGGCGAGCAGTCGGTCGCTTCGATCGCCACGCCGCTGGGCGCATTGCGCGAGGTGCTGGGCGAATCGCGCGTGCTGCATGCCAAGGGTTGCGACATCATCAAGACCCGCCGTGCGGGCGCGCCGGTTTTCCCGGGCGACGTGTCGCTCGAACTGAGCGCCGCCGCCAACCGCGACGACCTGATCAGCAAGGATACCGAAGCGATCCCCGCCGCGGTCGAAGCCGCGCGCAAGGCGGACGTGGCTGTCGTGTTCGTCGGCGATCTGGCGGGCTTGTTCCAGTCCGGTACGGTGGGCGAAGGCTCCGATACGGACAGCCTGGAACTTCCGGGCGTGCAACTGCAATTGCTCAAGGCCGTGGTCGAGAGCGGCACGCCGACGGTCGTCGTGATGACGGGCGGCCGGCCGTACAACCTGGGCGGCCTCGAAGATCGCATCGCCGCGCAGATCATGGCGTTTGCGCCGGGCGAGCGCGGCGCCGAGGCGCTTGCCGATCTGCTGGTGGGGCGCGCCGGGTTCAGCGGCCGTCTGCCGCTCTCCGTGCCGAAGAGCGCAGGCGCGGTGCCGTATGTGTACAACCATCGCCTCAAGAGCGCGGGCACGCCGATCGCCTATCACTTCGGCAGTCGCTATCCGTTTGGTTTCGGTCTGGGCTACACCCAGTTCCGCTACGGCGATCTCGCGATGGCGCAACGCGAAGTGCCGCTCGAAGACGGCACGGTCGAACTGAGCTTCACGGTCGAGAATACCGGCTCGCGCGACGGCACGGAAGTGGTGCAGATCTACGTGCGCGACCAGCACGCGTCGACGGCGCGGCCGGTACGCGAACTCAAGGCGTTTGCACGTGTGCCGCTCGCGGCAGGCGCGCGCACTCGCGTGAACGTGAAGCTGCCCGTCGATCTGTTCAATTTCACCGACGCACGCGGCGAGCGCATCGTCGAGCCGGGCAAGTTCGATCTGATGGTGGGCAGTTCGAGCCGCGACATCCATCTGAGCGGTACGGTCACGGTGGTGGGCAATGCCACGCGCACGCTCCCGCGCGACTGGCGCATGCTGAGCGCCGTCGAGGTCGTCTCGTAAGCGCAAGGGAAGCGGCAGGTCAGGGCGGCGAGCCATCTGCGGCTCGCCGCCCTGTTTGGGTTCTGACAAGTCAACACTGGAATATCTGATGTCGTACGCAATCTATCCGAGCCTGGCGGACAAAACCGTCGTTATCACCGGCGGCGGCAGCGGGATCGGCGCCGCGGTCGTGGAGGCATTCGCGCAGCAAGGCGCGCGCGTGTTTTTCCTCGACGTGGCCGAAGACGATTCGCTCGCTCTGCAGGAAAAGCTTCGCGATGCGAAGCATCCGCCGCTGTTCAAGCGCTGCGATCTGTGCAGCGTGGACGCGATCGAAAGCGTGTTCGCATCGATCGTCGATGCCGCGGGCCCGATCGACGTGCTCGTGAACAACGCGGGCAACGACGATCGCCATGATATCGGCGAGCTGACCGCGAGCTACTGGGACGGGCGTATCGCCGTCAACCTGCGCCACCAGTTCTTCTGCGCGCAGGCCGCCGCGCGGGGCATGCGCCAGGCGGGACGCGGCGTGATCCTTAACTTCGGTTCGGTGTCGTGGCACGTCGCCTTGCCGAACCTGCCGATCTACCTGACCGCGAAGGCCGGCATTGAAGGGTTGACGCGCGGCCTCGCGCGCGACCTGGGCGGCGCGGGTATTCGCGTGAACTGCATCATCCCCGGCGCCGTGAAAACGCCGCGGCAGATGAACCTGTGGCAAACGGCGGAGAGCGAGGCGAAGGTCGTCGCGGGGCAGTGTCTGCAATTGCGCATCGAGCCCGAGCACGTGGCCCGCATGGCCTTGTTCCTCGCATCCGACGACGCCTCGCGCTGCTCCGGGCGCGATTACTTCGTCGACGCGGGATGGTACGGAGAATGACGATGCCGCATCCCGTGTGCGTCTGGCCGATCGGCGCCGAGCTGGCCGAAGGGCCGCTCTGGCAGGCCGCGGAAAACGCGGTCTATTTCGTCGATATCAAGGGCCGCCGGATTCATCGCTTCGAGGTCACGACCGGGGAGCGCACGACTTGGTACGCGCCCGACCAGGTCGGCTTCATCGCGCCGCTGGGCGACCGCGTGTTCGTGTGCGGCTTGCCTGACGGCCTGTATCGCTTCGACGCCTTGAGCGGGGAATTCGACAAGCTGGTGGATGTCGAGCCGCATCTGCCGGGCAACCGCCTCAACGACGGTTTCGCCGATGCGCGCGGGCGCCTGTGGTTCGGCTCGATGGACGACGCCGAGCAAGCGCCGAGCGGCACGCTGTATCGCGTGGACGCAGGCGCGGTGTTGAGCGCACAGGACAGCGGCTACGTAATCACCAACGGCCCGGCCATGAGTCCGGACGGCCGCACGCTCTATCACAACGACACGATGCGTCGCGTCGTGTATGCGTTCGACGTCGCCGCGGATGGCACGCTGTCGGGCAAGCGCGTGTTCACCGCCATTGCCGGCGACGGGCACCCGGACGGCATGGCGGTGGACGCCGAGGGCTACGTGTGGGTCGCGCTGTTCGGCGGCTGGCGCATCGACCGTTATTCGCCCGAGGGCGAACTGGCCGGTCAGATCGCGTTTCCGTGCGCGAACATCACGAAGCTCGCGTTCGGCGGGGACGATCTGCAGACCGTGTACGTTTCCACCGCATGGAAGGGGCTCACGGCTGCCGAGCGCGAGAAACAGCCGCTGGCGGGCGGCTTGTTCACGTTCCGCTCGCTGGTGCCGGGGCAGGCGCCGGCGAACTGCGCGGCGGCATTCGGACGGTAGGCAGCCTCGACCCTCTTGACCCTATAGGACCAAAGTCCGATGGTCGGGGCGTCCTGCGGTGTTAGGCTCCGAGAGCACACGCCATGGTCCCTGACCGGCGCAACAAGCGTGGCACCTGATCGTTCCAGGGGGACTACCATGCTCTATCGATCGAATACGTGCATTGCGTTCGCGCGCGGCCTGGCGCTCTCAGTCGCGGCTTGCGGCTTCTTTGCCGCCTCGGCGCCCCTGTGCCGCGCGGCCGACACGGAAGCTTCCGCCGCCTCGGAGGCCATGCCAGCCGGGGCCTCCGTCGACACGGAAAGCGGCACCATCAGTTTGATCGATCAGAAGAATGCACTCATCGTCGTGACCGTGCCGGGTCACGACGACCTGAGCTTCAATGTGAAAGATCATCCCGACGTGCTCAAGGTCATCCGGGTCGGCGACAAGCTCACGACCCACTACATGGAGCCGTACGTTACCGGATTGACGCCTGCCGAGGGCGCGGCGGTCACGCGCCTGACCCACACGGCAAAGGTGACCCAGCATTCCTCCGGGGCCGACCAGGAAAACTTCCAGGTGCTCCGCGAGTTCAGCGGCGTGGCGCAGGTCACCGGCGTGGACCGCAAGCTCAACCTCCTGACCGTCGTGGACAAGTCCGGCACCGCCCGTTCCATTCGGGTCAGCCGCCCGGACCTGATCGAAGTAATGCAGTCCCTCAAGCACCATAGCCACGTGCGGATCAAGTACGAATCGGAGATGACGATCATCGTCGCCCGTTAGCGGCCACGCTGCGGGACGCGCGCGTTTCGCACGCGTCGCCGATCTCGATCGGCGCGGAGTTGCGATCGGTCTAACCCGGCCCTAAAAGGTGGTGCGTGCAAGCGGACCGATAATAGTCTATATTTGGTCCTGTTTGACTTGCTACGGGAGCACCTCATGCATCTCGCCGATCACGTGAAGCCAATCAGCTACCTCAAGAGTGAAGCCGCGCAAATCGTCAAGGATCTGACCGATTCAGGGGAGCCGCTCATCATCACGCAGAACGGCGAAGCGAAGCTCGTTGTTCAGGACGTGCGAACCTATGAATCGACTCAACAAACGCTTGCATTGCTGAAGATCCTGGCCATCGGCCAAAAACAGATCGAGCGTGCGGACCATCTGGATGGCGACGAGTTCTTTGCAGAACTCAACGAACTCGACCGCCAGGAAAAGCTTCGCTAATGCAGGCCCCGCTGCTGAAGTACCGCGTCCTGCCGACCGCGCGGATCAGTATCGATGAGTTGAGAAGCTACATCGTCCGCGCATTCGGATGGGAGACGTGGCGCCAGACGTCGGCTCAACTTCAGGACGCCATTGCGCAGATCCGCCAGTTCCCGGAGAGCGGCCACTTGCCTGCCGAACTCGAAGGCTTTGTCGACGACACTTTTCGACAGATACTTTCGGGCAAGAACCGGATCATCTATCAGGTCCGCGACGACACCGTTTTTATTCACCTCGTGATCGACACGCGACGCGACCTGCAAGCGCTTCTACAAAGAATCGTGCTTCGCCTGATGTAAATCGCATACCAAATCTCCAATTGGTTGCTAGCTCAACCAACGATATCCACCCGCATTCCTAAAGTTTCCCTTACAGCTGCCGTTATCGCAGTTGGGTGGCCGCCTGTTGCTTTCGCACGGCCGTACGACCCGGACTTGACAGGGCGCGAGAGGCGATAACGTCTGGCGCGCGGTACGACCGACGGTGATGCATGTGAGCTCCCGCAACGAAATCTACTCTTTGCCGCGCGGCAAGCTGGCCCGTTGGTTGACCGAACCCGGACGGGACACGCCGCACGAAATCCGTGTCGCCCTTGTCGGCACCTTGTTTGGAACGCTGCCGATCTTCTTTGGCGGCGTATCCAATACCGTGGCCGTGGCGTGGGTGCTCGCGCGCCGGCACGGCACGCTGCCGTTCAAGTGCTGGCTCATCGCCGAAATCCTCGTCTGCGCGGTGCGCCTCGCCACGCTCACCCTGTCGCGCCGCCGCGCGAGGGAGGGCAAGAGCACGCCCACCGACTTCTATATTCTGCTCGCGCCGTTGTGGGGCGCGACGGTCGGCTACGGCGCGCTCGTCAGCGCCATGAGCCGGGATTGGGTATCCGCTACGCTCGCCTTTCTTTCCGCCGCCGCCATGGTGGGCGGGATCTGCTTCCGCAATTTCGCGGCGCCGCGCCTGGTGGCGGTCATGATCTGCCTTTCGCTGGGCCCGTGCTGCATTGGCGCGCTGCTGGGCGGCGAGCCAGTTCTCCTGCTCTCGCTCCTGCAAATTCCCTTCTATCTGTTCGCGATGAGCGCCGCCGCGCGCCACCTGAACGCCATGCTCATCTCGACGATGAAGGCCGAACGGGAAAACAGCCATCGCGCGCGCCATGACGCCCTCACGGGACTCCTGAACCGCGATGGTCTGTTCAGCGCGGCCGGGCCCACGAGCGCCACGCCACTCAGGGCCGGCATGACGGTGTTTTTCGTCGATCTCGACGACTTCAAGCTGGTGAACGATGCGCATGGCCACAAGGCCGGCGACATGCTGCTCGTGCAGGTCGCCAGCCGTCTGCGCATGCTCGCTAGCGCGGGCGCGTGGGTGGCCCGCATGGGCGGCGACGAATTCGTCATCGTCGATCCTCAGGTGGACCGGGCGCCGTGCGATTGGGCCAGCTTCGTGACCGAAGCGATCGAGCGTCCTTTCGAGCTTGCACCGGGGCTGCTGGTGAACGTTGGGGCGAGCGTGGGCTTCACGACGGTGGCGGCGGACGACCTGGACGTCGATCAGGTCTTGCGCCGCGCCGATCTCGCGATGTACGCCGTCAAGCGCGAAAAGGCGCCGGGCGAGCCCGTTGGGGCGGTCGAACGCCCCGCGTCTTGAGAGCGGCCTGCCCGATCGCGCCGGTACGTCGAGTGGTCCTAACCAGTTCATCGCCCGCGCAGGCGTGCAGACACGGTTCTGAACTGGGTCGCTCGCGAGCGCCGCGTGCCGACTTGGAAGACCGGTTTCCGGCAATACCTCAAGTGGCGCTTTCCCGGCGCCCTCAGCCAGCTATCCCGCGACCAGCATAAGCATCGATTCGATGCCTAATTTGTCCCCGGAAAAATATCGTTTATTTTTCCGGCGCTGAAATGACATAATCTCTGCCCCGCTGGCGCGGCGCGCGGCGGGCCGCGTCACATTCCATTCATAACCCTTTTGACGACCCCGCTAATCGCAGGGCCGCACGCCATTCTTTATTTGATGTTAATTTAAACCCCATTCCCGATTGGCCATTTAAACGGCGATTTTCCCCATTTTTTTGGTGCGAAATTGCCGAACAATGGCTTTTATTATTCGCCACACACAAAACAGTCATAGAAACATGAACGACCGTTCTCCCAATCTCGCGCCCGCGCCGCTCGAAGAGACGACACTGCGCCAGTGGTTGTCTGTCTTTGCCGTGGCGATCAGCGCATTCGCGTTCGTGACGTCCGAATTCCTGCCGGTCGGTCTGCTCACCGAGATCGCCCGCGACCTCGGCGTGACACCGGGCACGGCCGGCCTCATGGTGACCACGCCGGGCGTCATGGCGGCGATCTTCGCGCCGGGCCTGATGATGTTCGCCGGCCGCATGGACCGGCGGCAGGTATTTCTCCTGCTCACGGCCGTGCTGCTCGCATCGAACATCGTCTCCGCGCTTGCGACGAATTTCGCGCTCATGCTGGTTGGCCGCGCGATGCTCGGCGCAGCGCTCGGCGGCTTCTGGACCCTCGCGACCGCAGCGGCGGGCCGCCTCGTGCATACGAGCGACGCCGCGCGCGCAACGGCCATCATCCTGACCGGCGTGACCTTCGCGACGGTGATCGGCGTGCCGCTCGGTACCTTTATCGCGGGTTTCGCGTCGTGGCGCATGTCGTTTTTCGTGACGGGCGGCCTCGTCGCGCTCGCGCTCGCTGCGCAGGCGTTGCTGGTGCCTTCACTGCCTTCCGCAGCCGCATTGCGTCTCGCCGATTTCGCCACGCTGCTGCGCCGCCCGCATGTGCGTCTGAGCATGCTGATGGTGGCGCTCGTGTTCGGCGCGCATTTTTCGACCTATACGTTCATCGCGCCGCTGCTTCAGCAGGACTTCTCGATGAGCGCGATCACGCTGCTGCTGCTCGCATTCGGCGTGATCGGCTTTTTCTCGAACGCGCTGACTTCGGCGGTCGTGGCCACGCGACTGAAGTCCGCCGTGGCGACGATGACGGCGCTGCTGTTGTGCGCGCTCTCGGCGATGATTCTGCTCGACCACGTGCGAATCGGCGAGATCGCGGCGATGCTGATGTGGGGCGTGGCGTTCGGCGCGATTCCGCTGTGCTTCTCCGTGTGGATTCAGCGCGGCACGGCCGATCTCGCCGAAGCGGGCTCGGCGATGTTCGTGAGCGTGATCCAGGTGGCGATTGCGCTTGGCTCGTCGGTGGGCGGCACGATCGTGGACCGTGCGGGCATCCGTGCCGATCTGGTGCTCGGCTGCGCGCTCGCCGTGTTCGGACTCGTGACGCTGCAGCGGCTTGCGGCAATGGAGCGGCCGGCGCGGGTCGCGGCGCTCGAATGCGAATGCAGCCCGTCGCTCGATTGAAACGATTGCAACGATTGATTCGAAAGCGACACAAAGCGGCGAGCCATCGAACTCGCCGCACTCGCGCTCCGGGTCTGCGCAAAGAGACCGTTGCACCGCGTTAGCGCGTCGCGCACTGCGCTAACGTTTGCGAACGGGCATGATCGTCCGCCCGCAAGGCTCGCCGATTATCGCGTGCCACGCTCACGCGTAACCCCCTCAAGTGACGCCCGGTTTCGGCCGATATGCAATGTGGTTCCCCTGCGTTCCGCAGGGTCCGCCATTCCCGAACTGAAAGCGAGCGTTACGTGCACGGAATCAAGTTTGCCTGGCTGTGGTCTGGTCTGATCGGCATGCTTTTGCTCCTGGGTTGCGATCAGCAGAACGGCGCCCAGAGCAGCAAGGCCGCGCCGGCACGAACCACCATCACCGCGCTGATCTGGGCGCCGGACTGGCCGGAGGAGATGCTCCAGATCGCCGCCGAGTTCGACAAACTGAATCCCGATCTGCACGTGAACGTGCAGTTCATGGTCGGCAACTCGGTCGAGGAGAACATCAAGCCGCGCGTGGCGGCGGGCACGCTGCCGGACCTCGTCAGCATCAATCCGAACGCCTATGCCGCGGAGCTGGCCGACCAGGGCGTGCTCGCCGATGTCCGCCAGAGCGCCGCATGGAAGAACATGCTCGATCCGCTCAAGGCCGACTGGACCAGTCGCGACGGCAAGGGGTTCGGCATATCGGGCGGCGTGGCGACGACGATGATCTATTACAACCGCGCCATGTTCGCCAAGGCCGGCATCGACACGCTGCCGACGAATTTCGACGAGTTTCTGGCGGTGTGCGCGCGGCTCAAGCAGGCGGGCATGATTCCGGTGATGTGGAGCGGCGGCTTTCCGAACATGCTCGGCAACGGGCCGTTCGCTTCGGGCTTTGCCAATGATGTGGTCGCGCACGAGCCCCACTGGAAAGAGAAAATGGCGGACGGCACGCTGAACCTCGATACGCCGGAGGTGGCCGAGATCTTCGCCAGGATCGCACTGATACCCGAGCGCGGCTACGCGCAGCCCTCGTTCATGACGACAGGCTACGACGAAGGCATTCGCCTTTTCAAGGAAGGCAAGGTGGCGATGGCGTTCCAGGGCAGCTGGGCCGCCGGGCTCATGCTGCATGGAAACGATTTCTCGGTGGGCGTGTTCGTGCCGCCCTGGAACGCGCGCGGCGAACGTGTCGTGCCGGTGCTCGGCAGCGAAACGGGCTTTGCCGTTTGCGAAACGCCCAACAAGGCCGCGGCCATGCGCTTTCTGGAATTCATCGCCGGCAAGGGATTCCCGATTCTTCAGAGGAAACGCCACAACATTTCGCCGTTCCAGCAAGGCATGGGCACCGTGGTGAGCGATGTGGAGATCGTCGACTACACGAACGCGGTCAGCCGTTATCCGGTCACGGCCAGCCCCTATTATTCGTCGCTTCCTTCCAACACGATTGAGCTGGTGCATAAATTGATGCAGGATGTGCTGCTCAGGAAAATTACACCCAGGCAGGCTGCGCAGCGCCTGGACATCTCGGTCAAGACTGAAGCGAAGATGCACTACAAATGAATGCAATCTCCGCACTGCTGCGACGCGCTTTCGACTACCTCTGCCAGGATTTGCTTCGACGCGTCGAGATTCGCTATCGACTGATTGCCGCTTTCATTCTGTTGGCGCTGTTGCCCATTATCATTTCGGGCTGCATTTCCTATGTGAAGTCAGTTGCTGCGATCAAGGAAAATGCGGAGATATTTTCGAAAGAGGTGGTGAGGCAGGTTTCGAGAAATGTCGAACTGCGCATGCATGAGATCGAAACGGAAAGCAATCTGCTCGTGCTTTCGGACCGGGTCCAGGGCGCGTTGGCGAGAGCGGCGGGCGGCAGCGCGAGGGAGCAGAGCGAGGCGCGCGAGGACATGACGCGTTTGCTGCTCGAGCATTATGGGTCGGTCGATTTCATCAACCAGAAATATTTGCTCGACCAGAAAGACCGGATTCTCGATACGCAGGCATTTGCGCAGTTGACTTCGGGTGTGACGGCGCTCGTCGGCATCGCGGAAGAGTCGCATGAACGCACCTACTGGGGCAGCTACGACGACGGCGTCGGGCAGCAGAACCTGGGGATGGTGCGCGCCATCTACAACAAGAGCGACAACGCGAAGATCGGCAGTCTGGTTCTGGTCGTTCGCCCCGAGTACTTCTCGACGATTTTCAACGACGTCGCGACGGGCAGCGGAACCGAGATTTACGTATTCGATGCGAGCGACAACAAGATCATCGTAGTCCCGAATCACGCGTCGTCGCCCAACCCGGGCGCCGCCCCCGAGCCTGGCCTGATCGAGGATATCGCGCGCCACCGCGTATCGGGCGAGTCAAGCCGGTTCGTCAATTTCGCAGCAAAGCGCGGCGGCCACTATCTTGCCGCCTACGCGCGCATTCCCGGCACGAGCTGGTTCGTGGTCAGCACGATCGCCGAGCAGAATCTCACTGCGGAGGCCCAGGCCGTACGCAACCAGATCGTGGTCGTCGGCATCTCCGGGTTTCTGCTTTCCATTTTCCTTGCCTACTTTATTTCGTACAGCATTTCGGCGCCGCTGCAGGATCTGGTGCGCCGCATGCACGACACCGGCGAGGATACCGGCGCCGTCGAGGACGATGGCAAGGACGGGGAAGGGCCGCTTGGCGGACCGGACGAATTGGCCCGCCTGGCGCAGCGTTTCGAGCGCATGCGCACGGCGATCAGGCAGAAGATTCACAAGATCAACGAAATCAATGCGTCGCTCGAACAGACTGTCGTCGACCGGACGGCGGAACTCGTCGCCCGCGAACGGGAGGCGCGCACGCTGATCGAGAATTCGCCCGATACGATCACGCGATATGACCGCGAGCTGCGCCGCACCTTCGCCAATCCGGCCTTTTGCACGTCGGCGGGATGCGATCTCGCCACCGTCCTCGGCAAGCGGCCCTCGGAGCTTCCCGGCGGGGCCAATGCGCTGGTCTACGAAAAGAAGATCGGCGAAGTCATCGCGACGGGAAAAAGCGCGCAGTTCGAACTGCGGTGGGCGGGAAAGGACGGGCAGGAGCAATGTACTCACATTCGCATCACGCCTGAGATCGATCGGTCCGGCCATGTCACATCCGTGCTGGCGGTCGGTCGCGATCTCTCCGACCGGATGGCGTTCGAGGCGACCATCTGGAAGCAGGCCAATTTCGATGCATTGACGGGGCTGCCGAACCGGCAGTTATTCCACGATCGTCTCACCGAGGAGGCCGCGCTCGCGCGCCGTTCGCAAAGGCGCGTGGCCCTGATGTTGATCGACCTCGATCGCTTCAAGGAGGTCAACGACTCGCTGGGGCACGACCGCGGCGACGTGCTGTTGATCGAGGCCGGGCGCCGCATCAGCGCGTGCGTGCGCAATCTGGATACCGTCGCGCGGCTGGGCGGCGACGAGTTCACGGTGATCTTGCCCGATCTCGAAGACATGGAAACGGTCGAGCAGACTGTGCGCAATATCAATCGCAGACTGACCGAGCCGTTCAAGCTCGGCGCGGACGAGGTCTACATTTCGGCGAGCATCGGCGTCACCGTTTTCCCCGACGACACGGTGGAACTCGACGCGTTGTTCAAGAACGCCGACCAGGCCATGTACGCGGCCAAGAATGCCGGACGCAACCGCTTCAGTTACTTCACGCCCGACATGCAGCTGGAGGCGGAAACGCGCTTGCGCCTGACCAGCGACCTGCGTTCGGCGCTGCCGCGCGGTCAGCTTCGGCTGGTTTATCAGCCGGTCGTCGACCTGGCAACGGGCCGGGTCTGCAAGGCGGAAGCTTTGTTGCGCTGGCTGCATCCCGAGCGCGGCATGATTAGTCCGCTCGAATTCATTCCGCTGGCCGAAGATACCGGGCTGATCATTCCCATCGGCGACTGGGTGTTCAGGCAAGCCGTGCAGCAAGCGCGCATCTGGCGTGAGCAATACGATCCGTCCTTCCAGATCAGCGTGAACATGTCGCCGGTGCAGGTCCGCCAGGACAGCACGGTCGGCGTGCGGTGGCACGACTATCTCGACCGCGAGGGCATGCCGGGGCAAAGCGTGGTGGTGGAAATCACCGAGGGGCTGCTGCTGCAGGCCGAATCGAATATCGACGAGAGGCTGCTCGATTTCCGTCTTGCAGGCATTGGCATTTCGATCGACGACTTCGGCACGGGCTATTCTTCGCTGGCCTATCTCAAACGCTTCGACATCGATTACCTGAAAATCGATCGCTCATTCGTCCAGAACCTGAGCGTGGACGAAAACAATCAGGTGCTCTGCGAGGCGATGGTGGTGCTCGCGCACAAGCTCGGAATCCAGGTCATCGCCGAAGGCGTGGAAACCGTCGAACAGCGGGATTTTCTGAAGTCGATGGGCTGTGATTTCGCGCAGGGCTATTTGTACTCCAGGCCGATCGAGCCCGAGCAGTTCGAACAGGTGGTCTGGCCGTTGATCGCAGAAGGCGCAACGGGCGAACCGGAGCGAAGCGATCGCTGACGAATCGATGCGGCAGCATCGCATCGACTCATTGTGAAGCGACCCGAAGTAATCAGCCAGCATATAAATCGACGCGTTCGGGCGTTCTGTACGAAGACGTACGGAATACGAAAGTTTTTTCCCTCAGTCTACGGTCTGCATTGACCGTGTGCCCGTATTCGCCGATCGGGCTGAGCGAGGGACCGCAATGAACGTGCTGGACGATGAACGGCCGCTCGATGAAATCGTGCGGATAGATGTGCAGAGTGCGCTGGCGCTCGCTCAGTCGATGGACGACGACGGGGTGGGCGTGCTTCGCGACATCGTGCCAGCCGCCATTCTCACGAAGCTGCGCAGCGGGGTAGCCGAGCTGGTGGGGCAGCAGGGCGCCCGATACTTTGGCTTTAGCGGGGCGCAATGGATAACGGGCACCTGTCTCGCCCCGCTATTCGAAGACTCGAGGCTGCACGCGTTGTTGCGCGAGCTTTATGTGCGCAAGATGGGGACGCTGCCGCCGAGCGAGCGGATTTATCCGGTGATGCGCGTGCTTTCGGGAAAGCAGGGCATCCGTCACTCGAACAATTTCCACTACGACTCGTACGCCATATCGATCCTGCTGCCGATTCTGATTCCCAATGACCCGGGCGAACGGGCCGGCCATCTCGTCATGTTTCCGAATCTACGCAAGGCGCGGCGCTTTGCGATCGTCAACATCGTCGAGAAGGCGATCGTGGAAAAACTGCTCGCGAGGATCTGGCGCTCACCGCGTGTGCAGACATGGCTTTCTGCGAAGGTCGTGACGTTGCAGCCGGGTAACCTTTACTTCATTTGGGGCTTGCGCTCGCTGCATGCGAATCAGGCCTGCGCGCCTTCCAGCGTTCGATGCACGGTGCTGTTTCATTTCGGCGACCCGCACGAAAACAGTGTCTTCAAAGGGCTCAGCCAACGGCTGCACGCCATGAAGCTGCGGCGCATGGCGCGCGATTGACGCGTTGTGCGTCGCTCGCGCGCCGCCGCTTTTACTGCGCGAGCCAGCCGCCATCCACCTTGAGCTCGGCGCCACGCATCTCGCTCGCCGCTTCCGAGCACAGGAACGCCGCCACGCCGCCAATCTGCTCGACCGTCGCAAAGCTTGCCGACGGCTGCTTTTCACCGAGCAGTTTCAGCGTAGCGTCTTCGATGGACATGGCCTCGCGGTGGGCCAGATCGTCGATCTGCTTTTGCACGAGCGGCGTGAGCACCCAGCCCGGACAGATCGCATTGACGGTCACGCCGGTGCGCGCGGTTTCCAGTGCCGCGACCTTGGTGAGCCCGATCACGCCATGCTTGGCCGCGACATACGCCGACTTGCCGACCGAGCCCACGAGCCCGTGTACCGAAGCGATATTGATCACGCGTCCCCAACCCGCTGCGCGCATGATGGGAAGCGCCGCGCGCGTCGCGTGAAACGTCGCGCTCAGATTGATCGCGATGATCTGGTCCCAGCGCTCCACCGGAAAGTTCTCGATCGTTTCGACATACTGAATGCCCGCGTTGTTGACGAGAATATCGAGACCGCCGAACGTGCTGGCCGCGAAAGCCACGAGGGCTTCGATCTCGGCAGGACGGCTCATGTCCGCGTTGTGATGCGCGACGCGCACGCCAGTCGCTTCGATTTGCGCGAGCGCGGCCGCCGGCTCGCCGAAACCGTTCAGGACGATATTGGCGCCTGCGCGAGCCAGCGCCGTCGCAATGCCGAGACCGATGCCGCTGGTCGAACCGGTGACTACGGCGGTTTTTCCGGCGAGGGAGAGCGTGTTGGGGAGATGCATGGGTGGGCCTGGTGTAGTTGCCGGTTAGACGATGCCGGTCAGGTAGAACACGGCGATCACGAAGAAGACCGCAAGCGTTTTGATGATGGTGACCGCGAAAATGTCGCGATACGATTCGCGGTGCGTGAGGCCCGTGACCGCGAGCAGCGTGATGACCGCGCCGTTGTGCGGCAGCGTATCCATGCCGCCGCTCGCCATTGCCACCACGCGGTGCAGCACTTCCATCGGAATGTGCATGGCCTGCGCGGTCTTGATGAAGGTGTCCGACATGGCGGCGAGCGCGATGCTCATGCCGCCCGAAGCCGAACCCGTGATACCCGCGAGCGCCGAAACCGAAACGGCCGCATTCACGAGCGGATTCGGAATGGCCTTGAGCGCATTGCCGACCACGAGGAAGCCGGGCAGCGCCGAGATCACGCCGCCGAAGCCGTACTCGGATGCCGTATTGAGCGTGGCAAGCAGCGCGCCGCTCACTGCGGTCTTCGTGCCGGTCGCAAAGCGTTCCTTCACGCGGCCGAACGCCGTCACGATGACGAGCAGAATGCCGAGCAGCAGTGCGCCCTGCACGGCCCAGATGGCGACGACGCTTTTCACGGCCACCGTTACGGGCGCGTGCATGCCGGGCAGCACGTCGGGTGCGACGGTGAAGCTTTCGCCGTACCACTGCGGAATCCACTTCGTCAGCAGGAAGTTGGCGACGCCAACCAGCACGAGCGGCGCGATGGCCAGCGCCGGATGCGGCAGGTTGCCGGTCTCGACGCGCTCCGGTTCGTTCACGAGCGACGTGCCATAGCCTTCGCCCTTCGCCATGGCGCTGCGGCGGCGCCATTCGAGGTACGAGAGCCCGACCACGATGATGAAGACCGAGCCGATCACGCCGAGCCAGGGCGCGGCCCACGCGGTGGTCTTGAAGAACGTGGTGGGAATGATGTTCTGGATCTGCGGCGTACCGGGCAGCGAATCCATCGTGAACGTGAACGCGCCGAGCGCGATCGCGCCGGGCATCAGGCGCTTGGGAATGTTGCTCTGGCGATAGAGTTCGGCGGCGAACGGATACACCGCGAACACCACGACGAAGAGCGAGACGCCGCCATACGTGAGCAGCGCGCAGACCGCGACGATCACGGCGTTGGCGCGCGAGCGGCCAATGTAGCGGATCGCGGCGGCCACGATCGCCTCGGAGAAGCCCGATAGTTCGATGACCTTACCGAACACGGCACCGAGCAGGAAGACGGGGAAGTAGAGCTTGACGAAGCCGACCATCTTTTCCATGAAGATGCCGGAAAACACGGGGGCGACGGCGGAAGGATCGATCAGCAGCACGGCGCCCAGTGCGGCGATGGGCGCGAAGAGAATGACGCTGTAGCCGCGGTAGGCCACGAACATCAGGAACGCCAAAGCGGCGATCACAATCACAAAGGACATCTTGTCTCCAGTTGGTTTATTCGTGCAGGTCTGTTTGTTGTTCGCGCGCGCCGAAGCCGGCGCGACCGCGCAATAGAGCACGATATGTGCCAGCGGGCGGGGAGCCTTGCGCGAAGCGGCGCGCGAACGGGCGGCATGGGGCGCAGGGGTGCGCTGGGGTGGTTGCGGTGGCTGCGAGTCTCAGAACTGAGACAGCTTGGGCGAAGAAAGCGCGCCGCCGCTTGCCACCCCGCGCGCAAAGCCGGGTAATTTCAGGGGACGTGGCGCAATCTCATTTCTGAGATAATGCGTCCCGAAAATGAGAATCCACTGGCCGTGACGGGCTCCGTCAGGGCCGCGCCCAAAGAAAAGCACCGAATGGAAATCGAAACGACCGCGCTGCTGGCCGACTACGACCACGTGCGCAAGCTGGCGATGCAATCGCTCTTTCAATCGCTCGACAAGTTCAGCGAAGGCACCGTGATCGTCGATCGCAACGCGCGCGTGGTCTGGATCAACCGGGACTACGCGGCGCGCTTCGGCTTTGACGACCCCATGGCCGTGATCGGTCTCGATTGTGAAGCCGTCATTCCGAACAGCATGATGCGCGACGTCGTGAAGGGGGGCGAACCCATCCTGCTCGACATTCTCGAGACCGATCGCGATCCGATCGTCGTCACGCGTTTGCCGATCAAGGACGACAACGGCGAAACGATCGGCGCCGTCGGCTTCGTGCTGTTCAACGAACTCAAGGGACTGTCGCCGCTCTTCAGCCAGTACGCGCGGCTGCGCGCCGAACTGATCAGCACGCGCCAGTCGCTCGCGCAGGTGCGCCGCGCGAAGTACAGCTTTTCGAGCCTGATCGGCACCAGCGCCGCAAGCCTCGAAGTGAAGCGCCAGGCGCGCCGGGCCGCGCGTCTCGCGTCGCCGGTGCTGTTGCTCGGCGAAACGGGCACGGGCAAGGAATTGCTCGCACACGCCATCCACGGCGCGTCCGGACGCGCGGACAGTCCGCTCGTGACGGTGAACGTCGCGGCGATTCCCGACACGCTGCTGGAACTCGAGTTCTTCGGTGCGGAGGCGGGCGCGTACACGGGCGCGGAGCGCAAGGGGCGCATCGGCAAGTTCGAGCTGGCCCAGGGCGGCACGCTCTTTCTCGACGAGATCGGCGACATGCCGCTCGCGCTGCAGGGCAAATTGCTGCGGGTTTTGCAGGAGCAGGAGTTCGAGCCGCTCGGCTCGAATCGCATCGTGCGCACCGACGTGCGCATCATCGCGGCGACCTCGGCGGATCTGCCCGCGCTCGTGGCGCAGGGCCGGTTTCGCGCGGACCTCTACTATCGGCTCAACGTGCTGATGATTCGTGTGCCGCCGCTGCGCGAGCGCCTGGCGGACATCGAGGCGATGGCGTATTCGATTCTCGACAAGCTCGCGGTGGAGAGCGGCGCGGGGCATCTCGAACTCGACAAGGACGCGCTCGCAGTGCTGTGTGCGTATGGCTGGCCGGGCAACGTGCGCGAGTTGCGCAACACGCTCGAGCGCGCGGTGCTGCTATCGGATAGCGAGCGCATCGATGCGCGCTCGCTCGCGCGCTTCATCGGCGACGGGCGCGGGCAGCGCCGGGACGAGGAGGAGGGCGCTCAGCACGATACGCAGGACGACACCGGCGCGCCGCAGTATCAGCAGTACGACGAAGCAATGCGCGACTACGAACGCCGCTTCCTGACCGACGCGTTGCGCGCGGCGGGCGGCCAGGTGACGAAAGCCGCCGCGCAGATCGGCATGGCGCGCGCGACGCTGTACCGGCGCATCGTTGCGCTGGGTATCGACGTTTGATGCCGTGAGTCCGCGCAGTCACCCGCCCGCAATCAGCTGCTTGCGCGCGGCCTTCACGCGCGCCACGTGTGCTTCATCCCAGTCGTAAAAGCCCGCGCCGCTGCGCACACCCACGCGGCCCGCTTTGACTTGCGCGCGCAACAAATCGATCACGTCTTCGTCCTTCGCCAGTTCGGGCATGAGATGCGAGGAGATGTCGACGAAGGTGTCGAGGCCGCCCATGTCCGCGCTCTCGAACGGGCCGACGATGCCCCACCGGCGGCCGAGCGACGCCTTCATCACGCGGTCCACCACCTCGGGGCTCGCCGCGCCCGAACGCACGATATTGAGCGCCTCGCGCAGCACCGCGAATTGCAGCCGGTTGCCGACGAAGCCGGGGATCGCCTTGGCGAGCACGACGGGCTCCATGCCGATCGCGTGCATCAGCGTCTCGGTTCGCGCGGTGACGTCGGGCGTGGTGGCGCGCCCCGGCACGACTTCGACGAGCGGGATCATGTGCGGCGGATTCCAGAAATGCGCGATCACGAAGCGCTCGGGCGCGGCCAGCGGCTCTGCCAGCAGATCCGGCTCGAAGCCGCTCGTGTTGCTCGCGAGAATCGCGTCGGGAGCGAGCACCGCGCCGAGTTGCGTATAGAGCCGGTGCTTGAGATCGAGCACTTCGGGCACGGCCTCGAAGACGAACTGGGCTTCGGCCATGGCGTCGAGTGTCGCGCTCGTTTCGATACGCGCAAGCGCGGCCGCGCCTGTTGCCGCGTCGATGCGGCCTGCGTCGATCAGTTCGTCGAGCACGGCCTGGGCCTTCGCGGACACACTGTCGAGCCGTGCGGGATCGACGTCATGGACGATCGTGCGCAGGCCGTGCAGCGCACATTGCGTCGCGATGCCGACGCCCATCAATCCCGTGCCGATCACGCCCGCCACCGTCACCGTTCTGTTCATGCTTCGTCATCTCCTTGCTGTTCTTCAATTGGGTTCGACAGCATAGCGCTTCGCATGACGCGGCGTCGTCCCGCTTCGGCTGGTTGCCAATAATCAGGGACATATTGTTATGCGTATCCGGTAATACCCTGGGTCTATTTCACCCGCGTGAGGACTCTGGTATAACTGCGCTCCCAAGCTGATTACGTTTTAGCACGGCAAAAAACCGCAGGCGCGGCAAGCCGTGGAAAGGGAGTGCAATGGCGCGCGTAGTGGTGGTGGGCAGCATCAACATGGACATGGTCGTCACGACCGACACGTTTCCCCGGCTCGGCGAGACGCTGTTCGGCACGCATTTTTCGACCCATCCGGGCGGCAAGGGCGCGAACCAGGCGGTCGCGGCGGCGCGCCTTGGCGCGGAGGTGACGATGATCGGCTGCGTCGGCGCCGATGCGTTCGGCGGCGAGATGAAAGCGACGCTGGCGCGCGAAGGCGTCGATATCGCGCATGTGAGCACGGGTCGCGAGGCGACAGGCATTGCCTCGATCACACTCTCGGGCGGCGACAACGCGATCATCGTCGTGCCGGGCGCGAACCACGAGCTTTCGCCCGAAGACATCGACCGTGCAAGCGCCGCGATCGCCCAGGCCGACGTCGTGCTCGCGCAACTCGAAGTGCCCTATGCAACGGTGCTCCATGCCGCGCGGCGCGCTCGCGAACACGGCAAGCCGTTCTTCCTTAATCCCGCACCCGCAGTCGAACTGAGCGGCGAGCTGCTCGAGCTGACCACGCTGCTCACGCCCAACGAGCACGAGCTCGCGACCGCGCTGCAAACGCCGGAAGGCGCGTGGGCCGAGGTCATCGCGCGCTCGCCTGTGCGCATTGCCATGACGCACGGTAAAGACGGCGCGTACTACACCGACGCCGATGGCGCGCTCGTGCATCAGCCGGGATTCACCGTCGAAGCCGTCGATACGACCGGCGCCGGCGACACCTTCAACGGCGCGCTCGCGGCGTTCTGGCATCTCGGCATTGGCGAGGCCGTGCGGCGCGCGAACGCGGCGGGCGCGCTCTCGGTGACGCGCGCCGGTGCGCAGGGCGGCATGCCCACGCTCGCCGAACTCGAAGCCTTCCTGAACACGCAAGCCTGAGATTCGCAGTGAAAAAACACGGACATCTGAATCGCGATATCGCACGCGTGCTCGCGCGCATGGGCCACACGGACAGCCTCGTGATCGCCGACTGCGGCCTGCCCATTCCCGACGGTGTGGAATGCATCGACGTTTCGCTCGCGGTGGGCGTGCCCGACTTCTTCGCCGTGCTCGACAGCGTGCTCGCCGACTTCAAGGCCGAGCGCGCGGTGTTCGCGAGCGAGGCGCAGACGCACAACGCGGCCGTGGTGGCGCGCAGCCGCGAGATGGCCGCCGCGCACATCGCCGTGGAAAACGTACCGCACGAAGAATTCAAGCGCCGCTGCCGCGAGGCGAAGGCGGTGATCCGCACCGGCGAATGCAGCCCCTACGCGAATGTGATTTTGCATTCGGGCGTGATCTTCTGAGAGGTCCAGGATGCAAGTGATGATGCAGGGGATCGGCAAGGCGTTCGGTCCGGTTCGGGTGCTCGAAGGCGTTGATTTCCGCATCGAGGCCGGCGAGATCCACGCGCTGATGGGCGAGAACGGCGCAGGCAAATCGACGCTCATGAAGATCCTGAGCGGCGTGTATCAAGCCGATGCAGGCGAGGTCCTCGTCGATGGGCGCGCGGTGCAGACCCGCAGCACCGTCGAGGCCGAACGCGCTGGCATTGCCATCATTCACCAGGAATTGAACCTCATCCCGCAACTGACGGTGATGGAGAATCTGTTCCTCGGCCGCGAGCCGAGCCGCTTCGGCATGGTCGATGTCGCGACGATGCGCAACGAGGCGCGCAAGTGGCTCGACAAGGTAGGCGCGCAGCGTATCGATCCGCAGACCGAGGCGGGGCTGCTCTCCATCGGTCAGCAGCAACTCGTGGAAATCGCCAAGGCGCTGTCGCTGAACGCGCAAGTCCTCGTGATGGACGAGCCGACCGCCGCGCTCACGAACCGCGAGATCGAAACGCTGTTCGAGATCATGCAGTCGCTCAAGGCGAGCGGCGTGGCGATCGTCTACGTCTCGCACCGCATGGAAGAGATCTTCCGTGTATGCGACAAGATCAGCGTGCTGCGCGACGGCCATTTCGTCGGCGAGCGCGCGATTCGCGACACCGGCTTCGACGAGATCGTGCGCCTGATGGTGGGCCGCGAGATCGGCGAGCGATTCCCAAAGCGCAGCCATGCGCCGGGCGACGTGCGCATGAGCGTGTCCGGTCTGGCGGACGACGGCCATATCGAAGGCATTACGTTCGACGTGCGCGCGGGCGAGGTGCTCGGTATCGCCGGGCTCATGGGCGCAGGCCGCAGCGAGATTCTGCGTACGCTGTTCGGCGCGAACCGCAAGACCGCGGGCACGGTCACGCTCGACGGCAAGCCGCTCGAGGTGCGCGACGCGTCGAGCGCGATTGCGGCGGGCATTGGCTTCGTCACGGAAGACCGCAAGCGACAGGGGCTCGTGCTCGGCATGTCGGTGCGCGAAAACGCGACGCTCGTGCATCTGGACCAGTACGCCACGCTCGGCTTCGTCAACGAGCGCGCGGAGCGCAGCGCCGTCGACGGGCTCATCAAGCAGTTGCGCGTGCGCACGCGCGACGCCGAACTGGACGTCAAGGCGCTTTCGGGCGGCAATCAGCAGAAGGTCGTGTTCGCGAAGTGGCTCGCGCAGCCGCCGAAGGTGCTGCTGCTCGACGAGCCCACGCGCGGCGTGGACGTGGGCGGCAAGGCCGAGATCTACACGATCATCAATCAGCTCGCGGAGCAGGGCGTCGCCATCGTGATGGTGTCGTCCGAGCTGCCCGAAGTGCTGGCCATGAGCGACCGCATTCTCGTCATGCATCAGGGACGCCAGAACGGCATCTTCGAGGCAGCCGCGGCCACCCAGGAACGGATCATGACGGCGGCAGCCGGCGGCCAGGCGAGTGCCACGCAAGCCGTGGCGGCCTGAGCGAAGGCGCTTACCCAATCACTGAAAACTAGCGAGACATGACATGTCGCAAGTGACCCTTACCCCCGGCAGCCGGGCGACGCTGCAAAAGCTCGGACCCTTCATGGCACTGCTGATCATTTCGGTGGCGCTCTCGATCGTGAGCCGCGATTTCCTCACGCTCGACAACCTGCTCAACGTGATGCGGCAGGCGTCGATCAACGCGCTGATCGCGTTCGGCATGACGCTCGTGATCCTGCTCGGCGGCATCGATCTCTCGGCGGGCTCCGTGCTCGCGCTTTCCTCGGTGATCATCGCGACGCTGCTGAGCGCGGGTAAGCCCGCCGTCGTCGCGACGCTCGCCGGTCTCGTGGCCGGCGGCCTGATGGGTTTTGCCAACGGTCTCGTGATCAGCAAGGGCAAGGTCGCGCCGTTCATCGCCACGCTCGGTTCGATGACGGTGCTGCGCGGCCTCGCGCTCGTCGTGTCGAACGGCAGCCCGATCAGCAGCTTTAGCAGCGACTTCTTCTCGCTGCTGGGCGGCGGCTATGTCGCGCGCCTCGTGCCGATTCCCGTCGTGCTGATGCTCGTGATGTTCGGCGTGTTCTGGGTCCTGCTGCGCAAGACCGTGTTCGGCCGCCATATCTATGCGACGGGCGGCAATGCCGAATCGGCGAAGCTTTCCGGCGTGAAGGTCGATCGCATCCAGCTGTGGGTGTACACGATCGCGGGCGTCATGTCGGCGCTCGCGGGCGTGGTGCTGACCTCGCGCCTGAACTCCGCGCAGCCGACCGCCGGCACGGGCTACGAGCTCGACGCCATCGCGGCGGTCGTGCTGGGCGGCACGAGCCTCACGGGCGGCCGCGGCTGGATCTTCGGCACGCTCGTGGGCGCGCTCCTGATCGGCGTGCTCAACAACGGCCTGAACCTGCTCGACGTGTCGTCGTTCTATCAGCAGGTCATCAAGGGCATCGTGATCCTGCTTGCCGTGCTGATCGACCGCGGCAACAAGAAGTCGTCGTAATCCCCGGCCGCACCACGCTCCATTCGCGTGGCGCGGCAGTTTCGCATCAATAGATATCCTGAGTTTTTTATCTCCACATACTCGACAAATAACGAGGAGGAAGACTATGCATAAGCACAATTCGCCGTCGATCTCGAAACTCTTTGCGGCGCTTGCCGCCGGTTCGCTCGTGCTGGGCCTCGCGGCCTGCTCGAAGGAAGGTCCGGGCAGCACCGCCGATGCCGGCGCGTCGGCTGCGGCGCCGGCTTCGGGCGGCGCGGTCACGGTCGGCCTGTCGATCTCGACGCTCAACAATCCGTTCTTCGTCTCGCTCAAGAAGGGCGCCGAAGACGAAGCGAAGAAGGACGGCGTGACGCTCATCACCGTCGACGCGCAGAACGATCCCGCCAAGCAGCAGGCGAGCGTGGAAGACCTGATCGAGAAGAAGGTCAACGTCATCCTGATCAACCCGACCGATTCTTCGGCGGTGGCCAACGTCGTGAAGGAAGCGACGAGCAAGGGCATCAAGGTGATTTCGCTCGACCGCAGCGTGAACGGCGCGGAAGTCAGCTCGCATATCGCTTCGGACAACAAGGCGGGCGGCAAAATGGCTGCTGATTTCCTCGCCGACAAGCTGGGCGGCAAGGGCAACATCGTCGAGCTGCAAGGCATTCCGGGTTCGTCGGCGGCCAACGAGCGCGGCGCCGGTTTCGACGATGAAATCGCAGCCAAGGGCGGCGTGAAGATCGTCACGAAGCAGCCGGCCGACTTCGATCGCGCCAAGGGCCTGTCGGTGATGGAAAACATCATCCAGAGCAACAAGGACATTCAGGGCGTGTTCGCGCAGAACGACGAAATGGCGCTGGGCGCGGTCAAGGCGCTGCAGGCTGCGGGCCTGAAGAACGTGGCCGTGGTCGGCTTCGACGCCACCGACGACGCGATCGCCGCGGTCAAGGCCGGCCAGATGGCCGCGACCGTGCAGCAGCAGCCCGAACTGATCGGCCAGTATGGCGTGCAGGCCGCGAAGAAGGTGGTCGACGGTCAGCCGGTCGACAAGTTCATCCCGGTGCCGCTGAACCTGTACAAGCAGTAAGCACGTTTTCAGGCGCGCGCGAGCGTAGTACCATCGGACGCGAAGATCTTCGCGTCCGCGCGCGCTTGAGAGCGACCGCGCGCCCCGTGCCACACGGGGCGCTTTGTTTTTGGGCTTGCCCGGGCTCCCAGCCGCGTCGCGGGCTCTTCGCTCCCGCGTTCACCCGATCCCCAACCCACACCTAGCAGGAACGCCGCGTGTCCCAGTTCGAGCGTCTGACTATCGACGACATTGCCCGCCTCGCGGAGGTTTCGCGCACCACGGCCAGCATGGTGCTCAACGGCAACGCCGAGCGCTACCGTATTTCGGCGGCCACGGTCGAGCGCGTGCTGCAGGTGGCGAGGGACCATCATTTCACGCCGTCGCAATCGGCGCGCGCGCTGCGTTCGCGGCGCAGCAACACGATCGGCCTCGTGATTCCCGATCTGACCAACTCGGCGCACGCCGCGCTCGCCCAGGCCATGGAATGGCAATGCCGCGAGCGCTACCGGTATCAGCTCGTGATCGTGACGAGCGACGAAGATCCGGTGCGCGAGACCGAGGGCCTCGCGCATCTGGTCGCGCAGCAGGTGGATGGCGTGGTGGTCGTGCCGTGCACCGCCGATGCGCCGCGCTACGACAAGTGGGTCAAGCGTCTGCCGATCGTGTTCGCCGACCGCCGCGTGGCGACGAGCGCGATTCCCTATGTGATTACCGACGCCGCCGAAACGGTGGCGGCCCTGGTGGGCGAGACGATCGAGCAGGGCGTGCGGGAAGTGGTGTTTTTCGGCGGCCAGCCCGAACTGTCACCGAGCCGCGACCGCCTGGCGGGCTACCGGCTCGCGCTCGAGCGCCACGGCATTGCGGAGCAGGCCGACTGGGTGTTTCAGCGCGACTACCAGCGTGAGTCGGGCTATGCGCTGATGAAGGCCTGGTTCGAAGCGCATGGGCGCTATCCCGAGGCGCTGTTCGCCGGTTCGATCACGCTGCTCGAAGGCTTGCTGGAGTTCGTGAACGAAGCACACCAACTCGCCCAGGCGCCGGGCTGCGTGATGACCTTCGACGATCATCAGCTGCTCGACTGCCTGCCGCTTCGCATCGACGCCATCGTGCAGGACAGCGCTCAACTCGCGGAACATAGCCTGCGTTGCGTGTTTTCACTGCTCGAAGGCGAGGGCGCACCCGAGTCCATTCAGGTGCCCGCGCAGATCCATTACCGGCAGCGGCGCGGGCGAACCGTCGAATGACGGGGCGGTGCAACTGCGCCGACTTTGACGCTCACGGCAGCCCGAGGCGAACGGGAGTATCGTTGCGCAGATGATCCACGAGGGTAGGACATCCGATGACGCGTCTTGACAGCCCCATCGATGCGCAGCGCCTCGACGACGAATGGCTCGAAGCGGACGGCGCTGGCGGATTCGCATCCGGCACCGTCGGCACCGCGCGCACGCGCCGCTATCACGCGCTGCTGCTCACGGCCAGGCAGCCGCCCACGAACCGCGTGGTGCTCGTCAACGGCATCGAAGCCTGGCTCGAGGACGGGGAGCGCAAGACCGCACTGACGATGCAGCGCTACGCGCCCGATCTGCTCTATGCCGATACCTCCGAGCGCATCGCGAGCTTCGACTCCACGCCGTGGCCCACGTGGCGCTACCGGCTGGACGGCGGCGCCATGCTCACGGCAGAAGTGTTCGTGGCAAAGGCGAGCCGCGAGACCGTGCTGCGCTGGCGGCTCAATGCGCCCTCCGGGGCTGGCGGTGCCGTGCTGAAGGTCCGCCCGCTGATCTCGGGCCGCGACTATCACGGGCTCCACCACGAGAACTCCGCGTTCGACTTCAACGCCCGGATCGACGGCGAGCACGTGCGCTGGCAACCGTACGGCGATCTACCGGCCATCGTCGCGCACTCTAACGGCGGCTATACGCATGCGCCGGACTGGTACCGCAACTTCTGCTACACGTGCGAACGCGAGCGCGGTCTCGACTACACCGAGGACCTCGCGACGCCAGGCGTGTTCACGTTCGATCTGCGCGAGGGCGACGCGGTGATGCTGTTGCGCGCGCAACCATCGTCCGGTGCACCTGCGCCGGATACCACGCTCGACAGCGGCGAAAGCGCGGCGAGCCGCGCGCAACTGCTCGCCGGCTTTGAAGAAGTGCGCCGGGCGTCGTTCGGCTCGCGCCTGCAGCGGTCGGCCAGCGCCTATGTCGTCGCGCGCGGCGACGGCCGCACGATCGTCGCGGGCTATCCGTGGTTCACCGACTGGGGCCGCGACACGTTCATCGCCATGCGTGGTCTGCTGCTCGCGAACGAGCGCTACGAGGAGGCGGGCGAGATCCTGCTCGAATGGGCGGCGACCGTATCAGAGGGCATGCTGCCGAACCGCTTTCCCGATGCGGGCGGCGCGCCCGAATACAACTCCGTCGACGCATCGCTGTGGTTCGTCGTGGCGGTGCACGAGTACTTCGCGGCCGGGAACGTGCCGCACGAAGCGCGGCATGCGCTGCAAGGCGCCGTCGATGCCATCCTCGAAGGCTATGCGCGCGGCACGCGCTACCGGATCGCGGCCGATCCGCGCGATGGCCTGCTGCGAGCCGGCGTGCCGGGCATGCAGCTCACCTGGATGGATGCGAAGGCGGGCGACTGGGTGGTCACACCGCGTATCGGCAAGCCGGTCGAAATTCAGGCGCTTTGGATCAACGCGCTGCGCATTGCGGCGGCATGGGATACGCGCTGGCGCGAACTCGAAGCGCGCGCCAGCGCCTCGTTTGCCGGGCGCTTTGTCGATCCGTCGACGGGGGCGCTATTCGACGTGGTCGACGTCGACCACGTAGACGGCACGGCCGATCGCTCGATCCGGCCGAACCAGATCTTCGCGGCAGGCGGTCTGCCGTTCGCGCTGCTCGAAGGCGACGCGGCGCGCCCGGTCGTCGCGCAGGTCGAAGCCAGGCTGCTTACGCCCATGGGGCTGCGCACGCTCGCGCCGTCTGACCGCGCGTATCGCGGGCAGTACCGTGGCGGCGTGCTCGAGCGCGACGGCGCCTATCATCAGGGCACCGTCTGGCCCTGGTTGCTCGGCCCCTTCGTGGACGCCTGGCTGCGCGTGAACGGCGATACCGCGGCGCAGCGCGCGCTCGCTCGCGAGCGGTTCGTCGCGCCGCTGCTCGCGCATCTCGACCGCGCCGGGCTCGACCACCTTCCCGAGGTCGCCGATGGCGATGCGCCGCACCGGCCTGGCGGCGCGCCGTTCCAGGCTTGGTCGCTCGGCGAACTGCTGCGCGTCCTGAAACGGCTCGGCGACGCCGGCTAGTCCGCAGCCGAAGCGCCGCGCGCACGCCCGGCGGGCAAACCGCGCTAGCATGGGAGACTCGCGACGCTTGCGCCGCGCCCCAATTCAAGGAGATGCCCATGCTGCAGCGCGCCGCCGGCCTCATCCACACGGTTGAAGGCCAACGCCTCTACTCGGCCGATTACGCCCGCTGGCAGCGCTGGGGACCGTACCTCAGCGAGCGCCAATGGGGCACGGTACGCGAGGATTACAGCGAGCACGGCACCGCGTGGGACTACTTCCCGCACGACCACGCGCGCATGCGCGCCTATCGCTGGGGCGAGGACGGCCTGGCCGGTTTCGGCGACGAGCGGCTGGACTGGTGTTGCTCGCTCGCGCTGTGGAACGGCCTCGACCCGATTTTGAAGGAGCGTCTGTTCGGCCTCACGAATCAGGAAGGCAATCATGGCGAGGACGTGAAGGAGCTGTACTTCTACCTCGACAGCACGCCGACGCATTCGTACATGCGCATGCTCTACAAGTACCCGCAAGCGGCGTTTCCCTACCAGGACCTGGTCGACGAAAACGCGCGGCGCGGCGCCGGCTCGCCCGAATATGAAATCCTCGACACGGGCGCATTCGATGACGAGCATTATTTCGATGTACAGATCGAATACGCAAAGCACACGCCGGAAGACATCGTCATGCGCGTGACAGTCGAGAACCGCGCCGGGCAGCACGCATCGATCGATGTGTTGCCGCAGTTCTGGGCGCGCAACACGTGGTCGTGGAAGGCCGCAGGCAGCAAGCCGTCGCTCGCGCTCGTCTCGTCGGCCGGCGGCGAGCACGTCGTGGCGCACTGTGGCACGCACGAGCCGCTCGTCGTGACGGCTGCCGCGCAAGGCGGCGAGCGTGTCGAGTGGCTGTTTTGCGAGAACGAGACCAACGTGAAGCGGCTCTTCGGCATGGACGGCGCGGGCCCATTCAAGGACGGCTTCGACGACTACGTCGTGCACGGCAACCACGACGCGATCCGGCGCGACGCCGGCACGAAGGTGGCCGCGCGCGTGCATCTCGAGATCGCGGCGCACGGGCGCGCGGTCGTCACGTTCCGCTGGCGTCCGCTGTCCGCGCCGAAGGACGAGGTGGCGCTCGATATCGACGGCCTGTTCGCGCAGCGCATCGCCGAAGCGGACGCGTTCTACGACGCGCTGCAGCGCGACATCGAGAGCGCCGATGCGCGGCTCGTGCAGCGCCAGGCGCTGGCGGGCATGCTGTGGTCGAAGCAGTACTACCAGTACGACGTGAACCGCTGGATGGCAGGCGACCCGCTGCAGCCGACACCGCCCGCCGCGCGCCAGAGCGGGCGCAACGCGGACTGGCGGCATCTGTGCAACGCGGACATCCTCTCGATGCCCGACAAATGGGAGTACCCGTGGTACGCATCGTGGGACCTCGCGTTTCAGGCGGTCGCGTTCGCGCTGGTCGATCCGATGTTTGCAAAGAAGCAGATGCTGCTGCTCGTGAAGGACCGCTATCAGCATCCGAACGGCCAGTTGCCCGCCTACGAATGGGCGTTCGGCGACGCGAATCCGCCCGTGCACGCGTGGGCGGCGTGGCGCGTGTATGAAATCGATCGCGCGATCACCGGCAAGGCGGACCGGGATTTTCTCGAGCTCATCTTCCACAAGCTGCTGCTGAATTTTTCGTGGTGGGTGAACCGCAAGGATGCGGACGGCCACAACATCTTCCAGGGCGGCTTCCTGGGGCTCGACAACGTCGGCATCTTCGACCGCTCGTCGCCGCTGCCGACAGGCGGGCACCTCGACCAGGCGGACGGCACCGCGTGGATGGCGGCCTACGCGCTCGACCTGATGCGCATCGCGCTCGAACTCGCGTTCGCGAACCATGTGTTCGTCGATATCGGTGTGAAGTTCTTCGAGCACTTCCTGTATATCGCTGGCGCGGTGAGCTGCGACGACGGCTGCGAGACGGGCCTGTGGGACAGCGTGGACGAGTTCTTCTACGACAAGCTGAGGCTGCCGGACGGCACCAGCGTGCCGCTGCGGATGCGCTCGATCGTCGGGCTGATTCCCTTCTTCGCGGTGCGCGTGCTGGAGGAGCGGGTGCACGGCGGCCTGCCGGGGCTGCGCGAGCGGCTGGTCTTCTTCCTCCAGCACCGGCCTGACCTCGCCAGCCTCGTGTCACGCTGGAACGAACCCGGCAAGGGCAATTCATTGCTGCTCTCGCTATTGCGCGGGCACCGCATGAAGGCACTGCTGCGGCGCATGCTCGACGAAGCCGAATTTCTCTCGGACCACGGCGTGCGTGCGCTCTCTCGTGCCCATCTCGACGAGCCTTTTGTTTACCGGCACAACAGCTGCGACTTCCGCGTCAAATACCTGCCGGCCGAATCGGATTCGCGCGTATTCGGCGGCAATTCGAACTGGCGCGGCCCGGTGTGGATGCCGGTCAACTATATGCTGATCGAGTCACTGTACGAATTCCACCGCTACTATGGCGACGATTTTCGCGTCGAGTATCCGACCGGCTCGGGCAAGAAGCTTTCGCTCGCGCAGATCGCCGACGAGCTGGCGCGCCGCGTCACGACGCTCTTTCTGCTCGACCGCAACAACGAGCGCCCGGTGATGGGCGCGTACCCGCTGCTGCAGGCCGATCCGCGCTGCCGCCATCTCGTGCTGTTCCATGAGTACTTCCATGGCGACAACGGGCGCGGCGTCGGCGCATCGCACCAGACCGGCTGGACCGGACTCGTCGCGCTGATGCTGCAGCCGCGCATGATGAGCCCCTCGGGCAACGTGCCCGTGGCGGGCGAGGTCGAAGACGTGGAGGCGGTGAAGTAAGCGCGCGTTCGCAGGTGTGTGCCGCGAACCGGCACTCGCCGCGTTCAAGCGTTGGTCAGGAGATAACACCCGCCACGCGCGACGTTCACAAACATGGCCAAAACGGCGGCCAGCAGGGCTTTTTAGAGCGCTGGCACATTCGATGCATTCACGCCGACCGACAGTTGGGCCCAGCCAACTGCAGCCGAGTCGAGGTGCAACATGTCGAGCGTTCCGGATCGCAGGCCCGCGGGTCTGTCTCATGTGTTGTTTCTGGTCGGGCTGATCGGCCGCGCGCCACGGGAGTTGTGGCCCTTTGTGCTCACCTGGGTCATCGCGGTACTGACCGTGCCCTTTTGCTGGCTCGTCATCTCCGGCGCGCTCACGCAGCACGTGCTGGTGCCGCCAGTGGAAACACCGAAAGCGCTGGCCGAGACCGGCTATACCCCGGAATTCCTGGCAGAACGAATTCTTTCGGCGATGCGCGGAATCAGCAGCGACAGCGAGGCGGTTCCACACGATGTCTCGCTGGCCGATAACGACAGCCCGGACATCAAGCTGCCGGGTCAAGACATGTCCTATGCCTCGATCGTCGGCTTTCTGAAATCGACGCTGTTCAGGAACAAGCAGGACGTGGTTGTCCATATCGGCATTACGCATGTGAGCGGCAGCGCGGATGGGTATGTCGCGCATATCCAGATCGAAAACGGCCCGTTCAACGCCATGCACGACGACGTCGCGTTCACCGGTAAGGACTTCAACCAGTCGGTGCGGGACATCGCGATCGAGGTCATGCGGCTCGTCGAACCGAATACGCTTGCGAGCCATGTGTTCACGACGGTGCAAAAGACACGGTGTTCGCCGGGCCAATGCGACTACAGCGACGTCGAAGCCATTTATGACGATGTCCTCAGCCGGCCTGGCTCACCGCAACGCCAATGGGCGCTCGCTGGAAAAGGCTGGCTGCTGCTGCGGCAAAATCGTGCTGAGGAGGCGGAACAGCAGTCACGCGACGCGCTGTTGCTGTATCCACACTCGGCCGTCTTGCGCGCCAATCTCGGTATCGCGCTCGAGCAGGAGCACAGCATCGACGCCGCGATCAAGGAGCTTCGCGCGGGCGCTCACGAGCGGTGGAGCACCGCGGAGAACCAGCGCTTGCTCGGCGACGTCCTGTTGCACGCGCACCGGTATGCCGAAGCGCTTGGCGCGTTTCGCCGCGCCGATGAAATGCACCACGACGACGTGAACATCCTGCATGACTGGGGAGAAGCGCTCATCGACAACGGACAATACGAGGCGGCGATCATCAAGCTTGCGCGCGCGGTGGAGCTTCGTCCCGATCTCGCGCCCTCGTATGAACTTTGGGGGCAGGCGCTGGAAGGAGAAGGCGATTTCTCTCATGCCGCGCAAAAATATGCCGCAGCGGACAAGCGCGACAGTGGCGCGCTGACGCCGCACGAGAAACAACTCGCCCTGCTCGGTACGCCGCGCAGATCGCCGCCGGTATCGGCGAGTCTGGAGGCGCCCGATAGTCACACATAGCGCTCGTTGCCCGCCACGTGTTTTTCGCTAGCTAGTTCAGTCATTGCGGTCGCCAGAGAAGCAAGCCCTGTTTCTTCGCTGGAATAAACGCTGCATCCTCCTCGTTCTTTGTCCGTTAGTCCCCTGGATTGAACGAGGAGTGCGGTCATGAAGTCTCTACTCGCCGTATTCGGCGTCGTAGCATGTGGTGCGGCCATCGCGACGCTCGTATCGTGTGGCGGCAGTTCCGGTTCCAACTCGGGTTCCAGCAGTGCGAGCGTGCCCGCCCCGTCGTCGTTCACGGCGACGGCGCTCGTTTCCGATGGCGCGGTGGCGGCCGCGCACATCGACGGGAATCTGAAAAACCCCTGGGGTGTCGCCTTCAATCCGAACGGTTTTGCCTGGGTCGCGGACAACGGCACCAATGTCGCCACGCTCTATGACGGCAACGGCGTGCCGCAATCGCTGATCGTCGCGATACCCAGCGGCAAGAACGGCACGGCATCGCCCACGGGCATCGTCTTCAACGGCACACAAAGCTTTACCGTCACGGAAAACGGCAAGTCCGGCCTCGCAGCGTTCATCTTCGCGGGCGAGGGCGGCACCATCACCGCGTGGGCGCCAACGGTCGGGCCGACCAACGCATTCGTCATGTACGACGACGGCACGGGCGGCGCCGTGTACAAGGGGCTCGCGCTCGCGACGATGAACAACGCGAACTTCCTCTACGCGACCGACTTCCATAACAACAAGATCGACGTTTTCAATACCTCGTTCAACAAGGTGACGATGCCCGGCGGCTTCACGGACCCGACGATGCCGGCCGGCTTCGCGCCGTTCGGCATTCAGGCGATCGGTTCGAATCTGTTCGTCACGTATGCGATGCAGGACGCGGCGAAGCACGACGACGTTGCAGGCGCGGGGCTGGGCATGGTCGACGTGTACGACACGGCCGGCAACCTGAAGCAGCGCTTCGCGACGGGGAGTCCGCTCGACGCGCCATGGGGCATTGCGCAAGCGCCCGCGAACTTCGGCTCGATGAGCGGCGCGATACTGATCGGCAATTTCGGTAATGGCGCAATCAACGCGTTCAATGCATCGAACGGCCAGTCGATGGGGCCGCTCAACGGGTCGAACGGCAATGCGCTCGTCGAATCCGGCGTGTGGGGCATTGCGTTCGGCAACAACCTCAGCAATCAGCCCTCCAATACGCTGTTCTTCGCCGCGGGGCCGAACGACGAAGCCGATGGCGTGTATGGACGAATCGATCTGAATGCGACGCCGAACCCGGCCACGGGTACGGGTACGGGTACGGGCACGAGCACGGGAGCAGGGACGGGCATGGGCATGTAGCGCCCGGCCACGCAACATGGTTGCCTGATTCGTCAACAGTGCGTCCCAAACGGGGGCTTGCGCATTTAAACTACGACTCATAGAATCCGAGTTATGCGTTGCGCAGGCGCGGCGCGAGTCCACCGATATCCCGTATCCCTGCATTGGAGAAGCACACATGTCGAAGCGTATTCTTGTTATTGGGGCCGGCTTCGCCGGCATGTGGAGCGCGCTGAGCGCGGCGCGGCTGCTCGATGAGCAGGAGCGCACGGACGTGGAGATCACGCTGGTCGCGCCGGACCCGCATCTGCATGTCCGTCCGCGTCTGTACGAAGAGGGCCCCGCGAACTTCCGGGCGCCGCTCACGGAGATCTTCGATGCGACTGGCGTCAAGTTCATCCAGGGCACGGTCGAGCGCATTCACGTGGAGCGCCGCGCGGTGGATCTGACCGATGTCGACGGCCAGTCCTCTACGCTCGGCTACGACCGCCTCGTGCTGGCCACTGGCAGCCGGCTGTTCCGCCCGTCGATTCCGGGCCTGGCCGATCACACCTTCAGCGTGGACCAGACCGACGAAGCGGTCGAACTGGAAGCGCACATCCGCAGTCTGGCCGGCCAGCCGGACTCGCCCGCGCGCAATACCGTGGTGGTGGCGGGCGGCGGATTCACCGGCATCGAGACCGCTGCGGAAATGCCGGCACGCCTGCGCGCGGCGCTGGGCGAGCGAGCGAATGTGAAGGTGATCATCGTCGAACGTAACGATGCGATCGGCCCCGATCTGGGCGCGGGCCCGCGTCCCGTGATCGAAGAGGCACTGGGTTCGCTCGGCGTGACGTGGAAGCTCGGCTCGGGTGTGGCTTCAGTGGATGCCGGCGGCGTCACGACAACGGACGGCCAGCGTATCGAATCGCACACGGTGATCTGGACGGCCGGGCTGCGTGCGAGCGCATTGACCGCGCAGATTCCGGGCCGCCTCGACGCCATGGGACGTCTGCATGTCGATCGCAACCTCGCGGTGGAGGGCGTGCCCGGTGTCTACGCGACCGGCGACGTCGCCCGCGCAGCCACCGACGACGAAGGCAATCACACGATGATGTCGTGCCAGCACGCGATGAACCTGGGGCGCTCGGCAGGCCACAACGCGGCCGCCGATCTGCTCGGCCTCGCGCCGATTCCGTATAGCCAGCCGAAGTACGTGACCTGTCTGGATCTGGGCCCGTGGGGCGCGGTCTATACCGAAGGTTGGGAACGCGAAGTGAAGTTGCAGGGCGCCGAGGCGAAGAGGCTCAAGCGCCAGATCAACTCCGAATGGATCTATCCGCCTCGCGCGGACCGCGAGCAAGCGCTCATCGCCGCAGATCCGCTGCGCATCGTGGTTGCCTGATCCTTCAGGATAACGACGGATCGGATTGGACGCGGAAGCCTCGTTGAAGGCTCCGCGTCTTTTCGCATGCTGGAAGGGCCTGTCAAGCGACGGATGTTACCCGCGCCGATTGGCGGCGCGCTCCGTGAACCAGTCCACCACGTGATGGTGATAGCTGGCAGGCGCCTTGGAATACGCGCGGGTGGCGAGATCGGCAATCGAGTGTTGCTTGAGCTCTGCGCGCATGGCGCGCTCGGCGCCCTGCATCACGGCATGGATCGAGCAGGTGCCGCGTGTGGCCCATGCGGGCGGCTCGTCGTCGAAAACGGCACATTGCCGGCGCACTTCGCGACAGTCGAAGAGCGCCTTTTCGCCGTCGATGGCGTCGACGACATCCAGCACCGAAATATTGCGTGCGGGTTTCGCGAGTCTGAAGCCACCGCGTATGCCTTCGGTCGACTCGACGATGCCGGCTTTGGCGAGGCGTGTGAAGAGCTTGGCGGCGTAATCGACAGGCACGCCCTGCATTTCCGCGAGGTCGCGCACGCTCGCCTCGCGCACGCCGGCGGACGTGCCGGCAAGATAGAGCAGGCAATGCAGCCCGTATTCGACGCCGGTGCTGATGTGTGACATGGTTATACGACGACTTTTTGTATCGGAGTTGTTAGGGTAGCGCAGTGCGGCGCCGAAGTCATCCGCTGCGTCTGCGTGTGCGCTCGGGCAGCCATCGGGGCGGGGCAGGCCATCGTGAACGCGACGCGTGAATACCTGTGCGAACATACGCGTAGAGGCGGCGCTTTTCCTCGGTTGACTCGACCCGATGGAGGCAGCATGAACAGAAACGGTGCGAATGGAACGATCGGCGCGATGGTGTTCGTGGCTATCGCGAGCTGCGCTGCCAATGCGAACGCGCAAACCGGTGTGAGCGAGCCGGCCGGTGTGGCCGTGCAACGTGTCTCGGCATCGACACCCGGAAGCCGGCCGGATACCTCGGTGGTGCGTGACGTTCGCCGTGCCATCAGGCGCGTTCCGGATCTCGACGATTCGGACATTCACATTCGGGTCAGCCATGGCGTCGTCACGCTCTCGGGCACCGTCCCGGAGACCTGGCAGATCTCGCGCGCGGGCAATGCGGCGAGGCCGGTGCTGGGCGTGACGGCCGTGAGAAACCGGCTGAAAGCCCAGAAAGAGGACGCCGCGGCCAGCGAGTAGCGTCTCGCCCGCGCTTCCATCCGAGGCAACGCCGCCAGAAGGCGACTCGCGATCTTTCCTTACCCCGGCGAACGCTCCCCAGGAGCCAGTTCAAACCTGGCTTGCGCTGACGCAGAATACTGTATAAATTCACAGTATGTGTTTACGTCCAGTAGGAGCGTCGCATGGAATCGCTAATTCGCATTGTGAATGACGAAGACCGTCAGGCGTTTGAATGGCTGGTGGCAAATGTAGGGGCGGATCGCGTTGCCGCTGCGACCCGGCGGCTTGCTGGCGGAGGGAAGCGGCCGTTCGTTTCCGCGCTGTGCCGATACCTCGGCGCGTGGCCGCCTGCTGCGCGTCGGGCCCGCAAGGTCGAGCCCGTTCATACGGCCGTTGGCGATCTGCATCTGGCGCGCATACGCGAGCTGCTTGCGCAACGCAATGCGGTGAAAGTCAGCGCCCATTGATTTGCCCGTTCACCCTTGCTTGAGGGCGCAACAGCGCTGCACTCACAATCCGCTTGCGATGAATCCTCATCGCAAGCGGTACCTTGTTTGACTTCTTGCCTTACCACATAGCGCAAAACCCGTAATTCGTCTTTTCTTGTCTGACTGGCTGAGATCCAGGCTGACAAGTCAACTTTTCACAAGCCTGTTCTGCACTTGCCGCCGCCATACTTCGGGGTGAATCCATCCGCGTAATAAATTGGGGAAACTCCTGACTCAACTAGCATTCATGAGGCGGATTTAACAAAGTTAGAATCAAGGCTCTAGATCGACACCGGCATTCGCTTCTGAATGAGCAACGCCACTCGCGTTGAGAAGCCATACATCAAACGCGGTCGATACAGACATAACGATTGATGAAATGCACGGGGGGTAAATTAGTATGTCTAATCAAAAATTCGCGGCGGCGGGAAGCGAATCGTGGGCCGCAAAGTTCACTACGTTGACCGGTCATCTATTCGATGGCTTTTGTGAACTCTCACGCCTGAATCTCGCGACTTGCAGGTCGATATTCGCTGGCTCGCAACAGCACTTCGAAGGCATGTTGTCCGTGCAGACGCCCGAGCAATTTGTCCGCAACCAGGTCGAGATGTTGCCGTGGGTTGCTTCGCAGGCGGCCGGGTACACGCGCGCATGCATGGACATCGCGGCGGAGACTGCGGCGAAGCTGCGGTAGCACGCATCGCATTCGGGCCGCGAGTGCGCTCGCAGCCGCGAAGAAGCGTGATCAAACAGGATCAAGCGGGAGGGAAATGACATGTTGAGCCCCCACGAACTTGCCACGTTGATGCTGATAAAGAATGCGCCGGGGCGGATCGAGCCGGACCGGGAGGAACTCGGTGCGCTTCGCGATCTTCACCTGGTCATCGTCGATACGCCCGAATCCGGCTTCCCTACGCCCCGCGTGACGCCTCAAGGCGATGCGCTCCTGAGAGCGGTCGCCCGCGTGCGCTGATTGGCGGTCGAGACCGCATAGTCTGTCACACGGACAGGCTATATTCAGAGTGCGTTGCTCACAATTGGGTTGCGATCCGCATGGATCCGAGGAGGCTGACGTGGACCAGTCCTGGCTGGGTATGGCTGCCGGCACGATCGTGCTCGTAATAGCGGCAGTTGGTGTCACCGCTCACTATCGGCGCGAACGGCGCAGGGCCGATTTGCTGCGCAATCTCGATCACCACGACTGGTGTCGCTGGACACGGGTTCGACGCTGAGTACCCGGGTGCTGCGCGCTGGTGGCGCAGGCGGATTTCGATTTCCGCGGCCCGTTTGCTTAGGACAATTGACCGGTTGCCGGTTGGCGATCGTCATCGCATGCGCGGTGCATCTGCGGACGACATGCTACGATCGACCGGATCTCACTTCCATTTGTGCGAGCCATGGCGACGTTGTATGACTTGCTGGGCGTAAGCGACGACGCGAGCGACGCAGATATCAAGCGGGCCTACCGCAGGGCCGCGATGAAAGCGCATCCCGACCGTAATATGGGACGCGAAGCCGCTGCTCATGCGCAGTTCCAGGAGATCAAGGAGGCTTACGCGATTCTTTCCGATCCGGCGCAGCGCAGCGTCTACGACGCGGTCTATGCCAAGGAAATGGGGCGTATGGCCCATGAGCGGGAAGAAGAGGCGCGTTTGCAGGAGGCCGCGCGTCAGGAGGCGTATGCGCGGCACGTGAGCGTGGCCATGCGCTTCGCGGAGCAGGGCTACAACCGCGACGTCGTGTTCGGCGCACTGCTCGCGAGTGATTGCGAATCCCAACTGGCCGGGCGCATTGCCGATGGCGCTATCGCGCTGCACCTGTCGCGTCAGGCGGACAGCGCCGCGTCGCGCAATGCCGCAGAGCCGGACCAGGCCGTGCCGCCGTCTTCGTCGCACGGCGCAGGCGACGAGGAGTCGCAAAAGTCCGACGATCGTCGTCACGCCAACCTCTTTAGTACGATCTGGCACGGTATGTTCGGGCTACATCCCTGAACGCATCCCGCTGCCAAAATGCGCCGAACAGGCAGGAGCGGGGGTACGATAGTGATCGACATACTACTCAGCGTGGCCACCCTATGACTTCGAACACACATGCAGCCCGCGATGTCGACACAGAGGCGTTGGCGACCTTGTCCGAGTACCTGGAGATTGCGCTCGACAAGGGGGGAAGCCTGATTCTCGTTCGCACGCCTGGCGGGAAAAACGAGGTCTATCTGGGCGATCCCGCGCTGTTGCCGGAAGACTGGGCGCACCTCGGCGCGATTCCGGAACCCGTGGCCCGGGCGATACTGGAGGGCACGCGCTCCGGGCTCAACGAGCTGACTATCCAGGCGCAAAGCTATCGTTTCGTACGGTTGTTCGCCCAGGTTGCCGATGCGGGGGCAATCGTCTTCGTCACGGCCTGAACGGTCTGCCGCGTGGGCTTGCTGTGCCCGCTGCGCATGTCGCGTGATCACGTTGGAAGGGGGGGTGAGCGAAAGCCACTATGATTGGCGAATGGTGTCCACGCGCAGGAGACGATTCGTGGCAACGTACAAGGAACTGAAGGCGCAACTCGCGGAACTCGAGCGTCAGGCGGTCGTCGCCCGTCAACAGGAGTTCGAGACGGTTCTCGCCGATATCCGCGCAAAGGTGGCCGAATTCGGGTACACGCAGCAGGACATCTTTGGTAGTCGTCGCGGCAGGTCGGGGCTTTCGCATAGCGCGGCGCCGCCGAAATATCGCGATCCCGCAAGTGGCGCGACCTGGTCCGGCAGGGGACGCGCGCCGAACTGGATCAAGGACGCGAAGAATCGCGACCGGTTTCTGATAAGCGAATGAGTTGGCGGGTATTGGCCGCCGGCGACCGACGTATTCGTCAAAACAGGTCGCGCAGCGGCAGGCGACGCAAATCGTCGGTCACCGGCACGCTCGCCAGGATCACCAGCAGCATCGACAAGGGCACGCCCGCGGCAAATCCAAAATGCCGGAAAGCCACGGCGCCCAGCGTTCCGCCAAGCAGGAACATTCCGAGCAGGGAGCCGAGTACGCGGACGCGCTGCATGTCGGCCGCCACGTGATGCGCTGCTGAAGACGGCACGCCCCAGTTCCAGTAGAGCGCCTTCCCAAGTTCGATTCCCAGATCCGTCACGATGCCGGTCACATGCGTCGTGCGGATTTCGGCCTGTGAGATTTTCGTGATCATGGCGTTCTGCACGCCCATCATGTAACAGAGCACAGCCACCGTCAGCGGCACGAAGAGAACGCGATGGATGCCGGGATTCGCGCCGAGCGCGGCGAAGCAAAGGAGCAGGGCGGCTTCGAGCAGGAGTGGCAGTGCGTAGACGCTGCGCGCGCAACGGCGGCGTCCCCAGTTGATCAGAATGGCGGACGTCGCGGCGCCACTCGCGAAAGCAAGGATCGAACTGATAGCGGACAACGCGATGCCGCTCTCGCCGAGCGCGGTGCTGTCGGCAAGCGACGAGACGATGCCCGACATATGCGACGTGTATTGCCCAACGGCGAGGAACCCGCCGGCGTTGATTGCACCGGCGACCCACGCCAGTGCACGGCCAAGCCGCAGGTTGGCCCGCTCGGTGCGTTCGACAGAGGTGAAGCTGCGCAGATAGTGAATGGGCACGACGGCGTTCCGGGCTACGAGCGTCGAAACGCACAGTGTACGACGCGGACTGATTGCACGGCCCAAGCTCATCTTGCGTTTGGGGTGCGGTTGTTTGCCGCAGGGCCTGCCACGTTGCCGTGAATTCGTGTAGTCCGTTTGCAGATGTTTTTTCGCGCTAGACCCAGGGCTCGATCGAGCGTCCGCAAGTCCGGACGGGCGGCGAACCACGATGCACATCGCGTGAAGTCGCTCAGGCTTACGCTTCGGGCATCGTCTGGACGATCAATCTGTAAAGATCGTTAAGATTGTCTTCGGTCTCCAGACTCTCGAACGGATCGCGATTCGCGCCGAACGCCTCGTCGATCGCCACCCAGTCCGACAGCGTCAAATAACGTTGCGCGCCGGGCAGGATGACGGACTCTTCCAGGTGCCGGTGACTGGCGTAGAAGTTCGCGTAACCATACACGCCCTCGCGCAACGCCGGCAGCATGTCGGCGCCGGCCAGTTCATAGCGTGTGAGTGCGCGTTCGAGTGCATGAACGCGCAGCTTGCCTTCCTCGTGCTGGCGCGCGAGTTCCCCGATGACAGCGTCGAATACTTCGGTGCGATTGCGAAGCCGCGCGAACAGGTATTGCTCCTCTTTGGGGTGATGAACCTGCTCGGGGAATTCGCTGATGTAGTAGAGCATTGCCCGCATCAGCATGGCGCTGCGTGGCCCGGAGCCGGACGCCATGCCATCGACCACACTCAGCATGCCGCTGACGATACTCGTCAGGCGGCGGTGTTCGCTCAAAGTCACTTGTGTCGCATTGCGTCGGGTGGCGAGTTCCATGTCGGGCTCCGGGAGAGGAGCGGCCGACCTGGAGCAAGGGAGCGGAGGGAGTGGGGACGGCGCTGCGTGGTCAGCCGCGGCTGATTCACTATGCGCCCGGCGTCTCACAATGCATTGATCTTGATCAATTTGTACTCGTGCTGCGGGTCGCTCATCGGCGCTGCTACACAAGATTTCGGCACGGCGATGCGTCACCGTGCCGAATCCGAAGCGATGCGTCGCGCGAGAGCATGAATGCGTTTATGGCGTGCTCGTTGGGGTCAGGATCGGTGGTTCGTACCCGCCCGTGTCCACCGCGAAACCCGCTTTGGTCGTGCCGCCCACGCCAGGCGAGCCTGAGTTGTTCGCGGCCCGTGCAGGACCGGCGCCGTGGCCCGCGCCGCTGTTCGTACCGGATACACCCGGCGGACCGTAGTCGTTCGCAACCGGCTCGGCAGCTGGCCTTGCGACCGCAACGGGGGGCGGACGCGGTACGCTCGGCGGCGGCGCGTAGTTCGCCACCGGCGCAGTGGGTGCCCCGGTGGTTGTGCCCCGGACCGACGTGGTCGCGCTCGGCGGCGGGGCATTGTCGCTCCCGGCTGGCGTGGGTATCACCAACGCATTCGGACGATAATCCGAGTGCGGCGGTGGGCTATATGCGTTTGTAACCGGTGCGTCGATGATCGGCGCAGGTGGAGGAGGCGGCACGATTTCGACCATGGCCGTCCGTGCACTCATACCTGGTGAGCCGCCGCGGCCCATAGGTCCACCGGGGCCGCCTGCACTCGCGCTACCTGAGGAGCTACCCGCACTCGAACTACCGCCTGCTCCAGCGCTACTGCCACCGGCGCTGCTTCCACCGGCGCTGCTTCCACCGGCGCTACCCGCACCGGAACTGCCTGCGCCGGAACTGCCCGCGCCGGAACTGCCCGCGCCGGAACTGCCCGCGCCGGAACTGCCTGCGCCGGAGCTACCTGCACCGGAACTGCCTGCGCCGGAGCTGCCTGCACCGGAACTGCCCGCGCCGGAACTGCCCGCGCCGGAACTGCCTGCGCCGGAACTGCCTGCGCCAGAGCTACCTGCACCGGAGCTACCCGCGCCGGAACTGCCTGCGCCAGAGCTACCTGCACCGGAGCTGCCTGCACCGGAGCCCGAGCTTGATCCCGATCCCGAGCCTGAGCTTGATCCAGAGCCCGACCCAGAGCCTGAGCCCGACCCAGAGCCGTGGCCACCGCCCGCACCAGCACCAGCACCAGCACCAGCACCAGCACCAGCACCAGCACCAGCACCAGCACCCGCGCCGCCGCCATTGCCGCCGCCGTTGCCGCCGCCATTGCCGCCGCCGTTGCCTCCACCATTACCGCCGCCGTTCCCTCCGCCGTTCCCGCCGCCCGCACCATAAGCGGCACCCGACAGGGCCAGGGCGAGCACCCATACCACGGTCTGCTTGGTTGATCGGTTCATCGTTCCCCCCTATTTCGCGCAAGCCGCTTCAAATGCCCGACTTGCCCGCGCAAAACCGCTCCGCGCGTTGGCCAACAGGCGCGCAAGCGATGTGCCGCAACGCGCTCCCCCGCTGCGTGTCGTCGGCATGGTTCAGAAGGACCATCTTCATCGCGACGCCGCCCCTCATAAGCGGAACGCAATGACGTATCGCTGCAGGATACGGCGATTAGAAAGCCACGTCTTCGCTCACTTGATTCGCATTGCGAATCAATACAATTCGTATGATTTGCCGACTCGGTAAACGACGTAGCCTATAGGTGGATTGTCCGGGCTGGCAGCTGAGATGGGCCAGGTTGGCGAAGAAATGCTAGCGAATGGCGTGGGTTCGGGCAAACAAAGCGCTTTCACCGAACGCTTTTAATTAAGCGTGAAGTTGGCGACATCCGGACGTGGGCGGGGTCAGGCCCGGCCGCATGTCCTAATGCGAAGCCATCGCGTCTTCTTCTTCGCTGCCGCGAAAGCGGTTTTCCGAATCGATCATGCGCCGCTTCAGTGGCGGCACATTGTTGACGACGCGCATTGCCGTGCGCATCGCACCGAGCGCGAAGCGTCCGACAATGGGCCGATGTATTGCGTCGCGCTCGTCGAACTGTTTGCGCGATTCGGCCACCGCGTGAAAGCCATAACGGCGCATCTGCGTTTCATAGCCGGCAATCGCATTCACGAGCGCCAGTTCGCCGCGCGCTACCCGCACGAGTTGCGAGCCGAGCAGTTGCGCATCGCGCAGCGCGGTATTCGCGCCGACGCCTCTGCCCGGCGTCATGAGATGAATCGCGTCGCCGAGCACGGTAACGTTCGAGGCCGCCCAGGGCTCGACGGGCACCGACGTGCGCACGTCGAGGGCGAAAGTGGTCGAGAGGTCCGACGCGCGAATCAACGCGCGCAGATTGGGATGCCAGCCGTCGGTCATCTGCATGGCGAGCGCGAGCCGCGCCGGCGCTTCGAGCTTCATCGGGTCGGCGGGGACGTTGCGGCGCGCGCCCCACACGCCCCACATCAGGTAGTCGCGCGTGTTGTCGTAGAGCAGGCCCGGCCAGCGCTCGATCAACGCGGCGTCGTTGCCGCCCACGCCGGACCTGGCGCCGCCCTGGTCCCAGTTGAACGCCATCACGTGGATGATTGCGCCGTAGCCCTTCGGCGCCGAGATCAGCGTAATGCTGTCGCGTACCTTGGCCGGCAGCAGCGCGCGGTTTTCTTCGGTCATTGGCACTTTGGCCGCGATGCTCACGATGCCGGTGTTCTCGAGCCTTGCGTGCGGCAGCAGCTGCCTTCGCACCTTCGAGCGCGCGCCGTCCGCGCCGACGAGCACATCGGCGCTCGCGCTCGTGCCGTCGGCAAAGCGCGCAGTCACGCGGCCATCGGCGTGCCGCTCGTATTCGGCAAAGGTCTTGTCGAAGTGCACGCGATCTTCAAGGCCGCTGAGCAGGACCTGACGCAGCGTCATGCGGCTCACGGACTTCCCGCCATCGATCTCGCTTTCACCGATCCCGACTGAGAGCAGCTCCGATAAGCGCTCCGTCAGCATGTTGAAGTAGCGTGGCGTGCGCGCACAGGTGGCGAGGAACGTAGCGAAGAGTTCAGGCGGCAGCGCGGCCTTCAATGCGGCGAGGCCGTGTGGGTCGATACCGACGCGATAGCCTTGCAGACCGTCGACACGCGTGCGATCCCGTTCGTACACCTGAACGTCGATGCCGGCACGTTGCAGGCTGTGCGCGAGGCACAGGCCGCCGGTTCCCGCGCCTATGATCATGACCGAGAGTGGAGTTTGCGGGCTGACGTTCGACATGGCTATTTCTCCTTCGATGACTCGCGGGCTGCAGGCGCGTCGGACGGCGGTGCGAAACGCTCGGCGAGTTCGCGCAGCCACGGCTCGCTCCACGTGAGATGGCCGGCTTTCAGGTCGTCCACGACGCTCGTGACCCAGTCGAGCTCGGTCTTGAGCGACGCTCTCATGAGTTCGCCTTCGAGCAGGAACAGGCGCGGCACCTGCATCGCCTCGGCGCCTGCGTACAAGGCGTCCATGCGGACGAGTTCGCGCGTGAGGGCCGCCACGCGCGTTTCGAGCTGGCGGCGGGCGTCTTCGGGCGGCAGCAAGGGCAACAGCGAGAGTGCCGCCGGAAACGCCGGGAATTCGCGCGCGGGCTGCGCGAGCTGCTCGCGCAGCCACAGGCGGGCGGTGTCGCGCCCGGCGTCGGTGATCTCGTAGATCGTGCGCTCGGGAAACGCGCCGTCGCGCTCCGTTTCCCGCACCGCGATCAGGTCGCCGCGCAAAAGCCGGTCGATCGTCTGATAGAGGCTGTTGCGCTGCCGCACGTTGACGACTTCGTCCTTGCCGCGCGCCTTGATGAGCTGCTGCATCCGGTAGGGATGCATCGGCGCTTCGGTCAGCATGGCGAGAACGGCGAGGGCGAGCGGCGAATGTCGGAGCATGGCGGGCTAGTAACTTTGTGTATAGTTATATTATGACTAGATGCGTGGGAATGCAAGGCGGCGCGCAAGCACGCGAATCGCCTGCAAGGACAGCCGTTACGGGTGCCAGCGATAAACCACGACGCTCGATCCGTTGTAATTGTCTTTCGTGACGACGTATTCGCCGGTCGAGCGCAGGTACGCGCGGATGCCGTACATCGAATCCACGTCGTTGCCGACATCCATCGCCGTCGGGTTCGAGTTCGTCAATGTCGTGACGAGACTGCCGGTGTTCAGGTCGAACACGTCGATATTCGGTACCGTATGCACGTAGCCCACGAACAGGTAATGGCCCGCTGCCGCGATCGATTTCGGATTCGCGCTGGTGAGATCGATCACCGGGCCCGGCGCGCTCGTGTTGCCCGCTTTCCAGCCGCGATAGATCTCGATGTGCCCGTTCATGGCTGTCCAGTCCCAGCTCCCCGCAATGCCTTGCGCGAGGATCATCGTGTCGCTGTCCGACTGATAGATGATGCGCGTGAGCGGGCGCACGGTCCGCGGGATCTGGATCGTGCCGGCGGCGCCCCATGATGGCTTGCCGTTCGCGTCGAAGCCGGTCAGCGGGTAATGGTAGATCTGGTTGGTCCGGTCGAGGCCGGCCCAGACGTCGCCGTTGCCGTCGATCGCGAAGCCACCCGTCACCTTCGTATTCGTATTGAACGCCTTGCCCGGGATCGAGCCGTCGGGAATGGCAATGTACCCGCTCGACGGCTGGAAATGAAAGAAGTTGAAGGTGTCGGGATTCTGCCCGGAGGCGACGAGAATGCGGTTGCCGCCCACCACCACGAGTTGCCCGAAAAGCTGGCCGCGCTGATAGTCGTTCATGTTCAGGCGCGGGTCAGTCGGCCAGCTGAATGGATCGATCGTGTTTGCGACGAACGTGCCGCCCGATGTACCCGTGTAGATGGTGTTGCCGCTGTAGAAGTTCGCGCCATCGGTTGCCGGGTCGGGTGCCGCGATCGCCTCGAAATTGAGCGCTTGCAAAGTCCACTGCAGCGTGCCCGTTGAGTTATACGAATGAATGTCGGTGCTGCCGTTGCGGCCGAGGTCCCAGTCGCCGCCCCACGCGTTGTTGAGCACGTACAGATTGCCCGCTGCATCCTTGCCGATACCGGCGACGCGCGTGAAGCGCTTGTCGCCGACCTGCCCCTTGATGCCCGTCGTGGTGTCGAGATAGCCGCCCTGTACACCGAACGTGCCGACCAGCGCCGGCACCCCGGTCAGGGCATAACACTTGATGTTCATGTCGGGACCTTCGTCGCCAACCAGCAGCTGGTTCGTCGGAGCGTCGAAATCGAGCGCCGATGGCCGCCCGCCCGCGGCCATCTGGATCGTGTTCATCGCCGCGCCAGCCGGGCTGAACTGTGCAATCACACCGGCGTTCGCGCGTGCGACCCAGAGGTTGCCCGCACCGTCGATTGCGAGTGCACCGGGTTGCTGGACGCCGATGTCGCGTTGCCAGACGCCGTCGGTCGTGTACACCCGTACGCGGTTGCCGTAATAGTCGCTGGCATAGAGGAGTGTGCCCGCAGTCGCGAGGCCGGTGATCACGTCCGCGTTCTGGATGCCGGTCCAGGTGCTCACGGCAATGCGAAGGTCACGGGTGTTCGAGCTTCGGCTGTAGCGGCCCACCGATCCGCTGCCGTACGCCCGGCTATAACCGAGCGCGACGAAGATCGACGTCGCGTTGCCTGTGATCGCACTGCCCTGGAACTCGTCGTGCGCGCCGATGGTGCCGAGCGTTGCGCCGTTCTGGTAGAGCGCGACGCCACCCGCGTTTTCGTCCCAGCGCGATGACGTATAGATGACACCTTCGGGCGCGACCCACATCGAGCGCGCGCCGTTGCCGACGTGTGCGGCGAGCGTGCCGAAGGTGTTGGCGAGCCAGTCGGTCGTGTATTGCGCGTGACCGGCAGGCGCGATGGCGGCGACGAAAAGCCCCAGCAATGCTGTGCGAATCCGCTTCTTGAACATGCGCTGGGCTTCCCATAGACATCGCGCCGCGATGGCATGAATCGCGGCGCATAAAGTGACCGATAGTGAAGCCACGCCGCAAAGGGGAGGTCGTGCTCAGTGAGCACGTGTATCTGGAGTGTAGTCAGAAAATCGCGTTCGGCGTTTCAACCCGCTCATGGATTTATCAAGGATGCACAGCGAATGATTCAGTGCGCATCAGCGTGGATTGGGTCACTTGGAGGCAATCAGGAGCACGTAGCACGTGCCATGACTGCTCGTGCACGTGGACTCATTTCACCCGCGCCTTGACGTAACGGCCAGGCGCGGGCTCTATCGGCCGAAACTTCGTGCTTCCCAGCTTCGTGCGCGCCTTGACTTGACCACCCGCATGCGGCTGCAGCCACGCGATCCAGTGATTCCACCAGCTGCCCGAAGTCTGCTGCGCAGAAGCGAACCACTCATCAGCGTCGCTTCCAGGACTGCCGTTCGCGCCGCCGTCGACCCAATAACTCCGTTTGTTCTTTGTCGCCGGATTAATGACGCCGGCGATGTGTCCGCTCGCGCCGAGCACGAACTGGGCTTCGCCGCCAAGAAGGCGCGTGCTGTGCCACGCCGATTTCCACGGCACGATGTGATCCTCCTGGGTCGCCAGCACGTAGGCCGGCATGTCGACGCGGCCGAGGTCGACCGGCACGCCGCACATGGTGAGCTTGCCGGGCTCGCGCAGGTTGTTTTCGAGGTACATGTTGCGCAGGTACCAGGTGTACATGGGGCCGGGCAGATTGGTGCTGTCGGCGTTCCAGTAGAGCAGGTCGAACGCCGCGGGGCTCTTTCCCTTCAGATAGTGGTTGATCACATTTGGCCAGATCAGATCGTTGGCGCGCAGCATCTGGAACACGAAGCCGAGTTCGCGCCCCGGGTAGATGCCGCCGCTGCCTATCGAATGCTCACGCTGCAGCACGGTTTGCTCGTCGATGAACACGCCGAGATCGCCCGGATCGGTGAAGTCGAGCATGGTCGTCAGAAGCGTCAGGCTCGCAACCTTTTCTTCTTCGCGCGCGCGTATCACCGCGAGCGCCGAAGAGAGGATCGTGCCGCCCACACACCAGCCTACCGTGTTGACCTTGTCCGCGCCGGTAATCGCAAGCGCGACGTCGATGGCCTGCATCACGCCCGTTTCCAGATAGTCGTCCCATGTCGTATGCGCAGTTTCCGCATCGGGATTGCGCCATGACACCATGAAGACCGTTTGTCCCTGCTCGACGGCGAAGCGCACAAACGAGTTTTCAGGCTGAAGGTCGAGAATATAGAACTTGTTGATGCAAGGCGGCACGATCAGCAAGGGACGCTTCGCTACGTGCGTGCCGAGCGGGGCGTACTGGATCAGCTGAAACAGGGCGTTCTCGAAGACCACCGCGCCTTTGGACACGGCAACGTTGTGACCTACCTCGAAGGCGGCTTCGTCGGTGATCGTAATGGTGCCGCGCGCGAGGTCTCCAACCAGATTGGTCATGCCCGTACGAAGGCTGGCGCCGTTCGACTCGATGGCCATCCGGATCGCATCGGGATTGGTCGCGGCATAATTGGTGGGGCTCGCCGCATCGATGAACTGGCGCATGAAAAAGCGCAGCCTGTGCTTTTCGCTCTCGTTATAGCCGGTCGCGCCGACCATGTCTTCGAGCAGGCCCGCGTTGGCCAGATAGCTCTGCCTGAGCAGGTTGTACCAGGCGTTGCTGGTCCATTCGTCGGCCCGAAACCGCGGGTCGCGGGATGCCTGACCGGCTGCCGCCTGCGGGTTCAGCACGGTCGTCCACAGCGCCCACTGCTGTTCCCAGTAGCGAGTGCCGGCTTCATGCATGACAGCCGGCGCAACGGCTGCGCTCGCCGGAATACCGGCCAATGCGTTCAGGAAATCTTTTGCCGAGCGGGAAAAGCCGTGCGCGACCTCGTCGGGCATATTGAAGTGATTGCTCATGCCGGTTCCACTGCGGTATGCGTCGAAGCGTCTTCGCAACGTGCCTCGCTGGCGCGATCCGCGCGCGAAGTGGGCATGACGAGCGCGTCACCGTCGATGACAACCTTGCCCTGCACGGTGCAGATGGTGTCCAGCACGACCCGGCGCTTGCCCGGAATGAGTTCGCGGACCGTCACCGTGGCCTGCACGGTATCGCCCGGCCTCACCGGCGCCTTGAAGCGCAGGTTCTGCCCGAGATAGATCGTGCCGGGGCCCGGCAACCGGCCGGCGATGGCCGCGGAAATAATGCTTGCACTGAGCATGCCGTGCGCAATGCGTCCCTTGAAGGGCGTCTTGCGCGAGAACTCTTCATCGATGTGCACGGCATTGTTGTCGCCCGAGGCGCCGGCAAACAGCACGATATCCGCGTCGGTAATGGTCTTGGCGAAGCTCGCGCTCATCCCGGGTGCCAGGTCTTCGAAGTCGTATCCTGCAATGTCGTTCATACGTGATCCTAAGGAAATGGTGATCGCGTTCAGCCGTCTTGTTGATCCGTGCGGGGAAGACGATCACCTCGCCTAGCGAGGCGCAGCATGCTGGCGCGGCCCGACCGTCATAGCGTGATTCTTCACACGAAGCGTCGTCGGTACTGGGTTCATGGTTGAAATCGCACGATACGGCAAACGCGGATCTCGCATTTGCGATTGGACGCCACGGTTTTAGTATTCCGCGCCATCGTTTGCTTCGGAATGAGGCAGAAAAAGGGCGGCAATCGTGTTTCGCTCAATGCCCGGGCGAGCGCGCGCCGCTCGCGCGCAAAATCAGCCGCACCACTTCCTCGGTGCTCGCCTCGAAACCCGCCGATGAAAGCGCGCGCTTGCCCGAGAGCGCGCGTATTTGCGCCTCGAAATCGGCGTAGTGCTGCGTGGTCGCCCAGATCATGAAAAGCAGCGTTTTCGGATCGACGGGTGCGAGCAATCCCTCCGCAATCCAGCGATCGATCAGCTTCACGCGCGTTTCCATCCACGGCTTCACACGCTTGAGCAGGATGTCCTGCATATGCGTCGCGCCGCTGATGATCTCGTTCGCCCACACTTTCGACCCCAGCGGCCTGCGCCGCGAGAGTTCCATCTTCGCACGCACGTAACCGCCAATCGCCTCGACCGGATCGTCGCTCGCGTCGAAGGTGTTAGCCGCCGCGTTCCATTCCTCGAACAGATCGTCGAGCACGCGCCAGTAAAGCGCGAGCTTGGTCGGGAAGTAGTAGTGCAGATTGGCCTTCGGCAGGCCGGCGCGCTCCGCGATCAGCGCCGTGCTCGCGCCTTCGAAGCCGCGCTCGGCGAACACGGCCTCCGCGCAGGCGAGCAGATGCGCTTCGTTCGACTCGCGAATGGCGGCTTTGCGCCGACGCGGCTTGTGCGTTGCGTCAGCGGCATCCCGTTCGTGCGCCGTGCCTCGCATCGCGTGGTTCGCGGCTCGCGTGGTGGGTTCGTCGTCGCGCATGATGGTCGGTCCGTTCAGAAGGGAAGAGGCGGCGCACGGCTGCCGCGCCCATGTCGGCTTCATTGTAGTCACGATGTAAGCGCCTCGTGCATTCACCGCCCTCGGGGAAAACGCGCGGAGCGCGGGGGCGTTTTCGCGCACTGCAGCATCGATGGCACGCTTCTCGCTGGTAACACCGCATTGAATTCGTGAAGTTTATCGGCTACAACCTGTCCAATCGGACAGGATTCGCGGGCGAGGTTTCGGGAGTCGCGAAGCGCCATTCGAGCGTGCACCGCCATGGCTCTTCCCGCCCCAGAAGGTGGCACGAATGCACGTTTGACGAACACGGACAGGAGGACACGCATGAACGCAGTAAGCGAAGCCGCGCTGACGACCGCGATTCACGTGAACGGCCAGCGTTTGTGGGACAGCCTGATGGAGATGGCGAAGATCGGCGCCACGCCCAAGGGCGGGGTGTGCCGCCTCGCGCTCACGGACCTCGACAAGACAGGGCGCGATCTCATCGTGCAATGGGCGAAAGAGGCGGGCTGCACGGTGAGCGTCGACCAGATGGGCAACGTGTTCATGCGCCGCGCGGGGCGCAACAACGACCTGCCGCCGGTGATGACCGGCTCGCACGCCGATTCCCAGCCCACGGGCGGGCGCTTCGACGGCATCTATGGCGTGCTGGGCGGTCTCGAGGTAATCCGCTCGCTCAACGATCACGGCATTCAAACCGAGCGCCCCGTCGAAACCGTGATCTGGACCAACGAGGAAGGCTCGCGTTTCGCGCCGGCCATGGTCGCCTCGGGCGTGTTCGCGGGCGTCTTCACGCTCGACTACGGCCTCTCGCGCAAGGATGTCGACGGCAAGACCATTGGCGAGGAGTTGCAGCGCATCGGCTACGCGGGCGAACTGCCGTGTGGCGGCCGCAAGATTCACGCGGCGTTCGAACTGCATATCGAGCAGGGACCGATACTCGAAGCCGAACACAAGACCATCGGCGTCGTCACGGACGCGCAGGGCCAGCGCTGGTACGAAGTCGTGCTCACCGGACAGGAAGCGCACGCGGGCCCGACGCCCATGCCACGCCGCCGCGACGCGCTGCTGGGCGCCTCGCGTGTCGTGCAGCTCGTCAACGAAATCGGACTGCGCCATGCGCCGCTGGCCTGCGCGACGGTCGGCATGATGCAGGTGCATCCGAATTCGCGCAACGTGATTCCGGGCCGCGTGTTCTTTACCATCGATTTCCGCCATCCGCAGGACGACGTGCTCGCGCAGATGGACGCCGAGTTGCGCGAAGGTATTGCGAAGATTGCAGAGCAAGGCAAGCTCGAAACGCAGCTCGAGCAGATTTTCTATTACGCACCGGTGCCGTTCGACAAGGCCTGCGTGAACTCCGTGCGCGCGGCGGCAGAGCGCTTTGGCTACTCGAACCGCGAGATCGTTTCGGGCGCGGGCCACGACGCGTGCTATCTCGCGACGGTCGCGCCGACTTCGATGGTGTTCGTGCCGTGCATCGACGGCATCAGCCACAACGAGGTCGAGGACGCGACGATCGAATGGATCGAGGCGGGCGCGAACGTGCTGCTGCACGCCATGCTCGAACGCGCGAGCGAGCCCGGCTGACGCCTTTGACGCCAACGCAAGCGGCCTGAGAGCCGCGCTGTCTTTCACGCTTTCCCCACGTACCGGCTGCGCGCGTCGCGCACAGCCGGCGGACCCGTGTTTTGCCTCGCAAGGAGCATCCGGATGTCCCAGTCCAACTCGAATGCCGCCGACGGCATCGCGCCTGGCCGCCTCACGGCCGAACAGCTTGGCTGCAACTTTGCCGACGTCGCACCGCCACTGTCCGCCAATGCGGCCGTCATCGCCGCCGACCGCTGCCACTACTGTTACGACGCGCCGTGCGTCGCGGCTTGCCCGACCGGTATCGACATTCCGGGCTTTATCCGCAAGATCGGCAACGGCAATCTCAAGGGCGCGGCGCGCGACATCTTGAGCGCGAATCCGCTGGGCGGCACGTGCGCGCGCGTGTGCCCAACCGAAATTCTCTGCGAAGGCGCGTGTGTCCGGAATCATCAGGATGGCGAACCAGTTCGGATCGGCGCGCTGCAGCGCCATGCCACCGACTTTCAGATGGCGCGCGAAGCCGCCGGCGCGCCGGCGCTCTTCAAGCGCGCGAGCGAGACGGGACGGCGCGTGGCCGTGGTCGGGGCCGGACCGGCTGGACTCGCCTGCGCGCATACGCTGGCGCTCGCCGGGCATCGCGTGAGCGTGTTCGACGCGGGCGAGAAGCCGGGCGGGCTCAACGAATACGGCATCGCGGCGTACAAGGTCGTCGACGATTTTGCGCAGCGCGAGGTGCAATGGCTGCTTTCCGTCGGCGGGATCGAAATACGTCAGGGCCAGCGGCTTGGTCGTGACGTCACGCTTACGGAACTGCGAGCCGCCTATGACGCCGTGTTCGTCGGCGTGGGCCTCGGCGGCACGCAAGCGCTTTCCATTGAAGGCGAAGCGCTCGATGGCGTGCGCGATGCTGTCGAATTTATCGCGCGCCTGCGCGAAGCCGACGATCTTGCCACGCTGGCGGTGGGCCGCAAGGTGGTGGTGATCGGCGGCGGCAACACGGCCATCGATGCCGCCGTGCAAAGCCGCAAGCTGGGCGCCGAGCAGGTGACGCTTGCGTATCGCCGCGGCGCGGCGCAGATGAGCGCCACCTGGGCCGAACAGGAATTCGCACGGGCGCAGGGCGTGGTGCTGGTCGAATGGATGAAGCCGCTGCGTATTACCGGCGACACCTGCGTGCAGGCCGTGGAGTTCGAGCGCACCGCGCTCGATGCGGGCGGCGCGTTGCGCGGCACCGGCGAGATCGTGCGTGTGGAAGCCGACATGGTCCTGAAAGCCATTGGCCAAAAGCTCTTGCCCGAAGGCCTGGTTGGCCTCGACGCCCTGCAACTTACCGCGGGCGCCGCGCGCATTGCCGTGGATGCCGATGGTGCGACCTCCATCGAAGGCGTATTCGCCGGCGGCGACTGCGCAGCCCATGGCGCAACCGATCTCACCGTGCAGGCCGTGCAGGACGGCAAGCTCGCCGCGCGCGCGATCGACCGCTACCTCGCGAGTCAGTCCGCCAAAGCCGCTTGAGCCGCGCAACTCGATCCACGCGAGCAACACACCGAATCCAGACAATACGAAGGAGTCGCATCATGGCCGACCTGCACTGCACGATTGCCGGCATTGAATCGCCGAACCCGTTCTGGCTCGCCTCCGCGCCGCCCACCGACAAGGCCTACAACGTCAACCGCGCCTTCGAGGCGGGCTGGGGCGGCGTGGTCTGGAAAACACTCGGCCTCGACCCGCACGTGGTGAACGTGAGCTCGCGTTATGGCGCCACCACGTGGCGCGGCCAGCGCATGGCGGGGTTGAACAACATCGAGCTCATTACCGACCGCCCGCTCGACGTGAACCTCAAGGAAATCGCGCAGGTGAAGCGCGACTGGCCAGACCGGGCGCTCATCGTCTCGCTGATGGTGCCGTGCACCGAGCAGGACTGGAAGTGGATCCTGCCGCAGGTGGAAGATACCGGCGCCGATGCGGTGGAGCTCAACTTCGGCTGCCCGCATGGCATGAGCGAGCGCGGCATGGGCGCGGCCGTGGGGCAGGTGCCCGAATACATCGAAATGGTCACACGCTGGGTGAAGGAGGGCACGCGCCTGCCTTGCCTCGTGAAACTCACGCCCAATGTGACCGACATACGCCACGGCGCGCGCGCGGCGATGAAGGGCGGCGCGGACGGCGTCTCGCTCATCAATACGATCAACTCGATCGTGGGCGTCGATCTCGACGTGATGGCGCCGCTGCCGACCGTCGATGGAAAAGGCACGCACGGCGGCTACTGCGGCCCCGCAGCGAAGCCCATTGCGCTGCACATGGTCGCGGAAATCGCGCGCGACCCGCAAACGCACGGCTTGCCCATCTCCGGCATCGGCGGCATTTCCGACTGGCGTGACGCCGCCGAATTCATCGTGCTGGGCGCGGGAAGCGTGCAGGTTTGCACCGCCGCGATGCACTACGGATTCCGAATCGTCAGCGACATGATCGACGGCCTCTCGAACTGGATGGACGACAAGGGCTACGCGAATCTCGACGCCATTCGCGGCCGCGCCGTGCCCAACGTCACCGACTGGCAGTACCTGAACCTCAACTACGACATCAAGGCGCGCATCGATCAGGACCGCTGCATCCAGTGCGGGCTTTGTCATATCGCCTGCGAGGACACCTCCCATCAAGCCATCACCGCTACGCGCGACGGCAAGCGTTACTTCGAGGTGGTCGACGCCAACTGCGTCGGGTGCAATTTATGCATGCATGTCTGCCCGGTCGACCAATGCATCACGATGGAGCGCGTCGACTCGGGCCGCTACGCGAACTGGACCACGCATCCCAACAACCCGGCGCGCGTGGCCGATCCGAAAGCCGCCTGACGCATCGAAACAGAACCGAACCAGACCAACGACAAGTCACGGAGAACTGCAACCATGAGTCAGCCATTGACAGGCGACGCCAGCGCGCGCCGCGCCGAAAGCGAGCTATACAACGACGATCTCGCGCCCACCGGCGCAGCGCAGCGCACGTGGCGCTGGTATCACTTCGGGGCGCTCTGGGTGGGCATGGTGATGAACATCGCCTCGTACATGCTCGCGGCCGGGCTCACCGAGCAGGGCATGTCGCCGTGGCAGTCCGTGCTCACGGTGCTGCTCGGCAATCTCATCGTGCTCGTGCCGATGCTGCTGATCGGCCACGCCGGCACGAAATACGGCATTCCCTACGCGGTGCTGGTGCGTTCCTCGTTCGGCACGCAGGGCGCGAAGCTGCCCGCCATGCTGCGCGCCATCGTGGCGTGCGGCTGGTACGGCATCCAGTCCTGGCTTGGCGGCAGCGCCATCTATACGCTCGCCAATATCCTCACGCACAACGCGCTGGTGGGCGACGCGCTGCCGTTTCTCGGCATCTCGATCGGCCAGGGCGCGTGCTTCCTCGTGTTCTGGGTGCTGCAGCTCTACTTCATCCTGCACGGCACTGACTCGATCCGCTGGCTCGAGAGCTGGTCCGCGCCGATCAAGGTCGTGATGTGCGTGGTGCTCGTGTGGTGGGCCTGTTCGAAGGCGGGCGGCGTGGGTTCGATGCTCTCGCAGCCTTCCCAGTTTGCCGCTGGCGGCAAGAAGGCGGGGCTCTTCTGGGCGACGTTCTGGCCGAGCCTCACGGCCATGGTGGGCTTCTGGGCCACGCTCGCGCTGAATATTCCCGACTTCACGCGCTTCGCGAAAACGCAGAAGGACCAGTTCGTGGGGCAGGCCATCGGCCTGCCAATTCCGATGGCGCTGCTTTCGGTGGTCTCGGTCGTCGTGACGTCGGCCACGGTGGTGATCTACGGCAAGGCGATCTGGGACCCCATCGATCTCACGAGCCGCATGGAAGGCGTGGGCGTGGGCATCGCGCTCGTCATCCTCACGCTCGACACGATGTGCTGCAATCTCGCTGCCAATCTCGTCGGCCCGGCCTACGATTTTTCGAGCCTCTGGCCCAAGGCCATTTCGTACAAGGCTGGTGGGCTCATTACCGCGGGTATCGCCATCGTGATGATGCCGTGGAAGATTCTCGCCACCACGCAGGGCTACATTTTCACCTGGCTCGTCGGCTATTCGGCGCTGCTCGGACCCGTGGCGGGGATTCTCATCGTCGATTACTTCCTCGTTCGCGGCACGCGCCTCGATACGGCTCAGCTATTCGAGGAGAACGGCGAATATGCCTACTCGAACGGCTGGAACCCGGCGGCCGTGATCGCGCTGGTGCTGGGCGTGCTGCCCAATCTGCCGGGCTTTCTCAACACCGCGTTCCCGAATGTGTTTACCTCCGTGCCCGACGCGTTCAAGAGCATCTACACCTATGCGTGGTTCGTGGGGCTCGCGATTGCGGCGCTCGTCTATGGCGTCATGATGAAGCTCGGCAAGAGCCGGCGCCCGAGCGTGGCAAGTGCGTGAGTCGTGGCAGCGCGAATTCGTTCAACTGAAGGAGACTTGGCATCATGGCGATCCTGATTCGAGGCGGCACCGTCGTCAATGCGGACAAGAGCTGGCGCGCGGACGTGCTCTGCGAAAGCGGCATGATCCAGGCCGTGGGCGAAAACCTCGACGCGCCCGCGGGCGCGACCGTGGTCGACGCGGGCGGCCAGTATGTGATGCCGGGTGGCATCGACCCGCATACGCACATGGAGCTGCCGTTCATGGGCACGACGGCGAGCGACGACTTCTACACGGGCACGGCGGCGGGCCTGGCGGGCGGCACGACGTCGATCATCGATTTCGTGATTCCGAACCCGAAGCAGCCGCTGATGGACGCGTTTCGCGAGTGGCGCGGCTGGGCCGAAAAAGCCGCCGCCGACTATGGCTTCCACGTGGCGGTCACGTGGTGGGACGACAGCGTGCATCGCGACATGGGCCTGCTCGTGAACGAACACGGCGTGTCGAGCTTCAAGCACTTCATGGCGTACAAGAACGCCATCATGGCCGACGACGAGATTCTCGTGAACAGCTTCGCGCGTTCGCTCGAACTGGGCGCGCTGCCCACCGTGCATGCTGAAAACGGCGAACTCGTCTTCCAGTTGCAGCGCCAGTTGCTTGCGCGCGGCTTCACGGGGCCCGAGGCGCATCCGCTTTCGAGGCCGCCCGAAGTCGAAGGCGAGGCCGCGAACCGCGCCATTCGCATTGCGCAGGTGCTGGGCGTGCCGGTGTACATCGTGCATGTCTCGGCGAAAGACGCGCTCGAAGCCATCGCCCGCGCGCGCAGCGAAGGGCAACGCGTGTTCGGCGAGGTGCTCGCCGGCCATCTGGTGATCGACGAGTCCGTGTATCGCGACCCGGACTGGACGCGCGCCGCCGCCCATGTGATGAGCCCGCCGTTCCGCACGAAAGAGCATCGCGACGCGCTTTGGCGCGGGCTGCAAGGGGGGCTGCTGCACACCACGGCGACCGACCACTGCGTGTTCTGTGCATCGCAGAAGGCAATGGGCCGCAACGATTTCACGAGGATTCCGAACGGATGCGGCGGCGTGGAGGATCGCATGGCCGTGCTGTGGGACCAGGGCGTGAATACGGGCCGGCTCACGCCGAACGAGTTCGTGCGGGTGACCTCCACGAACGCCGCGCAGATCTTCAACCTGTATCCGCGCAAGGGCACGGTGGCTGCCGGCGCCGACGCCGATCTCGTCGTTTGGGATCCGCAGGCTACGCGCACGATCTCGGTGAAGACGCATCATCAAAACGTCGACTTCAACGTCTTCGAAGGCATGACGGTGCGCGGCGTGCCCACGCATACGGTCTCGCAAGGCGAACTCGTGTGGGCGAACGGCGATCTGCGGGCGCGGCGCGGTGCCGGGCGGTATCTGAAGCGGCCTGCGAATCCCGGCTATCTGCAGGCATCGCGGCTCGCGAAGAGCCTGAAGGAGACGCAGCCCGTGCATCGCGAGGGAGACGCGGCTAATCAGGCGAAAGGGCTCGGTTAGTCTGATTGACGGCGACGTGTCGTTTCACGGAACCAGACTTCTCACGTAGTTGATGGGTGCGTGATCCGCGAGGTCACGCACCATGACGTCACCGATGCGCCAGGCGTATTGGAGCAGATAGGCCTCCCGGGCGGCGGCGCGGTCTGCCTGCACGAATGCGTCGTCCGCATGCGGTGCCAGTTTGCCTTCGCGCGTGATGTAGTTCGACGCTCCCGCGTGAACGTATCCGCCAATGGGCGGTGGCAAATCGGTGACGAGATCGCAGCAGTCGACATAGCGCCTGATGCCGACAGGGGCAAGCGTGGCGACGAACGCCGCGTCGCCTACGCGTGGCGAACCGAACGTCACGAGGGCGTTTGGCTTGCATAGGCTGCCAAAGAGCGTCGCGATGGCCGCACCGAGGCTATGGCCTGTCAAGATGAGTTGTTTTCTCGTCGGCGCGGTCTCGTTCAACCAGTTGCCGACTGCTTCGTGCAAGCCGCGGGCGGCACGTGCAAATCCAGCATGAACCTGGCCGGCGCTTTCGGTCCAGGCGGTCAAGCTGCCTTCGAGGTCGATTGCGATATCGGCGAGCGATTGCGGTTCCGTTCCCCGGAAGGCGAGGACGGCGAGGCCATCGGAGCGCCTCACTGCGCCGAAGCCGTGCGTGTCGTCGTCGGCATTGTTGAAGGGAACCGCGCCTTCGAAACCCACCAGCGCGAGCGCCTGTTCGAGCCGCTGGAATTCAGCGCCGCCATTCTCGTAGCGTATGTAGGCAAGCCGCGCGAACTCCGCGCACAGTCCGTCGATATCGTAGTCGCCACCCGCAGTGAATACCGTCGGCCTGAGTTGCGGTGAGTTGAGCGCGTCGCGCGATGGGTCGTAGGGGACAGGCATTTTCACCTCCATCTTCACGTACTGTATCGCGAACCAGTCTCTCATCGAGAACACGAGGTATTGAAGGTCGTCCTTCAAGCCGTTCGGCACGAGATAGTCGCAGTGCGCCGATGTACGCACAAGCTTCCGTTTGCTTACAACGTGCCTGGTACCCGTACTCGCCGAGGTGCCGAGTGCAGAGTCAATCGCTAATCCAAAGCGCTGATCCTGTATCGCTTGTTGTTGATCGATTTATATATGATGGAAAACGGAAATGCTTTAAGCAAGACTTCTATCAGAGATTCGTTGTTGCAATAAATCTCCTCTGGTCCAACGGATTCGATGGTCTTCAAGAGCGAGTGGTGATCGCCCGCGAATTCCAGGCGGCAATCCACCTTCCATTCCCGTTTCAGGTTCAACGGATAGGCGGAATCGTCGATGGCCAATGTCTTCTTATAGCCTTGATCTTCCAGCAGCGCCGCTTCCGCCTTCACGAAATCATCGAGGCACTGACGGCTGGTGACATACCGCTCCCATGGCAATACTGCGCGCACCGAAGAACAGTCTTTGTAGTGGTCCGCCGCCGTTCTGCTATCGACGTGGTGCACCAGTGTCAGCACTCTGATCAAAGACGCGTCCTTAACAAACGAAAGCAGATACTCGTAGCAGTTGGCCAGCGTATATCCAACGCCGGCAACATCGTCCACCAGCAGGATTCTCTTGCCCTCCTTGACGCAGGCATCGACAAGATCAAACACTTTCTCGTTGCTGATTTCAGCCTTGGCTTCCCGACGATCGTAGCGTACGAAGTCGACGGGCAGGCCCAACATCTGCGAAAGCATCAGGGCCGGTATGGCGCCTCCGCGCATGATGCCGAGTATCAAACCGATGTTTTCCTGAACCAGCTGCTCTCTTTTGGACAGGCAAAACGTTTCTATGTCGTCGTAGCCATAGAAGTAGACAGGAAGGCGGGCAAATTCTGTGTTCACCTGGTTTCGCTCCATTCACCTATAGCGATAGCGGCAACGCAAGCCCTCGCGCTGCATTGCGGTTTCGACGTCGATATATTCGAACGGCATTGATCTGCTCCCTCGAGGCGAGCAGGGCCAGCGCACTCGCCCCGCCCAGCCGATCCAGGTCCGAATGTTACGCCACGCGCGTTTTTACGTGTGTGATCCGCTGACCTGCTTGAGCGTCGGATCGAGCAGCGCATCCTTGACGTCGAGCGAAGACGCCTGCCCGAGATTCCCATAGTTTTTTTTGAGCCACCCGTCCGCCACCTCGCGTCCACGATCGAACAGCGTTTTGAGCAGCGACCAGGACGTGCTGCTCTTGGAGACGAAGCCGAACTGCGCGAGAAAAGCGTCGTCGCGAATCAGGTGAAACCGGACGGTCTTGAAGCGGCTTTGGCTCGCGGCTTCCTCGCCCACCGAATCGAGCACGCGGTTGACCGCTTCGATCGCGTTGATCTCCAGCACGACGGAAGCGTTGAAACCGATTTCGTTGAGCCGGTCCAGAATGCCGCGCGCATTTTTCGGCGGCATGTCGTGGCGCACGAACGGATTCACGAGGATCAGGATCAGGTCCTGGGCATGGGCGATCAACGGCGCCAAAGGCGGATTGCCGAGATAGCCACCATCCCAGTACGGCACGCCGTGGAGGTTCACGGTGCGGAATTCGCCTGGCAGGCACGCGGAAGCGCGCAGCACGTCGATGGAAATTTCAGGCTGCGTAAAGATGGTGCGTTCGTTAGTGCGTACGTTGGTCGCGCAAATGAAAAGCTGCGGGCTCCCGCTCTGCGCGTTGAGCGTAGAGAAATCGGTTTCCGCGAGCGCGGCGCGGATCACCGGGCCGAGCGGATCGCGATAGAACGGATTGTTGTAAGGCGAAGCGACGAGTCCCACGATCTCCGAGAAGATGGCGCCAGGACTCCAGTCGATATTCCAGCCGCCGAACGGCCCCGGCTCGGAAAAGCCGAAGAGCGCATTGCCGGCCTGCTCCCCGGCGTGCGACACCGCTTCCCAGAAGGTGCGCAGTTTCTCGCGCGCTTTCGCGGCTCCCCCGCTGGCCAGGCCCGCCGCGCAGAGCGTCGCGTTGATTCCGCCCGCGCTCGCGCCGCTGATCGCCTCGACACTGAACGGCGTGCCCTGCGATGTCGATTCCAGCAGTCGATCGAGCACGCCCCACGTAAAAGCGCCGTGTGAGCCGCCGCCTTGCAGGGCAAGCGCGACCTTGGGGCCGGACTGCGGCCCGCCGCTCGTGGATTCCTCTGTCGCCATGGCTCCTCTCTCGTCGTCATCGCGTTGCCGGCAATCGTACGCGCGAGAGGGAATGCGCGTGCTGCGAATGCCGCCTCAGGAACCGGTGAGCGAGGGCGGCGCGGCCTTGAGCGCGTGGGTGATCAGCGCGATCGCCGCACGCTCACCGGCCGGATCGGCCGGAATTCTTCCGTCGAGCGCCAGCGTGGCCAGACCGTGAACCAGCCCCCAGCAGGCGAGCACCCCCGCCTCGACGCAATGCGGCGCCAGCGCCGCCACGTTGCGCGCCATCAGCGTATAAGCGCCCCGGCAATCCTCATGGGGCAGGGCGAGTCCTGCGCCGTCCGCGAACATGAGCCGGAACAGGGCCGGATGCGCGCGGGCGAAGCCAACGTAGGCCACGCCCTGCGCCTCGAGCGCTGCGCGCGCGTCGGCCGCCTCGTTGGCGCGCGCGGCGCCTGCTTCCAGCATGGCAAAGCCCTTGAGCGCGACGGCGCCCATCAGCGCCGCCTTGTCCTCGAAATGGCGATAGGGCGCCATCGCCGAAACGCCAGCCGCCCGCGCCACCGCTCGCAGGCTGACGTCGCTTTCGCCCTGTTCGAGCAAGGCCAGCGCGCAATCGACCAGACGGTCACGGAGGGTCAAATTCGAATCGCTCATTCGTTGTTTACACTGTAATCATTCAGGACTATGCTTACAGCGTAAACAACCGGGAGCCATCATGCAAGCCACCGTCACCCGAAAGTCCGTCGACCTCAGCGCCTATCCGAATCTTGTGGTCATCCTCCTGGGTTTCCGCGTACGCCGGCTGCGGGGGCTCGCGACCTTGTTCGGCATCGGCAAAGGCTTGCGGCAAATCGAGTCGAATCCGCCGGAGGGATTGCTCTCCAGCGAGCAGTTCCTGTTCGCCCTCAATCATGTCGGCATTCGCCAGTATTGGCGCGACCTCGAAAGCCTCGAAGCGTTTACCCGCAGCGCGCCGCATTCGCGCTGGTGGGGCGAGTTCCTGCGCGACAGCGGCGGCGCGGGCTTCTGGCATGAGAGCTATAGCCGGCAGGGAATGGAAGCGGTGTATATCGACATGCCCGCCCCCGTGGGCTTCGATCGCTTCGCGCCGGCACGCCAGCCGACGGGACCTTTTATGACCGCGCGAAAGCGCATGGCGGCGGACTAGACCAGGGCGCCGTTCACTGCGTCTCATGTACCGCCGCGGGCCTGCCGCAAGCGCCTTCGTGTGCGCCCTGGTTATCGAACACCTCGATATCCTCGTGCAGAATGCGCCGGATTTCGAAAATCGCCTCGGGTGTTTCCTGAACGCTGTGTCCCGCAACGATCACCTTTTCGGAGAGCGCGCCGTCGAGGTGCGCGCTGCGATAGGGGACGACCCCGTCATCGGAATCTTCGAGCGGGCCTGTCTCGCGGCGGCGCGCAATGATCGAGTGAAAGCACACATCGGGGCTGATCGGCAGGCGTGAGATCGACTGGATGATCGGATCGGTCTCCCGCAACTGCTCGATGCTGTTGGGAACCATGATGGTCTTTCCCGCCCGCTGGGTGCTATCCGCGTTGGTGGCGCTCTGCAGCATCTCGTCGATTTCCTTGAGCAGCGCAAGCGGCAAGCGTACCAGGTTCGCGACCCAGCGAGAGAGGCGATTGCTCGCGAACGGCGTGCCGCGGTGTGGCGTGGCGATGAAGATCGCGCGCTCGACCTGTGGCATCGGCGTAAAACGCAGCAGACGATCGAGCCGCTCATCCTCGCGCACGATGTCGACCCCTTCGGGCAGGTACTTGTTCTGGATGGTTACCCACAGAACATCGTCGGAGGACGACACGAGCAAGCGCGCGAGCACGCCGCCCATGCTGTGTCCGATCAGCACCATGCCGTTCGAAGCGGGCAGCTTGCCTGCGGGATCGAAATGCGCGAGGGTCAGTTGCACCGCCTGCCGTATTCTCGCGAGGTTGATGAGAATGGGCACGTTGGTCGGGTAATAGACCTGCCAGACCTGGAAGTGCTGGCGCAGCATTTCGTCACCCTGAATGTCGTTGGCGACGTTGACCCATGCCTCGGGGCTGCTGGCCAGGCCGTGCAGCATCAGAACGATGCGCCGGTCCGGATCGAACGGTTGCATCATGTAAATGCGTGGACGATCGATGCCCCTCGTGCGGCCGAGCAGCGAACGCAAGGACTGCCTGGCAAAGCCGGAGCGGGCAAGCCAGATGCCGTAGCCCGCACTGAAGTTGGCCGCGAGCGGCACGGTCTCGCCATTGATCTCCACGCTCTCTACGCGAAACGGATCGTAGGCGGAGAACACTACGTCGTGCGAAGCGAGCAGCTGCTCGAGCGTGCCATTGCCAAACAGCAGCAGTGCGGTGACGTTCGGCGAAGGCATTTCATTGAACGGACGCGAGCCGGGTGCGAACCAGAAGGTTGCGCCTGCGTTCGCGTTCGCATCGTCTTCAGCCGTTGTCGTTGCGCTGTGAGTCGTAGCGCTATTTGCGCCGGGCTGGGCGGGCTGTGTGACCGCAACCAGATCCGCACCGAGGCCGTCACGGCGATAGGTACTGTGGAGTCCCGCGAACGACAGTCCCGAGGCGGGAATGACTTCGCTGAGTTCGCGCACGCCCTCGGGCAGCCGGACCTCCCTCAGGTCGATATGAATGGTCCAGCCTGCGATGAACTGATTTGCCGGATCGCGATGGCCGGTGGTCGTTTCAGCGGTGCCGCGCAGAAACAGCGCGCCGGCCAGCTCCTGGACCGCATAGTTGTAGTAGTCGCGAACCTGCGTCTGGCGGTCCTCGAAGGCCCGTTCGCCAGCCGTGCGCTGGCCGAGGAACAGAAACGCGTACGCGTATCGCGCTGTCTTGAGCCACGAATCGAATTGCGCGTCGGTCCAGGGGGTGCCGGCAGGCGGCGTTTGCTCGAGCGCCATCTGGAGCGATAACTCGGCGAGGCAGGCAAGGCGCTGTCCGGTACTGAGTCCGCCGACGGTTGCGATCGTATCGATACACGCTTGCGGCGCGCTCTGGCACGAACTTTCGTCGAGGGCCGCGACCCGCAAGGTGGCCTGTGTCGCCGCGCTCAACTGGCCGGTCGAGAGAATATCTCCGCGACGCATGGCAAAGTACTGCTGCGGGCCGAGCGAGTTCACGCGCACCATCGCGCAGCCGCAGAGCAGCGCGGCAGCGAGGAGGGCCGACACATTGGCCAACACATGGGCTAACGGCGGGCAACGCGGCATGCGTGATGGGTAAGGGCGCGTCATGAAGGATCCAGGCCATTCGCGCGGTCACGCACGAGCGTGTGGCGAAATGGGGGACGGCGCAGCGCGGTGGCCGGCAGACCGATGTATACCAGCCTGATCTGGATCGCGTCCGCACGGTGATCCGCGGCCGGCGCCTATGCGCTCTCCCGGGTTGACTCGCGCCGCTGGCATCAACAGACTCTAGTCATCATCGATCCAGACGGGAGCGAACTTGGCCAACCCGGATCTTGTTGAAAGCGGGCCGAAGGGCGCGCATGTCGTCGCTGCGCAGGCGAGCCCGTGCGACGAGCTCGTGATCCGCACGCAGCCCACCTCAGTCGACCGTCCGTGCCGGCGCAAGCGTCTCGCGCTCGCGGCGACGATCCTGGGGTCGAGCATGGCGTTCATCGACGGCTCGGTCGTCAACGTCGCACTGCCGTCCATTCAGAGCGAACTCGGTGCGAGCGTCGCGGCGATGCAATGGGTCGTCAACGCGTATCTGCTGTTTCTCGGCTCGCTCGTGCTGGTCGGCGGGTCGATGGGGGACAAGCTTGGCCGCCGCACGGTGTTCATCGCGGGCATCGCGCTGTTTACGCTGGCGTCGGCGGCTTGCGGCCTCGCGCCGAATGCGGCTGCGCTGATCGCCGCGCGCGCGGTTCAAGGCATCGGCGCGGCGCTGCTCGTACCCAGCAGCCTCGCGATCATCGGCGCGGTGTTCGACGACGCAGCGCGTGGGCGGGCGATCGGCACCTGGGCGGGCGTTGGCGCGATCACGTCGGCGGTGGGGCCCGTGGCGGGCGGCTGGCTCGTCGATGCATTTTCCTGGCGCGCGATCTTCTTCCTCAACGTCCCGCTCGCCGCGCTCACGATCGCGCTCGCCATCTCATCGGTGCCCAACAGCCACAGGCTCGATGCGCCCGGGCAACTCGACTGGCCCGGCGCGCTGGCCGCGGCGGCAGGACTCGCCAGTCTGACTTTCGGGCTGACCCAGGCGTCGGCGCGAGGCTTCCAGCATCCGTTCGTGCTGGTTGCAATCGGCGCCGGCGTGCTCGTGCTCGCCGCGTTCGTGATGATCGAAGCGCGCAGCGCCAATCCCATGATGCCGCTCGATGTGTTCCGTTCGCGCGACTTCACCGGCGCGAATCTCGTCACACTGCTGCTTTACTTCGGGCTCGGCGGCGCGTTCTTCTTCCTGCCGTTCACGCTGATCCGCGCGCATGGTTTTACCGCGACCGAAGCCGGCGCGGCGCTGTTGCCGGTGCCCGTCATCATCGGTTTGCTGTCGCGCTTCACCGGTGGACTGACGAGCCGCTTTGGCTCGCGCGCGCTGCTGACCGTTGGCCCGGGCGTCGCCGGACTCGGGTTCACGCTATTGGCGTTGCCGTTCGTGCGCGGCAGCTACTGGAGCGGATTCTTCCCGGCGCTCGCGGTGCTCGGCCTCGGCATGACGATCACCGTCGCGCCGCTCACCACGACCGTGATGGGCGCGGTGTCGAGCGAGCGCACCGGCATCGCGTCCGGCATCAACAACGCCGTTGCGCGCGTGGCGAGCCTGCTGGCGGTGGCGGTGCTCGGCATTGTGTTCGTGTGGTCGCATCACGCAGCGCTGGCGGCGCGCCTCGACGCATTGCGCGTGCCGGTGGACGCACGCCAGATCGGGCAGCTGCTGGAGCCGGACGCGCAAGGCGGGCTCGCACCGGACGGCGCCGGCACGTCGCACGCAAGGCTGGTGGCGCGTGCGGAAGCGGACGCCATGCTCGACGCGCTGCGTGCCGTCGCCATGGTGTCCGCCGCGTGCGCGTTCGCTGGAGCGGCTATTGCGGCGGCAGCCATCCAGCCGCGGAAATGAATTGCAAACGTTTGCATTTGAGCTAATTCGCGGAAATGGTGCTTCGGCGTGAATCATTGGCGAATCCAGGCGAATTTATAAATGCGTGGCGATATTGTCAGGTCGATTTGAAACCGGCCGAATTCGTGTTTCGTATTCGGGAAGCAGGGGGTGTGGGCTAATGAATACGATGCGGCGTTAATTTGGCGCGCCCCTTTTTTATGCGCAAACGTTGTCGTTTTTAATTTGTCGCGAACGCGTGACAATTTGAGTGCTGCAGGCAAATTAAATAATAAAAACGGCGAAAATAATACGTATAATCCGCCGCGCGCGTCAGTTGATCCACCGTCCTTCCGGAATCACCCACAGGGATCGCCTGCGCTTAACGCCGGTCACTGCACGAATGGTGATCATGGCCGCTTCTGCAAATTCTGTTGACCCTGTGCGCTTTCTTTCCGGGTGCATGAATAGGTGATGAATTCCATGCCAGCACCGCAATGGCGTCCGTTCCTGTCGTTTCTCACGCAGGAGTTGATGCAGAACCTGACGCCCAGGTTTTTGACCCAGCTTATGCGTGCTGCGGGCGGCCAGTTCGCGCATCAATATGCACTGGGTGAGGCGGCCACCGTGGCCGCGATGCGGGACGCCATGAATCAGGTGTGGGGCGAACTGGACTGGGGCCAGGTCGAGATACGCGAGGCTCAGGACTGGCTGGTGCTCACGCATTACCAGGCGCCGCTCAAGGCCGTCTTCGGTGCGGAGAACGTGGCGTGGGCCGGGGCGTTCCTCGAAGGAGCCTATGAAGCGTGGATGCATCAGTTGGGCGCCGATACGCAGTTGCGCATGACCACGGCGGGTCCTGCGGACGCATCGGGCACGATGGTTTTCCTGTTCGGTAAGTAGAGGTCGGCAGGTCGGCAGTTCAGTAAAAAAACACAAAACGTGCTGCGCGCGTGACGCGCCTTGATGGACAGCACAACGAATACTACGGGGTCGGGGCATGAGCAGTGCATCGGACATTGCGAATCTTTTCGAGGTAGCAGACGCAAGCCCATCGCAGTACCAGGAAGTGGAAAGGGCGGAGCAGTCGCAAGGCCTGCGTGGGCGCTGGTCCACGCTGAACGCGGCGGAGCCGGACCCCGTCGCGCCCGCGCCTGTCGCGTCGGCGCAGGGCGACGCCGCTGATCCGGCCGATATGCCCGCTACGGCTGATACGCTCGATGCGCCCGACACGACCGATGCGTCACCCGACCCGGTTAGCGCCACGCCTGCTGCCGCCGCGTCCGAACCTCCGCCGGCTGAGCAGGCAGCAGCCGAAGCGCCCGTCGCTCAAGCCACGCCCGAGCCCGTCGTCGCTGTGCAGCAGTCTGCCGCGCTGAGCAGTGTGTTTGCACGCCTCATGGAACGCAATGAGCCTCGCGGCGATGTTGCGCAGCGTGGCGCGCCATGATCCTCAAACCGAAATCGATGCGCCCGCAACGACAAGCGGCCGGTGCCGGGCAAAGCGACGATGCCGGAGACTGGGACGACACACTGCTGCAAGCGGGTGCGTCGCTGCTCGCGTCGCGCTGGTCACGCGTGCTCGTGACGCTGGCGGCCGTGCTGTTGTTCACGTCGGCCATGACGGTCCATCTGGCGGTGTCGAAGCAGTGGCTGTTCGCGATCCTGTGCATGGGCGTCGCGATCGCGCTGAGCCGCATGCGCGGCCGCGTCCTTACCGTGTCGCTGGTAGCGTTGTCGGTGTTCATGTCGCTGCGCTATCTGTACTGGCGCGTGACACAGACCCTGTCCTTCACCAACTCGCTGGACCGGACCTTCGGCTATCTGCTGCTGCTGGCCGAAGGCTACGCGGTGCTCATGCTGCTGTGCAGCTACTTCCAGACGCTCTGGCCGCTGCATCGCCGGCCTGCGCCGCTGCCGGCCGATACGTCGGCCTGGCCCACGGTGGACGTCTACATCCCCACCTACAACGAGCCGCTCGACGTGGTGCGGCAGTCGGTGCTGGCCGCGACGCTGCTCGACTGGCCGGCCGACAAGCTGCGCGTGTATCTGCTCGACGACGGCCGTCGCGACGAGTTCCGGGCCTTCTGCGAGCAGGCCGGCGTCGACTATCTGACCCGTCCCGACAATACGCACGCCAAGGCGGGCAATCTCAATGCGGCGCTGGCGAAGACGAGCGGCGAGTACATCGCCGTGTTCGACTGCGATCACGTCACCACGCGCTCGTTTCTGCAGATCTGCATGGGCTGGTTCCTGAAGGATCCGAAGATGGCCATGGTGCAGACGCCGCACGTGTTCTACTCGCCCGATCCGTTCGAGCGCAACCTCGAAACCTACCGCAAGGTGCCCAACGAGGGCGACCTGTTCTATGGCGTGCTGCAGAACGGCAACGATCTCTGGAATGCCGCGTTTTTCTGCGGTTCCTGCGCGGTGTTGCGGCGCTCGGCGCTCGATGAGGTGGGCGGCGTGGCGACCGAAAGCGTCACGGAAGACGCGCTGACCGCGCTCAAGATGAGCATGAAGGGCTACAACACGGGCTATCTCGCGATTCCGCAGGCGGCGGGCCTCGCGACCGAAAGCCTGGGCCGCCACATCGGTCAGCGGATTCGCTGGGCGCGCGGCATGGCGGAGATCTTCCGCCAGTTCAACCCGCTGCTGATTTCGGGGCTGACGCTGCCGCAGCGGCTGTGCTACCTCAGCGCGATGATGCACTTCTTCTTCGGCTTGCCGCGCATCGTGTTCCTGATCACGCCGATGGCCTATCTGTTCTTCGGCGCACACGTTTTTCATGCGTCGGCGCTGATGGTGCTCGCCTATGCCGTGCCGCATCTCGTAATTTCGAGCATCGGCGCTTCGCGCATTCAGGGCCGCTTCCGCCATTCGTTCTGGAGCGAGGTCTACGAAACGGTGCTCGCGTGGTACGTGATTCTGCCCGCGCTGCAGGCCGTGCTGTTTCCCGGTACCAGAGGCTTCAACGTGACGTCCAAGGGCGGGGTGATCCGGCAGTCCTTCCTCGATTGGGCGATGGCGCGGCCCTACATCGGCCTGTTGCTGATCAACCTCGCCGGCTTTGCGGTGGGGGTGGCCGGTCTGATCCGCAGTCCCGGCTGGCCCGAGGCGATGAGCATTTTGTTCAACCTGGTCTGGGTGATCTACAACGTCATGAACCTGAGCGCGGCGGCAGGCGTGGCGTCCGAATCGAAGCAGCTGCGCCTCACGCCGCGCGTGCAGATCGAATTGCCGGCCGCGATCCGTCTGGCCGACGGATGTCGCGTCGTCTGCCAGACCAGCGACTATTCGCACGGCGGTCTCGGACTGGTGCTGCCCGAGGACGCGCCGCTGCCGCAGCGCGGCGAGCGCGTCGTGGTCTCGGTGTTCCGCGACGACTACGAGGGCAGGTTCCCCGCCGAGGTCCAGGTGTGCCGCGGCCGCACCGTGGGCGTGAGTTTCCCGGCCCTGACGATCGATCAGGAACGCGACCTGATGCGCGTGACGTTCTCGCGCGCCGACAGCTGGATTGCGTCGTGGGGCCGCTATCGGCGCGACCGGCCGTTGCGCAGCCTGTTCGAGGTGCTCGGCGTCGGCGTGCGCGGCCTGAAGGAGTTGTTCCGGCATCTGCTGATGGGCTCACGCGAACGTCTCGCACGTTCGGCCGAGGCGCAGGCGGGCGAGTTGGGATCGAAGCAATCGTGAGTCCCGTCCATCAGTTGCCTTGGTGCGCCCTGGCGCGCACGCGCCGGTTGGCGCCGCGGTTGGGCTTGGTGCTCGCCGTGCTCGCGTTCGGCGCCAACGTTGCGCTGGCCGCGAGTGCGCCCGGCGCGCCGGCCGCATCGGCGCCGGCGTTTGCGTCGCAGGCCGTGACGGCCGAAGCGCCTGCGGCGGAGCAGACGCAGACGCAGACGTTCACCGACGCCGGCGAAACCTATACCTACCGCATCCCGCTACTTCGGCAAAACGCGGCGCAAGGGCTGACGCTGCTCGGCGAGGACGCCTATGGTGGCATGGACTTCGGCTTGCGCCGCGACGAGCGCGTAGTCGGCGCGCGGCTCGTGCTCGACTACCGCTATTCGCCCACCTTGCTCCCCGCGCTCTCGCACCTCAATGTGCTGCTCAACAGCGTGGTGGGGGCGACGATTGCGTTGCCGGAACCCGCGCCGCGCACGGCGACGCAGGTGAGCGTCGATCTGCCGGTGTCGCTGCTCAGCGAGTTCAATCACCTCAACCTCGAGTTGATTGCCCATAGCAAAGCCAGCGATCAAGGCAACGATCCGCTGAGTCCCGACCTGTGGCTGAAAGCCGGCCCGAATAGCACGCTCGAACTGACCGTGGCGCCGGCGGCGCGCGCCAGCGACCTGTCGCAACTGCCCGCGCCGTTCGTCGATGCGCGTGACGTGCGCCGCGTGAATTTGCCTGTCGTGCTGCCGCGCGCGCCGGGTGCGCGGCGCCTCGAATCCGCGGGGATCGTGGCCTCGTGGCTGGGCGCGCAGGCGGGCTATCGCGGCTCGCACTTTGCCGCGAGCCTCGGCGCGCTGCCTGCGCATGGCCATGCCGTCGTGCTGGCGCTGCGCGACGAATTGCCGGCCCTCGGCCTGGCCCCGCTTGCCATCGATGCGCCGACGCTCGCGATCGTGCCCAACCCCAACGACCCCAACGGCCGGCTGCTGCTGGTCGCGGGCCGCGACGAGCCGCAACTGCGCACGGCGGCGCTGGCGCTGGTGCTGGGCGCGAAGACGCTGGCGGGCCCGCAGGTCCGCATCGACAGTCCGGTATCGGCCGCGCCGCGCAAGCCCTTCGACGCACCGAACTGGTTGCCGGTCGACCGCCCGGTGGCGCTGGGCGAACTGTTGCCGGCGGACCGCTTCACGATCCAGGGTTTCCGTCCCGGCGCGATCGATGTGGACCTGCGCCTGCCGCCGGGCCTGTTCGGTTTCAACAACGGCGGCGCGGTGCTGAATCTGCGTTATCGCTACACGGCTCGCCCGGAGTCGGCGCATTCGGCGCTGAATGTGCTGGCCGGCAACACGCCGATCGCGGCATTGCCGCTGCCGGGCGACGCATCGGACGGCCATGCCGTGATCCGGATTCCGACGTATCTGCTGCCGCCGTTGACGACGCTGCAATTCGACTATCGCTACGAGGCGGTCAAGACGAAGGACCACTGGCAGGACGTGCCCGGCGGCCCGCTGCTGAGCGCCATCGATCCGGCTTCGACGATCGACATTTCGCAGTTGCCGCGTTACACGGCCATGCCGGATCTGGGCGCGTTCGCCAATGCGGGTTTTCCGTTCACGCGCCTCGCCGATCTGTCCGAAACCGCGGTGCTCCTGCCCACGCAGCCGGCCGCGGACGACTATTCCGCATACCTGACGCTGATGGGCAGCATGGGTCAGGCCACCGGTTACCCGGTGCTGGGCGTGACGGTGGGCGATCCGGCCCAGGTCGAAGCGCTGCGGCAAAAGGACTTGCTCGTGCTGGCTTCGGGCGACGACCAGCCGTTGCTCAAGGCGTGGCGCAGCGATCTACCGCGCGGCTTCTTCGCTCCGGCACCGCCGTCCGGCGACGGGCTCGCCGGGTGGTGGGACAAGCTCACTGGCGGCCAGGCGCAAGCCAGGCGCGAGGCGGACATCGCCGCGCTCTATCGCAGCGACGACCACGACGGCATGGTGGCCGGCTTCGAGTCGCCGCTGGCGCATGGGCGCAGCGTAGTGGTCGTCGCGGGCAACACGCCGGGCGGCCTCAGCGCGGTCGCGGACGCGCTGCAAGCGCGCCACTACCGGATTGACGACACGATCGGCGGCAGCCTCGTGGTCGTCAACGACGGCATCCTCACCACGCTGAACAAGGACCAGAGCTATTTCATCGGCTCCTTGCCGCTGCGGCTCGCGGTCGAGTGGTTCTTCGCGAGTCACATCGTGCTGCTGCTCGCGGCGACGCTCGTCAGCGTCGTGCTCATCGGCTTGCTCGGCGGCGTACTCCTGCATCGGCGCGCGCTGAGCCGCCTGAATCTGGACATTCCCCAGACATCGCAACGTGAAGAAGGACGACGAGGTTCTCATGTTTAAAAGACGGCCTGCTATTTCCCGGGCACGCCTCGCGCGTTGCATGACCGTACACTCGGTATTGCGGGCGTTGCCGGCACTGCCTGCACTGCTGCTCGGCTGCGCCTTCGTTTCGACGGCGCACGCCCAGGCTGCGGCAAGCGGCAACGCCGCAAACAACGCGCAGGCGCAGCCCGCTGCTGCTGCGGCGGCGGCATCGTCTTCGACGGTAACCTGGTCGTTGCGGCAACTGGGTGCGCAATACGCGCTCAATCTGCGCGGCGTCGACGGCAGCAATACGCTGCCGGTCGGCGTGCGCGACGATCAGGTCGTGAGCGGCGCGCGCCTGAATCTGCGCTACGCCTATTCGCCGGCGCTGCTGCCCGATCTCTCGCACATCAACGTGCTAGTGAACGACCAGGTGGCGGCCTCGATCGCGGTGCCGAAGGACACGGCCGGCGCGAGCCTGCAGCGCACGATCGCGCTGCCGGCCTATCTGTTCACCTCGAACAGCAAGTTGCGTCTGCAACTGATCGGCCACTACACCACGCAGTGCGAGGACCCGCTGCATTCGAGCCTGTGGGCCAACATCAGCAACGAAAGCACGCTGAGCATCGACACGCAGCCGCTGCCGCAGGCCAACGATCTGGCGCGCCTGCCCAAGCCGTTCTTCGACGGCCAGGACATCCGCCGGCTGAACCTGCCGGTCGTGTTCGCGGGCAATCCCGATACGGCCGCGCTCGAGGCCGCAGGCACCGTGTCGTCGTGGTTCGGCGCGCTGGCAAGCTTCCGCGGCGCGGACTTCCCGGTCTCGCTCTCCGCCGTGCCCGCGCAGGGCAACGCGGTCGTCATCGTCGAAGGCACGCAGCAGGCCGCGCTCGCGGGGGCGCCGCTGCGAGGTCCGACGCTCGCCATCGTCAGCAACCCGAACGATCCCAATGGCAAGCTGCTGCTCGTCATGGGCCGCGACGGCAAGGAACTCAAGCAGGCGGCCGACGCGCTGGTCACCGGCAGCCAGACGCTGTCGGGCGCGAGCGCGCTCATCACGCATTTCGCCGATCTCGCGCCGCGCAAGCCCTACGACGCGCCGCGCTGGCTGCGCACCGACCGCCCCGTATCGTTCGGTGAGCTGATCGACGCCAAACTGTTGAGCGTGTCGGGCTACAGCCCGGACCTCATCCGCATCAATACGCGCGTGCCGCCCGACCTGTTCGGCTGGCACGCGCCCAACGTGCCGATCGACCTGCATTACCGCTACACGCCGCAGCCTTACATGGTCAATTCGTCGCTGCTGTTCAGCGTCAGCGACCAGTTCATGAAGTCGATTCCGCTGCTGCCGCTCGAGCGTCTCGAAGGCGGCGACAAGCTGCGCGCCGAAGTGCTGCCCGACAGCAGCCTGCCGCGTCAGGCGAGACTGGAAGTGCCGCTGGAGTCGCTCCTGCAGCCGAACACGCAGCTGCAGTTCCGCTACATGTACGACTACATCAAGCAGGGCGAGTGCCGCGACATCATCATCGACAACGTGCGCGGCGCGATCGATCCCGAGTCGACGATTGATTTGTCGACGTATCCGCACTACATCGCAATGCCGAACCTGGCCGCGTTCGCCCAGGCGGGCTTTCCGTTCACGCGCATGGCCGACCTGTCAGACACGGACGTCGTGCTCGGCGCCAATGCGGGCCCGCAGGAGTACAGCACGTATCTGGCCGTGATGGGCCGCATGGGCGACTCGACCGGCTATCCGGCGCGCGGCGTCACCGTGCTGCGCGGCCAGCGCATCGACGCGATGCCCGCGGCGAAGGATCTGCTCGTGATCGCCTCGGGCGCCGATCAGGCCTGGCTCAAGGACTGGGCGGCGTACATGCCCGCGGCGTACGACCACGGCGCGCAGTTCTCGCTCTCGGATCTGCCGGGCCGCGTGCGCGGCTGGTTCCACGCCAATCCGCGTCTGGACGCGGCCCCCGGGCGCCTGTCGCTCGCCTGGACGGGGCCGGGCGTGAGCGCCGTGCTGGCGGGCTTCGAGTCGCCGAAGGAAAAGGGCCGCAGCGTGGTCATGCTGGTGAGCAATCAACCCGATGGCCTGAAGGATGCGGTCGCGGCGCTGCTGGGCGTGCCGAACTACGACAAGCAGCCCATCCAGGGCAGCCTCGTGTCGATCCGCGGCAATGAAGTCGATGCGCTCGTGGGCGAGCACACGTACTACGTCGGGCATCTGGGCCTGTGGCGCGGCCTCGACTGGTGGCTGGCTTCGTTCGGCGTGTCGCTGGCGTCGCTGCTGAAGGCGTTCGGTGTCGTCGCGCTCGTGCTGCTGGCGGCCGGTGGGTTCGTGGCCTTGCGGCGCCGTCAGGCGCGGCGCGATGCGGAAGCCGAGGCACGGCTGCGCGCAAAGCAGCACGCACAACAATAATCAGGAAGCCTTCATGTTAGTCAGCCGCAGCCAGGCCTGTGTTCTGGGTTTGTTGCTCACCTCGGTCAGCCACCCCGCGTGGGCGCAGGACGCCAGTTCCAGAATGCTGCTCGAGCAGGGCCGCTATTGGCAGGCGCATGACAAGCCCGATCTGGCCGCGCAGTCCTGGTCGAAGCTGCTGCTGGCCGACCCGAAGCAGCCCGAAGGCCTCTATGGCATGGGGGCGATCGCCGTCGCCAGGAAGCAGTTTGCGGTCGCCAACGACTATCTGACGAGGCTGCGCGCCGCGGCGCCCGACAGCCGCTACGTGCCGCTGCTCGAGCAGGACCTGCGTCTTGCCGTGGAGCCCAACAAGTCGACGTTCGCGAAGGCGCGCCAGATGGCCCAGGACGCCGTCAACCAGAACGACCCGAAAGCGCTGGCGGCCGCGCTCGCGCAATACGACAAGGCATTGGGCGGCAAGACCCCGCAGGGCAGTGTGGCGCGCGAGTACTACACCTTCCTCGGCTATACCGACGGCGGCGTGGATCCGGCCATTCAGGGCTTGACGCGCCTGAACGCCGAGACGCCCGATCCATATACCCAGTTGGCGCTGGCCCAGCATCAGGTGCGCGACGAACGCTATCGCGCGGCGGGCGTCGCCTTGCTGGAAAAGTTGGCCGCGCGTCCGGACATTGGCGGCGCGGCCACGGAAGCCTGGCGCTCCGTGCTGACCTGGGTCACGCCCACGCCGAAGAACAAGTCGTGGTTCGAGGACTATCTGAAGCTGCATCCCGATGACGATGAAATCCGCCATCAGATGCTGTCGCCGCGCGCGGCAGGCGCCCCTGCCGCACCCGTCATGGACCCGCGCCTGACGCGCGGCTTCGCAGCGTTCAAGGCAGGCGACATCACGACCGCCGAACAGTCGTTTACCGACGTGCTGCGCGATAAACCCAACGACACCGACGCGCTCGGCGGGCTGGGTCTGGTGCGCATGCAACAGGGCGATCTGGCGCAGGCGCAGACGCTGCTCGCGCGCGCCGTCGCGCGTCCGGGCGCCGGCGCCAACTGGAACAAGGCGCTCGCTTCGGCACGCTACTGGCTGCTGGTGAATCAGGCCGAAGGCGCGCAAAGCGTGGGCGACTACGCCGCCGCGCGCAGCAAGCTCGACCAGGCGTTGCGCATGGACCCGGCCGAGCCGGGCGGGCGCAATGCGTCGGCCCGGCTGTATGCGGCGCAGGGCGATCTGACCCGCGCAGAAAAGGTCTACCGCGAGGTACTGGCGGCGCACCCGAACAACCGCGAGGCGGTGAGCGGTCTCGTCGATATCCTCGCTGCAACGGGGCGCGCCGACGAGGCTCAGAAGTGGGTCGACGGCATGTCGCCCGAGCAGCAGGCCGGCATCGGCGGCCTCGATCGTTTGCGTGCCGCCGTGGCGGCGGGTCGTGCCGACGCCGCCGAGCAGCGCGGCGATCTCGATGCCGCACGACGCATCCTCGAAGACGCGCAGCACCGCGATCCCGACAATCCGTGGATCCGTCTGGAACTGGCGCGCTACGAACTGCGGCAGGGCCATGCCGACGAGGCGAGGGAACTCGTCGACGGCCTGCTCGCCTCGAACCCCGACAATCCCGACGCCCTCTACGCGAGCGCGCTGCTCGCCATGCAGATGGGCGACTGGATGCGCGCGCAGGACACGATGGCGCGCATTCCCACTGCCGCGCGGACGCCGAACATGGTCGCGACGGCGCAGCAGATCGATTTCCAGGCCGTGGCGGCACAAGCCTCGCAGCTGGCGCGCGACGGCAACCTGGACGACGCGCGCAATATGCTGGCGCGGCTCGAAGCGTCCGCGGGCAAGGACCCAGCGCGGCTGAGCGCACTCGCCCAGGCCTATGTCGACACGGGCAATCTGCCGCGCGCCATGGCCTTGATGCATGGACTGATGCCGAATGGCCTGAAGGGCAGCGGTCCCGATGTGCAACTGGCCTACGCGGGCCTGCTGCTCAAGACCGGCCAGAACGTTCAGGCCCAGGACGTGATCCGAGGGTTGCAGGGCGAGACGCTGACGGCAGACCAGCGCCGGCAACTGGACGATCTGAACTACCTCTACGCCGTGCGTCTGGCCGAGCAGCAACGTCAGCAGGGCGATCTTGCGCAGGCCTACGACACGCTCGCGCCGGTGCTCGCGAAGCGGCCCAACGACAGCCTGGCCAACGCCGCGCTCGCGCGCATGTATGCGGCCGACGGCCAGTACGACAAAGCGCTGTCGCTGTATCGGAAGGCGCTCGCGAACGACCCCGACAACCCCGGTCTCGAACTGGGCGTGGCGATGACGGCGGTGCAGGCCGGCAAGGGCGGCGTGGCGGACGCCGCCCTGAAACAGGCCATCGCGAAGGCGCCGAACGATCCGGACGTGCTGGCGGGCGCCGCGCGCATCTACGCCATGCAGGGCAAGACCCGCGAGGCGCAGGCGCTGCTGGTCACGGCCATCGCGGCCAAGGAAAAGCGGCTCGGCGTGCAGGCGCAAGGCGTCCATGTGGCGGGCAATCCCTTCGTCCACGACGACGATCGCCGCCGCCGTGCGGCTCGCGACAAGCGCCAGCCGGCTGCCAATGCGTTTGCCGCGCAGGGCACGGCAGGCGCGGCGTCCGATGCCGTGCTCGCGACCGATGCGGGAACGGCTTCCGGTGTCGCGTCTGCAACGACGTCGAAGTCGGCGCGTGCCTCCGCGCTGCCCTCGGTGGCCGGCACACCGATCGGCGAACAGGCGCCGCAGGACGCGCTGGCCACGAGCGCGCCTCAGGAGGGCGCCATCTCGCTCGACGACATGCGCAACGAACTCGACGATATCCGCTCGGAGCGCTCGCCGGAAATTCGCGGCGGCCTGTTCGTCTCGTCGAACAACAGCGCCGGCGGGACCTCGCAATTGACGAATGTGCAGCAGCCGCTCGAAGCGCTGCTGCCGGTCGGCAACGGCAAGCTGTCGCTACGCGTGACGCCGGTGGAACTCGAGGGCGGCACGCTCGGCACCGATGTCTACAGCAGCAGCCAGTTCGGCGGCGGCCCGGCCGCGGCGCTGGAGCAGCAAGGTGGCACCGTCGCCGCGCCCGGCGCGCAGAGTGCCCATGGCGTCGGTCTGGGCGTGGGCTACGAGACGCGCAAGTGGGCGTTCGACATCGGCACGACGCCTTTGGGTTTCCAGTACACCAATGTCGTCGGCGGCGTGTCGTTCAAGAGCGCCATCGGTGTGCAAGGCGGCTGGTTCAACGCGGGCGTGTCGCGCCGGGCCGTGACCGACAGCATCACGTCGTTCGCCGGTTCGACCGACGCGCGCTCGGGCCTGCGCTGGGGCGGCGTGACCGCCACGGGGCTGCATGGCGCGATCGGCGTCGACAACCAGGATTACGGCTTTTACGGCTACGGCGCCGTGAAATACCTGGACGGCTACAGCGTCCAGTCCAACGAGGGCGCCGAGGTCGGCGCGGGCACGTACTGGTACCTGCTGCGCAGCGCCAGCAACATGCTGACCATCGGCATGAACCTGAGCGGCGAGTTCTACCGCCACGACCAGAACAACTTCACCTACGGCAACGGCGGCTATTTCAGTCCGCAGCGCTTCTATGCGTTCACCGTGCCCATCACGTGGGCGCAGCGCTCGGATCGCTGGACCTACAAGCTGCAGGGTTCGGCAGGTCTTCAGTACTACCACGAGGCCGGCGCGCCGTACTTCCCGACCAATAGCACACTGCAGGCGGCGGCCGTCACGGCAGCGACGTCGCTTGGCTTGAGCGACGGCGCGGTCCACCCCGCGCAGTCGAAGACCGGCATCGGCTACAACCTGCTGGCCGCGGCCGAGTACCGCTTCAGCAATCACCTCACGGGCGGCGCATCGGTGGGCGCCAACAATGCGTCCAGCTACCGCCAGTGGGTGGCCGGACTGTATCTGCGCTTTAGCTTCGCACCGCAGACGAAGTCGCTGGATATGCCGGTCATGCCTTACCAGTCGCATTACAACGATCAGTAGCCCGATCGATCCGAGATCGATCGTTTTTCAGGAGTTTCAAGTTCATGCTTGCTTCCGTACTTGCAGGTCTCAGCATTCTCATGATTGGCGACAGCCATCTGAGCGAGCCGGGTTATCTCATCGACACGTTGCAGGACCAGCTGATCGCCGCCGGCGCGCAGGTGCACACCTACGGGGTGTGCGGCAGCGTGCCGGGCGACTGGGTGAAGTCGGTGCCGGGCACCTGCGGCGGCGCCACGCGCAACGGCAAGGCGCCGCTCGTCGTCGATCACAGCGCGAAGACGCAGCCGATCGATCAGCTCGTCGCGGCGAACAAGGCCAACCTCGTCATCATCGTCGAAGGCGACACGATCGGCGGCTACGGCAAGGACGATTTCCCCAAGAGCTGGGTGTGGCAGCAGGTCACGGCGCTCACGCAAGACCTGGCCGCCAGCAAGACGGCGTGCGTCTGGGTCGGGCCGGCGTGGGGCTCGGAAGGCGGCAAGTATCAGAAGAGCTTTGCGCGCGTGAAGCAGCTCTCGTCGTTCCTCGCCACCAACGTCGCGCCGTGCCAGTACATCGACTCGCTCACGTTTTCGAAGCCGGGCGAATGGGCGACGGTCGACGGTCAGCATTTGACGACGACCGGCTACAAGTACTGGGGCGCCGACATCATGAAGGCGCTGGTCAAGCTGCCGGTCGTGCAGCACAAGTAAGGCGCCGCTTCGTCACATCGAGAGTCTGAGAAAAACAATGAAAAACGTCCTTTCCCAGCCGTTGCGCTTCGTTCTCCGCGGCCTTGCGCTGTCCGGCTTCGCGCTGGCCGCGCAACTGGCCGCGCCGTTTGCCGCGCCGTTCGCCATTGAACCGGCCATCGCGGCCGATATCCCGCTGTACCCGAGCGGTCCGGCGGAGGATGCGTCGTTCGTGCGTTTCGTCGATGGCGGATCGCATCCCGTCGATGTGACCTCGGCAGGTTCGAAAGCGCGCCTGACGCTCGATGCAGCGAATCCGGCCAGCCGTTTCTTTCCGATCGCGGCGGGCAAACCCGTGGCCGGTACGCTGACGGCTGGCGGCGCACACCAGGACGTAAGCGCGACCGTGAAGCCCGGAGAGTTCGTCAGCATCGTTGCGCTCGACGGGGCGCAGCAGGGCGCGCGTTCGCAGGTCGTGACAGTCCGCGAAAAGCCGGACGACTTCAACGCGCTCAAAGCATCGGTGGGCTTTTACAACCTCGACGCGCACTGCGCGGCGCCCACGCTGAAAGTGCCGGGCCGCGACATCGTGCTGCTCGACGGCGTGGCCGCGGGGCAGAGCAAGCGCCGCCAGGTCAACCCGGTCGCGCTGTCGGTGCAACTCGCCTGCGGCGGCCAGCCGGTGGGCCAGCCGCTGAATCTCGGTACGCTCGTGGCGGGACAGCGTTATACAGTGTTCCTCGTGCCGGCCGGCGCGCAGTCGCGCATCTTCTTCGCGAACGACGCGGTGAGCCGCTGATCGCATGGTTTTCGCGTCCCTCGAATTCCTGACGCTGTTTCTGCCGGCCTTCCTGGCGATCTACGTCGTGTCGCCGGCCCGCTGGCGCAACGGCGTGCTGCTCTTTTGCAGCTGGTTCTTCTATGCCTGGTGGAGCCCGGTCTTTCTGCTGCTGTTCATCGCGCTGACCTTCTGCGGCTGGTTCGGCGGCGTGGTCATCGACCGGGCGCCGAGCCCGCGTGCGCGCGGCGGCTGGCTCGCGGTCTTCATCGTCGTGAACGTCGCGATCCTGTGCTGGTACAAGTACGCCAACATCATGGTCGACAGCCTCGACAACGTGCTGGCGGCAGGCCATGCGGGGCCGATTCCGTGGCAGCATGTCGTGTTGCCCATCGGGCTGTCCTTCATCGTGCTGCAATCCATTTCGTACCTGATCGACGTGCAGCGCGGCACGGTCCCGGCCGATCGCAGCGTGATCCGCTATGGGGCCTATCAGGGAATGTTCGTACACCTGATCGCCGGGCCGATCATCCGCTATGCGTGGGTCAAGCGCGAGCTGGTGTCGCGCACGGTCGACTGGGACGCTTTTGCGACGGGCGCGCGGCGGCTCATGGTGGGCATGAGCATGAAGGTGCTGGTGGCCGACACGCTGTCGCCCATCGTCGATGCGGTCTTCGCAATGCATGCGCCCACGCTGGCGGACGCATGGCTCGGTTGCGGCTTCTACACGCTGCAGCTGTTCTTCGATTTCGCGGGCTATAGCGCCATGGCCATCGGGCTGGGGCAGATGCTGGGCTTTCGCTTCCCCGAGAACTTCGACCATCCGTACCTCGCCAGCAGCATTCAGGACTTCTGGCGCCGCTGGCACCTGTCGCTGTCGAGCTGGATTCGCGATTACCTGTACATCCCGCTGGGCGGCAACCGCGACGGCGAGTGGCAAACCTGCCGCAACCTGCTGCTGACCATGGCCATCGCGGGCCTGTGGCACGGCGGCGATAGCTGGAACTTCCTGCTGTGGGGGATCGCCCACGGCGTGGCGCTGACGGTGGCGCGCCTCTGGCGGCGCGCTGGCATGCCCGCCGTGCCGCTGTGGCTATCGCACGGGCTGACGCTCGTTTTCGTCATGCTCGCGTGGACGCTGTTCCGCGCGGTGGGTTTCCATGCGGCGCTCGCCATGTACCGTGGCCAGTTCGGCTTGAACGGAATCGGCTTCAGCGACGCCACGATCGTGCTGCTGCGCCCCGTGCATGGGCTGGCCGCCGCGCTGGGCATCGTCTGTGTGCTGCTGCCGGTCTGGCAATCGCGCTGGGAGCGCCTGGCAGATACGGCGCCGGGCCGGCTGTGGCAGGCCGTGTGGCCGCTCGCGGGCTTTCTGCTGTCGTTCGGGTTGATCGTCGCGCGCGGCGCGGTGCCTTTCCTTTACTTCCAGTTCTGACGCCATGGAAGATCCCAAGCCGCTACCGCAACTACCCGCTACGCGCGCCGGCAAGATCGTCGCCGTCATGCTGATGGGCTTCCTGTTCGCAGGCCTGTTCTTCAATCTCCGGTTCGCGGCGACGACGGCATCGCTGTTGCCTCACGCCGTCACGCGTGCGGGCATGCTGGACGGCACGGTGTCGAAGGAATTCGCGGGCCGTATGGCCGATACGCCGATCGCTGCCGACGCCGCGCGCATGCAGCGCGCGCTGGGCTGGCTGGCGCTGGGCGATCTGGGCCCGCGCGTGCGGCAGGGCTGTCCCGGCTGGCTGTTTCTGCGCGACGAACTGAACGTGTACCCCGACGCAGAGCGCCATCTCGCGGCGCGCGCCGCGACGGTCGCCGCCGTGCAGCGCGAACTGGCGCGTCACGGCATTGCGTTGCTCGTTGCCGTGGTGCCCGACAAGTCGCGCATCGAACCGCAGCATCTATGCGGCCTGTATCGGCCGGCAACGCTGAGTGCGCGTCTGGGCGACTGGACAGCGCGTCTCGCCGCCGTTGGCGTGCCCGTGGTGGACCTGGGCCCGGCGCTGCGCGGCGTGCCGGGCGACGCGTTTTTCCGGACCGACACGCACTGGACCCAGGACGGCGCGGGCGCTGCGGCGCGCGCGGTGGCGCAGCGCATTCGGGCGCTGGACGAGCCGCCGGGTTCGAGCCAGCCTGGCTACCGCGTGGCCGACAAGCCGCCCGCCCGGCGGCCCGGTGACCTCGTGCGGCTGGCCGGCCTCGATGCGTTGCCGGTGTCCTGGCAGCCGCGCGCGGAGATCGTGACTGGCCGGGCGTACCTTCACGTGGCCCAGGCGGCTGCGTCGGCCGATGATCTGTTCGGCGATGCCGATCTGCCGGGTATCGCGGTCATCGGCACCTCCTATTCGACGACCTCCGATTTCGTGCCGCAGCTGGCGCTGGCATCAGGCCAGGGCGTGGGGAATTTTGCGCGCGAAGGCGGCAAGTTCGGCGGCTCGGCGCGCGCGTATTTCGCGAGCGCGGCGTACGCCCAGACGCCGCCCAAACTGGTGGTGTGGGAACTGGACGAACGGGATCTGCAGGCGCCGCTCGAAGCGGAGGACGACGTGGTCGTGCCGAAAGCCGGTCCGGTGGGCACGATGGCTTCGCGTTGAGGCTTTCGGTCCGGGTAATCGATCGGGCGGGCCGCCCGCGATCAGGCCTTCAGCAGTTCGGTCGCGAAAGAATTCGCATGCGCTACGGCCTCTTGCGCGTTCGGGAACACGCCGAGCTGCTCCCAGCGCTCCTCGACCGCGTAAGTGCCTTTTATCGCGAGCGCCCTCTGCACGCGTAATTGCGCGGCGTACCCGCCGTCCTCGAGGGGGCGAGCCGTCGCAATGATCCTGTGCGGAGGGCCGGATCGTTCTGGCTGAACCAACTCGGCAGGACCGCCGGGTATGCCGACATCCTGCAACTCGTTCCGGGTCTTGCAGTCCGGGCAGTAGAAACACCACCCGTCGTCCTCGTGACTGGCTCTGACCTGACCGCGAGCCAGTACGGCACGACATTCAACGTTTTCGCAGATGAACGGCATCGCTGTCTCCGGAGTTGTTTGAAGGGAGCCTAGCACGTCCTCCGTCGGTCAACCATTGGCGATGTTGCCGGGCCGGCGTCAAGGAAAACCCTCAGGCGCGGGCCCGACGCCGGGTCGGCTCTTGCGCTGCGCCTACGCGACCTTGCGAGTCAAATCCACCTGTCCCGAGGCGCCCGCGCTCAGCTCGGCGCGATCCGACTCGGGCACTTCGCCCGCGCGCCGATGGATGTCGTGCGTGACGAAGCCTTGCTCGCGGCTCGGGATCGCGAACCAGTCCGGTTGCGCGAACGACGCGCGAATGTCTTCGACGCCGCTCGACCAGTGCTCTTGCATGGTGTCGGCGCTGAATTCGTAGTCCTTGTAATGCCCTTCGTAAGGCTTGTTCTTGTAGATCAGATGGACCACGTTGATCGACGACCCATCGGCCACCTGCTCGGCGAGCTGGAAGAGGGGATCGCTGCGGCGCGCCTCGGCGGGCACGTGTTCGAGGAGTTCCTTGATGAAGCGCGCGTGCTTTTGCCGATCGGCAAGCATGTTGGTGATGGCGCGCGTGCGGCTCGAATATTGAATGTCCTTGGCGCGTTCGGCCACGTCCAGAAAATCGGCGGGCACGTTGCCGCTCGCGCTCCATAGATCGACCTGGAATACGAGCGTGTCCTTGTGGTCCGCGTCACGCAGCACCTCCGTGAGCGGCGTGTTCGACACGAGGCCGCCGTCCCAGTAATACTCGCCGTCGATTTCCACGGCCGGAAAGCCCGGCGGCAGCGCGCCCGATGCCATGAAGTGCTCGGGCTCGAGCCGCATTTTGGCGTTGTCGAAATAGACGAGATTGCCGCTGCGCACGTTCACGGCGCCCACGGAAACGCGGATCGGGCCATCGTTGATGCGGTCGAAATCGGCGAAACGTTGCAGCGTCGACTTCAGTGCGGCGGTGTCGTAGTAGCTCACCGCACTCGGAGTCGCCTTCTGCCAGCCTGCGACGGGCAGCGGGCGTCGCGGCGCGAAAAAGCCCGGCTGGCCTTCGGTGAGCGCGCGACCCGCGGCCCACATGCTGGCCCAACGGCGCGAAAATTCCTGCTGGCTGAAGATCGGCATGGCGAGCGCGCCGAGGTTGCCGAACCAGTCGAGCGGATGGCAGATCGACTCCCAGAAACCACGCAGCGCTTCGACGCGCCGAGCGGGCTCGTTGCCCGCGATAATCGCCGTGTTGAGCGCGCCGATCGACACGCCCGCAATGCGATGCGGTTCGACGCCGGCCTGCGCGAGCCCTTCGAACACGCCGGCCTGATAAGAGCCGAGCGCGCCGCCGCCCTGCAAAACAAGGGCGATTTCGTCGTAGCGCGGCAGCTCAAACGGCTTGCGCTCCGTGCGGGCGATTAGATTGCTGCTGCGCATACGTTCTCCCTTCGTTCGTTGATTGCTCAGTGCATCGACCAGCCGTGCGTGACGAGCACCGACTGGCCCGTCAACGCCTGCGACCCGAAGCCCGCGAGGAACGCGACCGTGTTGGCCACGTCGTCGAGCGAGGTGAACTCGCCGTCCACGGTGTCCTTGAGCATCACGTTCTTGACGACGTCGGCTTCCGAAATGCCGAGCGCCCTGGCCTGCTCGGGAATCTGCTTGTCGACGAGCGGCGTACGCACGAAACCCGGGCACACGACGTTGGCGCGCACGCCGCGCGGACCGCCTTCCTTCGCCACGACGCGGGCGAGGCCGAGCAAACCGTGCTTCGCCGTGACATAAGCCGCCTTGAGCTTCGACGCCTCGTGCGAGTGCACCGATCCCATGTAGACGATCGAGCCGCCCTTGCCGCTGCCGTACATATGCTTGAGCGCGGCCTTGGTGGTGAGAAACGCGCCGTCGAGATGGATCGCGAGCATCTTCTTCCAGTCGGCAAACGGGAACTCGTCCACCGGGCTGATGATCTGGATGCCCGCGTTCGACACGAGCACGTCGATCCCGCCGAAGGCTTTCGCCGCTTCGTCGATCCCCGCATTCACGGCTTCTTCGTTGGTGACATCCATCGCCACGGCGAGGGCCTTGCCGCCCGCGGCCACGATGCTGTCCGCCACCTTGCCGGCGTTCGCGAGATTGAGGTCGGCGATCACGACCGCCGCACCCTGGCTCGCGAACGTGCGTGCGCAATGTTCGCCAATGCCGCTCGCGGCGCCCGTGATGACTGCAACCTTGTCCTTCAACGACATATGTATTCCTTACTAAAAGCGATTGTTAAGCAGATCAGGCAAGCTCGACTTCGGGCTCGCCCAGGGCGGCGTCCTGGCTCGATGTCGCGGCGAGATAGTCGAAGGCGACTTCGCCGATATCGAGCGTGAGGTCCGCAATGACGTGGCGTGCACCCACCACGCGGCGCACCGGCAGATCGGCGACGGGTGCGAGCGCGTGCGGATGCAGCTCGATCGCGGCCGGGCCGCTCCATGCGCCGCGCACCGTCACGTCGCGCAGATAGAAGCGCACGAGTTCGCAGATGCGCGCAGTGCCGTCCACATGCGGAATGATCTTGAGAAGATAGTTGGGCGTGTCGGCGAGCTTGCGGCGCTCGTCTTCGCTGTTGAGCACGTGATGCTTGTAGCCCATCGTGCCGGTCGCGATGCGCTGCGTGCCGTAATCGAGCGTGCCAAGCAGCGTGTCGTTGCCATCGACGGCGAGCACGGGGCGCGCGAGTTTCTTCGGGAAGCCCCAGATTTCACGGCCGCCGGCAATCGGACCTTCGTCGTCGAGATACATCGAATGCGTGTAATTCGCGAGGCGGCCTTGCGGATCGCGTACGGAAATCACCTGACCGCTTTCGGTGTAATCGCCGAAACCCGACGAGTCGGGCATGCGGATGAATTCGTAATGCACGAGATTGTTTTCCGGCTTGAGCGGCTCCGGCACGATGGCGCGCAGCGCATCGGGATCGGTCTCGTACGTGATGATGAAATATTCGCGATTGACGAAGCGAAACGGCGGCCGCGGATACGCGGGGTTGTGCATGGGCATCGCGAATGCATCGCGGCGGATTCTTGCCAGATCCATACTGTTCTCCAGTCCAGGCTGCGTGAAAACGTCGCGACAGATCTTAGAGGGAAAACATGACACGATCGCATTTATGGCGATAAAACACCGATTCAGTTTCGTTAAATAAAAAGGAAATTGAAAGTTTATTGGCCATCCCAGCGTCATTTTCGTGTGATGGGTTCAGCCTCGTGTATGCCGATTTTTGCAGCTTAATCATGGCATTACGTTCGTTGCGCAGGAAACATATGATGAATGCTGCTCAAAATGGGAAATAGATTGATGCGTGGATTGGGAGGGGAGGTGAGCCACCTTGCGCGGTGGGGAATGCCTCGGCTCGGCATAGACGTAGTTCGTTGTAATTGCAACGGAGTGCGAAGGATCAAGGATGCCTGGAGAGAGCCGCCGCGATACCGGATCGTCGCGCGCCGAACACCATGTTATATGACATCTCTTCTGGTCCGCAGGCGTAAGATATCCTCGCTTCCAGCGGGGAAGCGGGCGGGGCAGGCTGTGACCGGCTAGAATGGATTGGCATGCCTAAGCGCGAGACGTGCTTCCTGCTTCGTTAGCCAGCGAGCATACCGGCGAGATGCGATGAGCATATTCAGATTTCAATCGGCGACGGAATCGGCATTCCTCAAACGCTCGCATGCGCCCAGCGCGGTTCGCGCGTGGCTGGTCGATATGCTTTGCTGGCCAGCCCGCTTCGAGGATCCGCAGGTCGAACGGGAATTTACGGAGGAGTATGGCCGGCGCTTCGCTGACTTTCGCCGTGCGGCGCTGGTGCTCGGAACCCTGATCTGGGTGTGTTTCGGCTTTTGGGAAATCAGCCTTGCACAGACCAGTCCGGTGTTCCGGCCGTACTTCCCGGAGGTGTTCGCGTTCCGTTGCGCCGGTGCGCTCGGCGCGACCGTCGGCATCGTGCTGGCCTTCAGGCTCGAATTTCATCGGGACAAGGTTGCACACTGGATCCTGCTGTCGGGCCTGGCGTTCATGTGCTTTTGCCTGTTGATGCAAACGATCCTTGCCCCGCGCCCATTCAATTTCACCCATTTTTTTGTCGGCTTTTATTTAATTCTCTTTTATCTGTTCGGCTTTCTGCGCCTGCGGGCCAAGGCGACGCTCATGCTGACCGCATGCGTGATCGCCGTGATCGTGATGGCGCAACTGGTCACCCAGGCGGTCGAGCCGGACAACTTCGCCGCGGGCATGTTCTATCTGTTGAACGTCGCCGTGCTGGGGCATAGCGTCAACGTGAATGCCGAGCGGCATGTGCGCGACCGCTATGTCGCCGTGCAGGCACTCGCGCAGAGCAACGCCGCGCTGCAAAGCGCCAACGCCGAACTCGCGCAAAAGCATCATGACCTCGAGCGCTCACGGCGCGACCAGCAGACCAAGTCGGAAGCCCTGATCGCCTTGCGCGAGCAGCAGCGCGAAGCCGCCGAACAGTCGAGCCGGGCGAAGTCGCGTTTTCTGGCCGCGGCCGCGCACGACCTGCGCCAGCCCATGCATGCGCTGAACCTGTTTCTCGCGGCGGCAGACGAAGCGCTGGAAGCGCGCGACATCGAAGCATCGGGCAAGCTGATCGGCGAAGCGCGCAAGGCGTCGGTATTGACGGCGCGTCTGTTCAACGCGGTGCTCGACCTGTCGAAGCTCGAATCGGGGCACGTCAACCCGACCTATACGAGCGTCGACCTGAGCCGCGTGACCGAGGAGGCGGTCGAGCAGCTCGCGTCGTTCGCGGCGAGCCGCGGCGTCGTGCTGCGTTATGCGAAGGCGCTGCAAAAGCCCGCATGGGTGCGCACCGACGCCGACTGGATTCCCCGCGTGCTGAGCAACCTCATTGCGAACGGCATCAAATATTCGGATCCGGCGAAAGCGGGGCGCTCCACGGTGCTCGTGGGTTTGGTCCGTATGCCTAATTATGTGCGTCTCGACGTGCTCGATAACGGCATCGGCATCGCGTCGGAGCATTGGGACGCGATCTTCCAGCCGTTCGTCCAGCTCGGCAACCCGGAGCGGGACCGCGAGAAAGGGCTCGGACTCGGTTTGTCGATCGTGAATGCGGTGGTGTCCCTGCTCGAGGGCCATCGTCTCGAACTCAAGTCGATCGAGGGTCACGGGTCGCGCTTTTCGGTGCGCATGCCGGTGGCGGACCCATTCGCGCACGAGGATGCCGCGCTATCGCCCGCCGATGCGGCATCGTCGCCGTCACCGTCGTCACTGCGCGGTCTCTACGTGCTGCTGGTCGAGGACGACAGCCTGGTGCGCGCCTCGATGGAGGCATTGTTTGCACGCTGGGGCGTGCTGTCCGATTCGGTGCGCTCCGCAGCCGAACTCGGTGAACTGTTGCAGACGATCGAGCGCGTGCCGGACCTCGTGATCAGCGACTACCGGCTGCCGGAGAATTCGACCGCGCACGACGTCATCCGTCTGCTGGGCGAGCACGTTGCGCGGCCCGTGCCGTGCCTCGTGGTGACGGGGGAAGCCGTGGCAAGCACGCAGGGCGTGTTGCCCGAGCGCTGCGTGCTCAGCAAGCCATTGGCTCCCGACCTGCTGATTGCGCGCATGCTCGAATTGACGGAGGCATCGGCCCGGGCGACCTAGACCGCCGGGGCGTGCGCAACGGTGGGAATCTCGATGCCGCGGCGTGCCATTTCGACGATCAGGAAAGTGCGCCGCGATACGTTGAAGCGGCTCAGCAGATCGCTGATGTACTCCTTCGCGGTGTTCTCCGAGATATTCATCTTGCGCGCGATGGCCTTGTTCGACATGCCCTGCAGGACAAAGCCCAGGGTTTGCGCGAGGCGCGGCGGAAGGTTCAGCGAGTCGATCGGAATGGCCTTGCTCGGACCCGGTGACTGCGGGGTATGGCCGCCCTTGCCGAGCACGCTGTTGGGCAGGTAGACCCGTCCATTCAGGATCGTCTGCAGGGCTTCCCGGAACACCGCACCGCCTTCCTCGCTGGCCTTCGAGATGAAGCCGCCGGCGCCATTCTTGATGCAGTCCAGCACGGTCTCGCGGTCGTCCTGCGCGGACAGCATGACCACGTGCGCCGCGCGCTCGTTCTCCTGCAGCCAGCGCAGCAAATCAAGCCCGGTGTGATTGTCCCCGATCTGGTAGTCGAGAAAGACCAGGTCGTAAGCCTTGTTCTGCAGCCGTTCGACAGCAGCGTCGTACGAGCCGGCCTCGTCGATGTCGAGCGTCGGTTCCGACGTCAGGATCAGGCTCTTCATCGCGATACGCGTCAAGCCCTCGTCTTCGACGAGCAGTACGTGCCGGAAATACAGGTTGTCCATCGAGCGCCTCTCTAGTCGTCCCCACTGTACCCGTAATCCTGCAGGTTGCGATCCCCCCATAGCGGGGGACGCTTGTGGGGCCGCCTTCTGGAGGCGTTTTTCCCCCGCCATGGCCGGTTTTGCCAGCGCCCCGGGACGCGCAGGATGGAGTCGCTGCAGTTCGGACGATGAGGGACACCATCATGCATACGCCGCATCCCGACTTCAAAAGCCTGCTGAATATTTTCCGCTTTGCGTCGGACGACGAAACCCGCGCACGCCCTTGCAAGCCGGAGCCTGAACCGGCCACGCAGCCGGACGCGACGATCCTGGCCGAGCTGCTTCGGGCAAGGGCGCTCATGGTCCGCATCGAGTCGAGCGGCGTGACTTTTCCGGACCAGATCTACGACGTCTTCGTGCAGGCGCTGGCCGCCTATGACCAGAAGTGCTGGACCGAGCAGATCGACCGGAGTTTCTGCATCACGTTGAGCCTGCTGGAGTCTGTCGCACGCCACCGCCGTGGCGCCAAAGCGGCCCGCACCGTGTGCACCGATGCGACCCTGGTTAATCACGACAATCCGGGCCCAACGGTCATCATCAGCGAGCGCCGGAACATGCTCGACGGTAATTGGTGAGCGATCGCCGACGAGGAGACCGTGCGATGCGAGACAACTCCATCCGGTACGACGCGCTCGATGAGCAGCGCCTGCAGTCCCTGCTCGCGCAGGAGCGCGATAGCCAGGCGGGAGGCAAGCGGGCAGGGCGCGAGAAAACGATTCAGATAAAGACAGAGACAGAAAGGCGGCCGCAGAGTCCCTACACTGTCCACACGCTCGACACGGCAATTGCTCACCTCGAAAGCGCGATCAGCGCGGACAAGGCGATGGCGATTTTCGGTGCGAGTTATTGGCACTCCCGCGTGCTCGAGCTCCGTTCCACACCGGGGATCCTGCACATTCAGGAGCGTCGGCTGCAGTGTTTGCTGGATCGGTTCGCGGCCAGAGCCGGGGGACAAGAAATAGACTGAGTCATGCCTGATTCGGGGGAGCAGAGGAGATCAAACAAGTTGGGGTAGCGTGAGAGACCACCCAAAAATCCGGGAAGCGTGAGAGACCACCTAAAAATCCGGGAAGCGTGAGAGACCACCAAAAAAGCAGGGGAAAAAAACCATTAACCTGCACTAGCCGCAACGCGTTGCTGCCACCGGACATGGCAACGCGCGGCGTTCTCTTCCGGAACGCATCGGCATGATCGCTAAAGCAGGCCCATTGCCGATGCCTTGAGTGTCGCCGCCGCGCGGGTGGAGCATTCGAACTTGCGAAACACGCTTTCGACGTGCGTGCGCACTGTGCTCGGACTCAGCGCCAGTTCTCGCGCGGCTTCCTTGTTGCTCGCACCGCGCGAGATGGCACGCAGCACGTCGATTTCGCGCGGCGTCAGCGGCGAGCGCTGCGGCGTGCTGTTCATCGGGCGCCTGACGGCAACTGCGCCTTCGGCCAGCAGCGCATCGACCGCTTCGCCGCTCAGCCGGCCGCTCGTGACCTCGTCGCGCAGCTGTTGCGCGGCGGCGTCGTCGGAGAGCGCGGCTCGCCACGGGCGCGCCGAGCGCAACGCGACCCACGCCACCGAAGCAGCCAGCACGCGCGCCTCCAGCGTCATGGCCTCGCCGCGCGCGCCGCGAAAATAACCCGAGCCGTCCAGCCGCTCATACGCATACGATGCGAGTTCGGCGGCGTCACCGAGCGCGCCGGCCTGCCTGCCCGCGCGAGACGTCCAGTAGGGCACGAGGCGCACCTTCTCCCAGGCGCTAGCGGGCAAACGCGCGCTCAGATTCCAGATGCCGTTGGGCACCGCTGCCCGCCCGATCCCATGAATCAATCCTGCGCGATAGACGCGTTCGTGCGCGGCCTTGTCCGTTGTGAGACGTTCGCAGCACCGGGCGGCCGTTGCCGCGACCGCGCGCGAGAAGCCGGTCATCCAGGGCAGCTTGAGGTCGACGACGTCGGCGATCAACTCCGCCGACGTTGCCTGCTGCATGGGCGAGGTCGTCAGTGCAGCGTCGAGCGCGGCGAGTGACGCATGTTCCAGTTCCGCGAGCCAAATGGGCGCACTGCGCTGCGCGGTCTCGACGAGCCGCAGTGGATAGCGCGTGTCGGCGCGTTGCGCGATGAGACCGAGCGCCTGCTCGACACCGTACGTGCGGCTGAAAATCTCCAGATCTCCGGCAAGCGCGACGACGAACACCGGCATCGGCACGGCTTCGCGTGCAAGATGCGCGGGCACACCGTTGCCGTCCCACATTTCGAAGATATGACGCAACGCCGTTTCGGTTTCGAGCGGGAGGCCCAGCATGCGCGCCACTTCGCCCGCCACTTCGCAGTGGGTCTGCGCGAGCGGCGTGAGCACCGCGGCGGCACCGCCACGCGACTCGAGTGGCGCGACCCAGTCTGTGCGGCCGTCTAGCATCGAGACGCGGCTTTGGATGTCGTCGCCGAAAACGTCGGCGAAGCCCGCCGCGTTTGCCGTGCATCCCGACCAGCGCAGCAGCGACGTCTCCCGCACGGTATCGATCGTCGACGCGTCGAGCCGGGCGGCTTGCGCGAGGCGCGCCGCGAGCCATGCGGTGCGCGGCGAATGATCGGTGGGCTGGCCCATGCTCAGATCGCCGATGAAGGCGAGTGCTTTCACGGCATCGAACACGCGCAGCGGGAAAAGGCCAGCTTGGTCGTCGATCATCGGCATGGGAGGCAGGGCGCACGTCAGACGTTCGATCACTATACGTCACAACGCCATTCGACCCCGCGAGGGTCGGTCATTCGACCGATGCCGCAAAAACGAGGCGAGTGCGATCCTTTGCACCGTTGTCACGAACTGTTCAGGAGTTGCCATGGCTGATCGACACGCAGATATCACGCTCACTCGCGAAGCGAGCTGGCTCAAGCAGTATTACTTTGTGCGGACCGCGTTTTCCGTCGCCTGGGTCGCACTGGCATTCTCGCTCGGGCAGCATTCGCCGGCCAGAATCGCGGCGCTGCTCGTCGTCTATCCGGCGTGGGATGCCGTGGCCAACTATCTCGACATGCTGCGCAGCGGCGGGGCGGAGGAAAACCGTACGCAGGTCGTCAACGTCGGCATCAGCATCTTGACGACGGTCGCCGTGATGGTGGCGTTGAAGCTGGGCGCGCACGGGGTGCTGGGCGTGTTTGGCGTGTGGGCCATCCTTGCAGGGTTGCTTCAGCTCGGCACCGCCGTGCGTCGCTGGAAACGCTTCGGCGCGCAATGGGCGATGATACTAAGCGGTGCTCAATCGGCATTGGCAGGGGTGTTTTTCATCGTGCAGGGCGGCGCGCCTCTGGCCTCTGCGATCGAAAAAGTGGCGGGCTATGCAGCGGTCGGCGCCGTCTACTTTCTGATCTCTGCCTTGTGGCTTTCGGCTGGCCAGCTGCGCAGCAAGATGGCCAGAACGTCTTGATGCGCCGGCGCAGCTGGCGTGTTGCCTGAATAGATCATCGGTGCGTTCTCCTCATTTTCTCGGGCTCTCACTGGGCGGAATTGTCGGCCAATGGCTGGGCGTGCATGCGCCGCACCGGATCGACCGGTCACGACGAACCGGCATGGGCTTGGGGGTTCGTAGGGCGCCGTGCAAGAAGCGGATATGCGGGAGTCGCTTGCGCGCATCGTGCGGCCGACGCTGGTGATTGCGGGCGAGCACGATACGGTCACGGCGGCGAGCTACAGCGTGCAGATGGCGGAAGCGATTGCGGGCGCGCGGCTGCTGATGCTGCCGGCGGTGCACCGCTCCAACATCGAGTTTCCCAAGCGGTTCAACGACGAAGTCGTGCGCTTTCTGCGCGCGCCGAGCTGACGCTGGTCGCGCGTGCAGCGAGCATGGCGGCTAGAGATCCAGCGTCACGCCGCCCGCTGCCGGATGCCCGACGCAGATCAGCGCGTACCCCGGCTCGACGCCGAACTCCGGCGCTTCGTCGTATTCCACGCTGCCATCGAGCACGCGCGTGGCGCAGGTTCCGCACATGCCGGAGCGGCAGCTCGACACTGCGTCGGTGCCGCAGCGCTCGGCGGTATCGAGCAGCGAGCCTTGCTGCGGCTGCCATTGCACCGTTTTCGCCGTGCGGGCGAAGGTCACCGGTCTGACTGTCGTTGCCTCGCTCGCCACGGGCGCGTGATCAGGCGCACGCTTCAGGCTCGATGGCCCGAACGCCTCGAAGCGGATCCGCTCGTCCGCAATATTCAGCGCGCGCAGCCCGTGGTACAGATCGCGCATGAACGCTTCGGGGCCGCACAGATAGAAGTCGTAGTCGTCGAACGGCAGGAAGCGACGCAACGCATCGATGTTCACGCGGCCCGCGAGCCGGTCTTCATCGGGCGAGTCGTGCTGCGCGGCGCTGTCGTACAGATGCACTGAGACGTTCGGATGCGCGCGTTCGATCTCCCGCAGCGCCGCTGCGAACGGCCTTTCGTGCTCGCCGCGCGTCCCATGGAACACGTGGATGCGGCGTTGCGGTTCGAGCGTGAGTGCCGCGTCGAGCATCGCCAGCATCGGCGTGATGCCAATGCCTGCCGCCGCCAGCACGATCGCGCGCGGGCTGCGTGCATCGAGCGTGAACGAGCCGCGCGGCGCCAGCGTGTCGATCAGCGCGCCGATGCGTGCGTGTTCATGCAGCCAGCGCGACGCCGCGCCGTCGCGCTTCACGCTGATCCGGTAGCGCGCCGGATGCGCGGCATCGTGCGCCGCGGAGAGCGTATAGGTGCGCATGAGCGGCTTGTCCGAGCCAGGCATGGCGATGCGCAGCGGAAGGTACTGTCCCGCTTCGAACGGGGCGAGTGGTTCGCCGTCCACCGCTTCGAAATGGAACGAGCGGATCGTCGGAGACTCGTCGCGCACCTCGGCGACGCGTAGCGTGCGCCACGGGCGCGTGTCGGCGTTCTTCGGTGCAGCGGCTGGCGAGGATTCCGTCGAAGCCTGCGCGAACTGCGGCGCATAGTCGACCGCCGACCACCGCAACGGCAACGCTTCCCGCACGCGGCGCACTTCTGCCACATGAAAGCGCACCAGCCGCTGTGCCAGCGGGAATTGCGCGATTTCGGGGCCGTCCCAGATCACCTCGGCGCGTACCGCCAGATACAACAGATCGCCGCGCGCAAAGTCGACGAACAGCAACCCCGCGCGCGGATCGCGCAGCAGGTTGCCGATCGTGTTGAAAAACTTGTTGCCGCTGAAGTCGGGCGCGGTCAGCGTGCGCGCGTCGTCGATCCGCACGAAGCCGGGCATGCCGCCGCGATGCGACACGTCGGCGCCGCCCGCCGCTCCCGCTGCATCGTCGAGATTGGCGGTGGCGATGAAAAATACGTCGGCGCGCGCGATCAGCGCGCAATCTTCGTCCGAGAGTGCCTGCGCATGTTCGACCGTGGCGTGCGCCGGCGCATCGCCGACGAATGCCGGTTCACGTCCATTGATGTACTTCGCGCAGTTGCCGAAACTCTGCTCGACGGCAAGCGTCACCACGCCGTCATCGACCGCTTCGATTACGCCGTTCACGCGGTTGCGCCGCCGCGTATGCGGCTGGATGCCGAGCCCGCCGATACGCGCGCCCGGCACCCAGCTCCCTTCGAGGGGATCGCCCGGCAGCGCGCCGCCGTCGATGCGCAGCGTGCGGCTGTCCGGCGTCGACACGAAGCCCGCCGTGTTCGCACGCAGCGTCGCCCAGGGCTGACCGTTTGCGTCGACGCCGCCGAACACCATGAACGGCAGCATCGCGAAGAATGCGCGATGCTGGTCCGGCATGTAGTCGCGGATGCCGCGCGAGCCGTTTTCGAGCGCAACGTCGGCGACGCCCGCGCGCAATTGGGCTTCGCGCTCGCCGTCGTGAAACGGCCCGGCGGCGCGGTACGGATTCAGTTCGGGGAGCGCGGTCATGACGGTCTCGATCTAGCGGCGCGCAAGTGGGGTTCAGGCGGCGAGCAGGCCCGCTTTCGTCGATGGCATCGGCACGAAGCCCGGCAACGCGGCCACGCGGTCGAGCCATGCGCGCAGATGCGGATACGGCTCCAGCGACACGCCGCCTTCCGGTGCATGCGCGATGTAGGTATGCGCGGCAATATCGGCGATGGTCACGTGCTCGCCCGCGGCGAACGGCTTGTGCGCGAGTTCGGCATCGAGCAGTGGGAGCAGCGTTTGCGCGATTTGCTGGGCACGCGCCAGATCGAGATCGCGCTTGAATACATGGACTAGGCGTGCGGCGCACGGGCCGAACGCGATCGGACCGGCTGCGAGCGACAACCAGCGTTGCACGGCAGCCGCACCCAGCGGGTCGTCGGACAGCCACGACGGATCGCCGTAACGCTTCGCCAGATAGACGAGAATCGCGTTCGAATCGAACAACACCGTGTCGCCGTCGACGATGGTCGGGACCTGGCCGAAGGGATTGAGCTTCAAATACTCGGGCTGGCGGTGTTCGCCTGCGGCGAGATCCACCGGCACGATCTCGAACGGCAGGTCCAGCATGGACAGGAACAGCCGGACGCGGTGTCCGTGGCCGGATAGCAGCATGGTGTACAAGCGGATCGGCGTGGCGGGACGGGCAGCGGGCATCGCATTCTCCATAACGAAAGCGCCTCGGGATGAAGCGTCAGTGAGCGTTCAGAATAGGCAATGGCTGCGCGCGCGAGAAGACTGCTAAGCTTGCATTCATTTTCTATCGAAAGTGGACAATCGCCGATGACCGACGTACGCGACGTGAATCTGAACCGGCTGGCGGTGTTCGTCGCCGTGGTCGAAGCGGGCTCGCTGACCGCCGCGGCCGAGCGGCTCGGCATCGCCAAGACGATGGTCAGCGCGCACATGCAGCGCCTCGAACGCGAGATCGGCGCGAGCCTGATCACGCGCACCACGCGTCAGCTCTCCGTGACCGACGCAGGCCGTGCGTTCTACGACGCCAGCTGCCGTATCCTGCAGATGACGGAAGAGGCGCTCGCGGCCGTCTCGGACGAGGCCACGCCCGCGCGCGGCGCGCTGCGGGTGAGCGCGCCTGTCGACTACGGCGCGCAGATCGTCGCGCCCGCGCTCGTCGATCTGCGCGCCGTCTATCCGGAACTCGACATCGAACTGGTTTGCGCCGATCACTACGTCGACCTGATCGGCGAGGGGATCGATCTGGCCGTGCGGCTCGGCAATCTGCCGGACTCGAACTACCGCACGGTGAAACTCGGCAGCTACGTGCGCTGGCTGGTCGCGAGCCCCGCGTTCGTTGCGCGGCACGGCATGCCGAGGTCGCTGAACGCATTGGCGTCCTTGCCGCATATCGCGATGAGCGTGCTGCGGCATCCGTCGACGCTCGAGTTGACGCGCGAAGCCGGGCGCCTCGCGACGGGCCGCGTCAGCCACGACAAAGCCGTGCGCCGCGTGCGCTGCGTGAATGCGCTGAGCGTGAACACGGCGACGTCCGCGCGCGCGGCGGTCCTCGCGGGTGGTGGCTTCGCCGCGCTGACCGACTTCTCGACCCGCGCGGATCTTGCGTCCGGCGCGCTGGTCCGCTTGCTGCCCGAATGGTCCGGGGTGCCTTTGAGTGTGCAGGCCGTGTTCGCGCCGACGAACTACCCGTCGGGCAAGGTGCGCGCCGTCATCGAGGCGTTGAAGGCGAGGATCGCGAACCGTGCCGCGTAAGCGTCGCTGGCACGCTTCCGTGCGTGACGTTGAACATGCGTCGCGAGATCAGCCTGGCGGCAAAAAACGATCCTCGACGAAGAACCGCCGGCGCGCCTCTTCGTCCGATGGCGTCTCCGGGCCGAGCCCGGGAAGATCGGGCGCGCGATCGGGCTCCATGGCGAAACACGGCAGGATGCGGGCGCGGCGCTCGTCGGCGCTCGCGCCGCGTTCGTACAGGAGCTGGGTGAGCCAGTCCAGTACGCGGTGCAGGGCGCCGTAATAGCGGTCGTGCTCGAAGGCGTACGCGTGCGCGGCGGCTTCCCAGTCATCGTTGGCGAGCAGACGGTCAAGCAGCACCCTGACGTCACGCAGCGTCAACGACAGCCCGCATCCCCATGACGGGTCGCTGGCCGCCGCTGCATCGCCGATCAGCACCACGCTGCCGATGCAGGGATGCTCGACCCAGATGTCCGCGCCGGGATACGCCGCGAGCGGGCCAACGACACTCGCGCGTTCGAACCAGTCGCGCGGCACGCCCGTGTCGACGCAGGCGTCGAGGAACTCGCGGACATGCCCGCTGCCGCTGATGGGGTGCGCGCGCTGCCCGACCCACGAGACGAAGTACGACCGGAACCGCTGCTGCCCGATCGGAAAGATCAATGCGGCCTGTCCCAACGCGGGACACTGGAAGTGGTGGACTGAATCCTCCGGCGTATCGAGCCCCTCGTAGAGCACCCCCGCCACGACCAGCCGCCCGGGATCCTGGTTGAGCGTGAAGCCGGCTAATCTGCGCACCGTCGACCGGCGTCCGTCGGCGCCCACCACGAGCCGCGCTTTCAGCCGATGGGTGCCGCCATCCGTGCGAATCTCGACGACCGGCGGCTTGCCCGGGGCGTCGCCCGGATCGACGCGCACGACCTCGGCGCCGCGCAGCACGATGGCCCCCGAGGATTCGGCCGCGTCGAGCAGCGTGCGCTGCATCGACGGATGATAGAAGTCCAGACACGCGGTGTGCCCGGGGGTGGTCTCCGCGAGGTTGCGGGACTCGGCCGGCACCAGTCCGCTGTAGCGCCGCCAGAACGGGACCACGTGCGCGCCGTCATCGCAGAGCAGCCGGTCGATGCCGAGCGCGCGGGCTTCGACGACACCCCAAGGCATCATGCCCTCGCCGCGCACGCGGTCCCTGAACGCCGTCTCGCGTTCGACGATGAGCGTGCGCACGCCGGCGCCTGCCAGTGCACGGCCAAGCGTTGCGCCGCCGAGACCGCCGCCCGCGATCACGATGTCGTAGCTGCCCTGTGTCATTTGAAAACCTCCACGCCATGGCGGCGAGGCGAACCCGGACGTCAGCAAACTGACGGCGCATGAGGCGCATGAGGCGCGTGAGCGTGCGTGTCGAGAGGCGCGCGGATAGCGCTATTATGCGACTCGCATACGCTGTGGAGGCAAGATTCGATGTTCGGAATGCGAGGCGCCAGAGAAAACAGGCGGTGTCCCGCCAGTGTCGTTACACGCCGAAAGAGCGACGCGCTGTTGCCGTCACGAACGCGGCGGGACACGAAACCAGGTGATTGCCACGATCAGCAGGAATCCTGCATAAGCTGTCGCGAACACCCAGCCGGGCAAGTCGTAGTACAGCAAGTCGCTGACCCAGCGCTGGATGAAGCCCTGCGGCCCGGCGTGCCCGGTACGCAGCCAGTCCTCGAGCACCGTGAGCGGACAGGGGATGTCGAGGACAGCAAGAAGCGCGACGAGCCCTATCGCAAGGAGATGCGTGAGCCGGAACACGCGGTTGCGCACCCAACCGCGCTCGAGCCAGGCGCCCACCCAGATCGCGACCAGGCCGCCGACGATGAAGAGTACGACCAGTGCATGTAGTACGAGAACGGTATTGGCCAGCCAGTCCATGACGATGCTCGCAGTTGCACGCGCCCTGCGTTCTGGCTTTGATGATACGTCTTCAGAGGTCGATAGGCCGGGGAAGGGCTCCCGCGTTTGGCGTCGTCGCGGTTGCCGTGAACGGCGAGTCGAAGGCCGCGTTTTCGACTTCAGGATTCACGAGGTCGTTGTCGCGCCTGGTCTGTTCGGTCCAGATCTGGCTATCGGGAAACCAGAAGGCGTTGTTGCGGGGCGGCACGACGAGCTTCACCCGCAGCGACGGATTGAAGATCTTCGACCACGCCGAGAGATAGGAGGGCGTCTTGATCAAATGGCCGCAGTTTGCGAGTAGCAGGCTTGCGACCAGGGCTTCGCGGCCGATGGCGAGTCCGGGATGTCCGCTGAAGTGCACGGGCTTCTCGCCGCTCGCGAGCAGTGTGGCAGGCGCGACGTTGACGGGCACGGCGAAGCCCCACTTCTGGAAGAAGTCGAGGAAGGCCTGCTCGTCGCTGGAGACGAAGATGTTCGTGAGCCGGTGATCGTCCGCAAGGGTTCTCTCGACCATGCGGCAAAACGCACTCCAGTCGATCGTATGGGCCTCGAACTTTTTGTCCGTGCCGCGAAAATGGACGCCCAGCGTCGAGGCGCCAATCTCGAGCCGCTCGCTGATGCGCGCGACTTCCTGCCGGATCGCTTCGCCTGGCCGAAAGTTCGACAGGAATACCGTACTTGCCCGCGCGAGCCCGAGGCCGGCTTCGTAACGGCGAAAGCCCAGATCGCCGAGATCGCGCACGATCGACGTTCGCAAACCCGCCCTCGCGTCGTTCGGCAGGGCGGACGGTGCGAGGTTTTCAAAGTATTCGGCTAGCCAGTCGATTTTGCCTTGCGCGTCGCCATAGCTGCCGCCGCGCGCCGAAATAACGGGCGTCAAATGCTTTTCGTCGCAGTACAGGAGGATGCACAGGACGATCTGCATGACGGAAAAGAAGCCCGAATTTGCGCGAATCTCTATGACGAAGTGGCCACGGTTGAGGCGCTGCTTCGCATGCAGGCACAGGCGGGCTGGCGTATTGAGCGCGTTCTTGAAGTCTTCGCTGCGTCGCACCTGTCTTGCGAACTCGATAAAGTTTCTGAACATGCCATGTCCCTTCGACCCAGCAAACGGGGAATACCTTTCGGGCAGAGCGCCGCCGCTTCCTGTTCGCAGGCGAGCGGGTCGCTCACGGTAGATTCCGTCGACGGATTCGCGATTGACTGCGTTAGCAACGATTGGGGGATCAGACGTATGTTTTCCGACGATAGCTTGCTCGTCGCGCACGCTTGGGCAGGCTGGTTATTTGGCATCCTAAGCGGTTGAGGCATTCTAGGATGTCATGTTTACGCCTTGATTAACCTGAGGATTAAGTGACATCCCCAATGCCAGTGATCGCTCGCGCGACTAGCCGAACGGCCTGAGCTGCGAATCCGGCACGTCGATGCGCAGATTTTCCATCAGCACCGTTTCGATCGGCTCGCGTGACTCGCCCTCGCTCACGACCTTGATGGGCAGCTCATGGCTCAAATCGAACCATAACTCATAGCGGAACACGCCGCTCACGAAGTGCCCGGGCCGGCACGTCACGATCACATGCGCCGCCTGGTGCGCGCCGATCGTTTCGGCGCCGACGACCTGGGTGTCCCCATGCTCCTGCAGCGCACGGACATTGACCAGCAGCGCGCCGAGATCGGACTCGTCGACGCGATGACCCTGCGGGCTCTGAATCATGTGGTTGTCGGGACTCAGCGTGAGCCTCGGAAACGTGTCGAAACCGAACGGCCAGAGCTTGACCTTGCCCGATTCCGGGTTGAAGGTGAGCGTCGCGCCGCCGTGCGGCCGGATGAAGTCCATCCGGACGAAGCCGGGTTTTCGGTAGCCATAGAGCACCTCGACCGTTTCCGCTCCCGCCGATGTCGATTTCAACGTGACCTGGTAGTTTGCGAGCGCATCGAAGCGTGCCTGTGCGACGGCCACGAAATCCCGGTCTGGGAGCGTCATTGCCCCCTCCTATACTCGAATGTGGAAGATGGGTCATTCTGGAGCACGGCTTCGCACCGCGCAATGCAGGCTTGGCCCTGGCGCGGACAAGGAGGAAACGTACGATGGCGGAATTCCGTCTGACCACCTTGTGGTGCATCGAGGCGCCGGTGCAGCCGGTATGGGACGCGATCCACGATGCGATGAACTGGCCGAGGTGGTGGAAGAACGTCGAAGCGGTACGCGAGTTGCGGGCGGGCGAGACCGACGGGCTCGGTGCCGTGCATCGTTACACGTGGAAAGGCGTGCTGCCTTATCGCGTGATCATCGACGTGCGTGTCACGCGCGTCGCGCCGCTCGTCGCCCTCGAGGGCGAGGCCAGCGGCGCGCTGGAGGGCGTGGGGCGCTGGCAGTTCGCGGCCGACGGCGGCCGCACGGTGGTGCGCTACGATTGGCACGTCAGGACGGCCAGTGCGTGGATGAGCGCGGTCGCACTCGCGCCCCTCGCGCGTCTGGTATTCCGCTGGAATCACGATTCGATCATGCGCGAAGGCGGCCTGGCGCTTGCGCGCCTGCTCGATGCACAGTTGGTCGACTGCAGCGGCAAACCGCGATAAGTGCAACAATCGAATTCGTCAGTGCGCTTGCACACGCATTCTGCAAGATTTCTGCGAGACGGAGGTGTTATGAACAGTCCCCACCGCTTACTTGCCGTGCATGGGAGGCAACATGACTGAGATCGAGAAGGAGCCCGTCGTCGCCGTGCTGAACAAGATCCTCGAATCCGAGCTGGCGGGCGTTGTGCGCTACACGCACTATTCGTTCCTGGTGTTCGGCTTCGGCCGCATTCCGATCGTCTCGTGGCTGCGGCAGCAGGCGGACGAGTCGCTCCTGCATGCGCAGCAGGCTGGCGAATGGATCACGACGCTCGGCGCGTATCCGTCGCTCGCCATCGGTCCGCTGCTCGATTCCCATACCTTCGATATCGGGGCCATCCTGCGCGAATCGCTCGAGGCCGAACAGATCGCGCTCGGTCTTTACCGCGAGCTGCTTTCGCTCGTGGCAGATCGCTCGGTTGCGCTCGAGGAGTACGCGCGCCAGATGATCCAGGTCGAGGAGCTGCACGCGGGCGAGGTCGACAAGATGCTGCGCCGTCCGGGCACGACCGCGACGTCGCCGCAGCAGGACATGGGGCCCGCCTGACTGGCGCTGCGTTTGGTTCGACATGATGCTGACGCTCGCCAACGTATCGAAGCACTATGACGGCACCACGCCGCGCAACGTGCTGCGCGGCGTGAACCTCGAGCTGCGCTCGGGTGAATGCGTCGCAATCATGGGCGAATCGGGCGCCGGAAAATCGACGCTGCTCAATCTCGCGGCCGGGCTCGACCGGCCGGACGCGGGACAGATCGTCTTCGACGGACACGACTTCCGCACACTCGACGACGACGCGGCCACCCTGCAGCGCCGCCAGAAGATGGGCTTCGTGTTCCAGGCGTTCCATGTGCTGCCGAACCTCTCGGCGGCGCAGAACATCGCGCTGCCGCTGCTCCTGAACGGCATGCGGGCGAAAGACGTGCCGGTGCGCGTGTCGTCCGTGCTGCAGGCCGTCGGGCTCGGCGGGCGCGAGCGCGCGCTGCCGCGCGAATTGTCGGGCGGCGAGTTGCAGCGAGTGGCGATCGCGCGCGCGCTCGTGCATCAGCCGCGTCTCGTGCTGGCCGACGAGCCCACCGGCAATCTCGATCACGACACGGCGATGCGCATTCTCGCGCTGCTGCGCGAACTGGCGCAGAAGAACGGCGCGGGCGTGCTGCTCGCGACGCACTCGACCGCCGTGGCGGCTGCCGCCGACCGCGTGCTGCGGCTCACGCCCGCCGGGCTCGAGCCGTACGCGCCCGGCGCCGGCGGCGCGTAGGCGATGCGCTGGTTCGGCGCCGTGGGGTCATCGCGCGACGCTGCTGCATCGCGTTGCCCGGGCGATCGCATGCCCGCTGGCGGCGTCGGCGCGGCGCTCATCGCCGGTGAAATGCGCGCGCATCCGCTGCGCACGCTGATCGGCATTCTAGCGATCGCGGCGGGCGTCGCGATGGGCTACGCCGTGCAGTTGATCAATCGCGCGGCGCTCAACGAGCTGTCGGCCACCGTCAACTCGCTGATGGGCAACGCCGATATCGAATTGCGCGGCCCGCGCGCGGGCTTCGATGAAGCGCTCTACCCGCGCATTGCCCGCTTGCCCGAGGTCGCCGCGGCCAGCCCGGTCGTCGAGGTCGATGCGCGCGTGGCGGGGCGCGACGAGTCGTTGAAGCTGCTCGGCGTCGATGTGTTTCGCGCAGGGTATGTCACGCCGAATCTCGTCGGACGCGTGGAGCTGACCGATCGCACGAATGGCGCGAGCGGCACGCACGGCGCGAACGGCGCGAACGGCGCGCACGGCGCGAACGGCGCGAATGGCGCGAAGGCCACCACGCTCGATCTGCTCGACCCCGACACCGTATTTCTCTCGCCGGCCGCGCTGAGCTGGCTCGCGCTCAAGCCCGGCGATTCGCTCACGGTGCAGGTCGGGCTCGCTTCGGTCGCGCTGCGTGTCGCGGGCGTGTTGCCCGCATCGGGTGATGCGGTGCGCGTCGGCGTGATGGACATCGGTGCCGCGCAATGGCGCTTGCAGCGGCTCGGCACGCTCGAGCGCATCGACATCAAGCTCAAGCCTGGCGTCGATGCCGAAGTGTTCGCGCATTCGCTCGCGTCGCGCCTGCCCGCGGGTGTCGCCGCCGTCACGCCGGGCGACAGCGCCCAGCGCACCTCGATGCTCTCGCGTGCGTATCGCGCGAATCTCAACGTGCTCGCGCTCGTCGCGCTGTTCACGGGGGCGTTCCTCGTCTTCACGATGCAGGCGCTCGCCGTACTGCGGCGCCGTGCGCAGTTTGCGCTGTTGCGCGCAATCGGCGTGACGCAGCGTGGCGTGCTGTGGCTCGTCGTCTCCGAGGGCGCAGTTCTCGGCGTGCTCGGCGCGGCGGCGGGCCTCGCCATCGGCTTCGCGCTCGCGGCCGCCGTGCTGCGCTATGCGGGCGGCGATCTGGGCGGCGGCTATTTCGAAGGGGTGCAGCCGCGCGTGCATTTCGATGCGATGCCCGCGGCGATATTCTTTGCGCTGGGGATGGCTGCGTCGGTGCTCGGCAGTCTCGCGCCGGCGCTCGAAGCCGCGAAGGCGCGACCCGCGCGGGCGCTGAAGGCGGGCGACGAGGAAGCGCCGGCCGCCCGGCTGCGTACGAAGCGCACGGTCACGGCGGCGCTGCTCGCGATTGCGGCCGGGGTCGTCACCGCGCTATTGCCGCCCGTGGCCGGCTTGCCGGTGTTCGGCTATGTTTCCATCGCCCTGTTGTTGCTGGGCGGCGTGCTGGCGATGCCGGCGCTCGCGCGCGCCGTATTCGCCGTGCTGCCGCGCTCGAATCATGCCTTGCCGCAGCTCGTGCTGGCGCAGCTCGCCAATGCCCCCGGCCGCGCGACGATTGGGCTCGCGGGCATCGTCACGAGCTTCAGCCTGATGACGGCGATGGCGATCATGGTGTCGAGTTTTCGCGTGGCGGTCGACGACTGGCTGCAGTTGCTGCTGCCCGCGCCGCTCTATCTGCGCGCTTCGCCGGGCGGCGATAGCGCGTTTCTTTCGCCTGGCGATCAGGCGGTCATCGCCGCCACGCCCGGCATCGCGCGCGCCGAGTTTCTGCGCGCGACGCAAATCTCGCTCGACGCTCGCCTGCCGCCCGTGAGCCTGCTCGCGCGGCCCATCGATGCGCGTAACCCCGCCGCGCGCCTGCCGCTGACGACGGCGCCCCGTGTGCCGCAAGCCGGCGAGCCGCCGCCGGTGTGGATCAGCGAGGCGGCTGCCGATCTGTACGGGATGCACACGGGCCAGCGCATCACGCTGCCGCTGGCGGGCCAGCGCTTGCCGTTCACGGTGGCCGGCGTCTGGCGCGACTATGCGCGCCAGTTCGGCGCCATCGTGATCGACGCGAGCGACTATCGGCGGCTGACTCGCGACACGCGCGTGAGCGATGCCGCCTTATGGCTCGACCCGGGCGTGGCGCCCGCGCAAGCGATCGCACGCTTGCGCGAGAGCGTGCACGGCGGGCAGCGCCTCGAGTTCGCGCAGCCCGGCGAGATCCGCGCGGCGAGCCTGCGGATCTTCGACCGCAGCTTCGCCGTGACGTATCTGCTGGAAGCGGTGGCGGTGATCATCGGTCTGTTCGGCGTCGGCGCGAGCTTCGGGTCGCAGGCGCTTGCCCGCACGCGCGAGTTCGGCATGCTGCGGCATATCGGCGTGACACGTCGGCAGATCGCGGTCATGCTCGCGATGGAGGGCGCGCTCGTTGCGCTGCTCGGCGTGCTTGCCGGTTTGACGCTGGGCCTGAGTCTCGCGATGGTGCTCGTGCATGTCGTCAACCCGCAGTCGTTTCACTGGACGATGAGCGTGCATATGCCGTGGGGTTTGCTGGCCGCGCTGGCTTCTGCGGTCGTCGTGGCCGCTGCGCTCACGGCGCTCCTGAGTTCGCGCGCCGCGATGTCGGTCGATGCAGTGCGCGCCGTGCGCGACGACTGGTGACGCGATGAGACGGCGCATGTTCCTCTTATCGCCGCTCGCCGCGCTGTCGCCAGGCGTTGCATGGGCGCGCATGCCGGACTATCCAGCGGTGACGAGCGGACAGCCGCTCGTGTTCCCGCGCGACTATGGCGCGCATTCGAGCTATCGCACCGAATGGTGGTACGTGACCGGCTGGCTGCAAGCGGATGCCGACACGGCTACCGATGCATCGCTGGGCTTCGAAGCGACCTTCTTCCGCTCGCGCCCCGCGCTCGACGATGCGAACCCGAGCCGCTTCGCGCCGGAGCAACTGCTGTTCGCCAACGTGGCGCTCAGCGATCCGCATGCGGGCAGCCTGCAGCACGACCAGCGCATTGCGCGCCGCGGCTTTGGTCTTGCCGATGCGAGCGAGACGGACACGGCCGTCCACATCGACGACTGGTCGCTCGAGCGCAACGCGGACGGCCGCTACCGCCTGAACATCGCCACGCCTGGCTTTGCGTTCGCCTTCACCTTGGCGCCGACGCAGCCGGTGCTCGTCAACGGCGCGGGCGGGTACAGCCGCAAAGGCCCGCTGCCGGACGAAGCGAGCTACTACTACAGCGTACCGTGGCTGCAAGTCGACGGTGTGCTTAAGCGAGGCGATGATTCGAACGGGAACGCCGCGCACGTGCGAGGGCAGGCGTGGCTCGATCACGAATGGTCGTCGGCGCCGCTCGCGGATGGCGCGGTCGGCTGGGACTGGATCGGCATCAACTTCGATGACGGCGGCGCACTGATGGCCTTGCAGATCCGCGACAAGGCCGGCGGCAAGTTCTGGGCAGGCGGCACGCTGCGCGCCGCCGATGGAACCACACATACGCTGACGCCCGATAGCATTCGCTTCACGCCGCTGCGCCAGTGGCGTTCGCCGCATACCGGCGCACAGTATCCGGTGGCGATGCGCGTCGATGCGCAGGACGTGCATCTGACGCTGGTGCCGCTCATGGACGATCAGGAGTTCGACAGCCGCGCGAGCACCGGCGCGGTGTACTGGGAGGGCGCGGTGACGGCGTTTGCCGCGGACGCGGCGAGCACGGGCAAGGCAAACACCGCTGCGAAACCCACAGGAAAACCGCTAGGACGCGGCTATCTCGAACTCACGGGCTATGTTCAGCGGCTCCAGCTTTAGCGCGATCAACCCAGCTCGAACGACGTCACCCCGAACACGCGATCGATCGCGATCGCGGGCGCGTTTTTCGTGTACATCCGCGCGGTTTCGAACACGCTCGTCATACCGTGCCGTTCCGCCAGCGCGACGGCCGCAGGGTTCGTTTCCGGTACGTCGAGCACTATGACCTCGCCCGGCATGCTCGCCGCCAGCGCGCGCAAGAGGCCCGTGGCAACGTCCGCATCGTCGGCGAAGAGCGGGCCGATCTTGCAGCCCGCCTCGCATCGCCGCACGACGCCATAGCCGGCGACGCGGCCCGCGTCGACCGTTGCGAGCGCGACGGCATCCGGCTGCGCGATCCAGGCGCGGAGGAAACGCTCGCGCGCCGCGGGAAAGCAGGCGCGATCGTAGGCAAGCAACTGCTCGAACGGCACGTCCGCGGCTGGCCCCGCACACGCGCACCCGATGCCGCTCACGCGCCCCTGATAGCGGATGTTGCGGTACGCGAGCCGGAATCCGGACTTGCCGTAGTTCGCCTGTTGGGCGACGACGCCGTCGAGACCAATGTTACGGTCTCCCAGGTAACGCATACCGTGCTGCCAGATCCGCATGCCGAAGCCCTTGCCGCGAAATCCGGGTTTCACGATGTAGAGACCGATGAAGCCAAAGCTGTCGTCGTAGGCAACGGCACACAGGCACGCGACCGGCTCGCCGCGCCAGAGGCCGACGAAGAAACCGTCCGGGTCCGCTTCCCGGAAGCAGCGCGGGTCGTGCCACCCGGGGTTCCAGCCCTCTGCGGCTGCCCATTCGACCGACAGGGCCACCTCGTCGGCCGACATGGTGCGTACGATGAAGTCGCCAGATTGATCCATGACATTCATCCAATGCGCAAGGTCGTGTCGATGCGCGTGCCGCGTTTGATGAAGAGTGTGACTGGCGTTTTTTCGCAGATTTCGGCCAGGCGCGCGCGCTGCGCTTCCTCGAGCGGTCCGCCGACTGCAACGCCGCGGCGGATGTACTGGGTTCCGTCGTGATCCGCATGCAGGCTGACCTCGACGGCGATCGCGGCGGCTGACCAGGTCTTGCGCTGCATGTACATACGCAGCGTGGCGGCCGTGCACGCGGCGAGCCCGGAGAGCACGAACGCGAATGGCGCGGGGCCGCGGTCCTGGCCGCCTTCGTGCGGGCCTTCGTCGCCGGTCAGCGGGTGGCGGCCAGCCTCGATGGCGACGACGTAGTTGGGCGCGTCGGCGGCGAGGCTGGCAGTAGCGGTGGCGAGCGGCATGGGTGTAACTCCTCGGGGTGGTGGGGTCTCGCGTGCGATCACATTGGCGAATCGGGGGGGAGCATAGCTCACTCGATCGGCTTCCACGGCCAGCCCGTCCTCATCGCAGGTGCAGGTGTCGTTCCGCCGTTCCCGTCGTCACGATCGTTCACCCGTGTCGAGGCCTGGGCTGTCTCGTCGAGCTCGAGTCCGAACCAGCTGACCTTCTGCCTGACCCAGGCGGCGTACGCTGCCCAACCTTGCGGATCGTCCGCGAAGAGTTCGCGCTGCACCGTCGAGGCAAGCTCGATGCGATCGAGTTCGGCCTCCAGGAGCGCCCTTGGCCAGCTCGCGTAGGCGCTGGCGGCCCGTTCAAGAAAATCTCTCGCACGCATGCGAGGCGACATCTGCTGCAGAAAGGGCAACGCCTGCAACGAAGGCTCGCGCAACGCAAGATGCGCAACGGGCGAAAAGGGTTGAGTCGCGCCGACGTTGCGCATCGCTTCGAGAACATCTCCACGGTGCAGCAACAGTTCGCGTCGGTCGAATCGGTCGTCCACAATACGTTCCAGGTCATATTCCCCGGCGGTGGCGTACGGCGCGTGCCGGGGGAAGGGTGATGAGGGTAACAGCGGTGCGCATTAGCAAGCCGCAGGCTTGCTCGCACGAGAAGTTTACCGATTCATCGCGCACAGAACGTTTCGAGTTGTATCAGTGAACAGCGAGCCTGTCCCTCAAAGAGGTCAGTCCCCCGGCCGACGAATTCGACCGTGTAATCGCGCGCAGCTCAATGCTTGTGCACCTTTTCCAGTCCTTCGGCGGGTTGCACAGCGTGTTGACCGTCTTTCTCGCTTTCGACCTCGTAATACGGGTCGTCCTTCGACGCGGCGACGGTGTGGCCTTCCAGTTCCGTATCCCTGATGATCCGGCGGACGACCGTACCTGTCGCCATGCCCTCCGGGGTGTTCCACGTGACGCGATCGCCTGTTTTGAGTCGATGGGACATGATTGTGCGCTCCGGTGGTTGAATCCCCCTCCGGAGTCGCATTCTTCGTTCCTGCGGGGGGCCGGCGAGCGATCTCGACGGACGAAAAAAAACGCCAACCCGGAAGGGGTGGCGTTGTACGTGGGGACTAACGAGTATCAGAACTGATTCATCGTGTTGTCTTTACCCGCCGCCTTCAGCGCCGCTTCGCCGCTGAAATACTCCTTGTGGTCGTCGCCGATATCCGAGCCGGACATGTTCTGGTGCTTGACGCAGGCGATGCCCTGACGGATTTCCTTGCGCTGCACGCCGGCCACATAACCGAGCATGCCCTGGTCGCCGAAGTATTCGCGGGCGAGGTTGTCGGTCGACAGCGCAGCGGTGTGATACGTCGGCAGCGTGATCAGGTGATGGAAGATGCCGGCTTCGCGCGACGCATCGGCCTGGAAGGTGCGGATCTTTTCGTCTGCGGCCTTCGCCAGTTCGCTCTCGTCGTACTCCACGCTCATCAGCTGGGCGCGGTCGTATGCCGACACGTCCTTGCCCGCGGCCTTCATCGCGTCATACGCCTGCTGGCGGAAGTTCAGCGTCCAGTTGAACGACGGGCTGTTGTTGTACACCAGCTTGGCGTTCGGGATGACCTTGCGGATCTCATTGACCATGCCGGCGATCTGGGCGATATGCGGCTTTTCGGTTTCGATCCACAGCAGGTCGGCACCGTTTTGCAGCGAGGTGATGCAGTCCAGCACGCAACGTGCCTCGCCCGTGCCGGCGCGGAACTGGAACAGGTTGCTCGGCAGGCGCTTCGGACGCAGCAGCTTGCCGTCGCGCTTGATGACGACGTCACCGTTGCCCAGTGCGTCGGCCGGGATTTCGTCGCAGTCGAGGAACGAGTTGTACTGGTCGCCCAGGTCGCCCGGCGTGTGGGTCACGGCGATCTGTTTGGTCAGGCCGGCGCCCAGCGAGTCGGTGCGGCACACGATGACGCCGTCGTCCACGCCCAGTTCCAGGAAGGCGTAGCGGATCGCGCGGACCTTGGCCAGGAAGTCCTCGTGCGGCACGGTGACCTTGCCGTCCTGGTGGCCGCACTGCTTCTCGTCGGACACCTGGTTTTCGATCTGGATGCAGCATGCGCCCGCTTCGATGAACTGCTTGGCGAGCAGGTAGGTGGCTTCCGCGTTGCCGAAACCCGCGTCGATGTCGGCGATGATCGGCACGACGTGAGTGACGTGGTTGTCGATCTTCTCCTGGATGGCGGCCTTGGCGGCGCCTTCCGCCGCGTCCAGCTGGCGGAACAGGCCGCCCAGTTCACGGGCGTCGGCCTGGCGCAGGAAGGTGTACAGCTCGCGGATCAGCGCGCTGACGGAGGTCTTCTCGTGCATCGACTGGTCCGGCAGCGGCCCGAACTCGGAGCGCAGCGCGGCCACCATCCAGCCCGACAGGTAAAGGTAGCGGCGCTCGGTGCTGTTGAAGTGCTTCTTAATGGAGATCATCTTCTGCTGGCCAATGAAGCCGTGCCAGCAACCCAGCGACTGCGTGTACTTCGACGGATCGGCGTCGTAGGCGGCCATGTCGGCGCGCATGATCTTCGCCGTGTACTTCGCGATGTCGAGGCCCGTCTTGAACTTGTTCTGGGCCCGCATGCGTGCAGCCGATTCGGGATTGATGGCATTCCAGGCGCTGCCTTGTTTCTCCTTCAAACCAGCCACTGCCTTGATGTCGTCCTGATATTGAGCCATGTGTATCTCCTAAGTCTCCGAAGAGCAAAGTGCGATTGAATGAATGGTTCAGCGTGCCGCCACGTAAGTCGAAGCGAACTGCATGGCTCAATTGTAGGTTCATCCTGATGCGTCGCAGCAAAGTCTTATATAAGACATATGAGTTATTTATTCGTTATTTATCAATGAGATGGCGAACAATTTTTGCGCTGTAGAACATGTTTTCATAAAGTGGAATGGCGCCGCTTCGGGAATTCAAGCTGTATTTCACGATGTGAAGTGCGCTTTCGGTTGCCGGGGACGGGCGAGCGCGGATGGCTCGAGCAACGATAGATGGGGGTCTTGGTAGACGTCCGTTGTGACGAACAGACGTCACAGCGCGCGTCAATGCTTCAGATAGCGATGCGCCAGGGCTTCGTACAGCGGCGGCGCGAACAGCTTCGAGACCTGGCTCGACACGAGCGCCGTTGCCATCAACGAGATCACGAGCGCGTGCCCGTCGATCATCTCGATGACGATGACGAACGCCGTGATCGGGCTTTGCGTGACGGCGGCCAGATAGCCGACCATGCCGAGTGCGATCAGCATCGGCAGCTGCATCTGCCCGAACACCATGTGCAGGGCATTGCCGATGCCGGCACCGATTGCCAGCGACGGCGCAAAGAGGCCGCCCGGCGTGCCCGGCAGGTACGAGCCCACCATCGAGGCCATTTTCAGCACGGGATAAGCCGCGCCGAGCTGCGAATGACCCTCGAGCATGCCGCGCGCTTCCGCATAGCCGCTGCCGAACAGGTGGCCGCCGGTCGCCACGCCGATCACGGCGATGAACAAACCGCACAGCGCGCCGAACGCGACAGGGCTGTCCTTACGCAGAGTGAACAGGCGGGCGGGCATCCATCGTTCGGTGTTGAGCAGCAGCCAGCAGAACACGCCGCCCGCGACGCCGGTAATCACGCCGACCAGAATAACGGCGACGGCGAGCAGATCGGGAAAATGGCCGCCGATGGCAATGGTGCCGAAATACACATAGTTGCCTTGCAGCGCGAGTGACACGACGCCCGCAAAGATGATCGCCGTGATGATGACGCCGCTGGTTTTCGCTTCGAAGCTGCGCGTGAGTTCTTCGATGGCGAAGACCACGCCTGCGAGCGGCGCGTTGAACGCGGCAGAAAGGCCGGCGGCGGCGCCCGCGAGCGCGAGCTTGTATTCGAGGCCAACCCCATACATGCTGCGCAGCCGCGCTGGATAGAAGCGCCGGAGGCTGTACATCAGCGCGGCGCCCACGTGGATGGTCGGCCCTTCGCGGCCAATCGTGAATCCGCCGAGGATCGCGAGGAACGACAGGGCGATCTTGCCGATCAGGATACGCAGCGTGAGCAGGCGCGGGCCGAGTCCGCGCACGTCGTGCAGCGTCGCGATGACCTGTGGGATGCCGCTGCCCTCGGAACCCGGAAACCAGCGTCGCGTGGCCCAGACGCTGAACGCGGCGATCGCCGGCGTGATGACAAGGGGTAACCACCAGTAGTGGGCGGTCACCTGTACGAAGAGGTCGAAGCCGAAGTCGATGAGCCGCGCGTACAGAACCGCGACGAGCCCGGTCGCGATGGCGCCGACCCAGAACACGCCGAAATAGCGCCAGCGCCGATGGCTTCGCACAAGCGTGCGCCGATCAAAAATGTTCGTAAATCGCATGGGTAGCCGGAGAAAATGGCATTTAAGGCACATTGTGACATAAATTGCCTTTTCCCCCGCCACAGTCCAACAGGCCCGCTCCGGGAAGGGCTAGCTGCCGGCCTCGTCGAACACCCAGCCGAACGCGCCATAGACCGCCTTGTGCTCGGCCGCGAGTTCGAGCAGGAACATCTCGCCTTTGGCTGTGAGATGGACCTGCACCTGGCGACGATCGGCGGGATCGGGCTTGCGCGTCACGAGTCCGGCCGATTCGCAGCGCGAGACGAGCGCCGCCGTGCCGTTCGGCGCCGCCTGCAAGCGCTCCGCGAGTTCGCCGACGGTCGCCCAGTTGCGGTCGGGAAAGCCACATACGTGCAGCAGCAACTGGTACTGGAGCGTCGTGATGCCCGCGGCGTTGGCGATCTCTTCGGAAGCCCGCAGAAATTTGCGCAGGTCATACCGGAACGCCGACATCGTTTCGAGTTCGCGCTTGCCTGGCAGCGCGCGTCTGGTTGATTTGCCTGAATTCATGTGCGGTTCCTGATGCGTTGCCGGTCGTGCGGAGTGCCTCGCCGGGCGAACGGGTGGCGGCGGAGCGGCCGTCGGGGTCAACCGCCCTGTAGAGTTTGCGGATTGCGCCCTCATGCAGCAGACGATCATGGTCATGCATGGCAAGGCAGAGAAGTAGCCCTTCCCCTGCCGCAGTTCAAACGGGAACGGTCGATGTGATCACAACGGCAGCGGCCGGTCCTGAAAGATGCTCTTCATCACGAGCGTCGAGGTCAGCCGCAGTACCGACGGCAGCGGCAGCAGCCGGCGATCGTAGAGGGTTTGGAACGCCTTCAGATCCCGCGTAACGACATGCAGCATGTAGTCGGGTTCGCCGAACAGACGCTCCGCGCGCGTGATTTCGGGAATGTCGATGAGCGCGTCCTCGAAAGATCGCACGTTCTCACTGCTGCCCTCGCGCAAGGTCGCGAAGACGATCGCGGAAAAATTCAGGCCGACTGCCGAAGCGTCGATCGTGGCGCGGTAACCGCTGATCACCTGCTCGCTCTCCAGTGCGCGCAGCCGTCGCTGGCATGGGGAGACGCTCAAGCCAACCCGCTCGCTCAGCTCAGTGAGTGAAATTCTTCCATCCTGCTGGATCTCAGCAAGAATTTTTCGATCGATCGCGTCCATGCGCTAAATATTAGCGTCGAGCGCCCGGAACACGCAAGACATAGGGAGCACTTTTCGCGTCCCAGGCCCTACCATTTGCGCCTTCGGGCGGTGGCGCCCGCTTGACAGGAAGCGAGTGCAGAAGTGGAAGCAAGTTTGTTGACGGCGTTCTGGATCGTATCGATCTCGCTGGTGATGGTCCCCGGCGCCGACTGGGCGTATGTGATTTCGGCGGGACTGCGCGGCAGCGCCGTCGCGCCTGCCGTCGTCGGCATGCTGGCCGGCTATCTCGCGATCACGCTGATCGTGGCCGCAGGTGTCGGAACGCTGGTGATGAGCGTCCCCGGCGTGCTTCCCGTGCTGACTGCCGTTGGCGGGGCCTACCTGGTTTGGCTCGGCATCAGGACATTCATGCGGCCATCGGAACTCGCGGTTGGACAGGCGCAGGAGGAGAGCAGCCGGTGGCGATGGTCGTTGCGCGGCTTCGCGATCAGCGGTCTCAACCCGAAGGCCATTCTGTTGTTCGTCGCACTCCTGCCGCAGTTCACGCGGCGCGATGCCTTGTGGCCGGTTTCCACGCAGATCGTCGCGCTGGGTCTGCTGCACATGATCAATTGTGCGTCGGTTTACTCCGTCGTCGGCGTGGGTTCGAAGGCCATTCTGACCACGCGGCCAACGGCTGCCCGCAGGGTGAGCCAGCTGTCCGGCGCGACGATGATCGTGGTAGCGGTCATTCTGTTTGCCGAGCAGGCATTTGCTTTCATGCATTGACGGCCGCAGGCGGCTCTACGCCGCTTGCCGAACTACGCCGTTTTCATGGCCGCCGCTTCCGGTCCGCTCAGATAGTAGTCGCGGAATCGTTCGTCTACCCGCTCCCACATCAGTGCCGAAAACAACATCGCCGCCTCGAGCGGCCGATGGTTGATGACGACCGAATCCGTTTCGCCATTCTGGTTCAGATGCGCGACGACCACGGTTTCGATCGGTTCTCCCTGGATCTGCGATCGGTAGGACTCCATGTAGAGGCTGTTGCCGATTTCCCCCTTGTAGCTGTGATGCTGGAACTCATAGAGAGAAACGGCATGCCTGATCACGGCAAGGATATCGGCGCGGCCCTCTATCGGACGCTTCAGGACGGTCGCTTCCAGCGTGGCATTTTCTGCCAGTTTCGCCAGCCAGAGCGGCGGCGTGTTTTCGGGCGCCAAGACAGGCGCAGTGTCGTTGAATTTCATGTCGGATGTTCCTTCGGTTTCAGGTCGGCGCCGGGAGTCGCGTCCCGGCGCCTTACAGACGGCTCGCGCTATGACTGGCGCAGCGGCCGCAAGCCCGCTCGCACCTCTTGTGCGAACAGTTGCGGCTGTTCCCACGCCGCAAAGTGGCCGCCCTTGTCGGGCCGGTTGTAGTAGATGAGGTCGTGATAGGCGCGTTCGGTCCAGCTGCGCGGCGCCTGATAGTTCTCGCGTGGGAAGACGCTCACCGCGGCCGGCACCGATACGTCGGCGGCGGCCAGGAAATTGAAGTGCGACTCCCAGTAGAAGCGAGCGGCCGAGATGCCCGTGTTCGTCAGCCAGTAGAGCGTGATGTCGTCGAGGACGTCGTCGCGCGTCATCGCGCCCGCCGATTCTCCGTTGACGTCGCGCCCGTACACGGCCGAGGTGAGTGCCGCAGCCGGCTGGATATAGCCGTCGCCGTGATCGAGCAGCCAGCTGGCCAGCGCGATCGGCGAATCCGAGAGCCCATAGAGCGTTTGCGGGCGCGTGCCCTGTTCGAGCGCGTAGGCGCGCCGCGATTTGGCTGCGCTCGCGAGCTGCTCGTAGGCGTGCTTTTCGTCGTCGCTGAGACTGGCTGGCGGGGGCGAGCCGGCTTGCAGCGCCTTGGCGATTTCGGGCGGAATCGTCGCCGGGAAATTCACGTGAATGCCGAGCAGTTCCGGCGGCGCCTGCTTCGCCATCACGTTGGCGACGATGCCGCCCAGATCGCCGCCTTGCGCCGCGAACTTCTCGTAGCCAAGGCGCTTCATCAGCACGACCCACGCACGCGCGGTCCGCTCGGGACCCCACCCGACCTCGGTCGGCCTGGCCGAGAAGCCATAGCCCGGCAGCGACGGAATCACCAGATGAAAGGCGTCGGAAGCGCTCGCGCCGTAAGCCGTGGGATTGGTCAGCGGGTCGATGATCTTGAACTGTTCGATGACCGAGCCCGGCCAGCCATGCGTAACGATGAGCGGCATCGCATTCTCGTGTTTCGAGCGCACATGAATGAAATGAATATCGAGTCCATCGATTTCAGTCATGTAATTCGGCAGCGAGTTTAGTTTCGCCTCGCAGCGGCGCCAGTCATAGTCGGTCGACCAGTGGCGTGCGACCTCCTGCATCATCGCGAGCGGCACGCCTTGCGAATCGTCGCTCACGGTTTCCTTGTCGGGCCAGCGCGTGGCCTTGATGCGGCGTCGCAGATCCACGAGCTGCGCTTCGGGCACATGCACGCGCAGCGGGCGAATCGCGGTCTTGTCGCCGTTCGGTGCGGACTTGACTTCGGTGATGCCTTGCGGGGTTTGCGAGAACGCCAGCTGGCTCAGCGAGGCTGCCGCCACGGCGGCCGCGGTCGCGCCCATGAAGCGGCGGCGCGACGGCGACGGGATGAGAGAATCGTCAGACATAGGTACTCCGTTTTTCTGGTATTGGAGGCAGAGCGCATAGGGATGCTTCGCAATACCAAGCGTAGTTGTGCTGGCGTGCGCATGTGCTGCAGTTTTGCATCGCTCGCCAACGGGATTCGAGCCGGATGTCCCGGCACGCAAACGAACGTCGCATCAGACCGATGCCGCGCCGCTCGCAAATGCCGCAGCATGGCGCGTCACGAACTCGCGCATGCCGATCGGCGCCTGATCCGTGAGCTTGCGCAGGTCGTCGGTCATGCGGTCGTAGCGGCCCTGCGCATGCAGTTCGGCCATGACCGCGAGATGCTTGACGACGTGCGCGGTGATCCCGAGTTCGCCCAGCTTCGCAGCCCATGCCTCGACGGGCACGTCGCGATAGCGGATCGTGCGGCCCAGCACCTCGGAGAAGAGGCGCGCATAGTGCTCCATATCGCAGGATTCGAGGCCCGTGAGGTGGTAGACCTGGCCGATATGCGGTGCCGGGTTGTCGAGGATCTCCGCGACGGCACGCGCGACGTCGAGCGACGAAATCGGCGAGGTGCGGCCGTTGCCGATCGGCAGCACGAGTTCGTCGTGCTTGCGCACGCCCTCCGCGGCGAGAAGCAGGAAGAAGCTCTCCAGAAAGACCGTGGGCCGCACGGTGACGACGGGCAGACCCGACCAGGCGAGCGCCTGCTCGGCGAGCCAATGCTGCTTTTGCTGCACGCTGTCGGTGGTTTCGGTGATGCTCATCTGCGAGACGGTCATCTGCGACATGTTCACGAACGCTTCGACGCCGTGATGGCGCGCAACGGCCGCGGTATTGATCGTCGCCTCGAGATACGCGGGCGACACCGACATGCCGAAGTAGAGGCGCGAGACGCCTTCCATGGCGCGGTGTATCGAATCGAGATCGGTCAGATCGCCGAGCACGACCTGCGCGCCGAGGCGGCGCAGTTCGTCGGCGCGCGCGTCCTCGCGGCGCACCAGCGCGCGCACGCGATGGCCCTTCGCAAGCAGGTTTTCGGTGATGCTGCGGCCGACGGCGCCAATTGCGCCTGCCGCACCCGTGACGAGAATCGGACGGTCATGCTGGGTTTGAGTGGTCATTTCGCTTACCTGTTTCGTAACACTAAAGAGTGTATATACACATTTAAAGAGAGGCAGTAGCCAGAGCGGATGCAGTGCGCTCTCAGGCAACGATCGTACGTGGTTCCTCGCTGTCGTTTCCGGTCGCCGCAGCGGCGTGCTGCACACGTTCGTGAACGTTCGCCGTCGGCGTGCGGTCGATCTGCAGGCTGAGCAGTTCCGGACGGTTGTAGTGGCCGGCCGCGTCCATCAGCATCTTGCGACGGTCGATCAGCGAGAAGTCGAGGTCGGCGATGACTTCGCCTTCGCCCTCGCGCAGCGGTTCGCCGATCAGCGAGCCGTCCGGCGCGACGATCGTGGTGAAGCAGCCGCCCGAGATCGGCCCGATCGCGCAGCCCGTGTCCTTCATGATCTGCGCCTGCTGGTCGGCATCGAGCCATGCCGTCGCGTTCACGACGAAGGCGCCGGATTCCAGCGCGTGCTGGCGGATATTGATTTCCATGCGTTGCGCGAAGCCTTCGCCGAAGGCCGAGCCCGGATACATGGCCGAATGGATCTGCTCACCGTCGGCGATCATCGCATAGCGCGCGAGCGGGTTGTTGTGCTCGAAGCAGGCGAGCTGGCCAATGCGGCCCACCTTGCTGTCCACGGCGCGCAAGCCCGAGCCGTCGCCCTGGCCCCAGATCATGCGCTCGAAATGGGTGGGCGTGATCTTGCGGCGGCGCTGGATCAGCGTGCCGTCGGCGTCGAACAGCAGTTGCGTGTTGTAGATGGTGCCGCCGTCGCGCTCGTTCACGCCGATGGAGACCACCACGCCCGCCTGCCGTGCGGCCTCGCCGATCGCATCGGTGGCGGGCGAGGGCACCGTCACGGACTGTTCGAGCAGCCGCAGATGCTCGGTGCCCGCGAGCAACTGCATGGGCGTTTGCACCGCGGAAAAGTACGGGTAATACGGCACCACGGTCTCGGGGAACGTGGCGAACTGCACGCCCTTGCGGCCGAGTTCGAGAATCTTCTGCACGACCTTGGCAACCGTTGCCTCGCGGCTGTAGAGCACGGGGCTGATCTGGACGGCGGCGGCTTTGACGACTTTCATTGCAGGCTCCTGATGGCGTTGCATATGCAACATTGACGACGAAAAAAATTCAGATGGTGGCTGACGACAGATCCGCCGCGATGTTCATGAGCGCGCTCGCGCCTTCCAGGCCGAGCACGCCGGCGGCGCGCTGTTGCGCGGTGGACCACGCCGGCCCGGCGGTCTGAAGCAGCGCGCGGCCCGCTTGCGTGACCGAGAGCGCACGGCTGCGGCCGTCGCCGCCAGGCTCGCCATCGGCGACCCAGCCATGGGCGATGAGCGGCTGCAGGTTACGCGTGAGCGTCGTGCGGTCGTGATGATTCTTGCGCCCGAGCGCGGCGCGGCTCAAGGGGCCGTACTCCGCGACGAGCACGAGCAGCGAAAGCTGCGATGAGCTGATGCCGAGCGGGCGCAGCGCTTCGTCGTAAAGGCCGGTCAGCACGCGTGCGATCTGCCGGGTGCGCGTCAGCAGGCAGTGGCGGGCGATCTGCGCGCTCACGCTGGCCGATGCTTCGGTGCTGCGCGGAACAGCTTCGATACAGGACATGTTTCGCGACTCCAGGGTTCGTGCAGGGCGGTTCGCCCGGTTGACGTATTGAAGCGTGCCGATGTATCCCGCACGTGTCGGGCGGCCCGCCTTTGTGTATGTGCCTGTTTCCACGCGGCCGCCAGATACATGGGGATACAAAACCCGTGCGGGGTCGCCAGGAACGGCGCGCCGCACGCACTAGCCCGGCATCCGCAACATTCAGACGATTGAGACAGGCGCGCCGACCCGAACGGCACGCAGCGATCTTGCGGACTTTGTATCGTGGTGTATCCATCGCGCCAAAGGACAAGGAGGCTTGCAAAAGCCGGGGTTCACGGAAACAAGCCGGATACGTTGAGGGTTTCAAATACGTCCATGCCAGTCGGCGGTGTCGCAAAGCAGACGTCGGGGCGACTGGATGCACGTGCCACGCAACCGTGGTCTGACCCAATACTTTGCTTGCAGGTGATCCCATGAAACTCATCAAGTCGCTGGTCGTTGCCGCTATCGTCGCCGTTCCGGTTGTTTCCTTCGCGCAACCCAGCGAGCCGCTCACGCGTGCACAGGTTCGCGCGGAACTCGTCCAGCTGGAGAAGGCCGGCTACAACCCTACCGCCGACTATGCGAACTATCCGCAGGAAATTCAGGCCGCCGAGGCGCGCGTGAGCGCGCAGAACGGCGCGGTGGCTTCGGGATTTGGCGGCGTGGCGGACGGCTCGTCGGCGGGAGGCGCCGGTGCGGCGACGGTTTCGTCCCGGCAGGATACGCCCGGGCTCGGTCCGGTCTACGCGCATTAACGATGCTTGTCGCGCGCGCGGCCCTGCGGGCCGTCGCCATTGAGAGGCTCTTCGCTTGCGAAGAGCCTTTCGCCGTTACTCGTCAGTGTGCCCCGTCGATGCCGCGTCGAGCGCTGCCGCGAGCGTGGTACGCGCTTTTTCGCGGCGTCGGCGCGCGAGTCGCGTCGCGCCCACGCCGCGTTCGGCTTCACCTTCGAGCAGGGCGTGAATGTCGGGCAACGTCCAGATGCTGCCGCGGCTGCCCCACGTGCCGTCCGGAATCTCGGTCGGGAAAACCCACACGCGCGGCGCCACGTCTTCGAGGGGACGGTTCTCGGCGCGGGCCACGGCTTCGGTCACGGCCCTGACGAGCGCCTTGCGGGAAGCATCGGTGTACTGACCTTCCGGCGCCGAAGGAACGATGCGGTAGCGCGGCAGCGGCGAGGGCTCCCCGGCGACATAGACGGCGGCCGGCCGGTGCAGATAGAGCACGGTCACGCCCTGCGCGATGCGGTTGCCGGGATCGTAGCCTTCCGCGTGGATCAGAATGTTGGTGAGTTCCTTGACGAGCCCGGCTTCGGCTTCGGGTGTCAGGGCGTCTTCGGGCCACAGTGCGTCGATCATGGGCATGGCGCTACTCCGTCGATCAGGTGTTGGGATGGGACGATCATGCGGCTTTACCGGCTAGCGAGGAAGTGGCAAGATCGCCATTATTGAAGGCATATCGGACACACCAATGATCACGATCCGCATCTGGGTTTACGACGGCATTCTGGCCTCCGGCGTGGCCGGCCCCATCGACGTTTTCAACGCCGCCAATCAACTGGGTGCACGCGGAGGCCATGGCGCGTGGCGTTTCGCATGGCGCGTCGAATCCCTCGACGGGCAGACGGTGAGGGCGGCGTCGGGGCAGACCATCGCGGTGGACGGCAAGATCGACGGACGCAAAGGCGCGCACGCCATCCTGCTCACGGCGCCGTTTTTCGCCGACATGGACGAGTTCATCGGCCACCGCGAGCGGATCGACAAGCTCTCGAGGGCGCTGCGCTGCCAGCACAAGGCCGGCGCCGTGCTGGCGGCCTACTGCACCGGCAACTATCTGCTTGCCGAGGCGGGCCTGCTGGACGGGCGGGTCGCCACCACGCACTGGGCGAAGGCGGCCGATTTCGCGCGCCGTTATCCGGCCGTCGAGCTGCGGGCGCGCGAGGTCCTGACCGGGCAGGACCGCATCATTTCCAGCGGCGCGGTCACCTCATATCTCAACCTCGCGATACGGCTCGTGGAATTGCTCGCCGACGAAAAGCTCGCTGCCGTGACGGCGAGATCCTTGCTGATCGACGTCAATCGAATTGATCAGGCATCCTATTCGACGCTGGTCGACGAGCACGGTCACACGGATCCCCTCATCGCCCGGGCGCAGCAGCGCATGGAAGCGACGATTGCCGAAGGGTTCCGGTTAAGCGAGCTTGCCACGTGGCTCGCCGTGAGCGAGCGGACGCTGAACCGCCGCTTCAAGCAGGCCACGGGCCTCGCGCCACTCGAATATCTGCAGAATCTTCGCATCGAAGTGGCGAAACAGTTGCTGGAATCCCGGCCCATCGCGCTCGAAAACCTCAGCGACCGCGTCGGTTACGCCGATCCGGGTTCGTTTCGCGTGCTGTTCAAGCGTAAAACGGGTCTCTCGCCGCGCGAGTATCAGTTGCGTTTCTCGCGTGCGTCCCGCTAAAAGCATCGCGCCGGGCCGCGATGCGGTCGTGCCGTGTCCGGCGACGGGCTCTCGGCGCTGCGTTCCTGGCGAGCGGACATCGCGTTGATCGACGATCTGTCGCTCGTCGTCGGCGACAAACAGGAAAGCGTCGGTGTCGTGCCGCTCGCCGAAGACGTGCTGTCGATGGCGCTCGCGACAACGCGGCGCGGCGAACGCAACCACCCAGCGATCAACGTCTTCGTCGAGGAGGTGGTCCGCACGGCCGCACGTCTGATTGGCTAGTCCGGCGGGGGGGGACATCGAAGCTCGTCCGGTGACGCGCGTCACCACGACTCCGGTTCGGCAAGGACGCATCGGTTTTTGCCTTGCCGTTTCGCTTCGTAGAGCGCACGGTCGGCGAGCCGAAACGTTTCAGGTACACCGATTAGCTCCGAGATGCTCGAGACCCCGATACTGACTGTTACCCTGTGTCCGGAAATTCGCGCCGTCGCCAACGCTTCGCAGATCTCACGTGCGAGGGTTTCGGCGCTTTGCTGGTTGCCCGAAAAGATCACGCCGAACTCCTCGCCGCCAAGGCGGCCGCAAAAGTGCGGGCTGGCGCCTTCTTCGATGGCTCGCGCCACGGCGGCCAGGACCTCGTCGCCGGCGTCGTGCCCGGCGGTGTCGTTGATCTGCTTGAAATCGTCGACATCGATGAGCAATAGCCAGAATTCCTCGCTAGACCGGCGGTCCTGACACTCATTGACCTCCAGCATGAAGCTTCGGCGATTCGCAATCCCGGTGAGCGTGTCCCTGAATGCGAGCCGCGCCAGTTCGCGCTGAACCAGAAATGTCCTTTTCCGCTCCTGTGTGAACAGGAGATTGAGCAGGAGGCCGAGCGCAAGGGCGGCGAGCGCAAACAGCAAGATCCAGTTGCGGTCCTGTGAGGACATCAGCGCGACCACCTCGCCGTGGGAGATGATCAGCCAGACAGTCAGTGCGCTTGCGAGATAGTTGAAATACCCGGAGATCACCGGGGCCATGCCCACGTTGATCGCCACGCCGATCGGCAGCACCCAGAACGCGGGATTGCCGGTGCCGGGCATATTGGAGTGAAACGCCAGCGCCACGAACGCTGCGCATGCGAACCGGCCCAGCGCATCCATTCGCAGTCCCCGTGAGGCGTAGGTCATGCCCATCGCGAGGAGGATGCCGCTGGCGGCTGCCAGCGTGCCCGGCACATCGAAGTGCGCATGGGGATTCGCGAATGCCCGGGACATGAGCCATGACACCAGCCCGAAGAGTTGGACCGCCACAGCGAGATGACGTGAACTCTCCGCCGCACTCTCGAGGAATAGACGCAGTTCTGTGGCGTCCCGAAAACTGCGTCGTTTCTCGAGAAATCGGGTTCTTCCCGTGTACGGCATGCCAGCGACCATCACCATTCAGGAACATTTGGATTCGCCCCCGGTATAACGACACGGCCGGGATTTCCTTTAGCCTGGCGTGGCCCCAACTCGAGCAGGCGGCGGAGCGGCAAATGCGCGGAGCAGCCGATGGGACCGCCTAGCCAAAGCGGGCATCCAGCCATTGCCGTGCCCAGTTCTCCGCAAAGGCAATGGCATCCTCGCGCGCGTCGAATCCCGCGAGATCGCCGCTGGAGTGGACTTCGCACTCGCTCCCATCGATACGGCTGGTGCTGATGCGCGCGTGCGCCATGTATTCCCCATCCGCCCGGCGTGGCGTTGGATCGATATGAAACCGGTCTGGATCTGAACGCATAGTTCGCTCCCTGAATCCCAGTGAAGAATCCGCACGCCGTCCGAGTCTTCGGCCGGCGGCATTCGTGGTCTGCGATGGAGGGGAGCGGCGCGATCCCTGAGAAGTGGCAGCAGGAGGAGCGGCGGGATCGGTCGCAGTCGACGGATGTTTTCATACTACGCCCCCGCCTTCATTTGTACAGCGATAGTTTCTCGTGCGAGGCATATACTGGGGTGGTCGCGGTGCCAGCCTTGCCATTCGTTGCGGCCGATTGCGGCGAATCCGGAGAGGGGCATCATGAACGACCCATCGGCCGAGGAGCTCGAGCTTCTTACCGCAGACCTTCACCTCGCGGAAGCTCGCCACAGGCTGGCGGTGCTCACGGCATGCGTCCAGCGTCAGCGGGATCACGGCACCGCCAGCGTGGCAGGAGAAGATTTGCTTTGCGTCATGCGCGACATCATGCAGACCATGACGCTGCACCGCGATCTGCTCAGACGCGAGGTCGCGCAACAGCGCAGCCTTTCGTGCGGAGGGCGCGGACGGTGGCCGGCGGCCTAAACGGCCATTCCTGCGTCAGTGCCGCCACGCTCCGGGCATGAGTCAGGAGTCAGCGAAGTGCCCAAACTGGGCAAGCAGCAACTCGATGCGAAGGAGCGCGCAAAATGGCCGCTCCAGCACGACCAGCGATCGGGCGATGTTGCAGGCGCTTTGAACGCGTAGGTCGTCAGGCAGTTGCGCCTCGACGAAGTTGATGAATTTCGACAGATCGGACCGCACGCGTGTCTTTTCGCCGGACCAGAGATCGACCACCTGCATTCGAAGGACTGCAAGCCTCAGCAGGTAGTCACTGCCTTCCAACGCGTTGACTTTATCGTCCATCGCCGCCGTATCCGTGGAACCGACGAGCTCGATGCCGCAACTCGTCACGATTCAGCATACGCCCGGGGCGAGCCGGCAGTCACCAACATAGGCGTGTCCGAAAGCCGTGCTTTTCGGAGCGGCGTGCGTCAGCTATTTCGCCGGCGCGGAAAAATAACCCGGGCGTTTGCACTTGATCCCCAATTCGCTTGCAGGGTTGATGTGTCACGCGACGGTCGATCGCATTAGCAAACCTGGTAGTGGCGCGCGAACGGCATCCCAACGGGTGGGATGTCCCGCCTGCGGAAATGCCGATGTTTCATTGCGGGCGCAATCATTGTCTTTTTTCGAAAATCGGTAATCGGTTGAGAACGACGTTAAATAACGAAATAATTTTCAAGGAGAGGATAAGCCACTCAAATCGGAAAAATGTTGCACAACGAAATAAGTCGCTGGATTTTTGTCTTGCGGCTTAAACAAAAGCGACTATCATCAGTTAAATCGATTTCCAGGCCGAATCTCCCAACGTCAGCGGAGACTTTGTCGGTATGAGGGAAGGAGATGGCTGAGACATCAATTCCGGTCGATCTGATTCACTGGATTCTGGCAACACTTTCCATCGTCGCGCTGCTTGTCTTTCTCGTGCCGCTGCGCTGGCGCGCGCCCGAGGCGGGTCCGGGTGCAATGTTCGTGGCGGGGTTGATCGCCTTTTTCGCATTCCGCACTCCACTTGGGACATTGACCGTCGCAAGCGCGAAGGGCGTATGGGACGCCATATTCATCCTGTATGTCATGTGGCCGGCATTGCTGCTCTACCAGATCACCAAACAGGCCGGTGGATACGACGCCCTTCGTCAAGGGATTTCCCGCTTTAGCCGAAATGAATTGTTCGTCATTCTTGGGCTCGGCTGGGTATTTTCATCGTTTCTTCAAGGCATCGCCGGGTTCGGCGCGCCGATTGCCGTTGTGGCTCCGCTGCTGCTCGCAATCGGCGTGAGACCCGTTTACGCCGCCGCCATATCGATCATTGCGCATGCATGGGCCCGGTTCTTCGGCACGCTTGGTGTCGGCTGGCTGGCGACCTTGCAGGTGGCGGATGTGCAGGACGTGACGCGGGCCGCGTTCGAATCGTCGCTGCTCCTGCTGATTCCCACCTACTTTGGCGGGCTGCTGATCGTGTGGCTGTACGGACGCTGGGCCGCAGTGCGTCATGCCTGGCCGCTCGTCCTGATTCTCGGCACCATACTCGGCTTCGGCCAGCTGATTTTTGCGTTCCTGAGTCCGGAGCTTTCCACGTTTCTCGCAGCGGCCATTGCGATGATCTCGCTGTACCCGCTCTCGCGCTGGCGCCGTTTCAGCGAGCCGGTTCCGCAAGCCGACGTGCCGCTGCGGCCCGCAATGGACGAAACGGCGGTCCGCACCCAGGCGGATGCGAGCGAGCCGGTGATGAGCATCGGCATGGCCTTTCTGCCGTATGTCGTGCTCACGGTCGTCACGCTGGGTATTTTGCTCATCGATCCGCTGAATAACACCTTGCGGCAATTCCGTATCGGTCTGCCGTTTCCCGAAGTGACCACAGGCTTCGGCGTGACGAACGCGGCGGTCGTGCGTTATGCGCCGTTCGCGCCGTTTACCCATCCGGGCACGATGCTGCTGATATCGGCCATCATCGTGTGGATCGTGTATCGCGCGAATGGCTACTACGGGGCGTGGCAGTCGCGTCATGGCAAGGAGAACCTCGGGCGTTCGCTCATTGTGGATGGCGTGCCAGCGTCGCTGCCCGTCATCGCGTTCCTCGTGACGAGCCGGGTTCTCGATCACAGCGGCCAGACCATGGTGCTCGCGCACGGTATTGCCGACGCGTCGCCGCCGCTCGTCTACGCGGGCATTGCCAGTGTGATTGGCGCGCTTGGCGCGTTCATGACGTCGAGCAGCACCGCATCGAACGTCCTGTTCGGCGGCTTGCAGAGCGACGTGGCGCATTTGCATTCGCTGCCCGTGGAGGCGATCGTGGCGGCGCAGGCCGCAGGCAGCGCCTACGGGAATGCGATCGGCCCCGCGAATATCGTGCTGGGCACCAGCATCACCGGTATCAAGGGGCAGGAAGGCGCGGTCATGAAACTCGCCATCCCGTGGACGATCATCGTGGCCATCCTCACGGGGATAGGCACGATTGTTCTCGTCATGCTCGCGTGAGGTCATCGGCATGGACAAGCTCGTGGCAGAAACGGTGGCGCTGATCCTGATGTTCCTGGCCTTTCCACTCACCAGCAGGGGCGCGACCACCGGTAACACGCTGCTGCTGAGCCTCGGCCTGCTATGCGTGATTGCCGGCGGCGCGTTGCCTATCATCACGCGCTTCATGGACCACTCCAAAGACAAGGTCAGGGACGCGGGCGTCGAATTCGACGATCGGGCTTCCTGATTGATTCGTCGGTTTCGCGCGTTCAAGCGTGTCGCTTTGCCGGATCAACATCACGGGAGCGCATTCATCATGAGTCATCCAAACGGCCCTCGCACCGGTCGGCCGCCCACCCGCGCACCGCAAGGGATGGTGTCGACCCCTCACTATCTCGCCAGCCAGGCCGGCCTAACCATGCTTCAACGCGGCGGCACGGCAGTCGATGCCGCGATTGCCGCGAATGCCGTGCTGTGCGTCGCCTACCCGCACATGGCGGGACTGGGCGGCGACGGATTCTGGCTGATCGCCGACGGCAAGAGCGAGCAGGTGTATGCCATCAATGCGAGCGGACCCGCTGCGCAGCAAGCCACACTGGCGCGCTATCGAGGCAGCGCCGGCGCCGACGAAATCGCGGCGCGCGGGCCGCAGGCCGTGCTCACCGTGCCGGGCGCGATCGATGGCTGGCGGCTCGCCCACGAGCGCTTTGGGCGGCTGACGTGGGCGGAGCTGTTTGCGCCTGCGATCGGCTACGCGCGCGACGGCGTGCCGGTGAGCCGCTCGCTCGCGGACTGGACGGTGCAGGACGTGCCGATCCTCACGAAATATCCCGAAACCGCGGCGATTTTCCTGCCGGGCGGCCGCGTGCCGGCGGACGGCGAACGGCTCGTGCAGGGTGCGCTCGCCCGCTCGCTTCAGCATCTCGCCGATCACGGCGCGCGGGCGGGACTTTACGAAGGCGATCTCGCCGCGCGCATTTGCGGCGCGATCGGTCAGGCGGGCTCGCCGCTGCAGGCGGACGACTTCGCCGCGTACCACGCGCAATGGGTGACGCCGATCAGCACGACGTACCGGGGCAACACGGTGTATGAACTGCCGCCGAACACGCAAGGCTTCACGCCGCTGCAAATCCTGAACCTGATCGAGGGCTACGACGTCACCGCGTGGGGCGATGGCACGGCGGACTACTATCACCACCTCGCCGAGGCGGTGAAGATCGCGTTTGCCGACCGCGAAGAGTGGCTGACCGACCCGAACTTCGTCGCGATACCGGTAGACGAGCTGATCTCCAAGACGTACTGCGACGAGCGCCGCAAGCTGCTGAACCCCGAGCGTGCGCTCGACATCGCAACGGTGCCCGCGGGCATTGCGTATCAGCATCCGCACGAGCGCCGCGCGCCGGACGGCGACACCTGCTACTTTTGCGCCTCCGACAAGGACGGCATGGTCGTGTCGCTGATCCAGTCGATTTATCACGACTTCGGCAGCGCGGTGATGGGTGGCGACACCGGCATCATCATGCAGAATCGCGGCGCGTTCTTCTCGCTGGACGAGCATCATCCGAACAGCCTGCAGCCGGGCAAGCGAACGTTCCATACCTTGATCCCGGCGCTGATGTCGCGCGACGGCAAGCCTTGCCTCGCGTTCGGTTCGATGGGCGGGGAAGGGCAGCCGCAGACGCAGGCGGCGCTCGTCACGCGGATCGTGGACTTCGGCTACGACGTGCAGCAGGCCATCGAGGCGCCGCGCTGGCTGATGGGCCGTACCTGGGGCACCAAATCGCGCAACATGTCGCTCGAGGGACGCATCTCCGACGAAGTCGTGCGCGAACTGAAACGCCGGGGGCAGCCCGTGCAGATGGTCACGCACTGGAACGACAACATGGGACATGCGCACGCGATCCGGGTCGATCACGAACAGGGCTTTTATGAAGGCGGCGCCGATCCGCGCGGAGATGGCGCCGCGCTGGGCTACTAGCTTCCGCGACGACTGACTGCGGACTGGCAGACGCGCGCGAAGGGTCGAACACATGAACCCGATGATCGTTACCTCGCTCATCCTCGCCGTAACGATGGTGCTGTTCATCTGGAACAAGCTGCCGGCGGCGGTGGTCGCCGTCATGTCGCTGCTCGCGCTCTACCTCACCGGCGTGCTGACGATGCACGAGGCGTTGGGCGGATTCGGCGATCCGCTCATCGTCTTCATCGCCGCGCTGCTCGGCGTGGGGATCGGCCTCGAGACGACCGGCGTGGGCACGTGGGCGGGCCAGTGGCTGATTCGTCATGCCGGCCAGAGCCAGAAGCGGCTCATCGCTTCGCTGCTGATCCTGTCCGCGATCTCGACGGCGCTGATCGGCATGAACGGCGCCGTCGTCGCGATGTTGCCGATCGCGGTCATCGTCTGCGTGCGCACGCGGCTCGAGCCTTCCCAACTGATGATGCCGGTGTCGATTGCGTGCCTGACCGGCGCCAAGCTCACACTGCTAGGCAGTCCTGTGAATGTCATCGCGGCCAGCGCGGCCGATGCGGCGGGCGGCGTGCCGATCCGCTTCTTCGAATGGTCGATTGTCGGCCTGCCGCTTTTCGCGGGCAGCCTCATCATCATTCTGGTGCTGGGGCCGCTCTTGCTGCCCAAACGCAGTTCGGGATCGCTGCCGGCCGATTTCAGCCAGCATGCGCATACGCTCGTCGAGCAGTACCGCATGGCCGACGACGTGTGCCGGCTGCGCGTGCGTGCCGGCTCGCCGTTCATCGGCAAGACGGTGGGCGACATCGATCTGTCGCAATACCCGGGCCTCAGCGTCCTCGGGCTCATGGACGAAGAGGATGCGGAACTGGGCGGGCAAGCCGCGCTCGAGGGACAGCACCTTCTGGTGCGCGGCGACGCGCAGGTTGTCGCGCGGCTGGCGAACGACCTGCACCTCGCTATTCGCGAGCCGTACCGTGAATCGCAGGCCGTGACCAACGCGCTGTTCAACCGTACGTCAGGCCTTGCCGAAGTGGTGATCCCGCAGCGCTCCGCGTTGATTGGTCAAGCCGTGTTTCCGGGCATGGCGACGCACGAAGGAGACCTGATCGTTCTCGCCGTTCAACGAGGTGGGGAAGACGTGCCGGGACCCTCCACGCATCTGCTCGCCGGCGACCATCTGCTGTTCCGGGGTACCTGGGAGGCGCTGGACAAGCACTTCTCCGACCCGCAGATCCTCATGGTCGATCCGCCGCAAGCCGTCCGGCGCCAGACTGTCGCGCTCAGTCGCGGCGCACGCGAAGCGCTCATCATCCTCGCCGTGCTGGTCGTGCTGCTTGCGACCAATGTCGTGCCGGCCGCGGTGGCCACGCTGATCTGCGTGACGGCGATGGTGCTGACACGCGTGATCAAGCTGAGCCAGCTGTATTCCATCGACTGGAACACCTGCGTGCTGGTCGGCGCGCTGATCCCGCTCGCCACGGCGATGTCGAAGACCGGGCTCGCGTATCTGCTTGGCGACTACGTGATCCAGATCGTCGGCTCCGGCGGCCCGCGCGCCGTGATGGCGGGGCTCTTCGTCGTCGCCGCGGTGCTGACCCAGGTCATCTCCAACAACTCTTCCGCGCTCGTGACCGTGCCGATTGCCGTTGCCACGGCGCGGGAGCTCGGGGTGTCGGCGACGCCGTTCCTGATCGCGGTCGCGCTGGGCGCGGGCGCAGCGCACCTCACGCCAATGAGCACGCCGGTGAACATCGTCACGTACGGGCCGGGCGCCTACGGGTTCGGCGACTACTGGAAGATCGGCGTGCTGATCGTGTCGTGGTCGATGGCCGTGGTCGTGTTCATTGCGCCCTTGTACTGGCGCTTCTAGTCAGGCATGGCTTGCGCGCTATTCGGCGTCCGCCTTCATTTCGCGCAGATGCTTGTAGACCGTCGCGCGCCCCATGCCCAGCACCTTCGCCACATAGTTGGCGGAACTCTTGCCCTTGAACGCGCCTTCGGCGTGCAGCGCCTCGACCAGTTCGCGCCGGTGCTCGCGCGTGAGCGAGTTGAGCGCGATCTGCCGCTCGCGCAGCCAGCCGTGCAAAAAGGTGTTGATGCGCTCCTGCCAGTCGTCCCGGAATAGCTCCTCGGGCTGTGCGATCACGCCTGCGCCGCGCAGGAAGAGGTTGAGCGTGGCCTGCATGTCGTCGAACGCGGCGATGTTGAAGTTGATGCACATGACACCCGCCGCGTGCCCTTCGTCGTCGAACAGCGCCGTGCTCACGCAACGCATGCGCCGGCCGTCCCAGTTCACCTTCTCGTAGGGGCCGAGCAGCTTGTTGCGGGTGGTTTCCTCGACGTCTTCGAGCGCGGCGTCGTCGCCGACCTCGCGCTTCGAGAGGTTGTTCGAGAGATACGCCACGGTCTGGTCCGAGAGGTCGTGAATCACGACCTCCGCGAACGGAAAGAACAGCGTGGTGATGCTGTCCGCCACGTGCGCGTAGCGCGCGAGCAGCAGGTCGCGCGCGGACTTCGGGCTCGCGGTTTTCTTCACGCGGGTTTTCTCGTCTTCTCGTTTCGGCATCGGACTGGGACCGGGTGGCGGCAGAAAGGACATCGATGATACTGCGTCCAGTCGGCGCCGCGTATCAACGGGCATCAACGTGCGCTTTGCAGATGCATATACAGCGCGTTCGCGACGGCCATGTCTTCGAGGCCAAGACCGATCGAGCGGAAGAAGGCATGGCGCGCGTACGCCGGTCGCGGGCACGCGTCGTTGGCGAGTTCCGCGAGATCGCCCGCGATCGCATCGGGCGACCAGCCGTGCTCGCGCGCGGCCAGCACCATTTCGCCCGCGCTTTGCGGCGTGGTGTGGCGATAGTCGCAGTACACGTCGAGCGAGGGCAGCGCGGCCGGATCGATCTCGTGCGCGTGTGCGGCGTTCGTGCTGATCGAGGTGATGAGCGTGGGTTTCGTGAGCATGTCCAGCGCGAGCACGGGCTTGCCCGACGAGGTGCACAGCATCGCCACGTCGGCGTCGTGCACGCAGGCTTCGGCCGTCTGCGCCACGCTGGTCCGTGCGTCCAGCGCGTGCAGTTCGGCCTGGCGTTGTGCGTCGCCGGCGAGCTTCGGCGAAAACACGCGAATGCTCTCCCACGCGCGCAGCGGCGCAACGTGACGAAGATGCGCCAGCGCGACCGCGCCCGAGCCGATCACGGCCAGGCGCTTCGCGTCGCGAGGCGCGAGCTGGTCGACGGCGAGCGCCGTGGTGCCCGCGGTGCGCTCGGTGGTGAGCAGCGCCGAGTCGCACCACATGAGCGGCTGGCCCGTTTTCATCGACATCAGCGCGGTCCATGCGGTGATGATGGGCGGCTGGCCTTCGGCGCCCGCGATGTACGGCGAGAGCTTCGCGCCGAACACGCCCGCTTCGGCGAGCACGCCGAGATAGGTGATGAAGTCGCCGGCCTGCTTCGGGAACAGCGTGAGGGTTTGCGGCGGCTGCACGGCGTCGCCGCGGCCGAGCGAGGCGAACAGGCGGGCCAGTTCGCCGCGCACGTCGAGGCTGGGCAGGGCGTCGCGCACCTGGGCGGCGTCGACGACGAGCGGCGCGGCGCTGGCTTGGGACATCTCGTTCATGTTAAGGCTCCGGAGTCGCGGTGTAGACATTTTTGTCCATTCTAGACTTTATTTTTATTTTTCGTCTATATTCCTCCTGCGGCCGCGGCCATCGTGAAAGGGCGCCGCACGAAGCGCAACACACGTGAACAGACACTTATTACGAATTGGGTGACGACGATGAACAGGAAGATGATTCGCTTTGCGGCGGCGGCCAGCCTTGCGTGCCTGGCGGGCATGACGGCGGGCGCGGCGCACGCGCAGGACCCGAAAACGCTGCGCTTCGGCGTGGAGGCGTCCTATCCGCCGTTCGAGAGCAAGACGCCTTCGGGCGATCTGCAAGGCTTCGACATCGATATTGGCAACGCGGTGTGCCAGAAACTGCAGATGAAGTGCGTGTGGGTGGAGAACAGCTTCGACGGTCTGATCGCCGCGCTCGAGGCGCGCAAGTTCGACGTCATCAATTCGGCCATGAACATCACCGACAAGCGACGTCAGCAAATCGCCTTCACGCCCGCCATCTACGTGATGCCGATCCAGATGGTCGCGAAGCGCGGCTCGGGTCTGCAACCCACGCCCGCGAGCCTGAAGGGCAAGTCGGTTGGCGTGCTGCAAGGCTCGACGCAGGAAGACTATGTGCGCAAGCACTGGGGCACGCAGGGCGTGAACGTCGTCACCTACGAGAACCAGGACCAGATTTTTGCTGACCTCGCGGCCGGGCGCCTGGACGGCGCGGTGCAGGAAGTGCAGACTGCCACCGACGGCTTCCTCTCGAAACCGCAGGGCAAGGGCTTCGAATTCGCGGGCGCGCCGCTCAAGGACCCGACCACGCTCGGCGAAGGCACGGGCTTCGGCATGCGCAAGGACGACGCGGCGCTCAAGGCGAAGGTGGTGGCCGCGATCGATTCGCTGCGCCAGGACGGGACGCTCACGAAGCTGTCGATGAAGTACTTCGGCCGCGATATCGTCGCGAAGTGATGCCGATGACTTTGGACTCCAGAGCCGATTCATGAGCCAGAGCGCGATCGTTCTCGGGGCGGGCATCGTGGGCGTGAGCGTCGCGCTGCATCTGCAGGCGCGCGGCGTGCAGGTCACGCTGGTCGACCGGCGCGGGCCCGGCGAGGAAACGAGCCATGGCAACGCGGGGTTGATCGAGTCGTCGTCGGTCGTGCCGTATGGTTTCCCGCGCGACTGGCGCACGCTGCTGCGCCTCGTGCGCAACGACTCGACCGTGCTGCGCTACGACGTGCGCTCGTTGCCCGCCTACGCGCGCTGGCTCGCGTCGTTCTGGCGCGAGTCGTCGCCGGCGCGCCTCGCACACGCCGCGCGCGACATGCTGCCGCTCATCGAGCGCAGCGTGGCCGAGCACGACGCGCTGATCGCGCGCGCGGGCTTGCGTGACATTGTGCGGCCCGTCGGCTGGCTCGAAGCGTGGCGCTCGCCCATCGGCTTCGAGCGAGAAATGCACACGGCGCAGGGCGTGGCCGACGCCCATGGCCTGCATGTGCAGATGTTCGACGCGCCGGGCCTCATCGCACTGGAGCCTTCACTCAACGCGGGCTATGCGGGCGCGATTCACTGGATCGATCCCGCGAGCGTGGCGGATCCTGGCGCGCTGACGAAGGGTTATGCGCAACTATTCCTGCGTGAAGGCGGTGCATTTGCACAGGGCGATGCGCGCACGCTGATGCCCGACGGCAAGGGCTGGCGAGTGCAGACCGACGCGGGACCGGTGCGCGCCGGGCTTGCGGTCGTGGCGCTCGGCCCATGGTCGGATCTCGTGACGCAGCCGCTTGGCTACCGCGTGCCGCTCATGGTCAAGCGCGGCTATCACATGCACTACGCGAGCGAGGCGCGTGCGCCGCTCGTGCGTCCGGTGGTGGATATCGAAGGCGGTTACGTGGTCGCGCCGATGCGTCGCGGCCTGCGTCTGACCACGGGCGTCGAGCTTGCTACGCGCGAGCGTCCGCCCAACTATGCGCAGCTCGACGCCGCCGAGCGCGAGGCGCGTCCCGTGTTCGGCCTCGGCGCGCGGCTGGACGAAACGCCGTGGATGGGCTTGCGCCCGTGCACGCCCGACATGCGCCCGCTGCTCGGGCCTGCGCCGCGTCATGCGGGGCTGTGGTTCGCGTTCGGTCACAATCATCATGGCCTCACGCTCGGGCCGGTCACGGCGCGCCTCGTTGCCGAGCAGATCGTCGGCGAAACGCCGTTCATCGATCCCACGCCGTATTGGCCCGCGCGGTTTGGCTAAGAGACGTGTGTTGAGCCGGTAGCGGCCCGGACCGCGGCGACCCGATGGACGCCGCGGGTCGCCGCGCTCGACCGCCACCAGTTACACAAGCGGTATGTAGATGTCGGTCTGCCACTCGTCCTGCGGCGTTTCCGGAAACACACTCAGGTAGTGAAAGAACAGCGGGTGGTCGCGCAGTTCTTCTCCGCTTGCGGGCAGCCAGTCGCGATAGATCGGATAGATCGTCTCGCCGACGTGGTCCGTCGATCCGGTATGCCGGACCACGGCACATCGGCCGCCCGGAATGACGAGTTCGCGGATACCGTAGCCATTCGATGCGACCGGTTCGTCGATCTCGCCGCAGATGTCGAAGCGAAATGCCTCTCCCGGCGTCGTGTCCGGGTTATTGCGCGGAATGCCGAACGTTCTGCTCGACGCCACCGGGGATTGCCCGCTTTGCTTGCGCCAGTCAATGAACTTGCGCGCGCTCTCGTTGACGAGCCCGGTAGGGCCGCAATGTTCGAGTGCGGCGACGCGCGTTTCTGAAAAATCGACAATCTGGACTTGCATGGTGAGTTTCCTCGAAAAATAAGGGACGACAAAAGTCGCGCTCCAGATCTGCCAGTTCGGATGCTCGCGAAACGAACTCGGCGACGTGCCAAACGCGCGCCTGAAAGCGCGGCTGAAGGCTTCGGGGCTGTCGAAGCCCGCGTCGAGCGCGGCATCGAGCACCGAACAGAACTCACGTGAAGCCAGGCGTTGTGCAGCCTTGCGCAGACGCATCAGTTGCACGAAGCGTGCAACTGGCACGCCCACATAGGCGGCGAACTGCCGATGAAAATGGAACTTCGAGAAGTTCGCGACGCGACTTAGCGTTTCCACTGAGAGATCCCCATCGAGATTCATGTCGATGTAGGCGAGTACGGCATCGAAGCGCTTCGTGTAAGTGCGAGTGGCGTCAACGTGAGCTTGCATGGTCTGGCTATCTGGTTGGTGCGACAGGCGTTATGGTCGCTCAAGGTTGAAGCATCGCGCCTAGCCGCGCTTGCTCGATTTCCCGACGCTCAAGTTCCACTCACTGTTGCCGATATTCCGTTCGGGATCATTCCCGCAAAGTATGCGCCGAACATGAGTCGTGAAGCCTGAGCCGTCGCCGAATGGCTCAGGTCGCCAGAAGCTGAATTGAAAGAATGGGAGGGAGGCAGGTTCCCGGGAGCATGGCGACGAACCCCGGGCGCTCGAGACCCGGCCGCTGAAAGTCAACGCGTAGGGAAGGGGGGGAATTCGTGATAAACGGTGGGGGCGCTAACGTACGGGGGCCGTCCGGCCGGATATCTGGTGTCCAGGTATCCGCGTGCCACACGCGCGAGACCTTTACCCATCCATCTTTTCGCGATTCACGGATTCTCTATGCTTATCAAGAACGTCGCAGTCAGTCTTCCCTCGAGGGTCGTCACGAACGAAGAAGTCGTCGATATGATCCGCTCCCACTCTACGGCTTTCGATGGCGACATCGACAGGACCGCGCGAACCATCAAGACGCTGCTCGACCGGAGCGGGCTGGTCCATCGTCGTTGGTGCGACAGCCATGAGTCGCCCATCGATCACGTTGCGATGGCGACGCGCAAGGTCTTATCGGAAACCTATCTGAGGCCGGAGCACATCGAACTGTTCATTTTCGTCGGCATCGGTCGCGGGTTTCTCGAGCCGGGCAACAGCCACATGATGGCGAGCACGCTCGGCTTTGGCAATGCCGAATGCTTCGATGTGGTGGATGCCTGCATGAGCTGGACGCGGGCCATGTCGATCGTCGACAGTCTCTTCAAGACCGGCCAGTATAAGAACGCGATGATCGTCAATGCCGAATTCAATATGCTCGCAGGGGGGCCGCTCTATCCTTCGAATTTCGCGCTCAAGCATCACGCCCAGGTCGAATACACGCTGCCGTCGTTTACGATAGGCGAAGCGGCGACGGCCACGCTGGTGGTCGCGAAGGAGCCGGATAACTTCAGCTTTGCATTTCGCGGCAAGCCCGATGTCTCGGACCTGTGCACGATTCCGATTCCTGGCTACGAGGGGTATTGCCATCCCACCGACCGTATCGGCAAGAACGGCGAAATGCGGTTTACCTCGTTCGGCCACGAACTGCACAAAAATTCAGATGAGCTTACCGAAGTCTTCTCCAGACTGGCCGTTCCCAAAAAGGACATCGACATCGTGTTTACGCACGCCTCCTCCAAGGCCGCGTGGCACGGCTACGGCGTGAAGGCAGGCATCGACGATAAGATGTATCACATCTATCCGGATACCGGAAATCTCGTTTCCGCCTCGATTCCGGCCGCGATTTCAATGGCCAAGGAGACCGGGAAGCTGAAGCGGGGCGACAGGGCGCTGTGCTGGGTCGGCAGCGCCGGCATGTCGTTCAACGTGAGCAGCTTCCTGTTCTGAGGCTCGGTATCAGTCTATTGAGAACGATATGAAAGGCATTGCAGGAGGCGTTCGCTATCTGATGCAGCGGGTTCGCGACGCATATGGGTTGTCGGACCTTAGCGTGCTGGCGGTGGGCGTCATCGGGACCATCGGCCATCCGCTGTACTGGTTGTGGTGGACCTACATCGACCCCCAGCCCAATGAAAGCACGCTGATGCGCGTGATCGGCGCGCTCGCCTGTCTGCTGTTGCTGCTGCGCCGCTTCTGGCCCGCAGCAGCAGTGCCTTTCCTGCCGTGGTATTACTTCCTGACGGTAGCCTATACGCTACCGTTCTTTTTCACCTACTACCTGATCACCGGCCACTATTCGATGATCTGGTCGATGGCGGAAGTCGGGATGATGTTTTTCCTGATCGCGATTTTTCCGTCGTTTGTCGCGCTGGCGCTGAATCTCGCCCTCGGGGTTGGCCTCGCCATCCTCTGCGCGTGGATCGTCACGCCGGAGTCCTTGCACGTCGACGGCCATTTGCTGCTCTACACCTATCTGCCGGTTTTCGCGTTCGGCATCAGCGCGGGCCTCACGTTCAGCTACAGCAACATGCGGGGGATCACGGCGCAGGCCAAGAACGGCGCACTTCGGGCGCTTGCGGGCACGATCGCCCATGAAATGCGGAATCCGCTCAGCCAGCTCAGGTACGTGCTCGATCGCGTCGAGGAGGCGCTGCCCGCGATGGCCGATTCGAAGCCCTCGCCGGCGTTGCCCGTCGATGCAGTGGCTTCGCTCTCGCAGCACGTTGCGCACGGACAGCTGGCGATCGATCGCGGGCTCAGAATCATCGCGATGACGCTCGATGAAGTCAGCGCCAAGCCCATGCAGTCGGACAATCTCAACTATGCGAGCGCGGCGGAGGCGACACGCAAGGCGCTCGACGAGTACGGCTTCGGCGGCAGGAAAGAGCGCGGCCGCGTGAAACTGATGGTCCTCGAAGACTTTACCTTCAAGGTCGACGAGACCGTCTATCTGTTTACCTTGTTCAATCTGATCAAGAATGCGCTGCATCACATGGCGGCGCATCCCACGGCAACACTCACGCTGACCGTCGACCGGAACAAGGTGATCGTTCACGACACGGGACCGGGCATCGCAGCCGAGATGATGTCCCATCTGTTCGAGCCTTTCCGCACCCAGGGAAATGCTGCCGGCACGGGTTTGGGGCTTGCCTACTGCCAGCGTGCGATGCGCTCGTTCGGCGGCACGATCGAGTGCCGCTCGGAAGCCGGCCGATTCACCCAGTTTACGCTCGAGTTTCCTGCCATACCGGAGAGCGAAATCGCGGCCTACCGGCAGACGCTACTCGCGCGCGCCACGGAGTTCTTCAGCGGTAAGGCGATCCTGTTCGTGGATGATGACGCGGTGATACGCGAGAAAGTCTGCCATGCGTTTGCGGGGGTGGGCGCCCGGGTCGTCGAAGCGGAGAGCGGTGAACGCGCGCTGACGCTCCTTCGAGAGAGCGCCGCCTACGATCTCGTCCTGATGGACATCAACATGCCGGGTCTCGACGGCTACACGACCACGGAGAAGATCCGTTCCGACGCCGACCTGGCTGGCGGGGGCCTGCTTGTGGTCGGTTATACGGCCGAAGCTCACAACCTGGCTCGCGTGCTCGCGAAGGGTGCCGGCATGGACGCAACGATCAGCAAGTCCATACGCATGGTGGAACTGGTGAGTACGCTGCAGAAACTCATGGAAAGCGGCGATCGCCATTTGCGCCACCCGCGCTTCGACGGATTCGCGGGCAAGACGATTCTCGTCGCCGACGACGACACCTACAGCCGGATGGTCGCGAAGAGCTATCTGGAGCGTTGTGGCGCCAGCGTCGTGGAGGCGGAAAACGGACAGGGCGTGCTGGCGCGCCTGCAGGGCGGCGGCAATGTCGACGCCATCGTGATGGACATGAACATGCCCGGCATGGGCGGCGTGGAGACGGCGGCGTGGATTCGCGCCCGCGTGGAGGAGTATGGCGAGCTGCCTATCGTGGCCCTCACCGGCCAGTCCGATATGGCGGCAGTCAGGGCCTGTCTCGCGGCGGGCATGAACGAAGTCATGACGAAACCGGTGCAGGTCGGTGTGCTCTATGCCTGTCTCGCGCGGCAGTTTGCACACTCGCGCGTGGCGAGCGCGCCGGAGAAACGCGAGCGGCCGGCAGTGCCGGTCATGCGGGTTGCAAACCGGCCTGCGAATCGGCCGGCGATCGCGGAGAACGACCTGCTCGATGAGGCACACCTCGACGAACTGGCGTCGCTCGACATGCTGGATCAGACCTTCCTCAAGGGCATTGCGCAAATCCGCTCGCTACTGGCGCAGCTTGCAACCAGTGTGGAGGCCGGTGACATCCGGGCAGTCCACGCGACGCTACACGTGCTTTTAGGCATCAGCGGGAATATCGGCGCGAAAGCGCTGCACCTGTATGTGAAGCAGATCTATCCGCGGGTCCTCGATGGCCAATGGCCGGACGAGACCGACTGGTTCGACCAGACCACCGCGCTGGGAAACCGCTCGGCCGACGCGCTGCATCAATATTTTGTGGCGGCGATAAGCCCGGTCGATCAGCCGGGCGTGTCGAGCGAGGACTGAGGCTCGAGCGGCCGTTGCGCGTCAGTGGCTTGCGCGCGTTCCTTGCGGGTGCCAAAGCGCATGGTGACGGTCGTCCCGACACCCACGGTGGAGTCGATTTCCAGGCCGCCGCCAAAAGATCGCATGATGCGGTTGCAGAAGATCATGCCCATGCCGTGGCCACCTTCTTCGGCGTGAGTCGTGATGGGGTCCCGCAAGAGTCGCGCCTTGATTTCGGGGGCAATGCCCGGACCGTTGTCGCGCACGCGGATCTGCGGTTCGAGCGTGTCGAGCACTTCAATGCGCAACGCAGGGCGGGGCGTGCGGCTGAGCGCGCGCAGGGCGTTCGACAGCAACGAAGAAAGGACGAGCGTCACGCAATTGGGCATGGCACGCACGATGAAATCGTCCTGCACGTCAACCGTGATCCAGTCGCGCTGCGAGGCTGAGAACGGGTAAGTGTCGAGCAGGGTGGCAATCAGGCGCGTCGCTCGCACTTCCCGTGCGCCAGCGCGCGAAATAGACTGCGCGCCACCGCTTTTATGCAAGCTCGCCCAGAAGGAAGAGATCAGCGTCATGCAGTACTGCGCATTGGCGAGCATCGAGGTTGCCGCATCGGCGACCTTGCTCTGCGGCATCGGATCGGACGCGCCGGCACTGCCGTTTTCGATGGTTTGCGCAATCAGTGCGATCGTCGCCAAAGGCGTGTTCAACTCGTGCGCGAGGAACGCAAGCGTTTCATCCATCGCCAGCAACTGATGCTGACGCGTTTCACGCTCGGTCCACTGCGCAATCGCCTCGCGCAGCGTCTCGCGTACCGTTTCGATCCGCAGCGGCTTTTCGATGATGCGAAAGACGCCTCCGGTATTCACCGTACGCAACAGCATGTCCTTGTCGGCGTAAGCGGTCACCAGAATCCGCACGATGCGGGGATAGCGTTGGGCGGCTTCGCGCAACAGCTGATCGCCATTGTTGACCGGCATGCGGAAGTCGGTCACCAGGACTGCGATGTCCGCGCCGTGCTCCTCGAGTACCTCGATGGCTTCGTCTGCGTTGCGCGCGAGATGAACCGGATAAAGCCCCTGGACGGCGCGTGCGAAGTGGGTGCGAGACATCTCGTCGTCATCGACGAAAAGAATGGACAACGGCTTATGCATGTGGGTTTGGGCAAGTCGCGTGACGCCAGCATAGCACGCACTTATGCGAGCTTTCAGGCGTCGCTGGCCCGCGTCGCGTCGCGTCGCGCCGCTCAGACGATGACGTTTTCGCCGAGCGTGGCAAGCGAAGGCCGCGGTAGCGGGCCGCCGTCGGCGAGCACACGCGTGATGCTTTCGGCATCGAGCGGCCTGCTGAAGCGGAATCCCTGCGCTTCCACGCAACCAAGCGCGAGCAGGAACTCCTGCTGCGCGAGCGTCTCCACCCCTTCGGCGATGACGGATAAACCGAGCGACTGCGCAAGCGTAACCATCGCCTTCACGATCGCACCCGTGTCCGTTTCCCCAACGCCTTGCACGAACGCACGGTCGATCTTGATGCGATCGACCGGCAGCGCGCGCAGTTGACTCAGGCTCGAGTAGCCCATGCCGAAATCGTCGATGGCAATACGGATGCCCGCGCGGCGAAATGCGTGAAGGCGGCGCGCGGCGATCTCCGGTTGCTTCATCAACGCGGTTTCGGTGACCTCGAGCTCGAGCATCGTCGGATCGACGCCCGTCTCCTGCAGGATGGTCTGAAACGTCTCGACCATATCCGTGCGTTGCAACTGGAGCGGCGACAGATTGACCGCGATGCGCACCGGCGCAATCCCCATGTGCCTCCATAGCGCCGACTGCCGGCAGGCCTCATGCAGCACCCACTCGCCGAGCATCTCGACAAATCCCGAGGCTTCCGCTATCGAAACGAATTCGGCCGGCGCGATCTCGCCGTAAATCTCATCGTGCCAACGCGCCAATGCTTCGACGCCAAGCACGTGGCCGTTGCGCATGTCGACCTGCGGCTGGTAGTGCACGCGCAGCGTCCCTGCTTCGATCGCCTTTCTCAGCCGTGCCGAAAGGATGAGCTTTGCGTCGGCGTTCTCGCCCATCTCAGGCCGATAGCGATCCCAGCAATTGCGGCCACGACTCTTGGCCGCGTACATCGCCATGTCCGCGCACGAGATCAGCGTTTCCACATTGTCTCCATCCGCTGGAAACACGCTGATACCGACGCTGGCGCTCACCACGAGCTCATTCCCGCCGACGAGCACGGGCTTCGCGATTGCCGCGAGTACGGCGTCGGGAAGGTCGAAGCGTGTGTCGTCGCGCCCGCGCGGCGCAACGATCATGAACTCGTCGCCGCCGTAACGACCGAGAATGTCGCCCGGCCGCGCGCAGCCCCGCAGACGCCCGGCAACTTCGACGAGCAGCTGATCGCCGACGCTGTGCCCGAGCGCATCATTGACGGTCTTGAACGTGTCCAGGTCGAGGAAAACGACATAGACGGATTCGCCGTGCCGGGCGGGGTCAGTCAGGAGTGCCTGCAATCGTGCGCTGAGCGCCGAACGATTCGCGAGCCGGGTCAGGCTGTCGCATTCGCTGAGTTCGCGCAAACGGCGCGAACGATCGAGAAGCCTGACCGACACGTCATGGGTCGTTTTGGCGAACAGGAGTGGATAGATGAAGATGATGGGCAGCCACACCGGCGCGATCCGTACGTCCAGCGGCGTGGCGGCGACACCGAAGATCGCCGCCCCGGCGATCAGGCCCGCCGCACTCGCGCCCACCCCGGCGACGAAGACCGGCCAACCACCCACGGCCATGGTGTCGAGCGCAAACATCAACAGGATGACGACGGTTGCGACCGGTTCGAAATGAACCGCCGCGGCCAGCCAGCCGCCGAACGCCGAATCGAAGAGCAGATTCCATTTCTCTTTGCGGAGTGCATCGTCAGTGTTGGCGCGTACCCGCGAATAAGCGACATGCGGCCAGACGAGACAGATGGCAAGAACGCCAGCGAAGAGCAACGCCGGCGCATGTTGCACGTGCAGCAAGGACAGAACGGGGATGGAGCCGATCGCGTAGCCGAGGACCCGGAGAACATAAATGCGGCGCAAAATGCCGGCGGTCCAGAACTTGTCGCCCCTGGCGGACGTAAGCACGTCGTCTCCCCGATTCAAATCATATGATTTCGTGAGCATAGACCAGATCGGACGCCAGGATGCGGAGAACTCATTCCGACCCCCGGGCGAACCGAAGCTGCGCCGACGTCTTCGGGTCCCGGCTTGACCTTCGCGTTATGTGCGCATCCGCACCACGGAGTTTTCCCAATATATGGAAAATCCGCTTGCGTTCCGTTGCGGAACTTCTAGACTGACAGCTTGCGATTCGCGCCGCGATCCCACCAACGAGCCGCACTGCACGGAGTGCTCATGCGACTGACCATCCTGATCAATGGTTCTGACCCGGCAGACAAACACGAATTCGCCCTTGTGTGGATCGATCTCGACCAGAAACGCTGGTCGCGCGAGTCACACGAAGGGGTCGACCTGCCTTCGTGGGGCGACGTCCGCGCCGGCGGCGACGAGACGGTCTTATGCGCTCCGCTAACCGATGCACCCCTTTGCATCATGCGCGGTCTCAGCCTGGACGAGCGGCAGGAAGTCCATTCCGGGCATGGCGATGCGAGCTGGCCGGACAGCAGTGCGTGCAACGAAACAGCATGGCAGTGGCGCTTGCAGGCGGTTGACCGTAAATCGGTGCGCGCCGCGAATTCGCTGTTTGCCTGCTAGTCGTTCGCACGATGGCTGTCGAGCCATCGCCGATGCCGTGCGCCATTACTCCTTCAATGTCGCGAGTAGCCGGTCGATTTCGTCAAACTGGCTTTTCGACAATTGATGGCTTTGCATGATTTCCTGCAAGCGCTTTCGCCAATAAGCCGGCGGCAAACGCGACTCGTTCAGGTCCTCTGCAGACAATCGCTGAATCACGGATTTAATGTGCAGGATGTCGCTGTGAGCGACTTGCGACGACCAGGCGCCCGACTTTCTTGGTTGCCCGCCCCCGTCCAAACCCCTTTCTGACACTGTTCCCATCTTTATTTGCCGTCGGAATATGGCGCCGCGCATGCATGCCCCGAGCGCACCACCGGCCCTGCGGCCTCCTGTTGTCATTTACCTGGGTAAGCCACGCCACGAATCAGGCGTCCTGTATGCCGAATAGATATTTTGTTCGGCTAGACCGAACGTCGTTCGGCGGCTTATTTATGGTAGTTTCCACCTTGATGACTGTCAATATTGGCAGCGCTAAGCTGGCTAAAACGCTCGACTGCCCGCTAGCGGATAAAAGACGAAATACAAATGACACAAACGGACCAAACCATTGGGGAGCGCAATGCGCTTCGCAGCGTCAGCCGGGCGCTCGATGTCCTGGAGACGCTGGGGGCCGGCGATAACGAGGGGCTTACGGTTGCCGAAATTGCGACGGCAATCGGCGTGTCGAAGAGCACGGCGTTCGAGTTGTTGCAGACCTTGCTCGCCCGTCATTACGTCACCGATGTACGCCTTGGCGGCTCACGACGCTATCGGCTCGGCTTTGCGCTCGTGCATCTCGGCGACCGGGCGGCGGCGGACGTCGGCATCTCCCAGCTTGCGATGCCGGTTCTGCGCGAGCTGACCGACACGACCGGTCTCACGTCCCGGCTTGCGGTGCTCGACGACAACGGCTACGCCGTCGCAATCAGCCGCGTCGAGGCGCCCGGCATCGTGCGGATCGCGTCCGCGCTCGGACAACGCGAGCTCCCGCATTGCTCGGCGCTCGGCAAATCCCTGCTCGCGCTATTGCCGCCCGCGCGCGTCGTCAAGCTGCTCGCCCATACCGGCATGCCGCGCCGCACCGAGTACACCCGCCTGACGCCCGCGGAACTGATGAAGGATCTGATCCTCGTCGCCGAGCGCGGCTACGCATTCGACGACGAAGAAGACAATCTGGGCGTGGTTTGCGTCGGCGCGGCCATTACGAACCGCGACGGCGAAGGCGTGGCTGCGATCAGCGTGACGACGCTCAAGAACGGACTGGACGACGACGACCTGCACGCGCTGGGGCGCACGCTGCGCAACCATGCAGAACGCATCAGCCGGATGCTCGGCGCGCAGGTTGGCGCGTAACGCGGCGCGGCGAGCTAGCACGCATCTCCCGGCGGATCACTGGTGCCCCCGCGACGGGGCGAGGACCTCATGCTGACCACCTTTTTCGATCTGTTCGATCTGCACGACGCGAACAGCTATCTGCCCGATCTGCTCAAAGGGGCGCTCACGAGCATCGAGCTGACCTTCAGCATCCTGGCGCTCAGCCTGCCGTTCGGCCTGCTGCTCGCCATCGCCAGAATCAGCCGCGCGCGGCTGCCGAGAGCCATTGCATCGGTTTATATCGAGGTCATACGCGGCACGCCCGCGCTGCTGCAACTGTTCTACATCTACTTCGTGCTGCCCTCGTTCGGAATTCGCTTCGCGCCGTTCACGGCGGGTGTCATCGGGCTGTCGATCAATTATTCAGCGTACCTCGCCGAGGTGTATCGCGCGGGCATCGAAGCCGTGCCGAAGAGCCAGACGCAAGCCGCGAAGGCGCTCGGCATGTCCGGCCGCCAGACGCTGCGCCTGATCGTGCTTCCCCAGGCCATCCGCATCGTCGTGCCGCCGCTCGGCAACTATGCGATTTCGCTCTTCAAGGACACCTCGCTCGTGTCGATCGTGACGGTCAAGGAACTGATGTTCACCGGCCAGATCATTTCGTCGACCAACTTCCAGTACGTCACGATCTTCACGCTGGTCGGCGCGCTCTATCTGGCGTTTTCCTGGCCGAGCGCCCTGGTCGTGCACTGGCTCGAGCGCAAGATGGGCACCGCGCGGCCGGCGAACGCCGCAGTGCGTCCACGATGACCGTCGCGCTCGTACGTAAGGCAGCAAGGCGAATGACGCGATCGATTCGTCACATCTGGATAACTAACCAATTCGGGGTGTTTCATGCGCAAAGCTACGCTGGCGTTTGCATCGATATTGATGGGTGTTGCAACCTTGCTGTCCAATGCCGATGCGGCCGATAGCAGCGCAATCGGCGACGCGCACTTCGATGGCGGAGACGGCTCGTACGCGCGGGCAATCAGGAACGGCATCACGCTCGTGATCGCCGCCGACCCGCCGTCGACCTTCCGGGACGAAAAAACTCACACGTTCGACGGCGCGGACGTGCGCATCTTCCGCGAAATCACGAAGCGGCTCAAGATCACGAAGGTCACGTGGGATATCGTGCCGTTCGACGCGATGATTCCGGCACTGCTCGCCGGCCGCGCCGACGTCATCGTCGACAACCTGCACGAGAACGAGCAGCGGCTGCGCGTCGTGGCATTCACGAGCCCGGCATACTGGTACGGATCGGGCATCGCGGTACAGCGCGGCAATCCGTCGAAGATTCATGGGTGGGACGAGTTTGCCGGGCATACCGTCGGCACGGTGCGCGGGAGCTTCAATCACCAGTTGCTCGAAGGGCGCAAGGACCTCAAGGAGCTCAAGCTCTACACGAGCAACGAGGCGGAGTTCTCCGATCTGATCGCGGGGCGCATCGACGTTGCGATGGAAGACGACATCAAGATCGGGCAATTCCTGAAGCAGCATCCCTCTGCCGCCATGCAAATGGTGGCGGACTACCGGCCGCTGCCGCAGGAGTACGGCTACGCGCGCTACGCGTTGCGCAAAGGCGACGTCGATCTGAACAACGCGGTGTCGCGAACGCTCGACGAAATTCGCGCCGACGGCACGCTGGGATCGATCATCAGGCAGTTCGGCTATACCGACCGCAATCTCTGGTATTTCCCGGTGAAGAACTGATTTCGTCGCGTACCAGCCTGCCTGTCTGTTTCAGGCGGCAAATGCGCGGTCGCAGATCTCGACGCGGTTGCGGCCGAGATGCTTGGCGTGATAAAGCGCCGTGTCGGCATCGCGCGCCAGCTGCTGGATCGTCGCTTCCGCGGCGGCGAGGCAGGCCACGCCGATGCTGCATGTGTATCGAATCACGGGCGCAGTGAAGCCGGGCTGAGCGATTCGCGTGCGGACCACTTCGGCCAGATCGTTAGCCTGTTGCAGGGAGAGTGCCGGCAGCAACACGGCGAACTCTTCTCCTCCCCAGCGCGCGAGATACGCTGAGGCCGGTATTGCCGCACTGGCGCGCTCCGCGAAGTCGATCAGGACGTTGTCGCCCATATCGTGCCCGTGCTCGTCGTTGACCCGCTTGAAGTGGTCGAGGTCGATCAGGAGCATGGAGAGCACGGCCCCGTTGCGCTTCGCCAGTTCACGTTCCTCTTCGAATGCGAGCGCGAGCGCGCGGCGGTTCAGCAAACCGGTCAGCGGATCGCGGTACGACTGCCGCTCGAGCCGGATGCGCAAGCGCTCCATGGCAATCAGCAGCAGGCCCACGGTCACGAGCAGGGAAAATGCGGCGCCCGCGGTGAGATAGAGCGTCTGCATCCACTCCGGATGGAAGAGATCGGGCAGGCCCCTCGTCGCAAGCGCAACGGAGATGCTGCGTGCGCCCGCCACTGCGCATTCGGCAAGCAGCAGTGCGCCAACGGCAAGCGCCGTGCGGCTGGGTCGGCCAAGGTGGAGCATCACCACGCCGTGCGTGCCGTAGAGTACCGCGAGCACCCCGGTGATTACGATCGTGCGGCCCGCAACCGATGGATGGACCAGCCACAGCCAGGTCATGCCGGCCGCGGCGACGAAGACGAGCAGCGAGACGAAGCGCCAGCTGGGTTGGCACCCATAGAGGAGTTGGGTGCCAATGAGTCCCAGCCCCGCGCCAAAAACGATGCCGCAGTTCGCAACCAGAATCGAAAGCCAGTCCGGCACGCTGCCTCGAAACGCGAGGAGAAGAACCGATACGCTGACCACGAGCGCACCCGATGCCCAATGACGAACCCCGCGTATGTTCTGAGGAAAGCTTCGGGCCAGTGAGAACAACGCGATTGCCATGAGTCCCGGCATGACCGAAGACATCAGGATGACCGTGCGCAGATCGAAGAGCGGCATGCAGGTTCGGCGAGAGTAGGCACTGCGCCTATATAACATATCGATGTCGTCGAGCGCGATGCCAGAGTGAGGCGTGATCGATAACACACGCAAGCGTTGAATGAATTCGCACGCAATACCCGCGATGTGCTTGCCGGAAATCCATCGGCGCCCATTTTTACGCTCTTCAGAATTCCCGTATCCTGCCGTTAGCGCATGGATGGCATGCCGTGTTGCGCGTTGTTGAAGTTGCCGATTCCGGGAACGCGTGCGTAGATGGCGTTGTACGAGCACACATTCTCTTTGACAGCATGACAAACCCTGGAATGGACGCAGAAAGCGAGTACGGCGAGCCGCTCGGCAACCTGCCTATGCCGGTCGTCCGTTACGACGCGCAGGGCCAACGGCGCTACCTGAATAGCGCGGCATTGGCGATGTTGAGGGCAGCATCCGAAAGCGCCTGCGCGACGCATGCCGAAGCGCGGATGTTTTCACCCCAGACACTGCAGCAGTACCTCGATACCATTCGCGAAGTCGCGATCACGGGCGTTGCGCGCGAGCTGGAGCTGACGTTCGACGGCCTGCCGCAAACGCCGGGTGAGCACTACCTCGTGCAGTTCGTAAGCCATCCGACACCGGACGCGGCTCCTGCGGTGCTGGCGATCTATTTCAACATCACTGCGCGCAAACGTGCGGAGGCCAAGCTCCGTGAACGCGAGTCATTTCTCGAATCGTTGCTCGATACCATGCCCATTCCGGTCTTTTCGAAAGACAGGGAAGGGCGGTACCTTCATCTCAATCGGGCTTTCGAAGAATTTCTTGGCGTCCCCAAGGAGCGCTTCATCGGCAAGACCGTCTTTGAGACGAGTCCGCCCGAGCTGGCGCAAACCTATTTCGCCATGGACGAGGCGCTGTTCGCGAAAGGCGGCATCCAGCGCTACGAATTCAAGGTCCAGAACGCAAGGAAAGCGGTGCGCGACGTGGAATTCAGCAAGGCGGTTTTCCACGACGATGACGGCCGCCAGGCCGGCTTGATCGGTGCGATTCTGGACATCACCGAACGTAAGCAGGCGGAGTCCGAGCAGCGGGCCCAATACGAGAGGATCCTGCAACTCAACGGACGCCTCGAAGACAAGGCGCGTCAACTGTCCGACGCGCGCGCACAGTTGATGACCGTGCTCCATACCATCCCCGATTTGGTGTGGCTGAAGGACACCGCTGGCAATTTTCTGCTTTGCAATTACAGCTTCGAGCAATTTGTCGGCAAGCCGAAAGCAGAAATTCTCGGGAAAACCGACTACGACATTTTCGATGCCGAGCTGGCGGACTACTTCCGGGAGCGCGACAAGGCAGCAATCGATGCGCTGCATGTTTGCGTGAACGACGATTGGGTGGTCGCTCCGGCGACCCGTGAACGGACCTTGCTCGAAACCCGACGCCTGCCGGTGTTCGGCGCAGGGGAGACGGTGGCGGGCGTCCTCGGCGTGGCACGCGACATGAGTGAACGGCGCCGTTTCGAGGAAAAACTGGCCCGCCGGGAACGCGAGTTTCGAACCCTCGTCGAGAACTCGCCCGATACGGTCGCCCGTTACGGACGGGATTGCCGACGCCTCTACGTCAATCCAACCTTCGCCGCGCTGGCCAGTGGAGGGGCACAAGCGCTGCTGGGCAGGACGCCGGCCGAATATCCGGGCGGGCCAGGGTCCGTCCTCTATGAGCAGCGACTCAGGGAAGTATTCGCAACGGCAAGCGACAGGGAATTCGAATTGGTCTGGGGGCCTGACGAGAACCGGGAACTATGCCAGCTGATCCGCTTGACAGCGGAACTGGGCGAGGACGGCAAGGTGGAAACCGTCCTTGCCGTAGGGCGGGATATCTCGGAACTGCACGCTTCCAGAGGGAAGATCCATCGGATGGCGTATTTCGACGCGTTGACCGCGCTGCCGAATCGCGTCCTGTTCAACGAGCAATTGCGTCAGGCAATCTCGAACAGCAAGCACGGCCACTATACGGCCGTCATGATGATCGACATGGACCGCTTCAAGGGTGTCAACGACACGATGGGTCATGCGGTCGGTGACGAGCTGCTGCGCGAGGCCGCGCATCGGTTGGTTTCATGCGTGCGTATGGGAGACACGGTTGCCCGCTTCGGTGGGGACGAGTTCGCCGTGCTGCTGCCCGGGATCGCCGATCGCGACATCCTCGAGGAGATCTCCGCGAGAATCATCCGGCGGCTCGACGAGCCTTTCCTGCTCGACGGAAGAGAAGTGTTCATATCGTGCAGCGTCGGGATCGCGCTGCATCCGCTCGACAGCACCGACGCGAAAGACTTGTTGAGATACGCCGACTCTGCGATGTACCTCGCGAAGCGCTCAGGGCGTCGCGGCTTTCGCTTTTATACGAAGGACCTGACCGTCGAGGCCACGGCGCGTCTTTCGCTCGAGTCGGAGCTGCGGCGTGCAGTCGATCTGGGCGAGTTCGAGCTGTATTACCAGCCTCAGGTGACGCTGCGCGGCGCGGAAGTCATCGGTTCGGAAGCCTTGTTGAGATGGAATCGCCCCGGAGAGGGCTTCATTCGCCCGGATCAGTTCGTGCCGCTCGCGGAGGAAACCGGCCTGATCGTCGAGCTTGGGCGGTGGGTGCTTCGCGAAGCTTGTCGCTCGGCCGTCGAATGGAATACCGGGCGTGCCGCGCGCCACAGGGTGTCGATCAATCTTTCCGCACGACAGTTTCAGTCGCGCGACCTCGCGCTGACGGTCAAGGATGTGCTCGATGAAACCGGCTGTCGACCGGAGTGGCTGGAGTTCGAGATTACCGAAAGTCTGCTGCTGGAAGAAGACGACTCGGTTCTGAGCGCGCTCCTCGAATTTGAAAGCATGGGCCTGTCGATTGCGATCGATGATTTCGGCACCGGCTATTCCGCACTCAGCTATTTGACCCGATTCCCGATTGATACGCTCAAGATCGATCGTACGTTCGTGCAGCGAGTCACGACGGACCGGCGCCATGCCGAACTCGTGAAGGCGATCCTTTCCATCGCCCGTTGCCTCGGGCAGCGGGTCGTTGCCGAAGGCGTCGAAACCATGGAGCAGGCCGCCTTTCTCGACGCGCATGGTTGCGAGATTGCGCAGGGCTTTCTCTACAGCGTGCCGCTGCCACAGCCTGCCATTGCAGCGCTTCCCCGTTTTCTCGATCCCGGCGCTGCGGACGGCGTCAATCCGTAAGGTTGGCCAGGCCCGACGAAACAAATTCCTTCCGGCTGTAACCGGAATGCGTAACCGAACGAATTAAGAGGCAGTCCTGTCGTCCTGGAGACCGATCATGTCCGTTCGGCTCGTTGCTTTGGCGTTCTTTTTTCTCGTCGCGCCCGTCGTGGCGTCAGCGAGGCCGGTCGTGGTCGAGCTGTTCACCTCGGAAGGGTGCTCCTCGTGTCCTCCCGCGGATGCCTACCTGTCTGAGCTATCGCGTGAGCGTCAGGACGTGCTTCCCCTCGCGTTTCACGTGACGTACTGGGACGGCCTGGGCTGGCGCGACCCTTATTCGCTGGAAGCCGCCACACAGCGCCAGGCCGAGTACAGCGCCCGTTTTGGTCAGAGCGCCTACACCCCGGAAATGGTGATCGACGGCCAGAAGGGACTGGTGGGTTCGAATCGACGTGCAGCCGAGGCGGCGATCGCGATCGCGCAGAAAGCGGACGAGGCAGGGGTGGAGGTGAGTGGCGTGCGCCGCGGCGGGACGTTATCAGTCATGGTGGGGCGCGGCACCGGCCACGGTCGGGTCTTGCTGGTTGGCTATGACACCGCGCACGTGACCGAGGTCGGGCGAGGCGAAAACACGGGGCGCACGCTCAGGGAGTCCAATGTCGTTCGCTCGATACAGGCCGTCGGCGAATGGACCGGCGCGCCATTGAAGCTCGAACCGGCGTCGCCGGCTGGTGAACAGGCGGCAATCCTGATCCAGTCGCCGGATGGGGCGATCATCGGCGCGGCACGAGTGACCAACGGCGCGCCTTGAGCCGCCAGGGATGACGTCATCAGGTCTCTCCGTTGTCATTAATGAGGTGTGCTTCCTATATTCGCAAGCGACGCTACGAGAGCAGAAGGAGTGCGCAGTGCAGTGGCAGTTCCCCTAACGAAGTCGTGTCTACCAGGCAAGGAGTTCGTCATGTCATTTGTCACGTACGCTTCATCGTTTCCTTTGCGGACCATCGCGTTCGCCGCAGCGCTGGGATTCGCTTCAAGCAGCTTTGCGCAAACCGCTTCCGAGGTCGATCCGCCCGGGGCGGTCTACGTCATGTCGAACCAGCCTTCCGGAAACTCGGTTCTCGTCTATGCTCGAGCCACGAACGGAACACTGGCCTACGCGGCTACCTATCAAACCGGCGGAAAAGGAACGGGCACGGGCGCCGATCCGCTAGGCTCGCAGGGCGCGCTGACGTTGGACTCGGGCTTTCTGCTCGCCGTGAATGCAGGCAGCAATGACGTTTCGCTTTTCGCAATCGACGGCAGCAAGCTGACGCTGCTCGACAGAAAGCCGTCGGGCGGTCAGATGCCCGTCAGCGTGACGGTCAAGGGGGCGATCGCGTATGTGCTCAATGCCGGCGGCACGCCGAACATTAGCGGCTATTTTGTCGACGCGTTCGGCAAGCGCCTCGTCGCGTTACCCGGCTCGCAACGGTCACTCGCTGGCGGTACCTCCGCCCAGCCGGCGCAAGTCAGGTTCGCACCGGAAGGCAACGAATTGCTCGTGACCGAAAAGGGTACGCAGCTCATTGACACCTATTCTGTCGGCTTTACCGGCTACGCCTCGACATCGACCCCGCATGCCTCGAACGGCGTAACGCCATTCGGCTTTTCCGTCACGACACGCGGTTATGCCATCGTCTCCGAGGCCGGGTCCGGTTCGGTTTCCTCATACGAAGTCGAAGACGGCAAACATCTCGATTCGATCAGCGCGGCGATCCCGCTGGGCCAGTCCGCTCCTTGCTGGCTCGTCACAACTGGCGACGGACGCTTCGCCTATACCGCCAATGCCGGTAGCGGCACGATCAGCAGTCTGCGCATTGCCGCGGACGGGAAGATAAGCCTGCTCAATCCCGCTGCGGGTACGCTCAGCGCGCCGCTCGACATGGCGCTCAGCAGTCGCAGCAAATTCCTCTATGTGCGGGAGGGCAACGGCGCCGTAACCGGATTTCGCGTGATGCCCGACGGCACGCTCGAACCGGTGGGTTCCGTGACCGGCGTACCGCCTGGAGCCCAGGGGATCGCGGCGCGCTAGGCGTGCGGGAGTCACGTCTGATCAAAGCGATGCTGTAGAGGAGGTTTTCGAAATCCGCGCATTCGCTTGATTTCTCTATGCAACTGGTTGCATTATCGACTTCGCCGTCATACAACCAGTTGCATGAACATGACAAATCGCTATCCCCACCTCCTGCGCCCACTCGATCTGGGCTTCACGACCTTGAAGAACCGCGTGCTGATGGGCTCCATGCACGTCGGTCTGGAGGAAGTGCCGAATGGCTTCGAACGTATGGCCGCATTCTATGCGGAGCGCGCGCGTGGCGAAGTTGGGTTGATCGTGACCGGCGGCATCGCGCCGAACGAACGGGCGCGCCCCATGCATGGCGGCGCGATGTTGACCACGGAGGAGGAAGCCGGGCGGCACCGTACGATTACGCGCGCCGTCCACGCGGAAGGCGGCAAGATCGCGATGCAGATCCTGCATTTCGGCCGCTACTCGTATCAGCCGATGCTGGTCGCGCCCAGTGCGCTGCAAGCCCCCATCAATCCGTTCACACCTCACGAACTGAGTGACGACGAAGTCGAAGAAACCATCGACGATTTCGTCCGCTGCGCAGCCCTCGCGCAACATGCCGGCTACGACGGCGTGGAGATCATGGGCTCCGAGGGCTACCTCATCAACGAGTTCATTGCGATGCGTACCAATCATCGCACTGATCGCTGGGGCGGCAGTTACGAGAACCGCATACGTTTCGCGGTGGAGATCGTGCGCCGCGTGCGCGAGCGCGTTGGCCGCGATTTCATCATCATCTACCGGCTTTCGATGCTCGATCTGGTCGAGGGCGGCTCGACACTCGAGGAAGTCATCCAGCTCGCGCAGGCAATCGAGCAGGCGGGCGCCACCATCATCAATACGGGCATCGGCTGGCACGAGGCGCGTATCCCGACCATCGCCACCAAGGTGCCGCGCGGCGCCTGGGCCTGGGTCACGCAGCAACTGATGGGCAAGGTCTCGGTGCCGCTCGTCGCCACCAATCGCATCAACACGCCCGAGCTCGCCGAGCAGCTGCTCGCTGGCGGCGCGTGCGACATGGTGTCGATGGCGCGTCCATTCCTCGCCGATGCCGAATTCGTACGCAAGGCTCGCGAGGGTCGCGCTGACGAGATCAATACTTGCATCGGCTGCAATCAGGCTTGTCTCGACCATACGTTCGCCGGCAAGGTCACGTCCTGCCTCGTCAATCCGCGCGCCTGTCACGAGACGGAAATCGTCATCCGGCCTGCCGCGCAGCCAAAGCGCGTGGCGATCGTGGGCGCAGGGCCGGCCGGTCTCGCCTGCGCGGTGACGGCGGCCAGCCGCGGGCATGCCGTTACGCTCTTCGAGTCCAGCACCGAGATCGGCGGGCAGTTCAATATCGCCAAAAAGGTACCGGGCAAGGAAGAGTTCAATGAAACGCTGCGCTACTTCCGCCGCCAGATCGAATTGACGGGCGTCGAGCTTCGCCTCGGCACGCGCGCGAGTGCCGAAGCGCTGATGCAGGAGGGCTTCGATGAGGTGGTCGTGGCGACCGGCGTCCTGCCGCGCGAGCTGCGCATCGAAGGCGCCGACCATGCCAAGGTGCTCGGCTATCTGGACGTGCTGCGCGACGGCAAGCCGGTGGGCTCGGACGTCGCCATCGTGGGGGCTGGCGGCATCGGCTTCGACGTGGCCGAGTACCTCGTGCATGAAGGCGAGTCCGCGAGCCTCGATCCGCAAAAATTCTTCGCCGAATGGGGCGTCGATACGAACTACGCCGAACGCGGCGGATTGCGTCGCGCGGTGGTGGGTCCGGCGGCACGCAGCGTGCATCTGCTGCAACGCAGGCGCTCGAAGGTTGGCGAAAGCCTCGGCAAGACGACGGGGTGGATTCACCGAACGGCCTTGAAGGCGCGCGGTGTCGGCATGTCGTCCTCGGTGGAATACCAGCGCGTCGACGACGATGGGCTGCACGTGAGCATCGACGGTGTGCCGCAAACCCTCGCCGTCGACAACGTCGTGGTCTGCGCAGGACAGGAGCCGCTGCGCGAACTGGCCGACCAGTTGCTGGCCGCCGGCCGCAAGGTGCACGTGATCGGCGGTGCCGCCGAGGCGGTCGAACTCGACGCCAAGCGGGCCATCCACGAGGGCACTACGCTCGCAGCCGCGTTATGAGCGCGCTGCGTTTTCTCTCGACCTGAAAACGGACCTCATATGACCGACGCCATGCTCAACCTGCCTACCGCTGTCGCGCGCTCCCTCGCGATCTGGCATGAGCTCGTGGCCAGCAAGGATCTCAGCCGGCTGGAGTCCATCGTGCATCCAGAGGCCGTTTTTCGCTCGCCGATGGCGTTCAAGCCCTACGGTCCCGCGCCCGCCTTGCTGATGGCGCTGCGTACGGTGATCACCATTTTCGGGGACTTTACCTATCATCGGCAGTTCGGCAGCGCCGACGGCCTGAGCGTCGTGCTCGAATTCAGCGCGACCGTGCAGGACAAGCAGCTCAAAGGCATCGACATGATCCGCTTCGACGAGACGGGTCGCATCGTCGAATTCGAAGTGATGATCCGGCCGTTCAATGCATTGCAGGTATTGGGCGCCGAGATGGGCGCACGTCTGGCTCATGTTCTCCCCGCATATAAGGCCGCGAGCAATCCATGAACGACAAATACTTTCGCCTCAGTACCGAAGCCGGCATCGCGCATCTTCAATTGAACCGTCCCGACCGGCTCAATGTGATGGACCTTGCGTTTTATGCGGGCCTGCGCGAAATCGTGCAGGCGCTCGATGCGAGTGGCGAGGTTCGCGTGCTGGTCATCAGTTCGACGGGCAAGCACTTTTCGGCCGGCATGGATTTCGAGGTGTTCGCCAACATCGCGAACGACTTCGACACCCGCAGTCCGCGCAAGCGCCTCGGTTTTCAGCGCGCCCTGGCAGGTCTGATGGATTGCTTCGACGTGCTCGACAAGGCACGTTTCCCTGTCATCTGCGCCGTGCAGGGCGGGTGCATCGGAGGCGGCCTCGACCTTGCCGCTGCTTGCGACATTCGCGTCTGCACGGCGGACGCCTTCTTCTGCCTGCAGGAAACGCAGATCGGCATGGTGGCCGATCTGGGCGTGCTGCAACGCCTGCCCAAACTCATTCCTGCGGGCGTCGCGCGCCAGATGGCGTACACCAGCGAGCGTTTGAGCGCCGAACGGGCGCTCGCCGTGGGGCTCGTCAATGCCGTGCTGCCCGACGCCGATGCGCTCCAGCACCATGCGATGGAGTTGGCGCGCAGCATCGCATCGAAATCGCCGCTGGCCGTGGCAGGGAGCAAGACGGCGCTGAACTTCGCCCGCGACCACGCAACCGCGGAGTCGCTGCAACACATGGCGCTGCTTCAGAGCGCCATATTCGATACCGCGGACCTGTCCGCAGCCATCGCAGGCTGGCAGGCCAGGCGTGACCCACGCTTCGAAGCGTTGCCGCCGTTGCCTGACTGATCTCCCGCTCTCGCACTACGTCTGCCTATACTGGACTTCGTAAGTCAGTCACGCGAACCAGTACCGAAGAAGAGGCGCGTCATGTCGAGAACAAGCAAAAATCTGCTCGTCCGCATCGCATTGATCTGCATGTGCAGCTGCCTCGCGAACGCCTCACGCGCGCAGGTGACGCGCATGGAGGTCATCCCGATTTCGTCCGTGACGCTCACCGACCAGGAATTCCTGAGCGGGCGCGAGGATGGCAAACCTGTTACGGTGGCTGGCGAACTTCGGCTTCCGCGAAGCGGTACTGACCGGCTTCCGCTCGTCATTCTGCTGCATGCGTCGGGCGGGATCGGCGGCAGCATCACCGACTGGGAGGAGTACTTTCTTTCGCTCGGTGTCGCGACGTTTGTGATCGACAGTTTCTCCGGCCGAGGTATCGTCAACACGATCAACGATCAAGCGCAACTCGGCCGCCTGGCACAGACCGAGGACGCCTATCGCGCGATTGCGACGCTGTCGAAGCACCCGAGAATCGACCCGAACCGGATCATGCTCATGGGATTCTCGCGAGGCGGGCAAAACGCGCTTTACGCGAGCCTGAGCCGGTTCCAGAAGATGCACGCCCAACCCGGCACCCAGTTCGCGGCGTTCGTCGCGTTCTATCCCGACTGTACTTCCACCTATCTCGAAGACGAGGATGTCGTTGGCAAACCTGTGCGTATTTTCCAGGGGACTGCGGACAACTACAATCCTGTCGCTCCATGCCGTGCCTATGTGGAGCGTCTGAAAACGAAACTGCATGACGTCCAGCTGACCGAGTATGCCGGCGCCAGTCACTTCTTCGACGCGCGAGCGCTCAGGCAGCCTCAGCAGCTAGCGCAGGCGCAGACCACACGAAACTGCCGGACGGTCGAGGTCGAAAACGGACTGCTCGTCGACGCCACAACGAAGCAACCGTTTAGTTATGGCGATTCGTGCATCGAGCGCGGGACAACCATCGGATACGACGAGAACGCGGCGGCCAGCGCCAAAGAAGCCGTCGGCGGCATCGTCAAGGCCGTGCTGAAGCCATAGGTTCGCTGTGGCCGCGTTGAAGGCCGGGAGCCACGCCAGTCGCAAAAGCAGCACGTCATACCGGGCGACGAAAGGTCATATCGGCCGGCGTCAGATTCATTGATTTAAATCAATGCGCGTGCGCAACCGATCTCTAAATTGGGTTCCAGTGCGGTCTTAGCCGCTAACGGAGGAACTCATGCAAGCTTCGGACATCATGACCACGGACGTCGTCAGCCTGCGCCCTGACGCGTCGGTCTTCGAGGCCGCGACATTGCTCACCGAGCATCACGTGAGCGGCGTCCCGGTCGTCGACGACACCGGCGCCGTCGTCGGCATTCTCAGCGAGGGCGATCTGCTGCATCGCGTGGAAACAGGGACAGGCAAGCCGCAGCGCAGCTGGCTGGGTGAATGGCTCCACTCGACTCGCAGGCTCGCAAGCGAGTACCTGAAGGAGAATGCCGTGAAGGTCGGCGACATCATGACGAGCAATGTCATCTACGTCTCGCCGGAAGCGGAACTGGGCGAGATCGCCGACCTGCTGGAGCGCCACCACATCAAGCGCGTGCCCGTGCTGGAGCAGGGCAGGCTCGTGGGCATCGTGAGCCGTGCCAACCTGATACGCGCGTTGGCGAGCGCGACGCAGCCCGATCCGGCGGCAGTCGCTTCGGATGAGGCGATCCAGCGCGACGTGCTGCGTGCACTGGACGGGCGCCGCTGGGCGATGGCTGCAGAGAACGTCGTCGTCACGGAGGGGGTGGTCCATCTCTGGGGCACGGTGAGCTCGGAAGAGGAGCGCAAGGCGATACTCGTCTCCGCGGAGCGTGTCACCGGCGTCAAGGGAGTCGAAGACCACCTCGGGTATCCGGTCGTGTTCACGCCGATGTAAGGGCGTCTTGTCCCCGGTGCCTTTCTCTTGCGCCGGGGATCTTGCGGGGCCTCGCTGGGTCGTCGCGCTGCGGGCAGCCGGTCAATGAGACATCAGTACCGGCAGCGTCATCGTGGAGAGTATGGATCGCGTGGCGCCGCCCAGAACCAGCTCCTGGAATCGCGCATGGCCATACGCTCCCATGACGAGCAGGTCGTACGCGCCGTCGGCCGCATGGTTCAGCAGCGTATCGCCCGTGGACTCAGCCGCGTGATGGTCAAGCATGGCGATGTCTACTGACTTGGCGCCGTGGCGCGCAAGCATGGCGGCGAGCTCTTCGCACGATGCGTGCGACTGCTCGGGCGTCAGGATCCTCACGTGCGCCGCCCGCAGGATGAACGGCAGCGCGTCGTGAACCGCGCGGGCGGCTTCGCGGCTCGCGTTCCAGCCAATCAGCACGCGATCGCCGAACGACTCGAATCGGCCGGTATAGGGCACCAGCAGCACCGGGCCTCCCGCTCCCAGCAGAACACTCTCCGGGAATCCGTCCGCAAGCCAGGACTCCGGATCGTCCGGATTGGCTTGTCCGAGAATCGCGAGATCCGCGGTGCGGCTGCGTTGCATGATTGCAGACACTGGATCGCCATCCGGCACAACCCAGGCGCCGTCGATCTGCGCACGAGACACTTCTGCGCGGAAGAGCCGTTCAATCGCGCCGCGCTGCTCCATGCGTAGCGTGCGATGCGTCTCGTAATACTCGGCTGTGCCACCCATCACGTGGAACTCGCGCGGGTTGGGTTCGAACCGCGCGAACAGTCCTTCCAGATGTGCGCCGAACTTGCGGGCCAGCCTCAGTGCGAGCGCGAGCCGCGCATTGGCGCAGGCGCTCGTGTCCATGTGAACCATGATGGTCTTGTAGCTCATTGCGATCTCCAGCGAAGGGTTGACCTGCGTTTCGACGCTCACAACGTGATGCCAGTCTAAAGACGAGGGGCGCCAGAAGTTTGATCTGAATCAGCTATTTTTTGTATGCGTGGACGGCGCGCATGGATTCCGGAAAAAGGAGTCATTGAGGCAGATCAATCGGAAAACGCCCTGCCTGGCTAGATTGAAAACGGTACGTGCCGCATGGCGTGGCGCACACCAACGGCTGAAAGGAGGCAAGGCAATGAGCAATCTGACGCGTTATGACCCGTTTGCGATGGAGCCGGTGTCCGACTTGTTCCAGGGGATGTTCCGGCCGCTGCGAGGCATGCTCGCGGCCGACGAAGGCGGAGTCCCGGCGATGAAGATCGACGTGACCGAGAGCGGCAGTGCCTACATGGTCAAGGCGGAGATGCCGGGCGTGGAAAAGAAGGACATCGATGTGAAGATCGACGGCAACGTCGTGTCCATTCACGCAAAGATCGAGCGTAGTACCGAGCAGAAGGACGGGGAGCGCGTGATTCGCCGCGAGCGCTACAGCGGCGCGTTCGGGCGCACGTTCTCGCTGGCGAGCGATATCGACGAGAGTGCGGCCAGCGCGCAGTACCAGGACGGCGTGCTTTCGCTCACGCTGCCGAAAAAGGCGGCCGCGGAGCAAAAGCGGCTGCAGATCGAATAAGTGCGTGAAGGCGAAGCAGGAGGGGCGTGGAGCCAGTGACGCTGCGCCCTGGATTCGCGGGGCGCCCGTTTCACCCGCAAAACGGAGAGTGAAATCATGACATTGAAAGGCACTGTCGACTCGGGCGTGTGGCGCGTCGAGGCAGAAACTTCACCCGCTGAGCAGGGCGGCTTCTGTTGCCTGATCAACGTTGCGCACGGTTCGCCAGATCGGCATTTCAACCACGCGTTTCCCCATCATCGCATCTTCGAGAGCGAGGTTGCGGCGGTGCTGGAGGGCTTGCGTGAGGGCGTGGTGTGGGTAGATCTCAAGTGCCGTCACGCATTCGATGTCTAGTCCCGCTGGCAAGCGACCCGCGAGCGGATCCGGCAAAGGCGACACGGAGGCCTGACGATGGGACTCGGGATGCAAATCGTTTATCTGGGTTTTGCGGGTTCGTCTGCGCTCGATGCAGAAGCCGGCGTGCAGTTGCTGCGCCTCGACCGGTTCAGCGGCATGCTGTCGGGCTGCCATCTCGCGGTCGAGCAGTTGGGCGCCAGTGGCAGCGCGCCCGCATACGACGTCCGGCTCGAACTCCTGTCGGTCTCGTGCGAGTTCAAGCCGATCGCTCATTGCGAGAACGAAGATCCGATAGCCGCCATGCGTGCGGCGTTCGATGCCGCGGAGCGCGAACTGAGGTCGGCCCCAATCGCCCATGCGGCCGGGCAGCGTCGTGTGCGTTCGGGTAACTAGTCCATGCGTTCGGCGAGGCGGGCGCGTGGCATTGGTTGCCTCCGCGAATGCGGTGTTCGCGTACGTCTCACGTCAGATGCGCGCAAGTCCCTCGGGGTCGATGATGCGGATTTGTTTGCCGTTCGGTTCGACCAGACCTTCCCTTTGAAAGCGCGAAAACATCCGGCTCACCGTTTCGAGCTTGATGCCGAGAAAGCAGCCGATCTCTTCGCGGCTCATCTTCAGATGAAACTGCACGCCGGAGTAGCCGCGAGCCCGAAAGCGCGCCGCCAGGTCGAGCAGGAACGTGGCGAGGCGTTGCTCGGCGGTCATCGTGCCGAGCAACATCATCAGACTCGATTCGCGCACGATTTCCCCGCTCATCAGGGCGTACAGATGGCGCTGCATACGCGGGCTCTCGCGGCAAAGCATTTCGAGTTGTCCGAACGGAATGATGCAGACCGTGCTGTCCTCGAGCGCGATGGCCTCGCAGGTATGCGTGCCGGAACACACGCCGTCGAGTCCGAGCGATTCACCCGGTATCTGGAAGCCGGTGACCTGTTCGGCGCCTTCACGATGCATCACGATCGTCTTGAATGAGCCGGTACGCACGGCGTAGAGGCTCTGGAACGGACTGAACGCACGGAACAGGGCTTCGCCGCGCCGGACATGGCGCGTGGTGTGGACGATGCTGTCGAGCTGCCGCAGTTCGCTGGAGGTGAGATCGTGCGGCATGCAGACTGCGCGCAGCGAACAGGTCGAGCAGCGCGTGGCCGGACTGCGGGGTTCCGCCTCGCGCATGCTCCGCTGCAAAGGCCACACGGGCAGCGGCGTGGGCGGTACGGTCCGGGAAGTGTCGCAGGTGGGTGCAGCGTACATGATCGTCTCCGGTTCAGCGCGCGGAGCGGGCGCGCTGTTTCACAGGCGCCGGCGATTCGCACTGGCGTTCATGTAGCCAGTATTGGCGGTGCGATCTCGAAAAAATATCGGCGGTGGTTGAAATTCGCGTACGCGGAACGGAAGGGTTGTAGGGCGATTCCTACAATCATGTGACGAACGGTCGCGGCAACTACGCGCTCAGGGTTCGTCCGGGTCATCGAGAAGCTTGTGACGCACGGCATAACGGACCAGCGCGGCCTCATGCGGCATCTGCATCTTTTCAAGAATGCGCACTTTATAGGTGCTCACGGTTTTGGCGCTCACGCAAAGCGTCTGGGCGATCTCCGTGATGGTCTGCCCGGCCGCAATTCGCCGGAAGACTTCGAACTCGCGATCCGAGAGCCGCTGGTGCGGCAGGGTTTCGGCGGGTTCGTGCAGACTTTGGGCGAAGCGCTCGGCCATCGCCATGCTGACGAAAACGCCGCCGGCGGCAATCTTCGTCACGGCATTCACCAGTTCCGCGCTGGCGCTCTCCTTGGTGAGATAGCCCGAAGCGCCGGCCTTGAAGGCGCGCACGGCATATTGCTGCTCCCCATGCATGGTCAGCACGAGGATGCGCAGCGCGGGCTTCTCCTCCTTGATCTGCTTGATCAGATCCACACCGCTTCGCCCCGGCATCGAGAGATCCAGTACCAGTACCTGGGCGTCGCGTTCGCGCACCAATGAGAGTGTCGACGGACCATCGCGGCCTTCGCCTACGACCTCGAACTCGCGCGCGCTTTCGAGAATGCGCCGCAAGCCCTCCCGCACGAGCGTGTGATCGTCGGCGAGGATCACCTTGATCATGAGCCGGCCTCTTCGGACTGGAGGGCATCGACCGCAAACGTGACGGTCATGGCGAAGCCCTCGCGAGGCGCCGTGTCGATCGAAACGGTGCCGTTGAACATATGCGCGCGTTCGCGGATACCAAGTAGACCAAACGTTTTGTCCCGCGGGCCGCGGCGTTGTGTGTCAGCAGCATCGCTGCGCGCGCCGAGGCCGTCGTCTGCGATGCGCAGGACGCAGCGTCGTCCGTCTACCGTCAGGGTGAGCACGACGCGAGTGGCTTCGGCGTGTCGGGCGACGTTGGTCAGGGCTTCCTGAACGATACGAAACAGCGTCGAGGCAGCCGCACCTGAAAATTCCGTGCCGCCGGTTTCGACGTGCCGCTCGACTGCGATACCGTAGCGGCTCGTGAAATCGTTCGCGAGCCATTCGATGGCCGGCACGAGGCCGAGGTCGTCGAGCATGACGGGCCGCAGGTCGGCTGCGATGCGTCGCACGGCCGCGACGGTCGAGTCGATCAGCTTGCTCATGCCGGTCAGGCGTGAGGCGGTCTCCGGCGTGGCGTCATCGCCGAGTCCATGCGCGAGTGCGGCAAGATCGAGCTTGAGCGCAGTGAGTTGCTGGCCAAGGTCGTCGTGGAGCTCCCGCGCAATACGCGTCTTTTCGGCCTCACGGACGTTCTGCAAATTGGCCGACAGTTCGCGCAGTTCCTCGCGCGATCGCTTGAGCGCATTTTCGGCGCGCAGGCGCTCCGTGATGTCGCGGAGCATGACCGTATAGAGTTTGCCGGACGGATCGCGGACCTGGGAGATGGACGCCTCGATCGGAAATTCCTCGCCGTTGGCACGCAGTCCGTAGAGGACGCGCTGCTGCTGGCCCATCTGCCGTTCGGTCACGCCGGTCGCGCCGAACCGGTTCACGTGCTGCGCGTGCGCCTCGCGGAATCGCTCGGGAATGAAGCGAGACAAAGGGGAGCCGATCGCCTCGGCAGACGCCAGGCCGAATGCGAACTCGGCAGCGGGATTGAAGATGACGACCCGCTGTGCTTCGTCGACGGTAATGATCGCCTCCATCGACGAACGGATGATTGCCATCATGCGCGCATCGTCGAGCGCCGGCGCACTGCCTGCTTTCGAAGGCGTTGCGTTCGGGCGGATGAGGCGAGGAACCAGGAGCGCGCATGCGGCGGCAGCCGCGGTGCCCGCGACAAGGAGGGTCGCCGCGCCTCGGGCGACGCTTGCCAGAGGGTTAGCGCCCGTGCCCATGGGGACTGTCCGGGGCGAATCGCTTGCGCGGAACCGGTGCATGAGCCATTTGCGTATGAAGTATCGACTTCGATGCAGGGAGACCCGGTGTCTGCCGTCGCACGGGGGCCTGCCGCCATTGTATGAGTGACACAGGAAGGCGTAACGAAATAATCGGGCACGCCGGGTGTCGCCGAAACAGATGCGTCACGACCGCTCAGGCCGGCGTTTCCGGTTCGCGCGGCGCGCACACGCGCACGGTGTCCTCCGCCAGTTCGACCGACTCGCCGAATTCGGGCACGCAGCACTCCCAGTGCAGCGTTTCGGCGATACGCCGGCGCAACGCATCGGCAGCGGCGGGCTCGCCATGGGTGACGAACGTGCGCAGGGGCGGGCACGTCATGCCGGCGAGCCAGCGCAGCGTTTCCCGGTAATCGGCGTGTGCCGAGAGCGAGGAGATCGAGGCAACTTCGGCGCGCACGCGCACGTAGTCGCCATGCAACTTGATGGTGGGCGCGTGGGCTTCGAGCGCTGCGCCGCGCGTGCCGGGCGCCTGGTAGCCGACCAGTGCGATCGTGTTGCGCGGGTCGGGCGCATAGAGGTTCAGGTGGTGCAGCACGCGCCCGCCAGTCGCCATGCCGCTGCCTGCGATGATGATCATCGGACCGTGGCGCGAAGCGATGGCCTTCGATTCGTCGACAGTTCGCGTCATGAATGCCGCGTGATCGATGGCATGCAGTTGCGAGACCGTCAATCGATGCTCGCGCATGTGGTGGCGATACAGGTCGGTCACGCTGATCGCCATCGGGCTGTCGAGATAGACGGGAACGTTGGGCATGCGTCCCGTCTCCTTGAGCCTCGCGATGTAATAAAGGACTTCCTGCGCGCGCCCCACTGCGAAGCACGGCATCACCACGACGCCGCCGCGCGCGAAGGTGCGTGCGAAGACGTCGGCGAGTTCGTCCTCGGGATTGCCGGCATCGTGGAGCCGGTCGCCGTAGGTCGATTCGACCACCAGGTAATCGGCGTGTGCCGGCGGTGAGGGTGCGCGCACGATCGGGTCGTCGGGACGACCGAGGTCTCCGGAGAACGCGACGATCGTGTGCCCGCAACAGAGCACGACGCTCGCCGCGCCGAGGATATGACCGGCGGGAAGCAGCCGGAAGCTCAACTGCGGCGCCAGCGCGACGGACGTGTCGACTTCGCGCGGCCCAATGAGCCGCAATGCCTGTTCGGCGTCTTGCAGCGTATAGAGCGGCAAGGCCGGGTGGTGCTTCGAATAACCGTGGCGATTCGCGAACGCGGCGTCTTCCTCCTGGAGCCTTGCGCTGTCGCGCAGCATGACTTCGCACAGGCCCGCGGTGCCAGGCGTGCAGAAGACGGGTCCGCGATAACCGTTGCGCGCGAGGACCGGCAAGTAGCCGCAGTGATCGAGGTGGGCGTGCGTGAGGATCACGGCGTCGAGCGAGTCGGCGGGGAAGGGCAACGGATCCCAGTTGCGCAAGCGGAGGTTTTTGGTGCCCTGGAACAGTCCACAGTCGATCAGCACCCGCTTGCCCGCCGCCTCCAGCAGGTATCGCGATCCCGTGACGGTTTGCGCTGCGCCCAGAAACGTCAACTTCATCATGGTCTCCTCGCCTCGTGCACGCCATGCGCGCCTGATGCTGATTGGACCGCACTCGGCCGCAGTTCGTTTGACCTGGATCAGAGGTTACGGCATCGCCTGCGATTCATTGCAGTGGAGGCGCCAGCCCATCGCAGTGCCCGAAACGGGTGCGCCGCGACTCTTATTAGTGCATCTTGTTACCGGCGCAGGGCGGAGAAACGCCTTCCACGCCACGAAGTCGTGCCTTGGTTCATTGGCACACTTCTCGCTTTAAGGAGTGGGCAAGGAGCCGGTGCAGCATCCGGTTCAGACAATCTGGAAATGGACAGCTAGGGTTCCGGCCTGCTTCTCGCAGGCGCTGGTCCGAGAGCTGGCGACCTCAGGCGAGGTTACACGGCGGGATAAAAGCCCGGGAGAGAACGCGATGTTCGCGCTGCTCCCTGCCGTTGCTAACCGTCCCCTTCGAGGTCAACCTCATGCGCAAGCTCGTTCGCTGTCTTGGCATCGCCGCCGTCTCCCTCGCCACCTTCGCTTCAAGTGCCGCGTTCGCCGCGGGCCGCAGCGACTTCAAGGTTTGCTGGACCATCTACGCCGGCTGGATGCCGTGGGGGCAGGCAAAAACCCAGGGCATCATCTCGAAGTGGGCCACGAAGTACGGCATCAAGATCGATGTCGTCCAGCTGAACGACTACGTTGAATCGATCAATCAGTACACGGCCGGCAAGTTCGACGGCTGCGCGATGACCAACATGGATGCGCTCACCATCCCGGCCTCGGGTGGCGTCGATTCGACGGCCCTGATCGTGAGCGACTACTCGAACGGCAACGACGGCGTGCTCATGAAGGGCAAAGGCAAGCAGATCGCCGACCTGAAGGGCCAGCAGGTCAACCTCGTGCAGTTCTCGGTCTCCCACTACCTGCTCGCACGCGCTTTGGAAAGCGCCCATATGAGCGAGCGCGATCTCAAGGTCGTGAACACCTCCGACGCCGATATCTCCGGCGCATTCGCGACCCCGACTGTTCACAACGCGGTGACATGGAACCCGATGCTCGCCGATCTGAAAGCGCAGCCGAACGTCACCGAAGTCTTCGATTCGAGCAAGATTCCCGGCGAAATCATGGACATGATGGTCGTCAACACGAAGACGCTGCAGGAGAACCCGGCACTCGGCAAGGCACTGACGGGCGCATGGTTCGAGATGGTCGCGCTGATGCACAGCAATTCGGCGGCGAGCACCAGCGCGCTGACGTCGATGGCGAAGGCCTCTGGTACCGACCTGGCGAACTTCAAGGGGCAGCTGTCGACCACCGCGCTCTTCTACACGCCTCAGGCGGCCGTCGCTTTCGTCACGAGCCCGGACATGCCGAAGATCATGACGCGCGTCGCGAAGTTCTCCTTCGACCACGGTCTGCTCGGCCAGGATGCCAAAAGTGCGGATTCCGTGGGCATGGCATTCGACAAGAACGTGATCGTCGGCGACAAGAACAACGTCAAGCTGCGTTTCGACCCGAGCTATGTCGAGATGGCGGCCGCGGGCAAGCTCTGAGACTGATTTCGAAGCCACAACCAGGCGGTCACCATGCGACTCATCAATCGACATCCGAGCCGGATCGGCAGCATGATGCTGCTCCTGCTGCCGTTCGTCGTGCTGTTTGCCGTGTATTTCACGGGATCTGCGGCGCGGCTCAAGCTCAATCCCGATGACAAGCTGCTCCCCAGCGCGGCGCAAATGAGCGATGCCGTGAAGTCGGTCGCATTCACCGAAGACAAGCGCACGGGTGAATATCTGTTGTGGGACGACACCCTGTCGAGCTTGCGACGGCTGGGTATCGGCCTCGTCGTGAGCGCCGTGATCGCACTGGTGGCCGCCATCGCGACCGGCTCGTTTCCGCTCGTCAGCGCAACGCTCTCGCCATTCATCACCGTCGTCTCGATGGTGCCGCCGCTGGCGGTGCTGCCGATTCTGTTCATCGTCTTCGGGCTCGATGAGCTATCCAAGGTCGTGCTCATCGTTTTCGGCATTACTCCCATGATCATTCGGGACCTGCATGCCCGCGCCCGCGAGATTCCCGCCGAGCTGTGGGTCAAGGCGCAGACCCTGGGGGCTACGAGCTGGACGGTGATTCTGCGTCTGGTGTTGCCCCAACTCCTGCCGCGTCTGCTGGTGGCGATGCGGCTCTCGCTCGGTGCTGCATGGCTGTTTCTCATCGCCGCTGAAGCGATCGCCTCGACGGATGGTCTGGGCTACCGCATCTTCCTCGTGCGCCGCTACCTCTCCATGGATCTGATTCTGCCGTACGTCGCCTGGATCACGCTGCTCGCGTGGCTCACCGATGAACTGCTTCGCCGCATCACGCAGTGGTCGTTCCCCTGGTACGGCGGAGGTGGGCGATGATCGAAGTCCGCAATGTATGGAAAGAGTACGGCAGCCAGGTGGTTCTGGAGCGATTGAATCTGACGATCCGGGAGGGCGAGTTCTGTTCCATGGTCGGCGCTTCCGGCTGCGGAAAATCGACATTTCTGCGCCTGCTGCTGGGTCAGGAGCAAGTGACGCGCGGCGAGATCCTGCTCGACGGTCAACCGCTGCCCGGCGAACCGGATGCCCATCGTGGCGTGGTGTTTCAACGCTACTCGGTGTTCGAGCACCTGAGCGTATTGCGCAACGTGATGCTGGGACTGGAGCTTCCGAAAGCGAAGCTCACGGGCAGACTCTTCGGGGCGCAGCGGCGCGCCGCGCGAGACGAGGCCGCCGCCATGCTCGAGCGGGTGGGACTCGGTGCGGCCTTGAACAAATACCCGCAGCAACTCTCCGGTGGCATGCAACAACGCCTCGCCATTGCGCAGGCCTTGATGATGAAGCCGCGCGTCCTGCTGCTCGACGAGCCGTTCGGCGCACTCGATCCCGGTATCCGCAAGGACATGCACGCGCTGCTCTCGGACCTGTGGCGCGAAGCGAAGCTGACCATTTTCATGGTGACGCATGACCTGAAGGAAGGCTTCACGTTGGGAAGCCGTGTGCTGGTTTTCGACAAGGTACGCGTGGACCCCCACGCGCCGGGCGCCTATGGAGCCCGCATCACCTACAACATTCCACTCGACCGCAGCCGCGAATCGGTGTCCGCGGTGCATCTGGCGCGCGCGGCGGTTCAAGGCGCGTCCAGCATCGAAGTGGTTTCATGAAGGGAATTCGAACATGAAGTTATTGCTTGAAGAAACCGTACCGGGCGGCGGCCATACCTCGCTCATCGTGAAGCGCGGGCAATCGTTGCGCGTGACCGACCTGCACGGCGGCGCCAACGTCAGCGTCATGATGGTCAATGCATCGGAGAAGAGCGAGCGGCTGAACCTCCCGGATTCGCTGAAGTGCCAGCACACCGCAAAGCTCACGACGGGTCACTGCCTGTACTCCGATATGGGGCGTGTTCTCGCCGCCATCGTCGACGACACGTGCGGGTGGCACGACAGCATCGGCGGCGTCTCGAACGCCGAAGAGGTCACGGCGCGGTATGGCGCCGGCCGCTATCAGGAACTGCGCAACGCGTTCTACCGGAACGGCACGGACAACTTGCTCGTCGAGATGGGCAAGTGGGGCCTCGAGATCTCAGACCTGCTGATGACACTCAACCTTTTCAGCCGCGTCGATGTCACGAGCGAAGGAGAGCTGAATTTCGTGAGCCACAACTCGAAGCCCGGCGACTACGTCGAACTGTATGCGCCAATGAACACGCTTGTCGTGCTCACCGCGATTCAGCACCCGCTCGACCCGAACCCTGAATATGCGCCCAAAGCGGTGAAATTCGAATTGAGCGAGGCACTGCCCGGCGTGGCTGAAGTGTGCCGTACCGCATGCGAGGAAAACGTGCGCGGCTTTATCAACACAGAGCGATTCTTTCTTTGAGCGGAGGCCACTTCATGATGAGCACGCTTGTCGTCAGCGACAAACAGCCCGAGAGCGCGGTCTACCGCGAGACGGTGGCGGCGGGTGAGCCCTGGCTTCACGAAGTGAAGGCGGGCCAGACACTGCGCATCGTCGATCTGGAAGGCAACCAGGCGGTCGATACGCTGTTCTACAGTCTCGCCGACCCGCGCGAGCGTTTCGACCCACAACGCACGCTGCGTCGGCAGAAGCGGCTCTACCTGACGGCGGGCTCGGTGTTGTACTCGAATCTCGGCAATCCCATGCTGACCGTCGTTGCCGATACCTGTGGACGCCACGATACGCTCGGCGGCGCCTGCGCACAGGAGAGCAACACCGTGCGCTATGCGCTGGGAAAGCGCTATATGCACAGCTGCCGCGACAACTTCCTGCGCGCTTGCGCACATGACGGCCGCCTCTCGAAGCAGGACATCGGCGCGAACATCAACTTCTTCATGAACGTGCCCGTGACGGCGGAAGGGGGGCTCACCTTCGAAGACGGCATTTCCGCACCGGGGAAGTACGTCGAACTGCGCGCCGAGATGGACGTCATCGTGCTGATTTCCAACTGCCCCCAGCTGAACAATCCGTGCAACGCCTACAACCCGACGCCAGCGGAGTTGCTGATATGGGACTGAAGCGTATCCGTAGCTGGTGCTGGTTTCTCATGCTCGTGCGCTCGGGACGTCATTTCACGCTCACGCGCGAAGCAATGACCCAGGCAGATCGCTGACGCGAATACGGCCGTGGACGACCGCGGCTCGCCTCTCCCACGGCGGGACGGCCCGCCTCTGAATCAAGTTTCCTTCCATGTTCGAGAAGATTCTTATCGCCAATCGTGGCGCTATCGCGTGCCGGATTCTGAGAACGCTGCGCGAACTCGATGTCACCGGAGTGTCCGTTTTTGCCGAGGCGGATAGAGCGAGCCGTCATGTGAACGAGGCGCCCATCGCGCATTGCCTGGGCGATGGCGCCGCGGCGCTGACCTATCTCGACACGGAAAAAATCCTCGAGATCGCTCGCCGCGAGGGCGTGCAGGCGATTCATCCCGGGTACGGGTTCCTCTCCGAGAACGCCGCCTTCGGCGAGGCTTGCGAAGCGGCAGGGATTGCGTTCATCGGGCCCACGCCCGCGCAGCTGCGCGCCTTCGGCCTGAAGCACACGGCGCGCGAAATCGCGGAGAAGGAAGGCGTGCCGATGCTCAGGGGGACCGGCTTGCTCGCTGACCTGATGGCGGGGCTGGAAGCGGCGGAAGTCATCGGCTATCCGGTGATGTTGAAGAGCACGGCTGGCGGCGGCGGTATCGGCATGCGTGTGTGCTGGAACGCGGCCGAACTCAGTGCGCATTTCGATGCCGTGAAACGACTCGGTGAAAACAATTTCAGCGACTCCGGCGTTTTCCTCGAAAAGTACATCGAGCGGGCGCGACACCTGGAAGTGCAGGTCTTCGGCGACGGTAAGGGCGATGCGATCGCACTCGGCGTGCGCGACTGCTCGGTGCAGCGGCGCAACCAGAAAGTGCTCGAGGAAACGCCCGCGCCGTGCCTGCCGGAAGGGATTTCCGAGGCACTCTGTGCGGCTGCCGTGAGGCTGGCGAAGGCGGTGGACTATCGTTCCGCCGGCACCGTCGAGTTCGTGTACGACAGCGCGGCGGAGCAGTTCTACTTCCTCGAAGTCAACACGCGCCTGCAGGTGGAGCACGGCGTAACCGAGCAGGTGTGGGGCGTCGACCTCGTGCGCTGGATGATCGAACTGGCGGCGGGCACGCTCGAGCCGTTGCAGGAACTCGCAGCGAACCTGACGCCGCGCGGCCATGCGATTCAGGCGCGGCTCTACGCAGAAGACCCCGGTCGCGACTTCAAGCCGAGCCCCGGCCTGTTGACCGACGTTGCGTTCCCGCAAGCCGACGGTCGCGCGCTACGCATCGACACGTGGATTGAAGCCGGCTGCGAAGTGCCACCGTACTTCGACCCCATGCTCGCCAAGGTGATCGCCTGGTCGCCGACTCGCGACGAGGCGCGCAGCGCGCTCAAGGACGCGCTCGAAAACACGCGCATTTACGGCGTGGAGACGAACCGCGACTATCTGCGCCAGATCCTGGACGACGAGCCATTTGCATCGGGCGAACCATGGACGCGGTGCCTCGAAGGACTCAAGTATCAGGCCAGTACGGTCGAAGTCGTCAGCGGCGGTACGCAGACGACGGTGCAGGACTTCCCCGGCCGTCTGGGCTACTGGGCGGTCGGCATTCCGCCTTCGGGGCCGATGGATGACCGCGCCATGCGGCTGGGCAATCGCCTGCTTGGCAATGCCTCCGATGCCGCCGCGCTCGAAATCACGATGAGCGGCCCGACGCTGCGTTTCAATACGGACGCGGTAGTCGCCATCACGGGGGCAGACATTCCCGTGCTGCTCGACGACGTCAGGCAACCGTTGAATACGAGCCTCTTTGTCCCGGCCGGTTCGACGTTGTCGCTCGGCACCATTCGCGGCGCCGGCGCACGCGCTTATCTGTGCGTACGCGGCGGCCTGGACGTCGGTGTGTATCTGGGCAGCCGTAGCACCTTCACGCTCGGTCAGTTCGGCGGGCATGGCGGGCGCGCACTACGCGCGGGCGACGTGCTTCACCTCCATGCGCTCGAAAATCCGCAAGCGGGAAAGGCGCTGAATGCCGTGCCGAAGCTCGACGACGTGCGGCACATCCGTGTGATCTATGGTCCGCATGGCGCGCCCGAGTACTTCAGCTCCCGCTACATCGAACGCTTCCTCGACACCGACTGGGAAGTTCACTTCAACTCGAGCCGTACCGGTGTGCGCCTGATCGGGCCGAAGCCGGAATGGGCACGCGAAGACGGCGGCGAGGCGGGGCTGCATCCGTCGAACATTCACGACAATCCCTATGCGGTCGGCGCCATCGATTTCACCGGCGACATGCCGGTGATTCTCGGCCCCGATGGGCCAAGTCTCGGCGGCTTCGTCTGCCCGGTGACCATCGTCGAGGCCGACCTCTGGCATATCGGGCAACTGAAGGCGGGCGACAAGATCCGCTTCGTGCCGGTGGAAGTGGAAGAAGCGCGTGAAGCCGCACGCCAACGCGCCCGCGAACTTGAGAGTCTCGAGGTCGAGTCGAACGCGCCGACTCGCAGACGGTCGTTCCTGACATCGCCCATCGTGCTCGACATGGGTTCGGGCGGCGAGCGGCTCGTTGCGCGCGTGTCCGGCGACACGCATCTGCTGCTCGAAATTGGGCCCGCTGAGCTGGACCTCGTCTCGCGCTTTCGTGGGCATGCGCTCATGCAGTCTCTCGAGGCCATGGCGCTTGCCGGCGTCGTCGATCTGACGCCTGGCATCCGTTCCCTCCAGATTCACTATCGACCGGAGCAACTGGCGCTCGCAGCACTACTCGATGTCGTGCGCCAGACGTGGGAGCAGGTCTTGCTGAAAAAGGATCTGCGTGTGCCGTCGCGAGTCGTGCACATTCCGCTCTCCTGGGACGACCCGGCGTGCCAGCTCGCGATTGAAAAATACATGACCACGGTGCGCAAAGACGCGCCGTGGTGCCCGAGCAACCTGGAGTTCATTCGCCGGATCAACGACCTCGAGTCGATCGATGCCGTAAAACAGGTCGTCTTCGACGCGAGCTATCTCGTGATGGGTCTCGGCGACGTCTACCTGGGTGCGCCCGTTGCGACACCGCTGGACCCGCGTCATCGCCTCGTGACGACGAAATACAACCCGGCCCGTACGTGGACCGCGGAGAACTCGGTCGGCATCGGCGGCGCGTATCTCTGTGTGTACGGCATGGAAGGGCCCGGCGGCTATCAATTCGTCGGGCGCACGCTGCAGATGTGGAATCGCTATCGCAAGGTCGCGGATTTCGCCGGTCAGCACTATTTGCTGCGCTTTTTCGACCAGATCCGCTTCTACGAAGTGTCGGCCGACGAACTGCTTCGCATCCGCGCCGATTTTCCGCTTGGGCGTTATCCGTTGAAGATCGAGGAGTCGGAGCTCTCGCTGCCGGATTATCAAGCGTTTCTCGACAGCGAAGCTGACAGCATCGGCAAGTTTCGTTCGCGACAGCAGGCGGCCTTCCAGGCCGAACGCGAGCGTTGGCGCGAAGCGGGCACCCCGGAAGAGGCAATCGAGGCTCCGGACGCGGAGGACGCCCAATTGGCTCCCCTGGAGGACGGCCAGGTCGCCGTGGATTGTGAAATCGCCGGCAGCCTTTGGCAGGTGAAGGTGAAGACGGGCGACGTCGTTGCCGCCGGCGACGTACTGCTGATTATCGAGTCGATGAAGATGGAGATCTCGGTATTTGCCTCGTGTGCGGGGACAGTCGGCGAAATCTACGTGGCCCCTGGCTCGCCCGTGCGCGCAGGGCAGCGAGTCGCAGTCATTGAACGCCACTAACTACAAGGACAAGGAACCATGCCGACATTCGATCTGCGACTTTCCACGCTCCGTAGCGCGTTTCGCGACGGGCGCCTCACGCCGCGCAAGCTCGTGGCTGAACTGCTCGGAAAAGCGAACGCGCTGAACCCGGAGTTCAATCTCTTCATTCATCTTCTGACCGCAAGCGAAGTCGCGCCGTACCTCGACTGGCTCGAGAAGCAGGACTTCGAGCGTCTGCCGTTGTACGGCGTGCCGTTCGCAATCAAGGACAACATCGACCTTGCAGGAGTCCAAACGACTGCCGCTTGCCCCGACTTTGCGTACATGCCGGAGGAGTCCGCGACGCTCGTCAGCCGACTGATTTCGCTTGGCGCAATCCCGATCGGGAAGACCAATCTCGACCAGTTCGCTACGGGTCTGAACGGCACGCGTTCGCCATACGGCAAATGCCGCAACAGCGTGCATCCTGACTACCCGTCGGGTGGGTCCAGCGCGGGTTCATCGCTTGCCGTTGCGTTGGGCGTGGCGAGTTTCGCGCTCGGTACCGACACGGCGGGGTCGGGTCGCGTGCCTGCCGGCCTGAACAATCTCATCGGACTCAAGCCGACCAAAGGCATCCTGTCGACGGCGGGTGTCGTCCCGGCTTGCCGCACGCTCGATTGCGTGACGTTTTTCACGGCCACGGCTGGCGAGGCCAGTGAGCTTCTCTCATTGACCGCGCAAAAAGACGCTCGCGATGCATACAGCCGCAAAAACGCGCAGTGGAACGCGGCAAGCGCGTTCGGCAAGCCCTCGTCGTTCCGGTTCGGCGTGCCGGCGCGCCTTGAATTCGCGGGATGCGCCGAGAGCCCGGAACTGTTCGCAAGGGCGCGTGCGCGCCTGGAAGCAGCAGGCGGCGAGGCCGTGGAGATTGATTTCGAGCCCTTTGTCGAGGCCGCGAATCTCCTTTATCAGGGTCCTTGGGTTGCGGAGCGCTACAGCGTGGTTGGCGAGTTGATGTCAGCGACGCCGGACGCCGTGCTTCCCGTCATTCGGGACGTGCTGGCCAAGGCGCCGGGTGCAACGGCGGTCGAACTGTTTCGCGCGCAGTATCGCCTGCAGGCGTTGAAGGCAGCCTGCGATGCGGTGGTCGATTCATTGGACTTCGTGCTGACGCCGACGTATCCGCGCCCTGTGACGCTCGCTGAACTGGAAGACGACCCGATTGGGCCGAACTCATTGCTCGGCTACTACACGAACTTCATGAATCTGCTGGATTACGCGGCCGTCGCCACGCCAACAGCGTTCATGAAGAACGGACTCCCGTGGGGCGTAACGGTCTTCGGCCGCGCGTTCACCGACCAGTATCTGCTGGGTGTCGCCGATGTGTTGCAGACGGCGAGTGGCATCGAATGTGTTGGCGGAAGCCGCCCGGAGCCTGGCGCGCGGCGAATAGCGGCCAACGACCGGATCCGCATCGCAGTGTGCGGTGCTCACATGCAAGGGCTGCCGCTGAACAAGGACCTGGTTTCGCGAGGCGCGCAACGCATGCAGGTAACGCATACGGCGGCCCAGTATCGGCTGGCCGCGCTGCCGGCTTCCGCGGACGGCACCCGACGCCCGGGCTTGTGGCGAGTGGCGGAGAACGGCTCCGGGATTGCGGTCGAAGTCTGGGAAATGCCGAGCGCCGAGTTGGGCTCGTTCCTGGCAACCGTGCCGTCTCCGCTGGTGCTGGGGAAAGTCGAACTATCGGACGGCTCGTGGGTGATCGGCTTCCTGTGCGAACCCTATGGCGTGCTGTCGGGAACCGATATCTCCGAATTCGGCGGATGGCGAGCGTGGCTCGCCAGCGAGCGCCGGCCCGACTGACCCTGCGAGATGGAACGCAATACCTGGGACGACCAAATCACCATGTTCGAATTGAGCTGTTTTTGCGCTTTAACGCTGGCTACGCTTGCGATTGCTGTCCGGATGATCGCGCTCATCCACCAAGGCAATGACCGCGCGATGGTTTTCCTCGAAATGAAGCTGGCATTGCACGTCGCTTTGATCCTGCTTTTGGCGATGACTTTCGACGTTGGGATTGAACCGGCATTTGTGTGGCTGCGCCACAGGTTGCCGCATACCGGTACGCTCGAAAACCGGACGATTGCAGCGATGCTTACCGGCATGGGATGCGTTGTCATCGTCATTGCCGTGCCATGGTGCATGGTTGCCTTCGGACGGTTGCGACGCGATTTATCGAGGGCCCGCAGGGTCACCGACGACTTGATCGTTCGACTTCGGGTCGGAGAGAAGCGGGCGGCGCTGATGTGATCAAGATTGCTCGTGGCGTGTGAATCCAGCCCGTTGCCTTGTGATGTCGCCCAGCGCTACACTGCGCGGGCGATGAGGAAGCGCCAGGTAGCGGGCTTCCAGCGGGGCATTCGGCAGATGCCAGTAAAACCGGGTTCAGCGGCAGGAGGAAACAGCGACGTGACAGTGCCATTTTCCGGCGGGTGTGCATGCGGAGCGATCCGTTATGTATGCTCGCGCGTGCCAGTTGCGACGCTAAATTGCCATTGCCTCGACTGCCAGCGCTCGAGTGGTGCTCCTTTTGCCTCCGGCTTCATCGTCCGCGTGTCGGACGTGACGATCACCGGCACGCCGAACACATACTCGGTTCGTGCCGGCAGTGGCAGGCTCGCGACTCGCAGCTTTTGTGCCGATTGCGGCTCTCCTTTGTTCACCCAGGGCGAGGCGGCACCCGAAGTGATGTCCATTCGTTTCCCTACGCTGGACAATCCGTCGGAGTTTCAGCCGATGCTGGATATCTGGACATCCAGTGCCCAACCGTGGGTTTGCCTGAGTCAGGCGATTCCTCACTATCCTCAGTCGCCCTAGACGGGGCGCCGATCAATGCGGTTCGCCGAGGCAAGCGTCGGCAACATCGACGATCGGTTCGCTGTCCGCGTGAGCTTGAGGAAACCGGTCGACGCACTTGATCTGTACGTAGGTCCACCACGTTCCCGGTGGATCGTGGCCCAGCCACATCACGGTGGCTGCGACCTTGGTTCGCAACCCCCAATGCCGCCAGTCAGCACCGGTTGGCGAAAAGTTTCCGTGCACGTCCTTGTACAGGCTGCGGTCCAGCCCGTACTGCTTCAGCCAGGGCGGATCGATGCGTGCCTCGAGCGCAGCCGGCTCGCCCCGCGCGGTGCCTGCGTGCGCTATTGCCTCGTCCCGGCGCAGATCGCTCACGGCATGGCCGATCACCGACAGTTCGAACAGCAATACCGCGCCAACCGCCGCGCAGGTGGTAATCGTGCAAAGCGAAAGCGCCCAAATTACCCGCCTTCTGGACGTCGGCGTTTTCATCGCGCTCGACGCGGGCGCTTCAGGCCCTTTGCAGAATGTCGATTGCCTTTTCGGCGTCGTCCAATGAGTCGAGCGCGAGATAAGCAATGAACTGCGTGCCAAGTACCGCCGCGGAGACGCCGCGGAAGCTGATGCCCCCGTCCGCCAGCATCTGGGTCAATTGCGCGATGATCCCCAGTTGGTCCAGACCCATTACACGGACGGAATGAAGGCTCGGGGTGGCGCTAAACCCCGCCTGTCTGGCAGCACCGATCGCGCTGTCGCCCTCGATCGGAGCGACGAACACGACCCCCTTGCCTGATGCCTCCGGCGTGCGACGCGCCACGATAAACTGCAAGTCGACACCCGCATCTCGCAAGGCGCCTAATACCTTTGCGAGGCCGCCCGGTTTGTCGTCGATGGTCGCTGCCCAAACCTCGACCCGTTCCACACTCAGTTCCATGGCAGTCTCTCCCGCCTCGGACACATGATTAGAAAATCTACTTCACGAACGGCATGCGGGCAAGACAGGCCGCGCTCGGATGTGCCCGCCCGTGCCTGGTGCAGGCGGGCGGTTGCCGGAAGTGCTGTGGAGGATGGGCGTTCCGGCGGCTACGCCGAGCCTGTCTCGCGCGCTGTGTGTGCCAACGCCAACGCCAGTCGTGCCCCGACCTCGGCGTTGTGTTTCACGATCGCGATGTTCGTCGCCAGACTGCGTCCACCCGTGAGTGTCGTGATGCGAGACAGAAGGAAGGGCGTCACGGCCTTGCCTGTGATGCCTTGTGCCGTGGCCTCAGCAAGCGCCTGCTGAGTCAGCGCGTCGATCTCTGCGGACGGCATCGCAGATCCTTCTGGCACCGGCGTGCTCAGCAGGACGCCGCCCTCGAGGCCCAGGTTCCACTTGGTGCGGATGAAGCGCGCCTGGTCCGCCGCGTCGTCCAGCCGGAAGTCCGCACGAAAGCCGCTGTCGCGCGTGTAGAAGGCCGCGAAATTGTCCTGCTCGCTACTGAGCACCGGCACGCCGTAAGTTTCCAGGTATTCCAGTGTGAGCCCGATGTCCAGGACGGACTTCGCACCGGCACAAACCACCGCCACCGAGGTCTTTGCTAATTCCTGCAGGTCGGCCGAGATGTCGAAGGTTTCCTGCGCGCCCCGGTGCACGCCGCCAATGCCTCCGGTGACGAAGACCTCGATGCCGGCCAGCGCGGCACATATCATCGTGCCAGCCACCGTCGTGGCGCCGAGCCCGCCGCCGGCCAGTACGGCCGGCAGGTCGCGGCGGCTGACCTTGTGCACATGGTCCGAGCGGCCAAGCCGTTCCAGCTCGTCGTCAGCGAGCCCGATGTGGATTCGCCCCCCGATCAGTGCGATCGTTGCCGGTTCAGCTCCCATCGCGCGGACCAGCGCCTCCACTTCGCGCGCAGTGCGAATATTCTCCGGATAGGGCATGCCGTGAGCGATGATGCTCGATTCCAGCGCGACAAGCGGGCGGCCGGCGGCCTTGGCAGCGCTTACAGGCGCGCTGAACGTCAACCAGGAGTGTGCGAGGTCGGCAACCATGTCTTTGGGCCTTTGGGTATCGTGGACTCGAGTATGCCGCATGGGGCCGCTTCACGGCGCATCGCCTGATCCACGTGCTCCAGACGAACGATCGGGCAGTCCGGCTTGCGGCCAGACCCTGACCGGCGCATCGTTCACGGGAATCGTGCTGAGGCGCGCCTTCGCGCGCCGAACCTTTTGACAGGCTTCGCCATGTTGCAGGAACGTTTTCTCTACTTTCCCGAGAAGGCCGTAGTCGAGGACGTCGTTTCCGATCGACTCGCGGCCTGGCCGACGATGGAGGCGTTGCGGGGGCTCGCCGCCGAACCGCCCGGAACCGCGAGCGGCACCGCCATTGTTTTTCACGGCAACGCGGGGCACGCAGGACACCGCGCCTTCTACGCCGCCGCGCTCAACCGGCTGGGACTGCGCACGATCCTCGCCGAATATCCGGGCTATGGGCCACGCGAGGGCACGCCCGATGAACAACGCCTGGTCGCCGATGCGCAAGAGACCATCGAGCTTGCGCATCGCCTCTACGGCGCGCCTGTGCTGGTCATCGGGGAATCGCTCGGGGCAGGCGTGGCCGCCGCCGCCGCCGGCGCGCGCGAACGCGACACGATCGCCGGCCTGATGCTCATCACACCGTGGGATACGCTCCTGCACGTCGCCGCTTTTCACTACTCATGGGCGCCCGTGAAGTGGCTGATGCATGACCGATACGACAGCGTGGCCCACCTGGCCGGCTTCGGCCGCCCGGTTCTCGTCGTGGTTGCCGAACGCGACAGCATCGTACCGCCACGCCTGGGCGAAGCGCTCTACGACGCGCTGCCCGGTCCGAAGCGACTGTGGATCGTGCAGGCGGCCGAGCATAACGACTGGCCTGGCCACGTCGACGCTAGCTGGTGGCGGGAGGCGATCGACTTTCTGCTCACACCCTCCGGATCAGAATAGATGAGATCCCGCCCGGTCCCGCCCCAGTGCGAACGCTTCTACATCCTCGATGCGAAGAACAGGCCTGTTGAGATGTGCGACCGCAGCGAGTGGTCGCGCTGGATGGCCGAGAACGAATTGATCTTTCGCCGCACGCTGCTCGAAGCGTCGGGCGTGACGGTCACGACGCGATTTCGCGGTGTGGCTGACGCACGGGCTGGCGAGCCCGCGCTCTTCGTGACGCGCATCGCCGGAATGGAAGCGCGAAAAGACAACGAGAGCTTTGGCGCAAGCACGCTCGGTGAGGCGCTCGAGTTGCACGAACGCATCGTGCAGAAAATCCTTCGACTGCTGACCGGGCGGTGATCGGCGCGCCCAAAATATTGGCAAGCTTCTTGCAGGTGAGCCTGTGTATCCACTTCAAGGTCACCTTCACCGACTGCGGATCAAACCTCGGGAAGTGCGTCGGATCTTTGCCTATCCTTCCAGTGTGAGAGTGGCCTGTTGCCAGGCCTGCGATTACGGGGGGAGGTATGCATGTTCGGACGGGTTTTGTCGGGTGCGTAGGCGACACGCCGCTCATCAGGCTCGCGCGGCTCAGCGACGAAACCGGCTGCGAGATTCTCGGCAAGGCCGAATTCATGAACCCGGGTGGTTCGGTGAAGGACCGGGCCGCGCTGTCCATTATTCAGGACGCCGAGCAGCGTGGCGAACTCCGGCCCGGCGGCACGGTGGTGGAGGGCACTGCGGGCAATACCGGCATTGGCCTTGCCCATATTTGCGCGGCGCGCGGCTATCACTGCGTCATCGTTATTCCCGAGACGCAGTCTCCCGCGAAAATGGAACTGTTGCGCGTCCTGGGCGCGGAAGTCCACCCGGTACCGGCTGCCCCATACAAGGACCCGAACAACTACCAGAAGATCGCGGGAAGGCTCGCGCAGGAACTGGGCGACGCGATCTGGGCGAACCAGTTCGACAACCTCGCCAATCGCAAGGCTCACTACGAAACCACCGGCCCTGAAATCTGGCGCGATACCGCTGGCACGGTCGATGCGTTCGTCAGCGCCACCGGGACTGGCGGCACCCTCGCCGGGGTGGCCCGCTTCCTGAAGGAGAAGAACCGGGATGTGTGGATCGTGCTCGCCGACCCGTACGGCAGCGGTTTGTACAGCTACGTGAAGACGGGCGAGATTCACGCGGAAGGCAACTCGATTACCGAAGGGATCGGCTCCAGCCGCCTGACTGCGAACCTCGAAGGCACGCCGATCGATGACGCTTACCAGGTCGATGACCAGTCATGCGTCACCATGGTCTACCGCTTGTTGCGCGAAGAAGGGCTCTATGTCGGCGGTTCGACTGGCATCAACGTCGCGGCTGCCGTCAGGCTTGCCCGGGAGATGGGGCCGGGGCATACGATCGTCACACTGCTGTGCGACGGCGGCGAGTTGTACCGCTCCCGCCTTTTCAATCTGGACTGGCTGAAGCAAAGGGGCCTGGTCCCGGCGTAGGCAGCCCCTCACGCCTGGCGTCACCCATGTTCCCTTTTGGGTTTATCTCTTGAGGAGGTCAAATGAACACCAAGGACAAAGGCAACGTGCGCGCATTCGTGCAGACGGCCGAACAGATCGGCGGCTGGGTGTGGGTTATCTCGCTCGTCGACTTCGATGCGCGCGAAGTGCGGCGCTCGCTCGTCGCCGAAGAACCCTTCGCCACGGAGCGCGCGGCGAAAGACGCAGGCTACGCCCGTCTCGAAGCGCTCGCACACGATCAGTAGCTGCGCAGGGAGAGTCCCCATGGCCAGTCCACGAGGTGGATCGGCGTTCGACGTATCCGTCGACCCCGGCAGTTATCGTGTCGCGCGGCCTGATAACCCGCAGCAGGTTATCGAGCTACTGCGCGAACACGGGATTCAGATCGTCGACCTCAAATTCACGGATCTGCCCGGTCTCTGGCAGCACTTTTCGATCACGCTGCCCGAGGTGCACGAAGACCTCTTTGCCAACGGGATCGGCTTCGACGGTTCGTCGATTCGCGGATTTCAGGAAATTCAGGAATCCGACATGCTTCTCAAGCCGGATCCCACGACCACGTTCATCGATCCTGTGAGCGAAACGCCCACACTCTCGATGATCTGCGACGTGATCGATCCCGTGCTGCATCAGCCGTACTCGCGCGACCCGCGCTACATCGCGAAGAAGGCCGAGGCCTACCTGAAGCAGACCGGCATTGCGACGACATGCTACTTCGGGCCCGAGCTCGAGTTCTTCATATTCGATTCGATCCGCTTTGGCCAGGATGCCCATAGCGGCTACTTCTATGTCGAATCTGCCGAAGGGGACTGGAATTCGGGCCGCGACGAAGGAGCGTATGGCGGCGGCAACCTCGGTTACAAGCCTCGCTTCAAGGAAGGGTATTTTCCGGCGCCGCCGCACGATACCCTGCAGGATATCCGCTCGACGATCGTGTTGTTGCTTCAGCAGGCCGGCGTGCAGGTGGAAGTGCATCACCACGAGGTGGCGACAGCGGGACAGAACGAAATCGACATGCGGTTTTCCACGCTTACGAGGATGGCCGACAACGTCATGATCTATAAGTACATCTGCAAGAACGTCGCGCGCCAGCACGGCAAGGTAGCGACGTTTATGCCGAAGCCGCTCTTCGCCGACAACGCGAGCGGCATGCACTGCCACCAAAGCCTGTGGAAGGACGACGAGAATCTGTTCTACGATGCGCATGGCTGGGCGCTCACGTCTGCCATGTGTCGATGGTATATCGGCGGCCTGCTGAAGCATGCGCCAGCGCTGATGGCGTTCTGCGCGCCGACTACGAACTCCTACAAGCGTCTCGTGCCCGGATATGAAGCGCCGGTGAATCTGGCGATGTCGCAACGCAACCGCTCGGCGGCCGCGCGCATTCCGATGTACTCCGATTCGCCGAACGCGCGGCGCGTCGAGTTCCGGTGTCCCGATCCGTCGGCCAATGCGTACCTCGCCTTCTCAGCAATGCTGATGGCCGGGCTCGACGGCATCGAAAACAGGACAGACCCGGGCGATCCGCTTGACGTCAATATTTACGACCTGCCGCCCGAGAAAGCGAAGGACGTCCGTCAGGTGCCGGGTTCGCTCGACGAATCGCTGAATGCGCTCGAGGCCGACAACGAGTTTCTGCGCAGAGGCGATGTCTTCACTGAAGATGTCATCGACACGTGGCTCGAGTACAAGCGCAAGCGTGAGATCGACGCGATCAGGCTGCGCCCGCATCCGTGGGAGTTTTATTTCTACTTCGACGTTTGATCAGCCGTGCAACGCTGAGGGGAAGGGGGGGCGCAATAACTATAATGAACTGGGCAGCGCCCGCCTCGCGTGACACGTTTTAGACTGCGGGGCAGGGAGAGTGCTGCTTCGTCCCCCTTTGCGCGAGGCAGATCATGCAACGCCCTGATGCGATCCTCAAGCAGGTGATGGCGGCGTTCGAACACGAATCGCACCTGAAGCTCCACAATTCCCCCATTCATATCAGCCGCGAGAGCGGTGCCTTGACGGTTGCAGGCGAAGTGCCGGACGTTGCGTCCAAGAAGCGGCTGATTCAGCTGGCCCGGACTTACAGCGACGGCGAAGCGCTCATTGACCAGTTGCGCGTCAGCGCTGTGCCGCCGATTGGCGACGGCGAGTTGCGCACGCGAATCTGCGAACGGATTCTGCAGACGGTGGAGTTCCGCAACTGCGTGATATGCGCGCGCGTGAAAGACCAGCTCGAAATGCTGCGTGGCACCATGGACCAGGCCGGCGAGGAGGGCGGCGGCGTTGTGGAGGTGACCGTGGAAGGTGGCGTCGTGACGTTGACGGGCCAGGTGATGAGCCTGTCGCATCGACGGCTCGCAAGTGTGATCGCGTGGTGGGTCGGCGGGTGCCGGGACGTGGCGAATCTGCTGGAATTGGTGCCGGCCGAAGCGGACGGCGACGAAGAGATTCACGAGGCCCTTGCTCTCGTGCTCGAATCCGATCCGCGCGTTCACGCTGAACAAATCACAATCGACGTGCAGGGCAAGCGGATCACGCTCGCGGGGTGTGTAGCGACCGAAGCGGAGAGGCGCCAGGCAGAGATGGATGCGTGGTGTCTGGACACCGTGGGAGGTGTGGTCAACCGGATCGAGGTGCGCGCCTGATCGTGTTGGAGCATGCTCCGGAGTTGACGAATGCTGCTTGTTATCTAGCTCTGCTGCGGGTAACGCGCGTTCTTTTGCAAGCCTCTTGATCGAATCGCTGATTGAAGCACTCGGGCTTCTTGAAAGATTTTCTTTGCCTCCTGAAAAGAATAAAGCAGTTGTACCGAGCGACTGCATAGCCAACAATCCCCGCGACATGCGCCCCGATCGTCCCGTCTACCTGGGACAGGGGCGGGTATCTGGCCTCGACACGACCTGTCTGCGCGAGGCCACAACGTTTTCGACGTAGCCGGGGTTGGGTTTAGCAGGCTAGTGCGTATTCTTCGCAGGAGATGTCTATGAGTAGCAGTGTCCGTGTTGTGCCATGGCAGGACGGGGACTCAGCCCCCGACGAGTTGGTTGCGGCCATGCGCGCGCGTCGGCCTACCCGTGAGCTAATCGGTATTGATCGAGTGCTTCTGAAAAGCGTCCCGCTCGCGACGGGCTGGAATGAGCTCCTTCGTAGGGTCCGGGCCGAATTCGCTCTCGAACTGCACTATCGCGAACTGATCATGCTTCGGGTGGCGGTTCTCAATGGTGCCGAATTCGAATGGGGCGTGCACTACCCGGCCTATCTGGCGGCAGGCGGCACTCATGAGAAAAGCGAGGCGGTCAAGGCACTGGTGGTTGACCGCATGTTGTTCAGCGAAACCGAGTTGGCCCTGATCAATCTCACCGACCGGTCCACCCGCGACGTAACGGTTGACGCCGACATCATCGAGGACTTAAAGGCGCGTCTGGGCGAGACGAAGACGGTGGAGGCAGTCGCCACGGTCGCTGCATACAACATGGTTTCTCGCTTCCTCGTGGCGCTCGGAGTCTGAAACTCATGACCCGGCCACGTGCCGCGGCATCCATGAGCTGTGCTCACGGCTCCATGAGAACATACCATTGTTGCTCATAATTTCGCGCTGCTACTCTACTCGCAATACGAAATCACGGCGTCGGTCTGCGCCGTTCTATTGCGAGTGGAAGCTACCATGAAGATTCATCAGGAGTTGCCGGGCAGCGGTGCGTCAGCAGGGAGGACCCGGTCGATCTTCGACGAGATCGTCGACCGGAAGCAATCGAACTCACTCAAATGGGCGTTCGGGGAGCGGCTCCTTGCGGCCGATGAGTACGCGGCGAACCCGTTGCCAATGTGGGTGGCCGATATGGATTTCAGAGCCCCTCAAGCCGTTGTCGACGCGCTTCACGAAGCCGTCGAGTTTGGTGTGTTCGGCTACTCCTGCGGAGCGACTGAGAGCTACGTCAACGCTGTAACCAGCTGGCAGGCAAGACGCTTTGGCTGGGAAGTCCCCGCGGATTGGGTGCTGCAGTCTAGCGGCATCATTACGGCGCTCAAGAATGCCATTCAGGCATTCTCGTCACCAGGCGACACGGTGCTGATTCAGCCACCGGTCTACGCTCACTTCCATGAAGATGTCCTGCTGAATGGGCGGCATCTCGCCTATGCGCCACTCGAGCGCGCGGGAACGGCCTACCGCTTCAACGAGACTGCATTCGAAGCCGCGATCAAGGACAATACGCGGCTTTTCATTCTGAGCAACCCGCATAACCCGACAGGCAATGTCTGGTCGGAAGGTGAACTGCGGGCGATGGGGGAAATTTGTCGGCGCCATGACGTTCTCGTCGTTGCCGACGAGATTCACCAGGACCTCGTCACCAATCCTCTCAAGAAGCATATCCCGTTCGCCTCTCTTGGTGAAGCGTTCGCTGACAACAGCATCACCTGCACGGCACCGAGCAAAACTTTTAATTTGCCGGGCCTGCAAAGCGCAAATCTGGTCGTTCCCAACCGCGGCCGGCGCGAAGCGCTGCGTCGACAGTTTGACAGGAACATGTACCAGTCGGTGAATACGCTCGGAATGGTTGCGGCGGAAGCCGCCTATTCCCATGGCGAAGCATGGCTGGAGGAGTTGCTGGTCTACCTTCGCGAAAACCATGCCCACTTTCGCAACGCGGTGCATAGCATCACTTCGAAGATCGAAGTCCTTCCGGCCGACTCGCTCTACCTCGCGTGGATGGACTGCCGCGGGCTGGGCATGGACGCGGACGTGTTGAACAAATTCATGCTGACCGAAGCCCGGCTCTGGTTCGACAAAGGCCAGAAGTTCGGCATCGAAGGGCATGGGTATATGCGCGCGAACCTCGGTTGCCCGCGTTCTACCATTGATGAGGCAATCCGCCGCTTGACCAACGCATTGAGCGGGCTCTGAATATTCAGAGGTAGGCCGGTGAGCTGTTTTGGTCTCCGTCCTCTATATGATCAGTAATACGAATTGATAAACGAAAAAGAGCGCGCGCAGGAGCACGATGGTCTGCGCCTGCTGGCGACATGCCGAACGGTTTACCCACTCCTAACAATAAAAACATACGCTCACTTACTGGAGACGACATGAGCAACGAAAACAGGATGCAGACATACGAGCAGGAAGACCTGAAAAGAGACCTGAAAAACCGGCATATTCAGATGATTGCCATCGGAGGCGCCATTGGGACCGGGTTGTTTTACGGGTCTTCGTGGGCAATCAAGACGGCAGGTCCGGCAATTCTCCTGGTGTACCTGCTGGCGGCCATTGCGATCTACTTCGTGATGCGGGCACTCGGCGAGATGGCGGTGGAGGAGCCGGTGTCCGGTTCGTACGTCTCCTACTCGAACCGCTACATCCATCGGTTTGCAGGGTTTCTCAACGGCTGGAATGCGTTTATTTTTCTGCTCGCAACGAGCGCGGCGGATCTGAATGCGCTCGGGAATTATGTGCACTTCTGGTTCCCGGCGATACCCATCTGGGTGACGGCGGGTGCCGCGGTATCGCTGATGTTTCTGGTCAACATCATCGGCGTGAAAATATATGGCGAGGCCGAATTCTGGTTCGCGCTGGTCAAGGTTGTGGCCATCGTGGCGATGATTGTTTTCGGCGTGGGCATGGTCGCCTTCGGCATCGGCAATCATGGGGTCCCGATCGGCTACCGTAACCTCGTGGATCACGGCGGCTTCTTTCCGAAGGGGGCAGGGGGAACGTTTCTGGCAATCGTGATGGTCGCCTTTGCGTTCGGTGGGGTCGAGAATCTGGGCCTTGCCGCGGGGGAAGCGAAAGACGTCAAAACGACGATGCCCAAGGCCGTCAATGCAACGTTCTGGCGTCTGCTGATTTTCTATGTCGGGGCCATCGCTGTTTTGCTGATGGTTTTTCCGTGGACCTCGTTGACCACCAAGGGGAGTCCGTTCGTCGAAGTGTTCACGAAAATCGGGATTCCCGCGGCGGCGAGCATCATGAACCTGGTCGTCATCATGGCGGTGCTGTCTGCAGTCAATGCGAGCGTGTTTACCAACAGCCGGACCTTCTACAACCTTTCCCTGCAGAAGAATGCGCCGGCGTTTCTGGGTGTCACGAATAGCCGCAAGGTTCCGCATCGCGCCATTCTGATGGTCTTCGCAACGATGTTCGCAGGCGTACTGCTGAACTACATCATGCCGGAGCAGGCCTTCGAACTGTTCTCCTCGGTGACCGTGTTTGCGCTCGTCTGTGCGTGGGGCTCAATCGTGATCAGCCATATGGGCTTCCGTAAGAGCAAGATGCGCAAAGGGGAGGAGAGCCAGATTACGTACAAGATGCCTTTCTATCCCTACAGCAATTACATCGCGCTGACTTTTCTCGCTGCCGTATTGATTGGGATCGCAATCCTGCCTGACATGCGAATTTCGCTGGTCGTGTCGGCGGTATGGGTCTTCGTCGTCTTTGTCGCCTACAAGTTCTATGTGAGGAAGGACGCAACCCGTGCCAGCGTCGTGGTCGAAGGCAGCGAACCGAAGGATATGCCTGCTTGATGAGGCAAGGGCGGTGTGCCACAGAATACTGTGGCAAACCGTTCCTTTTTTGCATTTCACGGAAACGCCCGCTTAAGGCGAATCCCGACCGGCCAACTCGTCATTGCGGCCACGCATATAGAGCTGCGGGCTGCTCCCCATCTCGAGGCGAAACGCGTACACGAACGCGGACGTCGAACCATAGCCGAGTTCCATCGCCGTTCGCGTCACGCCCATCCCTGAGCTCAGCAATTCAATCGCCCTGAACAAGCGCATCCGCCGCCGCCACGAGCGCAGGCTCATGCCGGTTTCCGCAGCAAAGTGCCGCGCAAGCGTGCGCGCCGACATCCCCAAAACTTGCCCCCATTCTTCCGGGCCGCGCTCGTCCGCCGGGTCGGTGTAAAGCGCTTCGCAAACTATCGTCAACGCGCCGTCGCGCGGCCACGGCAGCGCTGCAGGGAGCGGGCGAGCGCGTCGAAGCTGGTCAAGAATGAGACGAGTGATGCGGCCCGCGTATCCATCATCGTCCGCCTGCCCCTCTATCTCTGTCGCCTCCATGATGAGGGCTTTCAGCAGCGGCGAAACCGCGAAGACGCGTGGACCGCCTGCCGACAGGGCTCCCCCGGTGTCATCGGCGATCCACAGACTGCGAAACTCGGCGCCAAGCAGCGAACCGACTCGATGGCGCAGGCCGGTCGGCAACCATACGGCCTGTTCCGGCGAAATGACCAGCGAACCGGCCTCCGATATCACCGTTAGCGCCCCGGATATCGCATAGACCATTTGATGCCACTGGTGCGAATGCTCGGGAAAGAAATGGCGTGCAGGGATGGACTGGGCGCGCACTTTCAGCGGCGCCGGGGGCGTGACACCAGCAGGGGCTTCGATTGTTTCCCAAGGCATATCAGAACTTCCGGTTGACAGATATTCTATACATCTTGTCGATTCATCGAGATACCGACACGGGAAAAATTGATCTAATTGTGTTTCCCCGTACCGGAGCACCGAGCCGGCGCCGCATCAGGCTGCCTGCGCCCGGAAGCTCGCGATTGCCACTGGAGTCACCCGTTCTATGTCTCGCCTCGACCGCTACAGCCTGCCGCTCTCGACGACCTCCGACCTTGCGGCCGAGCGCTATCAGGCTGGTATCGACCTTCTTCTGTCGTTGTGGCCCGGCGCCGCGCAGACGCTCGATGAGGCGATTGCCGCCGACCAGGATTTCGCACTCGCCTATGCCGCACGGGCGCGTTTACACGCCATTCGTGCGGAAGTGACCGAGGCGCGCGCAAAGATTGCGAAGGCGATGGACCTTGTGGCTCGCAACGGGACGGAACGCGAGCGCAGCCACGTACAAGTCCTGTCTTTCGCGATCAACGGGCAGGCACCGAGGGCGCTTGCCGGGGCATTGGCGCACACGGACCGGTGGCCGCGCGACATCGTCATCCTGTCGTTGCCGCTGGGGGCATTTGGTCTCTTTGCGTTCTCGGGAATGGCCAATCACAACCAGGCGCGTGTCGACCTCTGCGAGCATCACGCGCGACACTTCGATGCCGACGACTGGTGGTTCCTCAACTATCGGGGTTGGGCACACGGCGAGAACGGCAACGTTCAGTTGGGTCGCTCCCTGACGCAGCGCTCGCTCGAAGTGCGCCGCCACAATGTGAACGCCGCGCATGCCGTCGCGCACGTGCTGTATGAGGCCGGTGCGAACGACGAAGCGGAAGTCGTGATTACCGGCTGGTTGCCCGAATACGACAAGAGCGGCATTTTGCATAGTCACATTGCGTGGCATGCCGCGCTCATCGCGTTGGAGCGCGGCGATACCGGCCGCGCGCTCGAAGTCTATAACGAGCACGTGGCGCCGTCGGTATCGTTAGGTGTGCCTGTTAATGTCGTCAGCGACACGTCGTCCTTCCTTTGGCGCATGCAGGTGTACGGCCACACGGTTCCGGCGGGCATGTGGGACGCCGCGGCGACCTATGCCTCGGGGTATTTCAAACAGGCAGGATTCCCGTTTGCGGATTTCCATATGGCATTGGTTGCCGCCGCGACAGGAGACAAGGTGGCGCTTGAACGGCGCGTCGATGCGCTCGTCGGGCTTGTCGAGGCGGGAAACCTTCCCGCCGGGTCTGTCGTTCCGGCGATTTGCCGCGCTGCGCTCGCATTCGCCGAGGAAGACTACGGGCGTTGCGCGGCTATCCTCGAACCCGTTGCGGGAGACGTTGTCCGCATCGGCGGAAGCGGTGCCCAGCGCGAGATTGTGGAAGACACGCTGCTAGTCTCGCTGATGCGTAGCGGCGAGGCCGCAAAAGCACGCGCGCTCCTCGACAAGCGCTTGCATCGCCGGCCGTCCCCGCGAGACACGCTTTGGCTCAATCAGCTCTGCACCGCGTAAGTGACGAGTCAACAGGTGCCGATCGTGAGCAATCGGCATCTGAAGTCGGAATCGCAAACGCGACATTGGAAGGGCAATGAGTTCGAGCGTATCAGTGAAAACAACGGGGCTGCGAAGACTCCTCGTCGATGGCGTAGGTCCGGTTGCGGCAATCTCCATCGCACAACTCTTCGGAACCGCGCTGTGGTTCAGCGCCAACAGCACCGCGGCCGACCTGATGCGAGTCTGGCACGCCAGTGCGGCCGATATCGGTTGGCTGACGAATGCCGTGCAAGGTGGATTCATTCTCGGCACGCTCTTCATCTCGTTGAGCGGGGCGGCAGACCGCTTTCGTGCGAGCAGGATTTTCGTTTGCAGCGCAATATCGGGCGCGCTGTTTAACTTCTGCTTTGCATGGCTGTCAACCGGCCTCGTTAGCGGAGCCATCTTCCGGTTCGGCGTAGGCGTCTGCCTGGCCGGTATCTACCCGATGGGAATGAAGCTGATCGTGGGGTGGGCGCCGGACCGCACGGGGCAGGCACTGGCGCAACTGGTTGCGATGCTCACGCTCGGCACGGCGCTGCCTCATGCCATGCGTGTGATGGGAACGGGCTTTCCGTGGCCACTCATCATTTCCGCCTCGTCGATATTGGCGCTCGGCGGGGCATTGATTATCGGTGCACTGGGAGACGGTCCACACGCTGCCTTCAGGCCTCGCCACGCGAGCACAACCGATGCAGGCGGAACGCATCAGCCTGGCGTCCTTGAGGCATTCCGGATTCGACGGTTTCGAGCCGCAACGCTCGGATACTTCGGTCACATGTGGGAGTTGTATGCGTTTTGGACTGCGGTTCCACTGCTGGTTGCCAGAACGTCGCTACATGCGCATTTTCCGGGCGTCGGCGTTTCCGGCATGTCGTTCATCGTGATCGGCATTGGCGCGTTGGGCTCCCTGATTGGCGGCGTCCTGTCGCGACACATTGGCAGCGCGCGGGTGGCCATCGGGGCACTCGCCATTTCGGGGCTCTGCGGGCTGACCTTCGCCCTGGGTTGGCGCTACCTGTCTCCAGAGGTCATCGTTGTGGTGCTCATGGTGTGGGGCGCTTCCGTTATTGCTGACTCGCCCCAATTTTCAGCGCTCGCCGCGAGAGCCTGCCCGCCGGTCCTTGTGGGAAGCGCGCTCGCCATACAGAATTCGATCGGCTTTGCCATTACGGTGGTATCGATTGCAGCAACGACGACCCTGTTAGAGCGCGCCGGGCTCGATGCGACCTGGCTTCTCGTGCCGGGGCCGATGTTTGGTTTGGCCGCCTTTGCGCTGACATCGCGAAGCACCAGTTTGTCGCAGTAAGCGAAGTGATGCACTCGACGTGGCGGTGCTCTGTACGAACCGCACGCGTCTGGAGAATGGAGACAGGCGATGTTGGACCTCCAATACCTCTCGATCGTCATGGAAGTGGAGCGTCTTGGCAGTGTGACTGCCGCCGCGGAACGGTTGAACGTCACGCAATCGGCGCTCTCCCACATGGTCCGGAAGTTCGAAGAGCGGCACGGCGTCAAGTTGTGGACGAAGAACGGCCGGGGTCTGCGCTTTACCCATGCGGGCGAATATCTGCTTGCCCTCGCGGAACGCGTGCTACCCCAGATGGAGCACGCGGAGCGCACACTCGTTGATTTTGCCGAAGGCAGGCAGGGGGCGTTGCGCGTAGGCATGGAATGCCATCCGTGCCAGAAGTGGTTGGCGAGACTGACTCCCCACTATCTCGCCGCCTGGCCCGATGTCGATTTCGACGTGCGCACGGCATTTCGATTTGACGGTGTTGCTGCGCTTCTTGGTTTCGAAATCGACCTGTTGATTACGCCCGACCCCATCGACGTGCCGGACATCGTCTTTTCTCCGGTAATTGACTACGAGTTGGTGCTGGTTCTGCCGCAAGCGCACCCGCTGGCTACGCGCGACTATGCCTTGCCAAAGGACCTGCTCGAAGAGGAACTCATCACCGTTCCCGTGAGCAAGGAGCGGCTCGATGTGTACACACGGTTTCTCGTGCCCGCTCATTGCAAGCCGAAGTTTCACCGGACGGCTGAACAAACCGATCTGATGCTGCAACTTGTTGCTGCCGGGCGCGGCATTGCCGTACTCCCCGACTGGCTCGTCGTAGAGGAGGGCGAGGGTCTTCCCATCCGGACGGTGCGACTCGGAGAGCGCGGCATCACCAAGAGCATCAATCTTGGGGTCCGCCGAGGCGAAGAAGATGTCGCGTATATTGCCGGCTTCCTGGCATTGGCACAGGAAATGGGCGTCAACGTCGGACGAAACATCCGCGCCTGACGCGGCGCTTCAACGCGACATCGTGAGCACCATCCGGAATTTGACGTCGCCAGACCGCATCCGTTGATAGGCCTCATTGGCCCTTTCGAGCGGCATGACTTCGATCATCGGACGAGCCCCGGTTAGCACGCTGAAATCGAGCGCCTTCTCACTTTCATAAGGCGAGCCGGTAAGTGAACCCATCACGCTGCGCTCGCCGCCTACGAACGAGGCGGTCGATACCGGCAACGGGTCTTTGCCTGCGCCCAGCAAAACCAGGCGGCCCCGGGGCGCCAGGCCCCCGCACAATTTCGAAACGGTATCGGCGTGACTGACCGTGGTGACGATAGCGCGCGCTCCGCCCATGGACATGAGTCCTGCCGCGGCATCTTCCTCATTGTTGTCGATGTAGATGTGTGCACCCAATGATTTGGCATCCTCTGCAATCCCGGTGCCGCGCCCGACTGCGACGACCTTGAATCCCATGCGGCGCGCGTACTGCAATGCCATGTGTCCAAGGCCCCCGATGCCGAGGATGGCGACTGTATCGCCGGCCTCTGCGCCACACTTTTTGAGCGCATTGAAGGTGGCAATGCCGGCGCACAGTATGGGCGCGGCTTCCTCCGAGGCAAGCTCGTCTGGAATGGATACCAGGCCGGTACTACGTGCCAGCATCATCTCGGCATAACCGCCATCGCAGGTCGCGCCCAAAACCGGTTGGTTCTGGCAGAGCTGGAAATTGCCCTGACGGCACTGCGGGCACTCGTTGCAGTGACCACCAAGTCGACCCACTCCCACACGCTGGCCTGGTTGCCAGATGGAAGGCGTGTTTGCTCCCATCGCGACGATGCGGCCGACGACTTCATGCCCCGGTACTCGCGGGTGCGGCGAAGTCGCGCTCGCGTTCTCGATGTCGCGCGCGTCCGCACCGCAGACACCACATGCCTCGACAGCGATCAACACCTGGCCATCGCCCGGAACAGGGGTCTTCCGCTCGACCAGTTCCAGTACACCCGGCCGCGTGATTTGAACCGCACGATAGACAGCTTTCATGATGGCTTCTCCAGGTCCGTTGGGTTTTCCGGACAGCAGATAGACGTATCGCGAGAGCGCGACGGTCTAACCGGAACCCGCCTTCGTTACTTGAAAGTTCGGTGATATCGCGCAGCCAGGGCTTCGACGCCGAAGCGCGCCGCCTCGATGGCACCTGCGACGTATCCAGGGAATTGCCGGGACCATTCGCTCGCGATGCCGGTCACATAATCTTGCCAGGGGCCCGGTGGGGCATTGACCGGCGCTACACCGAGATGCGGCGATGAGCCATCGAAGTCGTCGCCCGTAGCGGTGTAAGAGTCGCGTGTCCAGTCCTTGATGAATTCCGCCTCAGGCGTTGCTGCGAGCGGCCCGAAGAGCCGCGCCAGCTGCGAGCGGCAATGAGCGCGCAAGACAGCCTCTGGCACATTCCCGCGGATATTGGCGGGCACGCCGAAGAATCCGAAGAGCGCGGCGCTGCCTCCCTCCATGGACGCATCATGTATCTCGCCGAGCGGTCCACGGGCGCTTCGGGCCTCGCCTGAAAGCCCCATTTCGCGCCAGAACGGGGCTGCGTAGGTTGCAACATACTTTGCGTGAGGTGCCATCCAGGTGGGCGTTCCGCCCCATTGCTGCGCGACCGCCGCAGGCAGGGGCGGCTCGAACCTGACGGTGGCCTCGGCCAGACGCGGGGGCAACGCCAGCAGCACATGGTCAACGCAGGTTGTTCTGGCAAGGCCTGCGGAGTCCTCGCTGTGAACCTCGATATCGTGTGCGCCAAGCCGGAGACCACGCACTGCCTCGCCAGTGATGACTGATTTTTCATCTAGTTCGGCTGCGAGTGCGTCCGTCAATGCCGCCATGCCGCCGACAAGACGCATCGAGACCGGCTCATTCGTGTAGCCGTGCACGCGCACGGGAGCCTGGTCGTGCGAGCGCTCTACCAGCATGTCACCAGTCTGGTACTGCTCGAAGCGGGCGATACCGAGGTCGCGGATCACGCTATCGAGTTCAGGCTGAATATCAGGCCAGAACCAGGTCGGACCGAGGTCGAAGCGGTCCAGGCCGTTGATGCTTCCATTCGCGGCAGTCTCCTGACCAGCAGTGGAGAGGATGCGGCCTCCGGTCGTCTCGCGCGCCTCGAAGAGGACATAGTCACCGATGCCTTGCTGTTGCAGGAGGAACGCCGCGTAGAGGCCGCTCAGGCCGCCTCCGACGACGGCGATACGAGGGGTTCGCATGGCTACGTCCAAAATTCAACGTGGAAAGTGAACATATGTGTCACATGCGCGAGAGCCCATCGCAGTCATGTCATGAAGGGGCGGTGAAGATTGTTCTCGCGCTCACGTCATTCTTCACGTTTTCCTGTGCGCCGACAAAGGAGATAAAGTTTCAGTGACAAGAAGAAAAACTTTGCCGCGACCCGGTAGACGGTTCTGTCATTCGAATCGGGACAATGCAGCGTTCGCTGGACCTGTTGCAGGCGGTGCTCCCGGCTTGACTCCGGGCGAGTCTTCCCGACCATACAGCCTTCGGCCGACGGCCGAAAGCTCATGAAAGGCCGGACACTAACAAAGCGACGTGTCCAGGAAACCCAGACGGTTAATGAAAAACACCCCAAAGACTGGATCAATGTCCAATATTTGGGGTGCAATTTACTAGCGCGGCTTTTCCTGGCCCGGGGTAATGCATCCATTCCCCCGGGCTTCTGAACCTGCTATTAGAACCGGTGGTACATGCCGATGTTGGCTTGAACCTGGTTGCCGCCCGATGCCGTGTTGCCGAAGTCTGCAGCCGAAGCCTGAGCGCCCTGCGCGTGAACGTAGGCACCCATCACGTATACCGAGGTGAGCTTCGACAGCGCGTACGTAGCACCCAGCGACGCCTGGTTGATCGAAGCCATCGTGCGGCCCTCAGCGGCTTGTGCAGGCGTGGCTGCCGAGCCGTAGACGTACGTGTATCCAGCAGCCAGCGACAGCGCCGGGGTTGCCTGGTACTGCAGAAGGGCACCCACTACGTTGAAGTGGATCGATTCCTGGCCGTCGTTGCCTTCATATTGAGCGTTCGAGTAGCGCAGGCCGGCCGTGTACGGACCGAACTGGTATTGGCCGGCGATTTGAGCGATGCCCGCGCTCTTGAACGCATTGCCACCGTAGTAACCCGAACTCGGATAGCCCAGCGCACCGCCGAACGACGGTTGCGCCGTTGCGTTCTGCCAGCCGTTCTCACCCTGGTTTGCGGCATGGAAGTAGCCGCCGGCGACCGTCAGACCACCTTGAGCGTAGTCTGCAGCCACCGACCACGATTGACCCGAACCCATCGCACCGGCAACGCCGCCGAACGAGTACGCGCCTTCAGCCTGGAAGCCGTGGAAAATCGGCGAAATGTACTTGACGGCGTTGTTCTGGTTCGTCGTGTTGTCGTTGTTGTCCACGTCGCCCGGGGTCGAGAACGTCGACGCCGAAACGGCGTCGCCCGTCAAGCCCTGAACCATTTCCGTCACGGCGTCGATCTGGCGACCCATACGCAGGGTACCGTACTGGTCCGACGTGAGGCCTACGTAGGCCTGGCGGTTGAACAGCGAACGCGAGGAGCCAATGGGGCCCTGGCCGCCGATGCCGCCGTTGGCAATGTTGAAACCATTTTCGAGCTTGAAGACCGCCTTGAGGCCGCCGCCGAGGTCTTCCTGACCCTGGAGGCCCCACTTGTTCGAACCAGAGGCACCGCCAACGAGGGCGACCAGCGAGTGGCCATTAACGTTCGAGGTGTAGCTGATACCTGCGTCCAGCATGCCGTACAGGGTGACCGACGACTGTGCCATTGCTGCCGAGGATGCGGCGAAAGCGGCAACAGCGATAACCGTTGCCTTGATGGTGCTGTTCTTCATCTGTAATTCAGTGTCCCTGAGTATCTTTTGGATTGGTTTATCTGTTACTGCGCGCCGGAGGATACGGCACCTCCTGCAAACTCAAGAAACGAAAAAAAATAGACTGTCGCAAAAACGTAACAAAAAGGCGCAATGTCTTGTCCGGCGGGGGATCGATGGACTATTCCGTGCCAGGTCGGCAAGGGCGGATGGGTGGCCGTTCCCGTCGGCGGCCGACGTTTGAAGGTCCGGCCGGACCCTTCTGTGACTGGCGCTTCATGGCCGGCAGCCGACTCGCGCGTTTCGCATCGGCCAGCGCTTGCCGCCTTGCGGCGCGATCGGGTGGCACCTCTGGTAGAGGCTGACCGGGCGAGCGCTCAGGCGCCTGCGCGAGTTGCCGGCGGTAGCACGGCGGCTGCATGACGTACCTCCACCGCGATCGACCGCAGCGGCGCATCGGCGATGAAACGATCGAGCAGTTCACGCACGTCGTGATCGATGTAGTCGGCGCGCGAGGTGTCGACGATCACCGTCGCGCGATCCGGGATGTGAGCGAGCATCTGCTTGAGCGGCACCTTGCCGAGGAATGACACATCCTTGCGAAAGGAAACCAGGAAATGATCGTCGTGCCGCGCGAGCGCGATCGGCCGATGCAGATTCGCCCACAGCGCGAGCCCCGCGCTGCACAGCACGCCGAGCATGATTCCGGTGAGCAGGTCGGTGGCGAGCACGCTGGCGATCGTAACGATGAATGGCGCGAACGGTGCCGCGCCCTGCTTCGCGAGCGCGATGAACAAGGAAGGTTTGGCGAGCTTGATGCCGGTGTGAATGAGGATGGCCGCAAGACTCGCGAGCGGAATCATGTTGATCGCGTCGGTGAGCGCAAACACGCTGACGAGCAGCAGCACGCCGTGCACGATCGCGGAGAGCCGGCTTTGCGCGCCGGCGTGCACGTTTGCCGAGCTGCGCACGATGACCGAAGTGATGGGCAGGCCGCCGATGGCGCCGGCGACGATATTGCCGACCCCTTGCGCCTTGAGTTCGCGGTTGGGCGGCGCGGCGCGCCGCTGCGGGTCGATCTGCTCGACGGCTTCGAGGCTCAGCAGCGTCTCGAGACTGGCCACGACGGCGAGCGTCAGGGCGACGATCCAGATCTCCGGGTCGACCAGGCGGGCGAAGCTCAGCTCGAACTCGCCGAACTGCAGGGCGTTGCCCAGAGCCGCGAACGATTCGATAGCAGGTAGTGCCACGCGTTGTTCGACCGGCAATGCGAACGCCGTGCCGGGCGAGCCACAGACCAGCGTCGCGCTCACGCCCGCTAGCACGACGACGAGCGGTGCGGGCACGAGCCGGACAAGCGCGAAGCGTCGCAATGCGCGCGTTTCCCAACCCGCAAGAATGGCGAGCGAGATCGCGGTGACCGCGCATACGACGGGTGAGATCGACTCAAGCGCGTGGGTCAGAGACCCGGTCCCGTTGCCCGAGGTCAGTCCGAGTGCGAGCGGAACCTGCTTGATGACCAGCAGCAGGCCGATTGCGGCGAGCATGCCCTTGATGACGGGCGTGGGCACATACGAGGCGAGGCGACCGGCTTTGAGCATGCCGAAACCGAACTGCAGCACACCCGACAGCAGCACGGCAATCAGGAATGCAGAGAAACTGCCGAGGCGCGCGATGCCATCCACGACGATCACGACGAGCCCGGCGGCGGGGCCGCTCACGCTCAGGCGCGAGCCGCTGAGCGCGGCGACGACGATGCCGCCGACAATGCCGGAAACGAGCCCGGCCAACGGCTCCGCGCCGGAAGCCCTTGTAATGCCGAGGCATAGCGGCAGTGCGACGAGAAAGACGACGGTGCCGGCGGCGAGGTCACGCGCGAGCGCGGACAGGGAAGCTCTCGAAGTCATGATGGATGCGGGTAGAAAAGGAAGGTAGAGGATTCGATGGCGGCGGTCCTGACGCGCGACTTGAGGCCTGCGCCTCAAGCGTGCGTGGGCTGCACAATGCAGAATGGATTTGCTCAGGCCGCGACGGTGGCCTTCGCTGTTTCAACGTCGTAGCCCGACGCGAGTTCGCGCAGTTGGCCGTCGTTGAGCGAAAAGATCCACCCGTGCACGAGCGGCACAGTTGCGGCGTTGCGCACGAGGGGATGCTCGCGCAGCAGGCGCACCTGTTCGATCACGTTCAGTTCGGCCAGGCGGTTGACGCGCGCCTCTTCCGACGGCAGGCGCGCCAGCGTCGAGCGGTGCGTTTGCGCGAGCGCGCAAAGCGGCTTGATGCGACGGTTCACGTGGGGCAGGGCGTCGGCGGGCGGCAGCAGCGAGGCGCGTACGCCGCCGCATCCGTAGTGCCCGCAAACGATGATGTGCACGACCCGCAGCACATGCACCGCGTATTCGAGCACGCTCATGTTGTTGTCGTCGTCGGGATGGAAAAGGTTCGCGATATTGCGGTGAACGAACAAATCTCCGGGCGCGCAGTGCGTGACGCTTTCGGCGGGTACGCGGCTGTCGGAGCAGCCGATCCAGAGCACCTGGGGCTTTTGCCCTGTGGCAAGCGTGCTGAAGAATTGCGGATCGCGCCGGGCGATTTCCTGCGCCCAGGCGACATTGGCAACGAGCATACGTTTCGGAAGATTCATGGGTCGAGGCTCCATTGAAGGTGGCGGCTTCGCTCAATCCTTACGTATACCTTTCTATCAGAAATCAGCCTGTCGCTTTCGAAAAATAAATCGGAACCATGCGCGGCGAATATAAATAAACGGCCCCGCAACGCTCGTCGGTAAACGGTAGAAACGCAACCGTCGAGATCAGGCTCGTTGCGGCGCGCCGAAAGTTCGGCAGTCCGCTCAGACGGAGGCACAACTCACGTCATCCCTGCGCCTCGCGCTCGCTACGCTTGCCGATGAAGAATCGCCTACTGCGGAACTTTGATCATGCCCGAGCGGGTCAGCGTAACGTTTCTGGACACGCTTCCCGGCGCATTGGCGAGAATCCACGCAGCCGGGAGTTCACCGAACGGGTCCTTGCTCGACATGCCATCGGTCGGGACCACGACCTTGAAGCCGCGCAGTGCCGCCTCGCTTGCGGTGTACAACACTGCGCCCGGCCAAAACCATACGGAAGCCTGGTGCCTTGAGCGGGCCGCTCTGCGCGCAGACCATGGCACACGACGTTCGAAGTGCGCCGTCTGAATATCGCTTGCGGGCGGACAACTATCGGGAGTTCCTGCCGGCGCTCAAGCGCCCCGGCAAGACGGTGATCGCCGTGTCGCACGACGACCGGTTCTTCGATGCCGCGGACCCGGTGATATGCGTGAGGGAGGGGCGAATCGTAGAAGTCATGGAACAGGAGCGGGTCATATCGACCCCACTTCGCGCGGCCCGGCATCCATTTTCTCCACGCGAAACATGAAAATGTTTGACATCGAAGGCGCGTTAAGAACAACGACGCGGTCTATCAAGTGGGCAATGAAGCGAAGTCGACGCGGAAAAAACGTATCCCATTGGACGTTTGGGATCAGAAAGAAGTCGATTTTCGATACCGGAAGATCGAGCTTTTCGATTGCTTTTAGCACTTTTGCAGCGTTGCAAAGCCGGTAATAGGCGGGATAATCGTTTGCCTGAGGGGCGATTGACCGACGGTAGAGATACTTTATCCCAAGTGCCTGCATGATCCGCACGATGACAGTGAAAGGGTGCCTCGCGTTAGGCGACATAGACCAATACACGCCGCCGGGTTTGAGCACCTCGATCGTTTTGGCGAGAAACGAAGTCTCATTGACGACATGTTCAACAACGTTATAGGAATAGGCCAGGTCGTACGTGTTCGATGGCACGGGGATCTCCTCCATCGCACAGGTCCACCGCTTCCTGATCAATGGATGGGGTTGAACAACGGGGAAGGGGTCGACGCCATCGACTTCCCCAAGGATATGCTCGATCCTGCTGATGGTTGGATTGGTGCCGTGACCGCATCCGATGTCGAGTACATGGCAGGATATTCCGGGCTCCGCGGCGAGGCGAGTGGCATAGTATTCCTGAAAAAATGATCGATTGGCGTCGTAGTGTTCGAATCTTCGATTGCAATCAACGTAATGATATGAAATCGTAATATCGCTCATTTCGGCCTCGGAATTGCGAATTAAAGTGTTGGCGCCGAAGATGTCGGCAAACTTTTCTGGAGGAGGGGATTTAAATCACGATCTCAACAATAGGCCACATGCGCGGAAACGTCAGTGATATTTATTTATTTCACTGTGCTTGCGGAAAATATCAATAGTGGCGAGGTCGACGTTCGGAAACCGTGAATAGAAAGCAGATTGAGCTGGTTTGCGAAGGTCTATATATCGCTGTCGATTCGACGCGGAAATATCCAGGAAGCGATGTTGACCATAGGCCGTTGCTGGCGTATCGCGACGACCGTTGCGACCGCTGGCCGATTGAGCGCATGATGGGTGAACGCGGTTTGTGGTCGTGCGCGTACCCAAGGTAGGCAGCACGCCTGGCGCGGCGGCGATACCTGGAGCAGTGAAGAAACGTTCGGCGGCGACACAAGGAGCTGGCGATGAAATTCTATGCGCGAGAGTATGAAGGGCGGCTGGAAGTGTTCAGCTTCGACGGTGTTTATAGAATTCGCATCGCGCAGTTGTGCGGCGCGGCAAAAACAGCGTTCGCAGACACCGTTCAGCTATGGATAGGTGATGGCGTATCCGCGGACGAAGCCGTTGCCCGAGAGGCCGAGTCGTTGGCGCGATTAATTAACGAATACTAGAAAACATGAAGCAACGGTGGACCTGGAAGCGCTTTGCTGTTTCAAATCGCACGCGTTGCGGCGTCGATATGCAATCCGGCAGGCAGCAGTTCGGCACGCGGATAGTGCACGAGCGTGAATGCGCGCATGCGGGGCGGATCGCCCGGAATGCGCGCGACGCCGAACTCAATCTCCCGGCTCGCCTCGGTATCGTCGTTCCTGACCACGTTCAGCAAATCCAGACGCAGGCAGCGCTCCTCGACATAGATATGGTCCGCGGGATTGGAAAATACGTCGCAGACCCGGTCCAGCTGGAGTTCGATCACCTCGGTCGGGACACGAAGGGCAGCGAGGTTGCGAGCGTTCTCTTCAATCTCGTTCTCTAGCTGAGCCAGTTCACCTGAACCGGCGTCGTGGTTGTCTCCCACCACAGAGCGCATGCCCACGCCCCCGCGTTCGAGCAACGTCACGCGTGCCTCAAGAAGCTCGCGTCCTTTCTTGACGAGCGCGCGGCGGTCGGCGGCCATTCTGGCCAGCCCTTCGAGCGTCAACTGATCGATCAGCCTGCGCGCCATTTCCTCGCGGAGGCCCGCGTCCGAGTTGCCGCAGACCCTGATGCGATGGTCGCTGAAACAAAGCGTGGTCTGCGCAACGTCGCGGTGTACCGCGTCGCCTTCGAGTGCAACGCCCAGCACATGGCGTTCGAACATCGTCATCCCGAGCGTCGCGTAGGCTTGCGCCGCGTCGGCATTCTGTGCAAAGAATGCGCGCAGTTCTTCCGAGCGGCTGAACACCTTCGGTATGTCATCGGCCGTCGCGAAGAATGTGCGGATCAATGGATCGGCAGCCCAGGCGGCCATACTGGACTCGTGGGGCGCGGGCAGGTGGTCGATCAGATCGTCGATGTGGAGCAGCGACAGGGAGACGGCTTTCCCGAGCCGCTCTCTGTAACTCCGCGCCAGCTGCAGACGAGGGTTCATGGCAACCACGCGGTCGATCATCTCGTCGAGGCGCGCGCGCGCGCCCTGCATGACGCTGCCGGTTGAACCTTCGTTTGAACCGAACAGCCAGGTAAGCAAACCCATCGCTGACCTCTCATGGGGGCGTGAAACCTGCCGCGATGGTCAGGCGAGCGGACCAGGGAAGCTAACGCCATGCAAACAATCATTCCGGCGGTGCAGCCCAGCGGAGGAAAGGACTCGCATCTGCATCAAGCACGACTGTCTCGAGTTCACGCACACGCAGTCCATTGCATCTCATGCTGCCGCAGGCGGAGTCAGAGTCAATCGGACGATGGTCCTATGAAATGGAATCGCTGCCTGAAAAAAGAAAACTCCAGCACCGGGCGCAACACGTGACTGGCCTGACGCTCGCCCCGCACCCAGCACGACTTGAAACCCCGATGGCAAGCGATGATCAGAGATCTCCGCGCACTTCGCCGGTTCCCAGCACGCCTCGCCGCCGGTTGACCTCCGCCCAAAGCTCATCGCTGTCGTCGCTGCGCAGCAGGACCACCCAGTCCAGTTGATTGTCGGCCACGCCGAAGTACTCCAGGATTTCCCTGCGAACGGCATCGACGAACTGCGCGTATTCCGGGGTTGCCTGGGCCTGCGCGTGCAAGGCGTCGTATGCCGCATCGTCCGCGCCGCCGCCGTGCTCGTCGATGTAGCGCGAGATCCACTGGTCCAGTTCGCGGTCGTAGTCGGCCTCGGCGCGCATTGCCTGCACAGCCGTGTAGAAATCCAGTTCGGCAAACGCGGCGATCGCCGCCGTTGTCGGCTCGTCGAATGTCGTTTTCATTTCATATCTCATGTTGTTCGTGGCACATCATCGCACGGGCCGCATGCACCGTTCGGAAAACAAAGGCCGCACCCAACGACAGGTTTTCCGTGCGAAGGCCCTTGTCAGGGGAGGCCAGGATCACCGAAGATCGGTGATCTGCCCATTCTTGCTGGGGACGACATGCATCCATTCGCGGATTCCGCCAATCCACCGCTCCACGATGGCGTCTTTGCACTCTGGGATCGGCTGGCCGAGTTCTCCGCAGGCGAAGGCGATGCCGCGCTGACCCACTTGCTAACCACGCTCTGTGCGATGGTCGCCGCACAGAATGCGCTGTGGGCCGTGGTTGTGCGATTGCCTTCGCCCGCGCCAAACGATCCTTTGTTCGGCTGGCGTCCACGTCTGGTTCGGCTCCTGCATCCGGTACCCGCGGTGGTCGCTTCCGTGCAGGAGCAGTTCGACACGCTCTGGTCCGGCAACGTCGACGCGTCACATGTCGTGGCCGCGTCGGGGGACGAGCCGTTCCGCGCCAACCTGCTCTTCGAGGCGATGCCCGCCGAATGGTTTGAAGGCGAGCACTATCGCCGCCACTACCTCGAAGTCGGTCACGGCGACAGCATCCAGGTGCGATGCTCGCTCAACGACGATGTGCGGATTCACCTCTTTGTGTTTCGCGATCTGCAGGCCTCCCGCTTTTCTGCGCTGGATCTCGAAGTTTTGGCTTTCGTGATGCACGGGCTGAGATGGTACTGCCGGCAGCAACTGCTCAGCCACGGCCTGCTCATCGCCGACGCTCCCCTGACGTCGGCCGAACGAAGGGTGCTGCTTGGACTGCTCGACGGACTCACGGAAAAACAGATCGCGCAGAAGCTCGACCAAAGTCCGAATACGACGCATGTCCACGTGAAGTCGATCTACACCAAATTCAACGTCCAGAGCCGCTCAACGCTCACCGCGTTGTGGCTCGGCAAGTTGCGATAGCGAACTGCAGGCGCTGCGGCTTTGCCGGCAACGATGCCGGGCAGGGCGCGGCTCGCGCGTGTCACCTGTTCAGGTTATGTTCGGGCGTCAGCGAATAATCTACGATGCCCTGGAAGATACAGGCTGCTATTGCATTGCAGGGTGACCATAACCACCGCAGATCCATGGACCAGACCGTGTCGTCGAAGGGAGGGGATCGTCATGATTTCTGTACTGAAAACGGGCCGTCAGGCAGCGAAGCGTCATCCGGTGTCCCTCGCTGGACTCGTTGCAATTGCAGGTGTCGCAGTGGCCAACCTCTATGGGCTGCAAACGCAGCCGATAGAGGGGGACGCTCCGGGACGGGCTGGCGGGGGTTACGAGAAGGCGTGGGCGGTGGTGGCGGCCTCCGGTGACGCGGGGAAGTTTGTCGCCTCGAACTATCGGACGTGCATCGAAAGCCTCGACACGGGCTACACGATGACGGATTGGTGGCTCACCGTCGTTCACTCGCGTTTGAACACGGCGGCGCAGTGCGGCCTGAAAACCGTCGCGCTTGCGTCGATGAACGGTGACGCGTTTGTCGCCGAGGTGAAGGGCGTGATCAGCAGCCTTCCCACGCAGATTGCCGTGCCTGACCAACCGGCTCGCACGCTCCGATGGTTCGTCATTGACGATCGACCCACGTGACAGGCTAACGGTGAAAGCGATTTCGGGCTCCTCCGTTGATGAGGAAAACGACGCAACCGGATGGGGAGACAGGACATGAGATTCCAGGTCCGCAGCACAATAGCTTTAGCCTGCTGTGTATTCGCGGCGATTGTGGCAGCAGGGAGTCAAGAATGCGTTGCAGCTCCCGACGAGGCCGAGTTCGAGCCTGGCGGCTCCGGCGACGCGCCCCATCCAGGCGCCACACCGTTCCCACGCTTCTTCCCTTTGCATGCGCCGACGGATACGGGGGCGCCCCTGCCGTCCCTGGACATCGCGCTTTGCCTCCCGGACCTGTATTGCTCGCTCCAACACGGGTAGCGCGACGTCGTTGGGGCGCAATGTCTTGTTCCCGCCAGGCGTGAGCCGAAAGGACTGACAGTCAAGCGAAGCGCGGAAAAAACGCAAGGACCCACGGTAAATAGCCGTGGGTCCTTTTTCTTTATGGCGAGGCGTGCGCTACCCGCCCGCCGTGGGGGCGCGCGGGCCGTGTTTCAGTGGCCGCGGCCCTGGTCGTCGTTGTCGCCGTGATGGTCGTCGCGGTCGAAATTACAGGCGTGTGTACGCAGATCCTGCGGCGTGAATCCCGGCAAGTCAGCCGACGAAAACGCGAACACGAAGAACTGGTTCGGATTCGCGATGCCATTCGGGTGATGGGTGTCGGTAATCGTGCCGAGAAAATCGTTGTCGTTGGCGATCACGAGCGTGTGCTTGCGCTGGCCGCTCACGGTCACGTCTTCGCCGAACGCGAGACCTTCCAGCTTCGCCGGAATATCGGCCGTCGCATAGCCGTGCGAGGTCAGCACCGAGACCACGTCGAGGAACAGCGTCTTGGTCAGCGCATAGGGTGCCAGCCCCGCCTCGCCGCTCGCCTGGCTCACGTCCTGCGCATGGTCGAGATCGACGAGAAAGACTTTCTTGAACGACGCCGTCGAGTCGTCGCCGAGGCCATTGCCGTCACGTTCGTCCATCAGCAGCTGGTGATCGTTGACGGCGAGCACGTCGCTGATGGTCGGATATTTCGGCTTAGCAGCGGTGCCGATGTTGCTGAGCGGATAGGCAAACTGCTGCGACTTGCCCGTACGAAGGTCGATGCGCAGGATGCGCGTATAGGCGCCGCTGGTTCCGCCGTCCTGCAGCAAGGGGCTCTGCATCGCGCCGAAGAGCGTCTTGCCGTCCGGCGAGATGGCGAGGCCTTCCATGCCCTTGTTCGCGACGCGGCCCGAGGTGTTCGCGCTGATTTCCGTATTGCCGACGGGACTCAACGTGGACACGGCGAACGAATCGGGCACCTTGATGACATCGATCCGGCGGCCGGTGCGGCGGTCGAAGCGATAGATGTACGGGCCGTATTCATCGGAGATGTAGACGCTCGCGCCGTCGTTGCTCACGCGGATGCTCTCGGGGTCGAGGCGCGCGTCGAGCGGCCAGGTCGACAGGTGCGTAGCCACGAAGTTATCCGAGCGGCCTGTGAAGTAACGCGTGTGCTCGCGGGCGTTGAGCGCGGGCGCGCCGTTGGGCAGGCCTTGCGCAGCGCCACTGCCGTAGACGAGGGCGTCGTCGGTATGCAGGAGCGTGGTGGCGCGCAACTCGGGCGTGAGCGTGTAGGGAAGCGCAGCGCCATTGGCTGCAGGTCGCAGGCGCAGGCGCAAGGTCTGGAAGCGGTTGATGTAGGAGACGGTGTCGTCTACCGCGGCGTTATACGAGACGGCGTTGGGCCCGCGATCGGGCAGGGCGAGGAACGTTTGGCAACCAGCATAGGCGATGCCCGAACCGAGGCCGCCGAGCAGGTTGCCCGCCACGCCGTTTTCGAGCGGGGCGGCGGTTTGGGTGGCGCGGTCGCCGATCGTTCCGCTCAACTGGCCGTTCGCGATCAAGTCAACCGCGCCGTGTGCGTAGTTGGTCAATGCGAAAGCAACGATCCCTGAAGTCATTAGACGGTGTATCTGCAGCATGGTCGATCTCCGTTCGTTGTTGGTCATTCTCGAAGGACGATCCCCGCAGTCATTCTCGTGCCCGTCACCATGCGCATGGCGGTGCGGGCCTTCTCTTGTGATCAAGCTTGCAGATTGTCAGGTTTGTTGATGACGAACGCGTGACGCTTGTGCACGGTGCTGTTTGATCGGGCGACCGAGTCATGGCCGGGAGCCGGGGGGAGGTTCGTTTTCGTTCGTGAATGTTGTACGAGAAAACGATCTTTTTTCGGTTAATCGACGACTGCCAGGGAAACGCGCTACAGATTTCGAGGAAGAAGGCTTCCTCGTCGTTATCCGAAATAGCTGATTCCCGAGACAATCATGAGCAGGTTCAGGAAAACACGCCTTGCAGGCAGGAGGGCATCGTTTAATCTTCGGCCTTCTGACCGACTCCACCAAATGATGGAGGTCGAAACGATCAATCGCGCATACGATCGGAACAGGCGACGATAGTGCCAGAAGGGTTGACGATACACCGGAGCGACCAATGCGATCTGTCTTTTGGTTTGTCGGCTGTGCCTTATACATCCTGTCTTTCTGCTGTTACGCTCAATCCCCGCAGCCGTTGCCGGCGCTAAATATCGACGTCGCGCAGACCTCCGTCTCGGGTCTCTCGTCGGGAGGCTATATGGCGGTTCAGCTGGCCGTTGCGTACTCATCAATCGTCAAGGGTGCAGGTGTCGTCGCGGCGGGACCGTACTTCTGTTCGCAAGGCAATCTGCCGACCGCGATGACGCAGTGTTCGTGTACTGCGTCGCTGCCTTGCGGCGTGTCCGCGACCAGTGCCGCGGTGCCGTCGCTCGTATCGGCTACCCGCCGGGCGTTTACCGGGAAGCTCATTGACGATCCGGCCAACCTTGCTGGACAGCGCGTGATCATGATCTCGGGCCTGAAGGATACGACAGTACCGCAAGCGGTGGTTCAGCAACTCGGCGACTACTACGAGGCGCTGGGGTTGCCCCCAGCCGGTCTGTCGGCGGTATCGCTCGATAACGCAGGCCACACCATGCCGACCCTGAACTACGGGGTGGCGTGCGGCGACACGGTTTCGCCGTTCATCGGAAAGTGCCAGTTTGATGCGGCAAAGGCGATCCTTGGGTGGATCTACGGTCCGGCGCCGCTCAAGCCGCGCACGGGTTCGGCGCCGGCCGGTCATTTCGTGCAGTTCGACCAGACTGCATTCTTGCCGAAAAGCGGACCGTTGAGCGGACCGGGCGCCGCGGGTCTCGATAGCTCTGGCTGGGTCTATATCCCCGACGACTGCAAGGCGGGCGTGCGCTGTCGTTTGCACGTCGCCCTCCATGGCTGCGAGCAGGGGCAGGACTATGTGCCGCTCGATTCATCCGGTAGGAGGCTGTATTACGGCACGACGTTCGTCAGACACGCGGGCTACGACAAATGGGCCGACAACAATCAGATCGTCGTGCTGTTCCCGCAGGCGGTCGTCATCCCGGGGACCAATCCGCTTGGGTGCTGGGACTGGTGGGGCTATACCGATTCGCACTTCGCCGATCAGAAGGGCGTGCAGATGCAGGCCATCCGCGCGATGATCGACAGGCTCAGTTCGGGAGCGAATCAGTGATGTATTGCTTGCGCCGAGGCGGGCCGGGCTGACCATTCGCGTGCGTGTAAGGCTACATGCATTAGAGACCCATTGCTCGTTTCACGTCGTCGTAACGGAGCACGGTGCTCACGCAGAGCTATTACGCTTGACCGACGGTGTGTCAGGGATGCGCGTTCCCGACTGCTAAACGGACGCACCAGATCCCATTGGCGAAGGATGGCGACGATTTGGCTCGCGTATTCGTCGCGCAGCACTGGCGTTTCGGAATGGTACGCGCCGATGGCAGTCCACGTGTTGCCGTACTTGTTCATCATCTGCCGCAGATGCCAGGCGGCGATGTACACATTGCTGCAAGGCTCCATCAACGTACCCCGCGAAATACCGTACCGCGCAAGTACGGGCAGATGCACGGAGTTGATCTGCATGACACCGTAATCGGTCGAGCCGTTGGCGTTTCTGTGCAGAGCGGCGGGACTGTTATGCGATTCCTGCCAGGCGATGGCCCGCAGTATCAGTGGATTGACTCTCTGATAACGGGCCGCCTCGTCGAAGCAGTCTGCGCGTGCTGAACCAGTGCCCAACAGCGCGACAAGCCCAGCGGCGACAGTGAGTGAGTTCGGAATCATCGGTCGCAATAGCCAGCGTTGCCATCCCTCAATCGATGCGAGCAACGGTAATGTGTGCGATCAGGCGGATGAGATCGCCCTGGCCACGCGTCGCCGTCTTCGTGAAGAGGTGGTGTAGATGGGTGCGAACCGTTGAGGGCATCACGCGCGTGCCCTCTGCAATGTCGTTGGGGCTACGGCCTTCCGCGAGTTCACAGGCCACGCGCGCTTCTGCTGGCGTCAGCCCGAACAGCGCAGTCAGCCGCGCTTCAAGCCCGCGGCGCGCGCGGCATGAATCGACCAGCATCAGCATGGCTGCGCGCCCCTGAGCATTGGTCACCGGCAGGCCGTGCCGGCTGCCCAGCGGGGTTACCAGCACCTGCAGGGGACCAGCCGGTGGCTGGCGCTCCAGAAGCATCGCGCCTCCCGCTCGCTGAATACCTTCATTGCATGTTGCCCTCGCGATGAGCGCATGCAATTGCGCGGTCGACGCCGCACTCAGCCCGACCAGTCTTTGCTGCACGGTCGCGATCCCGCCGGAGCCTGCGAACATCGCTTCGGCCGCGCGATTGGCGAATATCACGCGCGCTTCGCGATCCACGATGATAACGGCGTGCACAAACGCATCCAGTGCGTCGCTTCGCGCCTGTTCGCGCACGCACACGCCATGGAGATGGTGGGCGGTACGCAGGGCATTCTGAACGTGAGGCAACACCGAGGCCAGTACATCCAGATCCTGCTGCCGGTACGGAGCGATGCTGCCGCGCCCGGCTCCCAGCAAGCCGTCTATGCCGTCCCGGGTTGATAACCTGACGCCAGCGAAGTGATTCAGTCCCTGCGGCCGGGCCCAGTCCTGGTAGAACTCAGACCGGTCAAGGATCGAACGGGACACAATCATCGGGTCCGTCACGACGGCGCCGGGTTGACACCTCGCGGTGAAAGACGTCATCGGATCGAGAGCCCCGTAGTGGTCGTCGTAGGCACGCCTGAACGACGGGTCGATGCCGCTCCAGTCATTCAATGACCAGGCCGCGCCCGGCGCACCGACCTGCACCGAGATACACTGCGCGCCGATCCGCTCGGCCAGAGCGTGCAGCACCTCCGGCCAACTCGATCGGCCAAGGCCGGCGTCGTGGATCGAGTCGATCAGTGGATTCAGGTCACCTGCTGAACTCACGGAGATTTCCCTGAGGAGCAAGCACGCCGCAATGCAAAGCCCGTGTGCCGCGACGAGATCGCAACTCCTCGCAAGGACCGCAACTTCGGGCGCGTGGAAGGCGAGTAACACCTCCCGAAAAACTCCATCAGGTGATGGAGGCGAGCACGGTCGGTATGAAGTATAGGACGGCGCAAACGTGGCAGCGCTGATGCCTCGTTCATTTTTGTCCCGGTGTGTTGCCGTCATGCGCATAGCCATCAGCATCGGCAGCGGTCGCGATGAGGCGTGAGGTTCGGTCCCGCCGTCGCAGCGGTGTACTGCGCGCTGCAACGAGCCGTTCGCAGGCTTGCACGTTCCCTCCACCAGATGATGGACGCCGGCCGGTTCCCCGGCGACTACCGTGAAAGTGTGGCGTGCTGTCAGCCCTATGGGCGGCCGTTGGTTAAAGCCGTGGTGCGTGACTTCTGAGTGGAGTTTTCCATGAACTGACACGGGCGCGCTCACCGTCACGGTCAGTCAGGCGCGTGCCTGGCCGCGATCGCCGGCCAGGGGGCGTGAGGACCGTACCGCGCCATAACGGCGTAATCTGGTTTATCGGACGGAGGTTGCATGCGCAAACTGAAAACTGCGATTGCGCACACACTCGCCACGGCGCTTGCTTCCATTGCTCTGGTGACCATTGTTCGTATGGTAGCGGCCGACGCGGGTAGCGTTGCCTGATCGCGGTTTGAACCATCATGGAACTCATTGCCGTAAGCGGTCTGAGAAAGATCTACCGTACGCGAGACGGCCCGGTGATCGCGTTGCAGGACATACGCTTTGCGATCGAGAAGGAGCAATTCGTTGCGATCGTCGGACCCTCTGGCTGCGGAAAGTTCACGCTCCTCAAGATCCTGATCGGGCTTATACCGGCCTCGCAGGGTGAGGCTCGACTCAGTGGGATTGCGATTACGGGACAAGGAGACGATACGAAACGACCGTAAGCAGGCGGTTGCGCTCGCTCAGGGGTACGCGAAGGGTACGGTGTTCACCATCGCGAACCCGGAGGCGGCGATCCGTATTCTGTGGGAGATCTATCCCGAAACGAAGCCGACAGGCATCGAGGCGGCGCTTCGTCAAGGAGTGAATACGCTTGAGGCGCGCATCCCGAACTGGAAGCTCGATAAATCGGGAGTGTCGAAATGGGGTGAGAGTTCCGAGGGGAATTACGCAGCGTATACGGACTTCATGCAGAAGTGGGGAGTGACAAAGGCGAAGTTGGCGCCAAACGATCTCATGACAAATGATCTCATCACTGAGATCAACGCGTTCAACCAGAACGAAATCATTGCCATGGCGAAGGCATACAGGAAATGAAGCAGGGTGCGCAGCGCCACGTTGACGGGCTGTGTGCGGACTCGCGTCGTACCGGCTCATGCAGGAAAAAGTGGGGAGTTTTGAAGTTGTTCGCAGGCACAGCGATCGCATGGAGTTCAGCAGATGACACAAGGCAGCTATGACGTGGTGATCGCGGGCGGTGGCCTTGGCGGGGCCGCGCTCGGGCGCGCACTGGCGAGTGCCGGTGTGCACACCGCACTGATCTATCCAGTCGGCACCCAGCGATTTCGCACGTATTTTGTCTCGTGGGGCGGACAGCGCGCGCAACGAGCGGCGCGCCAGCGTTTTTTCGTTGAAGGCGAGATTTTGCCGGGCGGATGAACAGGTGCCGGGCATTCGCACTTTCGACCGCTACGACATTGACAATCCCTTCGCACCGGAAATTGCCCGGCTCAGGCATGCGACGCAGTCCCGGAAGCCGGTTGACCTGTTATCTCCATCATACGATGGAGGCGGTTGGATTCGCAGGCCACTAGCCTCAAGATGCGGGGTTGACCAATCCGCATGGCGCCCGGCAATCCTGGTCCGTCCGGCACGAGTACGCGTCGACTCTGCGCCTGTTCATCGGACTACGAATCAGACGGCGCGATCCAGGCGATTTCATGATCCGCTGGCGAATGGATCTCCCAGTGCGCTCGCGATTCCCATGTCATTGACGCCACCGGACCATCCGGGACCGTGGTGTCGGGAGGTCTTCACGATGAAACCAGGGGTTAGCCGTCGCGAAATACTCAAGGCGGGTGCTGCCACAGCTGCGCTGTCCGCCTGGGCATTGACTGGGCTCGCTGCAACGATGTCATCCCGTTCCAGGGAACTTTACGATGCAGCGAAGAAGGAGGGCGAACTCACCTGGTACACCGCGCACTCAGACGACACCACAGCCCAGGCCCTCGGGCGCGACTTTGAGGCCGGTTGGCCAGGAATCAGGACAAGCGTCGTGCGTACCACTGCGCAGGTGGCGTTCCAGCGCGTGTCGCAGGAGCTCAAGGCGGGTGCCGTCCAGGTTGACGTATTCAGTTCCTCGGACGTGGGTCACTACGTCTATCTGAAAGCGCAGAACGCACTGGCACGATACACGCCGGAAAGCGCCGGCAATGTGCTTGCGCTGTACCAGCACTACGATCCGGACGGCTACTACCACGTCACTTCGGCGGGACTCATCGGGATGGTCCACAACCCGGGCCGGCTCCGTTCATCCGAGGCACCGGGAAACTGGAGCGACCTGGCCGCGCCGAAATGGAAGGATTCGATCGCGCTGGGGCATCCGGGCTATAGCGGCTACGTCGGTACCTGGGCCGTGATGATGCGCAAGCTGTACGGCTGGCAGTTCTTCGAGAGTCTGGCAAAGAACGATCCGCAGATCGGCCGCTCGATTAACGACACGATCACTATGGTCAACGCCGGTGAGCGTCTTGTTGCCGGCACTGCACTGATGGCGACGGCGGCCGAAAGCATGCAGAAAGGCAACCCGCTTGCGATGATCTATCCGACCGACGGCACAGTGCTGATCCTTGCCCCATCAGGCATCATGAAAAGCGCGAGGCATCCAAATGCCGCACGGCTGTTCATGGAATACCTGCTCAGTGTGGAGGCATCGAAAATCTGGGTTGATCACTTCTTCGAGCCGATTCGCCCGGAAGTCGCAGCCTCCCCGAGGATCAAGTCAGCCAGGGAACTCAAGGTCATCCGCCCCGACAGCGAAGAAATCGTCCGCGGTATACCTGAGGTGATCGCGCAGTGGCGCGACACCTTCGGCGTATGAGTGCCTGCGACGCCGCGAGCAGCGATCACGATGAGCAAGCCGTTGAACACACAGGTTGTTCCGCCCGCGGTGACTGCGCCGATAACCAGGCTGCACCACCTCGAGCCTGCGATGCTGGTGTGGCTGGCCCTGCTGGCCGTGCTCGTTTTTCTCGTTGCTAGCCCGTTGCTTCACCTCTTGCGTGTGAGCCTGCAGGATGCGCGTACCGGCAATCTGACGTTTGCGAATTATCGTGATGCATACGCGAGCGTGCGCCATCTTCGGGCGTTGCTGAATTCACTCGAGCTGGGCGCTGGTGTTGCATTGCTTGCAGGTGCACTAGGCGTACCACTAGCGTGGGCGAATTCGCGCACTGACATGCCGGCCAAATCGTTAGTGCGGCTTCTGGTGCTGGGAGCGTTCGTCATGCCGCCTTATCTCGGGGCGATCAGCTGGATCCTGCTGGCAGGTCCGAATGCAGGATGGCTCAACCGCTCCTGGATGGCATTGACGGGCTCTGCTCACGGCGTGTTCAACATTTACTCGATGAGCGGACTCATCATCGTCGTCGCCGCTGCTTCCTATCCCTACGTGTTCGTGTTCACAACCTCGGCGCTCGATCTGGTCTCGTCGGAAATGGAGGACGCCGCAAACATTCTCGGTGCCGGTACGTTGCAGACTGCGTTTCGCGTGACGCTGCCCCTCGTGCTGCCCGCGATCCTCGGAGGGCTCATCGTCAGCTTTCTCGAGACAATCGCGTTGTTCGGCGCGCCCGCAATGATTGCGCTCCCGGCACGCTTTCAGGTCGTCTCGACGCAGTTGTGGCAGTTCTTCGAATACCCCGTGCGCGTTGAGGAAGCCGCCGCGTATTCCATTCCGCTTCTGCTTCTCACCATGCTGATGTTTTGTGTCCAGCGGCGCATCACCCGCCGTAAAGGCTTCATGGCCGTCACGGGCAAGGCCGGGGAGCGCAGACTGATCCACCTTGGACGATGGAGGTGGTCCATGCTCGCGTATGCGATTTTTGTTGGCGCCGTCTCGTTGCTCCTTCCGGTCGCGACCTTGTTGCAGGCTGCTTTTTCGAAGGCATGGGGGAGGGGCCTTTCCCTCCATAACCTCACACTCGGGAATTTCCACTATCTGCTGGTCGAGCAGACACAGGCGCAACAGGCGATCGTCAATACGCTCCTCTACGCGGGCGCAACCGCGTTCGCAGCAATCGGTCTTGCGTTTGGTGTCGCTTACGTCGAGAGCCGCAAGCTGGTCCGATGGAGCAGCGCGCTGGGTTTTCTGTGCATGACGCCCTTCGTGATACCGGGTGTCGTGCTTGCGATCGGCTTTTACGCTGCCTACGCGCCGCCACCGCTCTCGCTCTACGGTTCGGCCGCGATCGTCATTTTTGCATTTACGGCGCGCTTTCTGCCGATTGCCTATACGTCGAGTGCCGCCGGCATGCTTAGTATCAGTCCGGAGTTGGAGGACGCGGTGCGCATTCTGGGTGGTGGGCGATTTGTCGCGATGCGCAAGGTCCTCGCACCGTTACTCAAACGCAGTCTCGCGGGCGCGTGGATACTCGTATTTATCCCCGCCGCGCGCGAACTATCGGTGGCCATCTTTCTCGCGGTGCCAAACACCCGTGTCATTTCGGTGATGCTGCTCGACCTCTCCGAGGAGGGTAATTTCGAGGTTCTGGCTGCGCTCGGCGTGATTCTTCTTGCTGTTTCGACGAGTGTTGCCGCTGTTGGCTGGCGCATTATCGGACGCGACTTCATGTTGCGGAGCCATTGAATGAGCGAGCTTGCCCTGTGCGGTATCACGAAACGCTTCGCCGATGCCCTTGCGATAGACGACCTGAACCTGTCGCTCGATGAGGGGCAATTCCTGTCGCTGCTGGGGCCCTCTGGCTGCGGCAAGACGACGACGCTGAGGATGATCGCCGGCTTCATCGGGCCGAGCGCGGGGACCATCGAAATGGATGGCGCCGTTTTGTCGTCGGCGGCCGCGGTCGTTCCGCCGGAGCGACGGCACATGTCCATGATCTTTCAGAGCTACGCGGTGTGGCCCAACATGACTGTTGAGGAGAACGTGGCGTTTGGGCTGAATCTGCGTCGACTGCCTCGCGAGGAGGTGAGCAGGCGGGTGGGCGAAATGCTCGAACTGGTGCATCTGGGTGAACTTGCGCAGCGCTATCCCGCCGAATTGAGCGGCGGCCAGCAACAACGCGTGGCGCTGGCACGCGCCATTGTCATCCGCCCCTCAGTGCTGTTGCTCGACGAGCCGCTATCGAATCTCGACGCTCACCTGCGCGAGGAAATGCGCATCGAGATTCGAAAGCTGCATGACGAACTCCGCATGACGACGATATACGTCACTCACGATCAGGCGGACGCGATGGTGACGTCGGACCGGATCGCCGTGATGAATCAGGGCCGACTTGAGCAGGTGGACGAACCGCAAACGCTATATACCCGGCCCCGAACACGTTTTGTCGCCAGCTTCGTCGGACGAACCAACTTCATCGACGGCCTGTGTGCTGGCGACGACATCGTATTCGACCTGTTCAGTGTACCGCGCCGGGCGCTACCTGAAGGGGCAGCGCTCACCGGTAGGGTGACGTTCTCTGTGCGGCCACAAGCCTTGCGCTTCTCGCGTGAAGCGTCGAAACATGATGGCGCAGGGCCACGACTGCAGGCGAGGATAATCGGGCGCGCATATCTGGGCGAGCACTGGGACTATTCGGCCGTAGCCGTGGCGGGCACGCCGCGCTTGCACGTGAAAACGCCGCCAGTCGAACGCTATGAGATTGGGGAAGTCCTCTGGCTGGAATTCGATCCTGCCCAGATGGTGGCGGTCGATTGAACGCGGTGGCTGCAATGTGCAACCCGCGCTTCTGGAGCATGGAGATGAGGGAAGAACACGACCACCCGGGCGCGCTCAGCGAGATGGATCTGCGAGTGCGCGCATTGCAGACCGTCCTCGCGCAAAAGGGTTATATCGATCCCGCTGCTATCGATGCATTGATCGACACCTACGAAACGAAGATCGGACCACGCAATGGCGCTCGCGTTGTCGCGAAGGCGTGGACAGACCCGGTCTATCGAAGGTGGCTGTTCGAGGATGCGAGCGCCGCCATTGCGTCGCTAGGTTACTCGGGGAGGCAGATGGTTGCGCTCGAGAATACGGCGTCGCGCCACAACATGGTCGTGTGCACGCTTTGCAGCTGCTATCCCTGGCCTGTGCTCGGCTTGCCGCCTGTCTGGTACAAGAGCGCGCCGTACCGCGCGCGAGTGGTCAGGGACCCGCGTGGCGTGTTGCGCGAGTTCGGCGTTACGCTACCAGATTCGACGGAGATCCGTGTTTGGGACTCGACTGCAGAATTGCGCTATCTGGTTATTCCGCGACGCCCCGAAGGCGCGGAGACCCTGAGCGAGGACGAGCTTGCGGCACTGGTCACGCGCGACTCGATGATTGGCACGGGTCTCCCGAAGGTTCCCGGGGAGGCAAAATGACTTACCACTCACACGCGGATCTGGGCGGAAAGCCCGGTCTCGGCGCTATCTTGCTGGAGAGCGACGGCAAGGTTTTCCACGCGGACTGGGAAGGGCGCACGCACGCGCTCACGCTGTCGATGATGGCAAGCCGCGCTTTCAACATCGACATGGGACGGCGCGCGCGTGAGACGCTCGCGGACTATGCCGGCCTCAGCTACTACCAGATCTGGTTCGCGGCGCTGGTGGGCCTCCTCATCGAAAATGGACTGGTCGAAGAGGATGAGCTGGCGGCATGTCGCATGCTGCACCCGCCAATGCCGCTGACGGAAGTTCTCCACGCGGCCGGCGTCCCGGCGTTGGTATCGAAGACGCGATCGACACACCGTCAGTTGCCCTCCGCGGCGCGGTTCAAGGTTGGCGAGACGGTGCGAACGCACGGGTCCCCGGTGCCGCACCATACCCGCTTGCCGGCCTACGCACGCGGAAAGGTTGGTTGCATTGAACAGATTCGAGGCGCGCATATTTTCGCGGACGCGCATGCACACGGCCTGGGTGAAGACCCGCAATGGCTCTATTCAGTCGTGTTCGATGGACGTGAGCTATGGGGTGGCGACGCGTCGTGTGTGATGAGCGTCGCGCTCGACGCGTGGGAGCCCTATCTGGAGACGCTGCCATGAACGAGCCTTTCACCGGCTTGCTGCGTCAGGTTCGCGATGATGACGGGCCGGTATTTCACGCGCCATGGGAGGCTTCGGCGTTCGCAATGGCTGTGCTGCTTCGCGAACGCGGCCTGTTCGCCTGGGATGAGTGGACTCGGACGCTCGCCGCAGAAATTACCGCCGCGCAGGCGAGGGGCGATCTCGACCACGGCGATACCTACTACTTGCATTGGCTCGCGGCGCTCGAGTCGCTCGTGACATCGAAGGGCGCGAGTTGCGAAGAGGAACTCAGCCGGTATCGGCGCGCATGGGACCAAGCCATGACACGCACGCCTCACGGCCGGCCAATTGAACTTCGACCTGAGGATTTAACGGGGAAGTGTGCGCAAAGCGAACCTCGGTCGTGAGCGGCCGCAATAGCTGGCGGCACTCCCGTACGGAAGTTCCAGCAGCACCTTGCGTTCTATCGTTGTGAGTGGTGCCTTGGCAACTAGCAGTCAGTGGCGTGCGATCATGTTGAAAGCGCTTTCACTCGGCTGCATGAGGCTCGGCCAGCGCCTTTGGTTCAAACGCGGGCACCGGCTTCTCATCTGGTTGCACTAGCGTTGCGACCGACTGAAAAGGACCCGCCAACGCATCGATGGTGATCGTTGGTGCCTCGCTCGGCAACCATTCCCTGGCTTCGGGTCTGAAGCGAACGACGACGAAGCCGAGCAACACCAGGGCGATGACGACGTGGATCAAGAATGCGCTCAGTTCGAGGCCGTCGAGTTCATGTTTCATCGCCATTCTCCAGATCAAACCTCGTCGCCGCCTGCGGGTTCCCGTTCGCACATATCCCCTGAAATCCGCTCCGGATACGCGCAGCGGCTGTGCCACGCTTTGCGTTTGATTCGTCCTTCGGCACCGCTTGCATGGGCGCCTCCCAGACGAACAGGACGAGCGCCTTGAGCTCGTCAACCGTCATCCGTGGGGTAGTCGCAGTGCCCATACTGTCGGTGCCAAGCAGCAGGCCCTTGCCCGCAAATGCCTCGCCGGGATAAAACTTCCGGATGGTCCAGCGGCGATGTTCAGCGAGGGGGAGGCGCCGCCTTTCTCTGTCGACGTAAATCTCATCCCCCTTGGGCAACAGCACGGCGTCAAACAACGTGCATTCAATGAGCCGAGAGATTTGCAGGTAGGTGCCGCCGCACCTGACCTTTCTGATGGTGTTTGCAAATGGATCAACCAAGATGCCCTTCACGCTCTGCCTCCCAGGTGCAAAGGTAAGAGATTCACTCTCCAGAAATAAGTAAAAAAATGCGCTGTTGCCGTTGCGTCTCGACGAAGAGGGCCCCGGGGCCCGGACCGACGGAAACTCTCTGTGTCACAGGAGTAGCTGGGTGGGTCTCCTCACGCTATTCCACTTATCGCTTTATAGTTGAAACACCCCCGTCGAAACAGCCGGTGTGCGAGCATTCAAAGCTGATTCTGATGTGACTGCACTGGCGTCAGGAGCCGTAGATCGATGTTTCCATCTTCGATCACATAGGGGTTTGCGTTCGAATCCACGGCAATATGCGCCGGGGCGGATACGTTTTACGCTGGCAGTCGATAGCGGTACGCGAGCGTTGAGGATAGGGGGACTTCACGATCTGCACATGATGCATTTGCACCATTATGGGTGCCTGCCTGAGCTTGCAAACGAGCAGTGACCACGTGCGCTTCGCGCGGCTCGCCACCCACGTCACGGGCGTTGCAAACTTCTCCGATCTCTACTGGAGCCTCACCGCGACGTTGGTACATGGAGTTGGTTGCGCATGAAAGTTTCGTGGACCCCTGCACGTTCGACGTGATCGTGCAGGACTTCTGGGCTGCGGCGCAATCCGCTATACTCGCGCCCACTGAATTGGCGTTGGAGCAACTGGTTTTCGCGCGCCGGGACCCACTCCTCGACATCGACGCCGAGTGGCGGACCTGGAAGCGGCTCTTTCCGAGCGCGTGGTGCGCCGAAGTCGATGCCGGACACTTCGTCCATCTGGAGGTGCCGGCGACGCGCTGGTGGAGCATCAACTAGCGGCCCGCGCGTCGAAACTCCTCAGCCAGTTCGGCCTTGTTGTGCACACCGACGCGATCGTGTATGGCCTGCAGATGATTTCGAACAGTTGCAGGCGAGAGTCGCAGGATTTTGGCAATGGCCTTGTGGGTCAGGCCGGAGACCGCGAGCTTCGCCACCTCGAGTTCTCTGGGCGACAGTGTGTCGACCGGCATGCGCGCGCGAGCCCGCACAAAGACCATGTCGTGCAGCACATCCATCCATGCAATCACCGCGCGCCCCTGAAACCGCGACCGGGCGCGCGTATCGAAAAGACTCACGAGCGTCGCCGGCAAGTCGCGGTGCATGAGCGTGGGCCACTCCTGACGCAACAGGTCGCAGAAGCCGGGATCCACGAACCGGAAATCGCCCACCACGTCACAGATCGCGAGATGCCACGCCGCGCCGCCCGCGAGCGGGCGGATACGGGCCATCTGGAATGCAAGGCTCGTGTTCAAGGCCTCCCTCAGATGTGGAAACACAAGCTCGAGCCGTCTGCGATGCGCTTCGTCGAATGGTTTGTCAGCGTATGCACCATAGATCGAGATGGCTTGGTGCAAACCATGCTCGCCCGCCTTGCTCATGACAATCAATCCCTGCATGTGGCGGTATCGATGTACATAATTCAGCATTCCCGGGTCGGAGTTACGCGCGCAGACTTCGTGCAGCTGAAAATTCGAGACCGTGTCGAGATGCGTGAGGCACCACCTGGCCACGGGGTCATGTTCCCGCACGACGTCGTAGTCCCTGAGGCTATCGGGCGAATCGTTGAACAGGAATGGCGCGTGGAACGCTGCACCGCGCTCATCATGACGCGTAGTTCCCCAGCGCGCCGCGTCAAACGACACGAGGCGCTTGAGCAGCGTGAGTGCCTGCTCCTGGAAGTGCTCGAAGGGTAGTTCGCGGGCCGCGCGATGTAGCAAAAGCAGAAACTCACTGAGTTCGTGCACGGTGCCTCCGTTGTCAACTCCAGCTTTCCCCCGGCTGAAAACGGCAAACACCAGCATGTAATCCTGCTTTGGTCTCTATCTTGATAGCATAAAATTGAGCGGACCCAAAATCAGGGATGGTCCTAACGGCCGGTTTGTGAAGTGCGCTGTCCCTGTAGCGCATTTGAATCCTTGGAGGGTGTATTGATTGCGGGGCCGGTTGTTCGTCAGCGTGACGTCTGCTATGGGCTTCACCCCGTGGTATGCAGCGCTCAAAGGGTTGTTCACCCCGGGCTCGGCTGCAGTCGCGCTGTCCGTGCACCGGTGAGCGCGCCCGGTGGTGCGTTCTTTCAACATCCGGGTTGGCGCTACTGCGACGTCCGATGATATGTCTCGAGGAGACATAGGATGCTTTTGAAGTCACGTGGTCTATTTACAGGACTCCAGACTAGTGTGGTCATGACAGAATGTGCGGAAGGTAACGCATAATGCCTGAAAGAAAGATTACAATTCGACAGCTGCTTCAATGTACCAAATTCAGAAATGGAGCCGGACGCAGAATTTTGTCAGTTGAATTCGTTCGACATTGCGATTCGCTGGTACCGGCGATACGAGGCGGCAGGCGTTCATGTGTCCAGCGTAAAACCGTCACGTGGCTGTCTAGAACTTCAAAAGAACAGGGACATCGCCGTGGAGAAGAAAGACCATCTCATTGGGGATCTATATGAGGCCGCCCTGAATCAGGACGGCTTCCTGGAGACTATCCAACGGGTGGCAGAATGGGTCGGTGCCGATATCTTCCACATGTACAGCATCGACGTGCGCCGGAACGTCCCGCGGTTTTCGCATTACACGCCAACGGCGACCAGTTTCGGCGCGATGATAGCCAGGTATGTGGAGTACTACCGGGACCTCGATCCACGTGTGAACCTTGTGTACGGCCATGCGCCAAACACCTGGTTTGCCTGTCAGGACCACTTCAGTGAGAGTTACGTTTCCCGAAGCGAATTCTTCCAGGATTTTCTGATTCCGAACGGACTACGTTACATGTTCGGAACACGTATTGCCTCTGGGGGATGCGATGACGTTCTGGTGGCGCTGGTGCGGGCGGCAGGGCAGCCTGCCTTTACGAAACGCAACCGCGATGAGTTGACATCGGTGAGCGGGCATTTGCAGCGTGCCATCAGGTGTTGGCAGGGCGCCTGCGAATTGCATCACAGCGCGGCAATCGGTGCTGAAATATCAGGACAATTAAATGTCGCCGCAATCGTGCTGGACAGACACATGCGATCGGTGTCATTGAATCCAGAGGCGGAAACGATGTTGCGAAAGGCGAATGGTTTGAAACTGCGAGACGGTCGGCTTGTCGCCACGTCAAGTCGGCTGAACGATGCACTTCAGCTGGCATTCACACGCGTGGCCAGGACGAGGCACGGCGAGACGCTCGTTCTGGATAGTGAGCTCAATAGCGCTCACCAGATTTTTCTGAGCATCAATGCGTTACCGAGCCAAACGGGCGCTGCACGAACGGGCGGCCCTGGCCTTCTGATCATGGCACGATATCGGGATGGCGCACGCCTTGTCACTGCCAGCCAATTGCGCCAGGCATTCGACTTGAGCGCGGCCGAAGCCGCGGTTGCTGAAGCCCTGATCGACGGGAAATCGCCTGACGATTACGCCAGCCAGAAACGTGTCAGCATCGCGACGGTAAGAACGCAGCTGCGCGCTGTGTTCGAGAAGACCGGCACCCGGTCTCAGGCTGAAGCCGTCGCACTCATGATGTGGGTGCTGACGCAACGCACTACGACGGACGCCGAGGTTCGCCGCAGCGCGTCGCCATCCGATGAGCCTTGAACCCGGCTCGCGAGAATAGCCCAGCGTATCAACGAGGCCGATGCGTTGCCATGGTCGGAGCTTGCCCCCGCGTTGCTCAATTCAACGTGAGCAATCAGATCATTTCGATTGCCCGCGTCATCCCTAAATCCTTCCTCCATTTGGATGATGCGACCGCAAATGTCCCGGTGCTTTACTACCTGTACCCGTCGTCCGCGCGCGCTCGTGCGAGACAGGGGATCAGGCGATGAGAATCCACCAGAACAGGCACGGGAGACAGGAAATGAATCGTTCAGTTAATCTAAAATTGACGATGGTCGTCATCGCGTCGTGCGCGACGGTCATGCTAACCGGCTGCGGAGGCAGTGGCTCGAGTGGTTCGTCATCGTCCTCGGCAGAGCAGACGCCGTCGTCCTTGAGCGGAACGGTTGCCGCCGGGAACGCCGTTGCCAACGCGTACGTCCAGATCATCGATGCGAACGGAAAGTCTTTGAACGCGACGGCAGATGCGTCCGGCAACTACGCTGCTTCCCTCAGCGGCCTGAGCACTCCACTGCTGATCGCCGCCAACGACCCGGCCGGTATGCAGCCTGCGCTTTACTCCGTGCTCGCCGCGCTGCCGACCGGTTCCGCGCCAGCCGTAGTCAACGTGACGACGTTGACGACTGCGCTTTCCGCGTTGCTCACGGCGAGCGGCAACCCCGTTGACCTTGCCCAGAGCGGCAGCCTGAGTGCGCACGTCACTCAATCGGCGGTCGATTCGGCAAGCGCGACGCTCAACGCCGCGCTGAAAGACATCCTGAGTCAGAATGGTCTGGACACCGCTTCGTTCAATGCAGTCGCCTCACCATTCGTCGCTAACCATACTGGGCAGGACGCTGTCATCGACAGCGTTCAGATGATTCCCGCCCCGGCAGCCGGTTTCAAACTTGTTTCGGCGGGTGATCCATCTGTCGCTATCGTGCTAAACAGCAACGCAACGCCCGGGGCGCCGCTCGCGGCATTGCCGGTACCTGCCAACTTCCTCGCGTCAGTCACGGCATTGCTCGGCCAATGCCTGGGCGGCACGAGCGCTTCCTGTACGCAGGCGCTTGATTCCAGCTATCTCGAGAATGGCCATACCACGTTCCTTGGTGCGCATCCGGAAATGGCGGCGTCCGGAATCACGCTGGGGTATCCGACGACGCTGAAGTTCCTGTCTGGGAGCAGCACCCTAAAGGCGCTCGTTGCATACCCATTCACGCGCTCCGATGGCACGGGTGGAGCGTTCGTGACGGTCGCGCAGCAGACGGGCAGCGAAAGCTGGAATATTGTCGGCAATCAGCAGCAGTTCGACGTCAGGATCACGTCGATGCTCGAGCGCCGTCAGTTCGTTGATACCGACGACGCGCCGTATTCCCGCTATGACGCAGGTCTGCTCGTTGACATTCCGGTGGGCGGAGCGAATCCTGCCAGCCTCGCTTCGGCGGCGGTAAGCGGGCCGGGAATCAACGGCACTGCGTATCTCTTGCCGAGCGCCGCAACGGGCAGTGGCGAGTTCGCCTTCAGCAGTCGTCAATTGACGGCAGTCCCCACTGGCGGTCTCCTGTCGCAATCGAATACCGCGCTATATCGCTGGTCGTGGCAGGCACTTCCCGGAGCGACGGGAACGTATAGCCCGGGCGCCGATTCACTGGGCTTCAATACACCCGCGCCAATTGACACCTCGTCGGTCCCGATGTACGCCACGTACACCGTGACATTTTACGACTCGACGGGTGCGCAGATAGGGCAGTCGATGAGCGTAACGAATCCATCGCCAGTGATGACGGCTGCAAACGGATCGGGGGTCACGTGGCAAACGCTTTCCAGCGCCACGATCCAGTCCTTTCTAACACCGGGCGGTGCGGCGTCTGGCGTTGCGACTCAGATGACGGCGGCATGGTCGACGTCCTTTGGGCAGCTTGCGGATGCAGCGCCGCTGGTCACGTCGCTGGAGGCCTCGGCATTTCCGGGCACCGGCGCAGCCTCGACGACGATCGTCGATGGATGGTGGACGGGCCCAGCAGCAAACACCGCCTCCGGACAGTACTCGGCCACTGCGACGGCGGGCGTGAACAGCAGTGGGATTGCGGAATGCTCGGGCTGTCAGTTTCCAGCGTTGATGCGCGGGGGGGCACGCATCGTTTCGTTGGACTGGAATACGGTGACTCATGCGCGCTACTTCAACATCTGGAAGGTGTACGAGTGAGCGGTCTAAAAGCGTGGCTCAACGGGGAGGGGCGGGGGCTGGGTGGTTGGTCCAACGGGCCTCTCCATTGCGAAACGGGACGTCGCGAACGGGGGATTCGAAGTGAAATGCCTGCTTACGATAGGTTCAGTTTGTTTGCTTCTGCAGTGGGATACTGCGGCCGCACAGGAAGCACACGTGCTGACAAAAGACGAATTGCTTCAGATGTTGCCCGGTTCGACAGTCGTCAGTATCGACCAAAGCGGCGTAAACCGTCGCTGGACGAACGAACCAGACGGCAATTTTTTCGGTAACGGCTCGATACTCGGTCGGGGAATCAGTTTCAACGCGCCGGGTGATTGGCATGTGTCCGACGACGGAAAATATTGCGTTCACATCGAATGGAATCGGCTATACGAAAACTGGTGCGCGCTAGTACAGAAAATGCCAGGTGGAAAATATACGATCGTCGAGAAGGGTAATTCAGGCACTTTGCCGCAAGCAATCGAGATCACCGGCAAGTGATGCGTCTCGACGATCAATGGGACTTCCTGGCCAACCGGCTGACTCAATGCCGCCGCTCGAGTGGACACCACGTGAGGGGCAGCTTCTGGCGTCTTTCCGTCGACCCGGCGTTGCCTTCCCGTCAGACGAGCGATTCGCATACCACCGTTCAACATTGTCGGATCTGCTCGTGCGGCGAGTGACCTACTTTGCGCGGCGGATCCGGTGACGAGCAGCGTGATGGCAGTGAGGATGAGGAACTGGCCTGAAGTCATCCCGGCCCACCGGACCGGGATTCCCTCCGGTTGCACGCGCGCACGGCTACTCGCCGCCTCCATAGTCGAGCGTCGCAGGATCGGAGTTCTTGAAAATCAGGTAGTCGGGGATCTGAAGCGGGTTGCCAGCCGGCGCGATGATGGCGCAGGCCTTGGTCGCGACGTCGCATCTGCGCAGTTGGCCCGCCGTGGTCGGATCGCCACTGGAGATCGGGATGTACAGCTTGTTGCCGGGCCCGAAGAGAATGGCCTTCGCATAGGCGCGCGGTGCAGTTCCTGCCCACAGCACGAGCGAGTCGAGGCGCGCGCCCGTTTTGCCACTGAGCTTCAGGATCTGGTCGCTACCACCGGAAACGCCGCGGAAGCTGGTGACCCAGAGATTGCCGTCCTTGTCGAAAACCAGCCCCTCGGGACGGTGCAGCTCCGGCACGGTCTGATTCGAGGCAAACTGGTCGACGAAGGCGCCCGTGGCCGCATTGAACCGCAGGACATAGCCTACATTCGGCTCATCCGGGTTGCTTGAGTAAGGGCAACCCCATTGACGATACGTACAGCAGGCCGTCGGGCCCGAACACGAGGCCGCGCGGATAGAACCGTCCGGTGAACTTGCTCCGGTCGAGACTGCCAAGGAAAGCGCTGTTGTACCGCCTGACGGACCCCTCATTGCTGCAATCACCGTTCTGCGTCCCGACATCCGCCACATAGTAGTTGTTGTCGGGCCCACCTCGCACGAGACCTCGAGGCGCGTACGGGGCGTTTGCGCTCGTTGCCGCAACCTGGACAGTGTTGTTCCCCTCATCGCCGATGAAAAGCTGCTGGGCGCTAGAGACGAGATGCTGGCCGAAAGTATACCGATTCCGAGCAGCAGGGGTAGCAGGAAGGCACGCACGGGGTAACGCCGCGCTGCCGATGGTGTGTGGCAAGGCAAAATCAAAGCGATCGCAGTCATGTGAGATCTCCAGTTCCAGAGAGAGGTTCCCGGTTCGCCCAGGACAACGGGCAGCATCGGCTAGCGCGCAACGTGCGCAAGCGGTATCGCGTCGTCACGCGGCATGTGCAATGCTCGCGGGCGGCGACGACGTCGCGGCGGCCGCTTCAACAGGAACCACCAGCGCCTGGCTCGATTGCAGATCCAATACCGGTTCGCAGGCGTCTTCTGTTTCTGTAGTGAAACTTGCGCTCAGTTCGGTCTGAACCTGGCGCCGGAGCGGGGCCAGAAGTTCGGGCCGAAGCCCGTCGCCACGCTGGGCGGCGATTGGGTGGAGCGAGAGAAGCAGCAGCATGTTTGACTCCTTTCAGGCAAAACGTGAGCCGTCCGCGCGCCCGCGAGTGCGGGCCACGTGGTCGGTGCTGGCGATGTTCAGGTGTAGGTAAGGGTCTTTGCTATTGAGTACAGCTGAGGGTATCGCTGCTAGTCCACTATATTGGCGTGTGTAGCAATACACCTCCATCACCTGATGGAGGGACAGCTCTTGTAACGCATTCAAATGCAGGACTGTGACTCGTCGACGTGAACGGAACCAATTTGGAGCGAGGCGCGCGATCCGAGCGTTGTGCGGTTCGAGATGGACTGCATCTGTTCTCTATCTGTAGCCTGGCCTGGCGGCCTGATTCTCATCCAGGTTCCATCGCATTTCGTCCTGGCTTTCTTGTGGTTCCTGGACGGTGTTTCGGTACGTCTGTGTGGCGTAGCGGTGCCTTGGGCGCGATTTCGATCCCTTCGGCTTACACAACAATATTCGTTTGGAATGCGATGTTTTCGATTGCCGAGACGACGTCGGCCACGCACGAAGAGCTCCGGGAAATGCTCTGCATATTCGTGACAACGCGCTGGACAGCTTGTCCGCCTTCGCCCGCGAGTTGGGTTGCGCTGCGCGCCGACTGATGAGCCTGCAATGCATCCTCCGCGTTCTGCTTCACGGTGGCGGTCAGGTGCATACTCGCCGCGGTTTTCGCCACGCGAAGACGCCTGTTCCCCTGTTCGTACGCGATTCGGCGCAATCGACGGGCACTGAGACGATCACGAGCCATCGTATGACGCACTCGTGGGAGGCCATCCCGGACGAAAATCGCGAAGTCCAGCTACCCCCTTTGAAGGGGGTGTTTCGTCAGGACCAAACCTCTAGCATAGGAAGGCTAGCTCTCGAACGAAACTCGTTTCTGGCCAAAATCACACCCACCGTAAAGTTATCCCTGGAGTTCTGGGAGACCCACATTCTGTCCACGGCCGAAGCATACCAGCGCACGCGACAGGAACGACACTGGGATATCCACCTGAGACTGTAGATCGATGGCTGGCAGTCGATGTGTGCAAGGAGGGGCAGGTGATGCAACTGCGTCGTCGAATTTCACCGTTTGGCGGCACTGCATTGGCGGTCGGAATGGTGGTCGGGTCCGGCGTCTTCGGGCTCCCGGGCCTTGCTTTGCAACTCAGTTCACCGCAGATCGCGGCATTTGGATGGCTAGCCTGCGCGATTGCCTGCCTGCCCCTGCTTTGCGTGTTTGCAATTCTCGGCACTCGCTACGCGTGTGCGGCAGGCATCGCAAGATATGCCGAAGCGGCACTCGGCCGCCGGGCCGAATATGCTGTGACTGTCGTTCTTTGCGGCACCTTTCCACTTACCGTCCCTGCACAATCGATGATCGGTGCGAGCTATGCGCTCGTTGCCTTCGGGCTTGGCCAGGAAAATCTGATCCCCGCATCCGCTTTCATCCTCTTCGTCGCGGTGGCATTCAACCTATGCGGCGCACGCACGACTTCGTTCATCAATATGATCACGCTCGCGCTGATCGTCACCGCAGTAATTGCGCTCGGGACCGTGCGTCACTCGAGTCTTTACTCCGGCGTATTGCTGTGGACTCACCCGGACTGGACGGGCGCCACACTATCACAGGTGTGGAAAGTGAGCGCCTTGATCTTCTGGGCATTTGTGGGCTGGGAGAATGTATCGTTCAGCCTCGAGGAGTTCAGAGATCCGCAGCGGACGATCAAGCGGGTCTACTTCTCCAGTTTTGTGGTGGTGGTAGTGCTGTATTTCTTGCTGGCCGCGACCATTAATGGTGCATCGGGAGAAGACACAGGTGTAAACGTAACGGAAGGCATCGCAAATCTCGTCCCCTTGCGCTGGCGGGCGTTGTTTTCTTTCGTGACGCTGATTGTTATTCAGGCCACCGCCAACGCGTGGGTCTTCGCCGCAAGCCGGCTCTTCTACGCAGCGGGCCGAAACCACCTGTTGCCAGGGATTTTTGCGAACCTGAACGCACGAGGCAACCCGCGCAACGCGGTACTCCTGGTGGCTGCGTCGTTTTCTATCGTGTTGGCTACGGTGACGTTCTTTCACGTCAGTGTCGCGGATCTCGTGCTGGTGGCGAATCAGAACTTCCTGGTGCTCTATCTGGTATGCATCTACGCATGCTGGAAGGTCGAAAGCGGACTGCAGCGATGGTTTTTGACGCCGCTCGCCCTATTGTCGTGCGGTTTTCTGCTCTCAGGCTTCAGCTACAAGATTATCTACCCAATTTTTCTGCTCGGCGTTGGCATGCTATGCCAGCGCTCTCGCGACGAGCGGCCGCTTATCAACCTGGCTGAAGACCGTTTGCCGCCCAATATCTAGCAGCAAGGAATGCGTCCGATGGACGGTGTACGGCTTTGGCTATCTTTGATCCCTTTTTGCCCGCCAAGTTTTTAATCAAAGTGTAGCCGGAAGGCTCGCATCCTTCCTCGCACAAGCGCCAGGCGAGGGCGTACGCGACATGTGCCATAGCGCTGAAAATCAACAAACTTGAGTTCGACCCAGAGAATTTCGTTTTCTTGGCATTTCACTTTCGTCTGTACTACAACAGGAGCATCAGCATCACATACGAAGCATTTTGAGTTTCCGCCCTGGTTTCAAAACGTCGAGGAGAATGACAAAGGTGTACGACTGACTGATTACAAGGCGGAGAGGTTCGATGTCGAAGAAGTATGCGGAACAAGCTGGTTACGTGCGACGCCTATGCTCGTTGGGTTGTGATCCGCGCGTCATCATCCCGCAGGTGACTGAAGTGTTGAGGAAAATCGCGGATGCGGAATGGGGAATGTTCTTTTATGCTGACGAGCACTTTGGATTGTCCGACGTCTACAGCGAAAATCAAGCGGTTCTGGATGTCATGCCGGTCTATTTTGCCCATGTGCATAACACGTCGAACCAGGAGGTTCTCGGCGTCGATTTCACTTCGGCGATGCGGCGCGGGCGTGGCTATGTAAACAGTCTGCAATACGATAAAGCCCTCCTTGGCAGTGTTCTCTACGGTGAATTGTGGTGCCCGACCGGAATCCGTCACAGTCTCGAACTCACCGCGTCGGACGGAAGAAGGGGTTGGGGCAGCTTGCAACTGGCAAGGCCGCCTGGAAGCCGCCCATTCACTGACCGAAATCACGCGGACATTGAACCCTTCGCGCGTCATATAGCGCATGCAATTTCCTGCCCCAAACAGATGTCGTCTCTCGATGCCGATTCACCCACCACGGCGCTCGCGGTGACCGATGGAAAAGGCAAGATACTGTTGCGCACCGCCGAAGCATCCAGATTGCTTTGCCTCGCGTGTGGATCCTCGACGTTCAGACGGCCCGACTCACAGCTACCGGAGTGTGTTGCCCCGTTATTGAATGTGTTCAATCACTTATGGCGCGGGGCTCCGGTGCCTCCCGCTGTCACGGAACATCGCAATTCATCGGGCCGATTCGTATTCAGAGCCTATCGCTTTGATGTCAATGAATCATTCAAACGCGGCCTGTCCGTCGCCGTCTATATCGAACACTATGCGCCGCTTGAATTCGAGTCGGAAAAGCGGGGTTTTGAGCTCGGTTTGAGCGAGCGCCAGAGAGAAATTTGCGCCCACCTCTTGCTCGGGCGATCACACCGCGAAATTGGGCGGTTGCTCAACGTTCGGGAAAGCACGGTAGTAGATCACGTGCGAAAGATGTACTACAAGCTGGATGTGCACAATCACGACGAACTGACACACGTCCTCCGAGGCCGGCGCCAATAGACGCGTTCACGGCGACAATATCTCCACTGTTTGGGACCCGCTGAGGGCCAAGTCAGTCGGCGCGGCGATTGGCCACAACCAGTGGCGCCACCGCCCCGCGACCTGCAAAGTCCGCTTGCGTCGGCGCCGGTGGGGTTCGTTGACCGAGCAATGCGGTCCCAGTGAACCCGGGGCTTGAGTTGGCCTTAATGAATTCTCCGACTGCTTCTTTGCCCTTGGTCGCGGCGTTCTCGTCGTAGTCAATCGTTGTGCCGCGCTCGATAGAGGAAACGCTATAACTAAAAGGTTAATTCGCGTTCCTTATCAACGACAATATATGAGCTTCAGGTAAGGTCAATGACGCGACGCCGGTTTTCCATAACCGATGTGAGAGCGCCATAGATCACTGGACGGCCGGGGCTGTTGAAACGGCCGCCAAGTCCCATGACTGCAGCGATCTTCTCGGGGGAAACGAGTTGCACGGCGCGCTCCCATCACAGCAAGCTCAAGCCCGGCGTCGCCGCACACCTGAGAACGTCCAGATACCGTCTGGGGCCACCTGACGTCGCCGGAGCGGAAATGCAGCCGTGCGCAAGAGAAGGGCGATGTTCCATCACAATGCGTCTCCCCCATGGGCGCGTGAAACGGCGGATGCCGGCGTTTCGACTGCTCGATGCACCCACAACCATCTCCACGCTCAGATCTGCTGCTGACCGCCGTCCACGAACAGTTCGGCGCCATTCACAAAGCTTGAATCGTCCGAGGCGAGGAAGAGCGCTGCGCTTGCAATTTCCTCGGGCTCGCCGAGTCGCGCCAGCGGAATCTGTGCGGCGAGGTAATCGGCGAGGCCTTGTTGCTGCGCGGCGTCCGGACCGGCGAGGTCGAGGAGGCCCGGCGTGCGCGTCGCGCCCGGGCTGATCGTGTTGACGCGAATGCCACGGTCCTTGAGGTCGAGAATCCAGCTGCGGGCGAACGCGCGCACGGCGGCCTTCGAAGCCGAATAGACGCTGAACGCTGCCGTGCCCGCGCTGCCCGCCGTCGAGCCCGCGAGGATCACGGATGCGCCCCTGGCGAGCAGCGGCAGCGCCTTTTGCACCGTGAACAGCACGCCCTTCACGTTACGGTTGAAAGTGTCGTCGAAGTGTTCTTCGGTGATGCTGCCGAGCGCCAGCATCGAGCCACCGCCGGCATTCGCGAACAGCACGTCGAGGCGGCCCTGTTCCTCGCCGATCTGGGCGTAGAGGGCGTCGAGTTCAACCGGCTTCGACGAGTCGACGCGCACGCCGGTCACCTTGCCGCCCGTTTCGCGAATCGCTTTTACGGCTGCGTCGAGCGCGGCCTGACGGCGGCCGGTGAGGTAGACGTGCGCGCCTTCGGCTGCGAAGCGTTGAGCAGTGGACAGGCCGATACCACTGGTTGCGCCGGTAACGAGGGCGATCTTGTTGTCGAGCTTGCGTGCCATGGTGTTTCTCCTTCATTCGGTCATCGAGTGGGTGGGGCGTTGGTACTGCGATGTAAGGAGAATATCGACGGCACGATCTTTTCGAAATAGAATGGATCGCAAACCAACGTTGCAAAAATGAAAAGATGAAAGCAAATGCCGAAACTGCCTGATTTCGAAGGCCTCGCGATGTTTGCCAAGGTCGCGGAAGAGGGCTCGTTCGCCGCGGCCGCGCGCGCGATGGGCGTGTCGGTGGCCACGGTGTCGCGCGGCGTTGCGCGGCTCGAGGACCGCCTGGGCGCGCGGCTCTTCAACCGCACCTCGCGCCAGCTGGCGTTGACGGAATTCGGTCGGACGATCTGCGAGAAGGCGAGCGAGATCTACCGGCAGGCCGAGGAAGCCGAGAGCGCGGCGCGCGAAATGTCGGTGCAGCCGCGCGGACTGGTGCGCCTGGCCGTGCCGATGTCGTTTGGCCTGCGCTGGGTGGCGCCGCTGCTGCCGGGTTTCTTCCGCATGTACCCCGACGTGTCGATCGACCTGCATCTCTCCGATGCGACCGTCGATATCGTTGCCGACGGCTTCGATGCAGCGTTGCGCATCGCCGCGCTGCCGGATTCGTCGCTGGTTGCGCGGCGGTTATGCGCGGTGACGCAGTATGTCGTGGCGTCGCCGGATTATTTGAAGCGCGAAGGACGGCCTGCGCACCCGCGCGAACTCGCGGATCGACCGTGTCTCTCCTACGCGTACCGAGCGCGTAGCGATGTCTGGCGTTTCACGAACGCTGCGGGCGAGGAAGAGCCGATCATGCCGAGCGGTCCGCTGCGTGTGACGAATACAGATGCGTTGCTGCCGACGCTGCTCGACGGACTTGCTATCGGCGAACTGCCGGAATTCATCGCAGGCGAGTATCTGGCGGACGGCCGCCTCGAGGCGATCCTCACCGACTGGTCGCTGACGAAAGGCGGCTTGTATTTCGTGACGCCTTCGGCGCGTGCGCGGCCCGCGAAGGTGAGCGCGCTTTCCGATTACTTCGCGCAGCATCTGTCTGAACCGTCGTGGCGATGGCCGAAGTGACCCGACGCTGTGGTGAGTCCGGAGTGCATGGATCATTGCAATTGTGCATGTAGCGATTATCGGGAGGCGAATACGTCATACCGCCTCAATGCAGCATTTCAATCCGGCGTCGCAGCAATGACGAAGGATGCGTGGCGGATTCAACCGGTCGATGCAACACCTGGAATCTGCGTGAGCAGTGGCGGTGTCGCAATGACCGGTTGAATCCGCCGAGAGGCCAGGTCATTCGGTACCGTTGCGCGACGACAGGATTTCGGCCATAGCGGACGGTCGGTGACCAGGGGCCGTGCGGCGGCTGCAGCGTTCCGTTGAGGAGGTTCGCATCGCCACGCGTCCCTAGCTGCTCGCCGATGCAAGTTCCAGTTTCTTGCGCTGCAGGAACCGGCGCACGGCCGGATCGCGCTCGAGGCCAATCGCAAGTTCGTACGCGTCAAGCGCTTCGGTCGTAGCGCCGGCACGCGCGAGCAGATTGGCGCGTGCGGCCCAGTATGGCTGGTAGTCAATCAGCCGCGGATCGTCCGCATATGGCGCGAGCGCGCCGAGCGCCGCCTGTGGGCCGTCGCGTTCCGCCAGTGCGAGTGCGCGGTTTACCGCGATCACGGGCGAAGCTGCAATGGCGAGCAGCCCATCGTAGAGTTGCACGATCTCGTCCCAGTTCGGGCAATGCGATCGGCAGCGATGCACATGCGCCGACTGCAGCGCGGCCTCGAGTTGAAAGCGACCGATGGAATTTAACGCGTTCGCGCGCCGCAGCAGCGCGTTGGCTGCGTCGATCATCGGTGCGTTCCATGTTGCCGGGTCCTGAGCCGACAGCGGCACGTAATCGCCAGCCGCATCGCGTCGGGCATCTCGCCGCGCCTGCGCAAACAGCATCAGCGCAAGCAGACCCAGCGTCTCCGGTTCCTCGGGCAGTAGTTCGACGAGCAATTGTGCAAGATACAGCGCCTCGTCGGCTAGATCGCGCCGTTCGGTATCACCGCCGACCGGGTCCGTCCAACCTTCCGCATACGCTGCATAGACAGCTTCAAGCACTGAGTCGAGCCGGCCAGGCAGTTCCTCACGCTCGGGCACGCTGAACGGAATGCCCGCTTCGCGGATCTTGGTCTTCGCGCGCACGAGGCGCTTGCTCATGGCGGCGGGAGACATCAGGAACGCGGATGCAATCGTCTTCGCTTCCAGGCCCAGCACTACCTGCAGCATCAGCGGCGTGCGAATCGCGGCCTCGAGTGCAGGGTGAGTGCACGCGAAGAGCAGCGCGAGCCGCCGGTCGGGCAACGCCCCGGGTTCAGACTCGTCGATTTCGTCCGCGAGGATCGCGAGCTGGTTCACCACTGCGTCGCCGACATGGCGATGGCGTGCGCCATCTATCGCGCGGCGGCGCGCAACTGTCATCAGCCAGGCTTCGGGGCTCGCGGGGCAACCGTGCTCCGGCCAGTCCGTGAGCGCCGCCGCAAACGCGTCGGCGAGTGCATCCTCGGCCGCGGCGACGTCGCGCGTGCGCATCGCCAACAGCGCGACGAGCTTGCCATAACTGCGGCGCGCGACTGCCTCGGCAATGGAATGTGCGGCGGCGTCAGCGTGACGGCCGCCGCCGGACTGGCTCATGCAGCAGATGGCGCATCGTACGGAGCGGTCCAGACCGGGCGCACTTCCATGACGCCGTGCGCCGCGCCTGGACATCGCGACGCCCACGTCATTGCCGCGTCCAGGTTGGGTACGTCGATCAGGTAGTAGCCCGCGAGCTGCTCCTTCGAATCGGAGTACGGTCCGTCGAGCACCTGCGGCTTGCCGTCGATCAGCCGTACGGTCGTGGCCGTATTCGTGTGCTGCAGCCGGTTGGCACCCACCAGCGCTCCTGCTTTCTGGAGCGATTCGGTGTACGCGTGATAGGCGGCGACGCCTTGCTGTCGCTCGCTGTCGGTCATCTGGTTCCAGCCGTTTTCTGCCGAATAGATCATCAAGAGGTATTCCATTTGAGCCTCCGTCATGGGGTTGAGGCGGATGAATTACATCGTGCCGCCATCATAATGACGCTCGCATGGCTCGCTGACGGACAAGGCGCATCAAAAAAATCGCGGAGGGCAGATGTCAAGCGGCAGCAGGAAGGGGGCGACGAATCAACGCAACTAACGGCCTGTCAGTTTCGGATACACGCAGCGCCATTCGGCGACACGTGCGCTGGGAACGGGAGAAGGTGCGGCGCGCGCGCATGAACGGAGTTTCCCAACGTATCTGCAGGAACATCCTCCCGGAGAACGCCAGGTGATCACTCGATGCGTCATGCCGTGACCAGATCGAGCGATTGGCGGGAATGTCGCGCGACGTGCCGCTGCGCGAAACGAAGCGCAGAGAGCGAATCTCTGCGCAGTTTATATGCAGTATCAACTGAGAATGGGCGGCAATTCCCGTCGTGGCGAGTTCGGCAGCACCTTCGGTTGCATCGGCTTCGTCTCGACGACGAGGCGATGATGCGGCACCGGATGAGCGGCGGCGGTTGCGAGCGAACGTCGCGAGCCGTCACTGTGCGGCGGTAACTTTGCCGCCAGGCGCGCGCCAGCGGCCGGCTTGTGCCGGGTGTTGTCCTTACTGGTGCCGGCTGACGTGCGATGCGGCGGCGCGTCCGTTGTCGTTCGCGCGACAGTACTCGGCGCGTGCCAAACGTTTGCGCGACGGCCATAGCTAAACGCGTGATGCGATCCACCCTCCGGCGCGTGAGCGGCAGCAACCGGCTCGTGCCGAACGTTGCGGACAATCTGCCCGGTCACGACGTGACCTGTATGATTCGCCGAGTCTTTCGGCCAAAGCCCGAGCATCGCTGCCCCCGCCTTGAGCGCTCCGTCGTCATCCTGGTCTTTATGATCGCCCGACGGCGGTGCAGGGCGGGCTGCCGCAGCGCGCGGTCCGGCGCCGGCAGGCTGGCAAACACACGCGTTGCCCGCAGCCGCGCCGACCGCGATCTGACCTGTTGCTTCGGTCCGTTTCGCGACGATGCCATGACACACATCCGGCGGCGTCCATTGTTCGCGATACTCGACGGAGGCTGCGGCCGCCATCGTCACACTCATTGCCGCAACTGCCATTACCACTGCCATTGTCGCGCGCACGACATGTCCCCTTGTTTGATTTTTGCGCCACCCGGGCGGCGATTATACCTATTAGGCATCAGAGACCGGCAAGCGCTTTTGAAGCAAAAAAAGGGGCGCATTCCCTGTCGACTTGCCTGACCGGGGGTGAGTTGTTGGTGGGGGGCGCGTACAGTTCGATCACGGTTACGCTCCTTAGCCGCTAGTTTTGGGGAGCCCGATGACAGATATGCGCATCCGCTTTTCAACCGCGAAGGCAGCACTGGTTAGAAGACATGGTGGACTCCTGTATGAGACGGTGCTGTAAAGGCTCCAGGCCACCCGGGTAGCGGAAGGGCGACCAGAGAGGGGATCCCGGCCGACGATGATCTTCGCGCCGGCGATGCGCAGCTCGCCCCGGCTCTGTGTATCGTTGGCCAGTGGATCGACGAGCGCGCAGGTGAGGCGCAGCGTCAGGACGCCCAGTGGGAATCACGGGAGTTCAAGTCGCAAACGACGACGCGACGTGGCCTTCGCTGCCGACGGCATACACCAATCGCGCTGGGCATCTGTGCGCTACCGCACATCCATCCGTGGTCGGCACCTTGGATCCTGTCCGCGTTCCTGCTTCAATTTCTGGTATCGCCAATAAAAGCGAGGAACGTCGTCTTGCGGAAAACGAGGCGACCGTAAGGAGGCAGGCTACATGAAGACGTGCTGCCGTTATCTGGTCTCTTCGGTAGCGCTGGTCACTCTGGTTCTGGCGGGGTTCCCACGCATGTCATGCGGGCAGGTCAACACGTCTCCAAACATTCAATCCTCTGCTGCGTCGCCGCTCACACAGTCAGCGGTCGGGTCTCCCGAATTTCCGCATAGCCGAGCTTTTCCATATGAACGCCACGCAAGGCGCGATGAGCGACGGCGCAGCGCGCCTAGCGGCATCTACGCCAGAGTTGCGTGCGCTCGTCGAGCAGGAACAGGCGTTGCGTTAACAGCCTCATGAGCCCCAGCATCCCTCGCAAGCGCCTCTATGCAAAAAGCCAAAAGCAATATCCCGATCCGCGGCGAGCCCTCATGCGAACGTCATTACCTTTGGAGAGTAACCGGAGTGTGCATCCAGCGAACTACAACTATACAAATAAGGACGCCACCACCGATGATGGCAACCAATGCGAACCACCCTCTCTTCGATGTTGGCAGGTCTACTCCAGGCCCTGCCGCCGCTGTGGCGAGTAACAAGACAATGCTCAAGAGACCGAATATTCCACGACCTAGCCACGAGGCCAAAGTGGTCGCACGATTCACCAGACTCCCTTCGCGATAGGGACTCGGCGGTCGGCGTCGAAATTCCGGCCTTTTGTTAAACAGCATTTTCGGGAGTGTTTTATTGACGGTCCGCGCGATAGCCCGCCTTTGTTGTCGGCATAACAAACTAGGCTGGTTGCTCGGATTGTCGACGATTCACGCACTCTTGTCGAACGGCCGCCCCTGGCTGCCCAGAGCCCGACGGCACCGCGCGCTGAACATATGGGGTACGCGTATCATGCAAAAAGCATAGCTTGGCCCCCAACCGGCCTTTGGTGCTCCTGAAAGGAGACATTGGAGACAGGTCAAGCTTGCGTCCGCAATCACTCATGTAACATCGACACTGAAATCGGAGCATATTGCATTGACAAATCGGGAAGATAAATGATCCGTTTCAGCTTTCTCTTCGCTGCCTTATGACTCGGGGCCTCAGTGGCGCACGCTCGGTGCGGATTTTTTAATTTCCGTCAAGGTGTAGTGTTGCCACAAACAGCGCAGCCGGGACGGACAGCGCAGCAAATGCGGTCAATGGTTTAAATCTCAACAAGTCTTTGGCGAGTCAGCAACAATTGTCAGGCCCTGACGTTACCTGGAGGGCGACGTGACAGGCGGCGACTGGGGTTCACACATCTCCCGCATGGCCGGTCGTGGGTCGCGCGGTCGAATGGTGACGACGGTAACAAGATTACTTAAATTTCATGGGCATGCTTGGCGCGCTTCTCGCCGTGTGATCGGATGCCGCCCGCGTCGACATCGATTTCCCTTTACGGTCGATAACTTGTCTTCGGATAATTGTTAAATCATTCCGCATCCAGATTCTATCGAGCGCACATCCACAAATACGCGACGTAGTTTATCGCGTTTGTGGCGGTGGAAAAATTTCCGGATTCCAAGTGGTTGTATCAGAAATTATTACCAGATTCTGTGGGGCCCTGTCCTGACTTCACGATTATTTTCCGGCAAAAGATTGAACTGCCAGAAAATGGCCGGTACGATGTCGCGGCATTCACACATTCGCAATCCGCAATTTACCTGTTTCTCTCCACTTGAAGATATATGCATCCAGCATGCATCGGTGATGAGTCATGCGCTTCGAACCCGGGCTTTTTGACAAGCTGTTTTATAACGCGCCGGATTCCGCTACCGTGCGTACGCTCTCGCTCGAAGAACTCAAGAGCACCGTCGCGCAGGATCTTGAATCCCTGCTCAACACGCGTATGGGGTATTCGGAGGACGACCTGGGCGGGTTTCCCGAATGTTCGCGTTCGATTCTCACCTACGGCCTGAACGACTTCTCGGGGCGAACACTCGCAAGCCACGACGACCGCAAGTTCATCTGCGAGTCGATCGGTCGGGCTATCGCACGGCATGAGCGTCGCCTGGTGGACGTGAAGGTGACGCTTGAGATGCGTGCACCGTCCACCAATGCGCTGCACTTCGCCATCAAGGCCATGCTGGTCGTCCATCCGGCGCAGGAGCGGGTCAGTTTCGATGCACAGCTGCAGCCTTCGACGCACCAGTATTCGGTCACGCGTGCGCGCGGCAAGGCTCAGGGGACGTTCGGTGGATGACCTGTTACCGTACTACGAGCGCGAGCTGACGTTCCTGCGCCGCTATTCGGCGGATTTTGCCCAGCGCTACCCGAGAACCGCCGGGCGTTTGGGAGTCAGTGGCGAGCACGTCGAGGACCCGCACGTTGAGCGACTGATCGAATCGTTCGCGTTTCTTGGCGCGCGCATCAGCAAGAAAATCGAGGACGACTATCCCGAGTTCACCGATGCGCTCCTGGAGGTCCTGTATCCGCACTACCTGCGGCCCTTTCCTGCGAGTTCCATCGCGCAGTTCAGCGGCAGTGCCGCCGTTGGACAGCTCGCGCAGCCGCTCGTTATCGCGCGCGGCACGGAACTTAAGTCCCACCCCGTGCGCGGCACGCAGTGCACGTTCCGGACAGCCTACGATGTCGCGCTGGCGCCGGTCCGTGTGTCGGAAGCGAAGTACGCACTAACGACGGTAGCACCGAGCCTCGTCAACCTGCCAGCGGGCGCGACCGGCATCATTTCGATTACCCTGGAGTCGACTGCACCCCAGGCTGGCGTCACGGCACTGAAGCTTGACCGGCTGCGTGTACATCTGGACGGTGACCAGCCGCTGATTGCCGCGCTCCAGGACTGCCTGTTTCTCCATACTCTCGCGGCGTACGTGGAGCCCGAACGCAGCGGGCGATGGACGGCGCTGCCGGCTGTGCCCCTGAACCAGGCCGGCTTCGATGACGAAGACGCCCTGATTGACTATCCGGCGCGTTCGCATCCTGCCTACCGGTTGCTGACCGAATATTTTGCGTTTCCGGAACAGTTCAGCTTCGTTGATATTGACCTGGCCGCCATGGCGAAGGTCGCTGGCCCCTGCAAGCGGCTGACCCTGCATCTGGTGCTGAAGGAGGTGCGCGCCGACTCGCCTGCCGCCCGCCTGCTCGGGGCCCTGTCCGCTCGCCATCTTCGCCTGTTCTGCACGCCGGTCATCAATCTTTTCCAGGCGCACGCGGACCCCATACTCTGGACGCACACGGCCTCGTCCTACCCGGTCATCGTCAACGGGCGGCACGCGTCGGCCCATGAGGTGTATTCCATCGACACGGTGAACCTCGTGCGCAAGGCTGGGAACGAAGAGAACGTGAGCGAACTCAGGCCGTTCTACTCGCTGCGTCACGGTGAGCAGTCCAAGGTCGGACACTACTGGTTTGCGCGCCGCAACGAACTGGTGGCCCGCCAGAGTCCAGGGTACGAGACCGAGATATCGGTCGTCGACCTCGGTTTCAATCCCGCCGACGCCCAGATCGACACGCTGAGCATTGATGTCACGGCGACCAACCGGGAATTGCCCGGGCTGCTGTCGATCGGGCTGGAAGGGGGAGACCTCTTCATCGCGGGCAATGACATTGCGGGGCGCGTTGCCCTGCTGATGCGGCCCACAGGCGTGGCCCGGTTCGACCGCCGGGAAGCGGCGCACTGGCGGCTGATCTCTCATCTCTCGCTGAACCATGTTTCGCTGCTCGAAGACGGCGCAGGTACGCTCAGGGAGATGCTGCTGCTTTACGACCAGCGCCATACGGCGGTGTCCGCACGTCAGATTGACGGCATCGTGAACGTCGAGGCTGGCGAGTCGATCCAGTGGATGGCCGGCAAGCCCTTTCCCACGTTCGTGCGCGGCGTTGAAATCTGTTTGACGCTGGACGAAGAGCATTTCGCCGGTGTGAGCCTTGCGACCTTCATTGGCGTGCTCGACCGCTTTTTCGGGCTCTACGTGCACATCAACAGCTTCACGCAGCTGATCGTACTCTCGAAGCGCACCGGCCAGGAAATGATCCGTTGCAAACCACGCAGCGGCGATTCGATCCTCATGTAACCCGTACACAGAAACGAACGGAAAAGATCATGGATGCCTACGAGCAGATCCGCGATATCAGCCAGGGCGTGGTCCAGAACGACCGGCTGCTGAAGCTCGATACCCCGCTGGGCAAGGATGTGCTGCTGCCACTGCGTGCGGTCGGCCAGTCGAGGATCGGTCGCGATTACGGCTTTTCGGTCGACATGGTGTCGACTTCCCGGCAGATCGAACTCAAGCAGTTGATCGCCCAGCCCGTCACGCTCTGGATCCGCCAGAACGACAAAACCTATCAGCCGCATCACGGTTACGTGCATACAGCGCGCCGGCTTGGGGCCGATGGGGGGCTTGTTCACACGCAGCTCGAATTCGCCTCATGGATACACTTCCTGCGCTTTCGCAAGGATGCCCGTATCTGGCAGGACAGGACAGTACAGGACATCCTCGCCGATGTTTTCAATGCACATCCGCAGGCGCGAGGCCGGTTCCGCTTCAACCTGTACGGGCAACTGAAGACACCGCTCGCTCCGCGCTCGTTCTGCATGCAGTACGAGGACGACTGGACCTTTGTGCACCGACTCCTCGAGGCCGAGGGCCTCTGGGGCTACTTCGAGCAGGCGGAGGATGGACAGTCGCATACGCTGGTCATCACGGACTACAACTACTTCGCGAGCGAGCTCAAGCCCGGCCAGATTCACTTCTCGCGCTCGGCGATTGACGCCGAGGTTGACGGTTTCTCGCAATGGTCGGGTACGCGCACGCTTCAGAGTGTGCGCTATACGAGTGTCACCGGGGACTACAAGGCGCCCCTGAGCAGCAAGACCCAGAGCAAGAACACCGTGCCCAATCAGGGTGATCTGCCTGACCAGACCGAGGTCTACGAATACACCGGGAAATATACGTGGCTGGACAACAACCGGGGCGACCACCTGGCAACGCTGCGCATGGAGGAGTTCGAGTCGCGCGCCAAGCGGTTCCATGGTGCAGGCAGTGTCCGCCGTATGGACGCAGGCCGGTATTTCGAACTCGTAGATCACCCCGACCATGAAAAGGACGCGCAACAGCAGCGCCAGTTCCTCGCCATCGAGGTGCAGTGGTTTATCGAGAACAACCTGCCCGCTGGCAACACGCGACCGTTCCCGGGGAGCCTGGAGGGCGAAGTCGCGCAGATGCGCGAGAGCTACCAGGGCGATGTGTCGGAGCATGACACGCCGCGGGCATCATGGAGAACAGCGGCAGGGGCGAGCGACGGCTTCTTTCTGACGCTGGTCGAGGCGCAGCGCATGAGCGTGCCGTACCGCAGCCCGTTCGAGCACAAAAAGCCGCAGATGCAGATCCAGACGGCGACCGTCACCGGCCCGTCTGGCGCGGAGGTCTACACCGATCCGCTGAACCGCATCAAGGCGCGCTTCGAGTGGGATCGCCTGAACCCGGGTGACGAAAAATCCTCGTGCTGGCTGCGGGTGGCGATGTCGGATACGGGCGGCAGCTATGGCGGCGTGCATGTGCCCCGCGTGGGCGAAGAAATTCTCGTGGACTGGGTGAACGGAGATTGTGACCGGCCTATTGTGACGGGCCGCGTTTACAACGGTTCGGCGACGCCGAACTGGCACTCGAACGGAATACTGTCGGGCTACCGGTCGAAGGAGTATGGCGGTGGCAGTGGCTATAACCACATGGTGCTGGATGACTCAACGGCCCAGAGCCGCATGCAGCTTTACTCGACAAGTGCAAATTCCGCGCTCCACCTGGGGTACCTCATCGCGCAGAATGACAACACGCGCGGTGCCTATCTGGGCAGCGGCTTCGACCTGAAGTCGGATGCGTATGGGGCGATCCGTGCGGGCCAGGGGCTGTATGTCTCGACCCATCCGGCAAGCGTGGCCCAGCCGATGAACGTGACGGCAGCAAGCGAGCAGCTCACGAGCGCCGAAAGTGTGACCGATCTGGCGTCCCAGGCAAGTACGGCAAACCAGGCGGAGAGCCTGCAGGATGGCCTGGATGCCCTGAAAAAGTTCACCGATGCGACGCAGTATAGCGTGGCAGGCAGCAGCGGTAGCGGCGGCAACACGGCCGAAGGCGGAACCGGCAACGCCAACGGATTTTCGACGCCGATCATGCTGATCGCGAGTCCATCGGGCGTCGGGATGTCGACGCAGGATTCGGCGCACATCACGGCAAACCAGCAGGTCAACATCGTGAGCGGGAAGAACACGCATGTGGCCACCGGCCAGTCGCTGATCGCCAGCGTGATGGAGAAGATCAGCCTGTTTGCCCAGAACGCCGGGATCAAGCTGTTCGCCGCGAAGGGCAAGGTTGAGATTCAGGCGCAGAGCGACGAGATGAAGCTTGCTGCGCAGAACGATGTGACGGTCACGAGCTCGAATGGCAAGGTCGTGATCTCGGCAGACAAGGAAATCTGGATCGGCGCGGGCGGCTCATATATCAAGATTACGCCCGACCTGATCGAGAATGGGTCGAGCGGAAAGATCATCGAGCGCGCTGCGTCGTGGAGCAAGCAGGGTGCGTCGTCCATGCGGTTGCCTGCACCGCTCACAAGCGTCCCGAAGGGCTGCGCCTGGAAAACGGCTGCCGCGTCGGCGGATAGCGCATCAAGTGTCCCGCTGGAGTAACTGCAATGGATCATCCGAATACCCCAGACCCTGCGCAGCAGGCAGATGGCGGTTCCTGGGAAGAAGTCGTCAACGCGACCCTCGACGTCCTGCGTGCGTATTTCAGCAGGAGTCCGGAGATGCACTGCTTTCTGGCCGTCGATCCGGCGCAGCGGGATCTGACTGACGAAGAAAGCTCAGGCCCGGACGCCGCCTCGCGTGCGGTGGTGGAAATCGATCACGACGGGTTTGCGGAAGCGCATCACCCTTACCTGATCGAGCTGGATCTCGCGAAACCGGCGGGCATGACGCTTTTGAAAGAGAGCGTCCGGCTGGCGTACGAAGACAGACGTCCGGAATCGATGGCTGCGGGACTGGGGCAGCGCATTGGTGGATGGCTCGCCAGTTCTGCATCGCTTGCCGAGATCGCTTCACACTGGTCCGGCCACGCGCTGCAATACGACGATCAGGGGCGCGCATGTGTGCTGCGTTTCTACGACGCGCGATCGCTCAGCCTGATCTGGCCGATGCTGAGCGGGCGACAGCAGCAGGCATTGCTGGGGCCGGTCAAGGTCTGGCATGCACTTGATGCGAGTGCGAGGCCATGTGTCTACAGCCAGACGGGTGAATCAGACCGGGAACTGGCGCTGACCGCCGCGCAATGGCAACAGATTCGTCGCCATGGCCCGATCAACCGGGCGCTCGCGCTGCATGCGATGTCGACGGGGCGTCAGCCCGAGCCATCGGACATCGAAACGGCGGTTGCCGCAGCGGAACGGGCGGAACGATATGGCCTTGCCGACCGGAACGACCACATCGCCTTCATTGGTCACGCGCTGGCATGGCATCCACAGTTCGATCTGTATCCGAAGGTGCTGAGTGTCCTGGGCAACATGGCGCCGGATGATTTTTATACCGCAGGCATCAGCGAACTGACGCAGGCCGATATTGCGGACATTTGCAGTGGCGCGTGGTACGACCGGGTGACCCCGCCCACGCTCCGCTAAGGCCCACTTTTGGCACAGTCCGAATCAGATATGTAGGGAAATGTATGGCAGCCAAACCGAAGTGTGACAATTGCGAGAAGACCGGCCTGGCGATCCTGCCTGTGCGATACACTGTCCTGCCCAACGATGTGAAAGCGCGCATGCCCGGCGGCCTGAGCGGGGAGCGCGTGACGGGTGTCGGCCTGACGGATCATCACTACGGCGTGCGCACGTTACGTGAGGGATGGATCTATCTCTTCTACGAAGTGGGTGCGCGAGGTAGCCAGTACTGGGAGGTCTACAAGGTGACCGCGGACGGTCGTCTCTGGAAGCACGACCTGGCGTCGCCGACATCCCCGACGCTGTCCGGCGAAACCAGAACCGACCCGGCCTGCGCACAATGCGCCATCGCTGTACCGATGGATGTCATTGCCATCGAGCAGCCGAAGAAGTGTACCGGGAAGGTGTACATCGCATTTTCCGAACATGCATGGCACGCCGAAATCTTCAGTCACTACAAGACTGACGCGAAGCTGCGCACGGCGCGGATGCAGTACATTGAGCCGTCGAAGTGGATCCAGGGGGGCACGGATGCACACGGGCACGCCATTGCGGCGACCGAATCTGCCATCGACGCTGTACTTGAATACATGCCGGCGTTCGATCCGAAGCAACTCAGCCTGCCCGACGACAAGCAGTCGTTCAGCACGGGTAAGGGCGACTACAAGGACGACTGGCTGAAGCTGAAAGTCACCCGCTATCCCCTTTTCATCCGGCAGGCCTCGCCGCTCTCGACGAGCCAGGCGCTTGTAAAACTGATGCAGCAGATCGGTACAGACGCTTCCGGATCATCCCATCCGCCAATGCTGCTTGCGCTCTGGGACAGTATCGGCAACGTCCACGAACTCAACGGGTTTCGCAGCGATCCCGTGTCATGGCTAGACCGTTACGTCGCAACCGAGCGCACGCTGCAGGTCGGCGCGCAACATGATGTGGACGCGGCAAAAGCGATCGTCCAGTCGCGCAATGAGGCGCGGGTCAAGGGGCAGGATACCGTCATGAATCCCCTCGCCAGCCCGGACGCGCCAGCGATGCTGGCAAAGCAGCGTGCCCAGGCACTGGCCGGTGCCGATCCGGCACGGGCTGCACAGATCAACGCGTTCTACGACGACCAGGCCTGGATGGCAGCCAACAATACGCCGCCCAGTTACCAGCGACGGCTCAACGTGATTGGAATCAGCTCCTCGGCCACCAATCCCAATTCGAGTGCGCCCTATACCGGTGCGTATCGCGACGAGGTCATGTCGGAGGCCCGTGCGTATGCGCAGAAGAAGGGAGGGCAACATGCCAGCGACCTTCAATCACAGATTGATTCGGCGACGGCCTATGAGTGGTCGAAATACGTTGCCCGGCTCAGGGCAAAGGATCTCGATCATTTCCGCGACCAGTACCAGAAACTCCGGACATCCGTCCATGACCTGCAGGAAACACGGAGCGCAGACGTTGGTGCCTGGCTGCAGGCGCAGCTACTGTTCGACACGCTGGAGGATTACGGGTCCACGGATCTCAACGATGCGGCCGCGTTCGAGATTGTCGTCACCGACGCAACGGCAGGACTGGGTAGCACGCCCACGGGGAAGAAGATCCTCGATACGCTAGTCGCGCAGTGGAATCCCGTCGAGCTTCCGAGTCTCATCTGGCGCGTCTTCGCGATGAACCAGATGGACGCGCGTCAGGAGCTTGCGGAATATCTGAAGACCGCGCAGGCGAAAAAGGATACGCCGCTGGCTGCGCCTGCGGGCCAGGCAGCAGGCGGACATAGCCCCGGTGTCGATGCCGTGATCAGTGCATCCGGCACGCTCGCCAAACTGAACGGTTACTACAGCAAGCTCGCGTCGCTGGCAACTCAAAGCGATCCGGCAAAGATCACACCAGCAGGCAACGCGCTCAAACGTCTTCATGCCGACACGTTCGTGATGACCGTCGGGGATGCGATCTATCGAAAATTCCGGATTAACCAGATGGGTGATTTCGTCGGTGAGAAACTCATCCAGACGCTTTTACTCAAACGCGCCGGCGTGTCCAACACCGATGCGATTGCGCTGGTGCGCAAGCAGGCCGATCTCGAACTGATGAGTCGCGAGGAAAAACTCTCGCGTGTACGCGCTGCGGTTCCCTTCCTGCGCGCGGGTGCTTCCGCGAAAACACCGCCTGCCACGAAGGAGCTGTACGACACGTGGCATCAGATGGCGTCGACCGAGGACGGCGTGAAGTCATTGAGAGCGGCCCGGATTGGTGTCGTAGCAATGCTGCTGGAGTCGGTCAACTTCTACAAGCTCATGACAGGCGCCAAGGATGACGATACCAACAAGAAACTGGTGCAGTCCGGCGTCTCCCTGCTCTCATCGATGATCACGATCACGATGACACCGTATTATGCGGCGCTGAAGAACTCGAACCGCACGCGGGCGTGGAAATTTGTCGGGGGCGGGTTGGGCGCGATTGGAGCTTCGATTAGCCTATGGATGGATGCAGCAAAAACCCGCGATAGCGTATCAAAACATCAGTTTGACGCATCATTTATTTACGGTCTTAAAGCAGTAGCGGATTTCGGAATTACGGGGGCCGTCGTGATCGACACCATCAGCACGTCAGCCCCGTTGCTCAAGACGATTGCAAGACGGTATGGCACGGAAGCGGTGATTGCCGCCGTCGAGGCTGTAACGGAGAGGGCGGTCGCCTGGGCGGTTCTAAGAGGGATCGGCATGCTGCTGGGATGGGAGGCGGCGATCGGTCTGATCGTGCTCCAGGCCGCTGCGGACTGGCTCACGCCTACCGCCCTTGAGACATGGTGCTCGGAATGCGCCTTTGGAACGGGCCGCACATCGTTCTTCCGCGTCAAGGACTACAGTGTGAAGCTCTATACGGACCCGGCCGAGCAGGAGAAGGACTATGTCTCAGCCATGACCCAGTCGATATGAAAAATCAGGAATCGAAGCAATCCACTGTTCTTTTGTCAGGCACGATCTCGGAACTGAAACGTTCGCGCCGCACTCGTGATTTCGTTCTGACGCAGGTTCAGCATCGACAGATCGATGCGACTGCCGTGGCTGCGTCGCTGATGGGAAGCGGAGCCATCGGCATTGGCCTGATCAGTATGGCAGGCAATTCGGAAGAGGAAGCGGACTGGGTGCAGTTCAATCTGGACGGCAAACAGGTCGAGGGCTGGCTATGGATGATGCCCATGCTTAACGGTGATTCTGTTGAGGTCGCAGCAGAACAGATTGGCGAGAACCGGTACGTCGCCTATGCAGTCAGGCGCAAGGAAGACGGCTTGCTGGCGATTTATCCACATGCTACGGCAGGACGGAGTGCGCATTTCCGGAAATCGGCTAAGGCGTGGCTATACTGGACAATTGCTAGTTATTTGATGTTGATGACAGTTTTTCTTGTCCAGGGAGGCGTTGAGACCTTTCAGAAAGACGGTATGCAAGTCTTTGCTTGGGCATTTATTCCATTTTTGATGGTTTTTACTGGAATCATTGCCTTGAGGGTCTCGTGGAAGCTCATGGGTTTTGTCAGGATGGCTGAACTGATTTTCTCGA
>NZ_JBFRCB010000005.1:0-839520 GCF_040965375.1 Paraburkholderia sp. EG286A
GGCGCAAACCCGTTCCTGAGATATTTCGACGCCGAGATGCGCTACCTGCGCGAAACCGGTCGCGAGTTTGCGCACGACCAGCCCGAGGCCGCGCGGCGCCTGGGCATGCAGTATGGCCAGGAGCACGACCACGTCCGCGCGGTCAACGAAGCCTTCGCATTCGTGATGGCGCGATTGCGCATGAAGCTCGAAGACGGCATGCAGGAACTCACCGGCGAGATGCTCGACAACATTTACGAGCACATGGCGCGCACGATCCCTTCGCTGTCGATCATCGAATGTACGCCACTGAACAGGGGGGCGAAGGTGGCACAGATTCCCGCCGGGGCCGTGGTGCGCTCGGCACCGGTCGGTCCCGATCAGGTGCAGTGCCCGTTCCGCACGACGCAGGCAGTCGAGCTGCTGCCGCTCTCGGTCGAGGATGCGGCGGTGGCAGTACGCGCCGACGGGCGCACGGTCATCCGCCTGGCGTTCGGCCTCTGGTTCGGGGACCAGCGTGAGGCTGTCGACCTGTCGCGTATCCGCCTGTACCTGCATGGCGACCGGCCTGCCGCCGCCGCGCTGTACGCGGCGCTCACGCGCCAGATCGCATCGGTCGGACTGCGCCTGCCGTCGGTGCGCGACGGCTCGCTGCTGCCGCTCGACGGGGTGCATTTCAAGCCGGTGGGGTTCGGCCCGTCGACGCGGTTGTGGCCGGTCACGGACCCCGCGCGCAACGAGTCGGTAGACCGCGAGCAGACACTGCTGGAGTATTTCGTGTACCCGCAGAAGTTCCACTTCGTCGACCTGTGCGGCTTCGACAGCGCGATGGTGCCGGCAGGCGAAACGCGCATGATCCTCGAGATCGAACTGGACGGGCGTATGCCTGGCGACCAGCCGGTAGGGCGCGAGAGCTTTCGCCTCTTCTGCACGCCCGTGATCAACCTGTTCGAGGTCGATGCACGGCCGCTGCAGCCCGCCGACTGGCATGACAGGGAACACCGCGTACGCGTGCATCCCGCCGTGGAGAGCCACGTCGAGCCCTACGACCTGCTTGAGGTGACCGCCGCAGACCCGGAGGGCAGCGCACGGTACGCTTACAGGCCGTTCAGCAGTTTCAGGCATCGCGGATGGATGCTGCACTACGAGAGGCCGGAACGGTACTTCCGTACTTCGACGCGCTACGGCGTGCTGGGGCAGGAGCTGTGGGTGACCCTCTCAGGGCAGCTCTGGGCCGGGACGTACCGCCACGCACCGGACGATGAAGCGCGTCCACGGCCCGACCGCCATGTCACGGTGCGTGCGCTCGCCAACAACGGACGCCTGCCGCGCATGGCGCTTGCGGAGGCAACGATCACGGAGACCGTCACGGGTTTCACCGGCATCGCGTCGGTGCGCAATGTGACGGCGCCGAGCCTGCCGCAGTATCCGCCGCGCTACTACGCGGGTTACGACTGGCGCGTGCTTGGCCACTACGCCGCGAACGGTGCGAATGAATTCAACCGGATGCTGATGGAGGGCGCGCCGGTACTGCGCGAGATCCTCGAACTCTACGACTGGACGCCTGACGACGCGGTACCGCAGCGCATCGACGCGATCCGGACCGTGCATTTCTCGGAGGACCAGGAAATCCTGCAGCATGGTTACGTACTGCGGATCGTGCGCATCCACGTTGACCTTGACGCGGGCGGCTTCGACGGGCTAGGCGACGCGGTCCTGTTCGGCGACGTGCTGAACCACTTCCTGGGACGTTACGCGAGCGCGCAATGTTCCATGCAAGTGGTACTGACCATCGACGGCAAGGAGATGGTGTATCCACGCACCGACTTTAAGGGGGCACCATTCTGATGCGTGCTGGAATCCATACCGGAATCATGTGCGGTGCGCTCGGCGTGGGTCTCGCGCTGTCGGTTTCGGCGTGCGGCATGTGGCAGTCGGTCAGGGACGGGACCGTGCATGCCGCGCGCGCGGTGTTCGAGACGAAGGTCGAACAGATGAATCTTGTCATCACGGCGCGCGGCGCGCTGAACCAGGACGTGCGCGGCGCTTCGCTGCCGGTCGTGCTGCGCATCTACCAGCTCAAGGATGACAAGCCCTTCGCGACTGCGACCTATGCGCAGCTGCTGGAGGGAAACGATGCGCTGAAGGCCGCAACGCTCTGGAGCCGGGACGTGACGCTGGGCCCGGGGCAGACGCTGAAGGTGTCGGAGCCGATCGGCGAAGCGGCGAACTATGTGGGTGTCGCGGCGTTCTTTCGCGACACGGGCAACACCGAATGGTCCGTGCTGGTGCCGAAATCGCAGTGGAAGAAGACCGACCCGGTGAGGCTGGTGGCAGCGGAGCGCACGCTGGAAGTCGACTTGGAGCACCGATAGAGCCGCTGCATTGTCACGCTCTACACGATCGCTGGTGCGACGCGAACGGCGCGCCCCATGCGCCATCGGGTGATCGCCGACAGGATCGGCCACAACCTGCCGAAGAACGTGCCGCAGGCCTTTGCGCAGGCCGTGGTTGACGTGGACGCCTCCCGGCCCGCCCTTACCCCCCGGGCTGAAACATCGTCATGCGCTGCAGGATCCAGTCGAGCAACTCATGCGCGGCCGCGACGAGCGGTCGCCCCGACTTCACGAGCACGCGCGCCTTCGTGCCTTGAAAGAGCGCATGATCGATCGGCACGGTCACGAGTTCGCCGGCCTCGATCTCGCGCGAGGCGGCAAATTCGCCGATCAGCGTCGCGAAGTTTTCCACGGCGACAAAACGCTTGAGCGCGGTAAGCGAATTCGTGGTGAGCGTCGCGCGTATCTCGACGTTCTCCGCGAACGCCAGCATGTTCGCGAGATGGCCGATGCCGAACGTGCTCGGCATCAACGCGAGCGGCCACGCGAGCAGGTCGTCGATCGTCGCGGGCGTGCCCCGCCGCGCGAGCGGATGGTCGCGGCGCACCAGCAGCACGACGGGCTGCGCTGAACTCGCGCGGTACTCGATGCGCTCGTGCGGCGGCGGATTGAACGCGAGCCCGATATGCGCGCGGCTCTCGGCGACCTCATTGAGAACGTCGTCGACGGGGAGCATCGTGAGGCTCACGTCGAGCTTCGGATAGTGCGCGCAGAACGGCGTGACGACCTCGGCGACGAGCGCATCCACGTAGCCCTCGCTCACGGCTAGATCCACGCGGCCTTGCTGGAGGCCGCGCAACGCGTGCAACTGGTCCTCGAACTTCTCCTGCTGCGCGCGATAGCCGCGCCAGAACTCGAGCAGATGCGCCGCCGCTTCGGTGGGCTTCACGCCGCGCGCCTGGCGCTCGAACAGTTGCGCGCCCAGTTCGTCTTCCAGCAGCCTGATTTGCCGCGTGATGACCGAGGGCGAGGTGTTCAGGCTGTCCGCGGCGCCGCGGATCGTGCCGTGCGCGAGCACCTCGTGGAAATAACGCAGCCGCTGCTGATTGATTTCGCGCATCGCGCCCTCATTCGCGTAAACGGACTGTTGCCCAAAAAAGAACGATATGTGAACTTTGTTGCTCTTGCTAGCGAAGTATGCCCTGGCCAGGATGGTATTGCGCACGACGCAAACCAGACAGGAGACAGGACATGGCCGCCATTCTTCCCCGCGCGAGAAGCCTCGACGCTTCCGCGCTCTACAGCAGGATCAACGCGCGCTTGCTGCCGTTTCTGCTGATCTGCTATTTGTTTGCTTACCTCGACCGCGTGAACGTCGGGTTTGCCAAGCTGCAGATGCAGACCGACCTCGGCTTCTCCGATGCGGCCTATGGCGTGGGGGCGGGCATTTTCTTCATCGGCTATGTGCTGTTCGAACTGCCGAGCAATCTGCTGTTGCCGAAGATCGGGGCGCGCAAGACTTTCGGACGCATTCTCGTGCTGTGGGGCATCACGTCGGCGTGCATGCTGTTCGTGCGCAGCGTGCCCGCGTTTTACGCCATGCGCTTCCTGCTAGGCGTGTTCGAAGCAGGCTTTGCGCCGGGCATGATCTTCTATCTCTCGCGCTGGTACGGCCCCTCGCGCATGGCGCGCGCCATTGCGATGGTGTTTCTGGCCGGGCCGATCGGCGGCATTGTCGGCGGCCCGGTTTCGGCGGCCATCATGAGCACGCTTGCGGGGAAGGCGGGCCTTGCGGGCTGGCAATGGATGTTTCTCGTGGAAGGCCTGCCGTGCATCGTGCTCGGCATCGCGACGTTCCTCTATCTGCCCGACCGTCCGGCCGACGCGGCGTGGCTGAGCGACACCGAAAAGCGCCAGATCGAAGCCGAAGTCGGCGCGCCCGAGGCCCACGCCACCTCGTTCGGCAGCGTGCTGCGCGATCGCAAGGTCTATGTGCTCGCGTTTGCGTACTTCTGCATCATCGCGTCGATTTACGCCATCAGCTTCTGGCTGCCCGCCATTCTCAAGGCGCAGGGCGTGAGCAATCTGATCACGCTGGGCTGGTACACGTCGATTCCGTATGTCGCGGCGGCAGTGGGCATGCTCTATATGGGCCGCCGTTCGGACCGGCTCGGCGAGCGGCGCTTTCACTGCGCCGTGCCGGCCGCGGCCGCCGCGCTGCTTTTCGCGCTGTGCGCGGCCACGGGCAATCACCTGGCGCCCACGCTCGCGCTGCTCACGCTCGTGACAATGGCGCTGTGGATGGCCTACACGGTGTTCTGGGCGATTCCGCCCGAGTACATCAAGGGGCCGGCCGCGGCGGGCGGCATTGCGCTCATCAACACCATCGGGCTTTCCGGCGGATTCTGGGGGCCTGCGGCGATCGGCTGGATCAAGACGGCGGCCGGCAGCCTCCAGCCGGCGCTGCTCGCCATGGCGGGCGTGTCGCTCGTCGGCGCGCTGCTGATTCTTTCGGTCAGGCTCGCAGGCGCCAAGCCCTGAACGTACGTTGCTGCCTTCAAGGCACGACACGAAACCGCTTTGCTCAGTCATCCTATGCAAGTGAGGTAAAGGAAAATGAAGATTCTCATCGCGGGCTTCCAGCACGAAACCAACACGTTCGCCCCGACGAAAGCCAGTTATCAAAGCTTCGTCCAGGGCGAGGGCTTTCCGCCGCTCACGCGCGGCGCCGATGTGCTCTCGCTGCGCGACGTGAACGTTCCCGCCGGCGGCTTCATCCAGGCGGCGGAAGCGGCCGGTCATACGCTCGTGCCGGTCATCTGGGCCGGGGCGAGCGCTTCCGCGCACGTGACCGAAGACGCGTTCGAGCGCATTGCCGGCGAAATCGTCGATGCCGTGCGGCGCGGCGGCTTCGACGCGATCTACCTCGACCTGCACGGCGCGATGGTCACCGAGCATCTCGACGACGGCGAGGGCGCGCTGCTCGCGCGCGTGCGGGCCATCGTGGGCCGCGAGATGCCCGTGGTGGTCTCGCTCGATCTGCACGCCAACGTGACCGAGCAGATGTTCACGCACGCGGACGCCATGGTCGCGTATCGGACCTATCCGCACGTCGACATGGCCGAAACGGGCGCGCGCGCCGCGCAGATCCTCACGCGCCTCGTCGCGGAGCCCGGGCGCAGACTCAAGCGCTACGTGCGCCGCATTCCGTTCCTGATTCCCGTGAACGGCATGTGCACGCTCGCGGAACCGGCGCGAGGCACGTACGCCCATCTCGCGCAGCTGGAGGACGATTCGGTCGTCTCGCTTTCGTTCGCGCCGGGCTTCCCGGCCGCCGATTTTCCCGAGTGCGGCGCGGCCGTGTGGGGTTACGGCTTCGATGAAGCCGCCGTCATTGCGGCGGTGAACGAGCTGGCCGCGGCCGTCGTCGAGCAGGAGCGCGACTGGGAAGTGCGCTTTCTCGACCCTGACGCCGCTGTGCGCGAAGCCATGCGCCTCGCCGACCACGCCACGCAGCCGGTAATCATCGCCGACACCCAGGACAACCCGGGCGTGGGCGGCGATTCGAACACGATGGGCCTCGTGCGCGCGCTGTTGCGCCAAGGCGCGCAGGACGCGGCCGTGGGCCTGATCTGGGACCCGCAGGCGGCCGCGAAGGCGCACGAGGCGGGCGTGGGCGCGACGATCGAACTGGCGCTCGCGGGCGGCACGGGCGTGCCCGGCGACGCGCCGCTCGCCGGACGCTTCGTCGTGGAGCACCTCGCCGATGGGCGCGTGCGTTTCGACGGCCCGATGATGAACGGCATGTGGACCGAAATCGGGCCGGTCGCGTGCCTGCGCATCGACGGCGTGAGGATCGCGGTCAGCTCGGTCAAGATGCAGATTTTCGACCGCAATCTGTATCGCGCCGCGGGTATCGAACCGGAGCGCATGAAGATTCTGGTGAACAAGAGTTCGGTCCACTATCGCGCCGATTTCGACGCCATCGCCTCGGCGCATCTCGTGGCGAAGGCGCCCGGCCCCATGGCCGCCGACCCCGCCGACCTGCCATGGCAGCGCATCGATACGCGCTTGCGCCTGCGCCCGAACGGGGTGTCGCTGAGCGAAATGCGGGAGTAGCGAGGGGTTTTGTATCGTTGTGTATCCACCGCGGCGATGGACAAGGAGGCTTGCAAAAGCAGGGGTGCGCGGAAACAAGCGGGATACGTGTGGGGGTTCAAATACACCCATGCCAGTCAGCGACGTCGCACCAGAGACATCGAAAAAGACTGGACGCGCGAGCCACGCCATCGTGGTCCGAACCAACTCATTGCTTACAGGTGGATACCATGAAACTCATCAAGTCGCTGATCGTTGCCGCTGTCGTCGCCGTTCCCGTCGTCTCCTTCGCGCAGTCGGCCGAGCCGCTCACGCGTGCCCAGGTCCGCGCCGAACTGGTGCAGCTCGAAAAGGCCGGCTACAACCCGGCGGCCGACTACAACGACTATCCGCAGCACATCGAGGCTGCCGAAGCGAAGGTGAGTGCGCAGAACGGCGCGGTCGCATCGGCGTTCGGCGGCGTGGCGAATGGTTCGTCGGCAGCGGGCGCGGCCACGGCTGCGGCGCCGCACGACATTCCCGGCTTCGGTTCGATCTACGCGCATCAGTGATCGGCGCGTGAAGGCGCGAATGCAGGAGCGGCCCGCCTCGAGCGGGCCGTTGCCCATGTCGCGACTTGCCTCGTGCTTCGCTCCGGCCTAACCTGTGCCGGATACGACGACCCCGAGGCCAGCATGCAAATCCATCCCGTACGGCTGTCTCCCGGCGACGATCTGCGCGCCGCCGTCGAAAGCTTGCTGGGCCAGCAAGCCTCGCATGCGGCGTTCGTCATGCAGGGCATCGGCAGCCTGAGCGTCGCGCAGCTGCGCTTCGCCGGCGCCGAAACGCCGACCGAACTGCGCGGCGACCTCGAAATCCTCACGCTCGCGGGCTCGGTGTCGCCCGATGGCGCCCACCTGCACATGTCCGTTTCCGACGCGCAGGGCCGCGTGACCGGCGGCCACGTCGCGCGCGGCTGCATCGTGCGCACCACGGCGGAACTGCTGCTGGTGCTGCTGCCCGGCCATCGTTTCTCACGCGAGCTCGATTCCGCGACCGGCTACCCGGAACTGCAGATCCGCAACGCGCCAGGCTGATCCGCCTGCGCCGCACTTCGAGCGAACCCTCGCACCGTCACAAAATTTAAAAGCGGCATCGCTATGCTTCGGCGTTGCCTCGCCGCTGTCTGTGCTGCGCGCGAGGCCCCCGCTCGGGCCGCTCCTCGAGCCGTTGTTGTGCCTCTATCTGGATGGAGACTTCGATGACGGTCGAATCCGCGCCGGCGCGCTTGCCATGGCAAGGCGCGTCGCGCAGACGCTTGAGCCTGCCCGCTGCATTCACGACGATGCGTGCGCCCGCCATGCTGCTTGCATGCGCAGCCGCGCTGTGTGCGCTTGGCGCATGCGGCGCACGCGATAGCGACGCGCGCGCCGCGCTCACCACGAACGCCGCACGCGAACTCGCGCAAGCGCAGCCGGGCAGCACGCCACCGCGCCCGCAGTTAGCCAATGCCTTCACGCTGGCGTCGGATGCGGGCGCATCGAATCTCCCAGATAGTGCGAACAGCATGGCAAACGCCGGCGTCGCCTTGCCCGCGAACGCCGTGCGCTCGCCGGCGAAGCCACCCGCCGGCGGGAGCGCGCAAGACACACAAGCCGCGCAGATCGAACCGCTTGTCACACCCGTTATCCACACCGCCGATTGACGTACCCGGCCGCGCGGCCTTGCCGCCTGCCGCCCGTCAAGGCGGCGTGCCGTGCGTGCCATTCTCAACCTGAAGATGGAAACCACAAGATGACCTCGAGAAGCCGCCGTGACTTTCTCCGCACCGCCGCGATGAGCGCCGGTTCGGCCACCGCCCTGACGATGCTGCCGCAGGGCATCCGCAATGCGCTCGCGATTCCCGCGAACAATCGCACGGGGAGCCTCCGCGATGTCGAGCACATCGTGATCCTCATGCAGGAGAACCGTTCCTTCGACCATTACTTCGGCACGCTGCGCGGCGTGCGCGGCTTCGGCGACACGCGCGCGATCACGCTGCCGACCGGCAAGCCCGTGTGGAACCAGCCGCTCGCGGCCGGTGGTGTGGGCGAAGTGCTGCCGTTCCATCCCACGGCGTCCAACCTGGGCCTGCAGTTCATCCAGGACCTGCCGCACGACTGGACCACGACGCACGCCGCCTGGAACGGCGGCCGCTACGACCAGTGGGTGCCGGCCAAGGGCACGACCACGATGGCGTACCTCACGCGCGACGACATTCCGTTTCACTATCAGCTCGCCGACGCGTTCACGATTTGCGACGCGTACCACTGCTCGACGATGACGGCCACCGACCCGAACCGCTACTACATGTGGACCGGCTGGGTGGGCAACGACGGCAGCGGCGGCGGCCCCGTGATCGACAACGCGGAAGCGGGCTATGGCTGGTCCACGTATCCCGAAGTGCTGCAGAGCGCGGGCATCACGTGGAAGATCTATCAGGACGTCGGCGAAGGTCTCGACGCCAAGGGCTCGTGGGGCTGGACGGGCGACAACGCGTACATCGGCAACTACGGTGACAACTCGCTCCTGTATTTCCATCAATACCAGAACGCGCAGCCCGGCAATCCGCTGTATGACCGCGCACGCACGGGCACGAACGTGCTGGCGGGCGGTGGCTATTTCGACGTGCTCAAGCAGGACGTGGCGAACAATGCGCTGCCGCAGGTCTCGTGGATCGTTGCGCCCGAGGCGTACTCGGAGCATCCGAACTGGCCCGCGAACTATGGCGCGTGGTACGTCGACCAGGTGCTGCAGATCCTCACGTCGAACCCGGACCTGTGGAGCAAGACCGTGCTGCTCGTGAACTACGACGAGAACGACGGCTTCTTCGATCACCTGGCGCCCCCGTTCCCGCCCGCATCGAGCGCGAACGGCCTCTCGACCGTCGACACGACGAACGAAATCTTTCCGGGCAGCAGCAAGTATGCGGCGGGCCCGTACGGCCTCGGACCGCGCGTGCCGATGCTCGTGGTCTCGCCGTGGTCGCGCGGCGGCTGGGTGTGCTCGGAGACGTTCGACCATACTTCCGTGATCCGTTTCATCGAGAAGCGTTTCGGTCTGCATCACGACCTGCGTGAGCCGAACATCACGCCGTGGCGCCGTGCCGTGTGCGGCGACCTCACATCGGCATTCAACTTCGCCACGCCTAACGCGGCGATTCCCGCGCTGCCTTCCACGACGGGTTATGCGCCGCCCGACAAACTGCGTCACCCCGACTATGTGCCGGTGCCGCCAGTCGTGGGCAGCGTGCCGAAGCAGGAAGCGGGCGTGCGCAACGCGCGCGCGCTGCCGTACGAGCTGTTCGTGCGCTTCGATTCGAACGCCGGCACGGGCGACGTCACCACGCGCTTCGTCAATTCGGGCCGCGCCGGTGCCGTGTTCCTCGTCTACACGGCGGGCAGCACCGATGCGCCGCGCACCTATACGGTCGAAGCCGGCAAGCATCTGCAGGACAAGCTCGCGCTTGGCGCGAGCGGCGCGTACGACTTCAGCGTGCATGGGCCGAACGGGTTTCTGCGCCGTTTCGCGGGCACCCAGGTCAAGTCGGGCTGGTTCGGCGGCAACGAAACGGCGCGCCCCGAAGTGGTAGAGGGCTACGACGTGGCGAACGGCAACCTGCAACTGCGCCTCGAGAACAAGGGCGGCGCGCGCTGCCAGTTCACGATCGTCAACGCGTATGACCCGGGCACGAAGATCCAGCGCACCGTGACCGGCGGCGACACCGAGCAGCTCTATCTCGACCTGCGCAACGCGCACGGCTGGTACGACCTGACGATCACGGTCGATAGCGATGCGACGTTCGTGCGCCGCATTGCGGGCCACGTCGAGACGGGTCATCCGAGCTATAGCGATCCCGCGCTCGGCGCCTGATATCGCTGGGGCGTGAGATGAGCCACGGCTTTCGCGAGCCGTGGCTTTTTTTGTTTACCGTGTAATCGGGAGGGGCGTCTCTAGCGCCAGCGTGGCGGCGGCGGTCCCCAGCCGGGATGGCGGACGTGTCGCGGACCCATGAAATGCGGAGGACGGTGCCACGGAGAAAAGCCGTGGCGCGAATACACGACGGGAGGCGGCCACATCGGCGCGGCGGGATGCATGAAGAATACGGGCGGCGGCGGCGCGTAGAACGCCCCCGGAATACCGATGCCCACGCCGACATTGACGTTCACGCGCGCCTGTGCGGTTTGCATCGCGCACAGCGCCGTCGCGATACAAAGGAATGCAAACTTCAACACACGGAGTTTCATCGCCGATCCTCCGTCGCGAGCGCGCGTTGCCAGCGCTCGCGGCTGGTTATTTCGTGTGCGCTTCAGTGGGCCGGAAAGCGGCGTCCGCAAGCTTCTTCTGCGAGTCGGGCATGGCCGCGTAAAGCGCCGAGAAGGCATCGAGCATCGCCTTGCTGCCGTCGGCATTCGCCTGGGCGATCTCGTTCCACGATTGAAGGTTCTCCACCGCGGTTTGCTGCTGGGCATTATCGTGCCGCTGCTGGATCAGATCATCCACCGTTTTGGCGTTATTGCGCATGACGTCGGCCACTTTCGCCCACTGATCCTCTTCGGCGGGAGTAATCTTCAGTTCGGCATGCAGTTCTTTCACGCGGTCGTCGACGGTTTCAACGTGATGCTGATGCGACGACGCAGCCGGAGCGCTGGCCTGGGCCCAGCACGTGGAAGTGCCGAGCAGGGCTAGCGCAAGCAGGACAGGTTTCATTGTCAGCCCTCGCGAAAAGCGTACGCCGGCAATGGCCGGCAAGTCGGAACGAACCATTTTGATCATAGCAGCGGCGACAACCAATTTCGGCATCCTCTATGTAACAGCGAATAACAGGGAATAGGGCACGATTCCCGAATGCACCACGCTTCACTCGTAGAACAGCATCGGCTGGATTCGCCGCGCGGCGAATCATTCTGGCGATACAAGGAGGCAACGTGGCGAGTCGAATGGCATCTTGCAGGATTTCCGCTTCCCGTTCCGATCAGAACGTCCGGCTGCCCTGGGCAAGGCTGGCGTGCCTGACGCTGGCCGTAGCCACGCTCGCGGGCTATATGCCGGCGAGCCGCGCCGCCGTGTCGATCATGCGGCCGCCGCGCGAGGCCAGGTCCGACGAGCCGCTCGTGGTGACGATCGTCTACACGGGCGACGCACCCTCCGGCACCTCGGTGGACGTACCGCGCACTCTGAGCATTGCGCTCACCAACGGCGAGCAATTGCCGAGGGCCGTGCTGCTCACGCGCGAATCCGGCGCGCCCGAGCATGTGCGGCTCGCGGCCGGCGAGATGAAGGCAGTGAGCTATAGCGCGCCCTGGCCCGAGTGGGCGCGCGGCGCCGTGAGAGTGGACGTGCCCGGCGTGGACGTTTCGCCTTCCGTGGTCCTGCTCACGCGCAAGCCGCGCGAGGCCACGGCGAATGCGGCCGCGCCAGCCCCGGCAAGCGCGGCCGCGGCGGCCGTTGCGCCCGCATCGACCCCGCTGGCCATTGGCTCCGCCGAAGGGCCGATGGCGGGCAACGCGTCGCTCGCCGCACAAATGCCGCCTTCCACGGTGAAGCCTTCGAATTCGCTCGTGCCGGATTTGACCACTGCTATCGTGGGCCGCTTTTCGTTTTATCAACCGAATTATTTCGCGGACGGCTTTGCCTCGAATGACTCGGATCTCGCGAAATTCCAGATCAGCTTTAAATTCCGCTTTGTGTTGCCGGACGATCCGCGCTCGAGAGGTTTCGTCGACAACCTTTACTTCGCCTATACGCAAACCTCGTTGTGGGACATCAACGAGTATTCCGCGCCGTTCCGCGATACGAGCTATATGCCTGCGATGTTCTATTACCTCGAGGACACCGGGTGGAGATCGAAATGGTTCACCCGCATGGGTATCGAGGTGGGCTACGAGCACGACTCGAACGGGGAAGACGGACCGGAGTCGCGCGGCCTCGACTATTTTTACCTGAAGCCGATCTGGGACTTCGGCGACCTCAACGCGAACCACTTGACCATCGCGCCGAAGATCTATGGGTACACGCACATTGCCGGAGAGAACTCGAATATTGCCGACTATCGCGGGTATGTCGATCTGCTGGTCAAATACGGCAGCCCGGATGGCTGGCAACTCGCGACCACGCTGAGAAAGGGCACGAAATCGTGGTATGGCAGCGTCGACGCGCAATTTACATACCCGCTTGCCAAGCTGTTCGGCAACGCCTGGGGCGGGTACTTGTGGATCGGCTATTTCAACGGCTATGGCGAGGATCTGCTCGACTACAACCAGCACCGCTGGGCGGCGCGCATCGGTTTCAGCCTGTCGCGTTGAATGGGCGCGGATGTTATGAAACGCTCGTGAGATCGAGCGTCGCTCAAGCCATGGATCGACCCGCTACGAACCGGTGACCGTCCGGTGTGGCCGCGGTGCGCCCGCGCGTCGGGCACCGTGTTTGCTCGCTGCACAGGCAGTGCGCCATCCGCAACCGAGGCTAGCCGGTTGCAGTGCTGCTTACGCGCGCACATCGGAGGAATGACCATGAATGACCAACGGGAAGAGCGCGTCCGGCGACGCGCATATCAACTCTGGGAAGATGACGGCGCGCCGCAGGGGCGGGCGGACGAATACTGGAGCCGCGCCGAAAAACAGGTTGCCGCGGAATATGACGCGGAAGGAGAGACGTCGAGTATCGCCAGCGATCAGGCTGGCAAGCGCCGGCTTGCCGGTGAACCCCTGCAGGAGAGGGACGCCATGCCACCGAACGAACTGGCGCGCGACAAGCGGCGCGGCGGCGGGTGACATCCCGCATGTGCCGCGCTTTAGTCCAATGTCATGCCAGCCTGCGCGACCTGTTCGCACATCAATGATGCGCGAACAGGTCGTTGCGGCCCTCGTGTGACATGAGTACGTCGTGGCGCGACGTTTGCGCAACCGACGCATTCGAGGTGCCCGAGCTTTCCATCCCATAGCCGGAGTCGTCGGTGCGTTGCGTGCTGGCGTGCTGCGGGTTTACCGGTTGCTGCATCTGCATCTGCCTGGTTTGTGCCGCGGGTTCGGTGTTCTGTGCGAAGACGACGGGGGACAATACGACGCCGAGCGAGACAATAGCAGTAGCGAGTAGAAGTTTCATGATGCACGACTCCATATAATAAAATCGATTCGGATGACTAAAAAATGCGCGGATTGCAAAAACCGTTTTTGCAGACGCTCATTCAATCTTGCGCAGTCCGATCACTACGGCGCATGTCCCCAGACTACGCAGCCAACCTTAGAGTTTGCTTATGCGCAGGCAACGGTTCGCGTTTCGTGCGTATTCGGCCGTAGTTAAGGCTTAGTTAAGCAACGGCGGCATATAGTCCCAAGCTGTTTCGTTCCGCCCGTCATGCGGCGCAAGGAGTATTCATGTCCACCACCACACGAAGTCTCATCGAAGATGCGGTCAGCAAGGTCCCCGCCGTGACGCTCGGCTTCTGGATCATCAAGATTGCTTGCACCACGCTCGGCGAAACCGGCGGTGACTGGGTGACGATGTCACTGAACCTGGGCTATCTGGTCGGCTCGCTCATTTTCCTCGCGTGCTTCGTCGTGCTGGTTGGGGCGCAGATCCGCGCACAGCGCTTCTACCCGTGGCTTTATTGGGCGACGATCGTCGCCACGACCACGCTCGGCACGACGCTCGCCGACTTTTTCGACCGCTCGCTCGGCGTAGGCTATCCCGGCGGCGTATCGATCATTCTGCTGTTGCTCGTGGCCAGTCTCGCGATCTGGTACCGGGCAGAAGGCACGGTTTCGATCGAGAGTGTCGCGACGCCGCGCGTCGAGTGGTTTTACTGGATTACGATCCTGTTTTCGCAAACGCTCGGCACCGCGCTGGGCGACTGGGTCGCGGGCGAAGACCGCGGCGGCCTTGGCGTGGGCTACGAATACGGCGCTGCGATCTTCGGCGCGGGCCTCGTGGTCGTGGCGCTGCTGTGGTTGTGGCCGCGCGTCTCGCGCACGGCGCTTTTCTGGTTCGCGTTCGTGCTTACGCGGCCGCTCGGCGCGACGCTGGGCGATCTGCTCGACAAGCCTGTCGCGGACGGCGGCCTGCACTTCAGCCGCTTTTATGCTTCGGCGCTGCTGATGATCTTCATCGTCGGCTGCATCGTGGTGCTGCCTCAGCGTGCCGCTCGCCGGGTGCGCGACGCGTAGCGCGCATGGGTCATTGCGGCATCACGCACGTGAAACTGGTCGCGCGGTTCAGATTGCCCTTGCCCAGATAGCGCGGAAACGCCGGGTAGCGGCACAGCGGCCGCGTGCGGCCGTTCGTGGCCTGGGCAATGTCGGTCGCGAACAACGTTTCCGGCGCGCTGTCGTGCGTGACCCAGTCGTCGAGCGCGCCTAGCAGATCGACGGACGGAATGAACACGCCGTTGCCGTGCTGGTAACCCGGCACCATGTAAAGCCGCATGAAGCTGTCCACGCGCGCTTCGCCGTAGCGCCCCACCAGCCCCTGGTAATAGGCGATGGTCTGGTTCGGGCTGATGACCTCGTCGGCGAGCCCCTGCAAGGTGATGAGCTTGCCGCCTCGCGCGATATAGCGCGACACGTCGGGATTCATCGCGCCGATCGTCGTCGACAGCGTAAAAAGCCGCTCGCGGTAACGGCCGGGGCGCATGACGTCGAAGTTCGTCGAATCGAAAGTCGGGTCGTGCGTGATGAAGTATTTGAGGTAGGCATCGCCCTGCGCGTACAGGTAGCCATTGGAGACGAACCCCAGTTGAGTCAGCCGTTGCGGCGAATGCGCGAGGCCCAGCATGCTCGTGAAGCGCGTGCCCTGGAACACGTTGTAGCCGCGATAGGTGTCCGCATTCCAGGCGAGCGCGTAGGGCAGGCGCAGTCCGTCGCGCAGGCTCTCGAGCGTCACGAGCTGTGGCGGCGTGAGGCAGTCGTCGGGGGCGTGCTGGCGATCCGTCTGATCCTGTTGATCCTGTGAGGCGCAACGCAGCGAGTCGATGATCTCGGGCTCTTTCGCGCGGCAGGCTTCGACGTCGCTGATGAGGCCGTCCGCCGCGCCGTCGAGCGCATCGCATACCTGCATCACGCGCTCGTACACGTGCTCCAGCAGTTGCGGCGACAGATAGCCGCCCGGCGCGCGGTATTCGTGCTGGCCCACCACGACGCCGGTCAGGCGCACGCCCGAGAAGTTCAGCGCGGGAGAGTTCGCGATCACGCCGTCGTAGTCGTCGGGAAAGCGCTGGATTACGGTGTAGCCTTCGCGGCCGCCCGTCGAGCCGCCCGCGAAATACATGTGCTCCGGCGGCCGCCCATAGCCGAGCGTGATCAGTGCGAGCGCAACGTCATGCGCCTTCTTCAAATGCGCGTAGCCGAAGTTGGTCACGGCTTCTTCAAGCAGTCCGAAGTTGGCTTCCGACGACGTGCCGTTGTGGCCGGAGTCGTCGCCGAAGGTCGCATAGCCGCGCGCGAGCGGGGCGCGGTCGGGCGAGAAGGGCATCGGGCCGGTTCCCGTCACCACGACGCCGCTGTAGCCGCCACCGCCGAATTGCAGCGCGCGGCCGTTCCAGCGGCTCGGCAGGTTCACTTCGAAGCGGATGTCCGGCGTCCCGGCGCTCTGGGCGCGGATCACGCCGGTCAAGCGGCAGAAGTCGCCGTTGAGATTGCCTGTGGCGGTCGCGGAGATCATCGCCGCGCTCTGCACCAGCGCGCCGTTGGTCGGCAGGCCGATGCTCGCGGGCGGCAGCAGCGCGCCGGCAAGGTCGGTGCAATGCAGCGGCAGCGAAGGCGTGTGCTGGGCGAAAGCGGGGCCGCTGGCGATGAGCGTGAGCGTGGCGATGGCGATCGCCTCGAGGGATCCGATTGCGCGCGTGCCCCGTCGTATCATCCGCAGCCGGCTCCGTTGACGCACGCACGGGCCTTCTCCTTCTGGCGCCCGAGCGTGCCGCGCCAGGCCCTCGCGAGCATGAGCGTCGCGCCGATCGCGACGATGTCGCCGGCCAGCGCCGCCGCGAACGCCGCCGCGCCGTGCAGCGCGTGTGGCGTGGCGGTGTCGACGATCACCGAGATCAGCGTGCCGCCGACGAAGCATACGAGCCCCGTGCGGCCCACGGTCACGACGGCGGGCACGCGCGCGGCGATCCGCGCGATCATGCCGCGATGAACGAAATACGCTGCCACCAAGGCAATGCTGATGAAGTTGACGACGCGCGCGAAGGCCAGATGCTGTTTCATTGTCCCAGGCATGGGTTGAGTCAGGACGAACCATTTAACCGCCGCGAACAGCGCCACCGCGGCGAACGCGCATCGTACCAGCCAGCGTGCGGTTTCGGAGGTCCCGAAGCCGGACGGAACCGGGTGCAGCCGGCAGAGCATGCCGAATACGAACATCAGCTGCCACGCGAATGGGTTGAACGGCCAGTTCGCGAACGTGCTCGCGCCGATGAGCGCAGCCAGCAGCGGCGCGAAGGCCCAGAGCAGCAGGCTGCAGACCAGCGTGGCGAGCGGCGCCCGGCGGGCGAAGGGCACGGCCGCGGGCACGCACAGCGCAAATATGACATACATCGGCAGCACGCTCGACAGATACGGCTGGCGTGCGAGCAGGACGACGTGGAAGGTTTCGCGCATGGGATGCGTGGCGAACGACGCCCAGCCGCTCAGGTCGGCGGCAGCGGGGTTCAGGTGCAGGAGCGCGAGTATCGCGCCCGAGAGCAGTGTGAGCACGGCGGTCAGCAGATAGGCGCGGTAGATTTCCCAGCTGCGGCGCAGGAAGCGGCCTTGTGCGGCGCTCATGCCGCGGTGCGCGCGCACGGCCATAAAGGCCGCGGCCGACGCATAACCGCCGAGAAACACGAACACTTCGGCGGAGTCGCACAGCGCGTAAGCGTGCAACGTCAGCTGCGACAAGGCGCTGCCCGGAATGTGATCGAGCACGATCACGATCAGCACGACGCCGCGGAAAAAGTCGACTTCGATCGAACGCCCCTGGCGAGACTCCATGGTGCCCTCGCAAGCATCGCGGCGGCGCCGCTCAGGCTGGCGTCGACCGCTCGATGAATGGCCGGGCGGCGGCTCATGTATCGTGGCGCCGCCCTTGTGCGTACGAGGGCATCTCGCAGGTATCGTTCCCTGCGCGCGGCGTGGTTAGCGCATTGTGCGCCCGATATGACGCGCACGCCATGTTGGCGCCATCTGCATGCCAGCTATGCGGCGCTTGCGATGTCCGGCGGCGTGCCGCTTACTTCGCGGCAGCGGCGCGCTCGATCGCGGCGATGTCGATCTTGCGCATCGTCATCATCGCTTCCATCGCGCGCCTGCCGGCTTCGCGATCGGCGCCGAAGACGCATTCGAGCAGGCGCTTCGGCGTGATCTGCCACGAAAACCCCCAGCGATCCTTGCACCAGCCGCAGTCCGACTCCTCGCCGCCGTTGCCGACGATGGCGTTCCAGTAGCGGTCGGTCTCTTCCTGGCTGTGGGTCTCGACCATGAAGCTCACGGCCTGGTTCGCCTGGAAGTTGGGGCCGCCGTTCAGGCCCACGAAGCGCCGGCCGAGCACCGTGAATTCGACCACCAGTTCCGCTCCCGCGCCGATGCCAGGTATCGGGGAAACATGGCCAGCCCCGACATGGCTGTCCGGAAACGTCGCGGCGTAGAACTCCGCCGCTTCGCGTGCTCTACCTTCATCGAACCAGAGGCAAGTCACAAGCTCCGTCATCACGATCTCCTTTGACAAGGCGCCTGATTGCCGGCGCGTAGCGCCCATTGTGACAAAGCCTCGGCGGTATGGGGGATTTTTGCTGGTGGAGCAGGGTGGCTAGTCGATGCAACGTTCGATCGCGAGGGACTGGGCGTTGTGTGCATCTATCCTTTCGTGTTTCGACAGTGATTCGGACTGCGATGCAAGACACAGCGCAAGATTGGCGCGGGTGCTGTGGGGCGCGAACATGAGTGCAAGGATTAACGCCATCACTGCCGCAACCAGAATGACGACGCCGCGCAAGCTTGCGCGCAGAGCGGGCGACAAAGGGGTATTGGCGCTAAAGCGCGAAGTCTGTTCGACGATGGTTCGGAACATGGCGGGCTCTTTGCGGTGAGCGTCTAGGGCATGACGTCACGATAGGCAGGCCCGGCAGCCGCGACAAGACCCAGCCGCGCCTCAAAACATGGAGCCACGCACGGCGGGATCGGGGGACCTACGACTACTTCAGGAATGCTTGACGATAGCCATTCGGCGCGGCGCCAAATGCGTCGCGAAAGCGATGGCTGAAGTGACTCGCATTCGCGTACCCGCACTCCGACGCAATCTGCGCGAGCGGCAGGGCGGTCGTGCGCAACAGCAAACGCGCCCGCTCCAGACGCTGGGCGGCGATCCACGCATGCGGCGGCCGCCCGAACGAGGCGCGAAACATGCGCGCGAGATGGTACTCGGAAAGGCACGCGACATCGGCCAGTGCGCCGAGCGTCAGCGTCTCGCCCAGGTGGGCGTCGATATAGTCGTGCAGGCGCCGCCGTGTCGACACGGCGAGGCCACCCTTGAGCGCCGCGCCCGCGCGACGCACGCCCTGGCTGCGCAGCAGCAGGCTCAGCACTTCGTGCGCCGTTTCGTTGCTGCGCAAAAGGCCGTCTGGATCGGCCCAGTTTTCGTTGGCCAGCGTCTGGCAGAGCACGGCGATCCGCTCGTCTTCGAAATACGTGCGGTCGGCCAGCGTGAGTTCGCGCGGTTCCCGGTCGAGTTCGCGCACCGCGCGCTGCGTGAAGTGCTCGGGCAGGAAGTACAGATGCATGAAATGCATATGGCCGCGCACCCACCAGCGCGATTCGTGGTCGCCCGGAAGCGCGCAGAGGCGGCTTGGCGCGCCGTACACGCCGGGCAGCTTCTGCCGCTCCGTGCGGTAGCCGCCGTCGAGATAGCACGACAGCGTGTGATGGCCGGGCCGGTCATAGACGGTCTCGGCCTCGCGCGTGACGCGCGTCCAGACGGCGGCCGCAAACTGGTCGCCGAGCCACGCAAAACGCTCCAGCGTCGCGTTCGCCGCGCTCAGCGTGCGGCACACCGAATGCAGCCCAAAGGGCGTCTCGGCGAGGGCGGGCGCGGGAAGCGGCACCTGGGCGTTCATGGTCGGGGCGGCGGGCTGCAAGGCGGCGATGGGGTCCACAAAGCGGGTAGTCAAAGCGGGTTTGCAAAGTATACGCTCGCGCCCCCGCTGTTGCTGGCCGTGGCCGGGCGCAGGCAAGAAATGCGCAATCCTGGACAAGTCCGCGCCGCCCCCGTGCGCCATAGTTGGGGCATCGACTCGAGGTTTTTTCCGGCAATGAATCTTTTACTCTACGTGCTCACCGTCCTGATCTGGGGCACCACCTGGATCGCTATCAAGTGGCAGCTCGGCGTCGTGCCTGCGCCTGTCTCGATCGCCTGGCGTTTCGGGCTCGCGGCGCTCCTGGTGTTCGCGCTGCTGGGCGTGATGCGCCGCCCCATCTGGCCGCCGCGCGCGGCGTGGCGCTACCTCGTCGCTCAGGGGCTGGCGCTGTTCTGCCTCAATTTCCTGTGCTTTTACTATGCCGAGAACATCGTGCCGAGCGGGCTCGTGGCCGTGGTGTTTTCGACCGCGCCGCTGCTGAACTCGATCAACGGACGCATTTTCATGGGCCGGCCGCTGCAACCCAGCGCCGTGGGCGGCGCCGTACTCGGGCTGATCGGGATCGTCTGCCTCTTCCTGCAGCAGATGGCCGGCCATATCGGCGACCAGACCGCGTGGCTCGGGCTCGCCGTGGCGTTTCTCGGCACGCTGTGTTTCTCCACCGGCAATCTGCTGTCCAGCCGCATGCAGTCGATGGGGCTCAATCCGCTCGTCACGAATGGCTGGGCCATGCTGATCGGCACCGCGGTGCTCGTGGCGGGCAGCGCCTTCGCCGGGTTGCCGTTCAGGCTCGAAATGGATGCGCGCTATCTCGGCGCGCTGGCCTGGCTCGTCGTGGCAGGGTCGGTGATCGGCTTCACGGCCTATCTGACGCTGGTTGGCCGGATCGGGCCCGAGCGCGCGGCGTATTGCACGGTCTTGTTCCCGATCGTGGCGCTGGCGGTTTCGACGGTTTACGAGGGCTACCGGTGGTCCTTGCTCGCCGTTGTCGGGCTTTTGCTGGTCGTTTCGGGCAACCTCGTGGCGTTCGATCTGACGCGGCGCCTGTTCTCGCGGCGCGCGCCCGCTGCCTGAGCGGGCTTCAGCGGGCCAGGCTCGCCTTCAGGGTGTCGCCATAGCGTCGATATAGCCAGGCGGAACACGGCGCGCCCAGATAGAGCGCGCCGAAAGCGGCGAGTGCGGTGCCCAGCAGATTGTGGGTGTTGAGCGAAGCGAGAGCCTGGTGCCGCGTCGCGAGGCCGGATGCGGCGACGATGACCGAGGCCGAGAGCGTTGGCAGTCCTGCGCACAACTGGATGAGCCAGATGCTCCAGCAATGCCCGCGCGTATCGGTCCACACTTCCCGTATCCTGAGCGTGCCGCCAATGGCGACATGCGTGTGCAGCAGGCTCAGCCGCGTAAGCACGAAACAAGTGATGCCTCCGGCAAGCAGCACGAGACCTGCGCCAACAATCATTATCAGGAGGCGCGCCTCCACAGGATGCTGCACAATCGCGGCTTTCGCTGTGGGGTCGAGCCCGATCATCAACTCGACACACAGCGCCAAGGCCAGGCCGACGAGCGCCAGCACCAGGCAGACGAGCACTGGTGCGAGCATGGCCAGTCCCCAGGTGCAGCCAAGATATCGCCAATAGCTCGGGCCTGAGATCGGCTGTGCGTTCGCCGAATCATTGTCAAGCAATACGAAGCGTATGGCGTGAATGACGAGAAGCGAAAATAGCGCGCTCTCCAGCAGTGTGAAGACACCCAGCGGAACGTAAGTGAGGAGCCGGAACGGCGGCGTGCGGTCGGGGCGCAGGGCGTTCACGGCGTACGACGACAGCCACGCATAGGGCAGTAGCAAAACCGCAAGTGCGGGGCGGTGGCAGAGGTATCGCCAGCCATCGCGCCATGCACCCTTCACGCACTGACCAAATGTGATCGACTCCATTCGAACCCCTTTTGCGTTGTTATTTGCGGTCGTCTCGAAGCGCCGGTCGGCGTTTATGTGTTTTGCATCATGCGCCGCTGGCCCGGGCGGCCGCGTCGATTGTGACGGGATATGGGGCACGAGTATGTGGGATGGCAAACCAACCTTCCCGTGAATGATTATTCAATTGAAATTCGGATCCCTTCATTCTTATTACAAAAGAGGCGGCCTTCATAAATTCATCGTTTGCGCTAAAGATTCGTCTGACGGTTGCCGATACCCTCGGATGAGCAGATAAATATGAATGCAAACACGCGGCGTGCCAGCCGCTCCGGGGTTACCGCGTGGGCCCGCACCTGCGGGGACTGAAACGAATGCAAAGCCGATGGCCTGTCTGCGCGTGCAGCCCACGCCCGCGCTCGCTTTTCACCCTCCTGGCGGACGCGGTCCCCCCAGCGCTGTTCAGATTCGCAGCCGCACTCAAACCCGATGGCACGGCCACGACTCCAGCGGGCGGATAAGGACATGGCACGGCAGACAATGCGGAATTCGTCCAGTGCATCGCGTGATCTTCGCCGGGGACAGGGACAAGACAAGGACGGGAGAGGCCATTAATGAAGGTTCACGCTAGTGCGCTCACGCTGCTGCACTGGCTGGCGCAACGCGAAAGCGCGTCGGTCAGCGAGATTACTGCGTCGGGATTGATGAGTTCGCGCGAAGCCTCGGATGTCGTTCGCTACGCCATGCGCAACGGCGCCGCCGAACGCGTCAACAAGGGCGTGAGTGCGCGAGGAAGCGCGCGCTACCGCTCGACCGGCGTGCCTTTGCCGGAGCCACGGACGGCGCCGGCCGGTGCCTCGTTCGAAGGCTTGCTGAGCGCATGGGGAATCGCTAAGGAGCCGCCCGAGCTTCCCGCGGTGCGTACACGCGTCTACCAGATCGAAGATAACAGCCAGGAAAGCCGAGGTGATGCTCGCCTCGGCAAACAAAAACTCAATGGTTGAAATTGACTGAGGGCGACTGAGAGAATAAACGATGTGCCAACACGAGGCCGCATCCACTTCCTGTGCGGGTGCCCTCGATTAAAAAGAGAGTAAAGACGAGAAAAACATGAGAGTACGTCCTTATCAATTCCGGGGTAAACGCGCCTTGCTGATTGCCGTATTGGCAGGCGTCGCTTCATTTGCAATTTGCGAGTCTTCTGCACAGGCCGCCTTGGGCGGGAAACTCGACTCACTCCAGATCGAAGCGTCCGCGCTCAGAGGTCAGTTGTCCTCGACGGCATCGACGTCGACCTACACCACCCAGGTCATCACGCTGCCCACCGGCACGACGGTACGCGAATACGCGAACGCGGCCGGGCAGGTTTTCGCCGTGTCCTGGAGCGGGCCGCGTCCGCCGGATCTTTCGCAGTTGTTCGGCACTTACTTCTCCGAATACAAGGCCGCGCTGCAGACGCCGACCCATGCTGACCTGCATCGACATGTAGCGGTCGAGTCGGCGCAGATGCGCTATGTGGGAGGGGGCCGGATGAACAACATGCGAGGCACGGCCTGGTTGCCGGCTGCGGTTCCTGCGGGTGTCACGCCGGAGGACCTGAAATGAGCTCGACTCGCAACGCATTTTGGGCAATGGCGCTCTGTCTCGTGCTGGCCGCTTGCGGCGGCGGCGGTGGCAGCAGCGGTAACGGCGGCCAGACCGCGCAATCGAGCACACCGGGTTCGGGCACGAGCAACGGTGGGAACTCGAGCGACCCGACGCTGGGCACCGGTAACGTCCTGCCGATTCGGGTGGACACCTCATTGGCGCCATCCGGTAGCGGCTATGCGCCCAATCTCCCGGTGGCCACGGTGACGGTGTGCCTCCACGGCACCACGCAATGTGCGGTCGTGAGTGATGTTCTTGTGGACACCGGCTCGGTCGGCCTGCGTCTTACGTCCTCGGCGCTCGGTGCCCTGGCGAGTGCGTTGCCCGAGCAAAAGGACGGCAGCGGCAACGTGCTTGGCGAGTGCTATCCGTTCGCGGACGGCCGGTATTTCTGGGGGCCGGTGGCTACCGCCGATATCAAGCTGGCCGGCGAAGTTGCCAGCAACGTGCCGATGATGATTGACGGTACGCCAGGCGGATTTCCTGCCGCACCCAGCGCCTGTGGCGCCACCCTCGCGGACACGCCCTCGCTCATTGGCGCCAACGGGATTCTGGGCGTAGCGAATCTCGTGGAGGATTGCCCGGGCTGCACGAGCAACGCGTCGAACGGCTTCTACTATTCCTGTAACACGACGACCGGAACCTGCACGTCGACGGCAGTCACCGCATCGGCCCAGACTCAGAACCCGGTGGCGCTCTTCCCGCAGGACAACAACGGCGTCATCGTCGAGTTGCCCGCCATTTCGGCTGCGGGACAGGCGTCCGTCGATGGTTCGCTCGTCTTCGGGATAGGAACGCAATCGAACAATACGTTCAGTGCGACGTCGGTGCTGGGCTATGACGCCAGCCTGTTCATCTCGACCCAGTACAACGGGCAGGTGATGGCCGAGTCATACGTCGACAGCGGATCCAACGGCCTGTTTTTCGCTGACAGCTCGATTACCCAGTGTGCCGGTGGGACCGGGTGGTACTGCCCGACGGCCACCCTGGCATTGAATGCGACAGCCTTCGGCAACGCAGGGGCCACGACGCCGGTGAACATGTCCTTCATGGTCGCGAACGAAAATACGCTTGCAAGTACACGCGCCTCGGCTTTCAACAATCTCGCGGCGACCGGAAGCAGCAGCACCTTCGACTGGGGATTGCCATTCTTCTTCGGGCGTAATGTCTACTTCGCGATTGCGGGCAGGACGGCGCCTGGCGGGACCGCGCCTTACGTCGCGTTCTAATGGCTGATTGACCGCGTGCAGGCCTGACGCGGCAAAAGGGCGATCACGCTGTTGATGCGTGATCGCCCTTTGTTTTTGGGCGCGCTAGCGCGCCAACCGTTCCCGTAGAAACTCGATGAAGCGCTGCGTCTTCGCCGGCAGCAGACGCGTTTCCGTAATCGCGTAGACCGGCGTGGGCGTGCCATGCCACTGCGGCAAAATTCGCCGCAACGCTCCGCTGGCCACTTCGTCGGCCACGATTTCTTCCGGCAGCAGCACGATGCCCATGTCGAGCGTGGCGAGGCGGCGGATCATGCCGACGCTGTTGAGCGTGAAGCGTCCGCCCACCTTCACCGTGCTCGTGCGCTTTGCGTCGTGCAAGGTCCACGTGTCAGCCTTCAGGATTACCAGGCATTCGTGCCGTTCCAGATCAGCCGGCTTGCCTGGCTCGCCCGCGCGCTGAAGATAGCCCGGCGACGCATACAGGTATGGCGTGAGCGACGCCAGCGGACGCGCAATGAGTTGCGAGCTTTCGGACTCCCCCATGCGGATCGCCACGTCGAACGGGTCGCTCACCAGATCGACACGCCGCGGATTCAATTCGAAATCGAAGGAGATGGCGGGGTACAGGCCGGCAAATTCGGCGATCAGGGGCGCGAGGTAGGTGACGGCGAAATCGACCGGAAACGAGGCCCGCAGCACGCCGCTCGGCTGCGCAACCATGTCGCCTAGCTGCTCGTGCGCGAGGCGGGCTTCATCGACGATGCGCTTGCAGCGCTCGAAATAGATCTGGCCTGCTTCGGTCAACTCGATCTTGCGTGTGGTCCGATGCAGCAGGCGCAGTCCGATCGCTTTTTCCAGGCCGCTGATGCGGCGTGAAAGGGTGGAGTTCGGCATGCCCGTCACGTCTGCGGCGCTGCGAAACCCCCTGGCTTTGACGACCTCGACGAACAAGGCCATGTCGTTCAGTAGTTCCACCTTGACTGCTCCATTAACGGATCAATGATATCCAAATTACCATATTTATCCCAATCGTGAAGCAGGCGATGATGCACCCATCCAAACCAGTCGAGGTGATCATCATGAGCAAGCTTTTCGAATCCGTGCGCGTCGGGCGTTACACGCTGCCAAACCGTCTGGCCATGGCGCCCATGACCCGTTCGCGCGCGCTGGCCGACGGCACGCCCGGCGAACTGGCCGCCGAGTATTACGGCCAGCGCGCGAGCGTCGGCTTGATCGTCACAGAGGGCACGCAGCCTTCGGAAGAGGGACAGGGCTACATAACGACCCCGGGCATTTATAGCGACGCGCATGTCGCCGGATGGAAAAAAGTCACTTCGGCCGTGCATGCGAGAGGCGGCCATCTCTTCATCCAGCTCATGCACGCCGGCCGCATGTCGCATCCCGACAATACGCGGCACCATCGCGCGGGCGTCGCGCCTTCCGCCATTGCGCCGGGCACGGCCATGTTCACGGCCAGCGGCATGCAGGACATTCCGGTGCCGCGTGCCTTGACCATCGAGGAAATCCGCCGCACGGTCCAGGACTTCCGCACCGCGGCCCGCCGCGCGGTCGATGCCGGCGCGGACGGCGTCGAAATCCACGGCGCGAATGCCTATCTGGTTCAGCAGTTTTTCGCGCCGAGCGCCAATACGCGCACCGACGAATACGGCGGCCTGATCGAAAACCGCGCGCGCTTTGCGCTCGAAGTCGCGGCCGCCATTGCCGGGGAAATCGGCGCGGACCGCACGGCCATCCGCCTCTCACCGGGCACGACGCTGTGGGGCATCGACGAGGGCGCGCAAGGCCCCGATCTTTACCACTATCTGGTGGCCGAACTCGACAAGCTGGGGCTCGCCTATCTGCATATCGCGCATCAGGGCGACGAGGCGCTGCTGGCTGACATTCGCAAGCTGTGGAAGGGCGCGTTGATTGTGAACCGGGCGGGCCGCCCGCGCGAACAGGTCGGCGCCGACGTGGCCACGGGGCTGGCGGATCTGGAGTCCTACGGTCAGATGGTGCTGGCGAATCCGGACTTCGTCACCCGCCTGCAGCGCGACGCGGCGATGAACGCGGCGGATCGCAACGGCTTCTTTGGAGGCGCCGCGCAAGGCTATACGGACTACCCCAGCTTGAGCGAAGTGGCCGACGCCTGACGCGGCGGGCAGACGCGCGGCGTGTGCTCCATTCGCCGCGCCCGTGCGAAGCCGCCTGCCTTGCGCGGTTTCGCATGGCTCACCCGAGCGGACCCGCAAGGGCGCGCCGATACCACGCATGGAAATGGCGCATGCCGTCTTCGAGCGGCGACTGATACGGCCCGGCGTCGCTGATGCCGCGCCGGTGGAGCCGCAGGCGTCCCGCATCCATGCGCTCGGCGATCTCGTCGTCCTCGATCATCGTCTCCAGATACGCCGCGCGCTGGGCTTCGATGAATTCGCGTTCGAATGCCGCGATTTCTTCGGGGTAATAGAACTCCACCACGTTGAGCGTTTCCTGCGGGCTTTTCGGATAGAGCGTCGAGACCACGAGCACGTGCGGATAGAGCTCGATCATCTGGGTGGGGAAATACGCGAGCCAGATGGCGCCGAACTCGGGCGCTGCGCCGCCGCGATAATCGAGCAATCGATCGTGCCACGCGCGATAGATTTCCGAACCCGGCTGCGCAAGCGCGGCGTGCACACCCACACGCTGCATGCTGTACGTCTCGGCGAATTCCCAGTCGAGCGTTTCGCAGGTCACGAAGCGCCCGAGGCCTGGGTGGAATGGCGCGACGTGATAATCCTCCAGATAGACTTCGATAAAGGTTTTCCAGTTGTACCGGCAGGAATGCGTTTCGACGTGATCGAGCACGTACCCGGAGAAGTCGAACTCGGGGCGCTCGAACACGCGCGCCATGTCGCGCGCTGGCTCACGTGGCCCTTCGTAGAGCAGTCCATGGCAATTTCGCAGTTCGAAGCGTTCGAGATTGCGGCACGGTTTGCGCTCGAACTCGGGCGCGCCGATCAGCTTGCCGCCGGGGGCGTACGTCCAGCGATGCAAGGGACACACGATGTTGCCGCCGCTCGCGGCGAGATTGCCTTGCGCAGGAGGGCCGCCGCTCGCAGCGACGTTGCCGGCCTTGCCGCCCAGCATGAGCGACTGACGATGGCGGCAGACGTTCGAGAGCAGTTGCACGCCGTGCTCGCCGCGCACCAGCACGCGGCCGCCTTCGTCCTGCGGCAGGTGCCGCCAGTCGCCGCGCTCGGGCACCGACTGTTCGTGGCCCACGTATAGCGCCGAGTGCGCGAAGATACGCGCCATCTCGCGCTCGAACAGCGCCTCGTCGAAATAGGCGCTCGCGGGCAATTGCTCATGCGCTTCCTCCGTATCGGGCGGCAGCGCGAGATGCGCGAGGTCACTGATATCGTTCATCGGTCGGTTTCATCCTGTTTCGTGTTGCGCGTTCAGGCGCACGATGCGTTCATGCTTTGCGAGCCGCGGGCAGGTGCTGCAGAGTTCGCCGTCGCGGCGGCGATAGTGGTAGCAGCAGGTGCGGCGCTCCAGCGCGAGCGCGCTCGCGCCGTCCGTGCGCGAGAACGGGAGATAGCCTGAGCAGCCTTGCAGGCCGAGCGCCGCGAGCCACCGCTGCCCATGCGCCTCGACCTGGGCGTCGCTCCATTCGGGCCGCGCCTTGCGTGCCGCAAGCAGTGCGGCGAGCACCACGTCGGCCTGCGTGCCGCGCGCCGCCGCCGGATTGAGGCGGATCAGCGGCATCAGCTCGTCGTGCATCTGCTCGCAGCACGAGGCGATTTCGCGTGCGGCGTGCGCGATCAACACGTGCGTGTCGCCCTGCGCCGGTGCGTGATCGCGTATGCGGACCTCGCGGGTCCAGCCCTCGGCAATGGGCTGCGCGATGTCCGCAAGCGACAGCGACACGCCAGCCGCATGCACCCCGATCACGCTCAAGTAGAGCGGTTGCCAGATCAGGATGCCCCAGCAGCGCGACGACCAGTAGGGGCGGCCCGCTTCGGGGTAGGTGCGCGACCAGAAGGCAAGGAGCGCCTCGAGCGCAGCGCAATTGGCGTCGCCGTTGGGCGGCGCCGGGCGCGTATGCACGATGCCTTGTGCGGGGCGCGCTGCTACTACACCCTGCAACCCCGGTACGAGCCGCGCGGCGAGTTGCAGCATGTCGTCGAGCGCGCGGTTTGCCGCCATGCTTATGCCGCGACCGCTTCGGCGTTCATGCCGTTCGCCTGCGCGGCGTCTCGCGGTGCGCCGCGCCTGCCCGCCAGGGGGTTCTGCAGATTGCCCGCCATCTTCAGATTGCCCGCTGGGTCGGCGAGATTGACCATCTGCAGGTTGTTTCCGAGCTGCAGACGGTTCAGGCACGAGTGCAGGAACTCGGGCGCGAAGAGGTCGTATTCGGCATATTTGCGCGCGAGCTGCGGGTGCTCGTCCTGATAGCGCGCGACGCAGCGCGCCACGGTGTTCCAGAACACGTCTTCCGTGCAGCAGCCGTGCTCGACGAGTATCTGATTCATGTAGCGGAAAAAGCCGTCGAACACGTCGATGAAGATCGCGAGCAGCTTGACGCGCTCGGGCACGTCCACGGCGAGGCGCTTGACGTTCTCCGGCAGCTGCGCGTCCTTGTTGAGGATGGCGGATTCCTCCGCGATGTCCTTCATGATCGCGCGCACGGGCACATGGTTTTCGAGCACGAGGATGAGGTTCTCGCCGTGCGGCATGAACACGAGATCATGCGCATAGAAGCAATGGACGAGCGGTGCCAGATACGCCTCCATGTAGCGTTCGAGCCAGGCTTGCGCCGTGAGCCCCGAAGCCTCGATCAAGGCGGGCAGCAGCGCCGCGCCATGGCGGTCCGTATGCAGCAGCGCGGCCATGGTCATGAGCCGCTGGCCGTCTCCCGCGAGGCCGAGCGGATTCTCGCGCCAGAGCGCCGAAAACATCTTCTTGTAGGGGCTGTCCACCTGCACGGCCGCTTCGTAATAGCGATTGCGAAAGCCGATGGACGCGACTTCGCGCAGGATGGTGAACCCTTGGTCCTGCAGATACGGATCGCTCGCCACGAGACCCTTGATGAAGTCGTTGATGGCGGGCGTGCCCGACATGTAGTACGGCGAGAGTCCGCGCATGAAGCCCATGTTGAGAATCGACAGCGACGTCTTCACATAGCGTTTCGAACGGTCCGAGAGATTGAAGAACGTGCGGATCGACTGCTGGGCCTGATAATGGTCCTCGCCGAAGCCGAGGCAAATGATGCGGTTGGTCGCGACATAGCTCGCAAACGCGATCGAAAGTTTGTTGAACCACTGCCACGGGTGCGCCGGCATCAGCCGATAGTCGGCAAAGTCCACGCCGCGCGCTTCGACCATCGAGCGAAAGCGCGCGACGGTCTCCACACCCAGTTCTTCTTCCATCAGCTGTTCGTAGTCGAGATCGGCGGCGCTGTGGAACGCGGCGTTCTCCTTGTGCACGGCGAGCCAGACGATCTGGAGCGGCGAGCCCGCCTCGGGTGCGAACGCGCGATAGTCGCCCGCGTCGAAACCGAGCCTGCCGTTGTTGGCGACGAAGCCGGGATGGCCCTCGCTCATTGCGGTTTCGATCGCCTGAAAATCGGCGTCGAGGAGTTCGGCCGAATCCGGGCCGTCTTTCACAGCTTTGTAGGCCGCGCCGTACAGCGTGCTGCTGATTTCGTCGAGGTAAATGGGCAGCATCTCCTCCTTGATGCCAAGCCGCGCTTTCACATCGAGGATGAAGGCGAGCGCGTCGAGCGGTTGCGGCGCGCCGTCCTGCGAGCACACGATGGTTTCGGGGCGAATGCTCCAGTGGCGCAGTGCGAGCAGGCGCGCCTCGAACGTGTAGACGCGGGTGCCGTCGTCGGATTCGAGCGCATAGCGCGCGTAGTGCTCGCCGGACGCATCGCCCACGCACTGCGGTTCGACGATCAGTTCGTGCGCATACTCGGCAATGGCCTTGCGCACCAGCATGCGGTTCGCGCGCTGCCAGACCTCGGGTGTGAGGTGCCCGGTAGCCTCGTGGGGCGTGAGGAGAACGTGTTGCATGGAAGCCTGGGTTGCGAAATGATTCATGTTGCGATGTCCTTATGGAATTTAGTGATCCTGCGTAATGGCAGCGTAAAAATCGGCTCGTGTGCAGAACGCGAGCGAGGCGGTTTTCTCGCGAAACGTGACGTCCTTCGTATATACGAAGCCCATCGCGCGATTCAGCGCGTGGATGCGTGCGTTGCGCGCATCCGGCTCGACGACGACGCGTTGCGCGCCAAGGCGCTCGAACAGGAACGCCATGAGCGTTTCGAACACATGGCGCGTATAGCCCGAGGTACGCCGGGCAGCGGGCCCGACGAACAGATGCATGCCGAGGTCGCCGGCGCACACATCGTAGTGCTCGCCGATCTCTTCGTGAGCCGGTTCGTAGCTTTCGAACAGGAAGGCGGGTACGTCATCCTGCAAGCCGAGCCAGGCGCGCGCGTGCCCGGAGTCTTCGATCGCCTGATAGAAAGCGGCCACGTCCGCCACGCTCTTGTCGCGCATGTTCCAGAACGCGGCGCGTTCTTCGATGAACCATTGATGCAGCGTGGGTGCGTCGCGTTGCGCGTCGAGCGGGCGGATGTGAAAGGCCTCGGCTCTGGCCATGCGTGCAGGCGGGACATGACGCAACGCGATTTCGTCGGCAGCGATTTCAGTTCGCACGGGCGGTGACTCCTGTTTCGGCAATCGGGTTGGAAAGGGCGGCGTCCTCGGCGCGCGGCCGGGCGAGCAGCCAGACGCTCACGAGCGCCGTGAAAACGAGGCCCACGGATGCCACGAAGAACGGCGCACGCAAGCCCGCTTCGTCGACAATGGCGCCGGCCGCGAACGAGGCGAGCAGCACGCCGAGGTTCTGGAAGAAGTTGATGACGCTGTAATCGGCGGCATACGAGGCGGGCGTGCTCAGTGCGAACATCGTCACGTCGAGCTTCACGACGATCTGGAACAGCGCCCAGCCGAACATCACGCGGCCCACGACGATCCACAACGGCGCCTCCACGCCTTGCAGCAGCATGCCGGCGGTGCACAGCAGCAGGTTCGCGAGCATGTGGTCGGGCACGCGCTTGCCCTGCATGGCGAGGCGCTTGTTCAGGCGCAGCGCGACGAGCGCGACCATGCCTGGAATGGCGAACACGAGCCCTGGAACCAGCTCGCCGGGCGCGTCGGTGACCGCTTGCCAGTACGACGCCATGAACGGCCGGATGAGATACACGCAGAAGTCGAACGCGAGCATGAGCAGCGCGAGGCGCAGGATCGGCATGCGCGCACGCAGTCCTCGCTTGACTGGCGCCTCATCGGCAACGCCCGCGAACCGGCAGCGCCGCGCAATGCCATGCGTGCGGATCAGCGAAAGGCAGATCGCCATCTGCACGAAGTCGCCGGCGGCCATCGCGAAGATGCAGTGATGCGCGTCCCAGACCTGCATGACGAAGCCGCCCGCCACCGCGCCCGCAATCGCGCCGAAGTGCACCACCACCGACAGCACGCCGATGGTATGCGCATGCGATTCTTTCGCTTCGAGCCGCATCATGTACGGGTACATGAGCAGATAGCTGCTTTTGCACATGAACATCGCGAGCGAGAGCACCCAGAAGAGCGGCACCGTCGCCGCGAAATAGCTCGCGACCGAAAGCACGCCCGCGGCGCACTGCGTATAGACGAGCAGATGCATGGCGTCGAGGCGTTTCGCAATGCGCGCCCAGAGCGGCAGCGTGAGCATCACGACGATGGAGATGAACGCCACGTAAGCGCCCGCATGCACGGGGCTCGTCACGCCATAGCGCGCGGCGAAGAACTGCGGGTAGAACGGAATCAGGATCGCATCGCTGACGACGGCGAAGGTCGTCATCAGGATGATCGTGCTGCGCAGCTTCATTGCGCCTCCAGCGGCATCTTCACGAACGCTTCCGTGTCGGGCACCGAGAAGTCCTGCAGCGCGATGCGCCGCTCGATCTTGTAGTGCTCCACACCGGTCAGCTCGCGCAGAATGCAGGAGTTGCGATAGCAGCTCATGCCGAGGTCGGGGTTGGTCAGGCCGTGGCTGTAGAGCCCCGCGTTCTGCACGAAAACCTCGCGCCCGCTCACGTCGATCGCATAGTTGCGCGAGAGCCGGTAGCGCCCCTTGTCGTCCCAGCGGATGCGAGCGCGAATGCCGTCGATGAAGCCGGGCACATTCTGCCCATAGCCGGTCGCGAAGATGGCGCCGTCCGTGACATGGGTGTACTGCACGCCCTCGTCGCGCTGCACGAAGCGCAGGTGAAAGCGGTCTTCGATGCGGTCGTGATGACAGGCGCTCAGCTCGGAATTGGTGATGAGACGCGCACTGTTGCTGCCGCGGCTGCGGCGGTCGTCGAGCAGGTCGTAAATCTGGTTGATGAGCGAGGCGTTCACGCCTTTGTAGAGACTGTCCTGCTTGGCGATGATGTTTTCGCGCACGCCGTCCGGCAGGTTGTAGAAGTAGTCGATATAGTCGGGCGAGATCATTTCCAGCGTGAGCTTCGTGTTCTCCATCTGGAAAAACCGCGGCGAACGCGTGATCCACGTGAGCGTGTAGTCGTGCTCGTCGCTTTCCTTGAGCAGGTCGTAGAAGATCTCGGCTGCGCTCTGGCCGCTGCCGATCACGGCGATCGAGCGCTTTTGCTGCAGCTCGGCTTTGCGCGCCACGTAATGCGCGCTATGGATGCAGCGCTCGCGCAGTTCGCCGCAGCACGGCGGCAATTGCGGCACGGAACCCACGCCGATCACGAGGCGCGCGGCGCGATGCATGAACGGCTGGCCGGTGCGCACGTGCCGCCCGCGCACCACGTAATGGCCTTGCTGCGCGTCGTATTCGACGTGCTCCACACTCGAGCCGAACGCGATGCTCGACAGCTGGCCGATGGCCCATTTGCAGTAACGGTTGTATTCGGCGCGGCTCAGATAAAAGCGCTCGCGGATGTAATACGCATAGAGCTTGCCTTCCTGCTTGCAGTAATTGAGGAAGCTGAACTTGCTTTGGGGATCCGCGAGGCTCACGAGGTCGGCCAGAAACGGATTTTGCAGCGTGGTGTCGTCGATCAGCATGCCCGGGTGCCAGTCGAAATCCTCGTTGCGCTCGAGGAAGAGGCCGCGCAAATCACGGATCGGCTCGGCCAGGCAGGCGAGACTCAGATTGAACGGCCCGAGGCCGATCGCCACGAAGTCGAGCACGGGCGAGGGCGGACCTGGTTTGACATTAGTTGTACTCAAGATTGAACTTTCACCTGGAGCGGAAAGGACCATGTCGGGTTACCTCATCGAAAGACGAAGACGGCGAAAAGATTCACGAGGCGCAACCGCGCAACCGTTTGCGCGGGCGTATGGCAATTCGATGCGAATGAGAGTGATTCGCGTTTGAGGATCATAGGAAAGACGCCGCCCAATGGCAAGAGCGAAACGCAGGGCAATGAGGATGCCGAACTATCGTGCCTGCCCAATACGCATCAAGACGGGCAGGGGCAATCGGCGGCAAAGTCCGGCTGCGCCGGGGCGGGCGGGGGATCGGCGACTTTCGGGAACCAGCGGGGTTCGCGGTCGCGCCGCCTCGTTTTTGGCGTCAAATCACCTGACAAAAACCCTGCACTTTGCAGGGGTTAGCGGCGCGCAGGGAGAATTTCGGCTCTAATCGCGCGCGATTCGCGCGTGCGGCGCCACGGCGCAGGGGCATCCATGACGCGATGATCCCAAACGTCTCATCGCTTCCGCCATCACTCGGTCTTGCGCGGCGGCGGGCTATGCCGCGCGAGAAATCGATCGAGCTGGCCGGCAAACGCCTTGCTGTCGCGCGCGCTGAACGGGGCTGGTCCGCCCGTTTCGACGCCGGCATTGCGCAGTTGATCCATCACGTCGCGCATCGTCAGCCGTTCCTGAATATTTTCGCGCGTGAACCAGTTGCCGCGCGGATCGAGCGCCTGCGCGTTCTTTTCGAGCACCGCGGCGGCAAGCGGGATGTCGGCGGTAATCACGAGGTCGCCCGGCTCGACCAGTTCGACGATGCGGGCGTCGGCTGCGTCGAAACCCGCCGGCACCTGAATCGACTTGATGAAGGGCGAAGGCGGTGTGCGCAGATATTGGTTTGCCACCAGCGTCACCGGGACCTCGGCACGCCGCGCGGCCCGAAACAACATGTCCTTGATGACGGCGGGGCAGGCGTCAGCGTCGACCAGCACTTGCATGTAGGGAATCCCGGCACAGTAAAGCGCGATCATATCGCAATGCCGGCGATGCGCCGCGCATGGCCCGACGTTTCCTGTCGTTTCCGGTTGCACTGCGTTTTCCTTGCATTTGCCTGCATACCTGCCAACATTGATTTCGCAATGGAGCCGGATACCCCGACCTGACACTGCGAAGACGGAGCGGATATGAGCGACGCCACCCACGGGTTCGATGCCGCCGGGGAACACAGGGACACAAACGGGCTGCGGCTGGGCGCGCTCGTTGCCCTCGTCGTGGGCTCGATGATCGGCGGCGGCATCTTCTCGTTGCCGCAGAATATGGCCGCTTCCGCGGGTGTGGGCGCCGTGCTGATCGGCTGGGTCATTACGGCCTTCGGCATGCTGGCCCTCGCGCTGGTATTTCAGACACTCGCGAACCGCAAGCCGAATCTCGATGGCGGCGTCTACGCGTACGCCAAGGCCGGATTCGGCAATTACATGGGCTTCGCCTCGGCCTGGGGCTACTGGATCAGCGCGTGGCTCGGCAACGTCGGCTACTACGTGCTGCTATTCAGTACGCTCGGCTATTTTTTCCCCGTCTTCGGCGAAGGCAATACCTTACCCGCAATCGCCTGCTCCTCGCTGCTGCTATGGAGTGTGCATTTCCTGGTGCTGCGCGGCATAAAAGAAGCGAGTTTCATCAATCAGATCACGACGATTGCGAAGATCGTTCCGCTCGTCCTGTTCATTCTCATCTGCCTCCTCGCGTTTCGCCTGCATATTTTCTCGGCCGATATCTGGGCGCGCTCGAATCCGGCGCTGGGCGGTGTGCTCGATCAGGTCCGCAACATGATGCTCGTCACGGTGTGGGTGTTCGTCGGCATCGAGGGGGCGACCGTTTTTTCGGCGCGCGCCGCGGACCGCAAGAGCGTCGGCAAGGCCACGGTGATCGGATTTTTCGTCGTGCTTCTCGTGCTGGTGCTCGTCAACGTGCTGGCGCTCGGCATCATGACGCAGCCGCAACTCGCCGGGCTGAAGAATCCCTCGATGGCAGGCGTGCTCGAACACGTTATCGGACACTGGGGCGTGGTGCTGGTGAGCGTGGGGCTCGCCATTTCCCTGGCCGGGGCGCTGCTTTCGTGGGTCATGCTGTGTGCGGAGATTCTGTTCTCGGCCGCGCGCGACCGCACGATGCCCGCGTTCCTGCGCAAGGAAAACGCGAGGCAGGTCCCGGCCAACGCGTTATGGCTGACCAACGGCATGGTGCAACTGTTTCTGCTCATCACGCTGGTGTCGAAAGGCACGTACCTCTCGCTCATCTATCTCGCCACCTCGATGATTCTCGTGCCTTACTTCTGGTCGGCGAGCTACGCGTTGCTGCTCGCCATTCGCGGCGAGACTTATGAACTGTCGCAAAAGGAACGCCGCAGGGATTTTCTGATTGCTGCGGTTTCCGTGCTCTACGCGGTCTGGCTGCTTTATGCCGGGGGCGTGAAATACCTTCTCCTTTCCTCACTGCTTTATGCGCCGAGCGTCGTCCTGTTCGCCAAGGCGAGGCGCGAGGCCGGGCAGCACGTGTTTACGCATCTGGAGAAATTCGTATTCGCAGCCGTGCTCGTTGCCGCGGTCGTGGCCGGCTACGGCTTGTATCGCGGGCTGCTGAGCCTTTGATTGAGCCGCCGATAGTCGAAAAGCGCGCTCATACCAGCAGGCACCACAGCGCGAGGAGCGGAGTGGTGCCCGAGCGCATGGCGTGCAGGCTGTTGGGCGGATTGTGGAGGCCGCCGCCGATGCCCGGATCGAACCAGTCGCCGTCGCGCTGGCGGAATTCCCCTGCGCTGAGCAACACATAGGCTTCTTCAGGGGGATGTCGATGATCGGGGTATCGCGTGTGCGGCGCGAGCAGCGAAAACCCCAGTTGCAAGTCGTATCGGCTCTCCATGCCGCCGGGGCCGCAAATCATGCCGTTCACATGCTTTTCGACATAGTCCTTGCTTCCATTCGCTCCGGACGTTCGCCGCTGCCAGCCGATAGCGGGTTCGAGCGTTGTGATGGCGCGGGCCGCATCGCCGAGACTGGTTGAGTCGTCAAGCAGCGGTGCGAGGGATGCATCGAGGAGATCGCAGGCGGGATAGCGTGCGCGGTTGCGCTTGCCGTCGTCGGACGGCTGTTCGAGACGCTCGAATACTTTCACGGCCATCTGGCGGCCAGCCTCCGGCAGCGCTGGCGCCTGAAACAGCGTTCGCGCAACGCGAATGAAATGCTCGAGGTTCTCATGGCGCTGATACATGGGGGCTCCGGTAATTGCGTTGCCGCGCTATGCGCGTGGTCACTCAAGGCTAATGGCGCTCTGGACAGGCGTCACTTCTCTTTGAACGGTCCGCTGTCGCCCGATTTCGAGCATGGCGATGCTGCCGAGGATCAACAGCATCGCCACGATTTCGAGCTGACCTACGTGCTCACCCGCCGCCCAGCCTATCAAAAGCGCAATCACAGGGGTGATATAAACCGCACCGGAGGCCGCGACGGCGCCCAACTCCTGCAACAGTAAGTAGTAAAGCAGGAACGATGAGCCTGTACCCAGCAAACCCAGGCCGATCACCACCCCGGCCGTTGCGCGTCCGTCCTGCAGAATCTGGCCGGTGCCGTGGAGGTCGGTCAAGGCAAAGAGTATCAGCAATGCGAGGCCCATTTGCCAGGTCACGATAGCGAGCGGGGCGAGGTTGGCCGGAGAGAGAAAGCGCCGGACGTAGATATACGACAGTCCAAAAACGATTGCGCCCGCGATCATCCACGCGACGCCCGCGAGGCTGATAGGGTCATCGCCACTGAGAGCGGACCACGGGCGGGCAATGAGCGTAATGCCCGCCATGCCCAGCGCTACGCCGCCTACCATCAAGCGGTTCATCTTCTCGTTGCGCAGAAACACCGTCGACGCGATCGAGGTGAAGATGGCCGGCGACCCACCGAGCACGCCGGCAATGCCGGACGGAAGCAGTGCGGTGCCTTTTGCCATGGCGAAGTAGCTGAAAGCGGTGGCGAGCGCCGCCATCATCGAGAAGTGATGCAGATAGCGGATCTGGCCAGGTTTCAATACCTGCTGACGCCAAGCGAGAACGGCGAGCGGGATGAAGCCGAAGAGGACGCGCAGGAACGATATCTGTCCTGGGCTGATGAATGGTGCCGCCCATTTCATGTAGATGAAATTCGATCCCCAGAAGAGTCCGAGGAGAAGGAAGGCGGTATAGGTCCGTATCAAGGTACGATCCAGGCAGGGTTGTCAGCCACGGGCAAATCGGCACTGCCAGCATAGCGAGCGGCATCCGCGCGAGCGGGTGCTTCAACTGCGCTTATAGATAGCAGAAGCGGCGTGCGCCAGTTTCCTCTTTCTCATTCGATATGCTAAGCGGCCCGCAGAGAAGGCCAGCCTCGCAAGTGTGATGTTGCCTGCGTGCGGGCCTGCGTGCGGCTGTTCGCTGAGTATTGGATCGGGACGAAGACGCGTCAATGCGCTTTATTTTCACGCTGGCATTCCTTGAAGTTATTCGTGCCTCGCGACGCATCGCGTCTTTGATTAAGCCGCGGTTATGAAAAGTGAAAGCGTGGCTTACGCTAGTGCGCGCCGCCGGGAATCGATGTACGTTCGCATGAGGGCCGCAGCCTGGCGGCGGTCATGCATCGTGACGGGGGTGAGTGCATGCAGAGCGAACATTTCGGGACCATGGCTCGCGGCGATATGCCGGTGATGCTGGTGGCACCCCACATCGGCAGCCGGGTGCCGGCTGAGCTGCTGTCGAATCCGGCGTGGGCGCCGATCGATGGACGCCTTTCGGACCCAGCGGGCGTTGCGTGGATTGCGACCGCGCGCGAACGCGGGCTGTCGACTGTCACGGCGTCGGTGCATCCCTGTGTGATCGACTTCAACGTGGCAACCGACAACCGCTCGCTTTCGCCGCGTTTGAACCGTGTGGGACTGTGCCGGACGCACACGTCGCGCGGCGAGCCGCTGTATCCGCAGGGCTGCGAACCGGACGAGGCCGTGGTCGATGTGCGGATCGCCGCTTACTGGCAGCCATTTCACCAGACGGTGACGGCCGAGATCATTCGCCTCAGGAAGCTTCACGAAAATATCGCGGTGCTGGTTTCGCACGCGAGTTCGTGGCTCTCGCCGTATCGCGAGCAGGCGGGCGGAACCGACTTCAATCTGGGCACCCATCAGGGCGCCGCGTGCGATCGTCTGCTGGTTGCCGCGCTGACCGACGCCGCCCAGGCGCACGCGCGCTCATGGGTCGTCAACGGGAAGCTGGGCGGCGTCTTCGCTGCGCAGCACTATGGCGTGCCCGAGAGCGGCGTCCATGTCGTGGAGGTCGAGATTGCAGGCAAATGGCGTAACGAACTCGAGGCAAGCGGTGAGGCAGGCCTCGTTTGCAATTCGCCCCAGCGCGACATGGCCGCGCTTCTGGATAGTGCGTGCGCTGCGGTTCGGCAGCTCCCCGCGGGTGCCGATAATGTGCTCGCTGCACTCGAAGCCGTGAGGTGCGCAGACTAAGCATGCAAGGCGGCCTGAATCGCCCAAACGCCGCGTCAGAGACGTGTTAAATTTTGGGGAAGCATTCGTCAACAGCCATGAAAGACAACGCGTCGCCAGAAAAATATCCTGATTGGGATCTCCTCGCCAGCTGGGTCGCGGTGGTGGAGGCCGGCTCGATTTCGGATGCCGCCAATCGGCTCGCCATCTCGCAGGCCGGGGTTTCGCAACGCATCAAGGCGCTCGAAACCCTGCTGGACACGACCTTGCTCGACCGGGCAACGCGCCCGGCCCGGCCAACAGCGGCAGGTCAGCGCCTGTTCGAGCACGCCACCGTATTGCTGCAGGGCGCAGACCAGATGGTCGAAAGCGTGCGCAACGTGACGCGCGCGAAGCGCGTCGTCGTGCGCCTCGGGTGTGTCGATTCGTTCGCGGCGACGATCGGGCCCATCGCCATTAAAGCGTTGTCCGGCACGTCGCACCATATTCGCCTGTGGTCCGGCATCACGCCCACACTCGACGGGCAACTCGAAGCCCGCCAACTCGACATGGCCGTGACGACCAGCAGCGCCTCGCATGCTGCCGGCATCCGCAAGAGAAAGCTGTTTTCCGAGCCGTATGTCGTTGTGCTGCCGGGCAGCTTCGAAGTCGACCGCTTCACCACACTGGCCGAGTTGAGCACCCATCTGCAATTCATTCGCTACAGCGCGCGCTCGGTCATTGGCCAGCACATCGACTCGTATCTGTCTTCGCACGGCGAAAACATCGAACGCACCTGCGAATTCGACGCCACGGACCCCATGCTCAGTCTTGTCGCGGCGGGCCTCGGCTTCGCGATCACGACACCGTTGTGCCTGTGGCAGTCGCGTCACTATGTGCCCGAAGTGCGCGTGGTTCCGCTGACTGCGTTTTCCCGCCACGGCCGGCCTTATGGCCGGCTGACCCGTTCGTTCTTTCTTTCGTATCGGGAAAACGAACTCGGCCATCTCCCTAACGACCTCTACGATCTCATTCGACGCGCGTTCGAGAGACAGGTCGCGCGCGATATCGCCAGGGCCCTGGCGCTGCAGCCGGGAGAAGTCGGCGACACCGACGACGAATAACGTGAGGCTTCGTCAGTGTCGTGAGGGGGGGAGGCGGCGAATGCTCGCTTTCCACCCTTGATTCGTCGCGTCGTCGATCATGCCGTGAAATATTCCCAGCACCTCGTCGATCGAAATCGTGCCGGCCACGCGATGTTCGATCCACAAACCATGCACGAGCGCCAACGACTGGATGGCGTAGATGTTTGCCATCGTTGCATCGCAACCGGCCTGGCGAAAATCGTGAACGAAATTCGAACGCAGGCGCCGCGAAAACGCTGCACATAGACGTTGAACCTGGACTTCATGGGCCGACGAACTCCACATGTGCGGCCAGACGTTGGCTGCGCCGGGGCTCATGACTTCGTCGCTAAAGCACAGGTCGACCATGAATTTCACGCGCTCGATCGGGTCGCGAATATCGCGCCGGCCCGCAATCAGCTGATTGCGAACGCTGCGGATCATGTAGACGAATGTCTTGTAGACGAGATTGCTCTTGTTCTCGAAGTGATGATGCACGAGGCCCACTGAAACGCCGGCGTGTTCGCTCACCTTCCTGATCGTCAGGTTTTCCAGGCCGACCTGGCCCACGACGTCCAGCGTCGCGTCGATCAATTTCAGGCGCATGCCGTCGTACTCCACGGGTTCTTCCTTGCGCGTATCGGCCTTAACGATGGGTTCCGCGTCGTGACGCATGGTGCTGTCCTCAGTCAGGGAAAGGGCGCTGCGACGCCGCAAATAAGCTGAACATTCGTTCACGGGAAGCAGAAGTATAGCGGCTTCCATTATCCATAAACGCTGAACGATTGTTCATCCATGCGTCACCGCCTGTCTTCGGTATTTACCCTCTTCGCGCGACGGTTACAGTACCAGTGTCCGTACAAACCCTGAGTAAATCATTTTTGACATCCATCCGGGTACATATATAGTCGTTTCAGCGTGTCTAATATTGAACATGTGTTCAGTAACGACAAGAAACCAGACCGACGTCTGTTCAGCCCTATTGCCTCCGCTGTCGTTCATAAGGGGCAACGATCCACAACATAAAGCCAGGTGAAATAAGCAGCCGTTCTTTTTGCACCCTCTAGTCTGGACACTGAGCGTCGCTGGTGCCTTGAGAACCCCGCAAACCTGCACCGGGTAAGGGTTCTCCCGGGGTGAGCCCCGGTGGGTTGCTGGGCGACTCGTCCAACTTTTCTGGAAAGGAGCAAGCGTGATTTCAGGTCCACAATTTCCGTTGCCGGCGAACGAAGCCGAAGTTCAATTTGGCGAAGGCACCGAATCTGGCGCCGCGCTGCGCCGTGCGCTCGAGCAGCGTGAAGTCGTAGAAATTCCGACCGTCATCGGCGGCAAGCGGTACTTCTCCAACGAAGTCACGGAGGTTCGGGCTCCTCACGATACGCAGCGCTTGCTCGCGCGTATTCATCGCCCGTCGGAATCGCAGATCAGAGAAGCGATTTCCAGTTCGAAAAGCGTTGCGCGCGACTGGGCGAGCCTCACGCACGCCAGCCGCGCCACGATCCTTCACCGCGCAGCCGATATCGTCGCGACGCGCCTGCGTGCGAAGATCAACGCGGCGACGATGCTCGGTCAAAGCAAGACGCTCGATCAGGCGGAACCGGACAGCGCCTGCGAACTGATCGACTTCCTGCGTTTCAATGCCTACAACGCGCAGCGCGTGTACGCCGAGCAGCCGATGTCGGTCCCGACCGCGGTGAATCGCGCGGACTGGCGGCCGCTCGAAGGCTTCGTCTATGCGGTGTCGCCGTTCAACTTCACCGCGATCGGTGCGAACCTGACCACGGCTCCGGCCATCATGGGCAACACGGTGCTGTGGAAGCCGTCCGAAAAATCGGCGCTCGCGAACTACCTCTTCTTCGAAGCGCTCGAAGAAGCCGGCTTGCCGCCGGGCGTGATCAACTTCGTCCCCGGCGATGCCGAATTGACGACGCGTGTCGCGCTGTCATCGCCGGATCTCGCAGGCATTCACTTCACCGGGTCGTCCGCGGTGTTCCAGTCGCTGTGGAAGGGCGTGGCTTCGAAGGTGGACGCGTTCCGCACGATTCCGCGTCTCGTCGGCGAAACAGGCGGCAAGGACTTCGTGCTCGCGCATCCGTCGGCCAACGCCTCCGAGGTTGCGATCGCGCTCGTGCGCGGCGCGTTCGAATATCAAGGCCAGAAGTGCAGCGCCGCCTCGCGCGCATACATTCCGCGCAGCCTGTGGCCCGCGGTCAGCCAGCAGCTTCGCGAGCGTCTCGCCGAACTCAAGGTGGGCGATGTCGCCGATTTCAGCACCTTCATGGGCGCCGTGATCTCGCAGGCTTCACATCAGAAGCTGAGCCGCGTGATCGACGCGGCGAAGGACGACGCTGCCGTGAAGCTCGTTTCGGGCGGCAAGACCTGGACGGAGCCCGGCTGGTTCGTCGAGCCGACCGTGTTCGAAGTGAGCGACCCGCAGCACGCGCTCATGAAGGAAGAACTCTTCGGCCCCGTGTTGTCGGTATTCGTCTATGAAGACGCGAAGTGGGACGAAACGCTCAAACTGATCGATGCGACGAGTCCGTATGCGCTCACTGGCTCGATCTTCTGCACGGACCGCTTCGCGCTACACCAGGCCGAGAGCGTGCTCGTCAACGCCGCGGGCAACCTCTATCTGAACGACAAGCCGACTGGCGCGATGATCGGCCAGCAGCCGTTCGGCGGCGGGCGCGCCAGCGGCACCAACGACAAGGCGGGTTCGTATTTGAACCTCCTGCGCTGGGCCTCGCCGCGTGTGGTGAAGGAAACGTATCTGCCGGCTCGCGACTGGAAGTTCGGCGCCTGACCACCGAGTATGGCTTCTCCTGGAGAGTTGTGATGTCGACCATTGTCTCTTTCAAGAACGTTCAAAAGACCTACGACGGTGCATCCCTCGTGGTGAAAAACCTCAACCTCGATATTCGCGAGGGCGAGTTTCTCACAATGCTTGGACCGTCCGGGTCGGGCAAGACGACATGTCTCATGATGCTGGCCGGCTTCGAGACGGCAACGCACGGCGAGATTCTGCTTCAGGGGAAGCCGATCAACCGTATTCCGCCCGAGCGGCGCAATATCGGCATGGTTTTCCAGAGCTACGCGCTTTTCCCGCACAAGTCCGTCGCGGAGAACCTGGCATTTCCGCTGAAGGTCCGCAAAGTCGCGAAGGATGAAATCGCACGCAAGGTGAGCCGCGCGCTCGCGATGGTGAACATGGAGAAGTTCGCGAACCGCATGCCCGGCCAGCTTTCCGGCGGGCAGCAGCAGCGCATTGCCGTTGCTCGCGCCCTGGTCTTCGAGCCCGCGCTCGTGCTCATGGACGAGCCGCTCGGCGCGCTGGACAAGCAGCTGCGCGAGCAAATGCAATATGAAATCAAGCAGATTCACGAACAAAGCGGGCTGACGGTCGTGTACGTGACGCACGATCAGAGCGAAGCCATGACGATGTCGGACCGCATCGCGGTCTTCAACAACGGCATCATTCAACAGCTTGCGCCACCCGCGGATCTGTATGAAAAACCCGAGAACGCCTTCGTTGCGCGCTTCATCGGCGAGAGCAACGAACTGAAGGGAACGGTGGCAACGGTCGAAAGCAAGGCGTGTACCGTCAAGCTCGATGGCGGTGCCACGATTCGCGCGAGCACGGGCGCCGCGATCCGCGCCTCCGGTTCCGCCTGCGTGTCGCTCAGGCCCGAGCGTGTGGCCGTAGGCGAGCACGCACGCGTGTGTGACAACGTGTTCAACGGCGGCGTGAAGGACCTCATCTATTACGGCGACCACCTGCGCATTGTCATGCAGGTGTGCGGGCGCAATGACTTCATCGTGAAGCTGCCCAATGACGGAGCGGCGCGGCAGCTGCGTATCGGCGACTCCGTGCAGATAGGCTGGATGGCCGACGCCTGCCGCGCCTTGCAGTAGCCACGGCGCAGACCGGTACTCCGATGCGGACGGCTTCGGATCAATACGAAGCGAATCCGCGAATTCATCAGGCATCCTGATCGGATGAACCCCGCATAAACGTATCTGCAGTTGCATTGACGAGGAGGGCGCGGTCGCTACCGCTGGACTACGATGATTCTACCGACTGATATGGTTATCCCGACAGGCGACGCCGCCCAGGTTGTCGTCGCAGATTCGAAAAGCCTCAAGGCGAAACTCCGTAGCGCGGAGCGCACGGAGCGCACGAAGGCCATGCTGCTGGTCTTTCCGTTGTTCGCCTTCCTCCTCGTCACCTTCCTCGTCCCCATCGGCAGCCTCCTGACGAAGAGCTTTCGCGACCCGACGGTCTCGCAGGAACTGCCGCATGCCGCGGCGCTGTTGCGCGCGTGGGACCCCGCAAGCGGCCAGTTGCCCGGCGAACAGATCTACGCCGCATTCGGGCAGGACCTGAGCGCTGCCAAGGGGACGGACGGCGTGAGCCGCGTGGCTTCCCGCCTGAACTACGACGAGAGCGGCATGCGCAGCCTGATCATGAAGACCGCGCGCCACATCGACGAGAGCAGCGAGGGAACGTGGCGCGAGCGTCTGTCGAACATCGATTCACGGTGGGGCGATTTGCAGGCGTGGTCGACGCTCAAGTACGCCTCGTCGCCCTGGACGTTCGGGTACTACCTGAAAGCGTTCGATTTCGAGCGCGACGAGCACGGCGCCATCGTGCGCCAACCGGACGGCGAGCGGCTCTATGTGGGCGTATTTCTGCGTACGGCGTGGGTGAGCCTCGCGGTCAGCCTGCTTTGCCTCCTGCTCGGCTATCCCGTTGCCTACTTTCTGGCGAACCTGCCGGCGAAATACAGCAACCTCTTCATGATCATGGTGCTGCTGCCGTTCTGGACGTCGATTCTGGTGCGCACCACGGCATGGGTCGTCGTGCTGCAAACGCATGGTGTGCTGAATGACCTGTTGATTCACCTGGGGCTGTCGAAGCACGGCGTGTCGCTGATCTACAACCGCTTTGGCGTGCTGGTGGCGATGACGCACATTCTCCTTCCGTACGCGATTCTTTCGCTCTACAGCGTGATGAAGGGCGTGCCGCCCATCTACGTGAAGGCGGCGCGCTCGCTTGGCGCGGGTCCCGTGCGTTCGTTCTTCCAGGCCTACTTCCCGCAGACGCTGCCGGGCGTCGGCGCCGCCGGCATGCTGACCTTCATTCTCGCGGTCGGCTACTACATCACGCCGGCGATCGTCGGCGGCCCCGATGACCAGCTCGCGAGCTACTACATCGCGAATCACGTCAATACCACGTTGAACTGGGGGCTCGCGAGCGCACTCGCGTCCATCCTGCTCGTGGGCGTGCTCATCATCTACAGCCTCTTCGTGAAGCTCACTGGCGGCGGCATCAAACTGGGGTAATCACATGTTCAATTTTCCAGCCTATGTGACGGTCTGGGGCCGTGTTGGACGGTTCCTGCATCTGGGTGTTTCGCTTGCCGTGCTGCTGTTCCTCGTGCTGCCCGTGCTCGTGGTGATGCCGCTTTCGTTCAGCTCGCAGCCGTACTTCACGTACCCGCTGCCGGGCTTGAGCCTGCGGTGGTATCAGGACTTTCTCGGCAGCCCCGACTGGATGCTGGCGCTGAACAACACGCTCATCACGGCGTTCTCGTCGACGGCGATCGCGACGGTGCTTGGCGTGACCGCTTCGCTCGGGCTGACGAGCCCGCGCCTGAAGGGGAAGGCGGTGATCACCGGTCTGCTCGTGTCGCCGATGATCGTGCCGCTCATCATCACGGCCGTGGGCGTGTATTTCGCGTTCAGCCCGCTGGGCCTGACGAGCAGCCTCAGCGGGCTGATTCTCGCGCACGCGGCGCTGGGCGTGCCCTTCGTGGTCGTGACCGTGACGGCCACGCTGGCCGGGTTCAATGAAACGCTCTCGCGGGCGGGCCGAAGCCTCGGTGCCTCGCCGCTTCGCGTGTTCCTGCAGGTGAAGCTCCCCATCATCGCGCCAGGCGTGATTTCCGGTGCGCTCTTCGCCTTCGCGACGTCGTTCGATGAAATCGTCGTCGCGCTCTTCCTGACCGGCCCGGATCAGAAGACGATTCCGCGGCAGATGTGGTCGGGTATTCGCGAACAACTCAGTCCGACCATTCTCGCCGTGGCGACGATTCTGGTCGTGATCTCGACGCTGCTGCTCGTGACGCTCGAACTGCTGCGGCGCAGAACCGAACGCCTCAGAGGCACGGCCAACGCGATTTAGCGAGGTTGATCCACCGGTCGGTTAAACCCGCTGCCTGTCATTCGTCATCCTAAGCAACCCTACCAGGTCATCAAATCATGTTGTCAGAAATAAAAGTCACGCAAACTGGCACGGCGAACCTGTCCGTCCTGCGTCAACGCATTGCCGAGGCTTCTGCGCTTCCCGAGGAGGCGGTGGTTCAGACGCTCATGCGCCGCGCGCAAATGGATGCTTCCACGCTGGCGAAAGCGCAGGAACTCGCTGCGCGCCTGGCGCAAGGGGTGCGCGACGCGCGCATCGACGCGGGCGGCGTCGATCTGCTCACGCAGGAGTTTTCGCTGGACAGCCGCGAAGGCATTGCGCTCATGTGTCTCGCGGAGGCCATGCTGCGCATTCCCGACACGGACACGCGCAACCAGCTCATTCGCGACAAGATCGTCGATGCCGACTGGCGAGCGCACGTAGGCAAGTCGCCTTCGATGTTCGTCAATGCGACGGCCTGGGGGTTGCTCGTCACGGGAAAGCTGCTGAAGCAGCCCGATGAAAACGCACTCGCCGAAGCGCTGACACGCGTCGTGCGCAAGGGAGGCGAGGCCGTGGTACGCGCGGGTGTTGCGTACGCGATGCGCATGCTCGGCAAGCAGTTCGTGACCGGCCAGACTATCGAAGAGGCGATCGGCGCGGCGAAGGGGCGCGAGAGCGGCGGCTACCGCTACTCGTACGACATGCTGGGCGAGGCCGCGCTCACCGACGAAGATGCGCAGGCCTATTTCGAGTCGTACCGGCACGCCATCGAGGCAATCGGCAAAGACGCACAAGGCCGAGGTCCGATTGACGGGCCGGGCGTTTCCGTGAAGATTTCAGGGCTCCATCCGCGCTACGAACTCGCGCAGCGCGAAAGGGTGCTCGCGGAACTCTACCCGCGCCTGCTCGAACTGGCGCAACTGGCGAAGCAGTACGGCATCGGTTTTCACCTGGACCAGGAAGAGTCCGCGCGCTTCGAACTGACGCTGGAGATGCTCGAATTGCTCTGCAACGATCCGTCGCTGCGCGGCTGGAACGGTATCGGCATTTCGCTGCAGGCCTACCAGAAGCGCGGTCACGCAGTCGCGGACTGGATCGTTGCACTCGCTCGCTCGACGGGCAGGCGCATCAACATTCGTCTGGTCAAAGGCGCGTACTGGGACACGGAAATCAAGCTCGCGCAGGACGCGGGTTCGCAGGGCTATCCTGTGTTCACCCGGAAAGTGCATTCGGACGTGAGCTACATTGCGTGCGCGAAGGTGCTGCTCGATGCGCCGGATGCCATCTTTCCGCAATTCGCATCGCACAACGCCTTCACGATTGCGGCGGTTCATACGCTCGCAGGCAACAAGGACTATGAGTTCCAGTGTCTGCACGGCATGGGCGAGACGGTTTACGACCAGGTAGTCGGCAAAACGAAACTGGGCCGGCCCTGCCGCATTTATGCGCCAGTCGGCCCGCACGCAACGCTGCTCGCGTATCTCGTGCGCCGCCTGCTCGAGAATGGCGCGAATTCATCGTTCGTGAACCAGATCGTCGATCCGGCGGTGAGCATCGCCGATATCGTCGAAGACCCGGTTGCGAAGGCCGCGCGCACGCAGGGCAAGCCGCATGCGGGTATCGCGAGTCCCGTCAACGTGCTTCCCGGGCGGGTGAATGCGGCTGCGATTTCGTACGGCAATTTCGCGGCTTTCGACGCCGCCGTAAGCGCCATTCGTACCAACCGTATTTCCGCACAATCGCTGGTGGCCTCGCTCGATGCGGGTAGCGGCGAGATCGAATCCGATTCGACGCATCTCGTCTACAGCGCGGGCGATACGACCGAAGTCGTCGGCAGCGTTTCGTTCTGCCGCGCGTCCACGGTTGCGCGGGCCATCGCCGCGGCCAAAGATGCGTCCGCGAACTGGGCGCAATCCCGTGTCAATCAGCGCGCCGACATGCTCGACAGGATGTCCGCAGAACTGGAAGCGTCGAGCACGCACCTGGGCGCGCTGCTGGTTCTGGAGAACGGCGCGACGCTCGCAGAGGCCGCAGAAGAAGTCCGCACCGCGGTCAATCTGTGCCGCCTCTATGCGCTGCAGGTCAAGGCAGACGCGCGACTGAGTTCGCGTACCGGCCTCGGCGTCGTCGCGAGCGTCACGCCGGTCTCGTCACCGCTCGCGACCTTTGTCGGGCATGTGGCGGCATCGCTCGCCGCGGGCAATGTCGTCGTCGCGAAGCCTTCCTCGAAGGCCTCACTCGTTGCCTACGAGGCGGCGCGCGCCTTCTATCGCAGCGGCCTGCCCAGGGACGTGCTCCAGTTGCTCCTCGGCGCGGGCGCGGTGGTGGGCCGCGAGTTGCTGAGCTCTGAAGAAGTGGCGGGCGTTCTGTTCGCCGGATCGGCGGAATCGGCAAGAGCGGCGGGCGTCCTGCTCGCGAAGCGCGCGCGCCAGCCCAGGTTCCTCGCCCAGGTGGGCAGCGTCAACGCGATGATCGTGGACAGCTCGGCGCTGCCCGAGCAGGTGATCTCGGACGCCACGGTTTCCGCATTCAGTCACGCCGGGCAAAGCGCTTCGTCGCTGCGGCTGCTCTGTCTGCAGGATTCGACGGCGGAAAAAGTGCTGAAAATGCTCAAAGGCATGCTCAGCGAACGCAATACAGGTAATCCGCTGTTTGTCGGGACGGATATCGGGCCGCTCGCGACGCGCGAGGCGAAGGATCGCACGGAAGCTTATATCGACCAGATGCGCCGCCTCGGCTACACGGTCGTTCGCGGGAAGGTCTCTGCGGAGCCGACAAAGGGCAACTTCGTCGCCCCGGCCATTATCGACATACGCGATGTAGGCGCGCTCGCTACGATCAACGCGAGGATGTCCGGCCCGGTGCTCCATGTCGTCCGGTACAAGACCGGCGAGATGGACGCATTGCTGGCAGCCCTGAACGCCATTGGCTGTGGTGTGCAGGGCCTGCATACGCGCATCAACGAGGCGGCCGGCAAGCTGCTGTCGGCCTCGAATGCGAACAGCGTGTGTGTGAACCGTGCGATGCATGGCACGGTGCCCGGGATGCAGCCGTTCGGCGGCGTGGGCGCCTGCGGGACCGGACCGATGCTCGGCGGGCCCCTCACGCTGTACGCGCTCTGCGCGTCGCCCGCGCCGGCTTTCAACGCCGAGGCAGGGCCATTCGCGCAAACGGCTCGCGCGCTCAGCGAAAAGTTTTTCGAATTTCCGGTCGAGTCCGCGGGCGGGAAGCTCAAGAGCCGCGAAGGGGAAATGGCCAGGGCGAAGCGGTCCGGCCTCGAAAACTTGAACGCACTGTTCGCGCTCGCGACGGCGCGGAGCACCGATTCCGGCCAGCGCGCGGCGCTCGCAACGTGCAAACAGAACCTCGATGAACGGGTGAACCGCACCACGACGATCAGCTTGCCGGCGCTGACCGGCGAAGAGAACACGGTAGAACTTCTGCCGCGAGGTCAGGTGCTCTGTACCGGCGAAACGCCCGCTGTCGTGCTCGAGCAGGCGATGGCTGCCAGTGCATTCGGCAATACGGTGCTGCTGTTCAGGTCCTCGGCGTCGGACGAGATTGCCCGGAGTCTGGGAGCGGCGTGTCGCGTTGTCGAAGCGAGCGAAGGCGCGGCGCTCATCAGAGGAGAAGTCGCTGGCGTGAAGCCGGATGCCGTCATGGTAGCGGCGCACCATTCCGCGCTTTCGGACCTGCGCATGGCGGCGGCCGAGTCGATGACGACGCTGGTTCAGCCTGGCGCGGACGGGCAATACGACTGGACGCAACTCGTGCGCGAGCGTGTCACGACCGTGAACGCGAGCGCCGCGGGCGGCAACACGCAACTGATGGTGTTGAGCGAAGACGCGGTGTAGATTGCGGCTGTGGGCATACGCTACCCATTGTGAATGTTCCGTCACATCAATCGAAAGGAAGTGACTGTGCGCCTCGAAACTCAGGAAGCCCACGATATCGCCCGGCGCGCGGCTGTTAAAGCCGGCGCGAGCGACGACGTCGCCGATGCACTCGCGAATGCGGTCGTGTCCGCCGAATGGGCCGGCAGTCGCGCGGTGGGATTCGCCCATCTGTTCGACTATCTCGACGGGTTCGTCAAGGGACGCGTCGCGAAAGACGCTCGACCCGAGGTGACGTTTCCCGCCCCGGCCGCCATCGCGATCGACGCGAAACGTGGCATCGCCCAGCTCGGATTCGATCGGGCATTCGATGAACTCGTGCACCGCGCGAAGGACTATGGCGTGACGGTGCTGCTTCAATCGAACAGCTTCACGGTTGGCGAGCTCGGCTATTACACGCGCCGCCTGGCCGAAGCGGGACTCGTTGCCATCGCAACGACCAATGCCACGGCGCAGATGACGACGCTGGAAAGCCGCAAGGCCGTCTACGGCACCAACCCTTTGTCGTTTGCCGCGCCGCGCGCGGGCGCCAAGCCGTTTGTCATCGACCAGGCGTCGAGCGCAACGGCCTTCGTGAACATCCGCGAGGCGGCCGCGCGCGGCGAGTCGATCCCCGAGGGCTGGGCCGTCGATGCGCAAGGTAATCCCACGACTGACGCGCGCGAGGCGGTAAAGGGACTCTTGCTGGCGTTTGGCGGGGCGCGCGGCGCCAACCTTGCGATGATGCTGGAGTTTCTGGTTGCGGGACTGGCCGGCAGCAACTGGTCGATGGACGCGCCGAATTTCGCCGAAGGCAGCGCGTCCCCCGGCGTCGGCCTGTTCGTGCTGGCCATCAAGCCGGAACTCGTGGTGGAGGACTTCACCGCGCGCCTGTCGTCACAAATCGAGCGGCTGGCCGCGCAAGGCGTACGGATTCCCGGCAGTCACCTGAACATCACGGAGATCGATGTGCCGGATGCGCTGCTCAAGAGGCTCGAAGAAGCATAGCGTCCACTATCATTGACAAGCGCCTGCTTCACCGAAGCTTCGGGAGGCAGGCGCTTTTTGCATCGACAATGACTTCAGTTCTGACCGAGCCAGACAGCGAAGCGCTGGTTCAGATCGTCGGTGTGATCCGCCCAGAAGGCGACATCTGAGTCGACCGCGCCTTTCTGGTTGACGGGGGCGGTAGGAAGGTAGGGCAGCAGCTTGGGCGGCACCATCGAAATCGACGATTTGCGAGTCGGACCGTAGGCGGTGAGCGGCGCGAGTTTCGACAGCACGTCGGGCTGCGTGGCATAGCGCACGAAGTCCTGCGCGGCTTTCAGGTTCTTCGTGCCCTTCACGATGGCATAGCCCTCCAGGTATTTGACCTGACCGTCCCAGATAAAGCCGAAAGGCTTCTTGTCGTCGGCGATTGCGCTGTAGATGCGGCCGTTGTACGCGCTGCTCATCGTGACCTCGCCGTCAGCGAGCAGTTGCGCCGGCTGCGCGCCGGTTTCCCACCAGACGATGGACGACTTGATGGTGTCGAGCTTCTTGAACGCGCGGTCGACGCCGGCACGCGTGGCGAGCACCTTGTAGAGGTCGGCCGGCGCCACGCCATCGGCAAGCAGGGCCCATTCCAGCGCGCCTTCGGGCGACTTGCGCAGACCGCGCTTGCCGGGGAATTGCTTGAGGTCGAAGAAGTCGGCAATCTTCGTCGGCTCGTGGCCTTTGTACTTGTCGGTGTTGTAGGCAACGAGCGAAGACCAGACGATGTTGCCGGCCATGCAGCTGGACACGGCGCCCGGCACATAGTCTTTCGCGGCGGGCGTGCCGTCCGGCGCGGGGGCGAGCGAGGCGGGATCGAGCTTTTCGAGCAGGCCTTCGTCGCATGCGCGGGTCACGTCGGAGAGTTGCAGGTCGACGACGTCCCACGTGACGTTCTTCGTTTCGACCTGGCTGCGAATCTGGGCGATGCCACCGTTGTACGAGTCGTTTTTGACCTGAATGCCTTTGGCGGCGGTGAAGGGCGCGACGGCGGTCTTGTCTTGCGCGCCCTGGTACGAGCCGCCCCAGGAGACGAAGGTCATTTGCGCGGCAGCCGCAGAGGCGCTCATCACGCCACACGCCAGCAGCATTCCAACGTTGATTGATGTTTTCACTTTGTGTACTCGACTAGAGAGTTGAGGAGGTCCCGATCGCACCGTGACGCTACGGTGAAGACTGACCTGGACAAAATCCACCGCAGCCAGGATCAAGCCTTCTTATGGCGAGATTCACGGCGGTTGATATTCGGGCCGCAGAGGGGACGATTCACTATGTTCGGGAGACGGGCCGAGGGAATCGGCCGGCGAACCTTTGAATCAGGAGAAGGACCTTGAATACCGCGGTATATGAATTCCATGAAGGCACGCTTCCGTTGCTGGTCTCCATTCCGCATCTGGGAACCGGAATTCCGGACGGGTCGCGCGTGCAGCTGACTGAGATTGCGGGAGAAGTGGCCGACACGGACTGGCATCTGGATACGTTGTACGACTTTGCGCGCCGTGCCGGCGCGTCTATGCTCGGGGCCAGGATTTCCCGGTATGTGATCGACCTGAATCGTCCGTCTACAGGAGCGAGTCTCTATCCCGGGCAGACGACCACGGGCCTTTGCCCCACGGAGACGTTTCGCGGCGAGCCGCTCTACCGCAACGGCGCGGGCCCATCGGCAGCCGACAAGGCGCAGCGGCTCGATCGTTACTGGCGGCCGTACCACGAGAAGCTGCAGGCGGAGCTGGAGCGCCTGCGGGCCATCCACGGCCGCGTGCTGCTGTGGGAGGCGCACTCGATCGCGAGCGTCTTGCCGCGCCTCTTCGAGGGCAAATTGCCCGATCTGAATCTGGGCACGAATTCGGGACTGAGCTGCGATCCGCGCATCATGGAAGCGGTAACGGCCCGCCTCGCCGGGCAGCCTTTTACGTGGGTGCACAACGGACGCTTCAAGGGCGGCTTTATCACGCGCGAATACGGACGGCCCGAGCATGGCGTGCATGCGATTCAACTGGAGATGTGCCAGTCGACGTACATGAACGAAGCGGCGCCGTTCGAGTACCGGCCGGATCTGGCGGCGAAGGTGAAGCCGGTCGTGCAGGGGATGGTCGATGCGGCGCTCGGGGCGCTCGAGAAACTGTAGCGCTCACGCCTGTCTCGTCGCCAATCAAGCGCAAACACAAAATAGCCGCCATGGCGCGATCTCTCGCGCGAGGCGGCAAGGTCCTGCTGAGAAGCCGGTCGCCGTTGAGCGAGCCGGCGCCCGGCGTCGTTAGAGCGCTTTCACCAGCGCCGGCACGGCGTCGAAGAGGTCGCCAACGAGGCCGTAGTCGGCCACGCCGAAGATCGGCGCTTCGGCATCCTTATTGATGGCGACAATGATTTTCGAATCTTTCATGCCGGCAAGGTGCTGGATGGCGCCGGATATGCCCACGGCGACGTAAAGTTCCGGCGCCACGATCTTGCCGGTCTGACCGACTTGCAGGTCGTTGGCCGCGAAGCCCGAATCCACGGCGGCACGTGAAGCGCCAATGGCGGCGCCCAGCTTTTCCGCGAGCGGATCGAGGATCGCGAAATTCTCGGCGCTGCCAAGACCGCGGCCGCCGGAGATCACCACGCGCGCGGACGTGAGGTCAGGGCGATCACTTGTGGCAATCTCGCGGCGGATGAAGCGCGACAGTCCCGTGTCGGCAACGGCGGGCGCCTCCACGACCGCCGCGTTGCCGCCGGTCGCCGCGGCGGCATCGAATGCCGTCGTGCGGATCGTGGCGACTTTGACGGCGTCTGCCGATTGCACCGTTGCGATGGCGTTGCCCGCGTAGATGGGACGCTGGAACGTATCGGCGGCGTCGATCGCGATGACGTCGGAAATCTGCGCGGAATCCAGCTTCGCGGCAACGCGCGGCGCGGCGTTCTTGCCCGCTGCCGTTGCCGGGAAGAGGACATGCGAATAGTCCTTGGCGAGCGCCACGATCTGGGCCGCGATGTTCTCCGCCAGTGCGTCGGCGAAATGGGGCGCGTCGACGAAGATGACTTGGTCCACGCCCGCGACCTTGCTGGCTGCATCGGCTACGGCGCGCGCGCCGCGGCCCGCGACGAGCACGTGCACGCCGTTGGCAAGCTGTTGCGCGGCGCCGATGGTGTGAAGCGTGGCAGCCTTGAGCTGCGCGTTGTCATGTTCGGCAATAACCAGAGTCGTCATTTAGATCACCTTCGCATCGTTTTTGAGTTTCTCGACGAGCGCCGCGACGTCCGGCACCGTCACGCCCGCCTTGCGCGCGGCAGGCTCGACGACCTTGAGCGTCTTGATCCGCGGCGACGGGTCGACCCCCAGTGAGTCCGGCGTCACGGTTTCCAGCGGCTTCTTTTTGGCCTTCATGATGCTCGGCAGCGTCACGTAGCGCGGTTCGTTCAGGCGCAGGTCGGTCGTGATGATGGCCGGCAACGGCAAGGCGATCACTTCGAGGCCGCCGTCGACTTCGCGCGTCACGGTGGCTGTCGAGCCTTCGATTTCGATGTGGCTGGCGAAGGTCGCCTGCGGCCAGTCGAGGAGCGCCGCGAGCAACTGGCCGGTCTGGCCGGCGTCGTCGTCGATCGCCTGTTTGCCGAGGATCACCAGCTGCGGCTGTTCTTTTTCGATGACCGCCTTGAGCAGCTTCGCGACCGCGAGCGGTTGCAACTCGGCGTCCGTCTCGACCAGTACGGCGCGGTCGGCACCGATGGCGAGCGCGGTACGCAGCGTTTCCTGGCTCTGGGCAACGCCGCAGGAAACGGCGATCACTTCGCTGGCCTGGCCCGCTTCCTTCAGCCGTGTGGCGGCTTCCGTTGCGATCTCGTCGAACGGGTTCATCGACATTTTCACGTTGCCGATGTCGACGCCCGAGTGGTCGGACTTCACGCGCACCTTCACGTTGTAGTCGACGACACGTTTCACTGCGGTAATCACTTTCATCTCATCTTCCTCAGATTCAATCATTCGTGCGGGCTGGCGGGCTCGATGGTCACGAGCACGGGAAGCCTGGTGCGCATCGACTCGCCAATGGCGGGAACGGCGGGCGAGAACTGTATGGCGCGATCCAGGCGTTCGGCGCTCAGAAACTGGCCCGCTTCGACATGGCCCGATGCATGACCGTCGCCCGCGCGCCAGGCGCAGCCGGCGTGAAGCGCAACGACGGCGAGCGCACAACCTGGCAATACGCTGACCGGCTCGGCAATCGCCCGGACACTCGCGCGATAACGGCCTCTGGCGGTCATGACGTTGAGCGCAGTCACCGGGCCGTCGATGAGCGTCGCTTGCCAGTCCAGGCCGCCATCGTATTCGACGGCTACGCACGGCTCGAGCGTCACGGCCGAATTCGTTTCGCGCAGCATGACGCCTGCGCCGCGCAGCACGAACGACAGCCGGTCGATGCCGTCGAATCGCGAATACGGCCCATCGCGTTCCACCTCGGCAAGACTGATGCGCCAGTGGGAACCGCCCGATGCAATCGTGCGCGTGACGCCGCCGCCGTTGCGCCAACGCTCCACGGGCATCGAATCGAGCGAACGAACTTCGATTGCCGACATATCCGGCGCCTCAGGACACCGCGCCGAGGCCGTATTTGCCCGTGAGCAGTTCGCCCGTTTCGAAGCGCTCGATCGAATACGGCTTGAGCGAAACGTCGGTCGGCAGGCCCAGCGCTTCCTGTGCGAGCACGCGGCCCACCGTGGGCGAGAGCTTGAAGCCGTGGCCCGAGAAGCCGTAGCCCACCACCAGACCATCGATGCCCGGCAATTGCCCGAGCACGGGGTTCCAGTCGGGGGTCACGTCGTACACGCCGGTCCACGAGGAGGCAATGCCCGCGGTCTCGTACTCGGGGAAGCGTTCAGCGACCTGTGCGCCGACTTCGACGACGTAATCCATCGGGATATCGCCCTGCTCGGTTTCCGCCGTGTTCAGCTTCTCGCCGACCACGCCTTCGCTGACGAGCATCTGGTTGCCGCCGTAGCTTCGGTAGTACAGCATGCCGGCGGAGGCGAGGTCCTTGAAGACCGGCATGTTGAAGGTGTATTTGGCGGCGTCGCACTCCAGCGCCAGCACGGCATGGCGTTCCGGCATGATGGGAAGCGCGCGGCCGGTCCAGCCGGAAAGTTCTGGAGTCCAGATGTTTTGCGTACTGATGACCATCGACGTCGCGAAGTCGCCAATGCTCGTCGAAACACCGACGACCTTGTTGCCTTCGAGCAGAATCTTGTTCACCGAGGCGTTCTCGCGAATCGTCACGCCGCCGCGGCGCGCGGCGCGCGAGAAGCTCGTTGCCACCAGGTACGCGTCGGCGAAACCGGCCTCCGGCTCGTAGCCGATCAGCGCCGCGTCGTCGAATCGCGCGATGGGCAGCAGTTCTTTCGCTTGCTGCGCGCTGAGCAGTTCGAGCGGAATGCCTTGCGCCTTCTGCTGATTGAGCGACGCGCGCAGCGGTTCGAGCTTGTCGCCTTCGCTTGCCACGATCATGTAGCCGCACTTCACGAGGCCGCACGAGGCCTCTTCATCGCCCAGATAGTTGGCGAAATCGTTGAAGACGTCCCACGACTTGCGCGCAAGCTCCACGTTCTCCTTGACGGAGTAGTGCGTGCGGAGAATGCCCGATGACTGCGAGGTCGTTCCGGCCCCAATCGTTCCGCGGTCGAGCACCAGAACGTTCTTCGCGCCGAGCTTCGAAAGCTGGAACGCTACCGAACTGCCGATTACTCCCGCGCCAATCACCACCACATCGTATGAGTTCACGATTCCGCTTCCTTCGTTGGTCAAGTCGTGGACACAGTGTGACGGCGATGAATCGACGCAATGCAAATATAAGAGCGGGCGATCTTTAGCAAAAGCGAGCATCGGTGCTTGAGCGCGGCCGCGGCCGGGCGAGCCGTTGCGCGCGGCGAATGCAACGCGGCGTTGTGTGGAGCATAAGCAGGCGTGATCTCACCGGGGCGCCAATTTTTTCGGTCTTACGATGCGTTGCACGTGACGCATTCCCGCGTCGCAGCGTCTCGGGGCCGCCTCGCCAAGGTTGGCCGTTGCCCGCTTACGGTTATCGACATGAATACACAGTCCCTCGTTGAGCAGTACTTTCCGCGCGAATCCATGGAGTATGACGTCGTCATCGTTGGCGGCGGTCCAGCGGGCTTGTCGGCGGCGATTCGCCTGAAGCAGCTCGCCCACGAACAAGGCAGGGACGTGAGTGTCTGCGTGCTGGAGAAGGGCTCCGAGGTTGGGGCGCATATTCTTTCGGGCGCGGTCATGGACCCCAGGGCGCTCACCGAACTCATTCCCGACTGGAAGGCGCAGGGCGCGCCGTTGAACGTCGAGGTGACGGAGGATCGCTTTCTCTTTCTCTCGGAGCGTGGCGCGCGCGGCGTTCCCAACTGGCTGCTGCCGGAGAACTTCAGGAACCACGGCAACTATGTCGTGAGCCTCGGCAATGTCGCCCGGTGGCTGGGCCAGCAGGCCGAATCGCTCGGCGTGGAAGTCTTCGCGGGTTTTCCGGCTGCCGAAGTGCTCTATGGCGAGCGCGGCGAAGTGCGTGGCGTCGCCACGGCAAACATGGGCATCGGCAAGGACGGCAAGCCGGGCGACGCGTTCCAGCCTGGTATGGAGCTGCATGCGAAATACACGCTCTTTGCCGAGGGCGCGCGCGGCCACCTGGGCCGGCAGCTCATGGAACGCTATGCGTTGGGCAAGGGGGCCGATCCCCAGGTCTATGGGCTAGGCATCAAGGAGCTTTGGGAAGTCGACCCGAAGCGCCATCAGCCCGGCCTGGTGATTCATACCGCCGGTTGGCCGCTCGAGCGCGATACCTATGGCGGGTCGTTCCTTTATCACCTCGATAACCACCAGGTCGTGGCTGGCTTCGTGGTCGGCCTTGGCTACACGAATCCCTACTTGTCTCCGTTCGAGGAATTCCAGCGCTACAAGACGCACCCCGAGATCCGCAAGTTTCTCGAAGGCGGCAAGCGCCTGTCGTACGGTGCGCGCGCCATTACGGCAGGCGGGTTGATGTCATTGCCGAAGCTGGTGTTTCCGGGCGGCGGACTCATTGGATGCGAGGCCGGTTTCCTGAACGCCTCGCGTATCAAGGGAAGCCACGCGGCCATTGCGACCGGCAAGATGGCGGCCGAAGCGGTGTTCGGCGCCGTGTGCGGCGGCCGCCAGAATGATGTCTTGACGGAATACCCGGAAGCCTTCGAGCGCTCGTGGCTCAGAGACGAGTTGCACCGCGCCCGCAATTTCAAGCAATGGATGAGCAAGGGCCTGTACACGGGCACGGTGATGACTGGCATCGAGCAAAAGCTGTTGGGCGGTCGGGTGCCCTGGACGCTGCATCACAAGCACGCCGACCATCAGACCTTGCGCCCGGCGAACCAATGCAAGGAGATTGTCTATCCGAAGCCGGACGGCAAGCTGACTTTCGACCGGCTCTCCTCGGTCTTCCTCTCGAATACGAACCACGAGGAAAACCAGCCGGCGCACCTCACCTTGAAGGACGCGTCCGTGCCGGTGCGGCTCAATCTGGAGGTCTATGGTGGACCGGAGTCGCGCTTCTGTCCCGCGGGTGTCTATGAGTTCACGCGTGATGCCTCTCGCGGCAGCCAGCTGGTGATCAACGCGCAAAACTGCGTGCACTGCAAAACCTGCGATATCAAGGACCCTACGCAAAACATCGTCTGGGTGACGCCGGAAGGAGGCGGCGGACCCAACTACCCGAATATGTAGCCGCAAGCCGGACCGGAGCGTGTTCATAAGGGGCGGTGATGCTTAATATAATCGGCCTGAACGCATGTTCAATCATGTGACCAGCCAGGCATCGTGATTTTCCCTGGGTTATCGGAGAAATCGCCGAAAAACGTAAAAATTGCGCGTTGCACACAAATTTGACGCGCTACTATGCCGTCTAACAGCGCTCTTTGCCTCGTTGATGATTGAACCGATGTTCAGTGTTGGTGCAGGGATCCGGGCTCGCACACGAGGTGTCAGGCGACCGGCAGATGCAGGGACGGGCAACAACGATCGGATGGGGCGCACGGTTATTCAATTAGTAAGGATCGCGAAATGATCGGTTTTTAGTACCTGGCTGTGCCGCACGAGATGTTTCTCTTAAACCTGAAAGCGATTGACGCGGCGCGCGTCATTTGATGTCGTCAAGGAGTGGATGGAATGGAACTGCACAAGACGTTGACCCCGAAGATTGTGGCGCTTGCTGCAGTCGCCACGGTCAGTACGGCCGCCTCTGCGAGCAACCTCATGTTCGCCAGCTGGGGCGGGTCCTATCAGGACACCCAGGTGGCGACGGCAACGAAGCCGTTCGCCGCGAAGACCGGAACGAACGTCCAGGTCGATACGTACAACGGCGGCATCGCCCAGATCCGCAGCCAGGTTCAAACGAAGAACGTCACGTGGGACGTGGTGGACATGCAGTTGGCCGACGCCGCACGCGCGTGCGATGAAGGCCTTCTCGAGAAGGTGAATCCCGCTTCGCTGCCGGCGGGAAAAACGGGGACTCCCGCGAAGTCCGACTTCCTGCCGGGCGGCCTGTCGGACTGCATGGTCGGCAATGTCGCGTGGTCGACCATGATCACCTACAACAAGGACGCGTTCAAAGGCACCACGCCGACCACGATCTCGGACTTCTTCGACCTCAAGCGTTTCCCAGGCAAGCGCGGGCTCAAGAAGTCGCCTGAAGGCGCATTGGAATGGGCGTTGCTCGCCGACGGCGTGAAACCCGCCGACGTCTACAAGGTGCTCGCGACTCCGGCAGGCGTGGACCGCGCGTTCAAGAAACTCGACACCATCAAGCCTTCTATCGTGTGGTGGGAAGCGGGCGCGCAGCCGCCGCAACTGCTCGCCGACCGCGAAGTGACGATGACGAGTGCGTACCCGAACCGCATCTGGGTGGCCGTCGAGCAGGATAAAAAGCCGTTTGGCTTTCTTTGGGATGGCGAAGTGAAGAACATTGAAGGCTACGCGATCGTCAAGGGCACGAAGAACCTGCAGGCCGCCGAAGACTTCGTGAAGTTCGCCACGTCGACTGAGCAGCTTGCGAAGCTCTCGACCGATACGGCGCTCGGGCCGATGCGCAAGTCGTCGATTCCGCTGATCAATCCCGCTGTTACGCCCTATCTGCCGACGAATCCGGCGAACACGAAGGACGCCGTCGATGTCGACGTCAACTTCTGGGCCGACCACGGCGACGATCTGAACCAGAAGTTCGCGGTCTGGCTCGGCAGCAAGTAATTCATCCGAACGCCTTCACCTGTTGCACTTTCGACGCAGGCTGTCGAAAGTGCAATTATTCATTTGTGAGCGGGATGTCACCTCGCAAATGCTCTAGAGAGAACCATGACTTTCAAGCGCACCTTTCATGCTGTCGAAACGCACGCCGGCGAACCCATGCGGGTGATTACCGGCGGCGTGCCGCATATTCCGGGCAATACGGTGTACGAGCAGATGCAGTGGCTCCGGGAGAACGACGATCAGATCCGCAAGCTCATGCTGCGTGAGCCGCGCGGCTATCCTCCGCTGTGCTGCAACCTGATCGTTCCGGCCAAACATCCGGACGCCGCGGCGGGATACATCATCATGGAGCAGGTCGAGTATCCGGTGATGAGCGGGGGCAATACGATCTCGGTTGCCACGGTCCTGCTCGAAACCGGCATGCTGCCGATGCAGGAACCCGTGACCGAGTTTCAGCTCGAAGCGCCGGCCGGGTTGATCGGTATCCGCGCAGAATGCGCGAACGGCAAGGTCACGCAGGTGACCTTCAGGAACGTTCCGGCCTTCGCCCCCTATGTCGATACCGTGATCGACGTGCCTCATCTCGGCAAGGTCACGGTCGACGTGGGGTGGGGCGGCATGTTCTATGTCATCGCCGACGTGCGCCAATTCAAGGGGCTCGAACTCATTCCGGAGCAAGGCCGGGAAATCACGCGCATTTCGGCGCTCATTCTCAAGGCCGCACAGGAGCAGTTGCCGGTCAAGCATCCTCACTATCCTGGCTACGGCATTACCATCGCCCAGCTTTCCGGCCCGACCGCGAACCCGAACGCGGACTGGAAGAACGCGGTGACGGTGGCCAGTGGCGAGATCGATTTCGATAATCCCGCCACGTGGACCGGTGCGATCGATCGTTGCCCGTGTGGCACGGGCACGTCCGCGAAAATGGCGACGCTGTTTGCCAAGGGTCAGCTGGATCTGCATCAGCCGTTCCGTCACGAGGGCATACTCGGCACCGTCTTTACAGGGCGCCTCGTGGAGCAGGTGGCGATCGACGAAATCAAGGCCGTCGTGCCGACCATTTCCGGGCGTTCGTGGATTTACGGCTACAACACCTATGTCCTCGACCCGGACGATCCGTTCGTCAACGGCTTTACGGTAGGCGATATCTGGGCCTGACCGATTGAGCCAATTGCCCTGCGCGAGTTGAGGTGCACCCGGTCGCAGGGCTGTCATGCTGGCGGCGTGGCGCGGGTGCTCAGCGCGGCGCCGGGTCCCCTCGCAGCCACTCGATGAGCTGCGTGATGACCGGCGTGATGGTCCGCCCGTGAGGCACCACGACGAAGTAGGCGTCGCTGGGCCGGAACGTCGCGAGGTCGATGCGGACCAGGTCTCCCGTTCGCAACAGGTCGTCGACCAACCTGTTCCAGCCGAGCGCTATTCCCTGTCCATAGCGCACGGCCTGAATGGCGTCGGTGTAGAGGCTGCACCGCAACACCTTGTTCAGGCGCGCGGGCCGGTACCCCACGGCGCGAAACCATTCGTTCCAGCCCATCCATCCTTCGGACGTGGCATCCGACTCCACGAGCGCCATCCTGGCGAGGTCGTCGAGCGAGCGCGGCGTGCCGTATTCCTCCAGGAACTCCCGCGAGCAGACGGGAAAGACTTCGACATCGAACAGCAGGGTCGAGGTCCCGTCCGGCCAGTTGCCGTCTCCATAGCGCACGGCGACGTCGACCTCGACATGCCGAAGGTCCGCCGTAAACATGTCGGTCGACAAGCGCAGCTGCAAAGGCGGATCGAGCTTCTTCAGCTTCGCGAGCCGCGGCAGGAGCCGGAATTGCGAAAACGCGGCCGTCGAAGCCAGCACCAGTTCTCTTTGCTCGGTGCCGGTCACCAGCCGATCGAACACGCCTGCGATCTTCTGCATCGACTCGGCGACGACCACGTATAGCGCTTCGCCTTCACTCGTCAGATCAATCGAGCGGTGCAGGCGGTGAAAGAGCTGCACGCCGAGCGTTTCTTCGAGGAACCGCACCTGCCGGCTCACGGCGGACTGCGTGACACCCAGTTCGCTTGCCGCGTAGGTGAAACTCCCGAGGCGCGCCACGGCCTCGAATTCGACAAGGGCGGTCAGCGAGGGAACGATCCGACGATAGCCTTTCGTTGCTTTGGTGGTTTTCATCCGCTTTCAAATCTGTCGACGGGTAAGGCAAGTGGGTTTGTGCCTGCATGGACGACCCTCTTTTACCGGGGAAACCCTGGCCTGGCATTCCCGGTTAGTCGGCCCGCGAGGCCCGTTTCGGGCGCCGCATTCCGGGCGCATTTTCGCATGATTTAAACGAATGTGAAGCAGCTTATAAAGCGCGTTGACGGTGTGTTTTGACGGTCCAATACTTCACGCCATATCAGTGTCCCGAACGCTACGCAACGTTCTCATCCAGAGGCCCACCATGTCTGAAGTTCAAATTCAAACGCACCGCGAACTCATCGATAGCCGCAAGAAGGGACACGGCATGCCCGGTGAATTGTTCGGGCGTCAGGACGTGTTCGAAACGGACGTCGAGGTGTTCTTTCACAAGCTCTGGATTCTCGTTGGCGTGACGGCCGACGTGCCGGAACCGGGCGATGTCCACACGGTGGATATCGGTCGTGCATCGGTCATCATCGTGCGCGACGACGACGAAAACGTGCGGGCGTATCGAAACGTTTGCCGTCATCGTGGCTCGCGCATCATGAAGAAGGCCGGCAAGGCGAGCGTCGGCATGCTCGTGTGTCCGTACCATCAGTGGACCTACGATCTGGACGGCAGCCTCAAGCATTCGACACACATGGGCAAGGACTTCGACGCAGGCTGCCACAGCCTGATTCCGGTTCATGTGAAGACGGTGGGCGCGCATATTTTCGTTTGCCTCGCCGACGAACCGCCCGCGGACTTCGAGAAGCTCGAGGCCGTGATGGCGCCGCGCTTCGCGCCGTACGACCTGACGCGCACGAAGATCGCCCATGAAATGGAGATCGTCGAAAACGGCAACTGGAAGCTCGTGATGGAAAACAACCGCGAGTGCTACCACTGCGCGGGTACGCATCCGGAGCTGACGAACTCGTTTCTTGCCGAAGACTTCGGCTTTTGTCCGGACGGCCAGAGCGAAGAGTCGCTGCAGGCCTACGACGATTACCTGAAGCGCAACGCGGCATGCCTGGAGAACTGGGAAAGGGACGGCTATGTCTGCGGCACGGTCGAAGCGCTCGACGAGAGCGTGGATACCAACTTCCGCACTCAGCGGCTCGTCATCTCGGGCGCAAACGAATCGCAGACGCTGGACACGAAAGTGGCCTGCACGAAGCTGCTGGGCGGCGTCACGCGCCGCGATCTCGGCGACGTCCACATGTGGGGCCATCACTCCTGGACTCACGTGATGAGCGACCACGCCGTGATTGCCTACAGCCTGCCGCTCGCGCCGGACAAGACGCTCGTGCGCACGCTCTGGCTGGTCCATGCGGACGCGGTGGAAGGCGTGGACTACGACCTGAAGAAGCTCACGGAAGTGTGGGTCGCGACGACGACCCAGGACGCGGAGCTCGTCGGCAACACGCATGCGGGAACGCAGGATCCGGCCTATATTCCGGGGCCGTTCTCGAACTTCACCGAGGCCGCGCTCGACCAGTTTTCGCGCTGGTACGACGCGAAGCTGAAGGCACACGGAGTTTGAGGTCGCCATGAACGTAGCCGCGGATTCATGTTTCATCCAGCAGGGTCAGGAAATGCTTGATCGTTTTTGCAGTGCGAGCACGTGGGAACGCGCAGACGCGCAGTGGCCAAGCCACGAACAGCGCACGCTGACGTGCATGCGCGTGTGCGCCGAGACGCACGACGTGCGGACCTTCGTGTTCAGCACGCGGGAGGGCCATTTCAGCTTCGAGCCGGGCCAGTTCATTACCGTGTCCGCCGAAATCGACGGCAAGGAGGTCAGCCGTTGCTATACGATCTCCTCGCCGCCCACGCGTCCCTATACGCTTTCCATTACGGTCAAGCGCACGCCGGGCGGCGTCATGTCGAACTGGCTGCACGAGAACATGAGAGAGGGCGTCGAGCTGAAGGCCTTCGGGCCGTCGGGGGTCTTCACGCCGTCTTCGGGACCGGCTGCCAAGAGTCTCTATCTTTCGGCGGGATCGGGCGTGACGCCGTTGATGTCGATGACGCGCGCGGCGCTCGACCTGGGGTTGAACCGCGACATCGTGTTCATTCATAGCGCAAGAACGCCGGAAGACATCGTTTTCCGTAGCGAGCTGTCGAATTTGTGCGCGCTCTCGGACAAACTGCGCGTGGTTCACGTCTGCGAGGCGCTCGGGAGCGAACCGGACTGGTCGGGGCCCGTGGGGCGACTCAGCCTGGATCTGTTGATGGAGCATGTGCCGGACTACCGCGAGCGCGAAGTGTTCATCTGCGGACCGGGTGGTTATATGGACGCTTCCAGAAAGATGCTGGCGGATGGCGGCCATGATCCCGCCCGCTATCATCAGGAAAGCTTCAACTTCGCGGAGACCGTGGAGTGCGCTGAGGCGCCGGTCGCCGAGGCCAGCGCCGCGCCGGCCGCGCAGGCCGGCTTTACGGTGCAACTGGCGCGCTCGGGTCGCTCGTTCACGATGGACGCCTCGCAGACCGTGCTCGCCGCCGCGCGCAAGGCCGGTGTGCCCTTGCCGTCGTCATGCAGCCAGGGCATATGCGGGACCTGCAAGACGAAGGTGCTCGAAGGCTCCGTGGACATGAAGCACAACGGCGGCATCCGTCCGCGCGAAATCGAGAAGGGGATGCGGTTAATGTGCTGCAGCCGCCCGACTTCGAACCTGGTACTCGATTTGTAGCAGGGCGACTATGGTCTGAATGGCTTCGGCAAGCCGTTCAGCCTGAATTGAAGTGCACCGATGCCCCGTCGTGGCCCGCAATGCGTTGCGGGGCGCGCCGGGGCAATTCTTTTTTGTCGTCTGGACTTTCGCCCAATTCCCCGCCGCTTCTCCCATTTACCAGCATTTTTCTCGCATTTTCCTGGTATTTTCCCTGACTGAATGCCCCCCAGGACTTTCCCTTGTCCTATGCGGCGCGCGCCGCTTGCCGAAGATTGGCCAAACGAGGCCATTCCCACCACTCAATTGCCCGCAAAGCCCCCACCTATATAGGATCTGCGTGCCGTTCGCCTTTTCGCTAAACGTTTCATTGCTCACCTGGCGCCTCGCACGCATTACCAAAGGTATGGGAAAGGGCCGAAAAAATGTAGCTGGAGGGGACAAATTGGATTGCTACGCTGCAATCACTGCATCAACGGCCGCGCCAGAACCGAAACCGCCGAAGTATTGGATTCGAAGCCGGGATGCCAGCTGAATCGCCACGCTAGCACTTCAGGTCGTACCGGAGTTCGCCAGCGCCAATTTTTTGAACCAGCCAGTTGGGATGACAAATGGCCCCTCATCTGACGTTCGCACCGGGCGACACGTTGCCGCCAGGCGCAATCAACACAGCGGGTACGCCTTCGGTGGCCCGGCCCATTGCCATATCAGGAACCGACATCCTGACGGTCAAGAACCTGTCGAAGATCTTCGGCCCGAAGCCCGAGGTTGCCGCGCAACTGGTCAAGCAGGGCCTGGGACGCGATGAGGTCTTCAAGCGCACCGGCAACATGGTGGCGGTCAACGACGTCAGCCTCAACGTGAAGGCCGGCGAGATCTTCGTCATCATGGGACTCTCGGGCTCCGGCAAGTCGACGCTCGTGCGGCTGCTCAATCGCCTGATCGAGCCGACCTCCGGCCAGGTCGTTCTCGAAGGCCGCGACATTGCGCCGATGTCCACGCCCGAACTGCGCGAAGTGCGCCGCAAGAAGATGGCGATGGTGTTCCAGTCGTTTGCGCTGCTGCCGAACCGCTCGGTGCTCGACAACATCTCGTATGGCCTGGAAGTGGCGGGCATGAAGAAGTCCGAGCGCTATGAAATCGCCCGCGCTGCGCTCCAGCGCGTGGGACTCGGCTCGTACGAAAAGCTGCTGCCCAGCGAACTCTCGGGCGGCATGCAGCAGCGGGTCGGTCTTGCGCGCGCCCTGGCGGTCAATCCTGCCGTGCTGCTGATGGATGAAGCCTTCTCGGCGCTCGATCCGCTGATCCGCTTCGAAATGCAGAGCGAACTGCTGCGGCTCCAGAAGGAGGAGCAGCGGACCATCGTCTTCATTTCGCACGATATCGAAGAGGCCATCAAGATTGGCGGCCGGATCGGCATCATGAAGGACGGCTGCCTGATTCAGGTCGGCACGCCGGCCGAACTGATCCAGTCGCCGGCGGACGACTATGTACGGGACTTTTTCCGTCACGTCGACGTCTCGCGTTTCCTCAAGGCCGAGAGCCTGCTGACCCGCGTCGAGCGCGGCCTGATTTCCGGCGACGTCGGCGCGCCCGCTGAGCGTTACCTCAATCAACTGATCGATAGCGGCGCCGAATGCGGTTACGTGTGCGATCCAGCCGGCCGCTACCAGGGTTGCGTCACGCCCGCTTCGCTGCACAAGGCGGGTGCCCAACCGCTGCGCGAAGCGTTGCTCAAGGACTTGAGCACGGTCTCGCTGGACACCGACCTGCACGAACTCTCCGCGATCGCCCTGAGCCAGCAACACGACGTGCCGGTGACGGACGCGGCAGGCAAGCTCGCGGGCGTCGTGTCGTGCCGAACGATACTCAAACAGGTTATGGAGCGGAGGGCAGCATGAATTCGTCAGTCATCGGCAAGTTCGCAGAGAACGCCGTCAATTTTCTTTTCAATCACTTCCAGGGCGGATTCAATGCGTTTTCCGCGGCGCTCGGTGCAGTCGTCAAGCTGCTCGAAGACGGCCTTGGGGCGATTCCCTTCGTCGCGATGCTCGTCTTTCTCGTCGCGTTTGCATTGTGGCGCCGCGGCATCGCCTTCGCGGTGTTCGTCGGCATCGCGCTGATGCTGATTCACTACATGGGGCTGTGGCCGCAAACGGTCGCGACGCTGGCCCTTGTCGTTGCCGCGACGGTTTTCAGCCTCATCGTCGGCGTGCCGCTCGGCATCTGGGGCGCGCGCAACAAGCGGGTCGAACTGATTCTGCGTTCGCTGCTCGATTTCATGCAGACCATGCCGGCGTTCGTCTATCTGATTCCCGCCGTGATCCTGTTCGGCCTCGGCCGCGTGCCTGCCGTGATCGCCACCGTCGTGTTCGCCATGCCGCCTGTGGTGCGTCTCACGACGCTCGGCATCCGCCAGGTTCGCGAGGAATTGCTGGAAGCGGGCCGCTCGTTCGGCAGCACCGACGCGCAGCTGCTCTGGAAGATCCAGCTGCCGAATGCCTTGCCGTCCATCATGGCCGGCGTGAATCAGACCATCATGATGTCGCTTTCGATGGTCGTGATCGCCTCGATGATCGGCGCAGGCGGCCTCGGCGAATATGTGTTGAGCGGCATCCAGCGGCTCGACATCGGCATCGGCTTCGAAGGTGGCCTCGGCGTCGTGCTGCTGGCCATCGTGCTGGACCGCCTGACGGAGACGTTCGGCGTGAAATCGAAGAAGAGGAGGCCCGTCACGAAGGTGGGCAAAGCTGGCACCACCGAAGCGGCGCATAGCTGACTAGCCGGATGCCTGCCTGACATCACAGGCAGGTCATCCGTGACGAATCGGTAATTTCAATATAAATCCGGAGTACTAACATGCTTAGCGATATTTTCAAATCATTCATGACGAAGGTTGCGCTATCGGCGGTCGTCGCCATGAGTATCGGTGTCGGGTCTGCCGTGGCGGCGGAGCCGATCAAGCTGGCGATCACCGACTGGGCCGACGTGCTCGCCACGGCCAACGTCGCCAAGTACGTGCTCGAAACGAAACTGAATCAGCCGGTCAAGTTCGTCAATGCGGACATCGGCATTCAGTTCCAGGGCGTGGCGCGCGGCGACCTCGACATCATGGTGGGCGGCTGGCTGCCGGTGACGCACGCTGTGTACTACGCGAAGTACAAGAACGATCTGGATGATGTCGGCGTCATTTACACGGGTGGCCGAAACGGCTGGGCCGTGCCCGCCTACGTGCCGGAGTCGGAAGTGTCGTCGATCTCGGACCTGAACAAGCCGGACGTCAAAAGCAAGCTCGACGGCACGATCCAGGGCATTGGTCCGGGCTCGGGCCTGATGCAGGCCTCCCAAAAGTCGGTTCAGGCCTACGACCTGAATGGCTACAACCTGCAGTCGTCGAGCGAAGCCGGGATGCTCGCTGCCGTGTCGCGCGCGTATCAAACGAAGCAGTGGGTCGTCGCCACGGTCTGGAGCCCGCACTGGCTCTGGCAGAAATGGCAGATGCGCTACCTGAAGGACCCCAAGGGCACGCTGGGCGGCGAAGAACAGGTCCATGCGTTCGCGTCCAAGCAGTTCGCCACCAAGTTTCCCCGCGCCGACGTGTTCTTCAAGCATTTCAAGCTGACGCTGGCTGACGTCGAAGCCATCGAACTCGAAGGCAACAGCACGAACGACTATGCGACCGCCGCGAAGAAGTTCGTCGACGCACACCCGGACAAGCTGAAAGCCTGGCTGCAGCAGTAACCGCAGGTTCGGATTCACGGGGGCAGGAAAGGCCCGCTGCCCCAACGATTTTCATGTTCCATCAGGGCCTGCTTGACACGATTACTTCCTGGAGTGACCTGTGAGCGAATACTCGTGCTTCTTTTCTGAAACGCTCCAGAGCCGTGACCCGGTCATTGCATCGGAGATCGCGCTCGAATTGCGCCGGCAACAAACGCAGATCGAATTGATCGCTTCCGAGAACATTGTTTCGGCGGCGGTGATGGAAGCGCAAGGGACGGTGCTGACCAACAAGTATGCCGAGGGTTATCCGTCGAAGCGCTATTACGGCGGCTGCGAGCACGTCGACCGCATCGAGGCGCTCGCGATCGACCGCGTGAAGGCGCTGTTCGACGCCGAGTACGCCAATGTGCAGCCGCATTCCGGCGCGCAGGCAAACGGCGCCGTCATGCTCGCGCTGGTCAAGCCGGGCGACACGGTGATGGGCATGTCGCTGGACGCCGGCGGCCACCTTACGCATGGCGCAAGGCCGGCGCTTTCCGGCAAGTGGTTCAACGCCGTGCAGTATGGTGTGAGCCCGCAGACGTATCGAATCGATTACGACGCCGTGCGACGGCTCGCGCAGGAGCATCGGCCAAAGCTCATCATCGCGGGCTATTCGGCCTATCCGCGCGCGCTCGACTTTGCGGCTTTCCGTGAAATCGCGGATAGCGTCGGGGCCCTGCTGATGGTCGATATGGCGCATATCGCCGGTATCGTCGCGGCCGGCCGCCATGAAAACCCGATCAAGTACGCGGACGTGGTGACGTCGACCACGCACAAGACGCTGCGCGGCCCGCGTGGCGGCTTCATCCTGACCAACAATGGCGACCTCGCCAGGAAGATCAATTCCGCCGTGTTCCCCGGCTTGCAGGGCGGTCCGCTCATGCATGTCATCGCGGGCAAGGCAGTGGCGTTCGGCGAAGCGCTGCGTCCTGAATTCGCGGGCTATATCGACCGCGTGCTGCGCAATGCCGAGGCGCTCGGCAACGTGCTGCAATCGGGCGGGCTCTCGCTCGTCACAGGCGGCACCGACAACCATCTGCTGCTCGTCGATCTGCGTGCCAAACACATTACGGGCACGCAGGCCGAGAAAGCCCTCGAGCGCGCGGGCATCACCTGCAACAAGAACGGCATTCCGTTCGACACGGAAAACCCGACCGTGACATCCGGCATCCGGCTCGGCACGCCTGCCGGTACGACGCGCGGATTCGGCACGGCTCAATTCGAGCAGATCGGCGAAATGATTCTCGAAGTGCTGGCGGGCCTCGAGCGCGAGCCGGGCGGCGACGACCACGTCGAGCGCGCCGTGCGCAGCCGCGTGCGGGATCTGTGCAACCAGTATCCGATTTATTCGCATGCCGACGCCCTGGCATAAGCCAGCCGCTCAGCGCGCGAATGCAGTGAAGACCGTTTATCTGTTTGAAGATTACTGAAGAGAGGAATCGAAATGAGCTTCGAGGGCGTACATACTCCGCTGGTCACTCCGTTCAAGGAAGACGGTGAAATCGACCATGCCTTGCTCGGCAAGCACGCAGCGAATCTCGCGGGCCGCGTATCGGGACTCGGGATCGGCGGCACCACGGGCGAATACTACGCGTTGAGCTTCGAGGAACGCGTCAAGACTTTCAACACCGTTGCCGAGGCGGCGGGTGGAAAGACGTATCTGACCGCGGGCATCAACGCGACCACGACGAAGGAAGTGATTCGCCTGGGCCTCGAGGCGAAGCGTGCAGGGCTACCGGCGCTGCTGGTTGCCGCGCCATACTACGCGCAGCCCACGCAGGAAGAACTGCTCAGCCACATGCTCAAGGTGGACGACGCGCTCGACATGCCGATCATGCTGTACAACTTTCCGGCCCGCACGGGAACGGAAATCAGCGATGGCGTGCTGGCAACGCTGCTCGAGCGTCCGAACTTCATCGCCATGAAGGAGAGCACCGGCGATATTTCGCATCTGCACCATCTCGTCACGCACTTCAAGGACCGGCTGGTGGTCAGCTGCGGCATGGACGACCAGGCGCTCGAATTCTTCGCGTGGGGCGCGAAGAGCTGGGTCGGCGGCGCCTCCAACTTCCTGCCGGAAGCGCACACGGCGCTGTTCGGCGCGTGCGTCAAACAGAACGATTTCGTGTTGGGCCGCAAGCTGATGACGCAATTGCTGCCGGTGCTCGAACTGCTCGAGCGCAGCGGCAAATTCATCCAGTACGTGCGCTACGGTTGCGAACTGGCGGGGCTGCCGGTTGGGGTGGCGCGTGCACCGCTCGGCGCGCTCACGCAAGAGGAGCGCAGCGCGTTTGCGCAGCTTGTGCAACCGCTTATTCGCACGCCCAGTAATTACTGAAAATGGTCTCGAACCTGGAATTCGCGCGGTTTCCTGCGCCAGACGGCGTCAACGGGTGGTGGGAGAGTCTCTCGCCGGCGGGGCCTGCCAGAAGCGTGACGTTGGAGCATCGATACGACTGGGTCGTCGTGGGCGGCGGCATCACCGGGCTGTGCGCGGCTCGCCGGCTTGCCGAGCTGGCGCCCGATGCGTCGATCGCGCTCGTCGAGGCCGATCGCATCGGGCGCACGACGGCCGGACGCAATTCCGGATTCTTCGTCGATTTGCCGCACGACATCAGCAGTGAAAGCTATTCGCGCAGCGTGGCGGAGGACAAGGCCGACGTGCGGTTCCAGCGGCACGGCATCGACTACGTGCGCTCGATCGTACGGCAACACAAGATCGATTGCGATTGGCGCGACGACGGGAAATTCCACGCCTCGGTCAACAAGAAGGGGCTCGACGCGCTCTCGCATTTTGCGCAGGGCCTGACGCGCATCGACGAAGCTTTCGAATGGCTCGATCAGGCGGCCATCCGTACGGTAACGGGCACGGACTTCTATCAGGGCGCGCTATTTACGCCGGGCTGCAGCACGGTGCAGCCGGCGGCGCTCATGCGCGGCCTCGCGGCCACGCAGCCGGAGAACGTCACGGTCTTCGAGCTGAGCGCAGTCACCGAAATCGAGCATCGCGGCAACGAGAAGGTCCTGCATTTCGCCAGAGGAAAAATCGTCGCCAAACAGGTGATTCTCTGCACGAATGCTTATGCGGCGACGTTCGGCATCCACCCCAATGGCTTGCTGCCCGTCTACACCTTTGCATCGATGACACGCGTCATGAATGCGGGCGAGGTCGAAAAGCTGGGCGGAACGCGGTCGTGGTCGCTGATCCCGGCTGACCCCATGGGCACGACCGTGCGCCGTCTTGCTACGGACCGTATTTGCGTGCGTAACCACTTCGCGTTCCGGCCGGGACTGCAGGTGTCCGAGGCCGATCTCGCGAAAGCGAAGGCGCTGCATCAGCGCTCGTTCGACCGTCGATTCCCCATGCTCGAGGGCGTCGAGCTCGAGTACACGTGGGGCGGTCCACTGTGTCTCTCCGCGAACAACGGCGCGCTGTTCGGCCGCCGCGACGACGGCATTCTCGAAGCGGTGGGCTGCAACGGGCTCGGGCTGAGCCGGGGATCGTCGTCGGGCAAGCTGATTGCCGAATACGCGCTTGGCCGGAACAGCGAGCTTGTCCATCAGCTTCTGAACCAGCCCCACCCGCGCTCGCTGCCGGTTCGGCCCATCGTGGACATGGCGGTGTCGGCGACGATCTGGGCAAAGGAAATGTCGGCGGGCGCCGAGCTTTAATCAACCAAGGACACGAGATGACGACGCATCAGGAATGGAAGCAGAAAGCCGCGGAACTGGCGCTCGACGGCCGGGCATTGGTCGCCGGAGAGCGGTGTGGAGCGGCCTCGGGAGCAACCTTCGCCACGCTCAACCCCGCGTCGGGCAAGGTGCTGGCGCAAGTGGCGAAATGCGATGAAAAGGATGTGGATCACGCGGTCGCCGCCGCCCGCCATGCGTTCGAATCGGGCGTGTGGTCGAAGGCCGCGCCGGCGCATCGCAAGGCGGTCCTGCTTCGCCTCGCGCAACTGATCGACGAGCATGCGGACGAACTGGCGCTGCTCGAAGCACTGGAGGCGGGCAAGCCGATCAGTGAATGCCTCGCGCTGGATATTCCCGAGTCGGCAGCCTGCATTCGTTGGCATGCCGAAGTGACTGACAAGCGCTACGACGCGCTCTCGCCTTCGGGCGCGGATGTCGTCAGCATGATTACGCGCGAGCCGATTGGCGTGGTGGGCGCGGTCCTGCCCTGGAACTTCCCCGCGCTGATGCTGGCCTGGAAGATCGGTCCCGCTTTGTCGGTTGGCAATAGCGTGGTCGTGAAGCCCGCGGAGCAAACGTCGCTCTCGACGCTGCGCATCGCGGATCTCGCGCTCGAGGCCGGCGTGCCCGCGGGCGTGTTCAGCGTCGTCACGGGTTTCGGCGATAGCGCGGGGCAGGCGCTGGGCCGCCATCCCGATGTCGATCTCGTCGCGTTCACGGGCTCGACCGCGACCGGCAAGCGCTTTCTGCACTATTCCGCCGATACCAACCTCAAGCGCGTGGTGCTCGAATGCGGCGGCAAGAATCCGCAGGTGATTCTTCCCGATGTCGCGAATCTCGATGTGGTCGCCGAACAGGCCGTCGCCGCCGCGTTCTGGAACATGGGAGAGAACTGCAGCGCCGGCTCGCGGATCCTGGTTCCTTCGAGCAAGCGGGCGGAACTGGTCGAGAAAGTTCAGGCCGTTCTCGCGGGCTGGAGGACGGGTGATCCGCTCGACCCGGACGCGAAGCTCGGCGCGCTGATCGAGCAAAAGCACTACGAGAAGGTGCTGGCGCACATCGAGAAAGCGAAGGAGCAGGGCGCGCGCATGATTTGCGGCGGCCGTGCCGCGCTGACCGAGACCGGTGGATGGTTCGTCGAGCCCACGATCTTCGATCAAGTCACGCCGGATATGGCCATCGCGCGCGAAGAGGTGTTCGGGCCGGTCGTGTGCTTCATCGAATACGATGACGTGGAAGACGCCATCCGCATCGCGAACGACACCTGCTACGGACTGGCGGCTTCGTTGTGGACCGATAACGTGAACAGCGCGCATAAGGTTGCGGCGCGTATCCGTGCGGGCACGGTCACGGTAAACTGCTTCGGCGAGGGCGACCTTGCGACGCCGTTCGGCGGCTTCAAGCAATCGGGCTTCGGCGGCCGCGACAAGTCGGTCTACGCACACGACCAGTATTGCGAGCTGAAGACGACCTGGTTGAAGCTCGCCTGAACTGGCAGCGGTAACGCGCGCGAGCGGGCCGTCAGGCCCCGCTCGCATTCCGTGGCGGGCTTGCGCCACACCTGAACAGGACTTGCATGCTAATGCGCATCGGATTCGTTGGAACGGGTGCAATCACAAAGGCCGTGGTGACCGGGCTGCTGCGCTCGGGCCTGCCATTCGAGCGGATCACGCTTTCTCCGCGCGGCGAACCAACGGCTGCCGAACTGGCGGCACTCGACGACCGGATCCGCATTGGCGCGAACAATCAGGACGTGCTCGACGCGTCGGACATCGTGTGTCTCGCCGTCGTGCCGCAAATCGCAGCCGATGTGCTCGGCGAGTTGAAGTTCGATGCGCGCCACCACGTGATCAGCTTCGTCGCCGCGATGTCAGTCGACAGGATGGCGAGCCTCGTTCGCCCGGCCAGCAAGGTCGTGCGGACCATTCCATTGCCCGCCGTTGCACAAGGCAAAGGCAGCACGGCGATCTGCCCGCCGGATGCGATCGCGAAAGCGCTGTTCTCTGCCATGGGTGAGGCCGTCGAAGTCGAAGACGAGCAGAAGTTCAACGCCATCTCCGCAGTGACTGCGACGATGGCGAGCTTCTACGCGGTGCTGGAGAGTCAGGCGGCCTGGCTCGTTCGGCAAGGCGTTCCGTATGGCGACGCAAGGGCGTTCCTGTCCGGCTATTGCGTGGGTCTGGCGCACGACACGACGCTCACGGCGCAATCCTTTTCGTCGCTGGCGGACCACTGCATGACGCCGGGCGGCCTCAACGCGCAATTGCACGCCGAACTCACGCAGCGCGGCACCTACACGCACTATGGGGAGGCACTCGACAGGGTGTTGAAGCGGGTCGTCGGCGGGACGTAAGCCGGGCGACACAGTAGAAGGGCGATGCTGCATCATTTATAAGACCCTTATTATGGAACACCTTACTTGCCACCGGGCAAACGGACTCGCACACTATTCTCATCCGAATCCCTTTCTGGTTCGTGGCGCGCCTGAACGCGTCATGCGAGCACCCGTTTAAAGAGCGCAAGCCATGTTAAAGAAGCAGCTATTCGCAGACAGACTCCTCGCGCAGATGCCGTCGCTCCGTGCACTCCGTTGCTTCGTGACGGCAGCGAGATACGAGAGCTTCACTCAGGCGGCTGAGGTGCTCTGCGTCACGCAGGCCGCAATCAGCAGACAAATCAAGGAGCTCGAAGACTCGCTCGATGTCGCGCTGTTCGAGCGCACCGGCCGGCATATCGCGCTGACCGATGCGGGACGCATTCTGTACAACGCGTCGTATCTCTCGATCATGAATATCGCCGAAGCGGCGGAGGCGGTGCGGCGCACGGATCGGCACGCATTGACCATTTGCGTCTCGCATACGTTCTCGGCCCTGTGGTTGTCGCAGCGCCTGCCGGCGTTTCGCGCGCGCTTTCCGGATATCCGGCTGCATGTGATGGTCACCGAGCACTTCATGGAGCTGGACGAACTCATGGAGCCCGACATCATCATCACGAAGAATCCGCCGCGCGAGCCGGAATACGAGGTCGAGCCGCTGTTTCATGATGTCGTTTATCCGGTTTGCAGCCCGACGTTTTACGACCGGTATTTTCGCGGCAAGAAACTCAAACCGCTCGACCTGCTTTCCGAACCCACCTTGAATCTCTCGTTGCTCGGGCGTGCGCAGGTGTGCGAACACGTGGATTGGCGCGTGTGGCGCAACTGGTTCCAGCAGGGCGACGGCACGGACATTCTGGCCGAAAACCGCAACCTCGAGAGCAACGACTACCGGCTCCTCGTCGCGCAGGCGGAAGCCGGCGAAGGGACGCTGCTGGGCTGGCATCATCTGCTCCATCTTCAGGTCGAGCAGGGACGCCTGATACGGCCTGTTCCGGATGCGCTTGTGTTTAGAGACCGCTACCACTATCTGATCACGCACCGGAATGCGCGGCCTCGCACCGAGTATCTGCAGTTTCGGAACTGGCTCAGCGAAGAGGCCGGTGCGATGATGCGCGACTGGCTCGACGCCGGCGTTGCGGTCACCGGCTAACTGTTACAGGCTGATCAACGGGCAACGGATTTCGACCGTATCGATTGTTTGGAATGCATTGACAGAGGCGGTCTTCATGGTTCACCACGCGATTGACAGCGAAGGCACGGCTGCGAGGCGGCTGCGTTTCGGGATCGTGCTATTGCCCAACTTCACGTTGACCGCGTTCTCCGGCTTCGTCGACCTGCTCAGGCTCGCGAGCGACGAAGGCGACATGAGCCGCCCGGTGCGGTGCTCGTGGACCCTCGTCGGCGAAAATCTCGTTCCGGTTCGCGCCAGCTGCGGCATCCAGATCACCCCGTGGACGACCTTCGATGAGGCCGAGGCGTTCGACTATGTCGTGATCGTCGGCGGACTGCTGCATTCGGGACCGCCGGCCAGCGACGCCACGCTTTCCTTCATTCGCGCGATGGCCGAAACGCCGGCCACGCTCGTGGGGCTCTGCACGGGGGCCTTCGCACTCGCGAGGGCCGGCGTGATGAGCGGCTATCGCATTTGCGTGAGCTGGTTCCACTACTGGGATTTCGTCGAGCGATTTCCGCATGTCGATGAGCGTGACCTCGTTGCCGACCGGCTCTTCGTGATCGACAGAAGGCGCATTACGTGTTCCGGCGGCCGTGCGTCGATCGACGTTGCCGCCGCAATTCTGCTACGCCACGTCGAGGCCACGATCGTGCGCAAGGCGCTGCGCATTCTGCTCGTGGACGATGCGCAGAAGGGCAACGCGCCGCAACCGCATCCCCCAGGGCTCGAGCCGGCCACGCATCCTAAAGTCAGGCGCGCAATTTTGCTGATGGAGCAACACGTTGGCCAGCCGCTGAGTCTGCCGGATCTGGCGCATCGGCTCGATGTTTCGGTTCGACAACTCGAACGCTTGTTCACGACGGAGACCGGCAAATCGCCGGGCGCATACGCGAGGCAGATTCGCATACGCATGGCGTCGTGGCTGTTGACGAGTTCGGACCGCACGGTTGCGGACATCGCTTCGTCTTGCGGCTTCTCCGATGCCTCGCATCTCGGCCGCGAGTTCCGCAAGGAGTTTGGCGAGTCGCCCAACGAATATCGCACGACGCGGCTGCCAAATGCCCATGAGGCGCTGCTGGGCACGCCGGAGGCGGATACGCCGTTGCCTGTCGAATATGTCGATGCGCCGGCCCGGCAACTACGAGGCGAATCGAACCGATTGCGGTAGAGGTGCTGGAAGGTCACATAATCTAAAGTGATCCGAAAAGGAAAATAAATCACGTTGACAGCCTGCGGTGTTGCTCCAATACTCCGCGCACCGCTTCCTCGTCGGGCCATAGATTGATAACAAGAAAAGGAGATATTCGTCGACCAAAATACTTAGGTTAACTACGCATTTGATCAATCAGAAAATTTACATACAACCATTCGTGATCGAATGGAAAACCAGGTTTGGAGAACTTCGATGAAAGGACGCAATGTAATCGCGGCATCGATATTGGCGGCATTTGCCGCTCCCGCGATGGCTCAAAGCTCGGTGACGCTCTATGGCGTGATCGACGAAGGCTTCGACTTCACCAACAACGTACGCGGCAGCAAGGTGTACGAGTTGCAGAGCGGCTATGTTCAAGGCAGCCGCTGGGGTTTGAAAGGCGCGGAGGATCTCGGCGGTGGGTTGAAGGCCGTGTTCCAGCTTGAAAACGGCTTCAACGTCAATAACGGAAAGCTCGGGCAGGGCGGCTTGATGTTTGGCCGGCAGGCCTACGTGGGCGTAGCGAGCGACACGTACGGTACGGTCACGCTGGGGCGTCAGTACGACTCGCTGGTCGATTTTCTCGCACAGACGACGGCGAACGGAAGCTGGGCCGGCTACCTCTTCTCGCACCCTTACGACAACGACAATACGGACAACACGTTCCGCGTCAACAACACGGCGAAGTATACGAGCCCGTCGCTCGCCGGCTTCCAGTTCGGCGGCACGTATAGCTTCAGCAACGACACGAATTTCGCCAATAACCGGCAGTACAGCGTCGGCGCCCAGTACACGAATGGTTCGCTTTTGATCGCGGCGTCGTATCTGCAGGCCAACAACCCGTCTTCGACGGCCACTGGCGCGATCAACAACGGCGGCGACGAAAACTTCCTGGCGCAACGCCTGCGCATCTTCGGCGCGGGGATCAACTATACGATCGGCTCGGCAACGCTGGGCTTTGCGTACACGAACACCGACGTCACGCAACCGGTCAGCAACGGCTATGTTGGCGCGATCACGCCTCCCGCCGGATCGACTCTGTCGTCGCTGCGCTTCCAGAACTTCGAGGTGAACGGTAAATATCAGTTCACCCCGGCCTTCTTCGTGGGTGCGATGTACACCTATACGCGTGCGGATTTCAATGCGACCACCGGCAAGCTGCATCCGAACTATCAGACCATCGGTTTGATGGCGGACTACAATCTGTCGAAGCGCACGGATCTCTATCTGCAGGGCGCGTATCAGCACGTTGGCGGCGACAAGACCCAGACGGTGCTCGACGTCGCCTATGTGCCGGGCGCGGCAGACGTTTCCTCGAACTCGAATCAGCTCGTGATTCGCGCTGCAATCCGTCACAAGTTCTGATCACCCGCGCTGTCGCGGACGGCGTGCTGGCGGGCACGCCGTAACGATCGCGACGTGCGGCCCTGAACGCCGCACGTCACATGTCACAGCCAATCGGTCTCGAAGGCGCAACCGGTCAAAGAGGCGCAGCCGTTCTCGGTGAGCACGACTTGCTGCTCGAGCTTGACGCCCTGGGTACCGCCTTCTGCGCCGATATAGCTTTCGACGCACACCGTCATGCCCACTTCGAAGCGGCCGTCGTAGCCCGCGCTGTCCCAATCGACCTGGTGGGCAATCGAGGGATATTCGTCCACCATGCCGATGCCGTGAGCCAGGCAGCAATAGCGGTTCTTGACGAACGGCTCCGGAATCTTCCACGCCTTTTCCGAGAACTCGCGAAACGTCATGCCCGGCCGCAGAAGGTCCATATTGAAATGGACCTGTGCATACGCATACTCGTAGAGCTTGCGCTGCTCGTCCGAAGGGCGGCCGTCACCAACGAGCCACGTGCGGGAGATGTCCGAACAGTAGCCGTTCGGTCCCACCATATCCGTGTCGAAGGCGAGGAGGTCGCCTTTCTGTAGCACGCGCGAGGAACATTCGTGCATCCACGGGTTCGTGCGGTCCCCGGAGGCGAGCAGCCGGGTCTCGATCCACTCGCCGCCGTGGCGGATATTCTCGTAATGGAGATTCGCCCACAGGTCGTTCTCGGTCATTCCAGGGCGAAGCTCGCGTTTCATGCGCTCGATGCCCATTTCGCAGGTGCGCAGCGATTCGCCGATCAACACGAGTTCGCCGGACGACTTGATCAAACGGGCCGTCTCCATCAGGGCTTGTCCGTCGAGTAGCGAAATGCCGTGCTTTTCCAGGCAGGCTGCGCCGAACGGGTCGAGCCGGTCGACTGCGAGCACAGTTTCACCGGGTGCGTGCTGGCCCAATACGTCGACGATCTCGGCGCCCCACGCCTGCGCGCGGCGCTCCGCCTCGTGGCCTGCGTTGAAAAACGTCCAACTGAGCGCGCCGCGCAATTCGACATCGAGGTCCAGGCCGTCCCAGACGTGTTCGCTGCTGTGAAATTCCCAGGCGACGACGCGACCGTCCGCGAAGACCATGACGTAGCGCGCGGGATTGCGGCCGGCCCATACCTGCATGTTGGAAGTGTCGGTCGCGTAGCGAATGTTTACCGGGTCATATAGCAGGATCGCGGGCACATTTTGCTTGCGCAGTTGTTCCTGCACGCGCGCGAGCCGCCAGGCCCGGACGTCGCGCAGAATCGCGTCTTTGCTGGTCGGCTCGATCGTGCTGCGTGCCGCATCGAAAAGCGGGGCGCTCGTCATCCTCATTCTCCTGGCATGGCTTTTATGATGTGTTGCCGTTGAGTATTGGAGGATGGGGAGTACAGCGTCAATGCGCTTTATTTTCCCGGTCGCATGACTTTGGGTTATGCGTAGACGCGGCCTCGGCGCCTCGCCCATGAACGACACCAGAAAATGCGCCCGTGCGCCGAAACCAGCGAACGGGCGCGCGGCGCGTTTCAAGCCAGCGCTTTGGCGTGAAAGGCCATATGCTCGCCGATAAAGCTGGCGATGAAGTAATAGCTGTGGTCGTAGCCTTCGCGCACGTTGAGCGTCAGCGCTTGTCCCGCCTTGGCGCTGGCCGCCTGCAGCAGTTCCGGCCGTAGCTGGGTATTGAGGAATTCGTCGCCGCCGCCTTGTTCGACGAGTAGCGGCAGGCGTTCGCTCGCGCTGCCGACCAGCTCTACGGCGTCATACTGCTTCCACGCCTCGCGATCGTCGCCGAGGTAGGCGGTGAGCGCCTTCTCGCCCCACGGCACCTGGCTCGGCGCGACGATCGGCGAGAACGCGGAGACGCTGCGATAGCGGCCCGGATTGCGCAGCGCAACGACCAGCGCGCCGTGCCCGCCCATCGAATGCCCGCTGATCGAGCGCGCGTCGCTCGCGGCAAACCCGGCCTCGACGACGGCGGGCAACTCGGAAACCACGTAGTCGTACATGCGGAACTGCTTCGCCCACGGTTCCCGCGTGGCGTTCACGTAGAAGCCCGCGCCCTGGCCGAGATCGTAGTCGGGCGAATCGGGCACATCGCTGCCACGCGGACTGGTGTCCGGCGCGACGACGATGATCCCGTGCTCCGCCGCGTAGCGTTGCACGCCCGCCTTGGTGATGAAATTCTGCTCGGTGCAGGTCAGGCCCGAAAGCCAGTACAGCACGGGGCATTTCTGCCCGCGCAGCGCGGCCTCGGGCAGATAGATGCCAAACTTCATGTCGCCGCCAACGGTGGAAGAGGCGTGCTTCCAGACCTCCTGGCTGCCGCCGTGGCTGACGTGTCGTTCAATGCGCTCCATAAGCGTTTCAGGCCTCCCGGTAAGTGCCTTTGGCCTTGGCGGCCTGGGTGGCAAGGATATCCATGAGCGCGGGGCTCAGGCAGTCGTACGGCTCGAGGCCCTTGTCGCGCAGCGTCTGGCGCACGTCGGCCATGGCCGCAGGCGGCGTGCCGCTCTCGATGATCGAGGAGACGAAGGCCGCGAAGCCGGGGCCGTCCCAGCCCGCGTCTTTCGACAACTCCGTGTGAATGAAATCGAGGCCGTAGAACGCGTGATCCTTCTTCTCGATGCGGCCATACAGGTGCGTACCGCAGGCCGTGCAGGCGTGACGCAGGATCGTGGCTTTGTCGTCCACGACCTTCAGCTTTTCACCGTGCGCCGTGACCGTCACCTTGTCGCGCGGCACGACGCCCACGACGGAAAACAGCGCGCCCGCGGGCTTCCAGCACTGGGTGCATCCGCAGGCGTGGTTGAACAGGACCTGCGAGTCGATGCGCACTTCGACCGGATCTTGCGCGCACTGGCAGCGCAGCGTGCCGCCCGCGAAGTTTTCGGCGCCTTTCTGGATGCCGCGGTCAACGGTGGGGTGAATGGCTGAGGCCATGGTCTCTCTCCTTCGTTCTGTGTCAGTTCAGTGTCAGTAGTGAACGACGCTGCGGATCGATTTGCCCTCGTGCATCAGGTCGAAGGCATCGTTGATGCCCGTGAGCGGCATCGTGTGGGTGACGAACGGCGCGAGCTGGATCTTGCCCTCCATCGCGTCTTCGACCATGCCCGGCAATTGCGAGCGGCCCTTCACGCCGCCGAAGGCCGTGCCCAGCCAGCGGCGGCCGGTCACGAGCTGGAACGGGCGCGTGGAGATTTCCTGTCCCGCGCCGGCCACGCCGATCACGACCGACTGGCCCCAGCCACGGTGCGCGCATTCGAGCGCCGCACGCATCACGTTGACGTTGCCGATACATTCGAAGCTGTGGTCCACGCCCCAGCCCGTCATGTCGACGATCACCTGCTGAATGGGCTTCTCGTGATCCTTGGGGTTCACGCAGTCGGTGGCGCCAAAGGCGCGCGCCAGATCGAACTTGCCCGGATTGGTGTCGATGGCGATGATGCGGCCGGCCTTGGCGAGCTTCGCGCCCTGGATCACAGCCAGTCCGATGCCGCCGAGGCCAAACACGGCGACGGTATCGCCTTCCTGCACCTTGGCGGTGTTCTTCACCGCGCCCAGACCCGTGGTCACGCCGCAGCCGAGCAGGCACACCTGCTCGGGATTGGCTTGCGGGTTGATCTTCGCGAGCGAGACTTCGGCCACCACGGTGTACTCGCTGAAGGTGGAGCAGCCCATGTAGTGATACAGGGGCTGACCGTTGTAGCTGAAGCGGCTCGTGCCGTCGGGCATCACGCCCTTGCCCTGGGTCGCGCGCACGGACACGCACAGATTGGTCTTGCCGCTCTTGCAGAACAGGCACTCGCCGCATTCGGCCGTGTAGAGCGGGATCACGTGATCGCCGGGCTTTACGCTGGTCACGCCTTCACCCACTTCCACGACGATTCCGGCGCCCTCGTGGCCGAGCACGACGGGGAAGAGGCCTTCGGGGTCGTCGCCGGAGAGTGTGAAGGCATCCGTATGACAAACGCCGGTATGCGTGATCTTGACCAGCACCTCGCCCTTGCGGGGCGGTTCGACGTCGATCTCGACGATCTCGAGGGGCTTGCCCGGCGCAAACGCAACTGCAGCACGCGATTTCATAGTAGTCCTGTAAAGAATGGGGTTCGGCCAGATCGGCGCGGGAAATCCCGCGGTGAGCTAGCGTAAATAGGTTCGAACGAGGGTCACGACATCGTCGATCGATCCCGGGGAGTCCGCTGATCCCGCAAGGTGGGTGAATTCTTCGCGCAGGTGGCTTTCGAGCACACCGGCCATCACGCCGTTGATCGCGCCGCGAATCGCCGCCAGTTGCTGGAGCACGGGCGCGCAGTCCGCGCCTTCCTCCAGCGCGCGCTCGAGCGCGTCCAGCTGGCCGCGAACTTTGCGCACGCGTGTCAGCACGCGCTTCTTTTCTTCGGGGGAATGAGGCATGACGGCATCGATTGAGGATACTGTGGGGCAGTATAGGTGAATACTGGCAGGGAGTATACGTTTGCATCGATGTCACCAACGTGATGCCAGATGAATATCGGGGCTGTTGCCGCAGGGCATGCGGCGCATAATGAGCCCATGTTGGTCCCTGGCCGCGACGAGGTGGTATGCGCTGCACAAACTGCGGATTCGAGAATCTCAACCAGGCCAGATTCTGCGAAGCATGCGGGACCCCGCTCACGCGCACGTGTCCGCGTTGCGGGCACGAGGCCGCCGGCGCCGCCCGATTCTGCAACGAGTGCGGGGCGCCACTCGGCGCGGCGCCGGAGTCGGCGCGATCCACGGCGGAAGCGCCGCCTGCGCCGATTCATTACACCCCGCATCACCTCGCCGAGCGTATCCGTGCCGAGCACGTCGCCATGGAGGCGAGAGGCGAGACCGCGGGCGAGCGCAAGACCGTCACGGCGCTGTTCGCGGACATGGCCGGCTCGACGGCCGTGATCCACGGCCTCGACCCGGAAGAGGCCCACCACCTGATCGAACCCGTCGTCGCATTGATGATGGAAGCCGTCCACTACTACGAGGGCTACGTCGCCAAATCGCTGGGCGACGGCATCCTCGCACTGTTTGGCGCGCCGATCGCCCACGAAGACCATCCGCAACGCGCGCTGTTCGCGGCCTTGCGGATGCAGCAGGCCATGCGCCGGCATGGCGACCGCATCCGGCTGGAGAAAGGCATTCCGCTGCAGATCCGCGTGGGTGTGCACACCGGCGAGGTCGTCGTGCGCTCGATCCGTACCGACGATCTGCACACCGATTACGACCCGGTTGGCCACACGATCCACATTGCGTCGCGCATGGAGAGCATCGCCACGCCCACGTCGATCCTGGTGAGCGAATCGACTCACAAGCTCGCCGAAGGCTACTTCGAGTTCAAGGCGCTGGGAGCAGCCCAGGTCAAGGGCGTGCCCGAGCCGCTGCCCGTGTACGAGGTGCTGGGCCCGGGCGCGCTGCGCACGCGGCTGCAACTGGCTGCACATCGCGGCCTCGCGCGCTTCGTCGGGCGCGAGACGGAAATGGCGCACCTGACCCGGGCGCTCGAAACGGCGCGGGCGGGGCGGGGACAGGTCGTCGGCGTGGTCGGCGAAGCCGGTGTCGGCAAGTCGCGGCTCTTTCACGAATTCAAGGAGCGTTCCCGCCGAGGGTGCCTCGTGCTGGAAACGTTTTCGGTCTCGCACGGCAAGGCATTCGCCAATCTGCCGCTGATCGAGCTTCTGAAGAGCTATTTCCAGATCACCGCGCGCGACGATGAGCGGCGTTGCCGCGAAAAGGTCGTCGGCAAGGTGTTGACGCTCGAGCGCAGTTTCGAGGATCTCGTGCCTTACCTGCTGTATCTGCTCGGCACCGGGGAATCGGCTCCGGCGCTGGCGGACATGGACCCGAAGATTCGCCGCGACCGGACCTTCGACGCCATCACGCAGCTTCTCACGCGCGAGAGCCAGAGCCAGCCCGTCGAGTTGCTGTTCGAAGACCTGCAATGGCTGGACCGTGAGACCGAGGCGTTCCTCGTCTATCTCGTCGAGCGCGTGCCGGCCACCCGCATCCTGCTGCTCGTGAACTTCCGGCCGGAGTACCGGCCGGCATGGGATTCCAGCCAGCTCCGGCTCGAAGCGCTCGGGCCGGGCGAAGCCCAGGGACTCCTGACGGTCCTGCTCGGCGACGATGCCTCGCTCCTGCCCCTCAAGCAGCGCATCCTTGAAAAGACGGAGGGCAATCCGTTCTTCATGGAGGAGGTGGTGCAGACGCTCGCGGAGGAGCGCTCGCTGCTCGGCGAGCCGGGGCGCTACCGGATCGAGCGGACGCCGGCCGCGCTGCACATCCCGACCACGGTGCAGGGCGTGCTCGCCGCGCGTATCGACCGGCTACCGCTAGCGCAGAAAGAGCTGCTGCAAACGCTCGCGGTAATCGGCAAGGACTTTCCGTTCAGCCTGATGCAGCGTATTTGCGGCGGACAGCTCGCGCGCACCGACGACGATCTGCGCGGGCTGCTCGCGCACCTCGAAGCCTCGGAGTTCATTTACGAGCGGCCGGCTTACCCGGAGGTCGAATACTCGTTCAAGCACGCGCTGACGCAGGAAGTGGCGGGCCATTCGCTGCTCACGGAACGTCGCAGCGCGTTGCACGAGCGCACCGCGAAGGCGATCGAGACGCTGTTTCCCACGCGTATCGCGGACTACTGCAGCGAACTGGCGCATCACTACAGCCTGAGCGGCAATATTCCGAAGGCGGTGGAATACCTGCATCGCGCGGGGCAGCAGGCGCTCAGGCATGCCGCCGACCCCGACGCGATGCATCACCTCGGCGCCGCCCTGGGGTTGCTCGAGCGCTTGCCCGATACGCCCGTGCGCGCGTCCCGCGAGCTGACCTTGCTGCTCGCGCTGGGGCCGGCCTTGATGAACGTGCGCGGCTACGGCGCGCCCGAGGTCGCGGCGACCTACACGCGCGCGCGGCAGCTGGGCGAGCAGCTCGGCGAGACGCCGCAGCTCTTTGCGGCGCTGCTCGGGTTGAGAATCCATAACATGACGCGCGCGAATTACGCGGTGGCGCGCGAACTGGGCGAGCGCATGCTGCGCATGGCGGAGCATGCCGGCGACCTCGACTGGCTGCTGGAGGCCCACGGCGCACTCGGCGCGTGCCTCTTCCTGCAGGGCGAACTGGACGCGGCCGCTGCGCACCTGGAACAGGCGCTCGCCCTCTACGATCCCGAGCGCCATCAGGCCCATGTGTTCGCGCATGGCGTGGATCCCGGCAGCCGGGCGTTGAATTTTCTGGCCTTGATCCGCTGGCTGCAAGGCTATCCCGATCAGGCGCACGCGCGCAGCATGGAGGCGCTTGCGCTCGCGCGCAAGCTCGCCTACGGGCCGACGCTCGCATTCACACTCGCTTACGTGGCCGAGCTGCATCAGTTTCGGCGCGAGGCGCCGCTGGTGCGGGAACGCGCCGAAGCGGCCCTCGCCGTCGCGAACGAACACGGCTTGCCATACTGGCTCGCGTGGGGAAGCATTTTGTCGGGCTGGGCGCGCATCGAACCGGGCAGCCTGCAGGAAGGCATCGTCCAGTTGCGCGAAGGCTTGCACGCCGAACAGTCCGCTGGCGGCGAGGAACACCGCTCGTACTTTCTGGGCTTGCTGGCCGACTGCCAGGGCAGGGCCGGCGACGTGGAAGGCGGCCTGCGCACGCTGGAGCAAGCCATGGCGGTCGTGGACACAACCGGCGAGCGTTTCTACGAGGCCGAATTGCATCGGCTCAAGGGGGCCATGCTGCAAGGTGCGTCGAGCGAAGAGGCACAGGCGTGCTTTCTCGAGGCGATTGCCGTGGCCCGCGCGCAGGGCGCGAGGTCGCTGGCGCTGCGCGCGGCGTCGAGTCTGGCGGGGCTCTGGCAGCGCGCAGGCCGGGCAGACGAGGCGAGGCAGGTACTGTCCGAAGTCCTCGACACGTTCACGGAGGGTTTCGACACCGCCGACCTGCGCGAAGCGAAGACATTGCTGGATGCGCTCGTCTCGAGCGATGCGTGAGCGATCGATGACGTACGTGGATGAGCGTACCGCCCGAGGAGGCGACCCATGGCAACGAAGCGAACAAGACGCCAGAAAAGCGATCACGACCCCGCGGCGCCCAGGCAGATCGCGCTCGCATTGCAGGGCGGCGGGATGCACGGCGCGTTCACATGGGGCGTGCTCGACCGCCTGCTCGAAGACGAAAGGCTCGCGATCGAAGGCGTGAGCGCGACCAGCGCCGGCGCGATGAACGGCGCGGTGCTCGCGTACGGGCTGTTACAGGGAGGCGTGGGTGGCGCGCGCCAGGCGCTGCACGACTTCTGGGAAGCGGTGGCCGAGTCGGCCGAGCGCCACAACCCGCTGCGCTGGGTGCCGTGGCTGAAGGGCTCGCACAGCTTTGGGCTAGATCATTCGCCGCTCTATGCGGTGGCCGACATCATGCTGCGCGTGTTCTCGCCCTATCAGTTCAATCCGGGCAACGTGAACCCGCTGCGCCAGGTGCTCGAAAGCCAGGTCGACTTCGCCGCGCTGCGCAAGGCGTGCCCCATTCTGCTGTACCTGTGCGCGACCAACGTGGAGACGGGCAAGATACGCCTCTTCACCGGCGAGGACATCTGCGCGGACGCCGTGCTCGCCTCCGCATGTGTGCCGACGCTGTTCCATGCGGTCACGATCGCCGGCCAGCACTACTGGGACGGCGGTTATATGGGCAACCCGGCCATCTATCCGCTGATCTATCACTGCCAGACGCGCGACGTGGTGATCGTCCACATCAACCCGCTCGTGCGACCCGGCGTGCCGGTCACGGCGGCGGAGATTCTGAATCGCATCAACGAGATCAGTTTCAACTCATCGCTCATGCGCGAAATGCGCGCGATTGCGTTCGTCACCGAGTTGATCCAGCACGGCAAGCTCGCTCGCGACGAGATGAAGGAAATGCTGATTCATTCGATCCGCTCCGACGCCGCCATGTGCGCGCTCAGCGTGTCGAGCAAGTACAACGCGGATTGGGATTTCCTCTGCGAGCTGCGCGACAACGGCCGCAAGGAAGCGGATGCGTGGCTCGCGCGGCACTACGCGGATATCGGCCAGCGCTCGACCATCGACATTCGCGAGGAATTTCTCTGAGCAGCGCGCAGCGCGCAAAGGAGCAGGGGTGAACCGCACGCAGGGACGCTTCGTCGAGCTATGGTCGCGCAGCGGGGGCGCGCGCGCCGAGGCCGTCTACGCCGATCTCGCGCGCCGTTATGGCGAGCCGGGGCGGCACTACCACACGCTGCGCCACGTGCGCCGCTGCCTGCGCGATTTCGATCGGGCGCGCGAGGCCATTGCGCATGGCGATCTCGTGGAGCTTGCGCTGTGGTGCCACGACGTGATCTATGTGCCGGGTGCCCAGGACAACGAGGAGCGCAGCGCGCAGTGGCTGCGGCGCTGCGCGGACGATCGCATCGCGGCTTGCGAGCGCATTTGCGAAGCGATACTCGCGACCCGGCATACGCGCGCGCCGGATGAGCTGGATGCGCGCTTCGCGTGCGACATCGATCTCGCCTCGCTCGGCGCGCCGCGCCGCCAGTTTCAGGACAACGGCCTGCGCCTGAGAGCCGAACGCCCGGACCTGGACGACCACGCGTACGCCATGCACGAGCGGCGGATGCTGGAAGCCCTGCTTGCGCGGCCGCGCATCTACCTGACCGATTACTTTCATTCGCATTGCGAGGCGGCGGCTCGCGCCAATCTCGCGTGGCGGCTCGCGCAGCCGACGCCGGGCGCCGGAACATGAGGCCGGGCGTGCAAATCAGGATTTCCTGACGCTAAATTCAGCAAACCCGCGCGCCAGGTTACGGCTTAATCGCATGTAGCCGTGTCGTACCCGTGCCGTTATTCCGGTCATGATGCAGACGAGCGAGAGAGGCGAATGCGTACCCACCTTATGACCCCGGAGCACGCGTGATCATGACGAATAGCAAAGACGTGCTGGACGTGCTCAAGTCACAAGTGGCGGAAACGACCATCAAGATTTCGCATCTCGCGGCGAGGTCGCTCGTCATGCAGAAGTTCATCGAGTTGGCGTTGCCGAAACTGACGCCGGCGCAATGCGGCGAGATCCATGGGTCGCTCAGGCAGGTGCTGGAAGACGTCATGTCGGTCATGGACGACGTCACGCTGCCTGGTGCCTACCACGCCGCGTTTCTCGACAAGACCAACGAGATGCTGCGCGCGCTCGAACAGCGCCAGGCGGATGACGCATAACTAGCGGAGTTCGTTGTCGGCGGGCAGAGCCCGATGGACGCTTTCCGTCGTCTCGTTGAAGACGATGCGCACCGTCGATCCCGGGCCGTCCCGGCTTCCGATATGAAACTGCGCGCCGATCATCCGTGCGCGTTCCTGCATGCCCTGCAGTCCATACGAATTGCCACGGATCGCTTTCGCCACGTCGAATCCGTTGCCGTCGTCATGGACCTCGAGTTCGAAATGGCTATGGATGCAGCGCAGGACGACCTCCGCATGCGAGGCCTGCGCGTGCCGGCTGATGTTGGTGAGCGCCTCCTGGACGATGCGGAACACGGCCGTCGCGCGGTCGTCGCTCAATGACGGTTCGCGGCCTTCGAGCCGGAACGTGCAGCCCGTTGCGTTGTGCCGGGTGAAGTCCTGAACCAGCCATTCGAGCGCCGAAAGAAGGCCGAAATTGAGCGCGGCCGGCCGCAGGTGGCTCGCGACGTTGCGTACGATGTCGATGGTGCGTTCAGCCAGCCCGCCGATATCGCCGACCTTTTGTTGCCACTCGGCGCCCTGGCTCAGCGCGAGCTCGAGCAGGGACACATTGATCTTGATCGCGGTGAGCAACTGGCCCAGTTCGTCGTGGATCGTCATGGCGATCTGGCGCCGCTCTTCTTCGCGGATCGATTCCTGGTGGGACGAAAGCTGGCGCAACTGTTCGCGTGAATGCCGAAGCAGCTGCTCGGTTCGCGTGCGTTCGCGCACTTCCTCCTCGAGCTGATCGCGATGGCGGGTCAGGATCTCCATCGCCTGCTTGCGGCCCGAGATATCGGTCAACTGTCCTTCGAGGCACTGCGGTCCCGCGCCGTCGTAGCGTATACCGCGGGCGTTGAGCTGACACCAGACCGCGCTGCCGTCGGCGCGAGTCAGTTCGATTTCCAGCCCTGCGATCTTGCCGGTCAGTTGCAGCATCGCGAAGAGTTGGGCCGTTTTCCCGCTGGAAAACGGCTGTGGCTTGGCATGAACTGCGCTCGCGTCGTCGCCTGGCGCCGTCATCATGCCCTGAACGTCGCGGTAGCCGAGCAACTGGGCCATCGCGGGATTGGCGTCGCAGAGCTTGCCGTGGCGATCGAGGACGAAGAATCCTTCGAGCGAATTCTCGATGATGCTCCGGTACTTGCGCTCGCTCTCCCTGAGCGATGCTGTCGAGTCGCGCAGCCGCTCCGCCATCACGTTGACGCGCTCGGCGAGCCGGCCCAGCTCGACGCTGGATTCGATCGCGCAGCGGCTGTCCAGATCGCCTGACGCGATGCGGTCGACCATTTTCTCCAGGCGCCGGATCGGCTCGCGCACGAGGTGTTTGATGAGCAGAAAGGTCGTGACGTACACCACGGCGAGCACGAGCGCGAGGGTTCCCAGCACGGCCGCGCGCGCGGCCTCGAAACCGCGGTCGGCGGCGGCCCTCGTCAGGACCACGCGGACCTCGCCGATCTTTTCAGGCGGCGCGTTGCCGGGTGGCGTGAATTCTATCGGCCGCACGCGGACCACGCGCGCCTGCGGGGCGGGCAGCGGCGCGTTGCTCGCGTCGGCGAGCACACCATAGTTGGTCGCGGTCACGGTGAAGCTCACCACCTCCGGATTCGGTTTGAGCACATTCAGTTGCCGCGCGATCGCGTCGCGATCGACATTCCAGAGCGGCTGCGCGAGCGACTGGCTGAGGAGATCGGCAATGCGGTTCGCACGTTCGTCGAGTTCCGCGATCCGGCGTTCGCGTGCATGCTCGAGCAGGAAGAACGCCGACGTGCCCGCCACCAGGGTACAGAGCACCAGCAGCGAGAGCATGAGCTGCGCGTGCAGGCTGCGTGGGAAGCGCGCACGCAAAAAGGTTTGCAGCATCACGCGGCCTTTGAAGCGGAATTGAGCAGGGTGTCGAGATCGAACGTGTAGGCGCCGGCATGCCGGCTTTGCACGCGCGAGAAGCCGCTGAAGTCGGGGGAAGTGCGGCCTTGAAAGGCAATCTCGGCGTAGCGCCTGGCGTCGCTGCTGTCGAGCACCTTCAGGTAGTCGAGCCGCTGACGCGGTCCGCCCACTTGCGCAAAGTCCGCGCCGTAATGGTAGTCGTGAATGAGGACCATCGCGCAGGCGCCGATGAACTGGTCGCCGGCAACGATCGCGGCCAGCTCGCCGCGAATGACGGAAGCCACGGCTTCGGGCAGTGCCCCGAGCCCGCCGACGATGGTGGACAGATGCCGTTCCTGCACCGCACTCAGTGCGCCAAGCGTCATCGTATCGTTGGCAGCCCAAAGGATATTGGCGTCCGGATAGCGCGAGAGCAGCACGCGCGCCTTGTCGCGGCCGTCGGAAAAGCTCCAGTCGCCGTAGACGAGCTGGTCGATGCGGTCCTGCGGCCGGCGCGCCAGCGCGGCCTGCACCCCGGCGGCGCGCTCGGCAGAGACCGGCGTGGCCGGGTCGCCGGTAATGCCGATCACGCGGGCGGGCCCGCTGCCGTTCAAACGGATCAGGTAATCCATGAGCCGGAAGCTGCCGCGCCCGGCATCGGCGGTGACGGTGCCGATCCAGTTCGCGATCCGGTCGCGCTCGTTGCCGGTCTGGGCGCGCTGGGCTTCGGTCAGATCGTTGTGGATCAACAGCACTTTGGCGGGCGAGCGCGCCAGCGTTTGCAGCATCTGGGGCGCGGCCATCTTTTCGTTGACGATCACCACATAGTCGGGCGCCGCCGCACGCGCCGCCACCGCGTCGGCCTGGCGCAGCATCAGCAGATGATCGCGCTCCGCGTAAAGCACTTCCAGCTGCATGCCGAAACGTCTGGCAGTCGCGGCCATGAAGCGCGAGACGAGTTGCCAGTGCTGGCCCGTATCGTGTTCCACGCTTTCGCCGGGATTTAAAAATACGACGCTTGCTGGCGGGCGGCTGACCGGCAACGCCATGGTCGCCCGCATCGTTATCAGGCTCGCGCCTATACCGACGCATTGCGCGATCATCTGTCTTCTGTTCATACGAAATCAGCGGATGCCGGGCGCGGCATTGTGTGGAACCGAAGGGGCAGTCGCGCGCAGCATAACGCGACGTAATCTCGCCGACAATCCGCTTTACTTCGGGCGAGGCGCGTAATGCGCGGCGGACCTTCAAGGGCGCGATTGCCGGTCGAAGTCCGCCATTCAGGATTTCCTGACACGAAATTCAGGATTCCCCTTTACCGTTTGCAGTCGAAGACGACTGCACGCGAACATTGGCGGGCTCATCATGACGTCAGCAAAATTTCGAAGCTGCAGAGGCGACGCGCGATGATTTCCGAGTGGGGCGACCGTAAGGCGCGCGTGCAGGACGTGAACTCGATCTGCATGCGCCTGTTCGATACGTGGTGCGAATCCCGCAATCTCACGCCGCTGGCTTATCTGATGCACTGCTGGCCGCTGCCGGACAGCCGCGCGGGCACGATCCGGCGCTTGCAGGAAAGCATGAAAGACTTGCGCCGCAATCATGCCGACAAACTCGATCTGTACGCGTTGCGGGCACTTGGCGAACTCGCACGCAGTCTCGACGAACTGATCGACCGTGCGGAAATTTCCGCGAGGCATTCGTTCGCAACGTAGGGCACCTGGAGCATGGAGGGCTAACGGGGCGCGGAATCCGTCTTACCTGCATACGTGATAAAGGGTTGCCGAAGGGCCATGGCTTTGGCGACGAGGACAAAACAAAGTAACCAGGGCCGGAGCAACCGTGGGCAAGATGATTGACTCGCAGGCCGCGACAACGAACGCCTGCACGATACTGGTCGCAGGCGGTACGCCAAACGAGACCCGTTTGATCGCCGACCACCTCGTATGGGAGGGCTTCGAGGTGCTCGCCGCGAACAGCGGCCTCGAGGTCCTGGAGCGTTCGTGCGTGTCCCAGCCCGAACTGATTCTGCTCGATTCGGAGGCCGCGAGCGTCGGCGCCCTGGCCACGTGCCGCAGCCTGAAGTCGGACGCGCGCACGCGCGATATTCCCGTGGTGCTGATGATGCCGGCAGGCGATCATCGCGACCTGGCCGATGGCCTCAGCGCCGGCGCGGCCGACCATGTGCGCAAGCCCGTGCAGGTCGAGGAGCTGATGGCCAGGGTCCGCACGCACCTCGCGCTGCGCTCGGCCCACCGGCAACTCGCCCTGCAGCAGCGCGGCCTCAATGCGTGCGAAACGCGTTTTCGCGCGATCGTCGAATCGGGCCCGGTGGCCATGGGCATCACCTCGATGCCCGACGGCGATCTGCTCTATGCCAACGCGCAGTTTCGCGAACTGCTGCGCCTCGATGAAGCGGCGTGCGCGAACGTCAATATCGTCGACTTCTACGTCGATCCGCTGGAGCGCGAAAGACTCGTGCGCTGTCTCGCGGCGCAAGGCAGCTTCGGCGACGCGGAGGTGAAGCTGCGCCGGCCGGACGGCACGCAGTTCTGGGCCATGGCGACGGCACGGCTGTCGAACTACGACGGCGCCCCGGCCATTTACGTGGGCCTGCACGATATTTCCGGCCGCAAGCGCGTGGAAGACGAACTCGTGCGCTCGCGCGAGCAGCAGCGGGCCTTGTCGGCCTATCTGGAGGGGATTCGCGAAGACGAGCGCAAGCGCAGCGCGCTGGAGATACAGGACGAACTGGGGCAGTTGCTGACCGCGCTGAAAATGGATGTCTCGCTGCTGCGGATGCGGCTCACCGACGACCCCGAGGCCGTCGGCCGGGCCGACGACATGCGCGAGCTGGTCGAAGGCACGATCTGGATGGTCCGCAACGTGGCGAGCCACCTGCGGCCCGCTGCGCTGAACTTCGGCCTCGTGTCGGCGCTCGAATGGCTGACCAGTCAATGGAGCCGGCACAACGTCATCCCGTGCGAGCTGCACATGGCAAGCGCCGAGCCCGCCTTGTCGGACATGCAGGCCACGGCGCTGTTCCGGATCGTCGAGGCGGCGCTGACGAACGTCGCGCGCCACGCGGCGGCGCAGCGCGTCGAGGTCACGCTCACCGCGGGGCCCGGCTCGCTCGACTTGCGTGTGCGCGACGACGGCCGCGGCTTCGACGTGGCCGCCGCGTATGCCAGGTACGCTTACGGTCTGCTTGGCATGGCAGAGCGCGCGAGGCTGATTGGTGGTACGTTGAGCATCGACAGTCAGCCCTGCAAGGACCTGACCATCGGCATTGCGTCGGGCACCACGATTTCGATCCACGTTCCGCTTGAAGACCCCCATGATCAGAATACTCATCGCCGATGACCATGCCATCGTGCGTGGCGGACTCAAGCAGATCCTTGCGACGACGGCCGACATGGTCGTGACGGCGGAGGCCGGGCAGGGTTCGGAGGTGATCGAAAAACTGAGGACCTGCGAAGTCGACCTCCTGCTGCTGGACATGACGATGCCGGGCATCAGCGGCGTCGATCTGATCCGCCGCGTGCGCGCCGAGGAACCCGCGTTGCCGGTGCTCGTGCTCAGCATCCACAACGAAGCCCAGGTGGCGTCGCGCGCGCTGCGGGCCGGCGCGACAGGCTACGTGACGAAGGACAGCGATCCCGAAGTGCTGCTGGCCGCGATTCGCAAGCTCGCGGACGGCGGGCGCTTCATCGACCCGAAACTCGTCGACGCCATGGTGTTCGAGAAGCATTCTGGCGACGTGCCCCCGCACGAGGTGCTCTCGGACCGCGAGTTCCAGGTGCTGCAGATGCTCGCGTCGGGCAAGAGCATCAACGATATCGCCGATGCGTGCGCGCTCAGCGCCAAGACGATCAGCACGCACAAGATGCGGCTGATGCAAAAGCTCGGGCTCGCCAATAACGCGGAGGTGATCCGCTATGCGATCCGGCATGGCCTGGTCGGCGAGTGACGCTCGGCCATGCGTGAAGAGAAGGAAATCCTGACAAGCGAACCAGACAATCCCGAGGGAACTATCTACCCGTCCCGATGGCGGCCGGTTTAACGGCTGTCTACGATGATTTCACCTAAAGCGTGGGGGGCGGCGATGGCGGTGCGGCAGTCGTTAGGGGCAGCGGTCGTGAAGTGGCTGAATCCCACCAGCAGGCAGACAGTGCGGGTCGTGACGGTGCATCGTGCGCCGTCCGGGCGGATCGCGAGCGTGTTCATCGAGGCGCAGACAGCGGACGGACCGCGCGCGCTGTTTTTCTTCCGCCATCCCGACCGGGGATGGCAAGTGTTTCCCCCCGAAATCCTGCGTCCTTCGATGGGCGCAGCACGTGTAGCGACAAGAATATAGCGGCAGGCAGGCCGCGAGCGGAGATTGCGCATGGAAGAGATCGCGCCAGACGAATTGCCGTCCCCCTATGAAACCAGACTGCGCGAGTGGATGAGCCGGTGGTACGACCACGCCATTGCGCAAGGGCTCGTGCGTCCGCCGTTTTTGCTCGACGACGCCAAGGCCGAGCGCCTCGAAGGCTATTTCGCCGCCGGACTGACGCCATCGGAAGGTGCGCAGGCCTTCTTCGGACCTGCGCACTGACCGGCGCCTTCGTCACGGGGTGTCGGGCGCTCATGCGGCCTCGAGCTGGTCCAGCAGGTGCCGAAGCCGCCGGGCCTGGGCGGGCATGATCTCCGGCGTGGACGCAATGCGCTGGACGCGATCGAGCCAGTAGCGCCGGCCGAACACGGCGATGTTGCCGTCGACGCCGATGGCGATTTCGAGGTGCGTGATGGCGCCGTCGAGATTTTTCGCCGTATATGGACTGACGGCCTGTGCCCCGGTTTTCGCGTCCTCGCGTGTGGTCGCACGCTTCGTAGTCTGACTGGCGGACTGCGGACGCTGCGGTGTTTCCTGTTCAATTGCAATTATCATTATTCTGCCTTGCCGTCGAATATATTCGCCATCCACGCGTACTGCGCTTTGCGCTCTACAGCGCCACCCCGGCGTGATTTGATGCGCGTGTTGGCTTTCTTTCCGGTCCCAAATATTCGACAGGCAGCAACGATCGTGCCAGCTATACGCAGCCCCGTGATGACGGGTTACGTCGGTGCGTGAGAGGGCGGCGCAGGACGAATTCGACCGCGGAAATCGCCGGAACTGGACGATTTCGTCCAGTTCCGGCGTGGCGTGGGGTTTTGCGTGGCGAAGTGGCTCGACTCAACGGCCTGCGGCCGGTCCCGAAGCTTCGTGGCGCAGTTCGGCCAGCAACGCGATAGCGTCCGCGATGCGGCGGGTGGAATCGGCCGCTTGATCCCGCAACGCGCGGGCGAGCGTGTCGATCGCTTCGCTCGTGCGACCCGTGGCGCGCAGGAGGTCGGCGAGATAGCGCGCGGCCTCCACGCGCGCGGGCACCGAACCGAACGCGAGCGCCGTCGAAAGGGCGGTGCGCAATCCCTGCTCGGCAGACGTCAGATCGCCGAGTGCCCACTGCGCCCGCGCGCGGGTGACCAGCAGCTCGCCAAGGTGGGCGCGCTCCTGGCGCGCGAGGGTTTCGTCGACCGCGGCGGCCAGCATCGTTTCGCATTGCTTCGCGCGGCCGGATCGCAGCAGCAGTTCGCCGTGCTGCCACATCTTGAAGGAATGGAACAGCGCGCCGCCGTTGCAGACCATGTGGTTGTCGTAGCCGTCGAGCATCACGGCCTCGGCTTCTGCGTTCAGGCCTTGCGCGCTGAGTTCGGCGCTGCGGAAGATCTGGCCCATGCCGCGATAGAACGGGAAGCCGTTGGCGATCGACACCGACTCGAGTTCGCTCGCGAGCGGCCCGCGCCGCTGATCGTCGAAAAGGCTGGCCAGCCACGCGGCGCCCTGCAGGTTGAGCACGTGCGCCAATGCGTGCGCGCCCGGCTCGCTCGCGCGCAGGATCAGCATGTCCATCGCGCGCCGGGCCTGCCCGAACTCGCCGATCTGGTAGGCGGCCAGCCCCTCGAACGTCAACGCGAGGCTCGCCAGATCGATGCCCTGCGAACCCGTGCGCACATCGTCGCGCGTCACGCCGAGCAGACTGCCGCGCGCGAGGCAGGCGAGGGCTTCTTCGCTGTCGCCCAGCCAGTAGAGCGTGTTGGCCATGGCGACGTGCGCTTCGTCGAGCGACACCCGGTTGCCGCTGTTCTGGGCGCGCTGCAGCATCTCCTGTGCGCTCGCGCGCGCCTGCTTGAGCTGGAGCGTCGTCAACTGGGTGGTCCAGACGCCGAACTGGATCGCCGCGATTTCGCCAGGCTCGCAGATCCCTTCCCCGACTTCGAGCGCCGCCGCGTAGCAGGCCGTGGCTTCTGCGTACAGCCAGCCGTGCACGCTGCGCAGGCTCATGCCGAGCAGCCGGTAGGCGTCGAACTGGGCGCGCCGCGCGGCGGGTTCGTCGCGACTCGTCTGCAGCACGTCGAGGCAACGCCGCAAATGGGGAATGGCCTCGGCGAAGCGCGCCGCATCGATCAGCGCGTTCGCATGTTCGAGACTCTTGTGCGCTTCGCGATGGTGTTCCTCACGCGACTTCAGGCGCCGTTCGACGGTCTTGCGACCGACGCCGAGCAAGGTCGCGGCGGCGCTCTTGTTGCCCGCGGTCCGCTCCAGCGCGCGATCGATGAGGAGGTCTTCGGCGCCGGCGAGTTTGTCGCGTCCCTCGAGTTGCAGCAGCATGTCCGCGAGCGCCGCGCGCGAAACCGCTCCGGCCGTTTCGCTGAGCAGAAACGGCTCGAGCGTGTCTTCCTCGATCAGCGGCTTTTCGGCAAGCACGCTCAACTGGCTGACCAGGTTGCGCAACTGGCGGATGTGGCCCGGCCACGCATGCCGGCCGAGGCGCCGCAGCGCAGCCGGCGAAAACTCGATGCGGCGCTCCTGTTGCGAGGCGAAATGGGCGGCGAGCGCGGCAATGTCCTCGACGCGCTGGTCGAGCCCCGGCACGGCCAGCACGAATACCGCGAGCCGGTAGAACAGGTCCTCGCGAAACAGCCCCTGGCGCGCCAGTTCACGCAGATCGCGGTGCGTCGAGGCGACCACGCGTCCCTCGAAACGCACGCTCGACGAGGCGCCGACCGGGCGGAACGTGCGCGTTTCCAGCGCCCGCAGGAGCTTGGGCTGCAGCGCGAGCGGCAATTCGCCGATTTCGTCGAGCAACAGCGTGCCTTTGCCGACCTGCTGCAAGAGCCCGGGACGGCTTTCGCCGGCGCCGGTGAACGCGCCTTTGACGTGCCCGAACAGTTCCGCTTCGACGAGATGCTCGGGAATCGCCCCGCAGTTGACGTCAACGAACGGTTGATCGCGGCGCAGGCTGCGCGAGTGCACGCGGCGGGCGACCAGTTCCTTGCCCGAGCCGGTCGGCCCGATGATGAGCAAGGCGTGATCGGTAGGCGCGACGCGATCGATCATCCTGACCAGCTGACGAAACGCCGGCGCCTCGCCAATGAACGCGTCGTAGTCTGCTTTTTCTCCGCAAGGGGGAACGAAGGGGAAAGTACTCATTGCCTCGTGGGCTCCAGATTAACGCGTGGCATGTTTTTATGATTGTCCTGGAGTCTGCGATCGGTGACCGCGCATCGATCCCGCCCTCCGCCTTGCGGTTCGGGGGCGGACAGCGCAGGCGCAGTCTGTCCAGTAAGGTCACTAGAACCTGCAGTTTTCGAACTTGTAGCGCGAAGGGGACTTGCCGCTGTTCTCGAGAAAGAAACGCGAGAACGCGGAAGGAGAAGAAAAGCCGAGAAGATCGCTCACCGCGGCAACCGAATAATCGGCCAGCGGCAGTAACCGCCTGGCCTCCTCGAGCCGCGCATGGGACAGGATCGCCTGGAAGTTCGTCCCTTCACCCTGCAAGCGCCGGTGCAGGGTCGAGCGTGAAATGCCAAGGCGGCCGCAGACTTCTTCCATGGGGTTCGCAAATGGCAGGCCGGCATGCGCCTCACGAATCATCTTCGTCACGAAATCTTCGATTCTCGACGAAAACGAATGGCCGACAACGAAGCGTCGGATATCGGCATCGGCCTGCCCGCAGAGAATGTTTTCGGTGATCTCGTTGTACTTGCAGTACGGCAGGTCTGCCGCTCCGGTTTTCATCAGCATGCGGTTGCGGCCTTGCCTGAATTTCACCGTCGCGCCACACAGGTGCGAGAGCTGGGAGACGGGCGCAAACGATTCGCCAGTCAGCTCGATCTGGGTGGGATACGGCTCGTCGTCGTTGTACTGTTCGGCGAGGCGAATGAGCAGCAGAAAATTATAGAAAGCGCTCGATGAACTTCTGCCCGCGCCGTCCAGCACATATTCGAACTCGAACGTCTGGCCAGCCCGCTTGACCTTCACGGTATCGACGTTTCCGATCAATACCCGGTAGCGCAGAAACTGGTCAAAGGCCTTCGTCAACGTCGGGCTGTTCGTGACGATGGCCAATAACGTGCTGATAGGTGCGCGAAAGGAATAACTGGAAAAAATTTCGAGCCGCTCCGAGGCCTGGTAGCCAGGCTCCAGCAGATTGAGCATGGCAATGTGCTTGTGTGCGGGGATGCGCCCGTCCGGATGGGCGAGTTCGGCCTCGGTGATGCCGGTGAGGCGCGTGAAATCGTGCGGCGACATGCCGTGTTCGACGGCGGACTTGAGCGAGAGTTGGGCAAGGACGTTTGAAACGGTCTTTTGATCGGTCGTCATGGGAGACACCATGGAACGGAGAAACGTCGCCTCGGCTAACCGCTGGTAGCTGGTGACTTTAGCATCCTTGCTGCAATCCTCAAACGGCCCGATGGGCCGGATATCGAATCCGCATGAACCGCTGCCCGGGCGCCGTGAGCCGGTGCGAAGACTCGTAAACTGCCTGCAAGGTAGCGACGAAATGGCAGACGGCGCAGGGCTAAGGCAAACCCTGATGCCGCGACACAAGGTTAAGTTCCGCGACGGCACGATAAGCGCAAACGTTTCGCCGGGTGCTATCGTCATCTCGCTACGTAGGGTAATTCAACATAAAACTAGAAGAAAAATGTAGTCCGATTACGGTCCCGCAATCCTGCGGGTCATCGCTCATGCAATCGGCAAAACAGGAGAGACACCGTGAGGAATACGAAGCAAATAGCGGTTGCGGTCGCCGGCGCATTGTGTGCCGGCTCTGTGGCGTATGCGGATCAAGCCGCCACCGGCAACACATGGGGCGCCAGCCCATTTTCGATTGTGGCGCAGTTCTTTTCCCATGATTCGGGTGCGTCACAGCCGGCCTTCGACTGGAAAGCGAAGGGCGACCAGGCCGACAGGCGCGCGGCAGTGCTGGTCTCGCAACTGACGCTCGACGAAAAGATCCAGCTGGTGCACGGAACAGGCATTCCCACCGTCGGACTCGGTGGCCCGTTTCCTTCGTGGGTGCAGGGCGCCGGTTATATCCCCGGCGTCAGCCGTCTGGGCATTCCGCCGTTGGCCACCGCGGATTCGGCGGGCGGCGTGAACGTGCAGAACGCGCATACCACGGCCTTTCCCGCACCGATCGGGCTCGCCTCGAGCTGGGACGTGGCGCTCGCGGGGGCCTACGGCGCGCGTATTGCCCGTGAGCTGCGCGTGCTCGGCTACGCGGAAGGACTCGGTGGCGGCGTCAATCTCGCGCGTGAACCGCGCGATGGCCGCACGTTCGAGTACATGGGCGAAGACCCCGTTCTGAGCGGCACGATGAGCGCCGCGCGCACCATGGGAACGCAGTCGCAGAACGTGATCGCGACGGTGAAGCACTACGCGATGAACGACCAGGAAACCAACCGGATGACGAGCAATTCGGTGGTCGACGAAAGGACGATGCGGGAAACGGAGCTGCTCGCCTTCGAGATTGCCGTGCGCGAGGGGCATCCCGGCAACGTGATGTGCTCGTACAACCTGATCAACGGCGTGTATGCGTGCCAGAACCCGGAACTCCTCACGACCATCCTGAAGCAGGAGTGGGGCTTCAAGGGCAAAGTCCAGTCGGACTGGACGGCCAACCACACGACTGTCGCCTCCGCGATGGCGGGTCTCGATGAAGAGCAGCCAGGCGATCTCGGCACGGCAGGGGCGGGCTTCGGCATTCAGTCGTATTTCAGCAGCGCGCTGAAGGCCGCGGTCCAGGCCGGTACCGTTCCGGTCGCCCGCCTCAATGACATGGTCTTTCGCAAGCTGCGCACCATGATCGCCCTTGGCGTCATGGACAACCCGCCCACCCCCGGCGGCTCGGTCGACCAGACGGCAGGCAACCGTGATGCTCTCGCGGTGGCGCACGAGTCGATCGTTCTACTGAAGAATGGCCCGGCTTCCGGCAGCAACCAGCCGGTCCTTCCGCTCGCCGCTGGCGGCCTGCACTCGATCGTCGTGATCGGCGGCCATGCCGATGTCGGCGTGATGTCCGGAGGCGGGTCGGGAGGCGTGCCCGCGGCGGACGGCAATGCGGTGTCGGGATGCCAGTCCGGCAACCCGCTGCTGTCGAGTTGCGCGACCTGGTACAAGTCCTCGCCGTACAACGCGATCAAGGCCAAGGCACCTCAGGCCACGGTGACGTACTTCGACGGCACGAACGCCGCCGCCGCGGCTAGCGGGGCCGCCAGCGCCGACGTCGCGATCGTGTTCGCCACGCAATGGGAAAGCGAGGGCACGGATCTGGCGAACCTGTCCTTGCCGGACAACAAGGCGGACCCGAGCAATCAGCCTTACGACCAGAATGCGCTGATCAACGCGGTGGCTGCGAAGGCCAAGCGGGTCATCGTCGTGCTGGAGAACGGCAGTCCCGTCACGATGCCGTGGCTCGGCAGCGTTCACGGCGTCGTGGAAGCGTGGTATCCCGGTGTGCAGGGCGGCCAGGCGATCGCGGACATCCTGTTCGGCGACGTGAATCCGTCCGCCAAGCTGCCGATCACGTTCCCGCGCCAGGAAGCCGATCTGCCGCAGCCGACCATCGACCCCAACAACCTGAACGTCGTCTACAGCGAAGGACTCCTGATGGGATACCGTTGGTACGATGGGAAAAACATCGATCCGCTGTTCCCGTTTGGCTATGGTCTTTCCTATACGACGTTCTCGTACTCGGGGCTCAGGACGCATACCGATCAGGGCGGCAACGTGATCGCCTTGTTCACCGTCGCCAACACGGGCTCGCGTGCCGGCGCCGAAGTCGCCCAGGTGTACGCCACGCTGCCGCCGGGTCTGGGCGAGCCGCCGCAGCGCCTGGTGGGATGGACGAAGGTCGCCTTGCGGCCCGGGCAGTCGCAACAGGTGAGCGTCGTCATCCCGGCACGGCGCCTCGCGACGTGGAACGTCACGAAGCACGCGTGGCAGGTGCATGGCGGAAGCTACGAGATTCGCGCCGCGTCGTCGTCGCGTGATACGAATGCGTTGTCGGCGCGCGTTGTCGTTGGCGATATGCACTGAGGTGGCTGCGGCCTGGGCGCAGCGCGCGCCCAGGCCTTGCGGACGAGCCGGGACACCCAGCATCCAGACAAAATCGGCAGATGCAATAGTGTGCCGGCCTGTGGCACTGCCGATGCGCTGCGGGCTCCTTCAAGTGCGAGAGTCGTTGTTGCAGGTCTGCATGCGACAGATGCACATGACCCCCTGGAGGGCACCGCGGGTCTGGCGCGAGGCTACGCGCAGGTTCAAACCTTGATGCGCGAAATGGCCGATGGGCGTTACACGAGGCTGGTGCGCCTTGGCTTCGAGCCGGCTCAGGCGAAGCAACTTGCGGCGCTGCATACGCGCAATTTCATGTAGCGGCGGGTTACGGCCGCCTCATCAGCAGCGACGTGTCAGTCGCATCGACCACCTGAAACCCAAAGCGCTCGTAAAGGCTGATTGCCCGATTGCCCTTCAGAACGCTGAGTTTGACAGGGACACGAGCGTCGTCGGCCTGACGCAGAAAATCATCGAGCAGATGGGCCGCGATACCGCGACCTTGATGCTCGGGCAAGATCTGGATTTGCACGATGGTCCATTCATCCGGGTCGCGAAAGAACTTGAAGAGTCCGAGTCTTTCCGACCCGCAGCAGATGACATTCGCGTCGTCGTAGCGATAGCGTAGACGCGCCCAATGCGCATCCTCGTCGGTCGATTCGCCGGCACGTTCCAGATGCCCGGTCATCGTTGCCCTGCGTAACTCGAACAGAAATGGTTCGTCGGCGGGCGTCGCTGCGCGAAGCGTGAATTCAGGTTGATTCATTCGTGGCGGTCGAAACTGGCATTGGCGGGCCCGGTGATTGTTGACCATCTCAAGGACGTTGTCGACCTCGATGCCGTGGTGGCGAACTGTGCTGTCGTGCCTCCTGCACGAGCCACCGCGTCAGGTCATACGCGCGAAGTTTGCTATCAATCGTGGACGTGCCCGGGTCCCTTACATTCCGTTATCCGGATGCCCAGGACTAGTAATTTCCCGATGAAACAAGCGGTCTCGCGAGGCGATTCTTGAACTAGACTTTGACTGTTAGTCTTACTATATTCCAGAGACTTTTCTATGTAAGTTGATGCGGCGATCGATAAGCAAAGGGGAAAGTTTTATGGCTATCGTCGTACACAACATCCCTGCAGGTCATTCGCGCTGGAGCGTAGCGTGACGGCGAGCGATGCCGCGCGCGCTGCGAGCGACTGGCGGCATATCGTGCGCGCGCAGGGCATCAGCCTGTCCTACGGCAAGATACGCGCGCTTTCCGGCATCGACCTCGCCATTGGCCGCAACGAGATCGTCGGCCTGATCGGCGATAACGGCGCGGGTAAATCCACGCTCATCAAGGTGCTGACCGGGGTCGTGCGGCCGAGCTCGGGCAAGCTGTTCATCCGCGACGAAGAGGTCGACTGGAGCCGCTTTTCCGTGCGCGAGGCGCACCGGTTGCGCTTCGAGACCGTCTATCAGGAGAAATCGCTCGGCGAGAAGCAGCCGCTGTGGCGTAATTTCTTTGTCGGCCGGCAGATCACCAACCGATTCGGTTTTATCAATGTCGCCGAAGAACGGCGCATCGCCAACGATATTCTCAAGCAACAACTCGGTTTTCGCGGCGTGGGGATCGACGCGGATTCGTTGATCGCGAAACTTTCCGGCGGCGAGCGCCAGGGCATCGCGATCGGACGGGCGATGCATTTCGACAGCGATCTGATCATTCTCGATGAACCCACGGTGGCGCTTGCCATCAGCGAGGTGCGCAAGGTTCTCGACTTCGTTCGCTCCATTAAGGAGTCCGGCCGCGCCTGCATCTACATCGAACATAACCTCGCCCATGTGCATGAGCTCGCCGATCGACTGGTCGTGCTCGATCGCGGCCGGATCGTCGCGGATATCAAATCCGGTGAGATGAGCCTCGAGGATCTCACGCGGTTCCTGATTTCGCTTCAGCAGAGCGGGCACGGGCCGGCGCCGGTTGCGGGGACAAGGACGTGAGCGATCCGATCAAGGAAAAACGGCCGGTGCGCCCGGTGGGTTTGCGCCTGCCGGGTTTCGCCCGCATGGAGGGCTTGCCGAGCCTCGTCGTATTCGCGCTGGTGGTCGGCCTGTTCATGGCGACCGCACCGCGCGTGTTTTTGGGCTGGCCAATCTATTTCTCCTTCCTGACTACCGTGCCGCCGCTCGCGGTGCTGGCGATCGGGCTGACGCTGGTGATCGCGGCAGGGGAGATCGACCTGTCGTTCCCCTCGGTGATGGCCTTCTCGGGCTTCCTGTTCGCCTGGTGCGTGAACACCACGGGATCCGCCTGGCTGGCCATTATTGCGGCGTTGGCGGGCGGTGCGCTGGTCGGCGTGGTGAACGGGGTGCTGGTCGCGGTGGTCGGCATGCCGTCCATCATCGTGACGATCGGCACGCAGTTCCTGTGGGCCGGTGTGGCGTCGATCCTTTCCGGCGGGCTCTCCTATGCGCTGCAGCAACTCGCCAGCGGGTCAGCCTATGCGGTATTCACGGGCACGCTGTTCGGTCTGATCCCGATGCAGGCGCTCTGGGCGCTCGGCCTCGCCGTGTTCATGTGGTTCATCCTCAATCGCCACCGTTTCGGCGAGCACGTGCTGTTCATCGGAGACAACCGCAACGTGGCGAAGGTCGTGGGCATCAACGTGCTGCGCGAGACGGTGAAGCTGTTCACGCTGATGGGGGTGCTGGCCGGCTTCGCCACGGTCCTGCTCACGCTCGAGAATCTGAACTACTTCTCGACCCAGGGGCAAGGCTATCTGCTGCCGGCGCTCGCCGGTGTGTTCATCGGCGGAACCTCGGTGTTCGGCGGCACGGCGACGATCGTGGGCACGTTCTTCGGCACCTTCGTGATTGGCATGCTGGAGGCCGGCATCGTTGCGACCGGTATCGCCGGCTTCTGGGTCCAGGCGATCGAAGGGGTGGTGTTCATTGTCGCCGTGATCCTGCATCTGTTGGTCGAGAATCCCGCCAGGCTGCGCGCGTTGCGCGAAAGACTCAGGCTTGGGCGGCGCTAAAGCCGTTAAATCAGGAGATAGGAGCGGAAATGAACAAGATCATGACTGGGTTCCTCCTGGGGGCGGGCGTGCTTGCGTTCGGCCTCTCGCCGAACGCTGGTGCCACCGATCCGACCACGTCAGGCCAGCTCGGCGCCGGTATGACGATGTATATGCAGATGGGCGGAAACCCCGGCGACGGCGCCACGCTGCCGCGTCAGACCGGGGCGGCGGATGCGGGGCATGCCTTCGGCATCAAGGTGATCGAGCAGTTCTCGGCCTGGAGCCCGGAGACGATGCTCGCGCAGTTTCGCCAGGCGATGGCGGCGAAACCGACCTGTATCGGCATCATGGGCCATCCGGGCGATCCGGCCTTCGCCCCGCTGATCAAGCAGGCGGTGGATCAGGGCATCATCGTGACCGTCGGCAATACGCCGCTGCCCGACAACCAGAAGCTCTACGACGCGAAGGGCTTCGGCTACGCCGGCGTCGAACTCTATGTGGGCGGCCAGATTACCGCACAGGCCATGCTCAGCGCCGGGCTCAAGAAGGGCGAGGAGGCGCTCGAATACGGTGTCTTCAACGAGAGCGTGCGCAGCCAGTCCGACCGCGGCCTCGCCGAGACGCTGGAGAAGGCCGGCGTGAAGGTGACCCGGCTCAATATCTCGCCGCAGGTGGATTCCGATTCATCGCTCGCCGTGCCGATCCTGGTCGCCTTTATCCAGGCGCACCCTGGTCTGAAGGCGATCGGCACCCAGCACGGTGGCGTGACCGGGTTCGTTCCGCAGGCGCTCCAGCAGGCCGGCAAGAAGCCGGGGCAAATCATCGTGGGCGGCATCGATCTGGCGCCCGCCACGATTTCCGGGCTGCAGAGCAAATTCATCACCGCGACGCTCGACCAGCAGCTCTATCTGCAGGGCTTTCTGCCGGTCACGCAGTGCGTGCTCTCGGCGGCCTATCACTTCGCGGGACTGACCATCAACACCGGCGCAGGTGTGCAGACGCCCGCGACGATCGACTCGCTCATTCCGCTCATCAAGCGCGGGATTCGCTAAGAACGCATGATGCGAGATGGAGTGGCCCGGGCGCCGTCGTCATATCGAACCGATCTGGCGCAGGTATCCCGGCCTTCCGCGCGTGTCAGGCTGTGTTGATGTGAACGCGCAAATGCAGCCGCCGGAAGGCATTCGGCGTCATGCCTTTACTCTTCTTGAACAGCCTGCGGAAATAGCCGCTGTCTTCGAATCCGCATTCGTAGGCGACCTGCGCGATCGTCAACCGGTCTTCGGCAAGTGCGATGGCGGCGTGCAGCATACGCCGTTCGTGAACGGCGTCGGTCAGCGTGCGGCCGTAGACGGCGCGATAGACCCGTCCTAGATAGTCCGCGTTGCAGCCGAGGTGCGCCGCGATCGACGACGCGCCGATCGGCTCATGAAAGTGCGTGCGAATCCACCGGTCGGCGCTTGCCGCCAGCTGCTGCGGCGCGCCGTCGACCGCGGTGGCCGCCACGCGCGAGCGTTTCAGTTCCCAGAGCATCTGCAGGATCGTGAGGCTGTCCGGCAATGGCTGGACGCCGTAGATCTGCTGGTCGTTCAGGAGGCGCTGGAACATCCCCGATAAATGATCGGGCCGCTCGACCCGCGCGTGCTGCGGAATCTCGAGCAACTCACGGCTTGCCGAACCGGCAAGCGGCGTTTCGGGCAGCGTGAAATGCACCCAGTAAAACTTGAGATCGGGGGCGAACGGCGAGGTGCCGCCGTGCAGCCGGCCCGGCCAGAGCAATAACGTTTCCCCCGCATTCACCTCGAATTGCCTGCCGTCCTCGTGAAGCTTGAGGCAGCCCTGCCGGACATAGATCAACTCGTGTGACTGGATGCGCCGCGACGGGTGCACGCCCACGCCGCGCGATACGAACAGGCCGCCATTGCTGGCTTCGAGAGGCGGCGACCAGGCCAGGCGGAGGGCAGGATCTGTCATGGGCGGAAAAGTCGGAATTGTCCTGTTTTACTGCGGTTTCTTCATCTTGCGGCGGCACATGGGGCATGTCAATCTCTGCGCACCGGGCGTTCGCGGCAAGCCGGAAAAGGCTGCTGCAACGCACAAAGGTAGAAAAAAGCCCAATTCCCCGAAGTTTGGCGGCACGTCCCGAGCGGCGAAGCCAGCATGACGGTCTGGCAAACGTCGCAAGCGGCGTGTCGATGACAAGAGGAGACATCCATGAATCGATGCAAGCGGTGGCTTGGCCGCCTGGCATGCGTGGCGCTGTTCGCCGCGACTCATGCACAGGCCGATGATGGCATTTCCTTCTGGGTGCGCGCGTCGGATGCTGCGTTCGTCACACCGCTCGTCGCCACATGGAATCAGAGTCATCCCACCAAGGTCAATCTGACCGTCATTCCGAACGACGACTTCGTCACCAAGTTCGGTACCGCATCGGCGGGCGGCGCAGCGCCTGACGTGATCGCCATCGACCTGATTTTCGTGCCGCAGTTTGCCCGCGCGGGGCAACTGACCGACATCACCGACCAGGCGAAAAAGCTGCCGTTCTACCAGAGCCTCAGTCCCTCTCATCTGCGGCTCGGGAATTACCAGGGCAAGCAATACGCGCTGCCTTTCAGCGCGGAAAGTTCGATGCTGCTCTATAACAAGAGCCTCTTCAAACGCGCGGGCCTGAATCCCGATCAGCCGCCGAAGACGTGGGCCGAACTCGAAGCCGATGCGAAGAAGATCACCGCGCTCGGCAACGGGGTCAAGGGCTTCTATTTTTCCGGCGCGTGCGGCGGCTGCAACATCTTTACGTTGACACCCTACGTCTGGGCTTCGGGCGGCGACCTGCTCTCGGCCGATGGCAAGACGGCGACGCTGACTACTCCCGCGCTCGAAGGCACGCTCGCCATGTATCGGCGCATGTGGGAAGCGGGCGATATTCCCGCGAGCGCGAAGACCGACAGCGGCGCGAACTTCATCAATGCGTTCCTGACCGGCAAGATCGGCATGGTCGGTTCCGGCGCATTTTCGATCGGCATCCTGAAGAAAACGCACCCCGAGATCGACTTCGGCCTCGCCTATTTGCCGGGACAGAATGGCGGCTGGGCGAGCTTCGCCGGCGGCGATTCGATCGCGATCCCGGTGGGCTCGCAGCACAAGCAGGACGCGCTCGAATTCATCAAGTGGAGCCTCGGCGAGCAGGTTCAGGTCGATCAGTTTGCGAAGAACGGCAGTATTCCCGTGCGTGTCGACCTCGCCGACAACGCCTACAGCAAGCTCGACAGCCGCTATCTGCTGGCGGCCACGGCAATGAGCAAAGGCCGCACGCCGTACAGCACGAAGTTCAATCAGTTGATCAACGATCCCAACGGCCCCTGGCTCGCGATGATTCAGGAGGCGGTGTTCGGCAAGGGCGTCGATGCGGCCGTCACGACCGCGCAGACACGTTTCACCGAGATCCTGAACGCCCAATAACGCTGAACAACGCGCACCAGGAGGCGAAGACGATGGACGTCCTGAACGAAGCGACGCCCGGCGGCACGGGTTTCGCGTTGCCGGCCCGGCGTCGGCCGCAGCGTGGAGGCGTCGGCCGGCGCGGCGCAGGGTACTGGTTCGTGCTGCCATGCTTTGCATTCACGGTGGTGTTTTTCCTCCTGCCGCTGGCGATGACGATCGGCATGTCGTTCTACCACTGGCCGCTGATGGGCGTCCCCGCGTTTGCGGGCTTGCACAACTATCTGGAACTGCTGCACGACGCGTCGTTCTGGGGCGCGCTGTGGTTCACGACCGAGTACACGCTGCTCGTGACGCCCGCCATCTTCGTGGTGGCGTTCCTGCTGGCGTTGCTCGTGAATCAGGCGAGCCGCTTCGTCGGCATCTTCCGGACGGCGTTTTTTCTGCCCGTCGTCATCGGCATGACGACGGCGAGCCTGCTGTGGGTGTGGCTCTTCAACGACCAGGTCGGCATCTTCAGTGCGATCCTCATGCAACTGGGCATCGTCAGCGAACCGGTTCAGTGGCTCGGCGACACCAATTCCGCGTTGGCCTCGCTGATCGTCATGGTGGTGTGGAAAGCCTGCGGCTTCACGATGGTGATCCTTCTGGTCGGCATGCAGGCCATCCCGCGGGATCTCTACGAGGCGGCGCGCATCGACGGCGCGCGGTGGTGGGCGCAACAGCGCTACATCACGCTGCCGATGATGCGACGCACCTTTGCGCTCGCGCTGATCATGGCGGTGATCGGTTCCTATCTCGCGTTCGAGCAGTTCTACGTGATGACGCGCGGCGGGCCGATGAACAGCACGATCACGGTGGTCCACTGGATCTATCGCGCGTCGTTCACGTATTTCAAGCTCGGCTATGGCGCCGCGATGTCGGTGGTGCTACTGATCGTGTTGCTCGCGCTGAGCGTGATCCAGATGGTTCTTCTGCGAGACGACGATGAGTAACAAGCTACGTTCCGCCGAGACCAGCTTCGTGCCGATGCCGCCAACTGCGCTGAAGGCCAGCGTGGCCGCCCTGAACTATGCCGGCCATGCAAGCCGGCTGAAGAAGCGGCTTTCGGTGGCGCTTTACTACCTGATCTGCGGGGTCCTGACGCTGCTCTTTCTGTTCCCGATCGCCTGGTCCGCGCTGACCTCGTTCTATTCGGCAGCCGATGCGAGCGCGTCGCCGCCTCGCTGGATCCCGTCGCGTCTGTCGCTCGAGAACTACCAGAACCTCGCGGGCTACGGAGAAGGGATCTGGCGGTATCTCGGCAACAGTGCGTCGGTGGCGCTGATGACGGTCGCGATGACGCTCGTGCTCTCGACGCTCGGCGGTTATGGGTTCTCGCGATTCCGCTTCCGGGGGCGCAATCTGATCTTCGTCGTCATCCTGGCGACGCTGATGATTCCGTTCCAGTCGATCCTCAACCCGCTCTTCGTGTTGCTGCGCTGGATGCATCTGCAAGGCACGCTGTTCGGGCTCGCCCTCGTCTACACGACGTTCCAGTTGCCGTTCGCCGTGTTCATGATGCGCAACTCGTTCGACTCGGTGCCGCTCGAAATCGAGGACGCTTCGCTGATCGACGGATGCAGTTCGCTGCAGTCGCTGCGCATGATCATGTTGCCGCTCGTCATGCCGGGGCTCGTCACGGCCGGCCTGTTCGCGTTCTTCGGTTCCTGGAACGAACTGCTGGCCGCGCTGATCCTGCTTGGCGACGCCAGGCACTACACGCTCCCGGTCATGCTCCTGAACGCGCAAAGCGGGCAGCTCGGCGCGATCGACTGGGGGTTGATGCAGGCCGGCATCACGATTTCGATCCTGCCGTGCGCGCTCCTCTTCCTGCTGCTGCAGCGCTTTTACATCAACGGTCTGATTGCCGGCGCGGTCAAGGCATAACCATTCCCCATACATCATGAACGACACAAGAACCTTGCGACAGCCCGTAGTCGTCGATTCCGCCTCCACGCGCTATGCGCGCATCAAACCCGTTGCCGTGACCGCGGTCGAACTGCGCGGCGACTTCTGGGGGCCGCGGTTTGCGACGAACATCGACAAGACCTTGCCGAGCCAGTGGGACCTGCTCGAAAGCACCGGGCGGCTCAACAATTTCCGCCGCGTGTCCGGCGACTACGATGGCCCGTTCGAAGGCATCTTCTTCAACGACTCCGACCTGTACAAGTGGCTCGAAGCCGCGTCGTGGGTGGTGGCGCGCGGACCGCACGCGCTGCTGGAAAAGCGCATCGACGAAGGCATCGCCCTGATCGAACGTGCGCAGGACGAAGACGGCTATATCGACAGCTATTTCAGCGTGGAGCGCAAGGCGGAGCGCTGGAGCAACCTGCGCGACCTGCACGAGATGTATTGCGCGGGCCACCTGATCCAGGCCGCGGTGGCGCACCATCGCGCTACCGGAAAGCGCCGCCTGCTGAACGTGGCGATCCGCTTCGCCAACCTGTTGTGCGATCGCTTCGGGCCCGAGGCGGAAGGCAAGGTCGAGGCCATCGACGGGCACGAGGAAATCGAAATGGCGCTCGTCGAACTCGCGCGCGAAACCGGCAATGACCAGTATCTCGCGCTGGCGGGCTTCTTCATCAAGGCGCGCGGTCACGGCCTGCTCGCGGGTGGCCGGTTCGGCGACGCGTATTTCCAGGACGACGTGCCGTTCGAGCAGATGGAAACCCTGGCCGGCCATGCGGTGCGCGCCTTGTACATGTCTTGCGGCGTCACCGATCTCTATCTGGAAACCGGCGAAGCCGGGCTGCTGCCGCGGCTGGAAACGCTGTGGGAGCGGCTCGTCGCGCATCGCATGTACATCACTGGCGGCGTGGGCGCGCGGCATGACGGCGAGTCGATCGGCGCGGACTTCGAGTTGCCGAACGGCCAGGCCTATACCGAAACCTGCGCCGCGATCGGCAGCATGATGTGGTGCCACCGGATGCTTGCCGCGACAGGCGACGCACGCTATGCCGACCTGTTCGAGTGGACGCTGTACAACGGCATGCTGCCGGGCTGGTCGCTCGGTGGCGATGCGTATTACTACGTGAATCCGCTGGAGGACGACGGCGGGCATCGCCGGCAACCGTGGTACTACTGTGCCTGCTGCCCGCCGAACGTCGCGCGCACGATTGCGTCGCTGCCCGGCTACGTCTACGGGACCGATGCCGGCTCGATTTACGTGCAGCAGTATATGGAGAGCGACGCGCATATCGACTTCAACGGGCGCACGGTGGCGCTGCGCCAGCGCACGCGGTATCCGTGGGACGGCGCCATTGAAATCGCCGTCGATGCGCAAGGCGAGTTCGCGCTGAAGTTGCGCGTTCCGGGATGGGTCGACGGCACGGCCGGTTTTGTGACGGCTCGCGACGGCGCAGCAGGCGCCGCGCGGGCGAATGCAGCGATCGGGCTGACCGTCAACGGCCAGGCGATCGACGCCACTGCGGACGCGCATGGCTACATCGCGGTCGAGCGCCTGTGGCAACCCGGCGATGTGATCCATCTGACGCTGCCGATGGCCTTGCGCGCCTGGCAAAGCCACCCGAAGGTGCCCGACAATCGTGGCCGCATTGCGTTGAGCCGCGGGCCGCTGCTGTACTGCGTCGAACGCGCCGACATGCCGGGAGTCGATCTCGACGAGCTTTATGTCGACCCTCAATGGCTCGAAGCGGAGTGGCGAGCAGAGCAACTCGGGGGCGTGGTCGTGCTCAAGGGCGCGGCACACAAGCGCGAAATCGATCCGGACTGGACGAGAGCGCTCTACCGGCCCCTGGCTGAAGCGGCCGACGCAACACCGCGCCACGATGCCACCCTGATCGCCATTCCTTACTTCGCCTGGCATCACCGCGAAAGCGGACCGATGAAGGTCTGGCTGAACTACCGTGGGGAGTGAAGCTGGCGAAGCGCGTCACGAGCCTTCGCGACCGTAAGCGAGGACAGGCTTTCGTTCACTCGAGGTCGAGCCTCGCCCCCATCTCGACGACACGGTTGGGCGGCACCTTCAGGTGGTTGGTCGCATCGAGTTCATTTTTGCGCAGCAGAATAAAGACGCTCAGCAGCAAACGGCGCCCGGGATTGAGATTCCTGGATACCGTGAGCGACTCGCGCCCGAGGTAAAACGACGTAGTCATCGGGTCGTAAGCCTCTCGTCCGGCTTTCTGCAAGGCTTGCTTGAGCAGCTCAGGAACATCGAGCGACTCCATATAGCCGTAGCGACCCACGACGCGAATGAAGCCCTGATCGAAGCATTGCACATCGAAGCGGTCGTCCTGCGATACGCGCGGAATTTCCTCGGTCAGCAAGGTCAGCAGGATCACCTGCCGGTGCAGGACCTGATTGTGCTTCAGGTGATGCAGCAGCGTCGTGGGCACCGAGTCACCGGCGGCCATCAGAAACACGGCCGTGCCCGTCACCCTGTATGGCGCGTCCTTCGCGAGACTGGCGATGAAGACGTCGAGCGGCAAGCCCGAATCCCCCCGTGAACGGCGCATTGTCCGCAGCCCGACGAGCCAGGAGGTCGAGAGCAGAAACGTCAGGCCGCCGATCGCCAGCGGCAGCCAGCCGCCATCCGCAAATTTCATCGCGTTGGCGGCGACGAACGATGCATCCACCACCATGAAAACGCCGGCGACGAGTGCGACACGCCACACCGGCCACTTCCATCGCACGTGCGCGAACGCCGCGAACAGCAAGGTGGTAATCGCCATGGTGGTGGACACCGCAATGCCAAAAGCGGCCGCAAGACTGTCCGACGAGCGGAAGAGCAGCACCACGCCAATGGTGCCGGCCATGAGAAGCCAGTTCAGGCCGGGCAGGTAGATCTGTCCGGACGTGCTCGATGAAGTGTGCCTGACCGTCACGCGAGGCGAGAGACCGAGTTGTCCCGCTTGTCGCGTGAGTGAAAACACTGCGGAGATCAGGGCCTGCGACGCGACGATGGTGGCGAGCGTGGCCAGAACCACCATGGGATACAGCCCCCACGTGGGGACGGTCGTATAGAAGGGCCGCGCTGCTGCGCCGGGATCGCGCAGCAAAAGTGCGCCCTGTCCAAGATAGCTGGCAGTCAGGGCAGGCAGTGCCAACCCGTACCAGGCCAGACGTATCGGCCTGGCGCCGAAGTGCCCCATGTCGGCATACAGCGCTTCGCCGCCGGTCAGGCACAGCACCACGGCTCCCAGCGCGAGAAAGCCCCGGAAGCCGTTGTGCATGAAGAACGTGATGCCGTTGATCGGGTTGAACGCTGCAAGAATGCCGGGCGTGCCCGCAATGGACGCGACGCCGAGGAAAAAGATCACGACAAACCAGATGGCCAGTATCGGCCCGAACGCCACACCGACGCGGCCCGACCCGAGCGGCTGGACGGCGAACAGCGCCACGAGGATCACCACCGTGACCGGCACGACGTAGTGCGAAAAGGCCGGCGTGGCGACCTCGATGCCCTCGACCGCGCTCAGCACGGATATCGCGGGCGTGATGACGCCGTCGCCATACAGCATGGCCGTACCGAACATCGCGAGGAACACCCAGCGCAGGGCGGCCCGCCGCATTTCGCGTCCGGTCCGCTCTCCCACCAGCAGCGCGAGGAGGGCCAGCAAGCCGCCTTCGCCATGGTTGTCGGCCTGCATCAGAACGAGAACGTACTTGACGCTCACCATCAGGATGAGGGACCACAGAAAGAGCGAGACGATGCCCACCACGTTTTCCGGTGTCGCGGCCACGCCGCGCGCGCCATTGAAAGCTTCCTGCAATGCGTAGAGCGGACTCGTTCCGAGGTCGCCGAAAACGATACCGAGCGCGGCGAGCGCCAGCGATGCCATTGCGGTGGCGCCGCCCGCGGACGGCGGCGCATGAGGAGGACTCGCGTTTGTCCCGCGCGGGTCAGCCGGATCGACGCTGGCATTGGTCGGGTTCGACATGTTGGCTAAGGTCGTGTGGTTCGGGTCGCTGCAATTCGTAGACGTCGGTGCGCGGATTTTGCATCAGTTTTATGACGCCGTCGTTCGTAGCGTAGATCACACGAGAAAGATTTTGCAGGCGATCCCGTCATGTCGAGACCCCGGGCCGTTGAATTAAACAGCTTACGCAATGGAACCCGGTGACGCGCCGGACACGGATGTGCCGACGACCGCCTTTTTCGATGGCTTCGATATTTACACCTTTTTTATTCGCGGTTTCCTAGTCTTGACAAGGCCAGTAGAAGGGGCCGACTTCACGTCGTGATTTCCGATCGTTTGCGGAGCATCGATATGGACCTGATCTACATCGCCGGCATTGTGGTCTTCCTCGGGCTCAGTGTCGCGCTTGTCATGGGTTGCGAGAAGCTTTACGGGCATGCACCGGGAGGCCGGCCATGACCGCATGGATGATCTGGCTCGCCGGCGCCGCGACGCTGCTCCTGCTCGTGTACCTCGTGTACGCGCTACTGCGCGCGGAGGAACTCGAATGAATACCTACAACCTGCTCCACGTCGTGCTTTTCATCGTAGTCCTGACGGCTGTCGCCGTTCCGCTCGGCCACTACATGACCTCGGTGCTCGACGGCTCATCGGTCGTCGTGCGCAAGATCGGGCGGCCTGTCGAGCATTCGCTGTATCGGCTCGCCGGCGTGGACCGCGATGCCGAAATGACATGGAAGCAGTACGCGTTCGCGGTGCTGCTGTTCAATGCGCTCGGTGCCCTGGCGGTATATGGCTTTCTGCGCCTGCAGCAATGGTTGCCGGCGAACCCGCAGGGCTTCGGTCCCATGACGCCCGATGGCGCCTTCAATACGGCGATCAGCTTCATCACCAACACGAACTGGCAGAACTATACGCCGGAAAGCACGGTCAGCTATCTCACGCAGATGACGGCGCTCGCCGTGCAGAACTTCCTTTCCGCGGCGACCGGCATTGCCGTGGCCGTCGCGCTGATCCGGGGGTTTGCGCGCCACACGACAAAGACGATCGGCAATTTCTGGGTCGACCTGACGCGCTCCACGCTGTACATCCTCATGCCGATCGCGTTCGTCATCGCGCTGGTGCTCGTGAGTCAGGGGGCGATCCAGAACTTCAAGGCGTATGTGGACGTGCCGACGCTGCAGGTCACGACCTACCAGGTGCCGAAGACCGATGCACAGGGCAATCCGGTCAAGGATGCCAAGGGCAACCCCGTGATGCAGGACATGAAGGCCGACAAGCAGACCATTGCGATGGGCCCGCTGGCATCGCAGGAAGCGATCAAGATGCTCGGCACCAATGGCGGCGGATTCTTCAATGCCAATTCCGCGCATCCGTACGAGAACCCCACGCCGCTGTCGAATTTCGTCCAGATGATCGCCATGCTGTGCATTGGCGCCGCGCTGTGCATCGTGTTCGGCCGGATGGTCGGCGACAACCGGCAAGGCTACGCCGTGCTGGCGGCCATGACCATCGCGTTTGCGATCGGCTGCTGGGGCGAGATCTCGTCGGAGCAGGCCGGCAATCCGCTGTTCACGTCGCTGCGCGTCGACCAGACGAGGTCGGCGCTGCAGACCGGCGGCAACATGGAAGGCAAGGAAGTGCGGTTCGGCATTGCCGATTCCGGCATCTTTACTGTCGCCACCACGTCGGCGTCGTGTGGGGCGGTGAACAATGCACACGATTCGCTTACGCCGATGGGCGGCTTCGTGCCGCTCCTGATGATGCAGCTGGGCGAGGTCGTCTACGGCGGCGTAGGTTCGGGGCTGTACGGGATGCTGGTCTTTGCGCTGCTTGCGGTGTTCATCGCCGGGTTGATGATCGGTCGCACACCTGAGTATATCGGCAAGAAGATCGAATCTTACGAGATGAAAATGGTATCGATCGCGGTCCTCATCATGCCGATGATCGTGCTCGTCGGCACGTCGATCGGCGTGCTGTCGCCGCTCGGCACCGCAGGCATTGCCAATCCCGGCCCACACGGCTTCTCCGAAATTCTCTACGCGTTCACGTCGGGCACCAACAACAACGGCAGCGCATTCGCGGGGCTCTCCGTCAATACGCCGTTCTATAACGTGCTGCTGGCCATTGCCATGTGGTTTGGCCGGTTCGTGCCGGCGGTCGCGGTGCTCGCCGTCGCGGGCTCGCTCGCCGAAAAGAAGCGCATTGCGGTGACCGAAGGGACCTTGCCCACGCATGGCCCGCTGTTCGTCGTGCTGCTGCTGGGGGCGGTGCTTCTGATTGGCGCGCTGACGTTCGTGCCCGCGCTCGCGCTCGGGCCCGTTGCCGAGCATCTGTCGATGATTGCCGGTCACTGAGTACGAGGAAAGCATGTCTACGCCCACTCAACCGCCTGCCCATCGTCCCGACAATCTTGGCCAGGCACGCACGGCCGCACGCTCGATGTTCGATCCGGTGCTCGTAAAGCCCGCCATCGCCGAGTCGTTCAGGAAGCTCAAGCCGCGTACGCAGTTGCGCAATCCCGTGATGTTTTGCGTGTACGTGGGCAGCATCCTGACGACGATCCTCTGGTTCGCCGCGCTCGCCGGCCAGGCCGAGGCGCCGGCGGGCTTCATCCTCGCCATTGCATTGTGGCTGTGGTTTACCGTGCTGTTCGCCAACTTTGCGGAAGCGCTCGCCGAAGGCCGCTCCAAGGCACAGGCAGCGTCGCTGCGCAGCGCGAAGCACAACGTGATGGCGAAAAAGCTCAACGACCCGCATCCGAAATCGCCCGTCACGGTGATGGCCTCCACCGATCTGCGCAAAGGCGATGTGGTGCTGATCGAGACGGGCGACACGATTCCGGCCGACGGCGAAGTCATCGAGGGCGTCGCGTCCGTTGACGAATCGGCCATTACGGGCGAATCCGCGCCCGTGATCCGCGAATCGGGCGGCGACTTTTCGTCGGTGACGGGCGGCACGCGCGTGCTGTCCGACTGGATCGTGGTGCGGGTTTCGGTCAATCCCGGCGAGGCTTTCCTCGACCGGATGATCGCGATGGTCGAAGGAGCCAAACGGCAGAAGACCCCGAACGAGATCGCGCTGACGATCCTGCTGGTGGCGTTGACACTCGTGCTGCTGTTCGCCACGGCGACCTTGTTGCCGTTCTCGATCTTCTCCGTGGCAGCCGCACAGGCGGGCCACGTCGTGACCATCACGGCCCTCGTGGCCCTGCTGGTGTGCCTGATTCCCACCACCATCGGCGGGCTGCTCTCCGCGATTGGCGTGGCGGGTATGAGCCGCATGATGCAGGCCAACGTGATCGCAACTTCGGGGCGCGCGGTCGAGGCGGCGGGCGACGTCGACGTGCTGCTGCTGGACAAGACAGGCACCATCACGCTGGGCAACCGGCAGGCATCGACCTTTGTGCCGGCGCCCGGCGTCTCGGAGCAGGACCTCGCCGACGCGGCGCAACTGGCGTCGCTCGCCGACGAAACGCCGGAGGGCCGCAGCATCGTCGTGCTCGCCAAGCAGCGCTTCAATATCCGCGAGCGCGACATGAGCGCGCTGCACGCCACGTTTCTCGGCTTCACGGCGCAGACGCGGATGAGCGGGGTCGACCTGCCGGAGCGCGAGATCCGCAAGGGCGCGTCGGATGCGGTGAAGCTGTATGTCGAGTCCCATGGCGGCCGCTATCCGGGCGAGGTCAACAACGCGGTGACGGATGTCGCGCGACGCGGGAGTACGCCGCTCGTGGTGGCCGAGAAGGCGGGTGGTCACGGCACGGGCGAAGGCGGGCCGGCGCGCGTGCTCGGCGTGATCGAGTTGAAGGACATCGTGAAGGGCGGCATCAAGGAGCGCTTTGCCGAACTGCGCAAGATGGGCATCCGCACGGTCATGATCACCGGTGACAACCGGCTCACGGCCGCGGCGATTGCCGCTGAAGCCGGTGTCGACGACTTCCTCGCCGAAGCGACGCCGGAAGCCAAGCTCAAGATGATCCGCACGCATCAGTCGGCCGGGCGCCTCGTTGCGATGACGGGCGACGGCACCAACGATGCGCCCGCGCTCGCACAGGCCGACGTCGCAGTGGCGATGAACAGCGGCACACAGGCGGCGAAAGAAGCGGGCAACATGGTCGATCTCGATTCGAACCCGACCAAGCTGATCGAGATCGTCGAGATCGGCAAGCAGATGCTGATGACACGCGGCTCGCTGACGACGTTCTCTATCGCGAACGACGTGGCGAAGTATTTCGCGATCATTCCGGCGGCCTTCGCCTCGACTTACCCGAAACTGCGCGTGCTCGACGTGATGCACCTGACGTCCCCGTCGTCGGCCATCTTGTCTGCGGTGATCTTCAACGCGCTGATCATCGTCGCGCTCATCCCGCTTGCGCTCAAGGGCGTCCAGTATCGCGCGCTCGGCGCCGCCGCCGTGTTGCGCCGGAACCTGCTGATCTACGGCCTTGGCGGCATCCTGCTGCCGTTTCCGTTCATCAAGCTGATCGATGTCGTGCTTACCGCATTTGGATGGGTGTGAACCATGAACAATTCCGTGCGCCCCGTGCTGGTGTTGTTTGTGTTGCTGACGGTGATCACGGGCGGCATCTACCCGCTCGTGGTGACGGCGGTGTCCCAGGCCGTGTTTTCGCATGACGCGAACGGCAGCCTGATCGAAAAGAACGGCAAACCGGTCGGCTCGACATTGCTCGGCCAGCAGTTCGACGCACCGTACTATTTCTGGGGCCGCGTGTCGGCCACGACGCCGAATCCCTATAACGCGCAGAATTCCGGCGGCTCGAACCTCGGACCGACGAATCCGGCCCTTGCCGACGAAGTGAAGGGGCGCCTCGCGGCGCTGCACGACGCCGATCCGTCGAACACGACGCCGCCTCCGGTGGATCTCGTGACTTCTTCGGGCAGCGGGCTGGACCCCGACATCACGCCGGCCGCGGCGGCGTATCAGGCCGCGCGCGTGGCGAAAGCGCGTGGACTGCCGCTCGACCAGGTCGACGGACTGATCGCGCAGCACACGTCTGGCCGGCAGTTCGGCCTGTTCGGGGAGCCACGCGTCAATGTGCTGACATTGAATCTCGCACTCGACGAGATCAAGCCGATGCATTGAGGTTTTGCCGACTCGGCGTGACCTGGCCGACGCCCGCCCCGACAGCGCGACCATGGGATGACTCGCAAGGAGACGTGCGATGAACCGGCCCGATCCCGACGAACTGCTGGACCGGATGCAGCGTGATGAAGAAAAAAGCCAGCGAGGACGGCTGAAAATATTTTTTGGCGCATCGGCCGGCGTCGGCAAGACATTTGCGATGCTGCAGGCGGCCCGCCGCCGCAAGGACGAAGGTGCCGACGTCGTCGTGGGGATCGTGGAAACGCATGGGCGCAAGGAGACGCTCGCACTGATCGAAGGCCTGGAGGTCATCGCACCCGCGCGCATCGAATATCGCGGCCGCCTGCTTGCCGAATTCGATCTCGACGCCGCGCTCGCGCGCAAGCCGCAACTGATCCTCGTCGACGAGCTCGCGCATTCGAACGTCCAGGGCAGCCGGCATCTGAAGCGCTGGCAGGACGTGCAGGAACTGCTGGCTGCCGGCATCGACGTGTTCACGACGGTCAACGTCCAGCATCTCGAGAGCCTGAACGACGTGGTCGGACAGATCACGGGCATCCGCGTGTGGGAGACGGTGCCCGACCGCGTATTCGATCTCGCCGACGAGGTCACGCTCGTCGATCTGCCGCCCGAGGAGCTGCTTGACCGGCTGCGCGAAGGCAAGGTCTACATGCCGCAGCAGGCGGAGCATGCGGTCCGCAATTTCTTTCGCAAGGGCAATCTGATCGCGCTGCGCGAGCTCGCGTTGCGCCGCACGGCCGACCGCGTCGATGCGCAGATGCGCGAGTACCGCGCCGATCAGTCGATCGAGCGCATCTGGCAGGCGCGCGAACGCATCATCGTGTGCGTCGGCGCGGGCCAGGCGAGCAGCAATCTCGTGCGCGCGGCGGCGCGCCTCGCTTCGAACCAGAAAGCGGACTGGCTGGCGGTCTACGTCGAGACGCCGAAGCTGGCGCGGCTGCCCGACGCCATTCGCAAGCGCACGCTCGACGCGCTCAAACTCGCCTCCGAGCTGGGCGCGGAAACGGTCACGCTGCAGGGCGACGAGGTCGCGACGACGGTGCTGGCTTACGCTCGCATGCGCAACGTATCGAAGCTGGTGGTGGGCGCGTCGTCGGTGAGGGGATGGCGCGCGCGCCTCAGTCCGTCCGTTGCGCAGCAGATGGTCTGGTCGGCGCGCGATATCGACGTCACGGTGGTCAACTCCGGCGCGGTGCGCGAAGCCGCCGAGCGCCGCGATGCCGTGAGCGGGTTTGCGGGGCCCGAAATGGGCGCGCACCGCTCCGCACCGGTTTCCTACGCCTGGGCACTCGCGATCTGCGCGGCCATTACGGCGATCGCCGGCATGCTGCTTGACCGGATCGCGCAGACCAATCTCGTGATGCTCTATCTGCTCGGCGCCGTCTTCACGGCCGCGCGGCTCGGGCGCGGGCCGGGCGTGCTGTTCTCGTTTCTCGGCGTGGCGGCATTCGATTTCTTTTTCGTGCCGCCACGCATGTCGTTCACGGTCGCCGACACGCAATATCTGCTCACCTTTGCCGTGATGCTGATGACCTCGCTGATGATCAGTCACCTGACCGCGAGCCTCAAGCGTCAGGCGCATCTCGCCACGCTGCGCGAGCGCCGCACGGGCGCCATGTTCGCGATGACGCGCGAACTGGGTGGCGCCCTGATGACGGACCAGATCATCGAGATCGGCATGCGTCACGTGAGCGAAGTGTTCCAGGCTCGCACGGCGGTCCTGCTGCCGGATAGCGCGGAGAAGGTGCGGCCCAAGGTCGAGAATCCCGATCCGGCGACCGCACTCGACGACGTCGATCTCGATATCGCCCAATGGGTCTATGACCAGCAGAAACAGGCCGGTCACGGCACGGAGACCCTGCCTGCCGCGACGGCGCTGTACCTGCCGCTGAAGGCGCCGATGCGCACGCGCGGCGTGATCGCGCTGCTGTCCGAACGGATGGCGGAGTTTGCCGTGCCCGAGCAGCGGCGCATGCTCGATACCTTTGTCGCGCAGATCGCGCTCGCACTCGAACGGGTGCACTACGTCGAGATCGCACAGGACGCGCTGGTCAGCATGGAATCGGAACGCCTGCGCAATTCGTTGTTGTCCGCGATTTCCCATGACCTGCGCACGCCCCTCACGGCGATCGTGGGTTTCGCCTCGGTGCTCGCCGAGCAGGGCGCCGCCTTGACAGGCGGGCCCAGGGCACAGGAGCTTTCGGAGGCGATCCGCGAGGAGGCGCTGAGAATGAACGGGCTCGTCGTCAATCTGCTCGATATGGCGCGTCTCGAGGAAGGCAGCATGCGGCTGAACCGGCAGTGGTCGTCGATCGAGGAGGTGATCGGCTCCGCGCTGGCCGCCTGCCGGCGCATGCTGGGCGAACGCAAGGTTGAGGCACGCGTGCCCCCGGATATCCCGCTCGTGCAGTTCGACGCGGTACTCGTCGAACGGCTCTTCGCCAACCTGTTCGAGAACGCGGCCAGATATACGCCCGCAGGGTCGCCGCTCACCATTGTTGCGTCCATGTTGCACGAGGAGGCACACCGGTACGTGCGGGTCGAAGTCCGGGATAGCGGGCCGGGGCTGCCTGCGGGCATGGAAACACGGGTGTTCGACAAGTTCACCCGTGGCGAGAAGGAATCGGCACTGCCGGGCATGGGGTTGGGGCTTGCCATCAGCCGCGCGATCGTCGAGGCGCACGGGGGCAGGATAGGCGCGTCCAACCGCACCGATATGAACGGTAACGTGCTCGGCGCCTGTTTCTGGTTCATGTTGCCTGCGGACGAAACACCGCCTGCGGAAACCGAAGTCCCGGAACTACGCGGGCCGGGGACGTCCCAGAACCGGTCGCCGGACGCCTCCGGTAGTGCCGTGAATCGCCTGGCCATGCCATGAGCGATCCGAGCGTTACGGTTGTCCTGATCGGGGACGACCGGCAGATTCGCCGGTATGTGCGAGCCGCACTCGAAAGCGAGGCGATGCGCGTCTTCGATGCCGGCACCGGGCAGGAAGGGCTCGCCATCAGCGCCAGCGCCAGGCCCGATCTGGTGATCATCGATCCGGGCCTGCCGGACATGGAGGGTGTGGACGTGATCCGGCAACTGCGCGCCTGGTCCGCTGTGCCGGTCATCGTGCTGTCGGCACGCGCCCGGGAAACGGACAAGGTGATGGCGCTCGACGCAGGCGCTGACGATTACGTGACCATGCCGTTCGGCATTGCCGAATTGCTGGCACGCATCCGGGCGCACCTGCGCAGGCAGGATCGCTCCGTCACCGCGGAATCGGCCAGGGTGTCGTTCGGCGCGGTGACGGTCAATCTGGCAGCCAGGTCGGTGCAGCGCGCCGGCGCGACGATCCATCTGTCACCCATCGAGTATCGCCTGCTGGTCACGCTCGTTCGTCACGCAGGCTGTGTGCTGACCCATCGCCAGCTCCTGGAGGAGGTCTGGGGACCCGCCCATGCGCAAAACGCGAACTATCTGCGCATCTATATGGCGCACCTGCGCCAGAAGCTCGAAGGGGATCCGGCCCGACCCGAGCATATCGTGACGGAGACCGGGGTTGGATATTGCCTCGTCGGCGTAGGCTGTTGATGAGATTTTTATACGTTGCCCCGCTACTTTTACGTCATTCTGGCGAGGTCCGTGCTTCAATCAGGCTGAAAATGACGAATGGGTGTGGACTGGAGGTTGGCTGTGCTGAAACTGCTTATTCCCGTGCTCGGTGCCAAAGGGGCGACCGAAGCGGCGCGTCACGGAGCATTCCTGTTTTCGGAACGATGCGTATCCGAGGTCGAGATCGTCGAAGTGCTCGACGACGTGGCACGAGGCCGTGCCGTAGCGTTCCATTCACCGGCGGCGTTGCACCGGCGGGAGAAGCAGGCAGCACTCGATGCGCTCATGCAAACGCGGGCGATTCTCGATGACGCGGGCGTGCCGTATACATGGAAACGCGTGTTCGGGCCGGCGGAGCGGACCATCGCACAGTGTGCAGAGAAGGGGCATGCGGATATCGTGGTGCTCGATGCAAGCCACCTCGGCTTTTTCCACAAATGGGCCGTCCTCGCCAGGCTATGGCGCCTGACTTCGACACCAGTGACGATGCTCCACTGAAATCTGCATGCCGCTGGGTGCAGCGTCACACGACTCGCAAGCGCCGCAGCAGCACTGTCATCGTGGTGCCCTGAACGAAAATCGAAAAGGCGACCACGGCAAACGACACCGTGACGATTTCCTCGCGACGCGGCACGCCGGGCGGCAAGCCCATGGCGAGCGCCAAAGCCAGCGCGCCTCGCATGCCCCCCCAGAACAGGATATGTTGATGCCGCACGTCGATGCGCAGCGATGAGCGCGCGAACAGCATGCAGCACGGGTAGACCGCCACCGCGCGCGCCAGCATCACGACGACCACGGCGATGCCGATCGAAGCCCACACCGTTTCGTACTCCCGCTGGGCCTGCTGAATGCCGATGAAGAGAAAGATGAACGAATTCGCGGCGAACACCGCGTATTCGAGTACGTTCTCGACGGCTTCGCGGCCTCTCTTCGTCATCGGATTGACCGCGTTGCGCGTCCCCATCACGAGGCCTGCAACCAGCGTTGCGAGCACCCCCGAAAGATGAAGGTTCTCGGCGAGCAGAAACGAGCCATAGGCCGCGATCATGGCGAACGCAATTTCGACGAGGTGATCGTCGGTACGGTGTAGCAGCGACAGCACCACGTTGCCGATCAGCAAGCCGCACAGGACCGAGCCGAGAAGCACGACGCCGGTGATCTTCAGCACGTCGAGCGGATGAACGTGCGCGCCGCCGACGAATGCCAGCACGACGCGAAAGCCTGCGGCGGCCGTGCCGTCGTTGAAGAGGCTCTCCGCCTCCATCAAATTCCTGAAGCGGCCCGCCACGCCGGCTTCCCTGAAACTGGCCAGGACGGAGACGGGATCCGTCGCGGCGATCAACATGCCGAAGAGCAGGCCCGAAATCCAGTCCCAGTGCAACAGGTAATGCATGCCCATGGCCGTCACGCCAGCCGACACGAGCACGCCGACGAAAGCTAACGTCTGGACGACGGCAAAGTCTCTGCGAATTTCCCCCCAACGCATGTGAAACGCCGCTTCGAAAATGAGCGGCGGCAGCAGTACGTTGTAGATGAAATCTTCGTTGAGAGGGATAACGGGAAATCGGGAAGAGGCGAGAAAAGAGAGGACGATTCCAGCGATAACCAGACCGACGCTGTACGGCATGTGCAAACGCCGCACGAGCATTGCCACCAATGCCGAAACGAGCAACAGCACTTCGAAAAGGCCGACGTTAAAGTCCATCCGGACGGCTCCGGTCGAGGGAGGCGGAAGTTTCGCTGCGGCTGGCCCGATCTCGCCAACGCATTGTGTTGCTGGGCGAATCCCGCAGTATAGGCGCTGCGCTGTTATCAGATCATACGCAGGGAAAGGTCCTGGCTGCTATGCGTGCCGGGCCTGGACGATGTGGACATCGACGCGCCTCGTGTTCGTCGCCAGGGCGTGACGAAATAGGCGGTGGCATGCCCATTAGAATTGGCGTAGCTGGCGGCATCTCATCGGCCATGGCACGACGCGTCCAGCGGACCCGCGAACGCTGGCTTCCCGCGCGAACGGCGCACTGCGGCGTATGATTCCAGTCATAGTCCGAGCGAAACGCCGGCGCTAAACTGCTTGCGACTTTCGACTGGAGCACCCCATGCAATGCCCTTCAACCACCGCATTCGCGACATGGACTGCCGTGCTGCTCGGCGCCGCTGTTCTTTCGTCTACCGCCACCGCCGAAGTCACGGCGCGACAGGGAGACGTTGCGCAACAGGGCGCAAAGGTGATGCCATTCTCGCTTGCCGCCACCACTCACATCTTTACGAAGACCGCAGACGGTGGGATTCAGCAGGTCGTCACGAAGCGTCATGATCCGAAGCAGGTCGCGCTGATCCGCAGGCATCTGGCCGGGATCGCCCAGCGGTTCGCGGCGGGTGACTTCGAGGCGCCGGAGCAGACCCACGGCAGCGATATGCCCGGCCTCGCTGCCCTGCGTACAGCCCAGCCGGGCGAACTGAAGATCCATTATCTCGACTTGCCCAATGGCGGCGAAATCGTGTACCGCTCGGAGGAGCCTCGCCTCGTCGCCGCGCTGCACGTGTGGTTCGATGCGCAGCTGTCCGATCACGGCCAGGACGCGATGGCGGGGCACGAATCCGGCATGATGCATCATCATTCGATGAACGCTTCGACAGCGCAATAGACCGCACAGGTGAACATGACCGATCTTTCCGATTCCCTCAGTGCATATGCGGTGGCGGACCTGCAGAAGTGGCCGGACGCGCTGCGCGATTCAGCCCTGTTGCGCCGCTACGATCGGGGCGCTTACGTATTCAAGCGCGGACAGCGGGTCGAGTCGGTCTACCTTGTTCAGAAGGGGCAGGTACTCTTGCGACGTGACGAAGCGCACGGCGAATCCCTCACGCTGCAGACTGCGCGTCCTCGTGAGTTCTTCGCCGAAGCGAGCCTCTTCAGTCCGCACTACCACTGCGATGCATTTTGCGCGAGCCCGAGCGAACTGCTGGTCGTTCCAGCGAAGACGCTACTTGCGTGTCTGGAGGGTGATCCATTGTTCGCGGTCGACTGGATCCGGCTCCTGTCTCGGCAACTCGTGCGCAGTCGCGCACGCGAGGAACGCCTGACGTTGCGTTCGCCGCGCGATCGCGTCCTGCATTGCCTGCGTCTTGAGCACGACACTCACAAACGGTTCACGGCACCCGGCACGCTCATGCAATGGGCGGGCACGCTCGGAATCGCCCATGAAACCTTGTATCGCACTCTGGCTCAGCTGGAACAGCAGGGCCTGATCGTGCGCGACGGGACTCAAATCGTCCTCACGGAGCGTCAACGGGAGAATGCCGGACGATCACGCCGAACGCAAAGCCGTTGAGAGCGAGAAGGAAAGGTTTTCGGGCGTCAATTATTTTTGAATTTTCGTTATCGAGCCAGGTGGACAGGCTCGGTGCTTTTCGGGAGCGTGCAAGATGATCTTCGTAAATCAGCAAAGACTCTGGGATGCGCTGATGGAGATGGCGGCAATCGGCGCGACCGCGCACGGCGGCAGTTGTCGGCTCGCGCTGACCGACGAGGACGTGCAGGGCCGGCGGCGCTTCATGCGCTGGTGCGAGGAAGCCGGCTGCGAAATCCGCATCGATCCGATCGGCAACGTGTTCGCGCGACGGCCAGGCACGCAGCCCGACGCCCCCGCCGTGATGTGCGGCAGTCATCTCGACACGCAACCGCTCGGCGGCCGATTCGACGGCGTGTACGGCGTGCTCGCGGGTCTCGAGGCCATACGCACGCTCAACGAGCTTGGCATCGCGACGCGGCATCCGATCGACGTGGTGGCATGGACCAATGAAGAGGGCTCGCGCTTCACGCCGGGCATGATGGGCTCCGCGGTCTACGCGGGCACGCTGGATCTCGATACCGCACGCGAGCGGCCCTGTATGCAGACGGGCGTGCGGCTCGGCGAGGAACTCGAGCGCACCGGCTTTGCCGGCAGCGCGCGCGAACGGCAGATGCCGAAAGCCTACTTCGAAGCCCATATCGAGCAAGGCCCGGTGCTGGAGAACGCCGGCGTGCCGATCGGCGTCGTGACCGGCGTGCAGGGCATGTACGAACTCGATGTGACGGTGACCGGCTTCGAATCGCACGCGGGCACGACGCCGATGAGCGTGCGCAAGGATGCGATGGGCGCAGCGGCCGCGATGATCGCCGCAATCATCGAGCACGGCCATGGCTTCGATGCCGACGCCCGCGTGACCGTCGGGCATGTCGCCTGCCAGCCGAATTCGCCGAGCACGATACCGGGGCTCGTCAAGTTCAGCCTCGACGTTCGCCACCCATCGCGGCCGGCGCTGCAACGGCTCGTCGCCGACATCGAAGCGATCTGCCTGCAGCGCACCGCGCTGCGCGGCACGAGTGTGCAGGTGCAGACGGTCGCCGAGTATGAACCGGTGGTCTTCGACACCGGGTGTGTTGCGCGCGTGCGCGAGGCGGCGACCGCCGCCGGCTATGCGTGGCTGGAGATGTGCAGCGGCGCGGGGCACGACGCGGTGAACCTCTCATACGTTGCACCGAGCGCGATGGTGTTCGTTCCGTGCAAGGCCGGACTCAGCCACAACGAGGCCGAAGACGCCGACCCGCTGCATCTCGCGCAAGGGGCGTCGGTGCTGGCGAATCTGCTGGCAGATTGCGCACGCTAGCGAATTGAGTCGTGCGGCAGGTCGCTCGCCGCGCGCATACAGGGATCGTACCCTTGGCGCGCCGGTTCGGGCACGGCGTATGCGAAAACGGGAGTCTCACGCGGTTACTCGACGGGAGCAAACCCATGACGACCACTGTCATTGCCATGCTGAACGAGCTGATCGAAACTTCAAAGGACGGCGAGCAAGAATTCACCAAAGCAGCCGACGAGGCACAGCACGCAAGCGTGAACGAAGCACTGCTCGAAAGTGCCGTGCACTGCTCGCGTGGCGCGCGCGAGTTGCAGGAACTCGTCGTGAAGCTTGGCGGCAAGCCGGAAAACGGCGGCAGCGTTGCGGGCGCGTTGCATCGCGGCTGGCTCAACGTGAAATCTGCGGTTGGCACCCGCACCGACGACGCCATCCTGGCGGATTGCGAAAAGGGTGAAGATACCGCGGAGAAGCGGTTTCACGTTGCGCTTGAAAGGAATCTGCCCGCTGATGTGAACGCCGTGGTGGCGCGGCTATATTGCGATGTGGCACAGGATCTCGATCGCATCCGCGAGCTGCGCGTCCAGTTTGCGGAGACGAAGCCCTGACCTGAGGTCGGGCGGCCGTTGCATGGTGACCCGTGCCGCCACTGCGGCGGCATACAGTGAGACGAGGCGCCTTCTGGCGATCAATGATATTTGGCGGTGTGGCGACGATGCGCGGTCGCAAGGAGCGTATTGTCTGCGTGGTCGACGTGGCGCTCCTGCGCGCCAGGTTCAGTCACGACCACCCGCACGTCCTGCGCGAAGGCGTCCTCGAACCGGATGCGCGCTACTGTAAGACAATCCGCGGGCGTGCCGGCTCCCAGACGTACCGCGGTCTGGGCAGTGGCCTTCGCGGCAAGGCCAAAAACAGCGACCGCCTCATCCCATGTGAGGCCCGTCGTCATCACTTCCTGAATGAGCCTGCCCGCCACCGCCTCGATCTTCACTCTTCGTTCCTTATTCATCACACTACTCCCGCTATTGCACGTAGTCGCTTGAGGTATGGAAACAGCGCAAATTTCGGGCCCGGTGCGCAGTTGGGCTTGCTGGGGCAGCTGCCTCAATCGATTCCAGTGTTCTTGGGCGAGCGACCCTGGAGACGGCTACGTTTTCACTTGCAAGTGTTTTACGTTAAAACGACTGCCTTGTGATAAGAAAAATTATCTTTACAGATGTGTCGTGGATCGCTTTTCCGACGAATCTCCAACAGTTCGTTTCCTGCGGTCGCCGGGTTACCCTGCTCCGCGCGACGCGTTACTCGACGCGGCAATTGCATCGCGTGAGCTTGCGAAAGATCTGAAGCGCGAGCCCGCCGATCACCACGATCAATGCGCGACCGATACTCGAATCGACACTCGCCATGACCTCGGTGAAATAGATCGCGGCGCCTGCTACCAGGGGATGAAAGAGCCCCTTATCATGAAGTCCATCCATTTGAACTCTCCAACGTATGGACCGCCGACGGACGGCCCGCGCAATGTCTTTCCACTTGATACCGAAGGCAGTTCTCTCGCTGATTCGCTGCGATGTTTCGCATACCTGATTTCGTCTTTCCATGATCGACCACTCGTCCTGTCTAGCTGGTACACCGTTCTTGTTCCTCTTTTCCGAGGATCCAGGGGAATCTTAGCGATCGCATGAGCGCGATTCAATTACGTCGCGGGTAATCGAGAAGCTTCGAGGAAGCGGGGGCGCGCTATCGTGATCGTTTAGTCAGCCATCACTCCCACATGCACGGCATCTTCATAAGCCTGCGATAGCAGGTCCTCAGTTCCGAAGAAATCGTTGGCACTTTCGTCCAGCCAGGTGCGGTTTAGGCCTCCATCGCGCTTGCACGAAGAGACGAATTGGTAGGGGAACGAAGGTGCGGTCGATGAATTCACGTTGTTCATGATTGGCTCTTGTCCTTAAATCGGCGCACACGATTACCCCACAGGGTTGATGGGTCTGTACCCTGGCTTAGAGGAACCGGAGGATTAAAGACCCTTTCCCGAAGGGGAAAGGGCTTGAACGAGGCATTCTGCGGCGGCGGGTTTGGATGGTGCTCCCGCCGCTCAAACTCACTTCACGCCTTCCACGCGTAGGGCTGGAACATTTCTTCGAGGGGCGGCTGGGTGACGCTCGCGGTGTAGTTCGTGATCGTCGAGGCGGCGACCACGAGGATGACGTCGAGCACCAGTGCCTGATCGAAGCCAGCTTCGGTGAACGCAGCGATGTCGTCATCGTCGACGTGGCCGCGCTTTTCGATCAGCGTGCGTGCCAGGCGCGACAGCGCCGCGAGCTTCGGGTCCTCCGGGAGGCGGCGTTCGCGGATCGCCTGCACATCGGCCTCGCTCAGGCCTTCCTTGAGACCGAGGCACGAGTGGAATGCGACCGGCCAGGTGGCGCCATTGGTCACCGCATTGGTGAGCAGCAGCGTCTGGACATGCGCTTCGGAAAAGTTGCCGCCATGCGCCTGCTGAAACAGGCCGACGAGGCCATTGATCAGCTTCGGCGAGCCGGCAATCGCGCCAGCGATATTGGGCACCATGCCGAAGGCCTGGGCGAGCCCGTTCAGCGCGGGCTTCGATTGTTCAGGGGCGGATTCGAGGGTATAGATGGGGAAGTGAGCCACAGTATTTCCTTGAGAGTTGAAGGTATCGCTGATATCGATCAGGCGACAAGCACAGATTAGTGAGAGAAACGAGCCTCGCCAATTACATGGCTGGTAATCGGCGAGCCAAATCATTCTCGGGCCGCATCGAGCAGGGCGATGTGCCGCGCTTCGGTTGCGTCGTCGGCGGGAAACATGCATTCGATCCGCAGTTCCTGTGCGGCGACCGTCAGCGGTGTTCCGACCGTTGTGATCATCGAGAAGTAGTTGAGTACGGCGCCGTCGTTGATGAAGCCCATCGGCACGATCGGCAGCGTGGACGCAGAACCGGTCATCCCTTTCGATCGCCATTCGGGGCGCACGCCGGGGTAGGACAGCAGCGCGTCGAGGAGCTGTTTCGTCTGAGGATCGACGACGTGGCCCACCGATTCGCGTTGCACGCGCTGGATAAGGCTGTGCGCCACCGCCTCCCAGTTGGCCATATGGGGCCGCAAGCCGCGGGGATCGAAGATCAGGTGCAGGATGTTGCGCGGCCCCGCGCGTGCCGCCATATCGACGAAGCGGTTGAGGAAGTCCGGCGCGGCACGGTTGGTCATCAGCACGTTCCAGTACCGGTCCATGACGATCGCCGGAAACGGCTCGTGCTGCTGCAGAACACGCCTGGCCGCGCCTGTCACCAGCGACATCTCCTGGGCATTCCACGCCGCTTCCGAATACATGGGTGCGTATCCGGCCGACAGCAGCAGAACGTTGCGCTCGCATAGCGGCACATCGAGCGACTGCGCGAGATTCAGCAGTGTCTGCCGGCCCGGCACGCTTCGGCCGCTCTCGATGAAGCTGATCTGCCGCTGCGAGAGGCCCGCGTCGAGCGAAAGATCGAGCTGGCTGACGCCTCGCACTTCCCGCCAATAGCGAAGCAATCCGCCCAGTTCCTTCGACACTCGCTGGTTGAGGTCCAATGTGCTCATGGTCTTTCCGTATGTATGAGAACAAGCGGTCCGCTGCGATCGATGTACAACCGCGTTCGACCGGATAGCGGAAATTATCGATTCGTGACCATTTCGAGCAATTACGTCGCATGTAATCATTACGGCGGCGCGCCAACTGCCGCGAAATGATGTTCGGAAATGTTCCGCTAAATGGACCTTATCCTTTCGAAGGACCTTCAAATACCGGCATCAAAGCCTGTGACATCTGCACGGGCGATCGATCTCTCGCGTGTGCGACGAGAAGCTATATTGAGCAGTGACGACATCCATACATGAGCATGTCGGGTGTTCGTCCTATCGTTGCTCGCGCTGTTGGGCTCACGCGAGAACGTTCGTCGCGAGGTGCCGTTCTAAAACCGCCCCGGAGGGAGCATGGGAAGTCGCCTTGGAGGACAAGTCGTCGGTGCCGCACTGGTATTTGCCATCGCAGGCGGCGCGACCGGTACCAGCGCGCAAACAACTGTAAGTCCGCCTGTCGAGACGTCGGCGCAAACGGCGGCGGCTGCGCCGGCCGCGCCGCGTCGGAGGTCCGATACCATGCTGGCCGGCGACGTCCGTCGAGCCCTCGTGCGCAATCCTGGGGTGAATTCCATGAATATTCACGTACAGGTGCGCGGCGGCATCGTTACGCTGACTGGGTGGGTACCACAGCGCTCGCAGATCGAGCGGGCCAGTATCGCGGCAAGGTCAGTTCGCGGCGTCAGAGCGGTTTCGAATCGTTTAACGGTACGAACGGGGCACGGCGGTGGTCGTTGAGCCCATTGCCGATTTCTGTTGTTGCATGGTCATCGTGAGCCAATAGACCGGGCATCTTGTACAGGATGAATGCAGAGACATTAGCGTGAGGTCGGGTCGGGCGCCTTCACATAATAATTAATGTTTCGACTCCAAATAAATTGATAATTAATATCATGTTTAGCATGACGAAGTGTGAGGCATACCTCGGTCGTTCATTGCGGTTCTTTACCCAAAACGAGCGCCGTGTCGTAGCGCCGCATCCATGTTCGGTACCGCACACTCCGTCGCGGATTTTCAGTCAAAAATTGCTATAAAAGTATGAGGGAACGGAGTGGGCGGCAGATAAACGGTACGGCGCGCTTCCAGCGCACGTCCATGAAACGCAATCCGGTCGCGCAACATAGAAGAACGCGCGCCCCGCCTGCACGACGGTGACACCGGTACTGGTGTACGGCAGTCCAACGGGGTGTCCGTTAGTCCAACGGCGGCGCGATAGCCGCAGCAAGCCGTGATGGCGGCGCATTTATCCAGGAGACCGTCATGGCAGAGGCCGCTATTCCCCAAGCCGACGTGAGCGCTGCAGACCCCGAATGGCCCTGTCCGGAGGGCGAACCGGCCGAATATTTCGTGCCGCCGAAGTGCGGCGAGCCGAATGTGTTCGAGATCGGACTAGTTCTGGGTGGTACGGTCTCCGCGGGTACATTCACGGCGGGTGTGCTCGATTTTCTGTTCGAAGCACTGGACGAGTGGGACAAAGCGCGAATGCAGGCGGTCAAGGACGCACGCGGGGCCGTACCGGGTCACCGCGTCCGCATCCGCATCGTTACGGGCGCATCCGGCGGAGGCATCAATGCCATTCTGGCGGCGCGCGCGCTCAGTTTCCGCTTTCCGCACGTGAGGGAGGGCGTGCAGGAGCCGAGTCCTTCTCCCAACCCTTTCTACCAGGTGTGGGTCAACGACATCGACATCCAGAAACTGCTGGACACGTCTGATCTTGGTTCGTCCGGGCATAAGGGCAGCGCTATCATTTCGCTCCTCAACGGCGGCGTGCTTTCGCAGATCGCGCAGGACACTCTTGGTCCCACGCCGGCCGCCGCAGGGGACAAGCCGGACGCGGGCTATCCCGCCCAGGCGCTGCGAGCGGCGGGCGTCGAGGACGTGTTCGCGAGGAGTTGGGTCTATAACCCGTTGGCTGTTGTCGTCACGCACACCAACCTGAGCGGCGTCCCGTATTCGCAGATGTTCCGCAGCGACACGGCGGGTGCTTCCGCGGAATATTTCACGAACCACGCCGATTACGTCCGACTGTATTTCGGCTATTGCGTGGGCGAAAACGGCGCTGCTATCGACCCGAAAACCCAGTATCTGCCTGACTCCAGATATGTGGGCGCTCCGCAAACGTACACGCTGGGCACGGCGTACTTGCCCGAGCAATTGAAGGGGCGCTCGGCTGCAGACTGGCCGACGCTCGCACAAAACGTCCTGGGGACTTCGGCGTTTCCGATCGGCTTTCCGGCACGCGTGGTGGCGCGCCACGCGAACGACTATGCGTACCGTTTCGTCTGGGACCCGGTGGACGCGAAATACCACTGGATCGCGCCGTTGTGGCCGAAGGTTGCGCCCAGCGGTTTGAACCTGAACACCTATCAATTCCTGTCGCTCGATGGTGGATGCACGGACAACGAGCCCATCATGCTGGCCACGCAGGTTCTGGAAGGACTGGAGCGGGCAGGCAATCACCATAGCGTGGCCGGCGCGGAGAAGGCGGACCGGGCCGTGGTCCTCGTGGACCCACTGTGCGACCCGCTTCCTGAGCTGTTGAAACCCGAGGCGACGGCCCTGGTGTCGCTCCTGTCACCCACGCTGCAGATGTTCATCCGCTCCAACCGCTTTGCGACGGCGGATATGACCGGCTTTCTGCGCAGCGACGTGTACAACCGGTTCCTCGTCGCGCCAAAGCGGTGGCCGCGCAAAGCGGAGGGCGCCGCCGCATCGGTACTCGTGGGCGGCGCGGCGCTATGTGCCGGCGGCCTCGGGGCATTCATGGGCTTTTTCCACAGAAAATTCAGAGAGCACGATTTCATGCTCGGCCGTCGCAACTGTCAGGCATTCCTCGCCGGCACATTCACGCTCGCCCCGGAAAACCCGGTTTTCATCAAAGGGGAAATACCCACGCTGCCAGCGAACTGGTCCGGGCCCAGGCCGCCGGATCCCACGCTGGAATGTCCGATCATCCCCTTGTACGGCAGCGCCGCCGAAGTTCAGGACCAGCCCGAATGGCCCGTAGACGAGTTCAAGCCTAAAAGCATCGAGGGGCTCCTGAAGAAGCGCGTGGAAGCCATGCTTTCCCACCTCGGCGATTACCTGCACATCGGGAAAATGGGTGAAGCTCTGGTCGCCGTAGTCGATCTGCTCGTCATTGCACCGCAGATCACGAAGAAAATTCTCGCCATCGTGAGCGCCGAACTCGTTCGTCAGAGACTGCTCAATCCAGCCGATGCGGTTCCCAACGGCGACGATCCGATGCCATAAAGCGAATGGGAGTGACGCGACGTGCGATACGGCAAAGTGCGCACACGTCCAGCGCCCGCCTGGCTGTACGAAGGGGGCCTGCAAACTGCAAGACGCGTGGCAGTGATCGGAGTAATGGGCTGCGTCGCGGTCAGCGTGACGGCGTTCGCTGCCACAACATCTGCAGACCTGACATGCAATTCGTCGCGCCAGGGGACCCTCGCCAGAGGGCTGGCTCATGGTGCGAACGGCACGAACGGGACGAACGTGACCGTCACCTGCATGCCATCGATGCCGGAAACTGCACATCGGGCCGACGTTCGTGACGACCCTGGTAACGCCGGAAACGGTGTGCCCCCATCACACGGTGGCGAAGCCGGCGACCCCGCCGCGCCTCACGACACAAGCGGTGGTGACGCACATCATGCAGGCGCGGCCCCCGGAGCCGATGACGCCATATCGGCGCGCTCACAAGGGGGCGCGAAGGCGGGCGGCGCCGAGGCGGCATCCGGTGCAGGTAACTCGTCATCCTCAGCGCCATCAGTGGCCGAACGCAACGCGAAGCGCTGGTCAGCGGCGGACTGGAGCAACCTGGTGCGTGCGATTCTCGGCGGGCTCGCGCAACTCGTGGCTGTCTGCGTGGGCGGCTACGGCGCCGGGCTGTTCGCCTATCGCTCACTTGGCATATTCAATGGGCTCTTTGGCGTCGGCGCGCTGGCTGCCAAATCGCCTGGCACGTCGAAATCACCGGAGACGGCCAAACCGCCGGAATTCGCCAGGCCAGCCGAGAGTGGCAAGCCACTGGAGGCGGCCAAACCGCCGGATTCGACGAAGTCGCTGGACGCGCCATCCGCCCCGCGGCCGGGACACTTCGCCTTTACGCGCCATTGGGGCGGCTTCGGCGGAGAGGCGACCGGTTGGTATCTGTCGAGGGAGTTGATGCAGTTGATCATCGCGATCCTGCTCTCGGTCGTTGCCGTGGTACTGGCGCTCGCGGTGCTCCTCGTGGCGTTCGGCCGGGGCGGGACCGAAACGGCTCCTGAAGTCAAGCCGGCCGCCAGCGCGCCGCACGCCACCGCCGCTCACGAGTGAATCTCGATCATGACGATCCGGATCAGGATGACTGTCGACCCGCAATCGCCGCTCGACAGCGGCACGGCGATCGTCGCGCGCTCCGAGGCGAGCCAGGTGCTCGAACATGAGCTGACGCAGTATTGCAAGGGGCGCATTCAGGGACGTTCGTTTCTGATCGCGGGCCACCGCGGCGCGGGCAAGACGACGATGGTCGCCGACGTGCTGCGGCGAATCGAGCAAAATGCGCGCAATGGCGATTTGCCATTGCGGCCGCTGCAAGTCATCCTGCACGGTCCAAGCCTGTTCTCCAATCTGGGCGACCCGCCACAGCCGGAAAGCCCGGCAGACGTGCAGCCCGATGCAACAAAGCCAGTGGAGGATGCAGGCACGGCTTCGTCTGCTTCTGTGCGTGTCGTCTTGACCGCCGCCGCGCAACAGGCGGCGGCTTCGGTTGAGCGCACGGTGGCGGACGAAGACCACGCCGGTAACGACGCCGCACCGGTGTCCGACGTCGAGGGCCAGGCGCAGCGCGCACTGGAGCAGGTGATCCTTTGCCTGCACCGTGCCGTGGTGGTGGCCTACATGGATGCGTTCCGCGCGTGGGTCAACGACACCCAGGCACGTTCGCAGGCATCCGCACAGGACGATTCAGACAGTTGCCTTTTGCAGCCCGAAGCACAGTGGGCGGAACTGGCGGCGCAATTCGAAATCGAGCTGATGGAAGATCCACGCGCCTCCCGCCTGCGCGAATTCTATGCAGGCGTTGGCGCATTGCAGTCCGGCGTCCTGTATGGACCCGGCAGTTCGCAAACGGCAGTCGGGCAAGGTGCAAACGAACTCGTTGCGCTGAATGGCATTTGCACGGCGCACCAGCGCATCTCGGGCGTAATCAGCGGGCGCGACGAGGACAAGCTGTCGAAAAAGAAGGAAGCGCGATCGGAACACCGTGTTGGATGGCAAAGCGCGGACGTCATCAAGCCGCTCGCGAGCGTCTTCTCGGGCGTGGTGGTCGCGGCGGGCGCGTCGGCGGGCCAGCATGCGTTGTGGTCGTCGGCGCTATTCGGCCTGCTGACGATGTTCGGCGCGTCGTTCGCGTTCTCGAGTTCGTTCTCGAGTACGAAACTGCATGAACGCACCGTCGATCGCACGTTCATACCCGACCTCTCGGTGCGAACGCTGGACCGCGTGTTGCCCACGTTGCTCAGGCGTCTCGTGAAGGCGGGACTCGCGCCGGTGCTCGTGATCGACGAACTCGACAAGATCGACCTTCAAGCGGAAGACCTCGAAAAAATCGTCAGTCATCTAAAGAAGCTGATGGCCGAGAATGTGTTTTCGTGCTTTCTCACCGATCGTGGCTATCTGGAGCTGATGACCATGAAGGAGCGAAGCACGGCTTACGCGAAGACGTACACGAATTTTTCGCATTCGCTCTTCGTCACTCATGAGCCCGCCGACCTCGACAAATACATGAACGAGATGTTCATCGCCGAGCCGGACGAAGCGTCGAAGATCGACCTCGATCTGCTGAAATGGGTGCTGCGGCACCGTTCCCAAATGCACGCGCTCGCGTTGAATCGCGAAATCGCGGCGATCCGCAATGACCACAACGAGGTCACGGCCACGTCGCGGGAATTGCGCTCGTCGCCCGTGTATGCGATCGACTTGACCTTGCAGGTGGCCATCGAGCACCGCCTGAACAGCAGCGAAGTGCAGCGCTGGCTGAGGCAGCGGCCCAGAATGCGCCTGACCCTGCTCGATGCGCTCTACCACATCTCACGGAGGTGGCAGGAAGCGCCCGAGTCCGGGCTGGATCTCACCGACAAGGGGCTTCCGGCGTTTCACGCCGACCTCGAAAAGCGCATGAACCTCACGGAGGTCTGCGGCGTGAACGGTCGCCTAAGCATGGCGGAGATATTCAAAAAGGACGATCTCAACATGCTGGACACCCAGGTCCGCGCCTTGGCGAAGCAACTGTGCCTGTTCGCGCCCGGGTTCAGCCAGCCGGGCGACTCGCCGGACCCGACGCAGGGGCCGCCTTCTCCGCGACAGTGGGTCATCAGCTGCCTTCTGACTGGCGACGATTCAGTGCTCATCAGGCTCGACAAGCTCGACGATAACGGCAAGAACCGCTACAGCTTTCGCTACTATCCTTCTGGCGAACGGCTGCCGCCAGTGAGGATTCAGGAGGGTGAAGTGGCGGTGGAAGAGGTGACGTTGGAGCAACAAACGCTGAAGCGGATCGAGGAATTGCGCGCCGAGGCCGCAGAGCCTGCCGCATTCCTCGATCGGCTCGCCCGGACTTTGTGCCTCATCATGTTTGACGCCGTTGGGGTCCAGTCGAGTCAATCAGACTGGGAGGTCTTTTACAGGCTCGCCGACGAACTGGGCGTGCTGTCGCCTAATCCGCCAGCGCGAGATGTGCAGGAGGCTGCGACGCGCCTGGCCGGCGCGAAGCTGTGGTCTGGCAGCGTGACAGCGCTCGAAAGCGACCTCGATATGCTCAAGCGCTTCGAGCGCATGATTCGGGCCAATCTCGACCTGATCGAACTTGCCTTGTGCACGGCCGCCCGCCTGGGCGCGCTGGACGGCGCACCTTTGCGAAGCGACGCTATCATGCGCGGGCTTCGAGCGATGTCGTCGGGATTGAAGCTCGCGCAGATTGGCGAGGAGCGTGTGCGAGACGTCTTGCGCAGTTTCAATCAGGAGCTGGAGGAACGCCTGCATCTGGTGCCACACGCGCCTGCGGCCGCGGCCACGGATGCAGATAGCGCGGTCGAACGGATGTCCACGATCGTCGACCCGTGGTACGTGGGCCGACGATCCGATGCGAAAACGCTCGCGTCCGCGTGGTCTTCGCTGGCCGACGCGGCGTGGAAAAACTTCGGGCGTGACAGCTCCGGCGCGTTGTTCACAGAGGCAAATCGTCCGGCGCGCCTGCAACTGATCGTCTGCGCAGCGAACGCACGCGGACCGGGCAAATTCTTCACGCTGAACGCGCTGGCCCCGCCTCTTGAGGACTGGACGAACGTCGCTTATCGCGCGCTCGCTCAGCCCGGGCTGCTCACAGCGGGCGACGACAGGCTGCCACCCGAACTGTTCCCGCAGGCGTTACGCATGCTGGGCTTCAATCTGCTCCCACGCGAATTCGTCGCGCCGGTGCTCGCGAGCTTCGCGCAACAAAGCGGGACGGCCTACGCTGACCTCGACGAGATGCTCGGGCCGAGCTTGAACCTGGACGCCGGTTCTCTGTCGAGCGTCGGACCCAACGTGCCAGCGACGATCGTGATCGTCCCGCGGTCGGCGGCACGCTCGAAGACCTTCGAGTGGTCAGCCCCGCAGGTGAGCGAGGTCATGGTCATCATGGAGATCGACGCGCTGATCGGCGCGCTTGACGATCAGCAGTTCGCCGCATTGCTGAAGCTCACGTCCAGCGTCGAACTGCGGTGGGACGGCACGCCCATGCCCGACAAGCGCGAACGACTGCTGACCATTTTCGGAACCACAGTGCAAAGGGCGGACCGCTACGTCTAGCCCGCGGTACCCCCCGCCTTGCCCCCAAGATCAACCGTATCGACAAAGTCCTCAGTCACACGAGGCAGCGTCCGACCGCGCTTCTTGACGAGCGCAATCGGGCGCACGAACGCCGGATCGTCGATCTGCCGCATGACGAGACCTCGCTCCGCATGCACTTCGCGCGCGGACTCCGGAAGAACCGAGATCCCGAGGCCGCCGCGCACCATCGCAACGGCGGTCATCATGTACATCGGCTCGCACGCGATATCGGGCGTGCAACGCGCGTTCGACAGCGCGGCGTCCACGACCGCGCGCACACTGGTACCCGGCGCGGTCAGCACGAGCGGCATCGATGCGAAGTCGTCGACCGTCACCGTGCGCTTGCGGGCGAGCGGGTGGGTCTTCGGACACACGATCACGAGGCGATCCTCGCCCGTCTGCAGGACATCGAGCGTCGCATCGACGCTGTGCCCGCCCGTCAGCCCAATATCGACCTCTTCATTGCGCACGAGCGCGTTGACAGCGCTCGCGACGACATCGCGAACCTGAAACCGCGCCTGTGGCACGCGCCTGCGAAACGTCTGGATCAGCTCGGGCAGCGCGCTGGCCGCGAAGGTCGGCAGACACGCGAGCCGCACCGTGCCGCTCGAACCGTCGCCAAGCGCGCGCGCATCTCTGAGGGCCTGCTCCATATCGCTTAGCGATCGCGTCAGGATCGGCAGCAATTCGCGGCCCGTCTGGGTCAGCGCCACGCTGCGGCTGTTGCGATCGAACAAACGCGCACCCACCGTTTCCTCGAGGCGTCGAATCTGCACGGTCAGCGCGGGCTGCGACAGATGCAGCCGCGCCGCCGCGCGCGTGAAGTTGCCCGCGTGCGCCACGGTCACGAACGCACGAATGTCGCGGAGATTGAGATCCATAACGAACTGTGATTGCTGCGATCAATTCATTTCAATTGTGTTATTACAGCGCCGAACTTACGCTGGTCCGCACTAAAAGACAAGACTGGAGACAGAACATGCTGCCGTTGCTGGGGCTCGTGACGATCGTGGTGCTGCTGGCCGCGATTCTTTCAAAACGCATGTCGCCGCTCGTCGCGCTCATCATCGTGCCGATCGTCGCGTCGCTGATCGGCGGATTCGGCTTGCAGACGAGCAAGTTCGTCATCGACGGATTGAAAGGCCTCGCGCCCGTCGTCGGCATGTTCGTGTTCGCGATTCTCTATTTCGGCACGATCACGGACGCGGGCACGCTCGATCCGATCATCGACCGCATCCTGCGCACGGTCGGCACCAAACCGACGCGTATCGTGGTGGGCACGACGCTGCTCGCGCTGCTCATTCACCTCGACGGCTCGGGCGCCGTGTGCTTTCTCGTCACCATCCCCGCCATGCTGCCGCTGTACGAACGCCTGAACATGGACAAGCGCGTGCTGGCCGCGGCCGTTTCGATGGCGGCGGGCATCAACTTCCTGCCGTGGACGGGGCCGATGATCCGCGCGTCGGCGTCGCTGCATCTGCCGGTTTCGGCGCTGTTCAATCCGCTGATTCCGGTCCAGGCGATCGGCCTCGTATTCGTGTTCAGCATGGCCTGGTGGCTCGGCCGGCGCGAGGAAAAGCGCCTCGGCTATGCTTGCGCCAGCGGCACAATTGCGCTGCCCAAACGCGAACTCACGCCCGAGGAACAGGCGCTGCGCCGCCCGCAGAACTTCTGGTTCAACATCGTGCTGACGATCGTCGTGCTCGGCACGATGGTCGTGATGGGCGAGAAGATTCCGCCCGCGATCATGTTCATGGTGGGCCTGTGCATCGCGCTGATGGTGAATTACCCGAACGTCGACATGCAGCGCAAGCGCATCGACGCCCACGCGCGCGCCGCGCTGATGATGGCGGGCATTCTGCTCGCAGCGGGCGTGTTCACCGGCATCATGCAGGGCAGCGGCATGCTCAAGGCGATGGCGCAGGCGGCGGTCGGTTTCGTGCCGCCTGCGTTTGCCGGACGCATTCCGGTCGTGCTCGGCGTGCTGTCGATGCCGCTCTCGATGCTCTTCGACCCCGATTCGTTTTATTTCGGCGTGCTGCCGGTGATCGCCGAAGTGGCGTCGCAGCTCGGCGTGCCGGCGGTGCACATCGGCCAGGCCGCGCTGCTCGGCCAGATGACCACCGGCTTTCCCGTGAGCCCGCTCACGCCCGCGACATTTCTCGTCGTCGGCCTGTGTGGAATCGATCTCGCCGATCATCAGAAGTTCACGTTTCCGCTGCTGTTCGGCGCGTCGATCGTCATGACGATCGCGTGCGTCGTGCTGGGCGTGTTTCCGCTGTAAAGAGGAGTGGCAGAAGTCATGAACCGGATCGAATCACCAAGGCGCATACGGATAGGCGCGGGCGCAGGCTATTCGGGCGACCGCATCGAGCCCGCTGTCGAGCTCGCGGAGCACGGCGCGCTGGACTACCTCGTATTCGAATGCCTCGCGGAGCGCACGGTCGCGATCGCCCAGCAGACGCGCCGTCACGATCCCGCACTCGGCTACGATCCGCTGCTCGAAGCACGCATGCGCGCCGTGCTGCCGGTCGCCGTGAGGAAGCGCGTACGGATCATTTCGAACATGGGCGCGGCCAATCCCCGCGCGGCGGCGCTCAGGACGGCGCAGATTGCGCAGGAGCTCGGACTCGGCGGACTGAAGATCGCCGCCGTCACCGGCGACGATGTGCTCGATGTCGTCCTGCGTTCCCAACTGCGCTTCGAAGAGTCCGGCGACGATGTCAGCCACTACACGGACCGCATCGTTTCGGCGAATGCGTATCTCGGCGCGGCGCCTATCGTCGATGCGCTCGCGGCGGGCGCGGATATCGTGCTGACGGGGCGCGTCGCGGACCCGTCCCTGTTCGCGGCGCCGCTCATCCACGAGTTCGGCTGGCGCATGGACGACTGGAACACGCTTGGGCAGGCAACCGTCGTCGGGCATTTGCTCGAATGCGCCGGGCAGGTGACGGGCGGCTACTTCGCCGATCCCGGTTTCAAGGACGTACCGGATCTCGCGCGGCTCGGTTTTCCGATCGGCGAAGTGAGCGCCGATGGCAGCGTCGTCGTGACGAAGGTGCCGCATGCGGGCGGCCGCGTGACGGAGGCGACATGCAAGGAGCAGTTGCTCTACGAGATTCACGATCCGCAACGCTACTTGCAACCCGATGTCGTCGCTGATTTCAGCGGAGTACGTGTCGTGGAGGAGGCAAGAGACCGCGTGCGCGTGACGGGTGGACGCGGCAGCACACGCACCCGAACGCTGAAGGTGTCGGTCGCGTATGTCGACGGCTATATTGGCGAGGGGCAGATTTCCTATGGCGGCCCGGGCGCGGTCGAGCGTGCGCGACTCGCGCTCGACATCGTGCGGGAGCGGCTGGCGATCACGGGCGTCGACACGAGCGAACTGCGCTTCGACCTGATCGGCGTGAACGCGCTCTATGGCGATGCCCTCGCGGCACGTCACGACGCGCCGTACGAAGTGCGCGTTCGCGTAGCAGGGCGCGCGGCCAACGCAAAGGAAGCGGCGCGCATCGGCAACGAGGTCGAAACGCTCTACACCAACGGCCCTGCGGGTGGCGGGGGCGTAACAAAATCGACTCGCGAGGTGCTCGCCGTGCAGTCCGTGTTGCTGCCACGCGAACAGGTGAATCCGGTTTTCCAGGTTGTCGAGGCAAGCGATGAAACTGCGTGAACTGGCCCATGGCCGCACTGGCGACAAAGGCAATACGCTGAATATTTCGGTGATCTGCTACGACGCGAAGCACTACGCCCATCTGCGCCACGTCCTGACGCCCGAACGTGTCAAGGCTCACCTCGCCGACGTGGTCAAAGGCGAGGTCGTGCGCTACGAACTGCCGCTTCTGGGCGCGTTCAATTTCGTGCTCGGCAACGCGCTCGGTGGGGGCGTCACGCGCTCTCTGGCGCTGGATGCGCACGGCAAGTCGATGAGCATGGCGCTCCTCGATCTCGAAGTAGACGACCTCCCAGAATGACCGCATTGCGGCGCACTTTCCGAAAGGCGCCGCGCGACACCCGGGCTGAGCTTTAAGGGTTCTCCCCAATGCAGACCCATGTCCTAAAATTTGTATGATGACCCTATGACATGGCAAATCTGCTGATATGTTCGAGAAAATTCCCAACCGGGCGCTGAGCGACACCGTCGCGCAACAGCTGCTCGCACAGATCGACAAGGGCACGTTCGCGCGCGGCGGCAAGCTGCCGACGGAAGCCGTGCTCGCCCAGGAGTTCGGCGTCAGCCGCACCGTGATCCGCGAGGCCATCTCGCGCCTGAAGAACGAGGGCGTGGTCGAGCCGCGCCAGGGCAGCGGCGTGTACGTAGCCGCGCATGGCGCGATCCGGCCGCTGCGCATCGACTACGCGGAAGCGATGGAAGGCGGCTCGGTGCTGCAGATCCTCGCGGTGCGCCGCGCGATCGAAGCCGAAGTCGCGGCGGAGGCCGCCATGCGCCGCACCGACGCCGACATGATGGCCATCGACGCCGCGCTCAGAAAGATCGATGAAGCCGTCGCCGAAGGCCGCGACGGCGTTGCGGAAGACGTCGCGTTTCACCGCGCGATCGCCTCCGTGACGGGCAATCCGTACTTCCTGAAGACGCTGACGTTCCTCAATCAATACCTCGAAGCGGGCACGGTCATCACGCGCCGCAACGAGGCGCTGCGCGAGGACTTCTCGCGGCAGGTGCGCGACGAACACGCCGCGATCGCCGCGGCGATCCGCGCAGGCGACCCGATGGCCGCGCGCAATGCCGCGCAAACGCACATGTACAACGCGGCGCGCCGTCTGGCCGAAGCCGGTATCTGCTGAATTTGCAGACGCATTCGCCCGTGCAATCCGCGGCGCGCAGTCTGCAGCACTGTTCGTAAAGGAAAGGGTATGTCGAGAAATGTCGGAGTGATCGGTCTCGGTGCGATGGGCATGGGTGTCGCGCGTTCGCTGCTGCGCGGCGATTTCAACGTCCATGCATGCGACGTGCGCCGCGAAGTGCTCGACCAGTTCGTCGCCGCGGGCGGCACGGCCTGCGCGAGTCCCGCCGAGCTTGGCGCGCAGTGCGACGTGGTCGTCACGCTCGTCGTCAATGCCGCGCAAACGGAAACGGTGCTGTTCGGCGAGCAGGGCGCGGTCGAGGCGATGAAGCCGGGCGGCGTCGTGATCGCGTGTGCGACAGTCGCGCCCGACTTCGCGATCGACCTCGGCCGCCGCGTGGAAGCGGCCGGCCTGCAACTGCTCGATGCGCCCGTCTCGGGCGGCGCGGCGCGCGCGGCATCGGGCGAAATGACGATGATGACGTCCGGGCCCGCCGCCGCGTATGCCGCTTGCGAGGACGTGCTCGCCGCGATGGCCGGCAAGGTCTACCGGCTGGGCGAGCAGCACGGCGCGGGCTCGAAGGTGAAGATCATCAACCAGTTGCTCGCGGGCGTGCATATCGCCGCCGCCGCCGAGGCGATGGCGCTCGGTCTGCGCGAGGGCGTCGATCCCGACGCGCTCTACGACGTGATCACGCACAGCGCCGGCAACTCGTGGATGTTCGAAAACCGCGTGCCGCACATTCTCAACGGCGACTACACGCCGTTGTCGGCCGTCGACATCTTCGTCAAGGATCTCGGCCTCGTGCTCGATACCGCGCGAGGCTCGAAGTTTCCGCTGCCGTTGTCGGCGGCTGCGCATCAGATGTTCATGATGGCGTCGACGGCCGGTCACGGCGGCGAAGACGATTCGGCCGTCATCAAGATTTTCCCGGGCATCGATGTGCCCGCGAAGCGCTGAGCGGGAAGGGCGCAACGACATGACGAACACGAACGCCTCTGCCGGCAAGCCGCTGCTCGGCTGCATCGCCGACGATTTCACGGGCGCGACCGATCTCGCGAACATGCTGGTGCGCGGCGGCATGCGCACCGTGCAGACGATCGGCGTGCCCGGCGCCGACACGCGCATCGAAGCCGACGCGCTCGTGGTCGCGCTGAAGTCGCGCACGATCGACGCCGCCGACGCCGTGGCGCAGTCGCTTGCCGCGCTCGAGTGGCTGCGCGCGCAAGGCTGCCGCCAGTTCTTCTTCAAGTACTGCTCGACCTTCGATTCGACCGATCGAGGCAACATCGGGCCCGTGGCCGACGCGCTGCTCGACGCGCTGTCGCGCAAGGGAGGCGACGCGCCGTTCACGATCGCGTGTCCCGCATTTCCGGAAAATGGCCGGACGATCTATCGCGGGCATCTGTTCGTCGGCGACGTGCTGCTGAACGAGTCGGGCATGGAGCATCATCCGCTCACGCCGATGACGGACGCGAACCTCGTGCGCGTGCTGCAACGGCAGACGCGCTCGAAAGTCGGCCTCGTACGCTACGACGCCGTGGCGCGAGGCGCGCAAGCCGTGCGCGCCTCGGTCGACGCGTTGCGCGCCGACGGCGTGCGCATGGCAATCGCCGATGCCGTCTCGGACACCGATCTCTATACGCTCGGCGAAGCGTGCGCGGACCTGCCGCTGATCACGGGCGGCTCGGGTGTCGCGCTCGGTTTGCCCGCGAATTTCCGCCGCGCCGGGTTGCTCGCCGACGCCGCCGATGCAGGCGAGCTGCCGCATATCGTCGGCGCGTCGGCGGTGCTGGCGGGCAGTGCGTCGACGGCGACGAATGCGCAGGTTGCCGCATGGCGCGAAACGCGCCCCGCGTTCCGCATCGATCCGCTTGCGGCCGCGCGCGGCGAGCCCGTCGTCGAGCACGCGTTGGCCTTCGCGCGCGAGCACATCCACGCAGCGCAGCCCGTGCTGATCTACGCGACGGCCTCGCCCGACGAGGTGAAGGCGACTCAGCGCGAACTGGGCGTAGCGCAAGCGGGCGAACTGGTCGAACGCACGCTCGCGTCGATCGCGCGAGGGCTGCGCGATCTCGGCGTGCGCAAGTTCGTCGTCGCGGGCGGCGAGACCTCGGGCGCCGTGGTGCAGGCGCTGGGCGTCGCCATGCTGCGCATCGGCAAGCAGATCGATCCGGGCGTGCCCGCCACCGCCACGATCGCTGCCGAGCCGCTCGCGCTCGCGCTCAAGTCCGGCAACTTCGGCGCGGTCGACTTCTTCGCGAAGGCGCTGCGTATGCTCGACGGAGGCGCGCAGTGACGGCGGCCATTCACACCAGCAGCGAGGCGAAGGTCCGCGAAGAAATCTGCGTGACGGGCGCGAGCCTGTATGAGCGCGGCTACACCGTCGGCAGCGCGGGCAACATCAGTGCGCGGCTCGACGACGGCTGGCTCATCACGCCGACGGATGCCTGCCTCGGCCGCCTCGACCCCGCCGGGATCGCGAAGGTCGATCTCGACGGCAACGCGGTGTCGGGCGGCAAGCCCTCGAAAACGTTGGCGCTGCATCGCGGCGTCTACGAGCGCAATCGCGAGGCGCGCGGCATCGTGCATACGCATTCGACACACCTCGTCGCGCTGACGCTCGCCGGCGTCTGGAGCGACGCCGACGTGCTGCCGCCCATCACGCCGTACTACGTCATGAAGGTCGGGCACATTCCGCTGATCCGCTACCGGCGTCCCGGCGATCCGCAAGTCGCACAACAGATCGCCGCGCTCGCCGAGCGCGTGCGCGGCGTGCTGCTGGAGCGGCTCGGGCCGGTCGTCTGGGAGCGTTCCGTTTCGCAGGCCTCGTACGCGCTCGAAGAACTGGAGGAGACGGCGCGCTTGTGGCTGATGACGAACCCGCGTCCCGCGCCGCTCGACGACACCGCGCTCGAGGAGTTGCGCACGGTGTTCGGCGCGCGCTGGTAGCCCCCTCGATCCCATCGAGCGTTCCGCGCCCCCACGCGGACCCTCCGTATCACCCACCTCAGGCACAAAGCCGGAGGGCCGTCCGACACGAAGCGGACGGCCTGCAACCGGCGCCAACCCGAAGGAGACAAGCGCATGACAAGCTATCAGGCGGCATCCGTTCGCCCCGCATCCGCCGCCGACGCTGCCGGGCAACCCGGCGCGGCCGAAATCGAACGCACCTACGGCAAGGTGTTCTGGCGCATCGTGCCGTTTCTGATGCTGTGCTACGTGGTCGCGTATCTGGACCGCGTCAACGTGGGCTTTGCGAAGCTGCAAATGTCGCAGGACCTCGCGTTCAGCGAGACCGTCTTCGGTCTCGGCGCGGGCGTGTTCTTCGTCGGCTACTTTCTCTTCGAACTGCCCAGCAATATCCTGATGCATCGGCTCGGCGCGCGCATCTGGATTGCGCGCATCATGATCACGTGGGGCCTGCTTTCGGCCGTGTTCGTTTTCGTCCGGACTCCGATGCAGTTCTATGCACTGCGTTTCCTGCTGGGTCTCGCCGAGGCGGGTTTCTATCCGGGCGTCATTCTGTATCTGACGTACTGGTTCCCGTCGCATCGCCGCGCGAAGATCATTGCCGTGTTCATGTCGGCGATTCCGGTGTCGGGCATTTTCGGCAATCCGTTGTCGGGCTGGATCATGCAGACTTTCGATTCCCATCACGGCTTCGCGGGCTGGCAATGGATGTTCGTGATCGAAGCGGTGCCTGCCATCGCCATCGGTATCGCGACGATCCTGTATCTCGACAACGGCATCGCCGGCGCGAAATGGCTGACGCCGCGTGAAAAGAAACTGCTCGCCGACGAGATCGCCGCGCAGCCGCAGGAAGAAGCGCAGTCGCACTCGCTGGGCGCCGTGTTCCGCGATCCGCGCACGTGGTGGATGTCGCTGATCTATTTCGCGTTCGTCACGGGCCAATACGGACTCACGTTCTGGATGCCGACGCTCGTGAAGTCGACCGGTGTGACGGGCGCGTTCGAAATCGGCCTGCTGAGCGCGATCCCGTTTCTCGTCGCCATCGTCGTGATGAACGTGATGGGCCACAGCGCGGACAAGCGCCGCGAGCGCCGCTGGCATCTGATCGGTCCGGCACTCGCGGGCGCGGTCGGTTTCACGGTCGCGGCCTCGTACGCGAACAACACGGCCGTGTCGATTGCATTCCTGTCGATCGCCGCTGCGGGCGTCCTGACCTGCGCGCCGCTCTTCTGGTCGCTGCCCACGGCCTTCATGTCCGGCGCGACGGCGGCTGCGGGCATCGCGATCATCAATTCGATCGGCAATCTGGCGGGCTTCGCCAGCCCGTACATGATCGGCTATCTTAAGGATCTCACGCACAGCACACAGTCCGGCATGTACGTGCTTGCCGCGATGCTCGTCATCGGCGCGCTCGCCGTCTGGCTGACGCCCGCGCGGCTCGTGAACCGCTAACCGTATTCAAGGAGTCGCTTCGATGCCACGCTTCGCCGCCAATCTTTCGATGATGTACAACGAACACGCGTTTCTCGACCGTTTCGCCGCCGCTGCGCGCGACGGCTTCGAGGCCGTGGAGTTTCTGTTCCCTTATGAGTTTCCGGCCGCCGACATCAAGCAGCGTCTCGATGACAATGGCCTCACTCAGGCGCTCTTCAACGCGCCGCCGGGCAACTGGGCGGCGGGCGAACGCGGCATGGCGTCGTTGCCGGGCCGCGAGGATGAGTTTCGCCGCAGTATCGACACCGCACTCGAATACGCCCGTGTACTCGGCAACGACAAGCTGCACGTGATGGCAGGATTGATCAAACCGGAGCAATCGCGCGCCGCGCATCGCGAGGTGTATCTGAAGAACCTCGCCTATGCTGCGCAAGCCGCCCAGGCTCACGGCATCACGGTCGTCATCGAGCCGATCAACACGCGCGATATTCCCGGCTTCTTTCTGAACCGGCAAGACGACGCGCAGGCCATCTGCGCGGAAGTGGGCGCGCCGAACCTGAAAGTGCAGTTCGATCTCTACCACTGCCAGATTGTCGAAGGCGATCTCGCCGTCAAGCTCAAGCGTGACATGAAGGGCATCGGGCATATCCAGATTGCCGGCGTGCCCGAGCGGCACGAGCCGGATCTTGGCGAAGTGAACTACCCGTATCTGTTCTCGCTGATCGACGCACTCGGCTACGACGGCTGGATCGGTTGCGAATACCGGCCGCGCGCGGGCACTTCGGAAGGGCTTGGATGGATCAGGCCGTACGTGAAGGCGCGTAGCTAAGCGAAAGTACCTGAGCGCATTCGACGGACACACTGAGGAACAACAGCGACATGAAAGTACTGATCACGGGCGGTGCGGGATTTCTGGGCCAGCGTCTCGCGCGCGAACTGCTCGCACGCGGCGAACTGAAGGGCGCGGATGGGCAGCGCGAGCCGATCACCGAACTGGTGCTGCTCGACGTCGTCGCGGCGCCGGGGCCGGCTGACGAACGCGTGCGTGTCGAGGTCGGCGACATTGCCGAGCGCAGCGTGCTCGAACGTGTAGTCGACGACAGGACCGCGGCGATTTTCCATCTCGCGGCGATCGTCAGCGGCCAGGCGGAAGCGGACTTCGATCTCGGCATGCGCATCAATCTCGACGCGTCGCGGCTGCTGCTCGACGTGTGCCGCGAGCGCGGGCATCGGCCGCGCGTCGTGTTCACGAGTTCGGTCGCCGTCTATGGCGGCGATCTGCCCGACGTCGTCCTCGATGAAACCGCCTTGAATCCACAGTCGTCGTATGGTGCGCAAAAGGCCGTCGCCGAGTTGCTGCTCAACGACTTCTCGCGGCGCGGTTTCGTCGATGGCCGCGTGCTGCGTCTGCCGACCATCAGCGTGCGGCCGGGCAAGCCGAATGCGGCGGCGTCCTCGTTTGCCAGCGGCATCATTCGCGAGCCGCTGAACGGCGAGCCGGCCGTGTGCCCGGTGAACGGTTCGACGCGGCTGTGGCTGCTGTCGCCGCGCAAGGCGATCGAGTGTCTCGTCGCCGGATGCGAGATCGACGGCGCGGCACTCGGCAACCGGCGCACGGTGAATCTGCCGGGCGTGTCGGTGACGGTCGACGAGATGATCGCCGCGCTGCGCGACGTGGCGGGCGATGCCGTCGCGGCACGGATCGAATGGAAGGCGGATGAGCGGGTCGAGAAGATCGTCGGCAGCTGGCCCGCGCAGTGGGACGTTGCACGCGCGACCCAGCTTGGCCTGCAAGGCGACGCATCGTTCAAGGATATCGTGCGCGCGTTCGTCGACGATGAACTCGGCGGGAAGATTGCGCAGTATTGATTGCCTGCGCGCGAACCGGTTCGCCCACCCCGCGTTGTCGCGCAAGAAATGACACACGCCGCCTTCGCAGACTTGAGTCTTTGCGAGGCGGCGTTCCTGCATTAGATCGGTGCCGCGCCGCTCCGGAGCTGGAGACCCTCGCGGTGCTGAGGGCCGCGCGGACCGTAGTCGAGTTCGGCGCCCAGATTGCTGCTGTGGGTGATTGGCGCGGGCGCATCGCAGGCGTCCATGATCGATTCGACAAAAATCAGTTTGTCGTTCGGCGCGGCGAGGGCGTTGTGCAGATCCCCGCAGGTCCTGGCCACGAACGACTGCACGGCGGCGCCGGGATGGAGCACCTTCGGCAGGTCGGCGTAAGCCCAGTTCGCAATGTCGTTATAGGGCTCGGTCTTGCCGAGGTAGCCGCGTTCGATCGTGTAGCCGCCGTTGTTGATCAGCAGGATCGCAGGCTTGTGATCGTGGTGCAGAATCGTCGATAGTTCCTGCGCCGTGACCTGGAACGAACCATCGCCGATGAGCAACACGTGGCGGCGCTCGGGCGCCGCAGTCAGCGCGCCGAGCAGGGCGCCGACCGAATAGCCAATCGATCCCCAGTTGATCGAGCCGATGAAGGTGCAGCCCGGCGGCAGCTTCAGGCCGAGCAGGGAAAACGACGTGCCATTGTCGACATACAGGACGTCGCCGGGCCGCAGATAATCCTGGACAGCCTGCCAGTAGGCGGCTTGCGTCAGCTTCGCGGCCGCCTCGACGCGCATGCGGGCGGCTGGCGCGTCGACCGGGCGTTGCACGCGCGTCGCCACCTGCGGGATGGCATCGATCACGCCCCGTAGCACTTCCTTGAGCGTCACCGCCTGATAGTTGTCTTCGCCGATGTCCACGGCGTGCGCACGCGCGTGGATCGTGCGGGCGGGCAGCGTTGCCGTGAAGTCGCCCGTGGTCACTTCGATCGGCCGGTAGCCCACGGCGAGCAGGCAATCGCTGCTTTCGATCGTTTCCTGCACCCCGGGCTCGCTGCCCTTGCCGGCATAGATGCCAAGGTACTGCGGGTGCGATTCGTCGATCACGCCCTTGGCGGCGTTGATGACCGCGACCGGGGCCTGCAGCTTTTCCGCCAGCGCCACGAGTTCGGGGACGACGCCGAAGCGGTCGGCGTCCGTATCCACCAGGATCGCCGGCGCGGTGGCGGCGGACAGCTGTTGCGCGAGCGCGGCGATGCACGCTTGCAGCCGTTCCGGATCGCCGGGAACGTGGGCCAGAACGAGCGGAGCCGCCGGCACCTCGATCTCGAGATAGGCGATGTCGGAAGGCAGCTCCATGTAGACCGGGAGCTTTTCCCGCCAGGCAGTAAGGATCAGCCGGTCGATTTCGACGACGGCGTTGCGCGGGGTGATCCTCGCCTGGGCCACCGTCACCGGCGCATAGGCGCGCAGGAAGTGGTCGAAGTTGCCGTCGGCCATGGTGTGGTGCATGCCGGAGGCCGCGATCGATGGAGCGCAGCGGGATCGAACCGCTGATGCAGATGACGGGCACATGCTCGGCATACGCGCCGGCCACGCCGTTCAGCGCGCTCAAGGCGCCGACCCCGTTCGTGACGAGCAGCGCGCCCAGGCCGTTCAGCCGCGCATACCCGTCCGCGGCATAGGAGGACGTCAACTCGCCCGTGGTGCCGACCCATTCCAGCGCACCGCTATCGTGGAGTTGCTGCAACAGCGTGAGGTTGTAGTCGCCCGGGACACCAAACAAATGACGAATGCCGGCTTCCTCGAGGCGGCGCAACAAGAAGTCGCCAATCGTCATGCGTTGGGTGAGTTTTGCCGTGTTCTGCGTGGCTTCCATGGGGGACTCCTTAGTGGGTCATTGGAGGAATGTGCGGTACCGGTGATCCATCGCACTCCGCGGAAACGGCGCTGCGCAAGTGGGTATGCGGTACAACGGATTCGCAGTCTAGGCGCCGTGCAAAAACAGCAGCGTGACCGGGTCATTACAAAAAAATATCAGGGAGAGAACACGCGACGCATTGTCATTTCTCTGTAATCACTGAGTAACGGCCCTGTTGGAACGCACTGCCTAGACTGCTATCAAGCCCGGCTGGTATAGGGGCGCAAACGAGCAGAGAATCAGTGACACGCGCATGAGAGTGCAGGGATCGGACGCCATGAAAATCCTCGTCATCGAAGACGAAGCCAAGACCAGCGAGTACATCCAGAATGGCTTGACGGAAGCCGGCTACGTGGTGGACGTGGCCACGAACGGCATCGACGGGCTGCACCTCGCGCAGGAGATGGCTTACGACCTGATCCTGCTCGACGTGATGATGCCGGAGATGGATGGCTGGACCGTCATGAAGAAGCTCGGTGCCCGCATCAAGACGCCAGTGTTGTTCCTGAGCGCACGCGGCACGCTCGAAGACCGGCTCAAGGGCCTCGATCTCGGCGCCGACGATTATCTCGTCAAGCCTTTCTCGTTTGCCGAGTTGCTGGCGCGCATCCGCATCATACTGCGGCGCGGCCAGCCTCAAAAGCAGGAGGAGCAGGTCTTCGAAGTCGGGGATCTGCGGGTCGACGTGCCGAAGCGGCGAGTCGACCGGGGCGGCGTGCGCCTCACGCTCACCAACAAGGAATTCAACCTGCTGGCGTTCTTTCTGGAGCATCAAGGTCAGGTGCTGTCGCGCGCCCTGATCGCTTCGCGCGTCTGGGACATGAACTTCGACAGCGATAGCAACGTGGTCGATGTTGCGGTGCGCCGGCTGCGGCAGAAGATCGACGACCCGTTCCCGGTTCGTCTGATTCATACGATTCACGGCGTGGGATACCGTTTCGAGTACGAAGCATGAAGCGGCTTTCCCTCACCACGCGCCTTGCGTTGTTATACGCACTCATCGTATTTACCGCGATGGCGTTGCTCGGCACCTTGCTGTATCGCGGCCTGGAGCGGCAACTGATGGTGCGCGACGACGCGGCGCTGGTGACGCGTGTGGACCAACTTCGCACGCTGATGAACGATGTCGACGTGCGCGAGCTGATACGCGACAAGCCCCATCTCTTCGCGAACATGCTCGGCAATACGGAATCGCTGTTGATCGTGGGCTTTCCCGGTGAAGCGCCGCTCATTACGGTGAATCCCGGCCACAGGGCGGTGCCGGACATGAAGCCTGTGCCGGTGGACGCGCCGCTCACGCTCGGTGCCGTCCAGCATACGTTTGCGGCCGATGGCACACCGTTCATTTACGTCGCTGCTGCGGCGCACGACGTCGCCGGCAAACAGGACCTGCAGATCATTTCCGGCCGCTTGCTGACCGAGCGCACGCAATTGCTGCGGGCATACCGCAACCAGATACTGCTGTTCGCCTCCGCTGGCGCAACCATCGTCGCCTTGCTCGCTTTCGTCCTGGCGCGCCGCAACATGCAGCCGTTGCGCGTTCTCGCGGCGCAAACCGGGGCGATCGGCATCAGCACGCTTTCGACGCGCATCGAGCAGCGTGCCGCGCCGCCCGAACTCGACGCACTGATCGCGGCGTTCAACGGCATGCTCGACCGGCTCGAGCGTGGCTTCACGCAGTTGAAGCAGGTATCGGCCGACATGGCGCACGACCTGCGCACACCCATCGGCAATCTGCTCGGGCAGACCGAAGTCGGCTTGAGCCAGACGCGCGACACCGCGTATTACCAGCGGCTGCTCGGCTCGAATTACGAGGAATTGCAACGTCTGTCGAAGATGATCGACAACATGCTGTTTCTCGCGCGCACCGAGCAGGCCGATAACGCCATCGAGCGCAAGGACCTGCCGCTCGCCGTGGAGTTCGAGCGCATGCAGGAGTATTTCGAAGGTCTCGCGGAGGACCGCAACGTGAGCCTCGAGTGGCGCGGCGAAGGCCACGTATGCGCGGATCCGGATCTGCTGCGCCGTGCGCTGGGCAATCTGCTTGCGAATGCCTTGCGCTATGCCGAACCGGGGACGGCGATCTCGACCGTAGCGCAGCAAGGCCCCGAAGCGACGACGCTCCATGTCGAAAATCTCGGACCGACGATCGAGCCACATCATCTCGAGCGGATCTTCGACCGCTTCTATCGGGCCGATCCGTCACGGCACCGCTCGTCGGAGTCGAGCGGGCTAGGGCTTTCGATCGTGCGCAGCATCATGTTGCTGCACGGCGGCACGTGGAAAGCATCGAGCAGCAACGGCGTGACGCGCTTTACGCTCGTGTTCCCTCGGCAGCGCGAGCCCCGCAGCCAGTAGGCGCCCCAGGGGCGGCGGTGCGACAAACCGCGCTATGATGGGCTGCCTTGAATTGGGAATGCGGGACGCAACCCATCGGTGCGCGCATGGGTTGTCCGTACGAGTGGAATTCAGCGTTTATTCCAGTCATGAAGCGTAGAAGACGCGATGAAACAACGTACATGGCCCAGACTCGCTGTCGTTTGCTCATTGCTGGCTTTCATGCCGCTTGCGGGTTGCGTGGCCCGCGGCGCGCCGTCCTGGTCGCTCTTCGGTGCGTACTTCCCGTACTGGCTCGTGAGCGCCGTGATCGGCATCGTGGGCGCGCTCGTCGCGCATCGCGTGTTCATCTCTACCGGCTGGATTCGCGTGGTGCCGTACCAGCTGTCCGTCTGCACCGCGATCGGCATCGTCGCCGGGGTGCTCGTCTGGCTGTGGGGAACGGGGCAGCTCTGACATGAAAATGGCCGGCCAGAATCCTCGACATGCATGGAAGGGCCGCGCGATCGCCATCGTGATCGTCCTGCTCGGCGCGGCGGCGCTCTGGTACGCGTACGAGCGGTCGTCGCGCTATCCGTCCACCGACGACGCGTCGATCGACGCGGACGTCGTCCACGTCGCGTCCCCCGTGGGCGGCCGCATCATACGCGTGCCCGTGGAGGAGAACCAGCATGTTGCCAAAGGCGACGTGCTGTTCGAAATCGATCCGGTGCCGTACCGGCTCGCGGTCGCGCAGGCGCAGGCCGAAGTCGAGCTGGCGCACGCCGCGCTCGCCACGCGCCGCCGCACGCTGATCGGCGAGACCTCGAACGCGACGATCGCGGCCGACCAGACCCGTCGTGCGACGCACAACTACGATCTAGCGACGCGCAGCGTCGACCGGCTGCGGCCGCTCGCGGCGCAAGGCTATGTGTCGGCGCAGCAGCTCGACCAGGCGGTCGTGGCGCAGCGCGACGCGAGCGTCTCGCTCGCGCAGGCGAAGGTGCAGCAGCACTCATCGGCGCAGACGGTCGGCGACGACACCGACGCCATCGCGGCCCTGCATGCCCGCGAGGCCGCGCTGGCCATCGCGCAGCGCGGCCTCGACGATACCGTCGTGCGCGCGCCGTTCGACGGCTACGTGACGGGCCTGACGATCCTCGCGGGCGAGACGGTCGCGCCGAACCAGTCCATCTTCACGCTGGTTCACTCGGGCGAATGGTTTGCCGTGGCGAACTTCCGCGAGACGGCGCTCGGCGCCATCGAGGTGGGCGACTGCGCCACCGTGTACTCGATGATCGACCGCAGACAGCCGATGAGCGGCAAGGTGATCGGCATCGGCGCCGGCATCATGGACACGGACCGCGTGAACCTGCCGCGCAGCCTGCCGTACGTGCAGCAGTCGGTGAACTGGGTGCGCGTGGCGCAACGCTTCCCGGTTCGCGTGCGCATCGACGCGCCGGTCAACAAACTGGTGCGCATCGGCGCCAGCGCGATCGTCGAGGTCCGGCATGGCCAGTCTTGCCGGTGACATCAGGCGGCCCGGTCCGCGGGAAATCGCCAGGCTGCTCGCGCCGTTTCCGGGCCGCGCCGCGATCGTCACACGCATCGCGCTGATCTGCGCGCTCACGGTGCTCGTGACGGTCGGCTACGGCACGCCCGATGCCGCGACGGCCGTCTATATCGTGTTCTTCCTGAACCGGCCCGACCGCATGACGAGCGTGGTCATGTCGTTCGCCTTGATGCTGCTGGTGACCGTGATCATCGGGATCGTGATGATCTTCGCGATCCTCACGATCGACCAGCCGCCGCTGCGCGTGGCGAGCATGGCGCTCCTGTCGTTCGGACTGCTATTCGCGACGTCGGCAAGCAAGCTTCGGCCGATCGGCGCGATCCTGGCGATGATCGTCGGCTTCGGGCTCGACGAACTCGGCCTCGCGCCGCTTGGCGAAGCGGCGACGCGTGGCCTGATGTACGCATGGCTGATGGTTGCGATTCCGATCGGCGTGGCGATCGTCGTGAATGTCGTGATCGCGCCGTCGCCGCGCCGGCTCGCCACCGCGCAGCTTGCGCGGCGCCTGAGGCTCGCTGCGCGCCGCCTCACGGGCACGGCGACCGATGAGGAGCGCGCCGCATTCGAAGCGAGCCTGCGCGAGGGCGACCATCAGATCGTCACGTGGCTCAAGCTCTCGACGCTCGAAGGCACGTTGGTGCCGGCCGACGGCGCGGCGCTGCGCCAGGCGGCGGCGTCCACGACGGCGATCCTGGTCGCGACGGATTTTGCGGCGAGCGAGCCCGGCGCGCGCCTGCCCGACGCATGCGCGGCGCAGCTTGCCGAAACGATGACGCAGATGGCCGCGATGCTCGAGGCGGGCGGCTATCCCGTGGATGTCACGCTCGAGGCGCCGGACCTGCCCGAGGGGGCCGCGCTACCGGCGCTCGTGCTCGCCGACCTGCGCGCGGCGCTGGAGGGCTTCGCGGTGCCGCATGCGGAGCCCGCCGCCGCGCCGGTTCCGGCGCCCGAAAAAGCCGCCGAGCCTGCCGAACGCAGCGGCTTTTTCGACGCCGATGCTTTCTCGAATCCCGATCACGTCCGTTACGCGCTGAAGACCACGGCGGCGGCGATGTTCTGCTACGTGCTGTATCAGCAGCTCGACTGGCAGGGGATTCATACGTGCTTCATCACCTGCTATATGGTGTCGCTCAGCACCACGGCCGAAACCGTCGAGAAGCTGACCCTGCGCATTGCGGGCTGTCTCATCGGCGCGTTGTTCGGCACGGCGGCGATCGTGTTCGTCACGCCTCGTTTGACCTCGGTGGGCGAACTGATGGCGCTGGTGTTCGCGGGTGGCTGGCTGGCCGCGTGGGTGGCGATGGGGTCCGCACGGATCGCCTACGCGGGCATGCAGATCGCGTTCGCCTTCTTCCTGTGCGTGATCCAGGGCGCGGCGCCCGCGTTCGACCTCACGCTCGCGCGCGACCGCGTGATCGGCATCCTGATCGGCAACGTCGTGATCTATCTGGTCTTCACGCGCGTCTGGCCCGTGAGCATCGCGAGCCGGATCGACGCGACGTTCAAGGCGCTGGTTGCGCAGTGGAGCCGCATCGCGCACGCGGCGGACGCCCGCACGCGCAGCGCGCTCGCGGCAGGCGCGCTCGCCCAGTACGGCGGACTGCGCCAGGACATCGGCCTGATTCACTACGAGCCTTCGTGGGTGCGTCCCGAGCCGGAGTGGGTAGCGAGCCGGCGGCGCGCGCTCGCGGAGCTCGAGGCGCTGGAGGCGCCGCTGGTCCTGGCGGCAGGGCGCGCGGGCGCGGTGCGGCTGGGGGAAATCGCCCAGCGCCTCGCTGCCGGCGACGACGCGCACGTGCAAGCCGCGCAGCATGCCGCCGCCACGCAGACGCGAGACGCCGAGGCCGCGGAGGACCGCACGGCCGACCCCGCACTCGATGCGCTCCAGAACGTCATCGCAAAGCGGTTCGGACAGATCGCCGAAATCACGCGCCCGGCTTCGGCCAGGGAGACGACGACCGATGCGCGCTCCTGAACCAACGCCCCGGCTCATCGTCCTGGCCGCCGCGCTGGCTGCCGCGTTGGCCATGGCGGGCCTCGAAGGGTGTGCGACATCGTCGATCGATCTCGCGCCTGCCGCGCCGGACCGACCCTGGCCGCCGCAGACGGACGCCGGCGGCAACATCGTGCCCGGGCCGCCGCGCAGTGCCAGCGAGGCGACGCAGGCGGGCTACACGTTGCCGCGCAGCGCCGCGCTCGCTTCGATCGAACCCGCGGCGGCGCTCGATGCGAACCACGCGTACACGCTGCCCGAGCTGATCGATCTCGCGGAGTCGACGAACCCGCTCACGCGCATCGCCTGGAACGACGCGCGCAATGCGGCGCTCGCAGCGGGCATCGCGAAGACCGCCTACTTGCCGCAGCTCACCGCCACCGCCATGGGCGGATACGAGGCGGCGAGCGGCGCGGCGTCGACGCCGTTGCTCGGCACCACATCGACCAACTCGAACATTCACGGCACGGTTTCGGTGCTCTCGCTGCAATGGCTGCTATTCGATTTCGGCGGCCGCCGCGCGCACCTCGACGCGGCCAAGCAGCTTTCCGTGGCGGCGAACGTCGCCTTCACGTCGGTTCACCAGCACGTGATCCACGACGTGAGCATCGCGTACTACACGTACGAAGCCGCGAACGCGCGGGAGCATACCGCGCAGCAGGCGCTCGACAACGCGGACGGCATTCTCAGCGCCGCGCGCGCACGGCGAAAGCAGGGCGTGGGCACCGTGGTCGAGGTCGCGCAGGCCACGCAGAACCGCGCCCAGGCCAATCTCCTGAAGGTGCAGGCGGACGGCGCGCTGAGCGACAGCTATCTGAGCCTCGTCTCTGCGCTCGGCATCTCGCCCTTGTCGAAACCGCTGATCGCCCCGTTGCCGGCGCGTACGCTCACGCCGGCGCTGCACCAGAGCGTCGATGCAATCGTGACCGACGCGATTGCGCGGCGGCCGGACGTGCAGGGCGCCTATGCGCTGGAACAGGCCAACCAGGCGAAGATCCGCGCGGCCGAATCCGCCTTCATGCCGAAGATATTCCTCTCCGCCGCGGCCGCGTACGGCACCGGCACGACGTCGATCACGGCGATTCCCCCGGTCGGCGATCAGGCGGCAACGGTGAACCTGAACGGCAGCCGCCGCAGCGGCAGCATATTTCTTGGCGTGACGATTCCGCTGTACGACGGCGGCTTGCGTTCCGCCGTATTGATGCAGGCGCGCAACGATGCGGACAGTGCGTCCGCGCAATTGACCCATACGAGGCAAGAAGCCGTCCGGCAGGTCGTTGCCGCGCAGAACGGGCTTTCCACGAGCCTCGCCTCGAACGACGCCGCGAAGGCGCTGGTCGAGGCTGCGCAGACGACCTATGATGCGGCGTTCGCCGCGTACCGGCACGGCGTCGGCACCATCACCGATGCGCTCCTCACGCAGAATCAGCTGCTCGCCGCGCAGAACGCCTATGCCGACAGCTACAGCGCCGCGCTTTCTGCCGCGGCGACGCTCGCCCTGGCAACGGGCGAGATCGGCTCGCCGTCCATGGAAGGCGAGCCGTCTCAACAGGATCACTAAATATAGTTCGCCGGCGATTCAGCTGCCAAAATACGTCATGCAATAGCTGGCCGGGCCGACACAGGTGGACGGTGCGGGCGTATGCGTACGCGAACCCGCGGCCGAGCTGCCCGCCATCGATACGCCACCCATGTCGTGTTGCGCCGAATCCTGCGTGTATTGTGCTGCTGCGACCTTGGCCTCGGCGGCCTGAATGTCAGCCGGATAGTCGATGTCGTCGCCGCGCCCCGGGCTGTATCCGGCTTGCTCGACACGCACGAGATCCGCACGCACTTCGGCGCGGGTCAGCGGTTGAGTGGACTGCGCGAAGCTATATGCCGGGACGGCGACCGCAGAAGCCGCGACGAGAATGCTGAGAAGAAGCCTGGACATGATCAATACTCCTGGATATCCGCAGAGCGGATGAGTCGGGAAGGAAAGCCGCAGCATCGACTGTGCATGGACGCGAAGACAGGCTTAGGAACGAGCGACTTGAAACATGGCTAAGCGAGGCAAGGCGTTACTGCGTGGTTGCAGTGTAGGTAGGCGCTTCGGTCGCCAAGGTTACCCAGTCATTACAAGAAAATAACGAATCTTCCGTCCCTTTGATTCGATGCCCCGGCGCCGGCCCGTCATTTTTTCGTAATGACCGGGTAACCCTCCCGTTCGAGGCGGCTTTCTAGACTGGCCGTGTTGTCAATCGATTCGTTCACATCGCGTCATTCCGAGGAGCTGCCATGTCTTTCCCTTCTTTCCGATCTGCCGTTGCGCATGCAGCAGCGGCGCTTTGCCTGGTTGCCGGCGCCGCTACGACAGCGCAGGCCGCGCCCGTCAAGAACGTCGTCCTCGTGCATGGCGCGTTTGTGGGCGGCGCCGGATGGCGTCCGGTCTACGACATTCTCACGAAGGACGGCTATAACGTGACGCTCGTGCAGGAACCGCTGACGTCATTCAAGGACGACGTGACGGCGACGAAGCGCGTCATCGATAGTCTGGACGGCCCGTGCGTGCTCGTCGGCCATAGCTACGGCGGCGCGATCATCACGGAGGCGGGCAACGACGCACACGTGAAGTCGCTCGTCTACATCGCCGCGCATGCGCTCGATGTCGGCGAGACCGAAGTCTCGAATGGCAAGCGTTATCCGAATGCGACGCCCCATGAGGACATCGTGAAGACAGCCGACGACTATCTGTACCTGAATCCCGCCGATTATCCGCGCGATTTCGCCGCCGACCTTCCGATCGCGCAGGCCGAATTCGAGGCCCATGAACAAATGCCGACCGCGGCCGGCGTTTTCGCGTCGGAGATCCCGGATCCGGCGTGGAAGATCAAGCCGACGTTTTATCTGGTCGCGAAGGCGGACAAGATCATCAACCCGGACCTCGAGCGCATGTACGCGAAGCGCGCTCACGCGCGGACGGTGGAAATCGATGGCGCGAGCCATTCGGTTTATGAGTCGCATCCGAAGGAAGTGGCTGCGCTGATCGAGCAAGCGGCTCAGCAACAGGGGCAGTGAGTCGGCGTGCGCCGGTCGGGTTTGGGGCTGGCGCGTGGCGGTTGGAAACACGACATCTGTAAATAGCCAAACCCGACATTTCTTATATGGTCGCCTCCCATTTGCAAGGTGATTGTGCGTGGCGAGGAGGGTGGTTGCGGACTTATATCCGGACTCGATCGCGGGCATGCCCGCCGGCCCCGATGGATTTCGCCGCAAAGGTCCTAATCTAAAAGGCGGACTCGAGGTCCGAGAAATGTCTCAGGCTTGCCTTTACGCGGTCCAACCCGTCTTGCCATCACTCAGTACACCTGTGCAACCGTGAATGGAGTTACTGCCTTTGAAGCGTGATCACTGCGCGAGAGCTGCTTCATACGTTCGGCCGTACGCAAGCAGCGCCCAGATTGTGCGCGCCATCTTGTTTGCGAGTGCGACAGCAACGACGTTCGTTGGACGCCTGGACAGCATTTGGCGCAATCGCTCCGGCAAGTGCCTTGCGCTCACGATGACCGATCGCGCACCATGGATCAGTAGCGTTCGCAGATACACATCGCCGCGTTTACTGATGCTGCCGAGCTTTACCTTGCCGCCGGAGCTGTTCTGTCGCGGCACGAGCCCCAGATAGGCGGCAAATTCCCGTCCGGAGCGAAACGTCTGTGCCTGTCCGATGACCGATACCGCAGCGGTCGCCGTGAGCACACCCACACCTGGAATCTCCGAGATGCGGCGGCATGCATCATCGTTGCGGCGCCAGTCGAGAATGCGCTGTTCGATCCGCGCGATCTGTTCGTCGAGTGCGCGAAGCCGCGAGAACTGGTCCTGCAGGCTGTCTGTGAGCATGGCTGGCAACTGGTCGGCCAATGACGCCAGCGCGACTTTCGCGGCCTCGATCGATGCCCGGCGACCTTGCGGCAGCACGACACCGAATTCGTAGAGCAGCCCTCGAAGCTGGTTGACCTGCATGACGCGGATCCGGACCAGTTGCTGGCGTATGCGGTGCATTGCCAGCATGGCCTGCTGGTCTTCGGTCTTGACGGCCACGAACCGCATGCCCGGACGCTGGGCGGCTTCCCAGATCGCCGCAGCGTCGGCCGCGTCATTCTTGTTCGACTTCACGAACGGCCTCACGAACTGGGCTGCGATGAGCCGCACGTCGTGCCCAAGCCGCGCCAGGACCCGGGCCCAGTGATGGGCGCTGCCACAGGCCTCCATGACAACACGGCTCGCAGGCCGGTTGGCGAAAAACGGCACGAGCTGGGCGCGCTTGAGTACCTTGCTGTGAATCGCGCCGGTCTCAGGCTCGACGTAGTGAATCTGGAAAACGCGCGTGGCCAGGTCGATGGCAATGGTCGTGGGTTCCATCTGGTTCTCCTTGACGGCAGGACTGCCGAACCAGCAATGTCGCGTGCTCAGAACGCGAGACTGCGGCGCCGGACGGCTCGTTAAGGCGGGAGGCGACCATTCCATCTATTTGGGACCTACAATAAAAACTGCGATAATTTATGTTATGTAAAATCAAATAACCCCACCCAGGCACACCTCCTGCGCCGCCAACCCGTGCTGCCTCACAGGAGGAACCCATGACGTCCGCCCCCACATCCGGGCAACCCACCGGCGCCGGCTCGCACCCTGAGCCGACGCGCGCACAGCGCGTCGCCGCCTGGCTCGGTCTGTGCGCGGTGCCGCTCATCTGGCTGCTGCATCTGGCGCTCGGCGTCACGCTCGTTTCGACGGCCTGCGCCGACGCTGTCACGCAGGATCCGATGCCAGGCTGGCACGGCACGCAGTGGATCCTCGGCATCGCCTCGGTCTGCGCGCTCGTGCTTGCGCTCGCCATTACCTACGCCGCCGGCCGCGCCTGGCGCAAGATTGCCTACGTCGCGCACGAAAAGCACGACGCCAGGCGCTTCATCGCATGGTGCGGCGCGACCGCTTCCGTGGCCTTCACCTTCGGTCTCGCTTTTTCGATCTGCATACTGATCGCGGTACCGATCGAGCGCCTCTGTACGGCCTTCGAGTAGGCATCGCGTTCTCCAGCCTCGCACAAGGCGGTCTCTATCTGGACCTGTTCCCGTTCGCCTCGAACGCTTTTCGCGTAACGGGCGGCGCGCTTTTCAACAGCGACACGCTCACGGCCACCGCCACCCCGATGCGGACGGCAACTACAAGATCGGCAACGCCTACGTGCCGGCAGTGGGCGGCGCCCCCACCGCGAAGGCCACGCTTCCTCACGTGATGCCCTACCTCGGCATCGGCTACGGGCACAAGTAGGTCAAGCGCGGTTTCGGCTTTGCAGCCGACCTTCGCGTCGCCTACGGGCGCCCGCACCTCACGTATAGCGTGCCGGAGATCTATCAGCTTTTCGTCGGACCGGATGACATTCAGGACGAGGAGCAAAAGCTCACCGAGAAGGTCGAACGCTATCGCTGGTATCCCGTCGCGCAGGTGGCGATGACGTATCGCTTCCAGGCGCGCCTCCGCAAATCGATTCGTTATCCGATGGATTGGATGACGGGATCGTAGCGCCATCCCTCGCGACTCCATTGCATCGTATGCGTCGGCGCGAGCGCGGCGATGAAGTCGGCGTCGTGCGAGGCCACGATCAGCGCGCCCGGGAAGTCGGCCAGTGCCCCTTCGATCGCGCGCACGGACTCCACGTCCAGGTGGTTGGTCGGCTCGTCGAGCAGCAGCAACTGCGCCGGCGCGCCGCGCCAGAGCGCGCAGGCGAGCGCGGCCTTCAACCGCTCCCCGCCGCTCAGGTGGCGCGACGGTTGCGTCACGCGCGCGGCATCGAGTTGCAACAGCGCGAGCCGGCTGCGCAATTCCCCTTCTGCAAGCGGGGTGTCGAGCAACCCGAGCTGTTCGACGATCGAGCGGTCGGGATCGAGCTGCGCGAGTTTCTGGTCGAGGTACGCGCTGCGGACATGCGTCACGCTGTGCCCCGCTTTGGGCGCGAGCTGTCCCGCGAGGAGTCGCAGCAGCGTCGACTTCCCGCATCCGTTCGGCCCCGTCAGCGCCACGCGCACCGGGCCGCTGCACGACCAGTCGAGCGTGGCGGCAGGATCGTCGTGTGCAAACCACGGCAGCCTCGCCGCTTCGAGCGTGAAGACCTGGCGGCGCGCGCTAACCTCCGCGCCCGGCAGCGCCACCAGCACGGGCGCATCGGGTTCGACGCGCGCGGCGGCCTCGCTAACGCGCTCATCGAGCGCCGCCTTGTGCTCGCGTTGCTCGGCCCTCACCTGCCCCATCACATTGCGCGCACCGCCCTTGATCCCCTCTTTCGCCATCGAAGACAGATTGGCCGTCTTTGCGTCACGCAATGCTCCGGCGGCATGTCGCTGGATCGTGTCGTGTTCGCGCTGAAGCCTGCGCGCGGCGCGCTCGCGTTCGGTACGCGCATGGCTGAGCGCGTTTTTTGCCGCTTCGTGTTCCGCATCGCGCTGGCCGCGGTAGCTGGCATAGTTGCCGCCATAGCTTCGCAGTCCCCTGGGCGTGACCTCGACGATGCGCTGCATGTGCGCAAGCAGCGCACGGTCATGGCTCACGACGACGAGGCCGCCGCGCCATCCCGCCAGCGCGCCGCGCAGCCACGCGCGGCCGGCGGCGTCGAGGTGATTGGTCGGCTCGTCGAGCACGAGCAAGCCGGCGTCCGCCAGCAGTGCGCCGATCAGCGTGACACGCGCAAGCTCGCCGCCGCTGAGCGTTTGCGCCAATGTGTCGGACTCCAGATGATCGAGCCCCGCCGCATCGAGCGCCGTGCGCAGGCGCGCGGCGAGATCCCAGCGCTCGCCGATTACGTCGAAATCGCCGATGTCGGCCGTGCCGATCGCTAGCCTGGTCAGGGCCGCGAGCGGCGCGTCGAGCCCCGCGACCTGGGCAACGGTCTGGCTGTCGTGTGATGCGTCGAGGGGCTGCTGGGCCGCGAACGCGACCTTGACGTGCCGGTCGATCGAGCCGGACGTCGGCGCGATTCGCCCCGCGATCAGTTGCGCGAGCAGGCTTTTGCCGACGCCGTTGCGGCCGACAATGCCCGTGGGCACGCGATCGAGAACGAGGTCGAGCGAGTCGAATAGCGTGACGCCGCTATCGAACCGGAATGAAATGTGATGGAGTGCGACAAGCGTCGCCGCTGGCGTGACTCGAGCCATAAGCTTCTCCCGAATGTATGAAACCACTCGCGCAGCGTGCATGACGCTGGCGCGAAAACATTTTTGGGGAAAGCTTAGTTGTCCACTTTGGCTGGAGTCCGGTGTGCAGGTATGGAAGGCGCATGATAACAACGAGCGATGCGTGGCACAAGCGGTACGCTTTAAAAGCGGTCGATCATGCCGAACTGCAAGCCGCGCACAGGCGCGCCCGGCCAGGACGGCGGCAGGCCGGTGACGTTCACGCCGCGCAGCGTGAAGGTCGCCTCATTGCGATTGCGCAGCCACCCTGCGCTCGCGTAGAGCAGCACGCGCTTCGAGAGGTCGTACTCGCACGCGGCGCTGAACTGGTCGGCGTCGTTGTCGGCGCCCGAGAGGTCGTGCACCCACGCGTAACCGAGCGACGCGCGAAACCGCGAGGTGATCGCATAGCGCGCCGAGACCGAGACGCCGTTGTTGTGATTGCGCGGCGTGCCGCCATCGCCGTTGAAGTACGCGAGAAATCCGGTCACGGGGCCGAGCACGTACGACATGCCGCCCAGATTGGCTCGCAGCGCGCCATCGCCATTTTGCTGTTGATGCGCATACGAAATGCGAAACGGCCCGCGCCGCCACTCCACGGTTTCGATGTTGCCGGCCAGCCCGTTGCTGCCCGCGGACGGATCGCGCAGCGAGGCCATCAGCGTGGTCGAGAAGCCGTAGATGTCGGGAGACAGATACGTGATCGCGTTGCTTTCGTAAGGCGTGATCTTCGACAGATTGTTGAGGCCCGAAGCGATGGTGCCCGCGCCGAACGCGTCGAGCTGCCCCTTGAACGGAATATAGATCGGCGAGTATTGCCGCCCCACCCGCACCGTGCCCCACTGCGTGCCGAGGCCTATCCACGCCTGGCGGTTGAAGATCGTGTTGGCGACGGCAAAGGTGCCGTCGTTGGAGCCGAAGCCGTTTTCCAGCTCGAACAATATCTTGATGCCGCCGCCGATCTCCTCCACGCCGCGCAGCCCGAAGCGCGAGCCGCGATACGCGCCCGAGTCCATGCGCGCGACCCAGCCCGCGCCCGGATTCGTCACCTCGATGCTCGTGTCGAGTGCCCCGTACAGCGTGACCGAGCTTTGCGCGTGTGCGCTTATCGTGTGCAACGTGGCGAAAGTTGCCGCAGACAGCACCGCCCAGGCGCGCGCCGCGCGCAATGTTCGATTCATGAGGGAAAAGCGGGTGAGGCGCACGAGCGGTGCGTCGCATGCTCCATGAAGGGCGGCAGGCGCCGTGCTTCGCGCCTGCCGCCGCGTGGGAAACCCGCAAGCCGCGGCCGCCCGGTGTTGCCGGGCGGCCGGGCGTTGCTTATTGCTTCGGCAGCGCGTAGGCAATCACGTAGTCGCCGAGCTTCGTGCCGAACGAGCCGTGCCCGCCTGCCGCGATCACGACGAACTGGCGGCCATTCACCGCGTACGTCATCGGCGTGGCCTGGCCGCCCGCGGGCAGACGCGCTTGCCAGAGCCGGTTGCCGTTGTTGACGTCGAAGGCGCGCAGGTAGTTGTCCGCCGTTGCGCCGATGAAGATCACGCCGCCCGCCGTCACCATCGGGCCGCCCAGCATCGGCATGCCCGTGCGGAAGGCCACCGGAATCGGCGAGCTGTCACGCGTCGTGCCGATGCGCTTTTTCCAGACGATCTGGTTGGTCTTGAGGTCGACGACGGAGATATAACCCCACGCCGGCTGCTTGCAGGGCAGCCCGATCGGCGACATGAACGGATTGAGCGTCACGCCGTAAGGCACGCCGTATTGCGGCTGGATGCCCGCTTCCGTACCGCTGCCCTTCGCGCCCGGCTGCGGCTCGAGCGGATTGCCGGGCCCGCGCGGAATGAGCCGCGAGACGAACGGCAGCGCGATGGGGTTGGCCACGGCGACCTGCCGGTCGGTGTCGATGGCGAGACCGCCCCACTCGAACATGCCGAGGTTGCCCGGGAAGACGAGCGAGCCTTGCAGCGAAGGCGGCGTGAACGTGCCTTCATAGCGCAGCTGGTGGAACATCACGCGGCAGATGAGCTGGTCGTACATCGTGGCGCCCCACATGTCGGCGTCGGTGAGATTCTTCGACGGCCGGAACGTGAGCGCCGAGAACGGCTGCGTGGCCGAGACGTGGTCGCCAGGCGCCGCGCCCTGCGGCACCGGCATTTCGGGCGCGGGCACGACGAGCTCACCCGTGCGGCGGTCGAGCACGAACAGGTTGCCCGTCTTCGCAGGCACGTAGACCACCGGCACGGTCTTGCCGTCCTTGTCGGTGATGTCGGCAAGCGTGGGCTGCGAGGGCTGATCCATGTCCCACAGGTCGTGGTGCACCGTCTGGTAGAACCAGGCGAGCTTGCCGGTCGACGCGTGCAGCGCGAGCAGGCCCGTCGCGTAACGCTCGAGGTCGGGCGTGCGGTCGCCGCCCCAGATGTCCGGCGTCTTCACGCCCATCGGCAGATAGACGATGTCGAGCTTCGCATCGTACGCGGCCGGCGCCCACGAGTTCGGCGAGTTCCACGTGTAGTGCTCGCCGGGGCCCGGAATCTTGTTCGGGTCCGCCGCGCCCGGATCGAACGCCCACAGCAGTTGACCCGTGCGCACGTCGAAGCCGCGAATCACGCCCGAGGGCTCGCGCGTCGAGAAGTTGTCTTCCACGGCGCCCGCCACGACGATCACCTTGTTCGTGACGACGGGCGGCGAGGTGGGCTCATACATGCCCGGTGTCGTCACCGGCATGGCGTGCTGCAGGTCGAGGTCGCCGTTGTTGCCGAAGCCCGCGCAGCGCTCGCCCGTCAGCGCATCGAGTGCGTAGAGGTGGCCGTCGTTCACGGGCAGCAGGATGCGGCGCATGCAGGTGCCGTTCGCGGCGACCGGCGTTGCTGCGGCCGCGGGTGCGCTCGCGGGCGCGGCGGCTTCCGTTGCCGACGCGGGATCACTGGCTGGCGTAGCCGCTTCGGTGCCCGAAGCCGCCGCGGCGTCCGATGCGGCCGCCGGCGTCGTCGCCGTCGCGCCCAGGTCCGCCGCCGCGGCGTTCACCGACGCCGCCGAAAGATCCACGAACGACACGCCCCGGCAGGTCACGTGCTGGAACGACGGATCGGCCTGCAGCTTCGGATCGAACTTCCATTTGAGCTCGCCGGTTTGCGCGTCGAGCGCGAACAGGATCTGGTGCGGCGAGCACAGGTAGAGCAGATCGCCGATCTTGATCGGCGTGACTTCGTTGGTGATTTCGACCGGATCGTTGGGGCCTTTCGTGTCGCCGGTGCGGAAGGTCCAGGCCACCTGGAGGTTATGCACGTTCTCGGGCGTGATCTGCTGCAGCGGCGAATAGCGCGTGCCTTGCTGGTCGCGTCCATAGGCGGGCCACTCGGACGGCTCGATGCCGTCGACGTTCGGCGCGGGCGTGGCCCGCACCGCCGCGAGCGAACCGTTGATCTGTTGCGGGTCGTTGAAGTGCGCATACACGAGCACGCCGCCCCACACGAGCAGACCGACCACGAGCGCAAGCACGCCGAACTGGCGCGGGCGCTCGAGGTGCCAGCTCATGAGCACGAGCAGCCAGATGCCGAACACCACCAGCACGCCCGAGCGCGGCACGAGCGCCCAGAAGTCCGGCCCCGACTCCCAGAGGCCCCAGATCGCGGTCCCGATCAGCACGATCGCATAGAGCACGAACGCCGAGGGGCTCGCGCGCCACAGCAGCCACGCGAAGACGAGCAGCAGCACGCCCGTCACGACGTAGTACGGCGAGCCGCCGAGCGACATCAGCCACGCGCCGCCGGCCAGCAGATACACCGCCGTGAGCAAGGTGAACAGCACGGAGATGACGCCGATGAAGCCCAGCGGTTTCGATAGTCTGGCCATGATCTCAACCTTCCTCGAAGAATGTCGTCTGCGATGGCGGAAAAAGCGTGGCGTCAGAACACGTGCATCATCCCGACGTAGGCGCCCGTCTGCGATTGGCCAGCCATGGGGCTGGTTGGCGTGCTCGAGTCGCGCGGCGTCGCGAACACCGAGAACGTGCCGTTCTTGCTGTTGTCCACATACGCGACCGTGCCATACAGGAAGGTGCGCGCACTGAGGTTGTACGTCGCGCCGAGCGCGTAGAGCATGGCGTGGCTCGCGGGGTCGTGCGAGGCGTCGCCGCCGCCCTCGCCTACATGAATATAGAAACCCGCGGCGGTCACCGCCCACTTCGGCGTGGCCTGGTACGTCGCGCCCAGCCAGTAGTGGTCGGCGGTATCGGAAATGCCGGGCGGCGAATCGGGTGCGGAGTAATGCGTATACGCGGCCTGGATCTTGAACTTCTGCACGCGCAGGTTGCCGCCCACGAAGTATTCGCGCGAGGCCGTGAAGATGTTGGAAAAGCGCCCGCTCGAATCGCGCAGTTCGTCGTAGATGCCGCGCAGGTCGAAGAGCGGCGAGTGATACGAGAGCATGATGCCGTCCGAGCGGCCGAACTCGCCTTCGGCGCCGGCGTTGAAATTGCCTGGCTGGTTGCCGAACGAATACTGGCCCTGCACGTCGAGACCGTTCCACACCGGGCTGTGATATTCGATGTTGTTGCTCGTTTGCTGCCAGTTGCGCCCGCGCACGAGCGAGGCCGACGACACCGCCTGCTGCACGAACGGGTCGAATGCCCACACGCCGTCGCTGTCGATGAAGAGATTACGGCCGGCTTGCAGTTGCCCCCATGTGTCGTTCTTCAAACCGACATACGCGCGGCGCGACCAGAGCCGACCGCCGCCCGTGGTGCCGTTCATGATCTGCACGGCCGTTTCGAGGTTGAAGATCGCGGCGCTGCCGCCGCCCAGGTCCTCAGTGCCCTTGAGGCCGAACATGCTGGTGCCCCAGTCGCCGCCTTCGGCGCTCCAGCGGCTCGAACTGCCGCCGTTGCCGTTCGCGATGTGATTGAGATATTCGATGCCGCCATCCACGCGGCCATACATCGTGACGCTCGATTGTGCGCTCGCGGCCGAACTGGCGGCGAGCAGGACCACTGCGCCCAGAGTCGTTTTCACGTTGGCTCCCTCGTGGAGTCTTCTTGCTTGGTCCGGTCCATGCCGGGGCGGATAACGTGGTTGAACGTGCAGACAAGCCGGCGTGGCCGGGCCCATGCCAGCCACATCGCGCACTAAAAAGCATAGCGCGTGGTGAGGAAAGCCGTATTCTGGCTGGACGGTGGACAGTTGCATGCGCGCGACGGCGCCGGTGGCGCTGAGCATATTGCGTGCCGCGCCGCACCATGCGCGGCGCATCGTGGGGGCGAACGCCACGCGCTAGAATCAGCCCTTTCCCACGGATGTTTCGCCATGACCACCGCGCTGCTCGTCATCGATTTCCAGAAGCAACTCGTCGACACCGAACCGCTACCCGGCGACATCGCCATGGTCAGCGCCAACATCAACGCGCTGATGCAGCGCGCAAGGCAGGCGGGCGCGCCCGTCGTGCTGATCCAGCACGAGGACGACACGGCGCTCGTACGCGGCTCCGACGCGTGGGCGCTGTCGGCCACGCTCGATACACAAGCGCGCGACCACCTCATCGGCAAGCGCACGCCCGATTCGTTTCTCGGTACCGGTCTGGGCGCCCTGCTCGCCGAACGTGCGGTGAAGCACGTGGTGATCTGCGGCTATGCGAGCGAATTCTGCGTGGACACGACGGTGCGGCGCGCCGCTGCGAACGGCCTCACGGTCACGCTCGCCGCCGACGCGCACACCACGCACGACAAGCCGCACGCGAACGCGGCGCTGATCCGCGCGCATCACAACGCGACGCTTTCGAACATCCGCAGCTTCGGCCCGAAGATCAGCGCGGTGCGTACCGGCGAAATCGCGTTCGAACCTGCGGCGTGAGGTGATTGACGTTAGCGCGCGTCGTGCCGCGAATCGGCCTTCGCGGCGTCGCCACGCTGCGCCGGTTGCGGCTGAGCCGAGCGCACAGCGTGAAAAACCGGCAAACGCCAGCCGAAGTAGAGCGCGGCCAGCCGCAGCGACACGCAGGAAATCACGGCCACCCAGGGCGTCCAGAACGTCGACCAGCCCGCATACGTGAGCCCCACCTGCACGGCGGCCCCAAGCAGCGCCGCCGACGCATAGATCTCGCGCTCGAGTATGGCGGGCACGCGCGAGAGCAGCACGTCGCGCATCACGCCGCCGCCCACCGCGCTCACGATGCCGAGGATGATGGCCGGCTCCGCACTCTGGCTGTACGCGAGCGCCTTCTGCGCGCCCGCCACGGCAAAGAGCCCAAGACCGATCGCATCGAACAAGAGCACGGGATGACGCAGCCGCCGCACCTGCGGATACGCGGCAATGGTCAGTCCCGTCGCCAGCAGCGTGACGGCGAGGTAGGCCCAGTTCGCGAGCCCCGCAGGCGGCACCGCGCCGATGCAGAGATCGCGGATGATGCCGCCGCCGCACGCCACCATGAAGCTCACGACGACGATGCCGAACAGATCCAGCCGCCGCTGCCGCGCGGCCACGGCGCCGGAGATCGCGAAGGCGAACGTGCCGATCAGGTCGAGTGCCGTATAGGCCGTGTGAGCGTTGAGATGCGCGCCCACGTGCGCCCCGAGTGCCACGCTCACGCCGCCTCGCTTTCGCGGCCGAGCCACGCGGCGGCCGCGCACAGCATCGCTTCGAGGCCGGTGCGCAAGGTGGGGTCGAGCACCGGCGCGAACTTCGGCGAGTGGTTGCTCGGGATTTCGTTGAGCTTCTTCGCGGCCCTGGCTTGTGCGTAGACCTCGGGGTCGGTGCTGCCCACGAACCAGAACGCGTACGGCACGCCCCATTCGCGGCCGAACACGCTGAAGTCCTCGCTGGCGGCGGCCGGCTGCGTTTCGTAGGCGCGCTTGCCGAACCATGCCTCGAAGGCCTTGCGCAGGCGCGCCGTGGTGGCGTCGTCGTTCACCGTGAGCGGGTAGCTCGACAGCGTCGTGAATTCCGGTTCGCGCGGCGCATTCGAGGCCGCGCATTCGGCGCAACAGATGCGGCGGATCGCGCCCAGCATGTACTCGCGCACGTCGTCGTCGAAGGTGCGCATGTTGAGCTTGAGCGTGGCGTCGTCAGGGATGATGTTTTCCTTCGTGCCCGCCTGCAGCGAGCCCACCGTGAGCACGGCGGCTTCGCGCGGCGAGATTTCGCGCGACACGATGGTCTGCAGGCGCAGCGTGGTGGAAGCCGCCATGATCACCGGGTCGATCGAGGTTTGCGGCTGCGAGCCGTGCGAACCGCGGCCGAACAGTTTCACCTTGAGGCTGTCGCCGGCCGAGAGGATCGTGCCGCTGCGATAGCCCACGGTGCCCGCCGGGCCCACCATCACGTGCTGGCCGAGGATCACGTCGGGCTTAGGAAAGCGCTCGATCATGCCGTCGTCCATCATGCTGCGCGCGCCGCGGCCCACTTCCTCGCCGGGCTGGAACACGGCAAGCAGCGTGCCGCTCCATGCGTCGCGATGCGACGCCATCAACTGCGCCACGCCAAGGAGCCATGTCACGTGCAGATCGTGCCCGCACGAGTGCGCCACGCCGACCTGCACGCCCTCCTCGTCTTTCGCGGTCACGGTGCTCGCATACGGCAGGCCCGTGGCTTCGGCCATGGGCAGCGCGTCCATGTCGGCGCGCAGCATCACGACCGGGCCCTCGCCGTTGCGCAGCACGGCCACGACGCCCGTCACGCCCACTTCGCGGGAGACTTCGTAACCGAGCTTTTCCATGCGCTCCGCCACGAGCGCCGCCGTGCGGAACTCCTGCATCGAGAGTTCGGGATGCTGGTGCAGATCCTTGTAGAGCGCTTCGAGCTCGGGCAGCAGCGCGCCAATGGCGGGCGCCACGGTTTCGACCAGATTCGGCATGGACGACTCCTTCATGCGTATTTCATTGTGCAATGTGCGGCGTGCGCGCCGCGATCTCAAACACCGTCGATCAGGCTCTGCGCAAGCTTGGCGAGCAACTGGTCGAGCGTCTTGCGCTCGTGATCGGTGAGGACGGCCGCGAGTTCGGCTTCCAGCTTCGAGCCGGCTTTTTCCGAGGCATTCGCCACTTTCGCGCCCTCGGGCGTGACACGCAGCACGACGCTGCGCCGGTCCTGCGCATGCGTGCCGCGGCCAATCAGGCCACGCGATTCGAGTTCGCCGAGCGTTTTGGAAAGCAGCGTTTTTTCGATGAGCGCGCGCTGCGAAACGGCCTTGGGCGTGATGCCCGGCTCGGCGCGGATGATGCGCAGCACGCGCATGGCGCGCACGTCGAGATCCCAGCGCGCGCGGTAGACCGCGTTGGCGCGATCCATCAGCAGCGCGCTCGTTTGATCGAGCCTGAAGGTGAGAAAATCGGAATACAAATGCGTGCTCCCATCCGTACGCTAGCTGGACGCCAGTATAGTCAAATAGTTGAAAATTTCAACTATCTGGATCGAGGAAGCACGCTTGAGCGGATGCAGGGATACAGATGTGACAACGCGGCGGGTCCCCGTTTTAGAGGAAGCCCGCCGCGCCGTGGGAAACGTCCGGCGGGGACAGATGCCCGCCGAAGTCATTGCCGAATCGACTTAGAACGCGTGACGCATGCCGACCGTCACGGCGACCTGCGTATCGGTCGACGAAGGCGAGAGCGTGTTGATCATGGCGTGCGAAAGCACGGAGCCTTGCGGTGCGCCATGCACGTTCTGGTACACGCCTTCGAGGTAGAAGTCGGTGCGCTTGCTGACGGCGTAGTCCGTCTGCAGCATTGCCGTGTTCCAGCCCGGGTTCGTGCCGTTGTAGGCGCCGTGCGTGTACGTGTACGCACCCGAAACGCTCCATGCCGGCGTGAGCGCGTATTTCACGTTCGCTTCGAAGTTGTCGAGGCGCAGCGAACCCGCGAGCGAGCCGGCGGAGTCGTCGTTCGAGCCCAGATAGGTGCCCGTGCCGAACGAGTAGACGCCTGCGGCGTTGTCGATCTGCGAATGGCTCCAGACCAGACCCACCGTGGCCGGGCCGTACGTGTAGTTGCCGCCGAGCGACCAGACGCGCTGACGTTCCGCCAGGAAGTTCGCGCTCGTGTCGCCGGAGGTGACCGCGCCGCTGCTGTTGCCCGCGTTGTTGAACTGCAGGTAGCCGGCCGCGAGGTTCAGCGGGCCCTGGGTATACGAAACGGCGAAGCCGTACGAGCGGTTGTTCGCGAAGTCGCCGGCCTTGTTGCTGAACGAGTACATCGTCTCGAACGTCACGCCGTACCAGGTCGGGCTCGCGTACTTGACGGAATTGTTGATGACCACCGAGTTCGCGGCGAGGTTGTCGTTCTCGAACGGGTGAGCCGCGAGGCTGCCGCCCCACGTGTTGAATTCCGCCGTGAGCGGGCCCACGAGGTCGTTCATCACGTCGAACTGGCGGCCGAACGTGAGCGTGCCGTACGGATCGCTTTGCAGGCCCACCCACGCCTGCGAACCGAAGCCGAGACCCGAGAACGCCTGCGCGCCGTTGTTGAGCAGGAAGCCTTGTTCGAGCTTGAAGATCGCATGCAGACCGCCGCCGAGGTCTTCCGAACCCTTGAGGCCGAACACTGTGTTCTGCGTGGAGCTGCTGTTCAGCTGCCAGTTGCTATGGCCGAACTGGTTGTTCGTGTAGACGAGACCGGTATCGATCAGGCCGTAAAGGGTCACGCTGCTTTGCGCGTGCGCCGAAATAGCAAAGGCGCTCAGCAGTGCCGCGGCGAGTAGCGATTTTTTCATGTTTTCAAGCTCCGGATTGGGCGGTGGGTCAATGCATCGAATTCAGGCGGCCGGCACCATCGACGTGCAATCTCATTTGCGTTCATTCCATTTCGGTGCAGATTCAAAAGCCAAAAGCTATCCGTCGATGATTATTGCGGGTTACGCAATTCATCGATGTTGAAAATGCAATGGCAGAATGGAAATCGGGCGGTGAGTGCGGCGCGAATCGAACACCCGCATCATAGGGCGTCGAAAATAAAAATGGTGTCGAAATTCGAGCGACGTGGCGTCGATGGCACAACCGCGCCTGGCAAGGCTCGACGCGCATCGAGGAATGTGCGGGGCGTGAATATCGCCGGTCAAATTACATAAAGCTTTCGGGTTGTCGCTTTAAAGCCGGCGAGAAAGGCCGATTATCCTCATCGAAACTCGCTGTGCTAATCGGCCCACGGAGCGAGTTGATTGCTCTTTTAATGCGCACTCTCTTTTGGCTTGATTCGTTTAAGCGGCCGGCGCAACCGAGGCGCCCGCTATTGCGTGGCGCACCAGGGCCTCTGCGACGAATCCCGATGCCTTCATCGTTTCGACGAACGCACCAAGCGCTTCGGCGGCCTGCGGACCGCGGCGCTGCGCGACGCCCATCGCCTGGCGAATCACCATGAAGCGTTCGTCGAGCAGACGCAAGCCGCCAGCTTTCGCGGCATCGGCTTCGAGTTGCTGCTTTACGCCGGCGGCGACTTCGAGCCCTTGTTCGAGGAAGGTTTGCACGACGGTGGGCGAAGTCGGGGCGCGCACGATCTGCGCCTGCTTCAATTCGCGCGTGAGAAAGAGGTCATAGGCACTGCCCTTGCCCACGGCCACGCGATTATGCGGTTGATCGACTTCGGCATTGGTGCGCACCGGCGAATCGTTGCGAACCAGATAGAAGCCTTCGATCAGCACATAAGGCGCGGTAAACGCGATCGTTTCGCCTCGCTTGGGATCGACGGCAAAGAAGCCGAAGTCCGCACGTTCGTCGCTCACGGCTTCGACCGACTTGCCCGCTGCGTCGAATACGACAAGTTCGAGCGGCACGCCCAAATGCTGCGCGAAAGCACGCGCGAGATCGACGGAAACGCCGAACGGTTCGCCCGACGCCGCATCGCGATTCGCGAGTATCGGATTGCCGAGATTGATGGAGGCGCGCAACGTGCCCGTGGGCGCGAAGGCTTTGACGATAGCGGGATCGATGGTCATGGTGAGCGCGGGGCGAAATCGGGGTCTTTCGAGCATATCACCCCGCTCGCCTGTGCGCGCCCACCATCACGATGCGCGCATGGCTCAGCCCGTGTCGCCACCGGCGACCGGCAGGATCGAGCCGGTGATATAACTTGCCTCGTCCGACGCGAGAAACAGGATCGGCGCGACCTGTTCGTCGAGGCTGCCGTAGCGCTTGAAGAAGGTCGATTCCGTGACCTGGCGCACCGCCTCGCCCATCCAGGCCTTTTCCTGCTCGCTGTCGCCCGCGGCATTGCGCGGAACGCGGCGCGGCGGCGCTTCGGTGCCGCCCGGCGCCGTGGCGACCACGCGGATATCGTGCTCCGCGTATTCCATCGCCAGCGATTGCGTCATCGCATTCACGCCGCCCTTCGCAGCCGAATACGGCACACGGCGAATGCCGCGCGTGGCGTTCGACGACACGTTGACGATGGTGCCGCGCCCGCGCTCGAGCAGATGCGGCAGCACGGCATGGCACGCGTATAGCGTGGGCATGAGCGAGCGGCGGATTTCCGCATCGATCTGCGCCGGCTCGAATTCCGCATACGGACGCATGCGGATGGCGCCGCCCACGCCGTTGATGAGAATGTCGATGCCGCCAAACGTCTGCGCGGCGAAATCCATTGCCGCTTTCGCGCCTTCATACGTTTCGAGGTCGGCGACGAAGCCCGCCGTTTGCGCGCCCTGCGCCTCGGCCGCGACTTCGGCGACGAAATCCGCGCGATCGACGAACACCACCTTGCCGCCTTCGGCCGCCGCCCGCAGCGCCACGCCGCGGCCGATTCCCTGCGCCGCCCCGGTGACGACGACGACCTTGCCTGCGAATCGTTGCATGATCATGCCGCCTTCGGGACTGCGTTGGGGGTGAACTTCTCGTAGTGGAAGCTGTTGGGCTTCACGCCTTCGTCGTCGAAATACTTGCGTACGGCGTCCACCATCGGCGGCGGCCCGCACAGATACACGTCGACGTCGCCATCGTTCAGGGCGTCGGCGGGAATATGCTGCGTGACCCAGCCTTTACGCGGATGAGTCGAGTCCGCGTCGGCGATCACGGTGGCGAAGCTGAAGTTCGGCAGCTTCGCCGCGTAGGCTTCGATGGCTTCGACCAGCACCAGGTCGAGGTCGCGGGTCACGCCGTAGATCAGGTGCACCTTCTGCTGCGCGTTGGTGCGCGCGAGCACTTCCAGCATCGAAAGGAACGGCGCCAGGCCCGTGCCGCCCGCGAGGAACAGCAGCGGCCGCTGCACGTCGCGCAGATAGAAGCTGCCGAGCGGCCCCGTCAATTCGAGCTTCACGCCCGCTTGCGCGGCATCGAGCCACGTGCTCATCACGCCGCCCGGAATCTTCTTGATCAGGAAGCTGATTTTCGATTCGCCCGGCGCGGAAGAGAAGGAATACGAACGATGCTGACCGCTGCCCGGCACGTCGATGTTGACATACTGGCCCGGCAGGAACACGGGACCCGCTGCGTCGACGTCCAGTTCGAGCACGACCGCGGCGTCGTTGTGCTGTTCGACCTTAGCCACCGTAGCCGCAAACTTGCTCTGCGCTGTCTTGCAGACCGTGGAAGACGCGGGAATCGCGATCACGCAATCGCTTTCCGGCACCATCTGGCAGGTGAGCACGAGACCGCTGTCCTTTTCGTCTTCGGTCAGCGCGTCCTCGATATAGTCTTCGCCCAGGTCGTAGCTGCCGCTTTCCGCGCGGCACTTGCAGGTGCCGCACACGCCGTCCGAGCAATCCATCGGCAGGTTGATGCGCGCGCGAAAGGCCGCATCGAGCACTTTCTCGCCTGCCTTGCAGTCGATGAAACGCGTTACGCCGTCTTCGAAATTGAGTGCAATCTTGTAGCTGGACATGGTGTCTCCTTCTATCCCATGTTGAAACTGAGGCTCGATGTCGAACGTGACTTCACACGTGATAAACGTCGAGCACCTGCCGGATGTAGTCGTTCTTCAGCACGATCTTTTTGTAGGCGATCAGGAAGCCGTCTCCGGCCTTACGCAAGGTGACGAACATCGTGCCGAAGAAATGATCCGTGGCCCGGTAGCGATGATTGAGCGTGTGGAAGTTGTAGCGCACTTCCACTTCGTCGCCGCGGTCCGCCAGCACTTCCACGTTCGTGACGTTGTGGCTCGTGCGCGGCTCCGGCATCGAAGCGCCACTGCGTTCGGTCTTGATGCGGAATACACGGTCTTCGAGGCCGCCGCGATCCGGGTAGTACATCAGCGAGATCTGCGATTCGTGGTCGTCGGTGAGCTGGTCATCGTCGTCCCACGCGGGCATCCAGTACGTGACGTCTTCTGCGTAGCAGGCGAGCCATTCTTCCCACTGGCGATCGTCGAGCAGGCGCGCTTCGCGGTACAGTGCGGCGCAGATTGTCTGGTAGTCGTTGCTCATGCCTGCGCTCCCGCTTGTTCGTGATTCCGTTCCTGCTCGAGGGCATCGCGCATGGCGTGCACCCAGTACTCGTGCTGAACCACGAACAACCCTTCGTCTTCGCTGCGTTCGCCGGAAATGACCGGCTTGAGGCCCATCTTCTTCGCGTTGTCGTCCGCGCCTTCGACCCACAGCGGCGCGCCGCGCGAGAGATCGTTCCACATCGCCGTGGTGCCGGCGTAGCCCGCCTGGCAGGCGCGGAACTCTTCCAGGTCGTCGGCGGTGCCCATGCCCGTGACGTTGAAGAAGTCCTCGTACTGGCGAATGCGCGTCGCACGATCTTCCGCGTTCTCGCCCTTCGGCCCGAAGCAGAAAATGTTCACTTCGGTCTTGTCCACGCTGATCGGGCGCACCACGCGAATCTGCGTGCTGAACTGGTCCATCAGGAACACGTTCGGGTAGAGGCACAGGTTTCGCGTCTGATTGACGATGAAATCGGCCTGCACTTCGCCCACGCGCGCCCTGATTTCGTCGCGATGCTTGTAGACCGGCCGCACTTCGGGGTTCATCGTGTTGGTCCACAGCAGGATGTGGCCGTGGTCGAAGCCGTAGACGCCGGCCACCGACTTGCTCCAGCTGTTGGCGTCCACCGCCTGGGTGCCGTCTTCCTTGCGGCGGCCCATGGTCGCGGCGTAATTCCAGTGCACGGTGCTGACGTGGTAGCCGTCGCAGCCGTTCTCCATCTGCATCTTCCAGTTGCCGTCGTAGACATACGAGGAGTTGCCGCGCAGCACTTCGAGGCCGTTCGGCGACTGGTCGACGATCTGGTCGATGATGATCTTCGCTTCGCCGAGGTAGTCTTCGAGCGGCTGCACGTCGGCATTGAGGCTGCCGAACAGAAAGCCCCGATAGTTCTCGAAGCGCGCGACCTTCTTCAGGTCATGCGAGCCCTGCTTGTTGAATTGCACGGGATACTCGGTGGTCTTTTCGTCCTTCACCTTGAGCAGCTTGCCGGTGTTGGAGAACGTCCAGCCGTGGAACGGACAGGTGAAGCTGCCCTTGTTGCCATGCTTGCGCCGGCACAGCATGGCGCCTTTGTGCGCGCAGGCGTTGATCACGGCGTTCAGCGTGCCGGTCTTGTCGCGCGTGATGACGACCGGCTGGCGACCGAGCCATGTGGTGTAGTAGTCGTTGTTTTCGGGAATCTGGCTTTCGTGCGCGAGGTAGACCCAGTTCTTCTCGAAGATGTATTTCATCTCCAGTTCGAACAGGTCGGCATTGGTGAAGATGTCGCGGCGGCAGCGGAACACACCGTTTTGCTTGTCGTCCTGCACGGCGGTGGACAGCAGGTGATCCAGGTCACTGGCTTTGTCGATGATGGCTGACATATTAGCTCTCCTATGCATACTCCACACGCGGTACGGAGTTCCTGCATCGGTGTCGATTGATGATCGCGGTGAAACGGGCGGCGGCGGCGTGACGCCGCCGCCGTGCGGGACGGTTACGCCGCGGCTGCTGCGCGCAGGCGGTGAACGAGCTGGTTGTCCTTGCCCTGGACCAGCGGCGTGAGCGTGAAGTTGAACTCGATGTCCTTGTACGTGTCGGCTTTCAGGCCGAGCGCCGTGCCGCCGGTCTTCTCGACCACCGGCGGAATCAGTTCTTCACGCGTCGCGTAGGCGAAGTCATCCCAGATCAGCGGGTCGCCTTCGATATTGAACTGCGTGGTGAGCTTGCGGCTGTTGTCGGCCGAGACGAAGAAGTGCACGTGCGCCGGGCGGTTGCCGTGGCGGCCGAGGCCGTCCAGCAGGCGCTGGGTCGAGCCCTGCGGCGGGCAGCCGTAACCGACCGGCATGAGCGTGCGGAATTCGTACTTGCCGTCCGCGCCGGTCTTCACCGCGCCGCGCAGGTTGAAGTCGTCCTGTGCGCCGGTCGGGTCGAAGTGCGAATAGAAGCCCTTCGAATTGGCGTGCCAGCATTCGACCAGGGCGCCGGCGAGCGGCTTGCCGTCGAGGCCGGTGACCGTGCCGTGAATGACGAGCGGGCCCGCATCGGCGTCGGCGTTGAGGTCGATGCGCGAGACGCTCTCGCGCACCGGCGCGCCTGCCACATACAGCGGGCCTTCGATCGTGCGCGGCGTGCCGCCTTCGAGACCCACCGCCTTGTCGGCGGCATCCATGCGGATGTCGAGGTACTTCTCGAGGCCGAGACCGGCGGCGAGCAGCGCCGCTTCGCCGTCCTGGCCGAGCTTGTTCAGATAGTTCACGCCGGCCCAGACTTCATCGGGCGTGATGTCGAGATCGTCGATGGCCTTGAACAGGTCGCCCAGCAGTCGATAGACGACCTGCTGGAAACGCGCGTTGCCGCTGCCGCCGTTGAGATTCGCTGCGGCCTTCAGCAGGTCCTGCACTTCCTTCGTGTCGAATACTTTTGCGCTCATGGTGTTTGTCTCCTGGTGCTTGCTGGTATTGAGGGGGAATCAGCTCAGGCGTCGTTGTCCCTGACCGAGGACGGGTGGCGACACAACGGCGTGACCGTTATCTTCATGTACGGAAAAAGCGGCAAGGCGGTGAGAATGTCGTGCAGCTCTGCGTTGCTCTCGACATCGAAGATGCTGTAGTTCGCGTACTCGCCCACCAGTCGCCAGATATGGCGCCACTTGCCGCTGCGCTGCAGCTCCTGCGAGTACTCCTTTTCGCGCGCCTTGATTTCGTTGGCGACATTGGCCGGCATGTCGGCCGGGATATTCACATCCATGCGTACGTGGAAAAGCATCGTCTTGTCCGTTTATCAGGTGTCCGGATTACTTCGTGACTTTCATGAGGCCATCGCGGGTGAAGCGCCTGACCTTCGCTTCGTCCAGTTCGATGCCCAGGCCCGGGCCGTCCGGCACCGTCAGCTCGAAGTCGCTGTAGTCCAGCGGGGTCGTCAGAATTTCTTCGGTGATCAGCAAGGGGCCGAACAGTTCGGTGCCCCACTGCAGGTTGGCGAAACTTGCGAACAGATGCGCCGACGCCACCGTGCTGAACGCGCCTTCGAGCATCGTGCCGCCGTACAGCTCGATACCCGCGGCGTCCGCAATCGTGGCCACGCGCTGCGCCGCGAACAGTCCGCCGCTTTGTTCGATCTTGATGGCGAACACATCGGCGCCCTCGTTCTTCGCGATCTCGAACGCGCTTTCCGGTCCCTGGAGGATTTCATCGGCCATCAACGCCACCGGGAACCGGCGCATGAGGCGCGCCAGCGCCGCGGGCGAAGCGACCGGCTGCTCGACCAGCTCGCAGCCGGCTTCCGCCAGTGCGGGAATCGCCCAGGCCGCCTGCGTCTCGCTCCAGGCCATGTTGACGTCCACGCGCACGGCGGCACGATCGCCCACCGCCTTCTTGATGTCGGCCACGTGCTTGATGTCGGTCTTGAGGTCTTTCGCGCCGATCTTCAGCTTGAAGATCTTGTGGCGGCGCACTTCGAGCATGGTCTCGGCTTCAGCGATGTCCTTGGCGGTATCGCCCGAAGCGAGCGTCCATGCCACCGCCAGGCGTTCGCGGCGGCGGCCGCCCAGCAGTTCGCTCACCGGCACGCCGAGGCGCTTGCCCTGCGCGTCGAGCAGCGCGGTTTCCAGCGCGCACTTGGAGAAGTGATTGACCTTCACGAGCTTGCCCAGGTGCGCCATGAGTGCCTGGATACGCGTGGCGTCCTGGCCGATCATCGCCGGAGCGAAGTAGGCGTCGATCGCGAGCTTCATCGCTTCCGGGCTTTCGGGGCCGTAGGCCATGCCGGCAATCGTCGTACCTTCACCGATGCCGGTTACGCCATCGCTGCAATACACCTTCACCAGCATCAGGGTTTGCCCGTACATCGTGGCGACGGACAGCTTGTGAGGGCGAATCGTCGGCAGATCGACGAGGCGGGTTTCGATACGTTCGATCGTGGCGGAAGTCATCTCGAAGGCTGCGTAAGTGAGGAAGGTATGGTGAATTTATACACGCCGCGCCTGCGCCTGATCCAATACTATTTGCGTCCAATTCCATACCTTTATAATATGGAAACCCCGAAATCTCCCATGAACAGGCCGATATTGCGGCGCATCATATTCTCAGAGTATCGATAATTGGATGCTTCATTTGGGAAGAAACCATGGATCTCCGCCAGCTTCGCTACTTCGTTGCCGTCGTGCGCGAGCGCAATTTCACGCGCGCCGCGGAACAGCTTTGCATTGCTCAACCGCCGCTGAGCCGGCAGATTCAGTTGCTCGAACAAGAGATCGGCGTGCCCCTGCTGATCCGCAATACGCGACCGGTGCGCACGACCGACGCGGGACGCCTCGTCTACGAGCAGGCCATGCAGATTCTCGGGCGCGTCGAACAACTGCAGGCGACCGCCAAACACGTGGGGCTGCATCACCGCACCGTGTTGTCGATCGGCTTCGTCGCCTCCGTTCTGTATTCGGGGCTGCCGCCGTTGATGCGCAAGCTGCGCCAGAACGCGCCCGAACTCGACATCCAGATGGTCGAACTGATGTCGGTGCAGCAGATCGAGGCGTTGAAGGAAGGCCGCATCGACGTCGGCTTCGGACGCGTGCGCCACAGCGACCCCAACGTGGCCGGCATCGTCCTGCGCGAAGAACCGCTGGCGGTGGTGGTGCCGATCGGCAGCGAGATGGCGCAGGAGTCGACGCCCATCCCCATCGAGCAACTGGCCGGACAGAAACTGATCGTCTACCCCAAGGAGCCGCGCCCCAGCTTCGCCGATCAGGTATTGAACGTGTTGCACGGCGACGGCGTGCAACCGGGTGAAGTGCTGGAAGTGCGCGAAATCCAGACGGCGCTGGGTCTCGTCGCGGCCGAGTTCGGCGTATGCGTGATCCCCGCTTCAGCGCGGCAGTTGCGCCAGGACGTGCACTACCGGCTGATCGACAGCGACCACGCGACTTCGCCCATCATTCTGAATCACCGCGTGAACGACAACTCCGTCTACGTCGATCTCGTGAAGCAACTGGTCAAGGAAATGTACGCCGAGCCCCAGACATGGCTGCCTGCGAAGAAGCAAAAGGCTTGAAGCGACGTGCCGCCGCCTACGCCAGTTCGTTCAGGAATGCGCGCACGGCCGCGCCGATCTCGTGCGGCGAATCCTCCTGAACGTAATGGATGCCCGCCACCGCGGTTTCCCGCTGGGCACACCGTCACTGGGCCGCCAGCCGCTCCGCCGAAAAACGCAAGCCGTCGAAGAGCCGCTCTGCCACCCGCTCGGGAAAGCCTTCCGGCAGCGCCGCCGCGACTTCTTCGATCGCAACGGGCGTACGCGCCAGCACGCGCTCGATCAGCGGCCCCGCATCCGGCCCGTAGTGGCACAGCCGCGCGGTGGCGTCGAAATGCGTGCGCTTCACGTCGCGCATGCGATAGTGGCGCGCCTTGCCCCACACCGCCATGGCGAGCGACGCCTTGTGCCACGACCATTGATTGCCGCCGTCGCCCTCCACGGGCCAGATCGACATGACGTCATAGAGCGGCGCGAGCTGAAAGCGCCCTGCCGGCAGCAGGCGGATGCTGAAATTCTTCGCGTGACCGTCCGGCGCCGCGAGCATCCAGAAGACGATTTGCGCGGTGAGAAACGTTTCGAGGTCCTCGCGCGCCTGCAGCGACTGGCGCAGGAGCCCCGCAATATCGCGCACACCGGGGCCGCCGTGCGCTTCATACTTGCGATGCGGCGGCACGCCGAGCGCCTGGCAGAAGTCCTCCTGCGGCAGCCGCAGCAGGCCACCGGTGCGCGAGCGCGTACGATCGAAGCGCTCCACGCTGAGCACCTTCTGCGCGCCGAACTGGAGGATCTGCGCCTGCGAAGCGGGCAACCCGTAGGCCCTCAGCAGTGCCAGGCAAAGCCATTCGTTCTCGACCGAGGTATTGAAGTCCACCTTGCGATGGCCGATCAGCCCCAGCGGCAGCTTGAGAATATGGGTGGTGGGCGTGGCGCCGCGCGGCAGCAGCCACTTGCCGCGGTGGCGCAGGAGCGCGGTCTTCTCCTGCGCGCCCGCCAGCGAAATGCGCAGATCGTCGGTCTCGAGCGCCCCACCGGGCAGCGCACCGGCCGTTTCGAGCAGCAGGCGCTCGATGACGGCATCGCTCAGCGCCGTGCCTTCGATGCGGTCGATGCGCCCCGGCGTTTCGTCCTCGCCCAGCAGTTGCACCGCGCCCACGCAATCGCGCCCGATGGCCTTGAGCAGGTCGAAGGCCTCGAGCGTGTCGGTGCGAAAGCGCGTGGCAATGCGGCGGCGAATGGGCTCGCTGTCGGGCAGGAGATTGTCGAAATAGTGCGTCACGCGCTCGCCGCGCAACGGCACGTCGCCGATGCCGAACGGCAGCGAGAGCGAAAGCGGCCGGCCTACCGCCGAGCGCTTCCAGGCGTCGTCATAGCGCAGCTCGGTGTCGCCGGCGGGCGTCATGACCCACGTGCCGACACGCTCGCCGTTGGCCCAGATCGATAGCGCGCGCGAATGCGATTTGCGGCCCATGCTCACCACTCCGGCGCGCCGGCCGCCGCCTCGCGCGACTGCACGCAGAGTTCCAGCCCGTAGAGCGCGAACAGCGCGAGCATCTGCTCGAGCGAGAGGCTGGCGGCGCCCGTGGTTTCGAGCGCAGAAAGACGCGGCTGGCCGATGCCGAGATGCGCCGCGGCTTGCGCCTGGGTCAGGCCGCGCGCCTTGCGCGCCGATTGCAGAATCTCGCCAAGCCCGCCTGGCGTCTGGACGATGATCTTCATGGCATATTCCTGTGAGGCATAAATCGATTATATGCCTGTGAGGAATATTTCGTCAATATCACTCACACGAATAAATCAGAAACATCGCTCACACGAATAATCGCCCGGCGAGCCCCCTGGACCCGGCCCGCTTGCCGCGCACGGCGGCGCTCACGCGCGCGCGGACTCCTGGGCCCGCTCACGCGCACGCACGTCGAACGCACCGCCCGTCAAGGCCTGGTCGCGCAGCGTCACCGGCTTCTTGCCCGGCAGCAGCGGGAACACCAATTCGGCGAAGCGGATCGCCTCTTCGAGGTGAGGATAGCCCGAGAGCACGAAGCTGTCCGCGCCGGCGTCCACGTATTCCTTCAGGCGCGCCGCCACGGTTTGCGGATCGCCCACGAGCGCCGTGCCCGCGCCGCCGCGCACGAGGCCCACGCCGGCCCACAGGTTCGGGCTGATCTCGAGCCTGTCGCGGCTGCCGCTGTGCAGCTCGGCCATGCGGCGCTGGCCCACCGAATCCATGCGCGCGTAGTTTTCCTGGGCGCGGCGGATGTCGTCATCGTCGAGCTTGCTGATGAGGCGCCCGGCGGCGGCCCACGCTTCGTCATTGGTCTCGCGCACGATCACGTGCAGGCGCACGCCGAGCTTGAGCGTGCGTCCATGGCGCGCCGCCCGCGCGCGGATATCGGCGAACTTCTGCGCGACGGCCTCGGGCGGCTCGCCCCACGTGAGATAGGCGTCCACGTGCTTTGCCGCCAGTTCGTGCGCCGCCGGCGACGAGCCGCCGAAATACAGCGGCGGATGCGGCGTCTGGACCGGTGCGTGAAAGTTCTGCGCGCCCTGCACGCGCAAATGCTTGCCCTCGAAGTTCACCGTCTCGCCGCGCAGCAGGTCGCGCCAGATCGTCAGGAATTCGTCGGCGGCTTCGTAGCGCTCGTCGTGCGAGAGGAACACGCCGTCGGCCGCGAGTTCGGTGGCGTCGCCGCCCGGCACGACGTTGAGCAGCAAGCGGCCGTTCAACGCCTGGTCGAGCGTGGCCGCCTGGCGCGCCGAAGCGGTGGGACCGCCGAGCGACGTGCGCAGCGCGACGAGCAGCTTGATGCGCTGCGTGACCGGCGCGAGGCTCGCCGCCGTCACCCACGGGTCGAGGCAACTGCTGCCGGTGGGAATGAGGAGGCCGTCATAGCCGAGTTCTTCGGCGGTCACGGCGATCTGGCGCATATAGGCGTTGGTCGGCGCGCGGCCGAAATCGGATTTGCCGAGGTAGCGGGTGTCGCCGGAAGTCGGCAAGAACCAGAAGATATCGAGGCTCATCAGTGATCCTGCTGCGGGTAAATGAAGGCGCGGGTGAAGACTGGAAGCGTGATGGCACGCGGCGCAATCGCGTGACTATCGCCGCCCGTGCGTCGAACTCAGTCGCGCCCTCATTGAAACAGCCTGCAGCGTTTTCCCCTACCAGTTAATCTGCAATTGCATATGATGTATTCGGCTAAACACCCGTATTTCCCCTTTCGCGAGGAACCCAGCCATGGACACCCGAACCGTCAAGATTCCCGGCCCCGATCATCCGATCACGGTCGAACCGGCGCACACGCGCGTGGTGGTGAAAGCAGGCGGCCGCGTGGTCGCCGACACGCGCCGCGCGCTCACGCTGCAAGAGGCGAGCTATCCTGCCGTGTTCTACATACCGCGCGAGGACGCCGACATGTCGCTGCTCTCGCGCACGGAACACAAGAGCTGGTGCCCGTACAAGGGCGAGGCTTCGTACTACTCGATCACGCCAGGCGGCGCGCGAGCCGTGAACGCGATATGGACTTATGAAACGCCGCATGAAGCGGTGTCGGCGATCAAGGACCACCTTGCGTTCTATCCGGATCGCGTCGATTCGATCGAAACGTCCGACTGAGCGCCCTGCGCCGCCTTTCGATGCGTAACGTATCGCCAGGCGAGGTGACATCTGCATCGTCGATGCCCACTCGGGCCCCAAGGTGTGCCAGGATTCGGTAATTCGTGCGGTGCAGCCCGTCGCACCCCCGTTCCCTTACATCCAACCGACATGCAACAAGGCACCCCGGCCACCGCGGCCAGTTTTGCCAACATGGGCGTCGATCTGCTCGACTTCTTCGACGTGACGCCCACTTCGCTGTGGCTCGAAGACTATAGCCAGCTGCGCGCGCTGTTCGATCGCTGGCGCGCACAAGGCGTGACCAGCCTGCGCCAGTTCCTCGAAGACGATCCGCGCCGCGTGGCCGAATGCTCGGCCTGCATCCGCGTGCTCAAGGTCAATCGCCATACGCTCGATCTTTACGGTGCGCGCGACTACGAAGAACTCGCCGCGCATCTTCCGCAGGTGCTGCGCGACGACATGTTCCAGGCGCACGTGGGCGAACTCGAGCAGATGTGGGCCGGCCACGCCACGTTCGAGAGCAAGAGCGTGAACTACACGCTGCGCGGCCGGCGCATGGACATCCTGTTGCGCGGCGTGATCCTGCCGGGCCACGAAGCCGACTGGAGCCGCGTGCTCGTGGCCATCGAAGACGTCTCGGCGCTCGAAGAAGCGCGCCATCGGGCGACCGTGAGCGAGCAATACGCGCTCGGCGTTTTCGAACACTCGCCGGTTTCGCTGTGGGTCGAAAACTTCTCCGCCATTCGCGAGCTGCTCAACGAAGTCCGCGAGCAGGGCATCGTCGACTTTCGCACCTTCACCGACGTCCACCCCGAATTCGTCGAGCGCTGCATGAGCGAAATCCAGGTGCTCGACGTGAATCACTACACGCTGGGCATGTTTCGCGCACCGGACAAGGCCACGCTGCTCGCGCGCCTGCCCGAGGTGTTCCGCGACGAAATGCGCCCGCACTTCCGCGAACAGCTGCTCGATCTCTGGGAAGGCCGCCTCTTTCAGCAGCGCGAGGTGGTGAACTACGCGCTCGACGGCAGCGAGGTCAACGTCCACCTGCAGTTTTCCGTGTTCCCGGGCCACGAAGCGCAATGGGACCTCGTGCTGCTCGCGCTCACCGACATCACGGCGCGCAAGAAAGCCGAGGCCTACCTCGAATTCCTCGGCAAGCACGACGTGCTCACGAAGCTCAAGAACCGCTCGTTCTATGTGGACGAACTCAATCGTCTGCATCGCAAGGGGCCGTTCCCGGTAAGCGCGATCGTCGTCGATATGGACAACCTGAAGACGGTGAACGACCAGCTGGGCCACGCGGCCGGCGACGCGTTGCTGCGCCGTGCCGGTGAAGTGCTCGCGAAAGCGATCCAGAAGCCGTATCAGGCCGCGCGCATCGGCGGCGACGAATTCGCCGTGCTGATGCCCGGCGCCGACCTGCGCGATGCGGAAACCGTAGTGGACAGCATTACCAAACTGGTGGAGCTGAACAACCAGTTTTACGGCGGACCGAAGCTGAGCTTTTCAATGGGCTTTGCGAGCTGCGAGGAAGGCGAAAGCGTGGAAGCGATGCTGCGTGAAGCGGACGCGGCGATGTACGAGGCCAAGCGCCGCCGCAGCGAAACGAGCCGCACGTCGCTGGAAGCCGACGCCGCGCGTGATGCGTGACGATCGAGAAACGCTTCGGATACCGTAAGAAAGGCGGGGAAGAAAAAGCGGCCGGCATGTGAACATGCCGGCTTGCCGAGGGCCTTGCGCCCTCGTTTCACGCACTCAGGCCAGCGGCGCGACGCCACCTGCCCGAGTGCGGGCCACCGCACTGGCGTGATGCTGCGCCGCGCGCCAGCAAGCTAGCCGGCAACGCGCGCGCCGCCATGACGGCGGACCTGGCATCACGACGCGTTGACGGCGTCCTTGAATGCCTTGCCAGCGGTGAACTTCACCGTCTTGGCGGCGGCAATCTGGATCTCCGCGCCCGTGGCAGGGTTGCGGCCCACGCGGGCGGCACGCTGGCCAGTCGAGAACGAGCCGAAGCCGACCAGTTGCACGGAGTCACCCGAGGTGACCGCACGCGTGACGACGTCGAGGATCGCGTCGATAGCTGCGCCCGTGGCTGCCTTGGTCTCGCCCGTGCTAGCGGCGACTGCGTCAATGAGTTCCTGTTTGTTCATCTGCTACCTGTGTTGAGTTGAGAAAACCTGCATACCCTACCTCACGCGGGCGAAACAGGCAAATCGCGTTGCATATGGAAACGCGCCGATCGCCCGCCCGGCACGTGTTTTGCCTCCCACGTGCATGACGGCGAAAGCCGAATCAATAGCACAACACGGAGTCAGTGTGTAGACAAAAACACGTTAAAAATTGGCAAAAATGCACAAAAACGACATTGCGGCGGTTTCAGGCGGGTTTATACAGGAATAATTCGTGCAGATGGCCGCTGAGGCATAGCGAAACTCGGCGATATTTCCGGTAATCACCAAGCCAGAAAAAATGTCTCGCCGGGACTGCCGCCAGCCTGCTCTCACCCCTCGGAGAGGTCGCCCGGCAGCATCCGGCGATGCCAGCCGGGCCGCATCGACCGCGGCGCCTGGGTCGCCCCGCAGCTTCGGCGGCGTCCTCCGCAGTGGGGATCGCGGCGGTCCGAATCGCATCCTGTCTTTCAGTTGCGCAACGTAAGGCGGCATGCGCGCCTTTCGCCTTTGGTGTCGTCCGCGCAAAGGGAAATCGCGTCGTCAGCCAACGGATTGATCAGTGATGCTGATTACCGCGGTTCAGGTGAAAACCCATAGCACGCGCGCGGGCGCATCGGCGAGATTGGCGTAGCGAAAGCGGCAACGCGCCGGCAACTGAAAACTGTCGTTGGTCCGCAGCGTCGCAGGCGCGTCGCTGCCCTCCACCCAGACCGTCAACTCGCCTTCGAGCACGAAGCCGCCCTGCTCGTCGCTGTCGTCCACGGGGCGCTCGCCGCTCGTCGCGCCGGGTTCGAGCCGGCTCTCCAGCATCGAGAAACCCGACGACATGCTGGGCGAAACGAGCACGTCCGTAATGCCGCCGCCATAGTAGAGCGTGCGCCGCTCGCCAGGCCGCGTGACCCACGGCAGCTCGCGCGGCATGCTCACGCTATAGAAGTACGTGGTGGGCGTCTGCAGCGCCTCGCCGATGGCCGTGAGATCCGCCACCGTGGGCCGCGAAAGCCCCCGCTCGACCTGCGAAAGAAAGCCCACCGAGCGGCCGATCTTTTGCGCGAGTTCGGCGAGCGTCACCTTCTTGTGCTTGCGCAGATCGCGAATGAGGATCGCGAGCCCTTCGATTTCGTCCTGCCGGTCCATGCGGTTCTCTCTGTCACACGACATCGCGCAGGCGATACCACAGCTTGCCGAGCGCCTCGAGCGGCGCGGCGAAGCGCTCGCCGCCCGGAAAGCGCGGATTATGAATGCGCTCATAGAGCGAGAGCAAGTGCGGTTCGCCGAGGATGGCGTCGGCAACGGCACGCGCCGCCGCGAGCGTCGGCAGGATGCCGTGCCCGGAAAAGCCCTGCAGCCAGTAGCGATCGCGTGCGTGACCGACATCGGGCGTGCGGCGAATGCTGATGTCGATATGACCGCCCCAAGCGTATTCGAATTCGATGCCGCGCAACTGCGGAAACGCACGCTCGAGACTCGGCCGGATCGCGGCGCCGATGTCCTTCGGGATGCCGCCGAGATACGTGCACGCGCCGCCAAAGAGCAGGCGATCGTCCGGGCTCAGGCGAAAGTAGTCCGGCACGAACTGATTGTCGATCACGCAACTGTTGCGCGGCAGCAGCGAGCGGGCAAGCGCCGGGTCGAGCCTGCGCGTGGCGATCTGCCACGTGCCCACCGGCAGCACGCGGCCCGCCAGCTCGCGATCGAGCTGGTCGATATAGGCATTGCAGGCGAGCACCAGCGTGCCGGCGCGCACCGTGCCTTCCCGCGTGCTCGCCACGTAGCCCCCCGGCGTTTCGCGATAGGCGAGCACGCGGCTTTGCTCGAAGATGGCGCCGCCCGCGCGCTCGATGGCGTCGGCGAGGCCGAGCGCCAGCTTGAGCGGATCGAGATGCCCCGCCTCGGGATCGTAGAGCGCCGCGCGATAACGGCGGCTGCCGATCCACTCCGGCATCTCTGGCTCGGTGATGACGCGAAGGCGATCGTAGCCCCACTTCTGCGCGGCCTCGTCGCGCGCGGCTTCGAGCATGGCGACACGCGAGCGCCGCACCGCCGCCCACAGGCTGCCTGGCCGGTAGTCGATGTCGAAGCCATGCCGCGCGGGCAACTCGCGCACCTCGGCGGCGGCCCAGCGCATGCTGTCCCACAACTCGCGCGCGCCCGCCAGGCCCAGCGCCTGCTCGAACGGCGGCATCTCGCACGACCAGCCGGGCAGCGCCTGACCGCCGTTGCGCCCCGAGGCGGCCCACGCCACGCGGCTCGCCTCGACGACCGCGACGCGGCGGCCGGCCAGCGCGAGCCGCAACGCCGTGTGCAGGCCGCTGAAGCCCGCGCCCACGACCAGCACGTCTGCCTGGTAGTCGCCCGCCAGCGCGGGGCGCTCGGGCAGCACGCCGCGCTGGGCGTAGTGACGGGCGTAATAGCTTTCGATATGACGAGTCGATTCGGCGAACATGACGGGTTCGTGAAATTTTTCATGTTAAATTTCATGAAAAACTAGCACGACAATTTCACGTGCGCAAATCGGCATATTCCCGATAGCGACACTCCCGGAGTCCGCCCGGCCGGGATCACGCCGGGCAAGTGCGGCCCGCGCCGGTGTTCGCGGTTATATCGTCATCCTCATCAATGGGTTAAAAGCCCGGCTCACGTCGCGTGAGCAGCGCATTGGCGATCCACTGCAACGCACCGCACAGCAGCAGATAGACGAGCCCGACGAACAGAAAGATTTGCGCCGGGTACACCAGCAGACGGTTATTGAGCTGATTGGCGAGGAACGTGAATTCCGGCACGCCGACGATATAGGCGAGCGACGTATCCTTGATCAACGCCACCCACTGGTTGACGAACGACGGCATCATCACCCGCACGGCTTGCGGCAGGATGACTTCGCGTAATGCCTGCCAGCGCGTCAAGCCCAGCGAAAGCGCTGCTTGCCGCTGGCCTTCGCTGATCGACGTGATGCCCGCATAGACCGAATGCGACAGATACGCGCCGCCGATCAGCGCCAGCGCGCACACGACGGTCGCAAGACCAGGAACGTCGATGTGCAGCAGGATCGGCATCAGGAAGAAGGTCCAGAAAATCAGCATCAGCACGGGTATCGCGCGAAAAAACGCGACCGCCGCGGTCAGCGCGAGACGCACGACGCCGCGCGTCATGGCGAGCGCGACGCCAAGCGCGAATCCGGTGAGGGCCGCGAGCAGCGCGGACACCACCGAGAGCGCGATCGTCAATGCAACGCCTCCCAGCGGCCCCGCCGGAAATGCGCCGATCATCAGATAACGCAAAGCAGGAAACCACGCGAACCCGTTCATGCACGGCCTCGCTGCAAACCGTGCAGGCCGGCGCGTTGCCAGAGCACCAGCGCGACCTCGATGACCGCGATGGCCAGCACATAGAATACGGTCGCGGTGCCGAATGCCTGGAAGGTCCTGAAGCTTTCGGTATCGACCTGCCGCGACATGTACGACAGTTCGCCCACACCTATCGCCATCGTCAGCGACGAATTTTTGATCACGTTCATGTATTGGCCAGCGAGCGGCGGCGTGGCGATGCGCAACGCTTGCGGCAGGATCACGTAGCGCAGGGTTACGTACCGGCGCATGCCAAGCGCCGCGGCCGCCTGCCACTGCGCGTGGTTCACGCCGCGCAAGCCGGCCAGAAACTCTTCGCCGATGAACGCCGTGGTGTAGCAGGTCAATCCGACCCAGCCGGCAAACAATTCGAAGCTCGGCCAGCGCAGCGTGAGCGGCCCAAGCGTCGCCACGTGCGGCGTGTTAAGCCAGGTCATCCAGCCGGACGGCAGCACGGCCGCGACGCCGAAGTACCAGAACAGCAATTGAACGAGCAGTGGAGAATTGCGGAAGACGAACACGTAGAGTCCCGCAGCGCGCGCAATCGCGCGAGTGCGGGCCGTGCGCGCAACCGCCAGCAGAAAGCCCAGCGGCGTCGCACACGCCGCCGCGCAGGCAGAGAGCATCAGCGTGACGGAGAAACCTTGTTCGAGCCACGCGACATGCTTCGGTTCAAGCCAGTTATGCATGAATCGGGCGCCGCGCTCAACTGTTCTTTTGCGGGTCGCCGATCTTGAAGAGACGCGGTAGCGGCGCCGCACTCTTCGGGCCGAACCACTTGTCGTAGATCTGCGCGGCCTCGCTGTCGCTTTCCAGGTGCGTCAGCGTGCTGTTCACCGCATCGAGCAGACGCGTCTCGCCTTTGGGCACGCCAACGCCTTCGTAGTCGTTCGAGATCGTGAACGGGGAAATCTCGTAGCCCGCCTTGTCCGGCGCGCGTGCCAGCAGCGCGACGAGCTTCGGGCCGTCCTGTGTGATGGCCTGCACGTTGCCCGTGCGCAGCGCAGCGAAAGCGAAAGGCGTGTCATCGTAAGCGACGATGGTTGCGCCCGGGAATTTCGCCCGCACCTGCTGTTCGTTGGTCGTGCCTTTGTCCGCGCCGATACGCAGGCCATTGAGCTGTTCCGAAGACTTCAGCACGCCCTTCTTCGCAATGAACTGGGTGCCCGAGGCGAAGTACGGCGTGCTGAAATCCACTTCCTTCCTGCGATCGTCGGTAATCGTAAAGTTGGCGAATACCAGATCGACCTTGCCCGACTTCAGAAAGGCGATGCGATTGGCAGGATTGGTGGGCTGAACTTCGAGCTTCACGCCCAGGCTTTTGGCGACGGCGCGCGCATAGTCCACGTCGAGTCCAACGATCTGATTGTCTTGCGGATCGACGAAACCGAACGGCGGATTGCTGTCGAATGCAGCGACGCGCAATACGCCCGCCCGCTTGATGTCGTCCAGACGATCCGCCTGCGCGGATGTCGATGCCACCACCAGAAGTGCCGTCAACAGTGCGCCTGGCACTGCGCCCCAGATGCTGCTTTTCATTATCGGTTTTCCTTCTTTTCTCGTTGCGCTTGCGCTGCCGCTGAACCTGTGCGCCGGCGAAGTACGCAGCCTATCTGCATGATGGGTGCGAACGAACCAAGTATTTTTCAGATCGAAAGCATGGCTGGCGATATCGGCCAACGGCACGCCGCCTGCCGCAAGTAATGTTGACGCATGCTTCTCTGCATGCAGCCTCGCGCTGCAACTCTTGCCGGGACAATCCATTGAGCCGGTAATGTCGACTATCGCGAATGCCATCGACATGCATTTCTTTCGCGCGAAAAAATTGAATGCGAATACGTTCTTAAGTTCTTACAAATTCAAGGGGTTATCACTCTTGACCTGGGCACATCGGCTGCTTAGCATCAACGTGGGACTTTGCTTTGAGCTTCTTCATCGATGCGTCGATGAGTCAGTTTCAGACTTCAGCAAGACTCACTGTAAAGCCCGGTTTGTCTGCATTAGGGGGACTTGTATGTCTTACCGCCGCTGGACGTCTCCTGCCGAGACCGCAGAATGGATCATCCTCGTCGGCGCGGCGTTCGCAGTGCTGGGCGGGTGGATACCCTGGATGGGCCACGCGCCTTACTACTTCGTTGCCGGCGTTGCACTGATCGGCGCTGGCATCCTCATGCTATGGAACCGCTCAGCGGGACTATGGTGGTATTTCGGCATGTTCGCCGCCGCCCTGGGCTGGTCGATCTTCAAGGTTGGGCTGGATGGCTTTAGTCTGCTGCCGCGACTCTTCGTGCTCGCCCTGATCGGCATCGGGATAAGCCTGGTCATCATCACCACCAGTTCGGCGGTCGGCCGGCCACTCCGCGTGGCGGCAATCATCACGGCAGTGTTCTACCTCGTCGCAATCGCCAGCATGCTCTGGTCCGCCATCGCCTGACCAGGACCGAACGCGACCACTCGCAATCAAAATCTTGCGGGCCCGGCAATCGCCGTGTTCGTCCTCGGTCGGATCTCCACGTAGTTGATCATTCAACCGACTAATCGAGCGGCAACTCATGCCGAAGGTCAAACGCATTCATACGATGGTGCGGTGCGTTTTACCGCAATTCCGCATACCTCTTACCACGCTTCCACCACGCATTAGTCGTCCGCCGCCAATTTCAAGCAATCGGAATACTTTCGCGCGCTGCGCGAGTTATTTCGATGGATCATATGGATATGCCTCCGATGTTCATACGTATCTCGTTCGGAGTCCATAGCGATAAGGAAAATGTGAGATTGACGCTCCGCCGAATCGGACTACCGGGACAACATGATGCGAAACTCACCGACCGAGACTGCTTTCCTTCCCGACGTCGCCGCCCGCGCGACCACGGGTAGCCTTCGCCACGAGATCCGCGTATGCAGCACCCACGCGGACTTCCTGAAACTGCGCCCTTGCTGGGAAGCCGTCTGCACGGCGTGCCCGGCGACACTCGAGTTTACCTACTGCGAACTTGCGGCGGCCAGGGCATTCGCGCGCGGCGCGGCGGTCAATGTCGCGCTGGTCTACGATGGCGCCGCGCTCGTCGCGCTCTGGCCGCTGTGCATTGCGCGCGAAGGCGCATGCCGGGTCGCGCGCGCACTCGGCTGCGGCAGCAACGAGGAATATGGCGGCCCGCTCGTATCCGATCGCGGTGACAGACGCTTCCATGACGCCGCCGTCGATGCGTTGCGCAGCGTCGACGCCGACGTGCTGGAGATACGCTTCGTCGAGTGCAATAGCCCTCTAAACGAGGCGCTCTCGCGTGCGTCGCTGTCATGGGTCTTGCGCGCGCTTCCGGAACGCTGGCGTCTGCTTTCCGGGTACTCCATGGAACTGTCGCGGTTCCCCAGCTTCGACGCCTTCATCGCCACGAGGCCCGACTCGCTACGGCGCCCATTGCGACGTCTCGCAAGGCGGCTTTCGGAGGACGGCGCAGTTGAATACGGCTGGTGCAAGGACGTCGACGACGCCCGAGCGGTACTTACGTGGCTCTTTGCGACCAAGCACCACTGGGTGCTCTCTCGCGGCCTCGACGCCCCTTATCTGATGAATGACGACGTGCGCGACTTCTTCATCGAACTCGCCGGGCGGACCGATCTCGTCACGACTCCACTGGTCTCGTTCGTCAAACTGGACGGTGTTCCGATTGCGGCATCCGTCAATTTGACCGGGCCGCGCAGACTGGAGTATTTCATCACGACGTATGACGAGGCCTACGCCGCCCGCTCCGTCGGCAACCTGCTGGTGGACAGCATGGCGCGATGGGCGCTCGCGAACGGCCGTGATTTCGACTTCCGCCCATACTTCTCGAGCTACAAGGAACGTTGGTCAAATCATAAAAGCTGGTACGAGTCGCATTTCGTCGTACTCACCTGGCGCGGCAGGCTCATTGAATTTCCCCTCGCCGCGGAGCAGCTTCGGCGCGTATTGCGCAGAGCGCGCGAGTTTGCCATCGACCCGCTGCGCGCGAAGCTGCACTCCCTCACGTCGGCGCGGTGAACGCCGCAGTCCGTGGTCAGCCGTCGTGCCGGTTTGACCAGGTCTTCACGTAAGCCGGAGCCTCGCGCTCCGGCGTTGCGGTATCGGCCACGGGCGGCAGCGGTGCGAGCGTCAGCGGCAGCACGCCTGCCCAGACGGGACGATCCATGTCCTCCTCGTCGTCCTTCGGGCCGCCTGTGCGGATCTTCGTCACGGACTCCGCGAGCGCAATGCGCATGACCGTGGTCGCCGCCAGTTCCTTGCGGTTGCCCGCACGCACTTCATGCCGGCGGCCTGGCGCGATGTGCTCCATGAAGGCATCGAGCACGCCCGCTTTGTGTTCCTCCGTCACCACCTCGAACACGCCGTAGATCACGGCGGAACGATAGTTCATCGAATGATTGAACGCCGAGCGCGCGAGCACGAGGCCATCGAGATGCGTCACGGTCACGCAAACCTCGGCGCCATCGGCCGCGAGGCGCAGCATGCGGCTGCCGTTCGAACCGTGAATGTAGAGATGATCGCCCTCGCGCCAGCATGCAGTGGGGATGCAATGCACGCCGTACTCGTCGCTGAAGGCGACGTGGCAGACGTAGGCTTCGTCAAGAATCGCATGCAGCGTCGCCGCATCGTAGTGCGCGCGCCGCGCGATCCGGCGCACACGCGTGCGTTGCGAAGGTGCTGCGCTGGTGTCGGCGGCAGGTTCGTTGACGGCATCGGCAAGGGACATCGTTTGGCTTCCTCTACGGTTCGGGTTGAGATGCCGCCTACGATAGACAAGCAGTGGCCCCATGGGTAGATCCAGACTTGCGTGGCGCGGTGGAGCCACGAAACGATCCAAAGCCGATTGACCGCAAGTAATACATCGTAAACCGTTAAATCTCCAACTAAATCACTCGCAATCCGACTCGTCGAGATTTGTCAGGAAAAAGCTGCAGGATCAAAAAATCTCCTGTACAATCCGGCCTCCTTGATTCCCCGATAGCTCAGTCGGTAGAGCGCCGGACTGTTAATCCGTAGGTCCCTGGTTCGAGCCCAGGTCGGGGAGCCAGACATGCGGGAGTAGCTCAGTTGGTAGAGCGCAACCTTGCCAAGGTTGAGGTCGCGAGTTCGAGACTCGTCTCCCGCTCCAGCATCCAGGCAGGCCATCCGCCTGCGAACGGCACAGCGTCTAATCGCGCCTGCCCCTGCCTCCGCCTTGAGGCAGCGAAAACCGGAAGCACGCCCCTTTCCCCTCCAGCGAAGCCGCTTCGATCTGTCCGCCGTGCGCCTCGACGATCGACTTGCAGATCGACAGCCCCATGCCCATGCCCGCGTCCTTGGTCGTCGCGAGCGAGTCGAACAGATGGTGCACGACCTTCGCGGCGATACCTGGGCCCGTGTCGGTGACCGACACCCACAGCGCCGCGTACGCATCGCCGGACGTCTGGATCTCGATCTTCTTCTCGCGTCCTGACGTCTCGCTCATCGCTTCGAGCGCATTCAATATCAGGTTCATGATCACCTGCTGAAGCAGGATGCGGTCGCCTTCGATGCGCAGCGGCTGTGCCGCGAAGTTGCCGGTCACGCGCACACCGCCGCTGTGTATCCGCTCGCGCAGCAGCCCCACGACCTCGCGGATCGCTTCATGGATATCCATGGGCCCGATCTTCGGCGGCGACTTTTTGACCATCGCCCGGATGCTCTCGACGATATTGGCCGCGCGCTGGCTGCTCGTGGAAATCTGTTCGAGCATTTCGATCGCCTCGCCCAGATTGGGCACATCGCGCTGAAGCCACTGCATGGCGGCGATCGAACTCATGCCGATCGCACTGACCGGCTGACTGACTTCATGAACGATAAACGCAACCAGCTCGCCGAGCGCCATGAGATTCGCGGCGCGGTCCAGCTTGCCTTGCGTGTCGCGAAGATGCCGTTCCGCCGCCGCGCGCCGTTCGTGCTCGGACTCGATATTCTGGTAAAGCTTCGCGTTTTCGAGCGAGATGGCCGCCTGCGAGGCGAGCACTTCGAGAATGCGCAAGCGCGCCAGCGTAAACGTGCCTGAAATCTGGCTGTTCTCCAGATAAAGCAAGCCCGTGAGCTCACCTTGCTTGATCAGCGGCACGCACATGATCGAGCGCGAGCGGTGCGACCGGACGTACGCGTCGGTGCCATAGTGAGAGTCGGCCAGCGCGTCGTCCAGCAGGACCGACTCCTTGGTGCGCAGCGTCGTGTACGCGATGGAGGCGGGCAGGATGTCCGATAGCGCGGTCGTGCGCTCGAAGTCCACTTCCACCGCGCGATTGCCGACCATGGCTTGCGCGACGACATTGAGCATGCCCTGGTCGAGCAGACACAGCACGACGCGGTCGGCACCGGCGTATTGAAGCGCGATGTCCAGCAAGACCTGAAGCAGTTGCGGCAGCGCGATTTCACCCGACAGGGCCTGCGCCGCGCGGATCACCGCGTCCACGTCGAACTGATGCTCGGTGCCGCCGAGCGTCAGGCCCGCGGCACGAGGCAACGCGGCCCGCGCCACGCCCAGCGAAGGGAATTCGTCTTCGAGTTGCCTGACCTTCGCATCGGCGCCCCAGCAGGCGTAAGCGCTGCGCGCCTGCACGAGGTAGCCTTGCTCCGCCGCATGCCAGCCCTGATGCGCGCAAAAGCGCGCGGCCAGTTCCCTGGCGAGGCCTTGAAGATGGAAGGCCCGCGTTTCCTCGGCAAGCGCGATCGCTTCCTCGTACAGCCCTTGCGCGCGCGCCGCGTCTGCCAGCGTGAACGCCAGTTCGGCCCGCACCAGCCGCTCGCGCGAGCGGAAGTTATCGGGCGATTCGTCCGCCCATACGTCAAGCACCGCTAATTGTTCGTGCACGACCTGCAGATGCGCGTCGCGCGCCTGCCCTGTCGACTGGCGGCTCAGCGCGAGCCGCAGCAGTGCGCGGTAGAAGATGAAATCCACCATCTCGATGAACGCTGGCGACGACCAGGCCGTGCGGCTCGCTTCATCCTCGGCGCGCAACGCCGTCGAATAATGGCCGAACAGATAGGCAGTCTGAAGCTGGTAGGTCCAGAACGAGAACGCCGCGAGGTCGCGGTTCGACTCTCTGCTCAAACACTCCTTGAGCAACGCCATGTAATCGGCGTTCGGGTCTTCCACCCCCACGTCGACGGGCACGCCGCGCATGGCGCGAATCAGCCACGCCTGGGCGAGTACGGCGTCGATGATCAGCGAAAATCCCGCCTGGCGCGCCACCTTGATCGCGTCTTCCACGCACTGCTGCACATCGGAAAGCGCGACGCCCGCGAAGATCAGGTTCGCCGCCAGGTTGCGCCGCGCATAGACCGAGAACGTGATGTCCCCTTCCTGCGCGGTGCGCCGTATCGATTCCTCGATATGGCGTCGCGCCGACGACGCCACCCCGGTCCAGGGCAGGTTGACCGTGCCGTAGCACATCTGCACCCGCCCCTGATATTGCGCGATGCCGCGTTCCGCCGGCAAACGCATCGCCAGTTCGCCGAATCGCGCGACGGTCGCGTAATCGCTGTAGCGCGCCCCGACCACGCAGCTCAGGCAAACATAGGCGTAACACGACGCGTCGGAATGGCCATGCTGCAGCCCCATGTTCGTCATGCGCAGAATGAGCAGTTCGACGAGGCGCTGGCTCGTGAAGAGCGCCGCCGGAATCAGGTCGGCGAGCACGTCCATCGCATTGCGCATGCCCTCGTCCTGCAACATGGGCAGACCGAGCAGCGCATCGATGCTGCGTCCCGCGAACAACTGGCGGAACCGCTCGTATTCGCGATCGACGTCTTCCGCTGTCGGCATGAGCGGCAGCATGACTTCGGCCTCTTCGGCGAGATAGCGCAGGCCGACCGCCACGGCAATATCGGGCTGGTCGTTCGTCACGTAGAGCGCCGCACGAAGGCGGGCCAGGGCGGCACGGTCCTTGAAGTCGAGCAATCCGGCGCGCACGCTGTTCAGGCGGCGCAACGCCGGATTGATCTCCATGCACAGAAACTCGCACTCGCCCCAACGCAGATCGATCAGCGCGCCAACCGCTTCCGGCGCCGAACTCCCTTGCAGAAAGGTGCGTGCATGCGAGAGATAGGAGATGGCCGAAGCGTAGGCCGTCGCCTCCTTGGCGCTGCGCGCGGCCTCGAGATTGACCATGGCGAACTGATGGCGCTGCTCGGGCGCCGTCACGATGGACACCGCCTCGTTCAACTGATTCGCGACGACGAATACGCTAATCGATTGCGCCTGGTATGCGCGGCTCGCCAGCAATTCGCGGCCGATCTCCAGGTGACCCGTTTCGCGCTCGTCGAATCTCAATCCGTAGTACACCGCGTCGCGCACGCGGTCGTGCGCAAACGCATAAAGCTCGTCGTTCAGATTGAGCAACTGCGCGTCCACCGCTTCACTCAGGCCCGCCTCGACCTCCGCCCGAGTGAGCCGCATGGCCGCCACGATCGTATTGAGCACGGCCGGCTCCGCGAGCAACGCAAGGCAGCGCAGCACCGACCTCGCATTGGCGCTCAAGGTGCCGATCTTTCCCGAGATCAATTCGATCAGGTTCGGCGTGCGCATGCGCCCTTCGATAGCCGGAACGCTGGCCTGCGTGGACTCGCTGCAGGCAAGCACGCCGTCGTCGATCAGCGCACGCACGAACTCGATCGTGAAGAGCGCATTGCCGCCTGTGCAGCGCCAGATCGCATTGCTCAGCATATCGAACTGATCGACCGTGCCTGGCAGCAAGGCCGTCAACAAGGCGCCGACATCGTCGTGCGAGAGCGGGCCCAAAGGCAGTTTCTGCCACAGCCCCTCAGCACGTAGTGCGCCGCCGCGCGGACCGATGCCGTTGCCTTCGTTCTCGCGCATTGCACCGACGAACAGCACGTGCCGCCCGGCGAGACTGCGCGCGGCATGCGTGAGCACTTCCAGCGTGCCTTCGTCGGCCCATTGCAGGTCGTCGAGGAAGAAAATCAGCGGCCGCCCGCGTACGGCAAACGTGCCCAGCAGACGCGTCATGGCGTCGAGAAAGCGCGGGCGCTCCGCATGGGCCGACACCGCCGGCCGGTACGCGCGCTCGCCGACGATGCGCGCGAGTTCCGGAAAAATCGTCGTGACGATGGAGACCTCGTCCGCCAGCGTGTCGGCAATGCGCCGCTGAAGCTGCTCGAAATCCGCGGGCAGATAGCCCAGCGCACTGCGCAGCAACGAATGGAGCGCGCGGCCGAGACTGGCATATGGCTTCGCGCCGTCCGCCTGTTCGCATTTGCCCTGGGCGAATTCGTGCGGCGTATCGGCGAGCCGCTGCCGCAAATGCTGAACCAGCGCCGTCTTGCCGATGCCGGCCGGACCCTCCACCAGCACGAGTGGCGTGGGTTCGCCCACCGATGCATCGAGCACCGCCTGCAGCAGCCGGTTCATCTCGCGCTCGCGGCCGAACAGCAGATCGGAACGGCGCGGACCACTATCGACACCGTGCACGGCCGGCAGCGCGATAGCTGGCGCAGGCGCATCGTCCCCGCTCCCCGGAGCATGCAAGGCCAGCAGATCCTTGACCACCTCGGTCGCGGCCTGGTAGCGCTCCTGCGGCTCCTTCGCGAGCAGCCGCAACAGGATCGGCAAAGCCTGCGGCGCAATGACGGAGGCGGCGCTGCCATCCAGCGGGCGCCTTGCGATATGCGCGTGAATTTCTTCGGACGGCGCGAGATTCGGAAACAGCACGCTGCCCGTGAGCATCTGATAGAAGATGCAGCCGAGCGAATACAGATCCGAGCGCGCGTCGACGGGACGGCGCAGCCGCCCTGTCGCTTCCGGCGCCACATAATGCACGCGCTCCGGGTCGACGTTCGCGAGCATGTCGCTGTCGAATGCTTCGGCGTCCGGAACGGCGCGCAGCGCGCGAAAACCCGTGAGCCAGGCGCGGCGCCCTTCGCTGTGCACCATGAAGTTCGCAGGCGTCAACGCACCATGCACGAGCCCCGCGGCATGCGCCGACGCCAGCGCCAACGCCATGCGCGCCGCGTGGCGCATGAACGCTTCGAGCGGCATGGCCGCGCCGACGAGCCCATTCAACATCTGCCCGCGCGGGTCGTGCAGCAGCATCGCGGGATTCTGGTTGTGGATCACGAACTGGATGGGCCGTAGCGCGAACCCATGTTCGAGCCTGGCGCGAATGCCGTATTCGTGGCGCAGCTGGGCGAGCCCGGCCTCGGGCGCCGGCGACAGCGGGATGGCGGCCAGCACCGACGAACCCGGTTTCTCCACGCGATAAAGCTGCACCGCGCCGTCGCGCAACAGCGTCAGCTTCGCATCGATCAAGCGGGTTGCCAGATCGGCAGAATCGGCCTTATTCCAGTCCGCCACCATGCTTTCCCTCCTTTTGTTCGCTTTGGACATGGAAGATAAAAATTCGGACATATTGGATTCAACCGGTAACGGCATTCGCAATGCGCGCTCAATTCGAGCGTCAAAGGATTGTTCGTGAATTCTTTCCTAAATCATATCCGAATGAACTGATGCATTTCTTTAGTTTTTTTGTACAAAACCAATCGCGCCCTGCATGGCTCGCCCTGCGTCTGGAATAGCGGGAATGCGTCAGGTGTTTTGATGGCCTGGTACGCTATCGGCGCCGAGGTCGGTTCATCGATCGCCCATCGCGCCCGCGCGCACCGAACGTGCCCTCCCTCAACCCAAACTGGCCCCGCCGATGAATTCCCTCAATTCGTCTCAGATTCCCTTTGTGCCGCGCCGCCCACTGGCGGCAAGCGATCACCGCACGCTCACCCTGGCTGCGCTTGGCGGCGCACTCGAATTCTATGATTTCGTCATCTACGTCTTTTTCGCCGCCGCGATTGGCCAATTGTTCTTTCCACCCACCATTCCCGACTGGCTGCGCCAGTTGCAGACTTTCGGCATTTTCGCGGCAGGCTATCTCGCGCGGCCGCTCGGCGGCGTGATCCTCGCGCATTTCGGCGATCTGGTCGGCCGCAAGCGCATGTTCACGCTGAGCGTGATGCTGATGGCGCTGCCCACGCTCCTCATGGGCCTGCTGCCGACGTTCGGGGCCATCGGCATTGCCGCGCCCGTCCTGCTGCTGGTGTGCCGCGTGCTGCAAGGCGCAGCCGTGGGCGGTGAGGTACCCGGCGCATGGGTCTTCGTTTCCGAACACGTGCCACCGCGCCATGTCGGTTACGCGTGCGGCCTGCTGACCGGCGGCCTGACGTTCGGCATCCTGCTTGGCTCGCTGATCGCCTCGGGCGTGAATCATCATTATTCGCATGCGGAAATCGCAGCCTACGCATGGCGGATTCCGTTTGTGATCGGCGGCCTGTTCGGCATTCTCTCGGCCTTCCTGCGCCGCTGGCTCGACGAGACACCGGTGTTCGTCGAAATGAAGGCGCGCCGCTCGCTCGCCACCGAAGTGCCGCTCAAGACCGTGCTGCGCGAGCACGGTCGCGCCGTGATCGTGTCGATGCTGCTCACGTGGACGCTCACCGCGGCAATCGTCGTCGTGATTCTCATGACACCCACGCTCGTGGCGAAACGCTTTCATATCGACCCCGCCGCCGCGCTGCAGGCGAATTCGGCCGCGACGCTCTGCCTGTGCGTCGGCTGCGTGGTTGCAGGAATGCTGGCCGGCCGCATCGGCACGCGGCGCACGATCTTCGCTGGCTGCCTGCTGCTCGGCGCTTCGTACTTCGCCATGCTTCGGCACCTCGCCGCCGATCCGGGCGCGCTGCTGCCGCTCTATGCCGTGTCGGGCTTCTTCGTCGGCGCGGTGGCGGCCATTCCCGTGGCCATGGTCAATGCCTTTCCGCCCGCCGTGCGCTTTTCCGGCATCTCGTTCTCGTATAACGTGGCCTACGCGGTATTCGGCGGCCTGACACCGGTTTTCGTTTCACTGATGCTGAAATGGAACCCGTCTGCCCCCGAACTCTATGTGGCCGCACTGAGCGTCATCGGCGCATTGACGAGTCTCGCGTTGCCCCGTACGTCCGACGCGGCGAAAAAATAACTTTCCATTCCGAAACTATTCGAAATGAATCGTTAGAAACCTGCGCGGCGTGCACGCCCATTGCGTGCGCCGTGCAGTGTACGCACGCGCATCGATCTCCCCGACGGCCCGTGCATGGTGGCCGGTGTTGTTAATATTCACACCCGCTATACAAGCGTATGATTCCGCCAGGCGAATTCCGTCATTACTATCAGCGCTGTCGACCCGCGCTGACGTTCTGTTCCGGCGCGCCATTGTTGTTCAGGAGATCATGCGTGTCCGCCGCTCATCACGTCTGTGTGGTCGACGACGATCAGTCAGTTCGGCTTGCACTTGCCAGCTTGCTGCGTTCGCTCGGCTACGAAGTCGAAACCTTCGAATCGGGGCATGACGTCCTGCAATGGCTTGCGCACCATCGCACGGCGTGCGTCGTCTCCGATCTCCAGATGCCGGGCATGTCCGGCCTGCAAATGTACGAGGGCATGCTCGACATGGGCATCGATGCGCCGTTCGTGCTGATCACCGCCTATCCGACCGCCGAAGTCGAGGCGCGGGCCATGGCGATCGGCGTGCGCGCGTTCCTCACGAAACCGGTCAGCGCGCAGGCGCTCGCCATGCACGTCAGGCAGGCGGTCGCCTCAGCCGGCTGACGTTCAGGGCCGCACGTCGTCGGGCGCCGCGAACGCAGCGGTGAGCGAGAATACGAAGCGCGCACCGTGCGGCGTGTTCGGCTCGAACTCCAGCGTACCGCCATGGCGCTCGACGATCGAGCGGCAGATCGACAAGCCGAGGCCCATGCCCGTCGCCTTGGTCGTGACGAACGGCTCGAACAGCGAACCCTCTACGCACGCCTGCAGCCCGTGGCCCGAGTCGGCCACCGTAATTTCGGCCCGGCCTCCTTCCACATGCCGACTGGAGAGTTCGAGCACCCGCGCACGCGAATCGACGCTGGCCATCGCCTCCACCGCGTTGACGATGAGATTGAGCGCGACCTGCTGAATCTGCACGCGGTCGCCCTTGACGAAAAACTCCGGCGCGATGGCGTTGTCGACTTCGACATGGTTATTCTCGACCTCGGCGCCCGCGAGCATCAGCGCTTCGGCAACCGCGCACCTCAGGTCGAACACGATCAGCGTGGGCGGCACGTTCTTCGCCAGTTCGCGTATGCCGTGAATGATGCTCGACGCGCGCAGGCTTTCGCCCGCCACGAGCGCGAGCATCTTGCGCGCCTCATCTAGCGCGGGCGGCTCGCGCTCGAGCCAGTGCACGCCTGCCGAGGCGGACGAATGAATCGCGCTGATCGGCTGACTGATTTCATGCGCAATGGATGCCACCAGCTGGCCCATGCTCGTGAGGCGCGTCACGCGCGCCAATTCGGCCATGGCGTTGCGCAGCGCTTCCTCCGTATGCGCGATACGCTGATTCTGCTCGACGACGTCTTGATAGAGCCGCGCGTTTTCGAGCGCGATGGCGGCCTGTGCGCCGAGCACGGAGAGCACCGCGATCTTGTCCTCGGTAAATGCGCTTTCGCTGAGCCGGTTCTCCAGAAAGATCACGCCGACCAGACCGCCTTGCTTGAGCAGCGGCAGGCAGAGCACCGACTTCGCCTGGGTCCTGCGCACATAGTCGTCGCGCGTATAGCCGCCCTCGGTCGACGCGCTGCCGAGCGCGAGCGGCTGCCCCGTGCGGATCACCGTGCGCACCAGCGTAAGCGGCAGGTCCTCGCTCGAAATCGCGCGCCGCACGACATTGACCTCCGCGAGTTCGGCGCGGGTCTCGGCCTCGGCGTGGATCTGCAAGCCGCCCTCATGGTTCAGTGCGAGCACGCAACGCTGCGCGCCCGCGTGTTCGAGCGTCACGAGCGCGAGCGTTTCGATCAGACGGCTCAGCACGATTTCACTGGACAGCGCACTCGAAGCCTTGATGATCGCGGCAATATCGAGCTGCTGCGAGGGATACTCGAACGCCGGCATCGGCGCGCTGGCCGCGGCCTCCGTCTTGACGCCGCGCTCCGTCATGGCGCGCACCTTGGCATTCGCGCCCCACCATGCATAGGCATGCGATGCATCGCGCAGGTAGGCGTCGGCAATCGCGCCTCGGCCTTGCTGACGATGGAATCCCGCTGCGAGTTCGCACGCGAGCGCCTCGACATGCAGAATCCGCCGCTCGTGTGCGTGACGAATGGCCTTGTTATACAGGTGCTCCGCCTCACGGGCGCGGCCGTCGAGCCGCGCGATTTCGGCATCGACGAGCGCGGCCCGGCCCATCAGGTTCGCGGGACCGACATGCGCCCACGCGGCCAGCGCCGCGCGATGGGCGTCGAGCGCTTCACGGTGCGCGGCCTGTTCGGGCCGCGTGGTCGCGGTTTCGCACAGCTTCGCCCGCATGAGTGCGCCAAAGAAGCGATATTCGATCAATTCGAGGAACATTCTCGACGCGCCGATCGATCGCCTCGCCGCCAGCTCGGCCTCGAGCGCCGCTTCGACATCGCCGGAGATGAAACTCGCCTGCAGCCTGCACGCCCAGTAGGCAAAGCCGACGCTCGTATTGTTCGCCCGAACCGCTTCGATATCGCGCTGGTATTCCTCGTCGCCGGGTTGATCCGCCGTCTCGCGCCATCCCGCATCGCCCAGTTGCTCGACGAGCTGGATCTGCGCGCGGAACACGCCCGAATACAGATAGAAGCGCGACAGCCTGGCGACGTTCAGACCGTTCTTTGCCTCCGTCAGCACCTCGTCCAGCGGCCGCCCCGCGAGCAGCAGCACGCTCACGACATTGCGTGCGCCGGACACGTCGAACACCAGATCGCCGTCCTCTCTCGCCACCTTCTTCGCCTGCTCGATATAGGGCATGGCGTCCTGGGCCGGGCGGCTCCAGGGAATCACGAGGCTGCCAAAGCGCATGTAGATGCGCGCCTTGTAACGCGACCGCTTGCAGCGATCGACCACGTCGACGGCCAGCTGCGCGAACTCGTAGCCCGTCCGGTAATCGCCATAGCGTTCCGCGAACACGAGATTCAGGCACACGAAACCATAGGCCGCGGAATCGGAAAGACCGTGCCGCAAACTCAGCAAGGTCAGGTTCAGCAGAATCACGTCGAGCAGGTTGGCGTTGAAAAAGAGCGCGGGCGGAATCAGATCGGCGAGCACATCGAGTGCGCAGCGCCACACCGGGTCTTCGACCCAGGCGTTATCGGCCAGCTGTGCCACCGACCGTTCGCCCAGTTCGCTGCGCAATTGCCGGTAAAGGCGATCGACCTCGCTGTCGGCAGGACGCTCGTCGATGTTCACGCCAAGCCGGGCCAGAAAATCGAGCCCCGTGGTCAGCGCCTGAATCTGCCGGTTCTGCGCGGTTTGCAGGCTCGCCGTCAGGCGCGTCAAATCCGCCCGCAACGCCATGCTTACCGGCTTGCGCCCGAGCGCCACGAGCCGCGCCTCGGCGGGCGCGAGCGTGCCGATCAGGCATTCCACGTCGGCCCGGTGGAATTCGGTCCACTGCGCCGTGTCTTCGTCGGTGCTTTCGTCGATCAGCGCCGCCGCCGTTTCGAAGTAGACGAGCGCCGACGTGTACGCGGTCGCCACCTTCGCTCTTTCGCCTGCGAGCAGATTGAGGTAAGCAAAGCGCTTGCGCTCCTCGGGCGAGTCGATCCGCGATGCCCCGCGATTGATCTGGTTCGCGACGACGAACAGTTCGTCGCTCGGCTCGTCCTCGCGCAGGCGCATGGCGAGTCTGCGCCCGATATCGAGGTGCAGGCCTGCCTGTTCGCTTTCGCTCATCGAGGCGTACGCCGCTTCGCGAATGCGGTCGTGCTTGAAGCGCAGCATGTCCGCATCGCGGTCGATCAGCGACGCGTTGAATGCCTCGCGCAGGCTCGCCTCCAACGCCTGCTTCGTGAGGTTCGCGGCCGCCGCGAGATCCGCGACCTTCGCGGTGCCGCCGAGGCAGGCGAAGACCTGCAACGCGTAACGCGCGGCCTCGGAGAGCCGTGCGAAGCGCAGTAGCATGAGGTCCGCAACGTTGTCGGAGTACAGCTTTGCGCGAATGCGATCGACGTCCCGCAGGCGCAATGCGCCCTTTTCCTCGAACTCAATCAGCCCTTCGCTCGCGAGTTCCGCGGCAAGCTGGATCGTGAAGAACGGATTGCCCCCTGTCTTTTCCCGGATGATGTCGATCACGGGCAGCGACGCGTCGAGCTTGCAGCCCAGCGTATCGCCGACGAGGCGCGCCATGTCGGCGCGGTCGAGTGGCTCGACTGCGATCATCTGATGCCGGTCTTTCGCGCCGGCGATCAGTCGGGCGAGCGCATGCTCGGGCGTCACCTCGTTGCTGCGAAACGCCGCGATCAGCATGACATGCGAGAGTTCGCCGTCACGGGTCAGATAGTCGAGGACCGTCAGCGTCCCTTCATCGACCCACTGCATGTCGTCGAAAAACAGCACGAGCGGGCGCTCGGGCGGCAACACGCCTTTGAGCAGATCGGCAATCGTGCGCAAATAAAGCGCTCGGTCTACGTTGAATTCCGTTTCGGCTTCGTTCGACAGATCGCCCAGTATCAGTTTGAGGTCGGGCAGGAGGCCGTAGAGAATCTCCGCGCGCTCGCCCATGCGCGCCGCGAGGCGCTTGCGTGTCGCGGCGAAACTCGCGTCTTCCAGGCCGAGAATCGGACGAAGGAGCCGCTCGAGCGCGCGGGCCAGCGCACCATAGGGCTGCGTCGAATCGAGCTGTTCACAGGCGCCGCGCGCATACGAGATCGACGTCGTGCCGATCGCGCCTGCCCACTGATCGACCAGCGCGGACTTGCCGCTGCCCGAGTACCCGGCGACGAAGACCAGTTCGACCGCGCCGCTCGCGCTCACGCGACGCAAGGTGGCGTCGAGCGCATCCATCTGTTCGCGCCGGCCATGGAGCGCGCCGGTATGCCGGCTGTTCGCGACGCTCGCGTGCAGGTCCAGTGGAAACACTGCCGTCCCGCTGCGCTCCGAGCCGGCATTCAGGCAGCGCATCAAATCGGCCTGCAGCCCAGCGGCCGACTGGTAGCGGTCGTTGGGATTCTTGGCGAGCAGTTTCATGACGACCGCTTCGACCTGGCGCGGCAAGCCGAGCGCATAGGCGGAAGGACGCATGGGCTGCTTGGCGAGTTGCGCATGCGCGAGCGCCATTCTGTCGACACCTGTGAACGGCAGCACGCCGGTCAGCATTTCGTAGAACAGGCAGCCCAGCGAATACAGGTCGGCGCGGCAATCGAGCATCCGCTCCATCCGCCCGCAAAGCTCCGGCGCCATGTATTCGATCGATCCGCTGCTGGCGTGATGCAGATTCGCTTCGCGATCCGAACGATCGGCCGTCATCGCGTGGCCAAAGCCGAGGAGGCACGCGGATGCTTCGGTATTGTCGAGCAGAATATGATCGGGATTCAGGTCGCAATGAATCAGTCCGGCTTCATGGAGCGATTCCACGGCGGCGGCAATTGCAATCGCGGCGTGCAGAAAGCGCTCGAGCTTTTGCGGCGAGCGCCAGCGCGCGCGCAAGAGCGTGCCACCGGGGTCGCGCAACGCGAGTGCGAACAAGCCGTTTTCCCGCAGCAGCGCATGAGGCCGTGCCGCCCACGGTGCGGCGAGACGCGTGCGCAACGCATATTCGTGCTCGAGCAGCGCGCGCCGCTCGTGCTCCTTCGGGCCGTCCTCCGTCACCGAGAACAACACGCGCGCGCCTTCCTTGTTCACGCCGCGATAGAGCGCCGGCGGCCCCGCCACCAGCTGGGTGACATCGTAATCGGCCAGCTGATCCAGAATGGGCGCGGAGTGGCTCATGCGGCCATCCCGTTCGCGTGTGCCGCTACGGCGTCGCCGGCGCCGCTGTCTGCCGCGCAAAGCTCGAAGCAGAAAGTCGCGCCCGCGTCCTGATTGTTGAACGCCCAGATCGAACCGCGATGCTCCTCGATGATCGAGCGGCAAATGGACAGGCCAAGCCCCATGCCGTCCGTCTTCGTCGTGAAGAATGGCTCGAACAGCCGGTCGACGATATCGGCGGCGATACCGGTGCCCGTATCGCACACTGACACACGCACGGACTCCGCCCCGACGAGTTCCGCCGAGATTTTCAGCACCCGCGTGCTGCCCGGACACTTCAGGATCGAATGCATGCCGTTGAAGATCAGGTTCATGATCACCTGCTGAATCTGGATCTTGTCGGCGGCCACTTTCGGCAAGCCGTCTTCCGCTACGACACGCAGGCGGATAGAGTTCTTCTCCATTTCCTGCCGAACCAGCGCAACGACTTCGCTGACGGTTTGCGTCAAATCGATGGCGGCGCGATTCGGGCGCTCCTTGCGCGCGAGCGCGCGCAGGCGGTTGATCACTTCGCTCGCGCGATCCGCGTCGCTCACGATGCGCGCGAGATTGTTGCGCGCTTCGGCGATCGAAGGCACCGCGCGGTCCAGCCAGCGCATGCCCGCCTCGCCATGCGTGATGATCGCCATGAGCGGCTGCTTGAGATCGTGCGCGAGCGAGGCCGTCAGTTCGCCCAGCGTCGACACGCGCGTGACGTGCGTGAGTTCCGCCTGGGCACGCAGCAGCGCGTTCTGCGCCTGGTGAATTTCCGTCATGTCGGCGAGAGCCCCGACGTATTCCACGCCCCGGCTAGCGGACTCGATCGGTCTCGCCATCATGCGCAGGTACTTCACCGCGCCCGTTTCCACGCGCACGCGATACTCGGCCTCGATAATCGATGCGCCCTGCTCCGCCTCGCGCAGCGCGCGCCGCACCTGATCGACGTCGTCGGGATGAATGCGCTCCAGCATGAGATCCATGTGCGGCCGCGCGGGCGCGTCCATTTCGAGGATCCGGTAGGTTTGCGCGGAGCACGTCATGTCGCGCGACTCGACATTCCAGCCGATACTGCCGATATTGCTGAGCCGCTGCGCCTCGGAGAGATACATCTCGCCGCGCCGCAAAGCGTCTTCGAAAGCGCGCCGGTCCGTAATGTCGATCGTCGCGCCGATATACTCGCGCGCGCCGCTCTCGTCGCTCGACCACGGCCGGAAAATCACCTGCAGGCGGCGCAAACTGCCGTCGTCCTGCACGGTCGTAAATTCGAAGCTATGGGTCGCGTCCTCGCTGATCGCTTTCACGAAGACTTCCTTGAAGCGCAGATGATCGTCGACGTGCACGCGTGCCAGACACATCTCGATGGTCGGCCGCTCGCAGGTGAAATCCACGCCCCACAACGCGTAGTTTTCGCGCGACCACAGCAGCTCGTTCGTGAGCGTGTTCCAGATGAAGGTCCCCGTCTTGCTGATCCGCTGGCCCTCTTCGAGAAACGCCTCGCTGCGTCGGAGCCGCGCTTCGGTCTGGCGGCGCTCGGCATTCTCGCGCTTGAGCGCCGAATAGAGTCTTGCGTTCTCGATGGAAATGGCGGCCTGGGTCGCCAGCATCTTCATCAGGTTGATGCGCGCGACATCGAACACGTATGGGGTGACGCCATTCTCCATGTACAGCACGCCGACCAGCCCGCCATGCCGCAGCAACGGCAGGCAGAGCAGCGAGCGGCAGCGGCCTTTACTGAGGTAGTGGTCGTCGCGGAAGTCGTTCGGCTCGGCGCCGTCGTCGATGACGACGTTCTCGTGAACCCGCATGACATGCCGGATGACGGTGAGCGGCGCCACGGTTTCGCACAGCCCCATGTCGCGCGCCTGCACCGTGATGCCGCTCTCCGCGCAGCCGGCTTCCGCCACGATGCGAAAGCTCTCGCCCGACCAGAGAATCAGCAGCGCGCGCTGCGCGCCGCTGTGGCGCACCGCGATTTGCATGAACGCCTGCACCAGCTTGTCGAGGTCGATTTCGCTCGAAACGGCCTGGGACAACTGGACCATCGCCGCGACGTCGACCGTGCCCAGCGGCGCGGCATGGCCGCCCGAGCCGGGCGCGACGGGCGCGGCGTCGCGCAGGTGATGGAACGCCTGCTCCAGGCTGCGCACCCTGGCGTCGGCGCCCCAGCGCGCGTAAGCGTCGCGCGCCGCCCGCAGGCATGCGTGGGATACCGAAGTCAAACCGCGTTGCAGGTAGAAATGCGCTGCGCATTCGCGCGCGATGGCCTCGTAATGCGGCTGCCCGTTCTCGCGCGCCAGCTCGATGGCACGCTCGTATTCCTGCTCCGCCTGGACATAATCGCCCACGAGCCGCGCATATTCGGCTGTGACGAGCGCATGGCGGCTGCCGAAGTTCTCGGGTGCGCTTTGCGCCCATGACGCGAGGCGGCCGGTGGCGTCGACGAGTTCGCGCTCCATCATTTCGCGCGCGGCCTCCTGCCCCGCTTCCTGCCGCACCTCGTCGATCACGCGGATCAGCGCGAGCGCGCGCAGAAAGTAGTAGGTCACCTCGATCGGCATCGCCATCACCGCGCCCAGCAGCGGCTCGATTTCTCTTGCGCGTGCAACGGTGGCGGCGAAGCGGCCGTGCAGAAAGTCCAGCTTCATTTCCATGATTGCCGCGAAGGCGATACCGCAGCCAAACTGGCTCTCGCGCACGGCCGCGACGAGCGCGTCATGCGTGGACGCAATGCCCCGCTCCGCCGCATCGACGCCCTGCAAGCGCAGCAGGAACAGCAATTCGAGTTCGATCGTGACGGAGATGGTCTTGTTGCGCAGCTCGTTCGCAAACCGCAGATTCTCGCGGCACAGGCGGGTCACCTCGCTGAGGTGCTCGCCGCGCTCATAGGCCTGCCAGATGCTCTCGAAGGCGATATAGCCGGCGTAGATGAAGTCGCCGGCTTCCACGCACTGGCTCATCGCGCGGCCCAGCACGGGAATCGCCGCGCGAAACGGCCGCCGCCAGATCAGGATGTGGTCGCCGTGCAGGTGCAGCAGCGTGCCGGTCAAACGCGCTTCGCCATAGCGCTCGTTCACGGCGAGCGCCAGCTCGGAAAAGCGCAGTGCGAGATCGAATTCGCGCGTGGTCCCGACCAGCAAGAGCGCGTAGATCGCGTAGACGTAGCCCGCCAACCGCGTGTTGCCGTGCGTCAGGCACAGTTCGGCTGCCTTGAGCACGAGAATCGGGAACAGCTTCTGCTCGCTGATGTACGCGCTCGGGATCGCGTCGATGATGAGGCCGATCACGGCCTCCTGCATGGGGTCTTCGAGGCAGCCGCGCGTGAGGAGCGCCGCCACCTGGTGCGGCGGGCACAGCTCGCGCAATGCCGCGAGTCTTTGTGCGACCAGCGCATCGTCGATCCCTTCGCCCTGCACCTCGACGTTCAGCAGCGCCAGCGCCCTGAGCGTCGTGTCGATCGCACGCCGGTAATCGCCCGATGCCTGATGAATGCGGATTTCCATGCGCAACGCGGCCGCGCGTTTGAGCAGTCCGCCCGCGCGGTGGCACGCCTTGCGCACCGTTTCCAGCGCCTGGCCGAAATCGCCCGCGAGGGACTCGCATTCGGCCATGTCGAGCAGCAGCCGGAATACGTCGATACGCGTCTCGCTCACGCCGTATTGCACGATGAGCTTTTCCGCCTGGGCGAAATACTCGCGCGCGGAACTCCACGCGGCGGCCGCCTTGGCCGCGTTGCCCGCCAGCACGTCGAGTTCGGCAAGCCGCGTGCGGTCCGCTTGCGAGAGGATGCGCTGCGAGCGGTTCAGGTGACCGACCACCTCGAACACTTCGGCCGTGCCCGGGGCCGTTGGCATCGCAAACAGCAGATTGGTGCCGATCTGCGCGTGCGCGAGTTCACGCTCGGTCTCGCCGAGCATCGCATACGCGGCCTCCTGCACGCGGTCGTGTGCGAAGCGGTAGGCCTCGCCCTTGCGCGAGACGAGGCCCGCCGTCTCGGCTTCACGCATCGTCGCCAGCACGCGGCGGCTGTCGGTGCCGAGCACGCGGGCCAGCGCGCCGACGCGCGCCGTTCCCCCCACGCACGCGAAGACCGCCAGCACATGCTTCGTCTCGTCGTTCAGGCGCGTGAGACGCAGCGTAAGCAGGTCGACCACATTGTCGGTGTAGCCCTTGTCGCGAATCCTGTCGAGGTCCCACGTCCAGCCCACGCTGTACGAGTCCGGCACGATGAGCCGGTCCTGAATCAGCTCGCGCAGGAATTCGATCGTGAAGAACGGATTGCCGCCCGTCCTTTCGAAGATCACCGAAGCGAGCGGCGCGACGGCTTCGGGCGGCTCGACCAGTGTCTCGGCGATCAGCGTCACGACGTCCGCGAGCGCGAGCGGCGCGAGGCCGATTTTTTCGGTCACCTTGCGGCCGAACAGAATGCCGTTGAGCCGTTCGCTGGCCACGCGCGAGCGCCCCAGGTCGATGTTGCGGTGCGCGAGCACCAGCAGCAGGTTCCCGAGTTCGGCATCCGAAGCCAGTCCGTCGATGATTTCCAGCGTGCCGGAATCGAGCCATTGCACGTCGTCCAGGAAGAGCACGAGCGGTTGCTGCCGGTCCGAAAACAGCATGAGAAAGCGCTTGACGACCAGCATGAAACGGTTGGTCGCCTCTTGCGGCGGCAGGGCTTCGATGGCGGGCTGCGGCCCCACGATGGCGCCGATCTCCGGCACCAGATTCACGATCAGTTGCCCGGCCTTGCCCACGGCTTCATCGAAGCGGCCTTTCCATAGCGCGATTTCCGGACCGGTCTTCCGCAGGAGCGGACGCACGAGCCCGCGCAGCACCTGGACGAACGCCGCGTACGGCACGTTGTCGTTGTACTGATCGAATTTACCGAGCGTGAAATGAACGCCTGCCGAACCGATATTGCGCTTGAATTCCTCGATGAAAAACGTCTTGCCGACGCCGGGCTCGCCCTCGACGATCACCGCCATGGCGTCGCCGGTCTGACGCACGCGCGCCAGTGCACCGTGCAGCTGTTCGAGTTCGCGCTGCCGCCCATAGGTGCGCACGGGAAACACGACTTGCGCTTGACGGTCGCCCCGGCCGAGCAGCGCGGGCGAAACCTCCGAACCCTGGGTCATTTCGTCGAGGCAAAGCTGCAGGTCGGCCTCGACGCCCGCGGCGCTCTGATAGCGGTCGCCGGCGGCTTTGGCCAGCAGCTTGTTGACGACGAATTCGATCTCGGGCCGGATTTCGGGCACGACATTGCGCAGCGGCCGCGGCGTGCTCACGAGATGCGAGTAGATCCATTCGTCGCGCTCGCGCGCCTCGTACGGCATCTGCCCGGACAAGAGCTGATAGAGCAGCACGCCGAGCGAATACAGGTCGCTGCGCGGATCGCTGCGCTGGCTCACGGCACTGGTGCGCTCGGGCGCGAGATACGGGAGCTGGCTCATCGGCACGAGGCCGGGTTCGCCGCCGCCCGCGTAGTTGCCCTCGATACCGCACGCGCTGCCGAAGCCCGTGATCCACACGCGCTGTTCGCGATCCGCGAACAGGTTCGCGGGGCTCAGGTTGTGATGAACGAGCCCGTTCGCATGCATGCCCTTGAGCGCCGAGGCGAGCGACACGGCGAGCGCAAGAAAGCGCGGCAGCGGGCGCCTGTGCGCGATCTCGCCGCCGAGCGGCACGCCTTCGCAATGGTCCAGCGTGAGGAGAAACTGGCCGCCCGAGCGAAACAGCGCGCGCGGGCGTATGCCCCATTGGGTATCGATTGAATCGCGCAAGCCATATTCTTTCTCGAGCGAAGCGAGGAGTTCGCGCGACGCGCGTTGCTCGAACGGCGCTTTCACGATGAGCGGCTGCTCGCTCGCGTCGGCGCTCACGCGGTACATCACCAGGTCGTCTTCGCGATGGAGCATTGCCGCGCTGGTGATGCGCCCGTGCGTTTCCGCGGCGCCTGTCGCCTCCCAACCCGGGATCCCGGCGATCGCATGCCGACCCGCTCTAGCTGCCATACCTCTCCTCATCGATGTCGTGCCGGCGAGCCGTCAATTGCGCGCGTGCTCCGCGGCGCTGATGACCTCCATCTTCCTCACGAGATCTGCGACCGACTGGGCTTCGAGCTTGCGCATGGCCGAGCTGCGGTGAATCTTGATCGTGATCTCGCTCAGCTTCAGTTCGCCCGCAATCTGCTTGTTCAGCAAGCCTTCCACCACGTACGAAACGACTTCGCGCTCACGCGCCGTCAACTGGTCGTAGCGCGCGCGCAGCGTCGCCTCCGAGCGGGCGCGTTCGCGCCACGCGGCGTGACGCGCGATCGCCGTCGAAACGGCGTCGATGACGCGCTGTTCGCGAACGGGCTTGGTGAGAAAGTCGATCGCTCCCGCCTTCATCGCGCGCACCGACATTTCGATGTCGCCGTGCGCGGTCATGAAAATGATGGGCATGTCCACTTCGTAGCGGTGCGCACTCTGCTGAAAGGTCAGGCCGCTCTCGCCGCGCAGGCGCACGTCGAGCAGCAGGCAGCCCGGCACGTCCTCCTTCGGCGCGAGCAGAAATTCGTCGATGCGCGTGAACGTGCGGGTCGCGAAACCAGACGAGCGCAGCAGGCTGGAAAGCGCCGCGCAAATCGACTCGTCGTCGTCGATCACGTAGACCACCGCACCTTCTACCGCTGGCGCACTACGAACTGTGTTCTTTTCCATTACCGTTCCCCATGCAGCCATGCACGTTATCTCCGCCGGATCTTTCATCAATCGCGCGCAAGCGGATCGTCCATCGACCCGGCATCGCCTTCGATCTGCAGCGACCGGACTTTTCGCACCAGCTCCGCCGTCGTGCGCGCGGCGAGTTTTTTCATCGCTCTCGCACGGTAGATCTTCACGGTCATCTCGCTGAGTTGCAGCTTGCTCGCGGCCGCCCTGTTCATATACCCCGCCGCAACGAGCATGGCGATGTCGCGTTCGCGCGGCGTCAAGGTCGAAAACTGTTCTCTGAGCGTGCTCGACTGATTCAGTTTCATCAAACGCGCCGCGTCGCGCTGCAACGCCTCGGTCACGGACTCGATCATGTCCTGCTCGCGAAACGGTTTGGTCAGAAAATTGATGGCGCCGCCTTTCATGGCGCGCACGGACATTTCGATATCGCCATATCCGCTCATGAAAATGATCGGCATGACGATTTCGTTTTCCGCCGCCCAATCCTGAAACTCGAGTCCGCTCTCGCCTTTCAATCGCACGTCGAGTATCAGACAGCTCGGCACATCGGCCTGCACGCGCTGGCAAAATAGCACCGTCGACGGGAAAGTCTCGACATGAAACCCCACCGATTCGAGCAGGCTCTTGAGCCCTTCCCTGAGCTTTTCGTCGTCGTCGACGACAAAGACTTTCGACCCGGCCGGTTCCGCGCAAACCCGATTCGCGTGGTTCGCGTGGTGCATCGCGTCAAGCCTGAACGGCGCTATCGATCCATTGACACCGCCGCTCATCGCCGGGCGTCCTGATTCGCAATGGTCATGAGAGCCTTTGCCTCGGTGGCCGTGGATAAATAGCGATGCGGCAATGCCGCTTCGAAGTAGAAACTGTTACCCGCGCCCTGACGGAATGTCTTGACGCTTGCGTCAATCACAATTTCAAAATGCACGGACCCGCGCTCGCCACGATCGTTCTCGATCTGGTACATGCCAAACTCCACCGGTTGCCGATTTCAGGCGTCGATCCAAAGGGAATGCCGCGCGCGAGGCACGCGATTGCGCAACTATTTTGTGAGCGTTGTCTGCTGAGCGAGAGGCCGTACGGTGGGTGAACCCTCCTATCCCCCTTGCATCTTACCTATGGATTGCGGCAAACCCTATCTATACCTCCGTATGATTCCGGCGGCTGGGGCTCTCCTGTAAGCTTGGGCCGCGTACACGCGACGAACCACAGCCATTCTGCCCTCCAGCACGCCACGGGAGATATTCATTGTGTACGCCACAAGTCATCTGGGTGGTTGACGACGACCCTTCGGTCCGCTCCGGCCTCTCCAGCTTGCTACGCTCGCTCGATTACGACGTCGTGACATTCGAATCCGGCGTGGATCTGCTGGCCGCCGCGGGCGCCCGGCACCCGCACTGCATCATTTCGGACGTCCAGATGCCCGGCATGACCGGCGTCGACATGTTTTTGCGCCTGGTTGGCGCCGGCATTCGCATACCCACGATTTTCATCACCGCCTACCCCATGCCCGAACTCCAGAGCCAGGCACTGGACAACGGCGCGAGCGCGTTCCTCATCAAGCCGGTCCGGGCCCGGGAACTCGCCGCCGCCGTTGCCGCGGCAGCCGCTACCGCAGCGTAAATCATTGTCGCCGCATCCCGCGGTATAGGGCGCTGTTGACATTCGTATAGGGTGAGCGCCACCCAACGTCTGATAGAGCCAGGACGGCCGCCGGTCTATGCTTCCCACCGGGCAAGACCCGCATTGACAACTCCTCGTTCATACTCAACGTCAACAGGTGATTCCATGACGCTTCGCTCCAAGGCACTGACGGCCGCATTCGCCGTGCTGCTCTCCTCCGCCGCCCTCGCACAAACCACGACGACCGGCGACACGCCTGCGCTCACCAAGCAGCAGATCCGCGCGCAAATGCGTGCCGACCGCGCCGCCAACCACGCGTTGGCGAAGAAGGTTCACGAAGCCCTCTACAAGAACCACGACCTCAATGACACGGACATCGCCGTGTTCGCCAATACGCACACGGGCAAGGTGATCCTGGCCGGCACGATTCTCGACGAATCGCAGGACCAGGTCGCGCAGGACGTCGCATCGAAAGTGCCGGGCGTGCAGACGGTCGCGACCAAGCTGACGCTCTACGCAGCACCCTGATGCTCGCGGTTTCATCGTAAGCGCGTGCGCCGGCCACGCCGGCGCACGTCAGGATTCAAACCGGTTGGGAAATCAGGCGGCAACGGCCTCGCCCAGCACGGCGCTCACTTCGTCGAGCAGTCCAGGCATGGCGGTATAGCTCGCCTGCGTGAGGCGCAGCACGCCCCCTTGTGTGCAGACGCCCACGACCTGGTCGTCCGCGAACCCCGAACTCACGATCGGCCCCCACAGCGCCTGCAGTGCGAAGCCTTCGTAGGTCGAAGCGACCGGTTCGCGGCCCAGGTTCGACAGCAACAGGTCGAACGCCAGCATGTGCGATAGAAAGCCCGCTGCATCTTCAATGGACGGATTCGACGACATGAACGCATCCAGCGCTTTCGTTTCCTGCACGACCGAGGCGAGCGTTTGCGCGGGTGCCAGCGATGCCTTGACCTCGCGCGCTGCCTGCCAGAACGGCGCGCCGCGCGGACGATCATCCACCGTGACGGTCTGCGTGATGTACACGCCGTTCGCCTGGTCCATGCCGCCCACGGTGCGACGCACGTCGATCGGCGACACGGTACGCACGGGCCGCTCGCGCCACGCGCGCGACAAGCGCCGCCCCGCCTCATGAACCGCCGCCGCGACCGCGCCATGCACCGTAGTGCGCTCGATGCGCGAGCGCTCCACAACGGCGCGCGTGAGCTGTGCGCTGAGAGCCAGCGCGGCGACCTCGGCGCGCGCGCCAGTGGCCGCGCGGAACCCCTTGGGCTCGGGTGCCGGCGCCATCGCGCCGGATACGGTGGCCGTGGCCATTTGCGCTCTCAGCAGGCTTTCGAGCGGTTGCACGAGAGGCAGGCTCCTGAGCGAGCCGCCTGCGAGCGCGCACAGCAAGTCTTCCATCACATAGGCGCCGCCCATGCCGTCCAGCACCGAGTGATGGGCGGCGAGAATGAAGGTCGAGCCGCTTTCGCCCTGCAACAAGGTAGCGCGCACAAGCGGTGCAGTCGACCAGTCGAACGGCGTGTTCAGTTCCTTCGCTACCTCCACTTGCCACGAGGTCCGCGCATTCTCCACCACGCGCAGCGGAATCCGTGCGTCGGGATCGCGATAGAAGGCGGGCGGCGCTTCACCCTCGGCAACGATGCGCGTAGCGAGCAAAGGATGCCGCTGCTGCAGCGCAAGCAATGCCGTGCGCCACGCGCTGGGCTCGAACACGCGGTCGATCTGCGCGACCAGCGCGAAATGAATCGCGCGGTTGCGGTCGAGCAGCCAGAACAGATGTTCCGTGCCGCCAAGCGCCCGCACCAGCGCGGGGTCCTGTTTCAGGTTGTTTTCGCTATCCGTTTGCTGATTTCGCATCTGAATTCCGTGTTCTTCAAAAGGGAGGGAAACGTTGAACGCACTCGCTTCCTCACCCAGAACACCTGTAGAGCGCGACGCATTCCCCGGTGCATCCGAAATTCAGCGCGAGGATTTGTGTCGCAATTTGTCTGGCGTCCGGCATGGATACAAAGACTTTCAATAATCATTTGACCAGACATATGACAGATACCTTCTCTGGTTTTAATGCGTTGTGCCTCCTGCCCGCCTTGCGCCCGGCTCGTCTTGAAGAGAAAAACACCGGCGATTTTGGGCGCGTATGGAATTTTGTTCGCCCGCCGGGTGTTCTGGTCAAGGCGACGGTTTTGCCGCTTAACCCTATCGTCGAAAAATGAAATCTACCGAGACGATGACTGTCGCCGAATTGTCCGCGCTGCTGCCTGCCATGCTTCCACGCCTGTGGGCATTCGCGCTGCGCATTTCGGGCGATCAGCACGATGCCGAAGATCTCGTCCAGCGCGCCTGCGTGCGCGCACTCGAACGCGCGCATCAACTCGAACCCGGCACGGCGCCGCTGAGCTGGATGTTCTCCATCGTTCAGTCCACGTGGCTCAACGAACAGCGGGCCCGCAACGTGCGCAAGCGCTCGGGCATGGAATGGGATGACGGTCTCCTCGAGACCGTTCCCGATCCCTCCGCAAGGACACCCGAAGAACAGGTCATGAACGGGCAGATCATCCGCGCCGTTCAGCAATTGCCCGAGGCACAGCGCATTGTGATGCTGCTCGTCGCGGTGGAAGGGTTAAGCTATAGCGAAGCCGCCGAGGTGCTGGCCGTGCCGATCGGCACGATCATGAGCCGGCTTTCGCGGGCACGCCAGGCCATCGGCGCCCTGTTCAACGACCAGAAAAAAGAAAACCGCGCGCAAGACGCGGCGAACAGCAAGGAAATTGGGGCATGACGATGGATGACATCCTGCTCATGGCTTATGTCGACGGCGAACTCACGCCGCGTGAGCGCGAAGACGTGGAGAAGACAATCAGCGTGTCACCCGAGATCGCGGAGCGCGTTGCGCTATTCGCGGCCTCAGCGCTGCGGTATCGGCACGCGTTTGCGCACCAGAAGCTGCCGCCGGTCCCCGAGCGGCTCACGCTCGAGATCGCGCAACTCAGCCGCGCGTATTACGATGCGCCGGAAGCGTCGGGCAGCGACCGACGCAGCACTGCCGAACCTGCGGGGCTTGCGCGGCTTTTCGCGCGCTTGCCCTTTCGCTTTCCGCACAAGCTATCGCTGCCGGGTCTCGCGATGACGTTCGCAGCCGGCGCGCTAAGCTGCGCACTGGTGCTGCACTTCGCGACGGACTGGGCGCGCAGCGACCGCGGCGCAAGCGCCGGCGCGGTGCACGCCGCGGCTGCGAAAGTTTCGCCGTGGGTCGCCGCGGCCGTGAACTATCAACAGCTCTACACACGCGACACCGTCGCCTTCGACGCGCTCACACCGGAAGTGGCCTCGCAGGTGATCGCACAGATTCACAGCGACGACGGCGTGCCGATACGCGTGCCCGACCTGCGCCCGGCGGGGCTCACGTTCACGCGCATTCAACGGCTGCGCTTTCACGACCGGCCGCTCGTGCAGATCGTGTACCTGCCAAAAACGGGCTTGCCCGTGGCCCTGTGCGTCATGAAGGACGAAAAGCCCGACGCGAACATGACGCATGAGCATGTCGAAAGCATGAACGTCTTGATGTGGCGGCGCGCCAATCTCAGCTACGCGTTGATTGCATCGCTCGACGACGAACAACTGCTGGCAATCGGCAAGCAGATCGCCAAAGGCCAGACGAACGAAACCGTAGGCCAGCTGGCGCCGCGCGGCAACGCCGCGGGTTGAATGACTGCACGCAAGCATCCGTTATTCCGGATCCCGAACGATGTCGGAATATCTCTTTTCCAACGGGTACGTCGCAGCGTAACGCGAACCAGCACACCAGCTGGAATAAACACCGATAACGGACTGTTCTGATTGCGCGGCCAGACAGCTCGCCCTCCGGGGCGAATGCACTGGCCCAACCTTCATGTTCAGTCTGGCGCCGCCAGCGGCTCCGTTACGTTATCGGCACATCATGTCTTCCTTTTCCCGCATGCTGCTCGTGTATGACGGCACGAGCGAGGCCCAGGCCGCGCTGCACCGCTGCTCGCAGCTTTCGCTCGCCTTGTCCGCGCCCGTCGACGTAGTCGCCGTCGTCGACGCCGAAGCGGTGAATGCGAGCTCCGGCGGTCTGCTGACCGACGTTGCCTATACCCACCTCGAGGAAATCGCCCGCAACACGCTGAGCGATGCCGTCTCGCAACTGGCCAGTATCGGCATTGCCGCGAACGGCTACGTCAAATACGGGCGCATCGCCGATGTCGTGGCGCGCCACGCGCAAACGTTCAACCCCGACCTCATCGTGCTCGGTCACCGCGCGCGAGCGAGACGCTGGTGGAGCGGGCGTCCCGCTCATGCCGATCTTGCCGAGCGTCTGTGCGGAACGACCATCGTTACCGTGACGCTGGCGTCAGCCCGGTCATGAAGACAGCGCCAATGATCCGACGATTCGACCTGCCAGCCTCACGTTGCCGCCAACGGCAGCGTGAGTCGCGCCTCCAGACCGCCCACGCGCCGGTTTTCGAGTTCGAGCTCGCCGCGCATCGCGAGCGTGAGGCGTCGCGCAATCGCGAGCCCAAGCCCCGAGCCCGACGCCGATGCCGCCGTTTCGGGCGCGCGATACCACGCGGCGAACACCGCTTCCAGACGGGCGGGAACGATCCCCGGCCCCGAATCGAGCACCGCGAGCACGAGACGCTGCGCCTCGACCCTCACGCTGAGACGGACGTCCACGCCGTAGCGCAGCGCATTGTCGATGAGATTCACGAGCACGCGGCGCAGCGCATGGGGACACGTCACCACGGGGCGCCCCACGCACCCCTCGAGTTCGACGGTGCGCCCGGCGTCCCGATAGTCGGCGATCAGCGCGCCGAGCAGGCTGTCCGCATCGACGGATCGCATGGGCTCCTGGGCGCTGCATTGCATCCGCGCGCAGGAAAGACTGCCCTCGACCAGCTCGGTCATCTCCGCGAGATCGCGGGCAAGCGCGTCTCTCACCGGCGCGTCCTCCACGAGTTCGGCACGCATGCTCATGCGCGTGATCGGCGTGCGCAGATCGTGCGCATAAGCGGCGAGCACGTGAAGCAGTTCGGCCTGGCGGCGCGCGCGCTGGCGCGCACACGCATTGAACGCGCGAGCGAGACGCGCAGCGGCAGCGGGCCCCGTGTCTTCGGGCAGGATCGCTTCCGCGCCCTCGCCGAGGCCGCGCTCGACCATGGCCTCCATGCGCTGAATCGACACGTGCATTTCGACCAGCTTCAGCGCCGCGAGCGCCGCTATGAGTACGGCGGGCAGCGCCAGGGGCAAGCCGGAGCGCGCAAGTATCTGCCACGACACGCCATGCGTCGCGTACGAGGCGTACGCACAGGCAGCCGCTAGCAGCACCCATGCGGGCCGCGACCACGCCTCGAAAGACCGCGTGGCATCGCGAGGTGGCGAAGCGCGCCCGGTGCTCGCGTGCAGCGATCCGTCAGGGGGATTCGTTGGGTCGATAGCGTGCGCGTTCATTTCCGCTCTCCTGTATTGGCCAGGTCAGGCGTGGCCTGGCCGCTTTGCACCACAGGGGAACGCGCATTTGACAGACAGCCGGCACCTTGCCCGGAAACATCTGCTTCGTGCTACGCCCTGCCCGGCAGCGCCAGAATAGGGCACGCGAGGCGCGCGGCGCCATTATATGAACGTATAGGCTCGAACCTAAGGATGGGTAAATCTCCAGTTTCGCGCCCCGCACGCTAAAGGAACTGAGCGTGCGGGACACGACAAGCCTTATGCGAGCTTGCGCATCGGCCTGAATCCGGCACGAACCTCCTGCGCGAACAGCAGCGGCTCTTCCCACGCCGCGAAATGACCGCCCTTGTCGACCGTGTTGAAGTAGACGAGATCGTGATAGCTGCGCTCGGCCCAACTGCGCGGCGCCTGATAGATCTCGCCCGGAAACACGGTAATCGACGCCGGCAAGCCGATATCCACCGCGTTGAAGTTATTCGAATGATCTTCCCAGTAAATCTGGGCCGACGACGTCGCGCTGTTGGTCAGCCAGTACAGCGAAATATCGTCGAGAATTTCGTCGCGGGTCAGCGAGCGTTCGGGAACGCCGCCGCTATAGGTCCATTGGGAGATCTTGTCGTACATCCATGCCGCCTGGCCCACCGGCGAGTCGGCCAGGGCGTAGCCCACCGTCTGGGGGCGCGTCACCATCATGGCCGAATAGCCGCAGTTGTCGCGATAGAACACATTCAGCTTGTCGTACGCACGTTGCTCGTCCGGCGCGAGGCCCGCGGGCGCGGGCTCGCCCAGCGCGAGCAGCCGCGCGATATCGGGCGGCACGGTTGCCGGCATGTTCACGTGAATGCCGATCAAGCCCTTGACGTGCTGCATGGCCATGCGGTGCGAGACGACCGAGCCGCAATCGCCGCCCTGCGAGACGAAACGTGCGTAGCCAAGGCGCGCCATCAGTTCGCCCCACGCCCGCGCGATATGGTCGGAGCCCCAGCCCGGCGAGGTCGGCTTGCCCGAAAAGCCGAAACCCGGCAAGGACGGCACGACCACATGGAAGGCGTCGTCGGCGCTCCCGCCAAAGGCGGTCGGATCGGTCAGCGGTTTGATGGCCTTGGTCAGTTCGAGGATCGAGCCGGGCCAACCGTGCGTCATGATCATCGGCAGCGCATTCTCGTGGCGCGAGCGCACATGAATGAACTGAATATCCAGGCCGTCGATTTCCGTGACGAACATGGGAAATTCATTGAGTTTCGCCTCGCCTTTGCGCCAGTCATAATCGCTGCCCCAATACTGGACGAGTTGCTGCATGCGCGCGAGGCGAACGCCTTGCGATTCATCGGCCACCGTTTCCTTTCCAGGCCAACGCGTATTGGCGAGACGCCGCCGCAAATCGACAAGTGCGGCGTCCGGAATATTCGCCTTGAATGGGCGGATTTTCGCGGCCTGGGTGTCGGCGTAAATCGCCTTGGGAAACAGCGCAAGCGCGCCAACCGCCGCCGATGCGGCAAGCAGGCTGCGCCGCATCGGTGAAAAATCGTTCGAAGACATTGCTGGCATCCTGTTCATGAGGAATCGTCAAATTCACATCGCGACATCGCAACGCGCGGCTTTCACGCTAACGATCGTTTCTGGAAAGTCGTCCTCATTAAAAACAGGAAATGTATCTCGCGTTTGTCGGCTATGTAATGTTTCGTAAGCTGCACATAAACGCAATCAAGCCGGTTATATTTCCGATTAAGGCCGGATTAGCCCTATACGAAGGTATGTGGCTGACTATCCTTATTCATCTGTCGCCTCAATCCAGAATGGCATGGCCCGATCGTCTGCTTCCGATTACTCTGCTGGCAGCGGTAGAAACGCGCCGCTGCACCGCTAATGACGATCATGGAAAAAATCGATCACATACTGGTTGTCGACGACGACCGCGGCATACGCGAACTGGTTGCCGGTTATCTCGAACGAAACGGCATGCAGGTCACGACCGCGTGCAACGGCAGGGAGATGCATGAGTCTCTCGCCAGGCATACACCCGACCTCGTCCTGCTCGACCTGATTCTGCCCGGCGAAGATGGGCTCGCACTCTACCGCGGCTTGCGCGAAAGCCGCCATCGCGCGCTGCCCGTGGTGATGCTTTCGGCGCGCTGCGATGTCACCGACCGCATCGTCGGGCTTGAAATGGGCGCGGACGACTATATGGCCAAGCCATTCCAGGCGCGCGAACTGCTCGCCCGCATCCGCGCCGTCCTGCGCCGCACGCGCATGCTGCCGCCCGACCTGCAGCCCGTGGACGACACACCGGTGCTCGGCTTCGGCGAGTGGCGCCTCGACACCACCGCGCGCCACCTGCTCGAATCCGACGACACGGTCGTCACGCTCAGCGGCGCCGAATATCGCTTGCTGCGCGTATTTCTCGACCACGCGCAACGCGTCTTGACGCGCGACCAGTTGCTCAACCTCACGCAGCGGCGCAATGCCGATCCGTTCGACCGGTCGATCGATTTGCTGGTGAGCCGGCTCAGGCAAAAGCTCAATGACACGGCGCGTGCGGCCCGTTACATCAAGACGCTGCGCAACGAGGGCTACATTCTGTCCACGCCGGTGACGGTTCACCACGACGCGAGCGACGCGGCGCAAGCCAGCCGCGCCTGCATGGACAGCGAAGCGCTCTGCGTCTAGTTGGCCCCGCCCGCGTGGCGAGGCATCGACGCTGGCGATTTTTAAACAGCGCGAACGCCGGCCCCGCAGCAGGACGTCGTCGGTCTCGAACCGATCTACGCGCACTCCTGATCGACGCCAGGCACGCCCATGCGGAGCGGGAAAGCGCGGCGCGGAATAAACGCACGGTCTCGCGTGTTCCAGGAAGATCAGCGCATTGGGGCGCCATGGGAGGCAGGATGCGGTTTGCAGTTCTCGGCGCCGGCGCGGTCGGCTGCTACTACGGCGGCATGCTTGCGCGCCACGGCCACGACGTCGTCTTTATCGGGCGCCACTCGCATGTTGCGGCGATGAACCGGAACGGCTTGCGCCTTCAGTCGCAAGCGTTCGATGTGCGCCTGCCCGTGCGCGCCGCGACGCAGATCGAAGCGGCCGCCGGCGCCGACGTCGTGTTCGTGTGCGTGAAGTCGACCGACACCGCCGAGGTCGCGCGCTTGCTCGGCCAGGTGCTCGCACCGGGCGCCATCGTGGTGAGCCTGCAAAACGGCGTCGACAACGCCGCGCAGCTGCGCGCCGCCATTGCGCAGCCCGTCATTTGCGCGGCCGTGTATGTCGCGAGCGAAATGGCCGGTCCCGGGCACCTGCTGCATCATGGCCGGGGCGACCTCGCCATCGAGGCGTCGCCGCATGGCGAAGCCCTCGCAAGCGTCCTGCGCGCGGCGCAGATTCCCACCCAGATCGCCGCCGACGTGCACGCGACGCTGTGGCAAAAGCTCATTCTCAACTGCGCCTATAACGCGGTCTCCGCCATCGTCCAGTTGCCGCTCGGCGCCATGGCGCATCGCGACGCGCTGCGCGAAACCATGCGCGAAGTGGTCGCCGAGTGCCTCGCTGTCGCTGCCGCCGAAGGCGTGCATTTCGAGCACGATGCCACGCGCATGGTCGAGCAGATCGAAGCCACCATTCCCGCCACTCAGTATTCGTCTACCGCTCAGGATCTCGCGCGCGGCAAGCACAGCGAAATCGACTTTCTCAACGGCGCGATCGTGCGGCGCGGTATGATCGCGGGTATCGCGACGCCTGCCAACCGCACGCTCCACACGCTCGTCAAGGTGCTGGAAGAGAAACCCGCCATTCACGCCTGATCGTCTCCCGCACCCATGCAATTCTCCGACTTCTCCTCGCCCGCCTTCTACGCCAATCCTTATCCGCTGTATGAAAAGATTCGTGCGGCAGGGCCGATTCTGCCGGTTGGACCCAAGGCATTCGTGACCGGGCGCTTCGAGATCATCGACGCCTTGCTGCGCGACCCGCGCATGGGCAAGACCTATCTGCAAAGCGTGGCCGCGCGCTACGGCGAGGCGGCGACCGCGCAGCCAGTGTTCCAGTCGCTGAGCCGCACCCTGCTGATGATGAATCCGCCCGTGCATACACGGCTGCGCGCGCTGTTGATGCAGACGTTCAACGCGCGCGGCATCGAGAAGCTCACTGCGGTTGTCGAGGCGACGACGCATGAACTGCTCGAACGCGTGGGCACGCACGCCGGGTTCGATCTGGTCAGCGACTTCGCGCTCCCCTTGCCGGTGCAGATCATCTGCCGGCTGCTCGATGTCCCCGTGGCGGACGCGACCGCGCTTGGCGACGCGGCAAGCCAGCTCGTCGCGGCATTCGATCTCGCGCCGCTCGACGAAAACGGCTTGCGCGCGGCCGACGAAGCCGCGCTCACGCTCGAGCATTACTTTCACGGCGTAATCGAGCAGCGCCGCGCACAGCCCGGCGACGATCTGATTTCCGCCATGCTCAGCGTGGAAGACGAGGGCTCGCGGCTCAGCGACGAAGAAGTCGTATCGAATGCCGTGCTGCTGTTCATTGCCGGCCACGAAACGACGTCGAACATGATTGGCAACATGATGATCGCGCTCTTTCGCCATCCGCAGCAGATGGAGGCGTTGAAGCAGGAGCCGAAGCTGTTGCCGCGGGCGATCGCGGAGTGCATGCGCTACGACGGCGCGGTGCAGATGCTGGTGCGCACGGCGCTCGAAGACATCTCGCTCGGCGAAGCCGCGCTCGCGCGCGGCTCTGTGGTGTTCATGCTGATCGGCTCGGCCAACCGCGATCCTGCCGCATTCCCCGCGCCCGACACGCTGGACTTCGCGCGCAGCGCGAGCACGCCTTCGGTCGCGTTCGGCGCGGGCATTCACTATTGCCTGGGCGCGCGGCTCGCCGCACTCGAACTGGATGTCGCGATGCGGTCCCTGCTTGCCCGCTTCCCGGCAATCCGCCCTGTCGATCTGGACGGACTGGTCTGGCATCGGCGCAACAATCTGCGCGGCGTGACGTCGTTGCACGTCTACACGCGTTGATTCCGTCGATCGCCATTGCCGCGAGCGGGGCCTTATTGCTTCGTATCTTCGGGGCTATACGTCACATATAGCTTCGTATAGCCCTGCGTGTCGAATTGGCCCGTCCATCCCTTGGGAAGCGTCACGGCTTCGCCCGTGCCGACATTCAGCACCGAGCCGTCCGACGAGGTGAGCTTCACGCCGCCCGAAAGAAAATATAGAAACTCGGTGTAGGCGAGCCCTTGCGGTCCCTTGATGATTTCGTGCGACGGCCCCGACTTGAACACGCCGGTTTGATAAGCCTTGTCCGGTGACGTAAAGCCGACCACGTCGGTCATTGGCGTGCCGTTTTCAACCGACTTATGTGCGTCCTTGCGGTTGAAGACGGCGCCGCCGAGATCGGCTTTCGAAAGCTTCACGGGTTTAATCGTTTGCGTTTGTGCCTGCGCGCATGAGCACGCCAGCGAACAAACTGCCAGCACTGCAGCGAGAGCGGATCTACGAGTCTTGGCCATTACCATGAGTCATCCGTTGAATATGCCCGGGATCGCAAGCGTTGGAAGGGCCGCTACAGATGCTGAACCTGCAGCATGGCATCGGCAAACGCCTTGGGCGCTTCCTGCGGCAGGTTGTGGCCAATCCCGCCGCTGATATCGCGATGCTGGTATTTGCCCGTGAACTTCCCGGCGTAAGCCGCCGGCTGCGGATGCGGCGCGCCGTTGGCGTCCCCTTCCATCGTGATGGTGGGCACCGCGATCGTGGGCGACAGCGCCAGCTTCTTTTCGATGTCGTCGTACTTCGCCTCGCCTTGCGCGAGACCCAGCCGCCAGCGGTAGTTGTGAATCACCACGGCGACATGATCGGGGTTCTCGAATGAAGCCGCCGTACGATCGTAGGTGGCATCGTCGAAATGCCATTGCGGCGAGGCGAGGCGCCAGATCAGTTTATTGAAATCGTGGCGGTTCTGTTCGTAGCCCGCCACGCCGCGCGCCGTGGAGAAATAGAACTGATACCACCAGGCCAGCTCGGCCTGCGGCGGCAGCGGCCTGGCGTTGGCGGCCTGGCTGCCGATCAGATAACCACTCACGGAAACGAGCGCCTTGCAGCGTTCGGGCCACAACGCTGCGACGATGTTGGCCGTGCGCGCGCCCCAATCGAACGCGCCGAACACGGCCTGCTTGATCTTCAGCGCGTCCATGAACGCGACGATATCGACGGCGACAACGGCTTGCTGGCCGTTGCGCGGGGTATCGGCAGCGAGGAAACGCGTCGAGCCATAGCCGCGCAAATACGGCACGAGCACGCGATGCCCCGCCGCCACGAGAATCGGCGTGACCTCGGCGAAGGCGTAGATATCGTAGGGCCAGCCATGCAACAGTACGACGGGCGGTCCATTCTTCGGCCCGGCATCGACGTAGCCGATGCTCAAGCCATTGGCCTGAACCTGATGAATCTCGCCGAATGAAGCCGCCGGCGCGGCCTGCCCGCGCGCCAGCTCGCTCAAACCCGTGCCCACCAGCGCCGCGCCTGCGAGGCCCGTTCCCAGAATACGGCGGCGACGTTCGTTGATCTGTTCCGACATGATCCCTTTTCTCCCGGCAATCGAAGTCAAGTGAATATTGACGCGCGTATTAACGAAGATTCGTTCGCGCGAGTTCGACGATCTCGTCGCCGCGGCCGCTAAAGATCGCGCGCAGCATATACAGGCTGAAACCTTTGGCGTGCTCCATTTCCACCTTGGGCGGCATGGCGAGTTCATGCTTCGAAATCACGACATCGACGAGGGCGGGCCCCGGATGCGCAAAGGCCGCCTTCAACGCGCCCGCAAGGTCTTCCGACTCCTCGACTCTCGTCGCATAGATGCCCGCGCCTTGCGCAATCGCGGCGAAATCGGTCTTGTCCAGATCGACGTTCGCATCGAGGTAGCCGGCCGCCTTCAGTTCCATGGAAACAAAACCGAGCAGGCTGTTATTGAACACGACCATCTTGATCGGCAGACCGAGCTGGCGCGCGGTCAGCAGATCGCCGAGCAGCATGGAAAGCCCCCCGTCGCCCGACAGCGAAACGACCTGACGCCCGGCATGCGCGCCTTGTGCGCCGAGCGCCTGTGGCATCGCGTTGGCCATCGAGCCGTGATTGAACGAGCCATGCAACTGCCGCTTGCCATTCATGGTCAGATAGCGCGCGGCCCACAGCGTTGGCGTGCCCACATCGGCGGTGAAGATGGCGTCCTCGCTCGCGGCCTCGTCGATCATTCTAGCGAGGTATTGCGGATGAATGGGCCGGCCGGGTGCGGAAGGCGTGGCGAGATCGTCGAGGCCTTGCCGCGCCGCCCGATAATGCTTGCGCGCATTCTCGAGAAATTGCCGGTCGGTCTTGCGCGCGAGCATGGGCAAGAGCGCCGCGATCGTCTCGCGCACCGTGCCCACCAGCCCCAGTTCGAGCGGCGCGCGGCGGCCTAGCTGCGAGCCTTTCCAGTCGATCTGGACGACCTTTGCATTGGTCGGATAAAACGGGCGATACGGGAAGTCCGTGCCGAGCATGACCAGCGTCTCGCACGAGGCCATCGCGTGGTAGCCGGAACTGAAGCCGATCAGCCCGGTCATGCCCACGTCGTACGGATTGTCCCACTCGATAAACTGTTTGCCGCGCAGCGCGTGAACCACCGGGGCGCCCAGCGTATCGGCAAGCGCCACGACCTCATCGTGCGCGCCGGCCGTCCCGCTGCCGCACAGGAGCGTGACCGCATCCGATTCGTTGAGCAGCGCGGCGAGCCGTTCGAGGTCCGCTTGCGCGGGTACGATCGCAGCCGGCGCCGAAGCTTCGCTCCAGCCGATCGACGCCTGTTCGAGCTCTTTCAAGGCCACGTCGCCCGGCAGGACGATGACGGCCACACCGCGTTCCTCGATGGCGGTGCGCATGGCGCGCGCGAGCACACGCGGAAACTGCTCCGCATTCGTCACGAGTTCGACGAAGTGGCTGCATTCCTTGAAGAGTTCCTGCGGATGCGTTTCCTGGAAGTAGCCAAGGCCGATTTCAGTCGAGGGAATATGCGCCGCGATGGCGAGCACCGGCTGATGATTGCGGTGCGCATCGTACAGGCCGTTGATGAGGTGCAGATTGCCCGGCCCACAGCTGCCCGCGCAAACCGCGAGGCGCCCCGTCGAGGCCGCGTCGGCGCCCGCGGCGAATGCCGCGCTCTCTTCGTGGCGCGTGTGCATCCAGCGGATCGAATCGATCTTCTGGAGGCTCGCCGAAAGGCCGTTCAGGCTGTCGCCCGTCACGCCCCAGATCCGTTCGATGCCGGCTGCGGCGAGCGTGCGTGCGAGATAGTCCGCGATCGTCATTCTGCCCATGAATTCCCTCTCTACACGATGTGAGGTTGCAAGCAATCGGAACGGCGTGGGGCGTCACGAGTGAATTCGAGTGAACGAATTCCATCGCAAGCTGATTTACGAATCTTTCGTTATCCCCAATAATTGCCGTGAGCATTCATGTTGCGTGGCTTGACACGGGCATACAGGAGACGCGACAGCGTACCATCGCGCCGGGAGACGGCACGATACCGCGATCGGTTGAGCATACTATACGCAGGTATAGGCTGCGCGACGCGTGGCTAGCGCTTGCGATCGCGCGGCGGCGGCAAGCCCAGCTTCGCCGCCATATGGACCAGTTCCGGCAGCGAATCCGCGTTCATCTTTTGCATGACCTTGCCGCGGTGCATCTTCACGGTAATCTCGCTGATGCCGAGTTCGCCGCCTATCTGCTTGTTCAGCAAACCCGCAACCACGAGCGCCATGACTTCGCGCTCGCGCGGCGTGAGCGCCGCATAGCTGTCGTGCAGTGCGCGCCGTTCCATGTGGCCGTCGAGGGCTTCACGGCTGCGCTCGATGGCGTCCCGAATGGCCTGAAGCAGGGTCTCGTCGTTGAACGGCTTGGTCAGGAATTCGACCGCGCCGGCCTTCATGGCCTTCACGGTCATGGGCACGTCCCCGTGCCCCGTGATGAAGATGATCGGCATGTCGGGCCGGTCGGCGGCAATGCGCTGCTGCAGTTCCAGCCCGTCGACTTGCGGCAGCGACACGTCCAGCACCAGACAACTGGGCGCGAACACGCGCGGGTGAGCGAGGAAATCTTCGGCGCAGGCGAAGATCTGTGCGGGCAGTGCCGCACTATTCAGCAAGAGTTCCAGCGATTCGCGAACGGAAATGTCGTCGTCGATGACGAATACCACGGGCTCGGCTTGCGAACCGCTCGACGGCATGGCGCCCTGGCCCGCGCTACCTGCTCTACTGGTTCCACCGGTTCTACCTTCAGGCACGTTATTCCTCTTTATCGCCCCGAAGCCCTGAAACGCCTTCAGTTCCCGCCGAGCGCCAGCTTGAGCGCCGCGAGAAGTGCCGTATCGCTGAAGGGCTTGAACAGGCAATCGCACGCGCCCTGCGCGATCAGGCGATCGCGAACGGCTGCGTCTTTGTGAGCCGTAATGAAAACGACCGGCACGTTCTTGCCAAGACGCTTCAGCTCGCGAAAAAGCCCCAGTCCGCCCATACCCGGCATGTTGATGTCGAGGACCAGACAATGGGATTGATCGACGACTTCGGACGCGAGAAAAGCCTCTGCAGACGAGAACACGCTCACGGCATATCCGAACATACTCACCAGATCGGGAAGCGACTCCCGCACTGCTTCGTCATCATCGACCAACGTTACCAGCATGATTGCCCGCAATCAAGTCTCGTTGAGACCGCTACCCCGTATCCCTGAGGATGCATGAAGCCGGGTGGCGAATCTACGATACCTTGGTATCACTCGAATAAAAAATCTGTCCGCTGCCGCTTCAAAGCCGCTCTGAAGCGACGGCCGCCGACCGCCGGCCCCTTGCACGCGCGCCGCCGGGCTGCCACGCAGCCTGGGTCTGCGGGCACACCTTCGAGGCCATGATCACGAGTTCCGGCAGCGAACCCGCCGCCATTTTCTCCATCAGCCTGCCGCGGTGCCCCTTGACCGTGATCTCGCTGATGCCAAGCTCCGCCGCCACCTGCTTGTTGAGCAAGCCGCGCACGACGAGCGTCATCACGTCCCGTTCGCGAGGCGTGAGCGCGCCATAGCGAGCCTGCAGCGCACGGTTTTCGCTCTGCGCATCGAGCGTCGCGCGGCTGCGCTCGATGCCGTCGCGAATGGCATCCAGCAGCGCTTCGCCGTTGAACGGCTTGGTGAAGAATTCAATCGCGCCGGCTTTCATGGCCCGCACCGTCACGGGCACATCGGGATAGCCGGTGATGAAGATGATCGGCATGTCGGCACGGTCGGCCACGATTTGCCGCTGCAAGTCCAGACCGTGCAGATCGGGAAGCGAAACATCGAGCAGCAGGCAACTCGGCCCGCAAACGCGCGGGTGCGAGAGGAATTGATGCGCGGCGCCGAACACCTGCGGCTGCCACCCTGCGCTGCTGATGAGCAATTCCAGCGATTCGCGCACGGACACGTCGTCGTCCACCACGAATACGACCGGAAGCGCCTGCGAGACGCTCGCGGACCGTTGTCGTTGCGTTTCGCCAGGTCTTTGCATGGCCTACCTCGCTAATATCCGTCGCGGCGCCACGGCTCAGGCGCCAGATGCCATTGGAGCAAACACCGCACGATGCCCGATGCCATCGCACGCGTCCATCATACGGAGGTATGTATACGCGCCGCCGCAACCGCGCGTGAGCGTCATTTACGCGCCATGAACGGGCAGCGAGAACGAGAAGATCGCGCCGGGACCGTCCGTCGGGATCCCGGCCCAAAGGCGCCCATTCAGGCTTTCGATGATCGAGCGGCTGATCGCGAGACCGATGCCCATGCCGTCATGCCGGGTCGTATAAAAGGCATCGAAAAGCCGCTCCATGTCTTGCGGGTCGAAGCCGATTCCCGCGTCCCGTACGCTCAGGCGGACCGTTTCGTCCGGCCCGGCTTCGGTCGTCACCGTCACGCGCCGGGGCCGGTCGTCCACCGTGCTCATGGCATCGGCGGCATTGCGCAACAGATTCATGATGACCTGCTGCACCTGTACGCGGTCGCAGCCCGCACAAGGCAGGCCGTCGGCGAACTCCATGCGCACGACGACGCGCGCGCGGTCGAGGTCGCTCTGCATGAGGGCGACGATGTCACGCGCGGTGTGGCCGAGATCGACCGCTTCGATCGTGGCGCTGCGCCTCGTGAAGAGCGCGCGCAGCCGGGCGATCACATCGGCGGCGCGGTTGCCGTCGCGAATCGTGCGCCGCGCCGTCTCCTGCGCGCCTTCGATATTGGGAGGCACGGCCGCCAGCATGCGCAGGCAGGTGCTCGCATTGGTGACGATACCCGCGAGCGGCTGGTTGACCTCATGGGCAATCGAAGCCGTCAACGCGCCCAGGCTCATCACCCTCGCGACATGCGAAAGCTCCGCACGCGCCTTGTCGAGTGCTTCTTCCGAGCTGCGGCGCTGGCTGATATCGAGCGCCGTGCCGCTATATTCCTTGCGGCCCGGACGGTCCGTCGTGCGGTGTGCGATCAGATGCAGATGCTTGACGCTCTGGTCCGGCATCAACAGCCGGTGCTGGCACTCGAGATCGCTTGCGCCGCGCCGCCCCTGCTCGATGAACTGCGCGACGAACCCCATGTCCTCCGGGTGAGCGCGCCCGGCGATACGCGCCAGCGTGACGGGCGTGCCCGGCTCGAAATCGAAGATGTGGTAGATCTGCTCCGACCAGGCGATCTCATCCGTATCGGCATCCCATGAAAAGTTGCCCATTCTGGCCAGCGCCTGGCCTTCGGCGAGGAATGCCTCGCTGCGCCGCAACTCTTCCTCTGCGCGCTTGCGATCGTCGATGTCGATATTGATGCCATACCATTTGACGACGTTGCCGTCCTGGTCGCGCAACGGACTCGTGCGAAACAGAAACCATCGGTACTGGCCGTCGTAGCGCTGCATGCGCGCTTCCGCGGCACCCGGCATGCGGCTCGCCATGATCGCGGCCCACGCGGCCATCAGCCCCGGAAGGTCGTCCGGATGAACCGCCTTGGTCCACTCGTGGTCCTGCACCTGCGAGAGCGTTCGCCCGAGATAATCGAGGTAGTACTGGTTATAGAATTCGCCAGTCCCGTCCGGGCGCGCCGACCACACGAGCGCGGGAAGCGCGTTGATGGTCTCGTTGAGGTGACGCTCGCTCTCCGCGAGCGTGATTTCGGCCCGCTTCCTGTCTTCGATATCGATGCACAGCAGAAACCAGCGCAGAATGTCGCCCGCGCGGTCGCGCAGCGGAAAGCCGCGCACGTTGACCCAGCGGTAAACGCCGTCTGCGCGCCGGTGGCGGCTCTCGACGTTGTACGTTTTGCCGCTTGCCAGCGAGGCTTCCTGCGCCGCAATCGCCGCGTCGAGATCGTCGGGATGGACGATTTCGTGGCTGCGCCAGGCCTTGAGTTCCTCGAACGTCTTGCCGAAGTAATCGAGGGTGAGCTGGTTCTGGCCTTCGACTTCGCCCGTCGGCGAGGTCACCGTGACCGGCACGGGAATGCTATCGACGATCAATTGCAGGTCGAGCGCCCGCCCATCGAGCGCTTCTTCGGCGCGCCGCCAGTCGTCGATATCGTTGCAGGTCCCGCACCAGCGGACGATTTGCCCGGCGGCGTCGCGAACCGGACTGATCTGAATGTCGAACCAACGCTCGTGGCCGTCGAATCGACGCAGACGCGCCGTGATTCCGCCGGGCTCCCCGGAAGCGAGGATCGCGCAACGCCGCTCGAGCAGTTCCGGCAAGTCATCGGGACTTACCGCGTCCTGCCATTGCGAACCGGATGATGCCGCGAGGCCAAGGCCCGTATATTCGGACCATTTGCGGTTGACGAAGTCGACCCGGCCGTCGGGCAGCGCGGTCCACGCAACCATGGACAGCGCATCCAGCACGATGCCGGCATCAAGGGCCAATCCCATCATTTTTCTGATATTTGCGAGCAGGCGTCAGAGCGTCAAACCTGCGCCAAAGCCCGCGCTCAGGTGCGTTTTTTTCGCGAGTTGTCCGGTCTGACCGGAGAATTTCGGGATTATTGCATGCGAAAACAGGCGTCGCAACCGCGCCTCGTTCCGGCAATGTCCCGTGATTTCGTTGCGAACGCATCGAGTCGATGCCACGCCACCGGCGCAGCATCCGTTGCGCAATAGACTGAATGCTCAGTCGGCGATTTCGACGATCAATTCGATCTCGACGCAGGCATTGAGCGGCAACTCGGCGACGCCCACCGCCGAGCGCGCGTGCACGCCCGCCTCGCCAAACACCTTCGCGAGCAATTCCGAAGCGCCATTCGTCACGAGATGCTGTTCGGAAAATCCCGGCGCGGAATTGACGAAGCTCGTGAGCTTCACGATCTGCTTGACGTGGTTGAGGTTGCCGACTCTCGCGTGCAGGGTCGCGAGCAGATCGACGGCAATCTTGCGCGCGGCCTCGCGGCCTTCTTCGGTGCTCAGCGTGGCGCCCAGCTTGCCGGTCACGACCGCGCCGGCATCGCGCGGCAGGTGGCCCGCCAGATAGACCGTGGCGCCGCTGCGAACGCTCAGGGTGTAGGCCGCGGCCGGGGAACTGACCTGCGGCAACTCGATGCCCATCGTCTTGATCGTCTCGTAGACGTCGCGCTTTTCCATCGCACTCTCTCCAGGTGGGTTGTTTCATGGTGGAGTGCAAAAGATAACCGCAATGGCGGGAAACAAGCGCTAGATCATAGGGTGATGAACGCATCCAGAAGTTTGGTGGAAACTAAACGCCGGTATTACCTCACTGCCCCGAATGTTCGACCCCGAGCGCAACGATGTTGCGCACCAGTTCGGCAACGGAGCGCACCTTCATCTTGCGCATGGCCTGTCCCCGATGGATCTTGACCGTGACCTCCGCAATACACAACCTCGCCGCGATCTGCTTGTTCATCAGCCCCGCCGCGACGTGGACCAGCACCTCCCGCTCGCGCGGCGTCAGTGCGTCCCAGCGCTCGCGCGCCTGCACGAGCGAGCGGTCCGCTTCGAGACGCTGCGCGTCGCGCTGCAGCGCGGCGACCACGGCGTCGATCATGTCCTGATCGCGAAAGGGCTTGGTGAGGAAGTCGATGGCGCCCGCCTTCATCGCCTCGACCGTCATGGCAATATCGCCGTAGCCCGTCATGAAGACGACCGGCATGGGCGAGCGCTCCTGCGTGAGCAGTGCCTTCTGCAGCGCCAGGCCGCTTTGGCCGCGCAAACGGACGTCGAGCACCAGACACGACGGGCCCGGGCTCCTCGCCGCCGCGAGGAACGCTTCGGCGGAGTGAAAGGCGTGGACATCCATGTCGATCGAGCGCAGCAGGCTCACGAGTGCGCAGCGCACCGAATCGTCGTCATCCACGATATAGACGACTCCGGCAGGGGGAGTGGCGCAAGGCGCAGCCGACCAGGCGGTCACAGTGTTTAGCATCTACGATCGTGTTCTGCAGTGTTACGGTGTGCGAATGGAACGCTCACAGACACCTCCCGGTACCACTGGGACGCCAATGCCTGACTCACCCGTTGAAGCGCCAGCCGCAGGCCGGCGGCCGATAGATGGCGCAAACCTTGCAGCGCCACGCCCCTGAAGCTTACATCGCGCATGCTGGCGAGGCTCTAGTACTTTGGTATTGGGGAGTCCGGCCGCGCCGATGCAGCCCGATCGTTTGGCGGGAGAGACGAAAAGGGATCGGGAAATCCCAGATAATGAGTTTTGCGCCTTGTTTTAATGTCTTTGCGGCGCCATGCCCGGTTATTCCGGCTATTCCGGCAATTCGGGGTCGACCAGGCGAGCGCCCCACGCCTCCAGCGACGCGGCGAGGATCATCGCCCCCGAATTCAACGGGACCTTGTAGCGGCGCGCCAGCGGCCGGAAAACCGCATCGCCGCGCTTGATGTGCTCGCCGGACAGCACACAGATGCCCGACTTTCTGGCGATTGCGCGTTTCCAGACCTGCTCGCGGTAGCTGCAGCGCGTCGGGTCGCTCCACGAGAGCGTAAACGACGAATTGGCCAGCCGCTCTTCTATCTTGACCGTGCAACTTGCGTAGGTGCTGTGATCCGCGGCGCGCAGATCGCTGCGCGTGCGCACTGCGGGCGCGCGGCGCGCAACGCTGGTTCTCGAAGCCGGCGAGGCCAGCAGGCCCGAGACCACGTGCGCCCACGGATTGCGCGTGCAATCCGGCGCTGCTGCTGCGGCGTCGCCATCCGGCGCGTGTGTTCGATCGTTGGGGTCATCGGCACCACACGGCTGCACGAGGCGCAAGTTTTCGCCAGGGCCGCCGCCATCGAGCGCGCCTCCCGCGTATGTCGACCGCCACGAATCCAATCTCACCACGGCTAACTCCCATGTTCTGGATGAGCGTGTATGTCACGCGTGCCCCGTCGCCCGAAACCGGAACGTCCTGCACATTGCGCCCACTCATTGCGAATGACTGAAGCTTAAGGACAAGCGCGGCTGGCCGCTATTCTTCCCGCGCATAAACGGACAGACGCTTTTGGATGACGACCCCATACGTAGGTATACCGTCGTCGTTCAGTGCACACAGAATAGCGGCAAGCGGATTACCATAACGGCCTCGCCGCATGACGGCAACGCACGAGATTCATAGAGGGCCTTTCGATGTATCGGCGGCTGTATGAGGCCCCTGCGCTGATTTATGTCCCGTCTTTCGCTTTCGCAACTCATTGTCAGGTACGCGTTCATCGCGCTCACGCTAGCGGCCTGTGCCGCGGCGTTCGCATGGACCGCGGGCTGGATACACTGGCCCGGTGCCCAGGCCGCGCTCACGCCAGACCGGCTCATCGACGCATTCGAGCGCAGCGCCGGCAAGCATCCCGGGTTTCGCCGCAATCATGCGAAAGGCATCTGCGTGAGCGGTTATTTCGACAGCAACGGCAACGGCACGGCGCTGTCGCGCGCGAGCGTATTCGAGCGCGGCCGCACGCCGTTGATCGGCCGCTTCTCCGCGCCCGGCGGCAATCCCGCCGAAGACGACGCGCACACGACCGTGCGCAGCTTTGCGCTGCGCTTCGCGATGCGCGACGGCGAGGAATGGCGCACCGGCATGAATTCCGCGCCCGTATTCGCGGTGCGCACGCCACAAGCGGTTTACGAACTGCAAGAGGCCATGGAGCACGACAAGCGCACGGGCCGCCCCGCCCCCGCGAGACTCGACGCGTTCTTTGCGAGCCACCCCGAAACCAGCGCGCTGCGCGACTGGCTCGCCGCGCATCCGCCGTCTTCCGCGTTCTATAACGCGAGCTATTACAGCATCGATGCGTTTCGCTTCACCAACGCAAGCGGCAACATGCGATTCGTGCGCTGGAGCGTCGTGCCTGACGTGCCTTACGCGCCGCTAGATACGCGTGATCCGGACGCGAGAGACCCCGACTTTCTCGCGCACGACCTGAAGGTGCAATTGGAATCGGCTCCGGTGCGCTGGCACCTCATGCTGACGCCCGCGGGCGCGGGCGACCCGGTGGACGACGCCACCCGTGCGTGGCCCGTCGAACGCGAGCAGCATCGCGTCGATGCGGGTACCATCGTCATCGAGCATGCGCAGTCGCAGATCGACGGACCCTGCCGCGACATCAATTTCGACCCGACGGTCTTGCCGGTGGGCATCGCGCCCTCTGACGATCCGCTGCTCGCCGCGCGCGCCGCCGCTTACGCGGTGTCGTTCGACCGCCGCACGAGCGAAGAAGCGCGCGCCGGCGCGAAAGGCCGCTGAAGGGCATTGAAGGCGGCGCGAGCGCACCCCGAACGAAAGCATGGAATAAAGCCCACCGGCCAGGTGTTTCGTTACTAGTTCACCAAAATGGCCCGAGCCGCGCGCCCTTGACCAGACGGTCGCACACGACCGCAGCGCACGCCAGTCCGGATTGAACGGGGATCGTGGAGAAAACCCTTCGATGAGCGGTACAGACCTACCGGGCATGCTACCCGCCATGATTCCGCGGCTTTGGGCGTTTGCGCTGCGCCTGTCCGGGGACCAGCACGACGCCGAAGACCTCGTGCAGCGCGCCTGCCTGCGCGGGCTCGAACGCGCGCATCAGCTTCAACCCGACACGGCTCCGCTGAGCTGGATGTACTCCATCATGCATTCCACATGGATCAACGAGCTGCGAGCCCGCAGCGTGCGCAAGCGCGCGAGCTTCGAGTGGGACGACGATTTCCTCGAAAATCTCCCCGACCCCGTCGATAATGGCCCCGAAACACAACTCATGCACAGCCAGATCATCGAGGCAGTCGAGCGCCTGCCCGAAGCCCAGCGTGTGGTGATGCTGCTCGTCGCGGTCGAAGGCATGACGTACCAGCAGGCCGCCGACGTGCTCAAGATACCCATTGGCACCGTGATGAGCCGGCTCTCGCGAGCGCGGCAATCGGTCGGTGCCATGTTCAGCGGTGCGGCGCCCAAGGCGCCGCCCGCCCCGCAGCACAAGGACTCACTCGCATGATTGCCGACGACGCACAGTTACTCGCCTATGTGGACGGCCGCCTGTCGCCGGACGAGCGCGCCGCGATCGAAGCGCAGTTGCGCGAGTCCGCCGAGGCGCGCAAGAAGGTCACGCTGCTGCGCACCTCGCAGGTCGATTTCGCCGGTGCCTTCGCCCAGCAAACGCTGCCGTCCGTGCCCGAATCACTGCAACTTGGCATCGAGGAAATGGTGCGCGCGCAAACCGGGCAACCCGCGCAACCGTCTTCGAGTGCGAACGACGCCGCGATGCCGGCCGCGGAGCAACAACTCTCGGCGCCCGTGAGATCGCGCCTGCGCCGCGTGCCGGTCTGGCTCGCGGCGGCATGCGTGGCGGGCGCGTTCGTGGCCGGCCAGTTCGTGCGCTTCGACGCGTTGTTCGGGCCTGGCGGCCAGGGCTCCGGCGCCTCGCATCTCGCGAGCGCATCGGAGCCGTCGCCGTGGGTGAAGGCGGCGGTTGGCTACCAGAAGCTCTATACGCGGGAAACCGTCGCCTACCGGCAGGACGATCCGGCGCTCGCCGCGAGAGTCGTCGAAGACATCCGCCGCGACGACCGTCTCGCGCTGCGCGTGCCCGATCTGAGCAGCGCCGGGCTCACCTTCAAGTCGGTGCAGCGCCTGCGCTTTCACGACAAGCCGCTCGTGCAGATCGTTTATCTGCCGCGCAGCGGGCCGCCCATCGCGTTGTGCGTGATGAAGGACGCGCGCCCGGACGAAGCGGTCGCCTCGCGCACCGTCGACTCGATGGGCGTCACCACGTGGCGGCAGAACGAGCTGACCTACGCGCTCATCGGCCAGGCGGGCGACGTCGATCTCGCCGCGCTCGGCAAGCGCATCTCCAACCTCGATACGGCCGCGCTGTTCAGCGAGGCGCAGGAAGCCGTACCGCCGCATAACGGATAAGTGCCAAGGCCGGCGCGGAATAATTTCGCCGCCGGGCTGTTGTGTTGAGGAACCCTCGATCAATGGCTCGGCATGGATCATCGATTGCACATTTGGGCAGCGGGCTTCGTCATAGCGGCGGCGCTTGCGTCGCCCGCGTACGCCGACTGGCGGCTCGCGAGCACCGATGCACCCGTCGGCGTCGTGCGCGGCGCGAACGTGACATCGGCAGCGGCGGGCGACACCTTGCGCGACGGCGACCTGCTCGAATCGCGCGAAGGCGTGGCGCATCTGCAGGACGAGCACGGCACGCTCGTCGCGCTCGGTCCGCGAACTCGCGCGATGCTCATGGCCGACACCCATGTCGCCTTGCTCAGCGGCTGGCTGAAGATCGCCGCAGCCGTGTGCGCAAGCGCGCGTTGCGCCCAGGTCCGCGTGGACATGGAACCCGGCGCGCTCGATATTGGAGCGAGCGCGGCAGCGATCATCGCTGGGCCCGATGACACGCAAACGGTCAACGTATTCAGTGAAACCGGCACGCAGACCTTCGCGGCCAAGCCGCCTACGCCGATACCAACCGGCCGCTTCGCGAGCATCGGCAGCCCCGGCCATGTGCAGATCTCGGCGCGCCCCACCGACGCTTTCGTCACGGGCATGCCGGTCGCGTTTCGCGACGCCTTGCAGCCGCTCGCCGTCGCCAGGCCCGCACACATTGCGCCGCCCTCGCACGCCGCGACTTACGACGACATCGCGCCGTGGCTGGACAGCAAGCTGCCCGCGCGCAAGAGCTTTCCCGCACGTTTTCGCTCGCGTCTGACCGATCGTGCGTTTCGCCACGATGTTCAGGCGCATCTGAACACCCTGCCCGACTGGCGCGTCCTGCTCTATCCGCCCGAACGGCCAGGCGTTCGCAAAGTGCGCTATCCATAAGGCTCGAACCTTCACTGCCATGAAGCCCGGACTCTCGCTCAGCGTCAAATTCAACCTGGTATTCCTGCTCATCTTCGCGATCGCGCTGGTGGTGATCGGCGTGGTCTCCGACCGTCTGCTGCAAAAGCAGGCGCTCGAAGAAACCGCGCACGACGCCAATATCCTCGCGAGCGCCGCGTCGTCGATGCAGAGCTACACGGCGGCGCACGTCACGCCGCTGCTCGCCACGCAGATCAAGTACAGCTTCGTGCCCGAATCGATCCCAGCGTTTTCGGCCATCGAGATGCTCAAGCTGCTGGGGAAGGACTTCCCGAACTTCTCGTACAACGCCACGATGCTCAACCCGACCAATCCGCGCGACCGCCCGACCGACTGGGAGACCGACGTCATCCGCCATCTGCACGATCATCCGGAACTCAAGGAACTGACCGGCCAGCGCGATGCGCCGGGCGGCCGCTCGTTCTTCCTCGCGCGGCCCAGCAGCATTACCGACACCGCCTGCATGCAGTGCCATAGCACGCCGAACGCCGCGCCCGCGACGATGATCGAGAAGTACGGCAGCTCGAACGGCTTCGGCTGGACCATGAACGAGGTGATCGGCGCGGAGTTCGTGTCCGTGCCGATGGCGCAGCCCATCGCGCGCGGGCGCGCCGTCTGGCGCACGTTCATGCTTTCGCTCAGCGCCGTGTTCGCGGTCGTGCTGATCGTGATGAACCTGATGATGCACGTGCTGATCACGCGTCCGATCCGTGCGCTGTCTCGCGCTGCCGACGAAATGAGCCTCGGCAAGCTCGACGCAACAACGCTGCCGACGGGCGGATCGGATGAAATCGCCTCGCTTGCGGTGTCCTTCGGACGCATGCAGACCAGCCTCATCGAAGCGTTCCGCATTCTCGACGAAGAGCAGACGTAAGCGATGTCCCACTCCGTCGACATCCCCACGACCTTCGACCGCTACGTGATCGAGCGCGTGCTCGGACGCGGCGCAATGGGCGTGGTGTATCTGGCTTTCGACCCGCGCATCGAGCGCAAGGTGGCGCTCAAGACCATCGAGCGGCCCGCAGGCGGCGAAACGGATCATGAACTCACCGCGCGCTTTCTGAACGAAGCGCGCGCTGCGGGACGTCTCGCCCATCCGCACATCGTCGCGGTGTACGACTATGGCGAAACGGGAGACACGGCCTTCATCACGATGGAATACGTGCGCGGCGAAACCCTCGCAGCGCATCTCGCGCTGCACGCGCGCGCGGGCACGCAGATGAATCCGCTGGCCGCCCTGCGCTGGTTCGCGCAACTGCTCGATGCACTCGACTACGCGCACGGCTCAGGCATCGTGCATCGCGACATCAAGCCCGCCAATCTGCTGATCTCGCCGCGCGGCGAATGCAAGGTCGCGGACTTCGGCATCGCGCAGCTCGACACGTCCAAGCTCACGCAAACCGGCACGCTGCTCGGCACGCCGAGCTATATGTCGCCGGAACAGTTCACCGGCGACGCCGTAGATGCACGCTCCGATCTCTTCAGCGCCGCCGTCGTGCTCTACGAAATGCTTACCGGCGTGTGCCCGTTCGCGGGCACGCCGGGCGCCGTGATGCGCAAGATTCTCGACGACATGCCGCCGCCCCCTTCCGCGCTCGCGCCCGGCTTGCCTGCGTATGTAGACGCCCTGGTGATGAAGGGCATGGAAAAGCGCCCCCAGATGCGCTACGCCGGCGCGCGCGCATGGCGCGATACGCTGCTTGCGGCACTCTCTGCCGATGCCCATGAGGATGCCGAACGAACCGTTCTCGCGCATGCGGCCTTCGAAGCGCCGATCCCCACGCCGCCGACGCAGACCCCGCTCGACCCCGAACTCGTCGCGCACCTGGAGAAGCGCCTCGCGAGCCATGTCGGGCCCGTGGCGTCGCTGCTGGTGCGGCGGGCGTGTGTAGGCGCGACGAACATCGATACGCTGCGCGAACGCCTGAGCGCCCACTTGCCCACCGACGACGCGCGGCGCGACTTCGATTCGCTGTTGATTCCGGTGGGCGCCGGTGCGCCGCGCGCGACCGGCGCGCAGACCATCAGCGCCGAAAGCGTCAACGAAGCCACCTCGCGCCTCTCGACGCTTCTCGGCCCCATCGCCCGTATCGTGGCGCGCCGCGCCGCCACCCACGCCACCGATCTGCGCGCCTTCCACGCGCAACTGCTCGACGCCGTGCCGGAGCCGCACCGCGAAGCGCTGCGCCGCGAATGGGGCATCGACGGCGACTAGTCCGCGATGTCGTACGCGTCGAGCAGATCCACGAACACACGTGCATCTAGCGCACCTTCGTGCCGATGCATCACGCCGTCCGACTGAGTCCACCACATACTGGCGCCTTCGCTGGATGCCAACGCGACTGGCTGTTCGCGTAGCGCAGCGAGCTTCGACTCGAATGCCGTGAGCGAAAACGAAGGCGCCAGCGTGGACAGGGCCAGTGCGCTTGCCTCGTCGTGCCAGCGCGAATCGATGGCGCGCGCTCCGCTTTCGATCCGCCGCGCGATCACGAATGGGAAATAGCGCCCCACGGCGTCGATGCCGGGCATGAGCACGCCGGTGCAGGCGCAGTCGTCGATCACGGAGGGCGGCGCCGAAAAGCGCCACACGGGCATCTCCAGATAGCGCTCGAGCCAGTCTCCGGCATGGCGCTCGCGCGCGGCCAGCAGGCCGCGCTGCAGCCACGCGTCCCAACGGCCGACGAAAGCCGCGGAAAGGCCGCGTCCGACGAAATCGCCATGCGTGCGGACCTTGCCGTAAAAGCCGGCGTCGATTCGATCATCTGCGTTCATAGCGTGGCCGGACAACGAAAGCCATTGAGCACGCCCGCGCGCAACGGATTGTTCACGCTGCCGGCCACGAGCGCGAGCGTGACCTTGCCGCCGTCGAATGTGGCGTTGAAATGATCGGCCTGTCCGGCCTGCTCGATGCGCGCTGCGTCGAGCAGATGGAACAGCGCCCAGGGCCCTTCCGCGCGAGGCGGCGGCGCAGCCGCGGGGTCGAGTTCGACATGCGCCTGCCCCGTGCCCTTCCCGCTCGGCCACTGGAACGCGGCGGTGGCGTTGGGCGCATCGCTCGTCGCGCTCAGCTGCGTGCCGTCGATATCGAGCACGAAGCGCTTCACCGATGGATCGAGCGAGACCACCTTCGCCGAGAAGCGCACGGACACGTCGTGACCGCCGTCGCGGAACAAGGCGTCCCGCAAGGTCGCCGCACGCTGGAACGCCACCGGCACATCGTCAGGAATACCGAGTGATTTCGCCTCGGGCCGCCACTTCCATACCGTGCCGGACGTATCCACGCGATTCTGCAGATTCTTCTGGAAGAACGCGTCGATCAGGCCGCCCGGCGCCAGCACGCGCGCGAAGTCGTCGGGCGCGGCGTCGCGCGTCGAGGTCCTCACGAGCGGGTAGCGGCCGTCGAGCGCCTGCCTGCACGCGGGCGCGACCGTCGTGGCCCAGAGCGTCTGCAACTGCGCACGCTGGCCCTGGATCTGCACGGTATCGGCGTTGCCCGCTACGCCTTGCAGCACCGCTGCGAGCGGCGCGGGCGCGTTCTGCGAGAGCAGCTTCAGGTGGTCGAGCGGGCCCGTGGCGGGCGGCGGCAGCGACTGCCTGCGTGCCGTGTCTTCGGCCTGCAGGGTCGCTGCGGCGTCCTTGAGAGCGTTGATGTATTCGTCGAGCACCGCGCCCGCCAGATCGTGCAGCACCTGAAAATGCGTATCGACGGGCGTCGGCGCGGCGGGCTGCTCCGCCTGCGCGCCGATGCGGTTCTTGAGCGCGTCGAGCTTGCCGGGCGCCGGGGCCGGCGGCGTGAAGGTCGTTTCGCGCGCAACGCCCTGGATCAGCGCGCGCAACGGCGAATTCGCCGAGCCGAGCAGGTTCGCGATGCGCGCACCCTGATCCGGCGCGCTGAACGGCACGACGGCGATATCGGCAAGCAACGCGTCCCACTGGCGGATCGCCTCCTCGCTGTAGAGCCGCGTCAGCGCCGCGCGCAATGCCTCAGTGCTTTGCGCATCCGTATGCGTCTGGCCCGCGCCGAGCACCCAGTCGTCCTTCGACAGATTGGCGAGCGCCGCTTCGCGCAAACGCACGAACGCGTCGAAGCCCGCACGCGTGTAGGCACCCTCGATGCCTTGCGTGAGCGGCGCGCCGCTGCGTCTCACGAACACGATCTGCCCGCTCGGCCCCGCCGCCTTCGCCACGGTGAAATCTGCCAGGCGCAGTTGTGCGAGTTGCTGATCGATACGACCGGTCAGGCGCTGCGCGAGCGGCACCCGGTTGAGCACGGCGCGCGCCTGCGCGATCAGGTTCTGATCGAGCGGCAAGTTCGAATCGAACTCGCCACGCCGGAACAGCGCCTGCAAATGCTGCTCGATGTCCGCGCGCTGCGCGTCGCTCGCGTCTTTCATCGAACCTGTTCGCCAGGTACGCAGTGCCCAAACCTGCAGCGCGTCCGGGTCGAAATGCGTCGGGTCGCCCAGCATCAGGTACGCGCGCAGGGCTTCGTAGAGCGTGGCGGGATCTTCCGCGCTGCCGCGGCGAAGCTGGTCCTCCATGCTTTGCACGACGATCGGCAGCAAGGTCTGCCGCAACAGGCGCTGGTACACACGCTGCGCTTCCAGGCCGAGCTTCTCGCGCTGATCGAGGCCCAGGTGCGCCCACCACGGCGTGTCACGCGAAGCGCGCTCCGCTTCACCACCGGGGAGATCGCGCGCCGCGTCGAGCAGCGGCAGGACCGTAAGCGGACTGTCGCCCGCGCTGGTCTTCTTCGCAAGCTCGGCGAGCGCGGCGATCTGCTGACGGCTTGCATCGACGAAACGGCGATTCGCGCGGTCGCTCGCGAACAGGGCGATCAGCCCCGCCGCCAGCAACACGGCGATGCCTGCGATCGCTGCCTGCTGAATGCGCGCGCGCCGCCGCACGGCGCGCGGATCGCTGCCCGCGATGCCCTGCTCGGCGAAAATCACGTCGCGCAGCAGCCGCTTGACGAAATACGCGCGCCCGCTCGATGCGTCCGCCATCACGACCTCGCGGCTCAAACCCAACGATGCCGCCATCGCGCTCATCATGCGGTCGAGTGGACGTCCGCTCTGCGTGCCGCTCGTGAAGTACACGCCGCGCAGCGACGGCGCGCGCGCAAAACGAGACTCGCCGAATGCCTCTTCGAGAAACCGCCGCAACGCGCGCTCGATGCCCGCGAACTGCTGCGGGAATGCATAGATCAGCGCGCGACGCCGCACGTCGGTTTCCTGCTGCATGCGTTGCAGCACGCGGCCTTGCAGTTGTGCATGCAACAGACCGAACTCTTCGGAGAACCGCGCGAGCGGCGCACTGCCTTCGCCGGCCTCGTTCTCCGACGCGAGCGGGAACGTCATGCCCCAGACCTGCTCGCGCTCGTCGCGCCCGAAGTCGTCGAAATACTCGGAGAAGCCTGCGAGCATGTCGGTTTTCGTCACGACGACGTACACCGGCAGGTGCACACCGAGTTGCTGGTTTAGTTCGGCAAGTCGCTCGCGGATTGCAGCGGCATAGGTGGCGCGCTCGGCGTCGGACTGTTGCAGCAGATCGGCGGCCGATACCACGGCCATCACGCCGTCGAGCGGACGGCGCGGCCGGTACTTGCGCAGCAGCCCGAGAAAACCGAGCCATGCGCCGCGATCGGCCTGCTCGTGGCTGTCCTGCGTGGTGAAGCGGCCGGCAGTGTCGAGCAGCACGGCGTGGTCCGTGAACCACCAGTCGCAGTTGCGCGTGCCGCCCACGCCGCCCACCGCCTGCGCGCCGAGCCGGTCCGCGAGCGGGAAGCGCAGCCCCGAGTGCGCCAGCGCGGTTGTCTTGCCCGCGCCCGGCGCGCCGACGAACAGATACCACGGCAAGTCGTAGAGCGTCTCGCGGCACGGGGCGAGCCACGCGAACACGCGCCGCATGCCGCGCGCCCCGCCAGCAGGCGCGCGCGACTCGCGCAGTGTCTTCAGCGCCGCCTCGAAGCGCGTGCGCAGTACCGCGACGTCGGCATCGGCGGCCTTGCGCGCGGGGTCCGGTGCGTGCTTCGCGGGGTCGAGCGCATCGGCCACGAGGCTCTGCACGAACGTCGAACTGGCGATGCGCGCCTTGGCAAACCGGACGCCCCAATAGAGCGCCCAGCACGCGAGGATGAACGCGATCACGGCCCAGCGCCTGGCGCTGCTCTCGAGCGGCGCCGAGCCATTGAACGCCACGAGCGGCCCTTCGAACCAGACCAGCGCGCAAAGCGCCAGTACGCCCGCAAACGTCACGACAGCGGGCCTTTTGAACCACTGGATCCACTTCATGGCGCGGCTCCCGGCGCAAGAATGGCGATGGTCACGCGGCGGTTGCGCGCGCGGCCCGCCGCGGTGTCGTTCGAAGCGACCGGCTCGGTATCGCCGCGGCCTTCGGCGCTCACACGCGCAGGGTCCGCGAGATGCGCCGCGAGGATCGCGCGCACCGTCTCCGCGCGCGCCTGCGAGAGCGCGACGTTGGAAGGAAAGCGCGCCGACACGATGCGCTGGTCGTCCGTATGCCCGATCACGACGACATTGCCCGGCTTGTCCGCCAGCGCCTCGCCGATGCGCTGCACGAGCGGCACGAAACGCGGGTCGAGTTCGGCGCTGCCGGACGCGAAGATCTGCGTGCCTTCGGCGCTGTTGTTGATGGTCACGGTCGTGCGGTCCCCCGATTCGCCGACCGTGACCAGCCCTTGCGCGATTTCCGGCGCGAGAAAGCCATCGAGCGCCGACGCGAACTTCGGCGCAGCCTGCGTCTTGGCCGCGAGCACGGGCGCGGGCGCCACGCGAATCCCGCGCATCGCCTCGAACACCGGGTCGGAGAACGCGTTGATGCGCAGCCCGAGCACGAGGCTCGTCGCCATCAGCACGAGGGCCGCGAGCGCCAGCGCGACCCACAGCGGCACGAAACCCAGCGTCCGTTCGCGCGCCTGCTCCGCGGGTTGCCAATGCGGCGACAGCGCGCGCTCGACCGGGCCGCGTTGCGCGCGGATCATCTGTTCGAGGCGTTCGCGAATCTCGTCGAGCTGACGCTTGCCGCCTTCGATGAGCCGGTAGCGCCCGTCGAAGCCAAGCGCGAGCATCACGTAGATCAGTTCGAGCAGGTCGATATCGGCAGCGGGGGTTTGCGCGAGCCGCTGCAACATGACGAACAGCCGCTCGCCGCCGGAGGCCTCGTTGTGAAACGTCACGAGCAGGCTCCTGCGGCCCCAGACTCCCGCGCCCCACGGCGTCGCCGCGATGGCCTCGTCGATGAAGGTGCACAGGCAATAGCGCGCCGGGCCGAGCTGCGCGTCGGGCACGCCGAACGCGCGGCCGTCGGCTTCGAAGCGGCGCACCATCTGGATCAGCTGCGCGCGCAGCGTGTCGAGGTCCGGGTGGCTCGGCAGGCGGCGCAGCGGCAGCGCGAGTTCCAGCAACGGATTGGCCGCGCGCAGCAGCGGGTTGCGCCCGGCGATCGCGGCATCGAGCGGCGCGAGCGCGGGCCCGGCGGCTTGCGGCTTGCGCGGCGGCGCGGGTTCGGCTTCGGCGCCGGCCGCGCGCTCGCGCTTGCGCCCCGGCGTCGGCATGCGGATCGTGCGCGCCGCGTCGAGATAGTCCGCGTCGTCGAGCGGCGCGTTCGTGCTATCGGTCATGGCAAGGGTCCTCGATGCGAGACTTCAATGACGGATGGCCCAGAGTTCCATCGCGAGCCCCGGGAACTCGCCCGCCACGTGCAGCGCCATGCCCGCGGAAGCCGCCAGCGTTGCCCACGCTTCGTTGTGGTCGTCGAGTTCGAAATAGCTGTAGCCCGCATGGAACGGCAACTGGCGCGGCGCGACCGCCAGCGCGCGCAACGCGATGCCTGGCAGCTGCAGGTTCACGAGATCGCGGATCTTTTCGATGCTGCCGATCTTCACCTGGCTCGTGAACGCGGAAATCAGCGTGCCGGCCGGCACCTGCGCCCGCACCGCGAGCACGAAGGTCGCGCCGGCAAAGAGCGTGCGGTCCGCGACCCGCGCCACCCGCAAGCCATATTTGCGTTCTTCGAGCGCAATCGCCACGACCTGCGGATCGGCGACGCGCGAGAGCGCGAGCCGCAGCGCATCGATCACGGGCTCGAACGTCTCCTTGAGCCGGTCGTGCCGGTAGGCCGCGAACGTGGGCGGCCGCCGCCCCGCCTGGCTGAAGGTGGCCAGTTCGCCCGCCAGCGCGATGCACGACTGATAGAACGCTTCGGGATGCAAACCATCCATCGCATTGAAGTGCGTGACGAGCGGCTGCGCGCGATTGACGATCTGCAGCAGCAGGAAATCGGCGATTTCGGCCATGCCCGCGCCATCGGGTTGGGCGAGGCGCCCGGCGAGCGCTTCGCCGCGCTGCTGAAGCAGGCCGCCCAGTTCGGTCGAGAAGCGCGCGAGGCGGCCAGCCACGCGATAGTCCAGGCACGGCGCGCAGTAGTCGTCGTCGAGTACGACGCGGCCATCGCTACGGCGCTCGACCACGTGCGCCACGCCCGCGCACGCATGCGCATTGGCCACCTCGGGCGCGAGCGCGAGGCGCAGGCGCAGCTTGCCGATCTGCAGCAACGTGCTGGGCGCGTCGGCGTCGTTGCTGTCGTGCACTTCGAAGTCTCCCGCGCCGTAACGCGCGAGATCGTCGGCGTGCCCGTCGCCGCCCGACTCGGGCGCGCCGGCGCGGCGCACCGGCAGCGCGAGCATCACCGTGACGTTCGCGGCGTTTTCGGGAATATCGAGCGGTTCGGGCAGATCGTCGTCCGCGGGCAGGTTGAACGGCGTGCCGTCGGGCAGCACGCCTGCCGCCGCGCGCAACGCCAGTTTGCCGAGCTTGAGCAGCGCCTCGTCGATCTCCAGCGTCGTGAATCCCCAGCCATAGGCGCGCAGGCCGTTCACGCGGCCCGCGAGCAGCGCCTCGACGTGCCGGTCGTGCTGCTGGAGATGCTGCGGCTGAAGGAACATGCCCTCAGACCAGATGACTCTGTTGTTCCAGTACATGCTATGACTCAATCCTTCGGAAATTGCAGCGCGTCGAGCTGTGCCTGATAGGCGCGGCCGAACGGTTCGCCAAAGCGCTGCTGGAAATCGTCGCCCGCGTCGCGCGACACCTGCTCCCACGTCTTCACGAAGCGCTGCCACAGGCGCGCCCGGCGATTGCCGACGAGCGCCTCGAGGCCGGAGGGCGCATCGAGCGAGCGCTCGATCGCGGCGGGGTCGAGGCGCGCCATGGCGTCGTCGAACGCGGCGCGCATGCCGGCGACGAGCGCGAGTTCGTGCGCCTGGATATCGCGGTAGGCGGCGCGCAAGGCTTCGTCCGGCGCGAGATAGCCGCGCCCGGGCGCGCCCAGCATTTGCGTCAAGGCGCGGTCTGCGTCGGGGAAGAACTTCAGCGGGTTGTTGTCGCGCGCCTCGATCATCGTCATCGCCATGCGGGCCTCGCGGCGCGCCATCGCACGCGAGCGCAATACGCTCATCGTGCCCTCCGTGGCTTCGCGCAACAGCGCACCGGTAAGGCGCGCGACTTCCGGCGCGCTCAGGTGGGCGACATCGGCGGGCGCGATGCCGAGGCCCTCCAGCAATGCGTCGAGCACCGCGGAATCGTCCGCGCGCCGGGCCGCGGGGCGCGTCTCCGGCACTGCGGAATCGTCCGCGCGCGGGGCTGCGGGGCGCGTCTCCGGCGTCGCGACGCGCGCGTCCTCGGACCGGTGTACCGGTAGCGCAGCCAGCGCTTTTTCCGGCGACACATGCTCGAAACTGCGTGAGGGCGCGGCAGGTTCGCGCGCCACCCGCGCGGGCGCGTCGCGCAACGGGTCGGCGGCGCCCAGCACGTCCAGCAGCGCCTGATTCGCATCGCCGCCGAAATGGCCCGGTTCGCGCAGCAGCGGCGTCGCCGCGAGCGGGTCGGGCGTGAACGGCGCGTCGTCGCGCAGGGGATGCGGCGTGCCGGAAGCGCGCGGCGCATCCCAGTCGTCGGGGATGAGCGGCGGGCCCGGCGGCGCCTCGAACTCCGGCGTGCCCGGCAGGCTCGCCGCAGGCGGCTGCGTGGGCGTGGGTTGCGTCATCAGCGTTTGATCGATGGGCGCCCAGCTTTCCTCGCCTTTTTCGAGCGAAACCGCAAGCGTATAAGCGCCGATCCCGATCTGGTCGCCATCGGACAACACCGCCTCGCGCGAGCCGTTCAGCGCCTCGCCGTTCAGGAGCGTCGGGTTGCTGCCGGCATCGACCAGCACGTAAGTGTTCCCACGGCGTTCGATGCTCGCCTGCATGCGCGAAATACCACGTTGCGCGTCGTTCAGCACCACCGTGCTTTCCGGCGCGCGGCCAATGGTTGCGCGCTCATCGATCTCCATGGTTTGTGGCGCGGCGTGCTCGCCGGCTTCGCCGCCCTCTACAGTCAGCGTCAATCTCACGGGGCCTCCTGATTGCGAATCTTGCTCGTGCCGTCGTCGGCGTCGCGCGGCGGCCTGGGCGGCGCGGGCGGCACGGCAAGCGGCACCGGCGGCACGCCCGGGCCGAGCGGAATCGGAAAGCTCGACATCTCGATCGTTTCCGGGCCGATGAGGATGTACGCCGCCCCCGCGCGCAGCGCGATGGTCGCGCTCGCCTCGATCTCCACGGCCGCGCCCGCCTTGATGTGCACGGCCGCGCCGGCGTCGAGCGAATACGCCTCGCCCACGAACTGCGCATGCGTCGTCATGCTCGCCGCCGAGACGCTGCCAAGCACACGCGACGTGCTGCTGCCCAGCACCGAATCGTTGCGCGCGCCGCGCGTCTCGCGAAACTCGCCGCCGCCGACGCGCAGATGCCGCTCGCCAGTGACGTTCATCAGCGCGTCGTGCTTGACCCACGTTTCGTGATCGCGCTCGGCGTGAAAGAACATCTGCTCGCCGCCCTTGCGGTCGTCGAAGCGGACTTCGTTGTAGCCGTTGCCGCCTTTCGTCGACTGGCTCTTGAGCGTGGACACCGCGCTCTGCGCGGGCAGGTCGTACGGCGGCATGTTGGTCGAGTTGTAGACCGCGCCGACGATCACAGGCCGGTCGGGATCGCCTTCGATGAAATCCACCAGCACCTCCTGGCCGATACGCGGCAGGCACATCGCCCCCCAGCGCCGGTTCGCCCAGCCCTGCGCGACGCGCACCCAGCAGCGATCGAGCCGATCCGCGCCGCCTGCCTGCGAAAGCTGCTCCCAGTGGAACTGCACTTTCACGCGCCCGTATTTGTCCGTGAGAATCTCCTCGCCCGGCGGGCCGATCACGACCGCGGTCTGCGGGCCCGCCGCGCGAGGTATGGGCGTGATGCGCGGCGAACGGAACGAGTTGTCGCTGCGAATCGCCCTGAAATGGCTGTCGAACAGCGGCTGCGTGGGGTCGTTCGTGGAGACGTAGGCATCCGATACGATCTCGGCCTGATTCTCGATCACGAGATACTGGCGGTTCTGCGCGCCGCCCGGATGATCGCGCAGCCCGAACAACCCGCCCGCCGCGATGCCGCGCGCGGTGGTACGCCCTTCCATCGCGTCGTTCTGCGTTTGATGGATCTCCACGTTGATGCGCGCGAGCCGCTCGCCGTCGCCCGCTTTCAGATGTCCGCTCAGATGCTCCTGCATCAGATAGCGCGGCGGATCGTAGGGTGCGCTGCGTGTCGCGCGCGAAACGAGCCCTTCGCTGTTGCTCACCGAGGCCTTTTCGAAGTCGTAGTCGTTGACTTCGTAGCGCCCCGTTTCGAGCGTCGCGCCCGCGTGCCAGCGATAGACGCATTCTTCGTCGGGTTCCGGCGTGTCCCAGCCCTGAAACGGCACCGACTCGTAGTGCGCGATGGGCCGATGCTCCGCGCCGGAATCGGCCAGCACGAGCGTATGCTTGCCGCCTGCGTGTTCGAAGAAGTAATGCATGCCTTCGCGTTCCATGAGGCGGCTCACGAAGTCGAAATCCGGCTCGCGATACTGCACGCAATGGTCGAGCGGCGGATAGCTCGCCGTGCATGCGTTGCGAAAGTCGATGTCGTACGATTCCAGCACCTGCGCGACGATTTGCGGCGCCGTGCGCTGATGAAAGAAGCGCCGGTGCGAAGCGCGCGTGAGCAGCCACAGGCGCGGATGCACGACCGCCTCGTAGCGCGCCATGCGGTTCTTCGTGGCGTCGCCGGGTGCGAGCAGACGCAGTGTCGTGACGATGCCGTTGAACTCGCGCGACCCGCCCGCCGGATAATCGAGCGTCACGGAAAGGTTCTGCCCGAGCACCGCACCCGGATCGATATCGTTGTGCAGGCTCAGAAATGCGATCTCGAAGCGGCTCAGGCGTCCCAGCGCCTCGCTCGTCGACATGCGCAGAAACACCGCGTCGTCGCCGAGCGCCGCACAGGTCATGCGCACATGGCGGTCAGTCGAAGGCATAGCCGAACTCCTCGCCCTCGACGCTCACGTGCACACGCGCAAGCGCTTTGCCGTCCATCACGCGTGCAAGATACTCGGTGCTGATGCGCGGCAGCACGCTGTTGGTGAGGATGGCGTCGATCATGCGGCCGCCGCTATCCATGCGGGTGCAGCGCTGGGCAATTTGCGCCACCACGCTCTCGTCATACGTGAACGGCACGCCGTGCGTGAGCGTCACGCGCTCGGCCACGCGGCCGAGTTGCAGCCGGATGATGGCGCTCAGCATGTCGCTGGAAAGCGGGTAATACGGAATGGTCACCAGACGCCCGAGCAACGCGGGCGGGAACGTCTCCAGCAACTGCGCGTGGAGTTCGCGTTCGATCACCTCCATCGGCGGGTTCGTGCGCGGATCGCGGCACAGTTGCGCAATGCACTCGGTGCCCGCGTTGGTCGTGAGCAGAATGAGCGTATTGCGGAAGTCGATGGAACGGCCTTCACTGTCGTCCATGCGGCCTTTGTCGAAGACCTGGAAGAACAGTTCGTGCACGTCCGGATGCGCCTTCTCCACTTCGTCGAGCAGCACGACGCTGTGCGGCCGCCGGCGCACCGCTTCGGTCAGCACGCCGCCCTCGCCGAAACCCACGTAACCCGGCGGCGCGCCCTTGAGCAGCGACACCGTGTGCGCTTCCTGGTACTCGCTCATGTTGATGGTGATGAGGTTCTGCTCGCCGCCGTAGAGCGCCTCGGCGAGCGCGAGCGCCGTCTCGGTCTTGCCCACGCCGGACGTGCCCGCGAGCAGAAACACGCCGACGGGCTTGTCCGGATCGTCGAGACCGGCGCGCGAAGTCTGCACGCGCCGCGCGATCATTTGTGTAGCATGCTGCTGGCCGATGATGCGGCGGTCGAGCACCTCGTTCAGGCGCAACACATTGCCGATCTCGTTCTTCAGCATGTTGAGCACGGGCACGCCGGTCCAGTCCTGCACGACCGCCGCCACCGCATGACGGTCCACGCCCGGCAGCACGAGCGGCGCGTCGCCCTGATGCGCGGCGAGCTGCGCCTGGCGTTCGCGCAACGCGGCCAGATCGGCGTGCGGTGCGCCCTCCCGCAGCGCCTCGCGGCGCACGAGGATGTCCTCGACCATCTCGCGCTCCACCTGCCAGCGCGCGTGCAGATCGGCAAGGCGCGCGGTTTCGGTTTGCAATGCCGCCGCCGCGGCATCGCGACGTGCCGCCGTATCGATGCCGATCGCCGTTTCGCGCCCGATCACCTCCAGCTCCGTGTTGAGCGCATCGATACGCCGTTGCGCGTCGTCGACGGCAGGCGGCGTGGCGTGCTGGCTCACCGCAACGCGTGCACATGCGGTATCGAGCAGGCTCACCGACTTGTCCGGCAGTTGCCGCGCGGGCAGATAGCGATGCGAGAGCTTCACCGCCGCCTCGATCGCCTCGTCGAGCACCTGCACGCCGTGATGCGTTTCGAGCGCGGCGGCCAGGCCCCGCATCATCGTCACGGCGCGCGCCTCCTCGGGCTCGTGAACCTGCACGACCTGAAAGCGCCGCGTGAGCGCCGGATCCTTTTCGATGTGCCTGCGGTACTCCGACCACGTCGTCGCCGCGACGGTGCGCACGCTGCCGCGCGCGAGCGCGGGCTTGAGCAGATTCGCCGCGTCGCCGGTGCCCGCCGCGCCGCCCGCGCCGATCAGCGTGTGCGCCTCGTCGATGAAGAGAATCACGGGATGCAGCGCCGCCTGCACGGCCTCCAGCACCTGGCGCAACCGCGCCTCGAATTCGCCTTTCACGCCCGCACCGGCCTGCAGCAACGCAACGTCGAGCGCGCGCAGGCTCACGTCGCGCAGCGCGGGCGGCACGTCGCCCGCCGCGATGCGCAGCGCGAGGCCTTCGACCACCGCCGTCTTGCCGACGCCCGCCTCGCCCGTGAGGATCGGATTGTTCTGCCTGCGCCGCATGAGGATGTCGACGACCTGGCGAATCTCCGCGTCGCGGCCCACCACGGGATCGAGCCGGCCCTCGCGCGCCTGGGCCGTGAGGTCGACGGTGAAGCGCTGCAAGGCGTCGTCGGTGCGATGCGCCGTGTCGGGTTCCTGCGCCACGACAGCCGCCGGCGTCGACGCTTCCGGCGAACCGTCGAGCACGTCGGCAAAGTTCGCGACGAGGTCGTCGAGCTTCACGCGATCGAACTCGCGCGAAATGCCGCGCAATGCGTTGCGCAGCACCGGCGTCTGCAACATGCCGACGAGCACATGCGCGCTGCGCACCTTCGGCGCGTCGAAGAGCAGCGAGGCATAGACCCAGCCGCGCTCCACGGCCTCTTCCAGTTGCGATGCAATATCGCTGACGGACGCCGCCCCGCGCGGCAGCCGGTCGAGCGCCTCGGTCAGATCGCGCGCGAGCGCGGCGGGCTCGATATGGGCGTGGCGGATCACGCGATGCAGGTCCGAATCGGGCATCTGCAGCATCTGATGCAGCCAGTGTGCAAGCTCGACGTACGCGTTGCCGCGCAAGCGGCAGAACGTGGTCGCGCTCTCCATCGCGCCGAAACTGAGCGTATCGAGTTTGCCGAACAGGACGGCGCGGCTGATGTCTGCCATTGAACTAGTCCTTTGCATGAGAGGGGGCCAACGGACGCAGCTTGAGTTGCGCCGCGTCGGCCGTAGCCGCGCGCGCGTGCAGCCAGGCCGTGTAGCCGAGGCGCTGCTTGCGCCCCAGCGCGAGACGCGGCACCTGCGCGCGCCGCAACTGCAGGTTCACGTCCCATTCGAGTGGATCGCGCACGTACAGACGCACCCAGTCGGCGAGCCGCGCGAGGCTTGCGCCGCCCGGCAGGAAGCGCTCGTAGTCGTCCAGCGAAAGCGGTCCGAGCACCACACGGAACTTGTGCTGCCGATCGAAGACTCTCGCCCCGAGCATCGTGCCGACGCCGATGCGGGCGCTTTCGTCGCGCAAACCGACGCGCGTCAGCGCAGCTTCGGGCAGCTTCATCCAGTGCCCCACGTTTTGCACGACCGCCACCGGCAAGCCAAAGAATCGCGACAGCACGATCCGCAAACCGGCCGCGTGGCGCGTGGGCCCCGCGAGCAGCCCCGCGAAATGCAGCTTGGCGAAATCGGGCACGGTATCGCGATGGCGCAGCGCGCCTTCGTTCAGGCCAAACACGGTGCCCACGTAGGCGGAGAACCGGTCGTCGTCGTCGCGGTCGAGGCTCACCACCGGCTGCGCCGTGGCCCACGCGCGATAGAACAGCGAGGCCATGCGGTGATGAAAGACGTCGAGAAAACGCGCGAAAGTCGGATCGCCCGCGTTACGCGCGCGGTGACGCACGTATTCGGTCAGATGCGTGGGCATCGGGCCATTCGGGCCGAGCAGACCGAAGAAGTTCACGGCGAGCTTCGGTGCGGTGTCCTGCGTGCTGGCGAAATGGCGCAGCGCCGTCGGAAAGAAGATCAATTCGGCTTCCTGACCGAATCGCACCGCGTCGTCGCGCGGGCGCAGCGACGACCCCACGCGCGGCAACCCGCGATGCGCGCATTCCACCAATCGCACGGCCTGAAAGAAGTCGAAGCGGTTCGCCTCGGCGGAAAAGCGCTCGAATAGCATCACAGCGTCCGGCATTGCCCACTCCCCGGCGCCCAGCGCATGATTTCACCGCGCGTCGTCGACGCGACGAAGGTCTCGGTAAACGAATTCATCGACACGTATTGCTCGAAGAAGCGCGCGAGCACCGCGCCGAACAAAAACGCGCTCGCCCCTTCAAAACCGCTCTCGTCGAGCAGCACATCGAGCGCGAGGCCGCGCCCGAACACGATCGGCCCGCGCGACGGCAGGCGGCGCGTGACCGCCCGCGTGCCGATGGAGCGCAGACCTTCGATCTGCCGCGCGGCCGCGCCGTCGCCTTCGGGCGCGTAGAGCGCGAGCAGGTCGCGCATGGCGCGCGCGCCGCTCCCGTTCGCGTCGTCCACGAGCGATGCGTAGTTGAGCGACAGGTGACTCAGGAGGCGCCAAGCGACTGCCCCTTGTGCGTAGGATGGCAACGGGCGGCTCGGCCCGGCGACACAGCGCACGCCGGAAACCGGCGCTTCGAGTTCCAGCGTGAAGTCGGTTTCGCCGCGCCCGAGCGGCAGGGTCAGCGTGAGATCGCGGTTGGTGCACAGCACGCTGACACCGAGTTGATGCAGATCGCCGGGATACGGCGCTTCGTGCGTATTCACCAGCGCGATCCAGGTTTCGCTGCCCGCATACGACGAACGCGCGCCGCGCTCCTGCTCGCGGGCGGACGGCAGACGCTTCTCGCGCCGCACCTGATAAAACGCCGTGTCGGGGTCGCCTGCGCCGAGATCGCGCATGCGGTAGAACGGCTGAAACTCGATCGGCGCGCTGCCGCCCGAGCGATGGCCCGTCACGCTTTGCACGCGATAGACCTCGAAGTCGCGCGGCCGCGTGCGGTCCACCACCACGTGATGCTCGAACTGCTCACCCGTCACCGCGATACGATCGGCGCGGCGCGCAAACAGATTGATCGCGGGCGTGCAATGGAGCGCGAAATTCTCGTGGTCGACCCGTTGCTCGAGCGCAGTATCGCCCTTCGAAAGCAGGACGACCAGCTCGATCTCGCGGCTTTCACAGCGAGCGAAATGCGCATGCAATCCATCGATGCCGACGAACATGAAGCGCTGCGCGAATGCGAAATACTCCTGCAGCAGGCGATAGCCCGGAAACGATTGATCGCTCACGGGCAGCAGCGCTTCTTCGTCGGAGAAGCCGAGCGGGCGCAGCGACGAAGGCGGCAGCACGCCACTGGGCGTCGCGATGCCGAGCGTCGAGCCGAGCAGCAGTTCATGGAGCTTCGCCGCCGTGCCGTCGCTGCCGCGCAGGTAGATGGGCAGATGATCGATGGCGAGGTCGTTGATCTTGCGTTCGCCGAGCGCGCGCAGTTTGAGGCGCAGGCCTGCCTTCACGCCGCGCGGCGTGGCGGCGGCGACGCCGGGCAGCGCGCCGGTGTGCGTAAACAGGCGAGCCTCCACCAGTTCGAGCGGCGACAAGGTGAGCGCGTGCGCCGTGCGAAACTCGCAGCGCGTCGCGCGCTCGCCGTCGAAGCGGCCCTGCAGGGGCGTGCCGCGCGGCACGGCAACGCCGTCCGCGAGCGCGGGGTGAGTCTTGTCGGGCTGCAGTTGCACGACCGTCATCGCGGGCGTCGGCGCGAGATAGTGCGGATACACCAGTTCGGCGAGATGCTGCGTGAAGCGCGGAAACTCGGCATCGATTTTCATCTGCACGCGTGCGGCCAGAAAGCCGAAACCTTCGAGCAAGCGCTCCACATAGGGGTCGGCGCAGTCGAAACCTTCGAGACCGAGCCGCCCCGCGATCTTCGGAAACGCCTTGGCGAACTCGCCGCCCATCTCGCGCACATGCTGCAGTTCGCGGCTGTAGTACTGGAGGAAGTCGGGGTTCATCGGGGCGTCACCTCTTCGTACACGTTTGCCTTGCCGGCTTCCAGATCGAGTTCCGTGCGCAAATAAAGCCGCTCGGGCACCGGATGCGCATGGAGATCGCCTTCGACGATGAACGCCAGCGCGTGGTGTGCGATATCCACGCCACCGGACTGAATGGCGCGCACGCGCAAGGTGCCGCGCACGATGCGCGGCTCGAACGCGCCGATGGCTTCGGCGATCAGCCGTTCGACCCGCGTGACGTCCACGTCCGACGCGCTCTTGCCCGCCAGCTCCGCGAAGCCGAAGTTGAGCACCGAGTCGGCCACGCACGGATAGCGCGCGATCTCCTGCGCCGACGCGATGCCCCGCGCATTGAGGAGCCAGCCGATATCGCGCATGACGCTCAGGCGCTGCGCACGCGCCGAACTGGCCCGATGCTCGCGGACTTCGCTGGTCGCTTCGGGCGCATGGTCGGTCAGCCGCTCCAGCAGCGAGGGCTGCACGCGCTCGGCGTTTCTCGTGCGCATGATCCGCTTACGTCGTGGCGCTGGCCGGAATGTTCCACTTGCACTCGACCACGCCGCCGAGCGCCGAGCCAGTGGTCGGGTCCTGCTGCTGGTAGGTCACGTGGAACTTCTCGAAGTTGAGCGTCACCGTTTCGGTGAAGCGGTCCTCGCCGTCCGAGCCGCCCGTCGCGTAGTTCGTGACGAGCACCTTTTCGAGGTCGATCGTGTAGTACTCCAGCGGTTTGGTGCCGCCCGCCTTGCGCACGGTGAGTTTGCCGGTGGGGAAGTGCTTGCCCGTCACGCACGCGGTCATGATGGCCGGCGTGGCATGATCCGTGTACTTGGTGATCGACAGATCATGCACGTCGACCTTGCCGCCACCACCGCCCGTGCCGAGGTGCATCGTGCCGGACTGATCCATGCTCCAGCTCCAGGAGAGCACGTCGATCTCGTCCTTGTGAGTCTGGTCCAGCGACTCGCCCGTGACCGTGCCAAGTTTCAGAAAAATATCGACTGCCATTTGGATTCCTTATTGATCGGGTTAGTGGAGATTTGATGAAGGCGATCGCTCAGGCCGCTTTTGCAGACGGCAGCCGCGAAACGAGCCGCAACGACACGGTCAGGCCTTCGAGCTGATAATGCGGACGCAGATAGAATTTCGAGGTGTAGTAGCCCGGATTGCCCTCCACCTCCTCGACCACGACTTCCGCGGCCGCGAGCGGCCGGCGCGACTTCGTCTCTTCCGACGAGTTGGCGGGGTCGCCGTCCACGTACTGAAGAATCCAGTCCTGCAGCCAGCGCTGCATGTCGTCCTTCTCCTTGAAGCTGCCGAGCTTGTCGCGCGCAATGCATTTGAGGTAGTGCGCGAAACGGCTGCAGGCGAACAGATAAGGCAGGCGCGCAGCGAGGTTCGCGTTCGCCGTGGCGTCGGGGTCTTCGTATTCGATCGGCTTGTTGAGCGACTGCGCGCCGATGAAAGCTGCGATATCCGAATTCTTCTTGTGGACGAGCGGTATGAAGCCGTTCTTCGCCAGCTCGGCTTCGCGGCGGTCGCTGATGGCGATTTCCGTCGGGCACTTCATGTCGACGCCGCCGTCGTCGGTGGGAAACGCGTGGACCGGCAGATTCTCCACCACCCCGCCCGACTCGATGCCGCGAATGCGCGAGCACCAGCCCCACGTCTTGAACGAGCGGTTGATGTTCACGGCCATCGCGTAGGCCGCATTGGCCCACGCGTACTTCGACGCGTCCGCGCCCGCGGTGTCTTCCTCGAAATCGAACTCCTCGACGGGGCTCGTTTTCGCGCCGTAGGGCGTGCGCGCGAGAAAGCGCGGCATGGCAAGGCCGATATAGCGCGAGTCTTCGGAATCGCGCAGCGAGCGCCATGCGGCGTGCTCGGGCGTCTGGAAGATCTTCGTGAGATCGCGCGGATTCGCCAGCTCCTGCCACGAGTCCATCAGCATGACGGCGGGGTCCGCGCCCGCGATGAACGGCGCGTGCGCGGCGGCGGAGATCTTGCCCATCTGCGTGAGGAAATCGACGTCGGGTCCGCTGTTGTCGAAGTAGTAATCGGCTACCAGTGCGCCGTAAGGCTCGCCGCCGAACTGGCCGTACTCTTCCTCGTAAAGCCGCTTGAACAGCGGGCTCTGGTCCCACGCCACGCCCTTGTACTTGCGCAGCGACCGGTGCAAGTCGGCCTTCGAAATGTTCATCACGCGCAGCTTGAGGCTCTCGTCACTCTCGGTGTTGGTGACGAGGTAGTGGAGCCCGCGCCATGCGCTTTCGAGCTGCTGGAACGGCTCTGCATGCAGGATGACGTTGATCTGCGCGCTCAGCTTTTCGTCGATGCGCGCGATCAGCGCTTCGATGGTCGCGAGCGCATCGTCGGACACGCGGTGCGTGTCGAGCAGCGCCTGCTCGGCGAGCGTGCGCACGGCGCTTTCCACCGCTTCGCGCGCTTTCTCCGTGCGCGGGCGGAATGCCTTCTGCAAGAGCTGTTGAAACTCGCCGGAGGGGCTTTCCGCGTCGGCTTCCTGCCTTTCTGGCTGCGCGAACGCGGATGGATCGAGTTGGGTGTCTGCCATCTTGGGTCCTTTATTCGGAGTCGGGCGCGCCCTGCGGCTTCGGCGCGGCGGCGAGCGCATTCATCAGCGCGGGGTCTTCGAGCAGGCGGGCGACGAGCTTTTCCGCGTCGGTCTTGCCGTCCATATAGGTCAGCAGGTTCTGCAACTGGCTGCGCGTTTCGAGCAGCCTCGCGAGCGGCTCGACGTTGCGCGCGATCGCGGCGGGCTCGAAGTCGTCCATGCTCGCGAAGGTCATGTCCACGCCGATCTTGCCCTCGCCGGTCAGCGTGTTGTCGACCTGCATCGCCACGCGCGGCTTCATCGAGCGCAGCCGTTCGTCGAAGTTGTCGATGTCGATCTCCAGAAACTTGCGTTCCGCAACGGGCGGCAGCGCTTCCTGCGGCTGCCCCGAAAGATCGGACAGCACACCCATCACGAAAGGCAAGTTGACCTTCCGCTCCGAGCCATACACTTCCACGTCGTACTCGATCTGCACGCGCGGCGCCCGATTGCGCGCAATGAACTTCTGACTGCTCTCCTTGGCCATTTGACCGTTCTCCTGGTTGAGTTGCGTTGCAGTGCGGCTTCGATCATTCCACCGGCGTTTCGACGGCAGCCGTACCGACCACCTGGGTAAGTTGCGCGAGCCCTTCCGGCGCGAGGTCCTTCAAGAGATCGACGAAGGACTTCTCGACGAGGCCGCGCGCCCTTTCGAGCAGTAACGGCACGGGGCTGGCAGGTTCGTGTTGCGCGTACCAGGCGCAAATGCGCTGCAGCGCGGCGGCCACGTCGGCGCGGCTGCCGATGGCATTGATGGGTGCGTTACCGTTGGCGCCGACGGGCGACGCGACACCGGTCTCTTCTGCGTGCTGCATTTGCGCTTCGTCCCGGTGCACGCCCACGCCCGTTGCAAGCAGCGACGATGCACGCGCCAGCAACGCCTTCAACGAGGCGAAATCGAGCGATTGGGTCGCGCCAACGCGTTGGGCAAGCGTCGCTTCGACAGCGCGGACGCTGTCGTACGCGGTGTCGAACGCCTTCTTCGCGTTGCGCGCGGCATCAGGCGACACAGCGATCGACGCTTCGATCGCCGCGAGGCTCATCGCCGTGTGCCCCTCGGGCGCGACGGCTTCGCCATTCGCATACGACCACTCGCGCAGCGTGACCGGGGAAATACCTCCCAGCAGCGGGCTATCCATCAGACCGGCGAGCACGCCGCCGGCTTCCGTCCACCCGGCAAGCGCGTTGATGCGGGCCGTCGCGTCGTCGCCGTCGCCGTCGCCGGCGTCGAGTTGCGGGTGCACGTGCTCCCAGTGGCGCTCCAGCAGTGCGGCAGTCAGGACGAGCCCGTCCGCGAGACCGGCAATGCCCTCGCGAACCCAGCGCGCCCGCGCCAGATGCATCACCACGCGAAGGTCTCGCGTGCGCGCCATCAACGCGGTGCCCAGCACATCGGCGGCCTCCCAGTCGGGCGGGACCGCGGCCACGAGCGTGGCGCCATACTCTGCCTCCGGACGCCCGCTGACCGCTTCTTCGAGTTCGCGCAATTGCGCGTCATATTCGAGGTCGGGGCCGCAGGGTTCGGCCTGCGTGAGTGGCTCGAGCCACGCGGTCCAGTCCTGATGCGTAATGAAATCGATGGTCATGGCAGGTTGAATCGATTAACTTTGCATTCCGAATTAATTGTCGATCCATCTTTCCTGACGGACCGTACAGTGTCGGTCTTCTTACTTATAGAAGATGTAATTCGCGATATAGGGCGAACTACCCGACTCGTGCTCGACGGTGCACGGCGCAGCCGGCTTTACGCCGCCAACCGTCCTGACCCGTTGCACGTAGCGCACCGGGGCGAGCATGCCCTGCGATCCGGTGGAGTGCGCCTCGAGCAGCAGTTGCGGCACACTGCCTGGCGTATCACTGGGCGCTTGCGCGACGACTTTTCCCTCGATGCGGCTGCCGTCGCGCGCTTGCCACGACGGACCGGCCGAATGCTCGATCACCTCGGCGCCGTGTGCGTCGTAGAGCGTGGCGCTCGGCTGCTGGAAGACCCAGCCGAGCGCGTGATCCGTACCGTACTCGCAGGCGTAGATCTGCACGCCCGCTGCGGTCGTGCTCAGAAACGGCTGTGCGCCCGGCATGTCGACCGATTCGGCTTGTGCGGACGGTCCGCTCATCATCGAAATCAGCCCAGCCCCAATTGCAATGTGCTTCCCGCGTGAGAGGCGATGCATGGAGACGCTCCTTTGGCTCAGCGGGGTCGATCCAGTTCGATCCGCTCTTCCACAACAGCCCGGCGCGGAAAACTATTCCATTTGTTTTTGCAGCCGGGTGCCAGGCACTGGCGGGAATATCTGGAAACGTCCGGCTGTTATGGCTGCATCCGCAATTGAATGGAGCCAGGCCATGAAAGCCCGCATGACGATTGCCAGTCTCGCTGTGCCCTTGGAGCGGATCAAACCCATCGGCGGGCGCTCCTCCAGGGGCACCGCGGGTCATCAGTTCGACCTGACGTTTCGCGCCGAGGTCAAGGCGCCCATGCTCGGCAAGCTCATGGCCGATGACATCGAATGTCCTCAACTGGAATGGAACGAGTGCATCGAATGGTTCAGGTTGGACACCGCGACGCAGAAATGGGACTTCGAAGGCAGGATCGTGCGAAACATGTATGCGCACAATCGCGAGTCGAATACCTTCAGGAACTGGCACAGGTCGCGTTATACGATCGCGACCGATGTGACCAACCGTCCGCCCGCCGCACTCATGGCCATGAAGCGCGAGGAGGATGCAAAGAAGTGGATTGCGCGCCATGGCTTCAGCTGGAATCTCCACATCCGGGATATTCCCCAGATGGGCGTGCTCGGCGGAACCGGTGGCGGCGGTGGCCTGAGTCTCGTCACCGGGGATACGCGTCGCCGTGTCATCTATTTCGATCTGGGCTTCGAGGGCCAGCGGGAGCGCGCGCGGCTAGTGCAGATCCTGGAGACACAGCAGGGGCGGCTCACGATTCATCACCTGATTCGCGGCGACATCGAGAAGAAGACCGTGGATGAACTCTCGAATCTCGAGCGCTGGCGCTTTCAGTTGCGCACGAGTCACGGCTAACGCCCGCGCGGGCTCCGCAACCTGCAATCAATATCTGGCCAGCTTCGGGATCATTCCGTGCGGGTGCGCGTGGCCGTGCCCTCTGTGCGGCGTCGTGACGGCCAGCCATATTCGGCCGCCTGCCAGGCAAGCAGCCCGGGCAGATAGAACATCAGATCGCGCACGCGTCTTGCGCCCGCGAGCGCGAGGCAAGTGGGCGCATCGAACCCCAGCAGTCCGCCGATTATGACGAAGCCGCCCTCCTGCACGCCAAGGCCGGCCGGCACCAGAAACGCGATGCTGCTCAGCATCTGGATCAGGGCTTCGATCACGAACGCCTGCACGAAGGTCGCGTCCGTGCCGAGCACGCGCAACGCGATCCAGATTTCGAGCGCATAGCCGAGGCATTGCAGCGTTTGCCAGACGAGCACGTAGCGCACGACTACGCCGGTCTGGCGCCAGATCAGCTTGAGGGATAGATCGACGCGCGCGGACTTGCCCACGAGATCGACGACCTTGCCGCTCGTGACGCGGTTGAGCGTGCGTGCCGCGCGCTCGAACGGCCGCGCATGCTGCACGAGCGCAAAGAGCACGAGCAACGGGATGAAACCCGCGAGGCCCCATGCAAGTCGCCCCACGAACCGCGCGGTATCGGAAGAGGAATGTTCGAGCAGATAGCCGGCTGCGAGCAACGCAAACAGCACCTGGCTGATCAGCGTGAGCTGCATGTCGGCGATGAGGCTCGCCACCGCCGTGGCCGGCCGTACGCCCGCACGGCCAAGCAGGCGGAACGACACGAGTTCCCCGCCCACGCGTGCAACGGGCAGCAAGCCGTTGATCGACTCGCGAATCCACACGAGTTTGAGCATCGTCGCGAACGACGGACGCTGCGCCGCGCGAATCAGGCTGCCCCAGTCCCATGCATTCGCGCACATCGGCAGGATATGCACGATGGCCGCCAGCACGAGGCCCATGCCCGCGCCGCGCAACAGTTGCAGCACTGCCGCGGGATGTTCGCGCCATACGAGCCATATGGCGATCGCAAGACCGACCAGGGCGGCGATACGTCCCATGTGCTTCATCTGCGGGTATGCTCCCGTCTCATTGTGCCCCCCAATCTACTGTGACGCTCAGGTCTCGTGGACTGGCGAAAGCATGCCATTCCTGTCGACGCGAAAGCGCGTGCCGCGCCAAACGACGCCAGACGAACAAAAGCTCGCGACATAGATCGCGAACTGGACCATTTCCCAAAGCGGTAAGCATAGCAGTCCGCTGGACTTGTCGCCGGTCGCGCGATCGGTCCGCCAGATCAGCCACGCGCGCGCACACAGCGCCACGGCGGCCAGGATCCACGCGGGCGCCGCGCCGCCGGACAAGGCCACGGCAAGCATGGCGAGCGCGAACGGATGCATCAGCACAGCGCCCAGATGTCCCGAGCGGTCCGCCGCGCGAACGGTGCGACTCCAGCGCAGTTCGTGCGCAAAGAGCTTCGCGAACGTATTCTCCACGCACGCGTGCCGCACGAGAATGGGCGGAATGGAAACTTCCGCGCCGGCGCGGCGCACGGCTTCCCCAATCGCATGGTCTTCGGCGAGGTGATGCGCGAACTGCGCCAGACCGCCAATGCGGTCGAGCATTTCACGCGTCATGGCGATGGACTGGCCAAAGCACGGCCGCGCGCGCCCGATGGCGAGCCCCGTGACGACGCCGGGCAGGAAATGATAGTTCGTCAAGGCCGACGCCACGCGCGGCCAGAATCCCGGCGCGCACAGGCCCCGGTAAACCGCGCTCACGAGGCCGACGCCCGGTTGCTGCAGCGCCCCGACCACCTGGCGCAGATAGTTCTGGTCGACGAGCACGTCGCTATCGGCAAAGCACAGCACATCGTGCTCGGCCTTTTCGAGCATGTTCACGAGATTCGCGATCTTGCGGTTGGGACCGTACAGGCGCGCATCGGCGACGACCGTGATGTGTGCTTCGGGATAACGCGCGCGTAGCCGCTCGATGGCGTTCAGCGCCTCATCACGCGCATCGTGAACGCCGAACAGATACTGGACTTGTCCAGGATAGTCCTGCTCGAAAAAGCTGGCGAGGTGCTCCTCGAGGTGCCATTCGTCGCCGTGCAGCGGCTTGGCGAGCGTGATGGCCGGAAAGTGCTGCGGCGTCGCCACCTCGCGTGCGAAGAAACGGCCGACCAGCGCGCTCGCCGTGCAGGTATAGATGATGCCGACCACGGCGCAAAGACCGCTGAGGACCGCGAACGAATCGAAGAGCAGATGCGAGAAGCCAGGCAATTCAGCACGCATGACTTCGATTGCCGCAGACGCGACCGCAAGCACCGTCACGGCCATCGCAACGATGGCGCCCGTTCGCCCCGTCGCATGCGCGCGGTCCATCATGCCTCGTGTGCGCGCAGGAAGCGGAAGAACTCCACGCCTTCGCGCAGACGCCGCTTCATCATGTCCCAGCTCGTGAGCATCTCGCGCACGATCTCCCAGATCTTCGACGGCCGGAAATAGAACTGGCGATAGAACTGTTCCAGGTGGTGATAGATCTCGTCGCGCGACAGATGCGCATAACCGATCGCGGCCAGTTGCACGCCCTCTTTCGAAACGAGGTTGATGGTCTTGTTCTCTTCCATCCAGCCGTTTTCCACGGCCTGCTTGTAGAGCGTCGTGCCCGGATAGGGCGCAGCCAGCGACACCTGAATCGTATGCGGATTGATTTCCTTCGCGTACTCGATCGTCTTCCTGATCGTGTCCTGCGTCTCGCCCGGCAGCCCCAGAATGAAGGTGCCGTGCACCTTGATGCCGAGCGTCTTGCAGTCGGCGCTGAAGCGGCGCGCGAAGTCCGTACGCACGCCCTTCTTGATGTTCACGAGAATCTGGTCGTCGCCCGATTCGAAGCCCACGAGCAAGAGGCGCAGGCCGTTTTCCTTCATGACCTTGAGCGTCTTGTACGGCACGTTCGCCTTCGCGTTGCACGACCACGTCATGCCGAGCTTGCCGAGACCCATGGCGATCGCTTCGGCGCGCGGCAGGTCGTCGGTGAAGGTGTCGTCGTCGAACATGAGTTCCTTGACTTCCGGCATGTTCTCGCGGATCCACTTCGCTTCCTCGAGCACGTTCTCGACCGAACGCGTGCGGTAGACGTGGCCGCTCACGGTCTGCGGCCACAGGCAGAACGTGCAGCGCGACTTGCAGCCCCGGCCCGTGTAGATCGACACGTACGGGTAGTTCAGGTAGCCGATGAAGTAATTCTCGATCTTCAGGTCACGCTTGTAGATCGGCGCGACGAACGGCAGCGAGTCCATGTCTTCCAGCACCGGGCGGCCCGGGTTGTGCTCGATCGAGCCGTCCTTCGCGCGCCACGAAATGCCCTTGACCTCGGCGAGCGGCATGCCTTCGGCGACTTCCTTGCAGGTGAAGTCGAATTCCTCGCGGCAGACGAAATCGATCGCCTCGCTTGCCGTGAGCGAATTATGCGGATCGACCTGCACCTTCGCGCCCACCAGACCGATGACGATCGACGGCTTGCGCTTCTTGAGGTCTTCGCAGAAGAGCGCGTCGGTCGGGAACGACGGCGTGCTCGTGTGGATGATGACGAGGTCGTACGCGGCTGCAATCTTCAGCGTCTCTTCGACACCCAGGCCGTCGGCCGGCGCGTCGAGCACGCGGCTGTCGGGCACGAGGGCCGCGGGCTGCGCAAGCCAGGTGGGATACCAGAACGAGCGGATCTCGCGCTTTGCCTGGTAGCGCGAGCCCGCGCCACCGTCGAAGCCGTCATACGACGGGGCCTGCAGAAACAGCGTTTTCATATTCCTCGATTGTCCGCGCAGTATGGTGAAACCCGGTTAGCGATCGCGTGCGCCTCTCGGCTTGCACGGCCGGCGTCCCGCGCCGTGCAATTCCCTCGAAATGCATTACGCAAAACATTCGATCGGCATTCCAGCTCGCATGTTTGTTATCGAATTGAAGGCCTGGGCGCCACGGGTGAACCCTAGGATATTAAGCCGAAAATCTGATGCTGACCTTAAGCGCTTTCCCTTCTTCCGATGTATTGAAACATGCCAAACCTCCAGTGTGACGCATTGATATGACAGTTTTCATCGCATCGCGCCAATTGATGTCCGTTGTGATGACAATCAGTTACGAGCCACGCATAACCCGCCCTCTGGCACCTGGAAATCGCGTCAATCGAACCAGGCCACGCAAGTCGTGTGCCATTTCGTGCGTGCGCCTTGCGTATTCCTCGGAAGAATTGACCGGCAAGGTTTCATCTGCTTTGCATCGCCTCCGCCATATCGGACAAGTTTTCGCTGATCACCGACATCGCGTAAAAACGCCTCACAATCGGGTTACGATGCAGCAAACGGCGCGACTGCGAGTCCCCGCCGCGATTGTGCGAGCGGTTTGGCGCAGCCAACGCTGCCCGGCAGGTCAGGACGACTGTCCGGGATTTCATGCAGGCCAGGCACCCGTGGTGCGCTGCCTGCTCAACCAAGCGCCACCGTGAGCCGTCATTGTCCATGCGTATACTGTTCGTCATCGGCAACCTGGGCGACTATCACGTCCCTCGCTACGAGGCTCTCGTCAGCGCAGCCTCCAGTCGCGGCCACCAGGTGGCGCTGCTCGAGGTCTTCGCGCGCTCGGGCGTCTATGGCTTCCCGCAGGAACGCCGCGCGGCATTCTTCGCGAACCGCCCGCGTATGGCGGAAACGCTGGTCGAGAACGGCGCCGACAGCGACGGCCTCGGCGCGCTCGACACCGCACGCCTGATTGCGAAGGTGCGCAACTTCGAGCCCGACGTGGTCATCACGCTCGGCTACAACACCGGCTATTCGGCCGTGCTCTGTTTCCTCAGACATCTCACGCGGCGCTTCAAGCTCATCTACATGTCGGACTCGAAGGCCGACGACGGACAGCGCCAGCGCACCAAGGAGCGCCTCAAGCGTTTCATCGTGAGCCGCTTCGACGGCGCGCTCGTCGCGGGCGAGAAGCATCGTCGCTACGCGCAATCGCTTGGCATCCCGAAGGAACGATCCCGCATCGGTTTCGACGTGATCGACGTCGACTATTTTTCGGATCTCGCGCAGGCCGCGAGCGTCAACCCGGGGGCCGTGCGATCGCGCTTTGGGCTGCCGCAGCGCTATGTGCTGTGCGTGAGCCGCTTCGTCGCGCGCAAGAACGTCGACGTGCTGATCGACGCCTACCGTAAATCCGGGGTGTACAACGAAAATATCGGCCTCGTGCTGGTGGGTCAGGGTCCGCTCGAAGCGCAATTGCGCGCGCGCATCGACTCGCTCGGCCTCACGCCGCATGTGACGATACTCAACTCGCTCGCCAACCAGGAAATGCCGAATCTCTATGCGCTCGCGGAATTCGTCGTACTCGCGAGCGAATTCGACCAATGGGGCCTGTGCGTGAACGAAGCGTTCGCGGCCGGGTGCCCTGCCATCGTCACGCGCACCTGCGGCGTGGCTGGCGAAGTGGTGATCGACGGCGTGAACGGTTTCGTGGTCGAACCGCGCGACGTCTCGACGCTCGCGCAGCGTATCGGCGAACTGGGCGGCGAGCCTGCGCTGCGCGAACGCTTCGCCGCCGGCGCGCAAAGCACGATCCGGCGCTGGACCCCGTTGCTCTTCGCCTCGAGCGCGCTGGAACTTGCCGAGGTCACGACCCGCCGCGCACGCGATCCCGCGCGCGAACTCGTGTAGCAGCGCGCCATATCGTTCGCCACACGACGCCCCGCCGCTCAGAGATTGGGGGCGAACACGCGCCCGGGCGCAATTTTCCGTTTAAGCGTACGCATCAGCAAATAAACCGTGCCGTGGCGCTCGACGCCCAGCCGCTGCGTGAGCGTCGCGCCGAATCCATTGAGAAAGCTGAATGTCGACGGGCTCGAAAAGCCGTCGAAGTCGAAGGTGAGCTTGCGCTCCAGCGCGCGGCCAATGCCGGTCCACAGCAGCAGGCTGATCGAGCCGCTGTGCGCGTCCTGCGCGCGCGACGACAGCAGGTAATACATGGCCTGATGGTCCCAGACGAGGCCGACCGCCGCCACGAGCTTCCCGCCTTGCCCGTAGGCGCCGAGCAGCATCCCCGCCTTGCGCTCGACGAACGCGTCGACGAGCTCGCGCATGACTGCATCCCCGTAAGCGTTGGTACGCGAACGCGCCGCGAGATTCGCTTCGTAGAACGCGATGAACTCGCCTGGCGCGATGTCCGGCACGACGGTCAATTCACGGGAGGCGCTGCGGATCACGTTGCGCGTCTTGCTGTTCAGGCGCTTCCATGCTTCGTCGGCTGTCGTGTTCCGGTCGATGCGGAACGTGTAGCGCGCTGTGACCGTAAAGCCGTGCAGCGCGAACGCCAGGGCGTCGTCGATGCGCGGGTCGAGCACCTGAAAAAAGCTGTCGCAGTCGGGCAACTGCTCGATCAGCTTGCCGGTGACGTCGAGTTCATGATGCAGTTGGCGGGCCTCGCTGCCCGTCACGGACTTGATGACCGGCCCGAGCGTGCGCGTGAGCGGCGGCAGGTGCGAGACACGCCACAGTCGCGTGCGCTGCATCGCGTACGGCATCTCGCCGATGACCTCGTCGTCCTGCTTCACCACCGCAAGCTTCCAGTCGCCTTGCGTGGCGATGTCGAGCCACCAGCGTTCATGAAAGATCGAAGGCGCCGCGCGTACCGGCACCGGCGTAGCAGTTGCAGCCGGTGCCTCGAGAACGGGCAACGTCCGGTCGTTTATGGTCGTCATCGATCACCGGTATATTCTGACTGCAAGCGCTGCGGGATCACACATGCGCTCCACCTCCCCCAGCACCCACGCTCCTCAATGACTTCTCGTCGACGTGGCAACGGCATGTACTCAATATGACAGTTCACGCGGCGGGTGGTTTTGTCCCTCCCAGGTCTTGCAAGACTACACGCAAGACGGCGCTTCGGGCGCTTCTGTTTTCGTTTCCAGGGTCACCTGCTCGCGCTGCGATGGATTGCAAAGCTCCATGGCGGCGAACTGCCATTTCGTACACCGCCTTCAGTCTACGAATAGCCACCTGCCCGTTTACGCCAAAACCAAGACGCATGCGGATAGGTTATCCCCCTGGTCGATTTTCGTCGGATCATACTGCGCTATTTCGCATTGCAGCAATGCACGCACCTGCACGTTCGCACACCGATTACCCAGCGAGAACGATTCGCGATCAGGAAATTTAATTAGGAATGCATTCGACTGAATCGATCCTCGCCCGTCGTCGCTCAAGCCAATGGTTGCGTCGTCATCGCTCGCGTGAGCCCATGCATGGGACGGCGCACCGCCACGTCGAACGAGTTCGTTTGCGGCCCGATGATTTCGGCCTGCCGCTTGAGCAATTCGACGATCGTCGGCAACCGGTCTTCCGTGAGACGAGCAGCCAGCGTGCCCACGCTCAATGCGCCGACGGCGCAGCCGGTCTGGTCGAGAATCGGCACGGCCACGCCCGCCATGCCCTCGAGCACCCCGGTGTTGCGCCCCGCGTAGCCGAGCTTGCGCACGCGCTCGATCTCCGTGCGCAAGTACACCTCGTCCAGCACGCCGTAGCTGCGCAAGCGCGGCACATTGAAACGAATGATTTCTTCGCGCTCGGCCTCGGGCTGGAACGCGAGAATGGCAAGACTGCCCTGGCCCACGCCCAGCGCTACGCGCCCGCCGATATCGCCCGTGAACGAGCGGATCGGAAACGGACCTTCGCACATGTCGAGGCACACCGCGTCGAAGCTGCTCTTCACGAGCAGGAAGATGGTGTCGCCAAGGCTTGCGCACAGGCGCAGCAACGCGGGCCGGCATAGCGTGCGCATGCCGCTGGGATTGCCTGCCTGCGCTGCGAGCGCAAAAAAATCCACGCTCAGCCGATAGCGCCTCGTGCCTTCGTCCTGCTCGACCACGCCTTCGGCGATCAGCCCCTGCAGCAGCCGATGCACGGTGGCCTGGGTCAGCCCCACGGCCTTCGCGAGCGCGGTGATGCGGCTGCCTTCCGCCTGGCTCGCCCCCAGTGCGCGGATCACCGCGAAGGCGCGCTGCAACACGCCCGCGCCGCGCGCGTCGTCGGCCGGCGTTCCACTTTTCTCTTCCATTGACGTCATATCGACCTCGATTTATTCCATACAGCGGAATCTCCGCCGAAAGCTCGTACGAATTGGCGCACTACCCGAAAGGTGGGACCGCCAAACGTCGCTGCGCTTGCAGCCAGCTCATTCAGGGATTTCCCGAAGCTCACCGGGTGAAACGATCAACAGACCAACTCGCACGCGTATTCCATTAAACGGAATATAAGTCAGATTTCTATCGCTCGATGGAATTTTAAATTGACGACCAAAAATTTGGCTAGCTACAGTCGGTTCAACGCCCTGCACCGCGATCCGCTCAGCGGGTGCCGGCGCAACCCAAGCACTGGAAGGCCACACCATGTCGTTCCTCACCCTGACCGATGTATCGAAATCGTTCGGCGACCTGCAGGCGGTCGCCGGCGTCAATTTGTCGGTGGAAAAAGGCGAGTTCGTCTCACTGCTCGGCCCCTCGGGCTGCGGAAAAACCACGACGCTGCAGATGATCGCCGGCTTCGTGGAAACCACGCGCGGGCGCATCACGCTCGACGGGCGCGACATCACGCACATGCCGCCGAACAGGCGCGGCCTCGGCATCGTGTTCCAGAGCTATGCGCTCTTTCCGCACATGAGCGTGGAGCAGAACGTGAGCTTCGGCCTCGAAATGCGCGGCGTGGACAAGACCGAGCGCCGGGATCGCATTCGCGAGGCGCTCGCGCTCGTGCGCCTCGACGCCTACGCGCAGCGTTTTCCGCGCGAGCTTTCGGGCGGCCAGCGCCAGCGCGTGGCGATTGCGCGCGCCATCGTGATCGCGCCGCCCGTGCTGCTGCTCGACGAGCCGATGTCCAACCTCGACGCCAAGCTGCGCGAAGACATGCAGTTCGAGCTGCGCGCCATTCAGCGCAAGATCGGCACGACCACGCTGATGGTCACGCACGATCAGTCCGAAGCGCTCTCGATCAGCGACCGCGTGGTCGTGATGGAAAGCGGCCGCATCACCCAGGTCGACACGCCTTATCGCGCGTATGAGCGGCCCGAGAACGACTTCGTCTCGCAGTTCATCGGCAAGGCCAACATGCTCGCGGGCCGCATCGTCGCGCGCGAGGGCGACACGATCCGCGTGGATCTCGGCCACGATCTCGCGGAAACGGGCTCGACGGCGCAACTGCCCGAGCGCGGCCGCGCGGTGGGGGTGGGCGACGCGATCACGCTATGCATCCGCCCAGAAAAGCTCAGGCTGTGCGCGAGCGGCTCGGGCCGGCTCGCCGGGCGCGTAACGAGCCGCTTCTTCCTCGGCAGCCAGTGGCTTTACCGGCTCGACAGCCGCGCGGGCGAAATGCTCGTGTGCTGCCAGAACGAGGGCAAGGAGCCGCTTGCCGAGGGCGACCAGGTGGGCATCGACTGGCATAGCGACGCGATCCGCTTCATCCACCAGGAGGGCGCCCGTGTCTAGTACGCTGCGCACTTCTCAGCCTGCCCCGCGCGCCACGGTGCGCGCCGGCTGGCAGGCTTACGTGCCGCTCTGGCTCATGAGCGCGCCCGCGCTGCTGCTGTTCGCCGCGCTCGTGCTCGTGCCGCTCGCCATGACCTTCGTGCTCACGTTCTACCGCTTCGATCCGATGAGCGGCCCCATCGCCGCGTTCGATCTGCACAACTACGTAGAAGTGCTCGGCTCGTCGTACTTTCACACGATCTTCCTGCGCACCTTCGGCATTGCCGCGCTCACCACGCTGCTGTGCGTCGTGATCGGCACGCCCGAGGCGTACATCCTCTCGCGCATGCGCGACCCGTGGCGCTCGCTCTTCCTGCTCGTGATCCTCGCGCCGCTGCTGGTTTCGGTGGTGGTGCGTGCGTTCGGCTGGAGCATGCTGCTCAACATGAACGGTCTGGTGAACCAGTTCTTCGGCCTGTTCGGCGCGGGGCCTTTCAAGCTCGAATACACGACCTTCGCGATCGTGATCGCGCTCGTGCACGTGATGCTGCCGTTCATGGTGATTCCGGTGTGGACCGCGCTGCAAAGGCTCGATCCGCAAACCGAGAACGCGGCGCTGTCGCTGATGGCCTCGCCGTTCACCACCCTGCGCCGTATCGTGCTGCCGCAACTCATGCCCGGCATTCTCTCGGGCAGTCTCATGGTGTTCGGCCTGTCGGCGAGCGCCTTTGCGATTCCGGGCCTGCTGGGCGGCCGGCGCCTGAAGGTGGCGGCCACCGCCGTGTACGACCAGTTCCTCAGCTCGATGAACTGGCCGCTCGGCGCGACCATCGCCGTGCTGCTGCTCGTCGCCAATCTCGTGGTGATGCTCACCTACTACCGCGTGCTCGAACGGCGCTACGCGCGCAGCATGGGCTAAGGCCCCAGGACACAACATCATGCGCAAAAACGGACCGCTCGCCCTCACGTTCCATAGCTTCGTCATCCTGTTCGTGCTGGCGCCGCTCGTCATCGTCATTCTCGTGGCCTTCACGCCCGACGAAACCTTGACGCTGCCCACGCACGGCCTCTCACTGCGCTGGTTCCGCGCGATTCTCGACTACCCCGACTTCATCACCGCGTTCTTCAACAGCCTCAAGCTCGCGTTCGCCTCGGCCACGCTCTCGCTCGTGATCGCGTTGCCCGCGGGCCTCGCGATCGGCCGTGCGCGCTTTCCGGGCCGCGGCTTTCTCAACGCGCTGCTGCTTTCGCCGCTCGTGATTCCGGGGCTCGTGCTGGGCATCGCGCTGCTGCGCTTCTTCGCGCTGATCGGCGCAACCGGCTCGTTCGCTTGGCTGATCCTCGCGCACATGATCATCATCACGCCGTTCGTCATGCGGCTCGTGCTCGCCTCGGTGAGCGGCCTCGACCGCAGCATCGAGCATGCGGCCGCGTCGCTCGGCGCGAACGCCTGGACTACCTTCCGCCGCATCACGCTGCCGATGATCGTGCCCGGCATCACGGGCGGCTGGCTCCTCGCCTTCATCAACAGCTTCGATGAACTGACGATGTCGATCTTCGTGACCTCGCCGCAAACCGTCACGCTGCCCGTGCGCATGTACATGTACGCGACCGAGTCGATCGACCCGATGATGGCTTCCGTTTCCGCGCTCGTCATTTTCATCACCGCGGGCGCGATGTTCCTGCTCGACCGCGTGTACGGGCTCAACCGCATTCTGATCGGGCAGCACTGAACGCCGCCCGCCTCTTTCGATTCCAGCTGCCGCGCCACCGACCTTCCATGAGCACCGTCACGCCGCTTTCTCTTGCCCAGTTCGTCCGCGTTGCCGAAACCGCGCGCGCGAGCGTTTCCTTCGTGTTGGACGGCGTCGAAGTCAAGGCGCTCGCGGGGGATACGCTGCTCACCGCGATCCTCACGCATCAGCGGCACGTGCGCCGCAGCGAGTTCAGCACGGAACCGCGCGCGGGCTTCTGCCTGATCGGCGCCTGCCAGGACTGCTGGGTGCGCAGCGAAGACGGCACGCGCCTGCGCGCCTGCTCCACGCCACTGCGCGAAGGCATGCGTGTGCTGACGCGCACCGCTTCGGATACCGAATCTTATGACGGAGGTGCGCGATGAGCGCGGTCAGGTCTGATCGCATCGTCATCGTCGGCGCGGGCCCGGCCGGCATTCGCGGCGCGCAAACGCTCGTGGCCGCGGGACTGCGCCCCACCGTGATCGACGAAAACGCGCGCTGGGGCGGCCAGATCTATCGTCAGCCCGCCGACGGTGCGGGCTTCTCGCGCACGAAAACCGCGCTCTACGGCTTCGAGGCGAAGAAGGCCGATGCGGTCCATCGCGCCATGGCCGAACTGCTCCCGAAGATCGACTACCGGCCCGACACGCTGGCCTGGTCGTGCGAGCCGGGCCGGCTCGACACCTTGCGCGAGGGCCGCGAAGCGAGCGTGCCGTGGTCGCATCTGATCATCGCGAGCGGCGCTACCGACCGCATCGTGCCGCTGCCCGGCTGGACGCTGCCAGGCGCCTATACACTCGGCGGCGCGCAGGTCGCCCTGAAGGCGCAGGGCTGCGCAATCGGTCAGCGCACCGTGTTCGCCGGCACCGGGCCGCTGCTCTACCTCGTCGCTTATCAGTATGCGAAAGCCGGGGCGCACGTGGCCGCCGTGCTCGACACGAGCCCGTTCGCGCGCCAGGCCGCCGCCGCGCCGAAGCTGCTCAATCAGCCGGGTACCTTCGCCAAGGGCGTCTATTACGTTGCGTGGCTCAAGGCGCATGGCGTGCGCATGGAGCATGGCGTCTCGCTCGAAGCCATCGAAGGCGACGCGGCCGTGCAATACGTCCGCTGGCGTGCGGCCGACGGCAAGGAGCACGCCATTGCCTGCGACGCGGTCGGCCTCGGCCACGGCTTGCGGCCCGAAACCCAGCTCGCCGATCTCGCGGGCTGCCGCTTCGCCTTCGACGCCCTCAACCGCTGCTGGCTGCCCGAACGCGATGCGGCGGGCCGCAGCTCCGTGCCGGGCGTCTATCTGGCCGGCGACGGCGCGGGCATTGCGGGCGCCGATGCCGCCGAACTCGCGGGCCGCCGCGCCGCGCTCGCCGTGCTCGAAGACATCGGCATCGAAGCGCCAACGCACGATGCCGATTTGCCTGATGCGGCAACGATCGAGAAGCGCCTCGGACGCATTACGCGCTTTCGCGTGGGCATCGAGCAGGCGTTCTCCCCGCCGGCCAACTGCGCCGCCGACTGGCCCGACGATCTGACCGTCTGTCGCTGCGAGGAAGTCGACGCGGGCGCGCTGCGTAGTTGCATCCGCAACGGCTTCGCCACCGAGGTCAACCGCCTGAAGGCGCTCACGCGCATCGGCATGGGGCGCTGCCAGGGGCGCATGTGCGGCGAATCGGCCATGGCGCTGCTGAGCGCGGAGACCGGCAAGCCGCTGCACGAGGTGGGCCGCTTGCGCAGCCAGGCGCCCATCAAGCCGATTCCCATTTCACCGATGCTGTTCGACGACGGCGTGCAGGTCATCGAAGAGGAAGCCCACGATGAGTGACACGCGCCACTTCCAGGTTGTGATAGCGGGCGGCGGGCTCGTCGGCGCATCGGCGGCGCTCGCGCTCGCGCGCAAGGGCGTGAGCGTCGGCTTGTTCGAGCGGCGCTTTTGCGGCGCGCAGGCGAGCGGCGTGAACTACGGCGGCGTGCGCACCCACGGCCGCAGCGCCGAGCAACTGCCGCTTGCGGTGCGCGCCCGGCGCGTGTGGAGCCGCTTGCCCGAGCTGATCGGCAGCGACGGTGAATTCGTCGTCTCGGGGCACTTGCGCCTCGCGCGCCGCGACAGCGATCTCGAGGCGCTCCACGCATGGTCCGCCATGGCGCGCGATTTCGGCGTCGAGTCGCTCGTCATGAGCGGCGAAGCGTTTCGGCACCGCTACCCGTGGCTCGGCAAGGCCGCCATTGGCGGGGCGCTCTGCGCGAGCGACGGCCAGGCGAATCCGCGTCTCGTCTCGCCCGGCTTCGCGGCGGCGGCGCGGCGCGCGGGCGCGCACGTGCAGGAGCAGACCGCACTCGGCGACCTGAGCTTCGACGGCCGGCGCTTCCAGATGCGCGCGGGCAACGAGCGCATCAGCGCCGACTGGCTGATCAACTCGTCGGGCGCCTGGGCCAATACGGTGGCGGGCGCGTTCGGCGAAACCGTGCCGATGAAGCCGATCTACCCGAACATGTGGGTGACCGAGCCGCTGCCGCGCTTTATCCAGCACAACCTGGGCGTGTACGGCGGCGGCGTCTACGCGCGCCAGGTCGAGCGCGGCAACTGCGTGATCGGCGGCGGACGCGGCCACGGCGACGGCGAATACGCGCAGCCTTCCACCGCCACCACGCGAGCCGTCATGCGCGACGCCTGCGCGCTGGTGCCCGGCCTGCGCGACGCGCTGCTGATCCGCACGTGGAGCGGCGTGGAAGGTGAAACGCCGGACAGCAACCCGATCATCGGTTTCAGCAACACCACGCCGCGCCTCCTGCATGCGTTCGGCTTTTCCGGCGGCGGCTTCCTGCTGGCGCCGGGCGTGGGCGAAGTCCTCGCCGAACTCGTTAGCGAAGGCGCGACGAGCACGCCCATCGAAGCGTTCGCAATCGGGCGCTTCACGCAGTCTTCCGTTCATGCCGCTCTCCCAATCAAATAAGGAGTCCCCTCGATGAAACTCACACGCACCCTGGCTTCGCTAGCCGCACTCGTCGCCCTGGGCATCTCGCAAGGCGCCTGGTCGCAAACGAAGACGATCTACATCGGCATGAACGGCGGCCCGATGGAGAAGGCCTACACGAGCCAGGTCCTGCCCGACTTCGAGAAGGCCAACAACGTGAAGGTGGTGGTCGTGCCGGGCACCTCCTCCGACGTGCTCGCGAAGCTCCTCGCCAACCGCAACAGCCCGCAGATGCATGTCGCCTTTCTCGACGACGGCGTGATGGCGCGCGCCGTGAGCATGGGCGTGTGCGAGAAGCTCGACGATTCCCCGGTGCTCAAGGAACTGTATCCGTTCGCGCGCATGAAAGGCGACGTGGGCGCGGGCGTGCAGCTCGGCATGACCGGCATCGGCTACAACACGAAGGTGTTCGCGGACAAAGGCTGGGCGCCGCCCACTTCGTGGCTCGATTTCGCCAATCCGAAATACAAGGGCAAGGTGGTATTCCAGTCGGCTTCGAGCAGCACCTTCGGGCTGCACGGCTTTCTCGCCATCAACCGCCTGATGGGCGGCAGCGAGAGCAACGTCGAGCCGGCCTTCACGAAGTGGGCGAGCACGGTGGGGCCGAACGTCGTCGAATATATTCCGAACTCGGCCAAGCTCTCGGAGATGATCCAGACGGGCGAAGCCGGCCTCTTCCCGCTCACGCCCACCGCCGTGGGCGACCTGAAGGACAAGGGCCTGCCCGTCGCTTACGCCAACCCGAAGGAAGGCGCGGTGCTGCTGCTCGTGGACCTGTGCGTGGTGAAGAACAATCCCGACCCGCAACTCGCGCAAAAGCTCGCGCAGTTCCTGCTTTCAGCGCCTGCGCAAAGCAAGGCGGCCGCCGCCGGCAAGCAGATTCCGACCAACCAGAACGCCACCATGCCGGCCGACATGCAAAAGAGCCTGGGCAATCTCGACCAGCTCGTGAAGAAGGTGACAGTGGTGGACTGGGATGTGATCAACGAGCACCGCGCGCAGTGGGATTCGCGCTGGAACCGGCAGATCGAGCAGTGATCGTTTGATTTTCGGGCAATAGCGGGGGCGGCGGGCGCGGCGCGTCCTGTATCATCCACGGGTTGTCGAACCGCCCGCTCGCCCATGCGCTCCGCCCTCGATTCTTCGTTTCGCCTTTCCGCTTTTGCCCGGGCGCCGCGCGCCCGCTTCCTCGCCCTGGCGCTAGCCGCCGCGTGCGTGCTGCCGGGATGCGCAACCGGCCCGGCCTCGCAGAGTCAGGCCGCGCAGGCACTCCCGCCCGATACGGTCACACTCTTCCCGATCGAGCACTACGACCAGAACGTCGATCACTGGATCGATCCGGCCAGCGCCGACTACGACAAACCCTTCCTTTCGCCCGACGTCCAGCACGCGCAATTCGATGCGCTCGTCGCGCGCTATTTCGGTGCAGGTCCGAACGATCCCTCGCCGTGGAATCGCGCGTTTGTCGAGCAGCGCGTGTATCGCGACGGCGGCAGCGACATTGCCGCGCTGCAGACGCGCCGCCTCGCGTACTTCGACAACACCGGCAAGGAGGCGCGCCGCATTGGCTACGGCATGAATTTTCGGCCGCACACGAAGGCGTGGATCGACGCCATCGAGCGCAACGCCAACGTCAACCAGTTCGAGCAGGCCAGCGGCTTCGACGCCAGGCGTCGCGCCATCGCCACGACGGCGCTGTACGTGCGCGAACTGCCCACCATCGACCCGTCGTTCTATTCACATCGCATAGCAGGCGAAGGCTATCCCTTCGACAACCTGCAGGTGAGCGCCGTGCGGCCGGGCACGCCGCTCTATGTGCTCGGCACGAGCACCGACGGCGCCTGGCGCTACGTGCAGACGCCGGACGTGCAGGGCTGGGTGCGCAGCGACGGCGTGGCGAGCGTCGATGAAAGCTTCGTGTCGACGTGGCGCGCGGCGGCGCACCAGTCGCTCGGCGTCGTGGTCGTGGCGTCCGCCGCGCTGCGCGACGACGCGGGCGTGTTCCGCTTCGATGCGCCCGCCGGCACGCTGCTGCCGCTGCGGCCTGCTTCCGGCGCGAAGCCGGGCGAAGTGCTCGTGCCCGCCCGCGACGTAGACGGCCGCGCGGCGATCCGCACGGCGGCGCTCGATGCCAACGCCATCGCGCCCGCGCCGCTCGCGGCCACGCCGCGCCATCTCGCGCAGTTGATGAAGGCCCTGATCGGGCGCCCCTACGGCTGGGGCAACACGAACTTCGACAACGACTGCTCAGCCGAACTGCAGAGCATTTTCGCGGCGTTCGGCGTGTGGCTGCCGCGCCATTCGTCCACGCAAATGAACGCCGGGGCGATGACCGATCTTTCGGCGTCCACGCCCGCGCAGCGCCTCGACTGGCTCGTGCAGCACGGGGCGCCCATGCGCACGCTGATCTATATAGGCGGTCACGTGATGCTCTACCTGGGCAACACGGAGCGCGACGGCAAGACGGTGCCGCTCGTCTATCAGGACGTGTGGGGCCTGCGCCCCGCCGACAACAGCCGCCGCGCCGTGATTGGCGGCTCGGTCATTTTCCCGTTGCTGCTCGCCTACCCCGAAGACCCGGGCCTCGAATCGCTCGCAGGCACGCCGGTATTCCAGGTCAGCATTCTCGGCGCGCCCGCGGGGAGCACGCCGCCGGCGCAGGACGAGGAGAATCCGGCGGGGTGACTGAGGCGCTCGCGCGCCGAATCATGCGCCGGATGCAACAAATTGATGCGCAAATGTGATCGTTTCTCCCAGGGTGACAGATTCCGCACGGTCGTACAAAAATAGCTCCCATCGAACGTAGCATTCCGTCAACGTTGCACACCTCTCGTCAGGGGAGAAGCGATCGGTGAACGCGCATTCAATCCGGCTCATGCCTAGCCGCAAGCCCACGATGACCACGCGCTCGTCCACGCTGCTTCTGCGCACGCGAGAGGACCCCGGCCGCCGCGCCAGACCGCAGGACTCCGCACAGTCCTGCGCGTAGTACTTCGAGCAGCACTCCCAGCAATCCGTTTCGTGTGGTTCTGCGAGGAACCCCGGCCCCCTTTTGCCCGAAGCTTTCTCCCCGGCTTTGCCTGGAGCATGGCCTGAAGCGTGCGCAACACCCTGTCACATCAATCTCAATCCATAAATAACACTAAGGATGACGAAATGTTACAACGCGACAACCTCGGCATGAAATGGCTGGTCCGCTGCCTTGCGGCGGCCGGTTTGATGGGCACAGTAGGTGTCGCAAGCGCACAGAGCAGCGTCACCCTGTATGGCATCGTCGACGGTTCGATTCTTTACACGAGCCATACGCTGAACACGCAGACGGGCCAGAACGCCGGTCATCAGTTCTCCTTCACGGACAGCGGCATGTCCGGCTCGAACTTCGGCATGCGCGGCGCCGAGGACCTGGGCGGCGGGATGCGCGCGGTATTCGCGCTCGAAAGCGGCATTAGCGTCGCGAACGGCCAGTTCGGCAATTCCAACGGCAACTTCTTCGGGCGTCAGGCGTGGGTCGGCATGGAAAGTCCCTACGGTACGGTCAAGGCTGGTCTGCAGTACTCACCGTTCTTCCTCTCGCTCTACCAGACGGACCCGCGCGGCATGTCGTATTTCGGCAGCGGTCTCGTGAGCTACGTGAACAACGTCTACGTGACCGGCCTCTTCAACAGCAACGCGATTACGTATACGTCGCCGGAAATCGCCGGCATTCAGGCGATGGGCATGTTCGCCATGGGCGGCGCAGCGGGCAACTTCCAGGCGGGACGCCAGTATTCGGCGAGCCTGCGCTACCACATCGCGGGCTTCACGATCACAGGCGCGCTGTATAGCGGCAATGCCGGAGGCAGCGCGGCCACCACGCCGGTGCCGAGCACCATCGAGTTCGTGGGCCGCACGATCGGCGCGAGCTATCGCTTCCCGAACGCGCTCACGGTCTACGCTTCGTATGCGCTTTACAAGGTTGCGCAGTCGTTCGACAACAGCGTCTACTCCGGCGGACTCAGCTATATGATCACGCCCTACCTCGACGTCGACGCGGGCGTCTGGTACACCCGCGACGGCAACGACGGCACCAACCACTCGCTGCTGGCGTCGAGCGGCGTGCAGTTCTTCCTCTCCAAGCGCACGACGCTCTACGGCCAGGTCGGCTATGTGAACAATCACGGACGCATGGACACGGGCTTGTCGATCAACAACGCGCTCTTTGAAGTCTCCGGCTCGACCGTCGGCGCGAGCATCGGCATCCGGCATCTGTTCTGATGCGCGCAAGTGTTCCGCGGCGCGCGCGTGACGTGACGTGACGTGACGCGACGCGGAACACGCGCTCGGGCTAGCTGCGACTCAGCGAGTTTCGCGCCACGCGCACACGTCGCCTCGCGCAAGCTCGCGCGCGCCCAGCACGAACTGCGCCCCGTCGGGGGCCGGCGCCTGCACACGTTGCTCGCCAAAGTTGAAGGCGAAGCACAGTCCGCCGCGTCGGCTCACGCGCAAGCCTTCGGGCAAGCGCTGCGTTGCGAGGCCCGCGCCGCGCGCGGCTTCGTCGAGCATGGCGAGGTGCAGTTCGCGCGCAAACCACGCTGCGGCGTAACGCACGCGGCCATGCGAGAGCAACGCTGGCCAGCCGTCTTCGAATTGCGCCTGAATGCGCGTGGCGCCGTTGGCGCGCACGTGATCGCGCCAATGCAATGCCTCGCCCTGCACGCCGGCTAGCGTGACCGCAGACGCGAGCGTGGGCCGCAGCGATTCCGCCTCGAGCACCTGCAACGGCAGCAGGCGTTGCAACGCGCCGGGCGGCAGGTCGCCGGGAATGGCGAAGTGCGCGGTCTTCGAGCCGCTGCGCGGCCCGAACACCCAGAGCCCTTCGCTGCGCTCGATCTGATCGACGAAGGCGTCGTCGATCACGGCCAGCGAAGGCACGACCACAAGCCGGTACGCCGAAAGATCCGCGTGCCGCGAGACGATTTCGACATCGAGGCCGAGTTCGCGCAGCGCACTGTAGTACTCGAACGCGAGCGTCTGATAGTCGAAGCTCGCGCCGTGGCGCTGGATCTCGAACATCCACTGCGTTTCGTAGTCGAACACCAGCGCCACCTGCGCGCGTCCCGCCGGCGCGAGCGTGCGCAACACGTCGCTCGCCGCGATCTCGCGCGCGGCCTGCTCGACCTCGCGGCCACCGGGAGACAGCTCGTTATTCGGCAGATTGAGGCCCGAATGCATCTGCTCCTGCGCATACGGGCACTGCCGCCAGCGGAAGTACGACACGAGTTCCGCGCCGTGCGCGAAAGCTTCGTAGGCCCACAGCCGCACCATGCCCGGCGCGGGCACCGGGTTCCATGGCGCCCAGTTCACCGGCCCCGCCTGCTGCTCCATCACCCAGAAGCGTCCGCCGCCGATCGTGCGGTAACGGTCGTGATCGAACGACGAGACGTCCGGGTGCGCGGTGCGTGCGTAGCGCGCCTTTTGCGCTTCCGGCAAGCCGATCACTTCGGTGCGTGCGATCGGATAGCTGTCCCAGGTCGCCACGTCGATGGCCTTGTCCGCCGCGAACCGGTAGTGGTCGAAGGTCGTGAAGAAGCCCATGAAGTTGTGCAGCACGTCGGCATTCGGCGCGTGGCGGCGCAGCACGTCCGCCTGCTCGCGGTGAAAGCTCGCGACTTCATCCGACATGTAGCGGCGAAAGTCCAGATGATGTGCCGGATTGGCGTCGGTCGGCGTGCGCACGGGCAGCCCCACTGCATCGAATGACGGGTACTCCATGCTCCAGAACACGTTGCCCCATGCCTCGTTGAGCGCCTCGATCGTGGAGTAGCGCTTCGCGAGCCACGTCTGGAAGCGGCACTGCGCAGCGCTCGACCAGCTCGGCACGGTGTCGTGGCAGCCCAGTTCGTTGTCGGTCTGCCATGCGACCACGGCCGGATGCGCGCCATAGCGCTGCGCCATCGCCTCCGTAATGCGCACGCAATGGGCGCGATAAGCCTCGCTCGCAATGTCGTAGTGGCGGCGCGAGCCGTAGTTCCAGGGCGTGCCGTCGGCGCGCACGGGGAGCATGTCGGGCGTCGCGTCGACGAGCCACTTCGGCGGCGAGGCCGTGGGCGTGCCGAGCACGATCTTCAGGCCGCGAGCCGCGAGCGTTTCGATCGCGTCGTCGAGCCATGCCCATTCATACACGCCGGCGCGCGGCTCCATGCGGCTCCAGGCGAATTCGCCAATACGCACGTGGGTAATGCCGAGTTCGGCCATGCGGCGCGCGTCGTCGGCCCACATCGTTTGCGGCCATTGTTCGGGGTAGTAGCAGACACCGATTTGCATGAGTGACAATCCGCCTCGGAATAACGTCAGTAATACGAATGAGATGAAAAAGGGCCTTCGGCTGCGGCCGGGCTCGATCAGCCCTTGCTCGCGCCGAAGGTAAGCCCCGCGACAAAGTGTTTCTGCATGGCGAAGAACATCAGCACCGAAGGCAGCGCCGCAAGCACCGAGCCCGCCGCCACGAGGTTCCACGCCGTGGTCCACTGCCCCTTGAGCGCCGCCACGCCCACCGTGATCGGCGCGGCGTCGTCGCCCTGGGTGAGACACAGCGCCCAGAAGTAGTCGTTCCATACGAACGTGAAAACAAGAATGCCGAGCGCGGCGAGCGCCGGCCGCACGAGCGGCATGACGATGCGCCAGTAAATGGCCCATTCGCTCGCGCCTTCCACGCGCGCGGCCTCGATCAGCTCGAACGGCAGCTGCTTGATGAAGTTGCGCAGGAACAGCGTGCAGAATCCGGTCTGGAACGACACGTGAAAGATGATGAGCGCCCACACGGTGTTGTAGAGTCCCACGCGCAGCGCCATGTCGCGCACCGGGATCATGAGAATCTGGATCGGCACGAAGTTCCCGGCGACGAAGGCGAACAGCACCGCCGTGTTGCCGCGAAACCGATACGTGGAGAGCGCGAAGCCCGCCATCGAAGCCAGCGCGATAGCGCCGATCACCGAAGGCACCGTGATCAGCACGCTGTTCGCGAAGTAATGGAGCATAGGCGTTTGCGTGAGCGCCGCGCCGTAGTTTTCCAGCAGCGCGAAGTGCTTCGGCCAGCCCCAGTAGTCGCCCTGCTGCAATTCCTCGGTAGAGCGGATCGACGTGACGAGCACGGCGAGCATGGGCAGCAGCCAGATGACGAGCGCAATGGGCAACGAGATCTTGTAGAGTGCGCGATTCGCGGGTTTCCAGCGATCGACGGGAAGCGGATACATGGGCAGCGACTCCGTGAACAGCGACGTAAAATCGACGGACAATTCAGCGTTCTTCGCGCAGCATGCGGCGCAAATGGAACACGATATATACGAGCATGATGGCGAACAGCACGACGGCAATCGCCGCCGAATAGCCTTCGCGGTAATACTTGATCGCCTGGTCGTACATGAAGTACGCGAGCACGGTGGAGCTATCGAACGGGCCGCCGCCGCTCATCACGGCGATCAGGTCGAAGCTGCGCAGCGCGCCGATCACCGTGAGCACGATGGCCATGAACGTGGCCGGGCGCAGCTGCGGGAGCACCACGTGCCAGAAGAGCCGCCAGCCCTTCGCGCCTTCCATGCGCGCGGCTTCCACGATCTCGGGGTTGATCCCCGTGAGGCCCGTGAGATACAGGATCATGCAGAACGGCGTTTGCGGCCAGAGCGCGGCGAAGATGATGCCGAACGTCACGAGCTTCGGGTCGCCCAGCACGGGGATGCCGTGCCCGACGATCATCTTCAGTAGACCGAAGGTCGGATCGTAGAACCACGAAAACACGAGACCGACCACTACGCCTGAAAGCACGAACGGCGCGAAGAACAGCGACTTCACCGCGCGTATGCCGCGCACGTGCTGGTTCAGATAAAGCGCGAACACGAGGCCGAGCGGCGGCGCGAGCAGGAAGAACACGAGCCACAGCAGATTGTTCTTGAGCGCGGTATAGAACGTGTCGGTCTGGAACAGTTCGACGTAGTTGGCGAGGCCGACGAACGTCTTCGCGGTCATGCCGTCCCAGTTATAGAAGCTGAGCGTGATGCTGCTGATGATCGGGTAGACCACGCACAGCGTAAAGAGCGCGCAGCCCGGCAGCAGGAAAACAGCGCGGCACGATTCTGCTGCCGCCGCACAGTAGAGACGCGACGCGGCCGCGCCGCCCCGATGGGGCGCGCCAAGGTATCGGACATGGTGAAGTCTCGCCGGTGATCGAAGAAGGTGCGGCCGGCGGCGCAATGCGCCGGCCGCACCGCGGCTTTACTTGTGGTAGATGCGCTGGCGCGTCGTTTCGAGGCGCGCGAGCAGCGTATCGAGCTGCGACGGGTCGCTGTAGAACTGCTGCATGGCCTTCATGCCTTCGTCGGCCATTTCCTTCTGCATGTCGCGGTCGTAGAACTGCGCAATACCGCCGCTCGTGCTCGCGAGCGTCTGGAAGCCCACCTTGGAGATCGGATCGTCAGGCTCGGCGGCCTTGTTGTTCGAAGGCAACTGGCCCCAGCCGTGCGCGAGTTCGGCGTTGATCGCGGGTGTTTCCATGAAGGCGAGCAACCGGCGCGCGTCGGCCTTGTTCTTCGCCTTCGCCGGAATGAGCAGCACGTTCACGGGACCGTCTTCGGCCGTCGGCACGTTGGCGTCGATGATCGGGAAGCGGAAGAAGCCCACGTCCTGCTTCATGTTCGCCGGGAAGCTGGCCGAGAAGAACGTACCCATCAGCATCATCGCCGCCTTGCCGTTGACGAGTACCGGCGCGATCGAATCCACGTCATAGGACAGTGCATTCTCCATGAAGCAATGGTTGTCCATCAGCGTCTTCCACGTCGTGTACACCTTCTTCACGCGCGGATCGGTATAGGGAATCTGACCGGCCATCAACTTCTGATGGAACTCGTTGCCGTTGATGCGCAGATCCAGATAGTCGAACCAGGCGGCGAGCGTCCAGCTGTCGCGCGCAGCCACGGCAATGGGCGCGACGCCAATGGCATTGAGCTTCTTGCAGCTTTCCAGCAATTCGTCGAAGGTCTTCGGCTCCGACTTGATGCCGGCCTTCGCGAACAGGTCCTTGCGATAGAAGAAGCCATAGGCGTCATAGCCCAGCGGCGCGGCGTACTGCTTGCCGTTCCAGGTGGACGCACTCTTCACCGACGCGTACTGCTCGTTCCAGCCGTTTTTGGCCCAGTCCGGGGAGAGGTCTTCCAGCAGGCCGCGCTCGGCGTAATAGGCCATGCGTTCGCCATCGTGCCACGACACCACATCGGGCGGATCGGTCGCGAGCCAGCCGCCCATCTGCACCTTGTAGGCCTCCTCGGTGATATAGGAGACCTTGAGGTCGACGTCGGGATTGGCTTTCTTGAACTGGTCGAAGGCGTCTTGCCATGTCGAGCGCTGGTTGGCGCGCGCCGAGACGTTGACGGTGAGCGTCCCGGCGTCGGCGGCCATGCTCGTGAGTGCCGTCGCCGCCACGATCGCAACGGCGGCCGAGGCGCGGGCCAGCGAACCGAACGTTTTCAAGCGATTGGAAAACATCTGTTGTCTCCTGTGTCGATCCATCCAACATGCTGTTGGACTGCCTTTGTCGACTGACGGCACCCGCGCCGCCAGACCTGGTGACCCGCTCTACCGGCGGGGTATAACGAAATCAGGCCAGCGCCGGCGCATGCGCTGCCGCGAGCCGGCGCAACGCAGCGCCTTCGGCGTCGAACAGATGGCACGCCTGCGGCGGCACGTGCACGCGGATGCGTTCGCCCACGCCAATGAGCGAATCTCCCGGCGCCTTCGCCACGAGCGTACCCGCCGCATGATCCGCATGCAGATAGCTGTGTTCGCCCAGGCGCTCGGCGAGCACCGTTGCGCACGCAATCGATTGATCGTCGCCGGTCAGCCGCAGATGTTCGGGCCGCACGCCCAGCGTGACCGGTTGGCCACGTTGCAAGGCGCGGCCGTCCACGCAGGCGAGCAGCGTCTGCTCGCCTTCGAGCGTGACGCGCACGCCCTCCTCATCCACCGAGTCGACCGTCGCGTCGATGAAGTTCATGCGCGGCGAGCCGATGAACCCGGCCACGAAGCGCGACTTCGGGTGGTGATAGAGATCGAGCGGCGCGCCGCTTTGCGCCACGCTGCCGTGACGCTCCATGTCGGCGCCCGCATGCAGCAGCACGATGCGGTCGGCGAGCGTCATCGCCTCAACCTGGTCGTGCGTGACATACACGACGCTCGCATCCGTGAAGCGCTGATGCAGGCGCGCGATCTCGATGCGCGTATGGCTGCGCAGCGCGGCATCGAGATTGGAGAGCGGCTCGTCGAACAGGAACACGCCGGGCGCGCGCACGATCGCGCGGCCAATGGCGACGCGCTGGCGCTGCCCGCCCGACAACGCCTTGGGATACCGGTCGAGCAGCGTCTCCAGTTGCAGGCTGCGTGCGGCGTCGCGCACGCGCCGCTCGATTTCGGCTTTCGGCACCTTGGCGATCTTCAGGCCGAACGCGATGTTGTCGAACACCGTCATGTGCGGAAAGAGCGCGTAGCTCTGGAACACCATCGCCACGCCGCGCTCGGCGGCGGGCACGTCCGTCACCACGCGCGAACCGATGCGCAGTTCGCCTTCGCTCAATTCCTCGAGGCCCGCGATCATGCGCAGCAGCGTGGACTTGCCGCAGCCGGAAGGCCCGAGGAACACGCAAAACTCGTGATGCCCGATGTCGAGATCGACCTGCCGCACCACCGGCGGATGATCGCCGTAGCGCTTGCCGACGCCCGAGAGCTGTATCGTCGCCATGTTCTCGCCTCGAAATTTAAGCGCTTAAATTTTTACGCGGAAAACTCCCCGCAGCCCTTGCGCAGCGGGCATTTAACCGCTTAAATTCGAATCCGGCATAATCGCGCATTCGTTGTCTCCGTTGATGTTGTGGAAGAAAAGTAGCAAACCCGACCGCAGCATTGCAACATTTGAATCATCTTCCCTGAATGTGGGAAAGGTCCGACATGGTCACCTTGTCAGAAGTCGCGCGGCGCGCACGCGTCACGGCGGCTACCGTTTCGAACGTGCTGCGCAACCGCGAGAAGGTTCGTCCCGAGACGGCCGAGCGCGTACTGCAGGCGATCGCCGAGCTGGGCTACCGGCCCAACCTCAATGCACGCGCGCTCGCGCAGGGGCGCTCGTCCACGCTCGCGCTCATGCTCTCGAACATCTCCAACCCGTTCTATCCCGAGTTCGTGCTCGCGGCCGAGCGCGCCGCGCGCAAGGCGGGCCACTTCCTGATGGTCTGCAACACCGACGACGACGCGCAAATCGGCCGCGCCTACCTGAACCAGATCGCGGGCACCTTCGCGGACGGCGTGCTCGTGATGAACACCGACATCGCCATGAACGAACTGTGCATCTCGGCCATGCACAACGGCCCGATTCTGCTGGCGATGTGGGAACACCCCGAGAATCCGCCCGTGCTGCCGTGCGTGGCCGTGGACTTCGCGCGCGCGGGCGCGCTCGCTGCACACCATCTGCTTGAGTTGGGACACCGAAATATCGCCATGCTGATCGGCGACGGCTGCGGTGGCCTGCAGGACGCGCGTTCGGAAGGATTCCGAACGGCCTTGCGCGAAGGCGGCGTAGATCCCGCGAACGTGGCACAGATGCAGGTGCGCGACTCGATCGACTCCGGCTACGCGGCCTGCCAGCAATTGCTCGCGCAGCACCCGCGCGTGAGCGCGATCTTCGCGACCAACGACCTGCTCGCGATCGGTGCGATTCAGGCGCTGGTCAGCATGGGCCGCGCCGTGCCCGACGATGTGTCCGTGATTGGCATCACCGACATTCAGCTCGCCCATCAGATGCGCCCCGCCCTCACCACGGTCGCGATCCAGACCGAGGCCGTGGCCGAGCTGTCGATCCGCAGCCTGATCCGCCTGATCGACGAGCCGGACCAGCAGCCGCCCATGGTGCTCGGGCCGCCGCCCGAACTCGTCACGCGCATGTCTACGGGGCCGCGCAAGCGGCGCGCCCGGGCCTGACCCTGCACGCGCCAGACCTCGCTCGACAGGTGCGGGCGAAGCGCCGACAATGAATGCCCTTTACGGTGCGCCCGTCCCGCTCTGCGGGACCGGGCGCACACACGTTTGCGCGCCGCGGCGCGCACGGGGCACTACATGCAGGACACAAACGCAAGCAATCGACATTTCGACACGCTCATCGTCGGTGCGGGTTCGATGGGCATGGCGGCCGGCTACTATCTGAGCCGCCTCGGCAACAAGGTGCTGCTGCTCGACGCCGGCGATCCGCCTCACGATCAGGGTGCACATCACGGCGCGACGCGCCTCATTCGCCACGCCTATGGCGAAGGCGCCGCCTACGTGCCGCTCGCCTTGCGCGCCCAGCAGCTCTGGGAAGACCTCGAGCAGCAAACGCAAACGGAGCTTTTCGTGCGCACGGGCGTCGTCAATATCGGCTCGCCCGACGACGCGTTCATGGGCGAGGTGCAGGCGAGCGCCGCCAGCCACGGCATCCCGCTGGAAACGCTCGACGCCGCCACGGCCGGCAAACGCTGGCCCGCGTGGCGGCTGCGGCCAGAGCAGATCGCGAACTTCGAACCCGGCGCGGGCGTGCTCTATTGCGAGCGCGCGATCAGCACTTACCGCCAGCTCGCGACCGCGCTCGGCGCCACGCTGGGCACGAATACACGCGTCACGCGCATCGAGTGTCACGGGCGGGAAAGCGTCAACGTCTGGACCGACAGGAACGAAAAGTTCACCGCGCGCGACCTGATCGTGTGCGCCGGCAAATCGACTCGCGATCTGCTCGCGCCGCTGGGTCTCGATATTCCGGTCACGCGCGTGCGCAAGGGGTTCGCGTGGTTCGAGGGCGAGCCCGGCCTCTTTGCGCCGGAACGCTTCCCGGGCTTTTTCGTCGCCTCGGAAGTGGGCGGCTATTACGGGTTTCCCGATCTCGACGGCAGCGGCCTGAAGCTGGGCCGCCACGACACCGGCGAGCCCATCGCGGCGGACGCACCGCTCGCGCCATTCGGCGCCGAGCCGGGCGATTTCGGCGATCTGCAAGCCTTCCTGGAACGCTACTTACCGGGCGCGGGCAAGCTGCGCGCAGGCCGCGCATGCGAATACGACATGACGCCGGACGAGCATTTCATCATCGACCGCGTGCCCACCTGCCCGAACGTGCACATCGCGACCGGCTTTTCCGGGCATGGGTTCAAGTTCGCCAGCGCGATCGGCGAGGCGCTCGCCGAGCGCATCACGCAAGGCGAAAGCCGCATCGACCTCGCAATGTTCGCGCGCAAACGCTTTGCGTAGCGACGCCGCTCACGCCTAGTTCGCGGGAATCGTCACGACCGGCGCCTTGCTGCTCGTTTCGGCCTCGGCGAGCGCCATGAGGTTCTGCAGGACCGTGAACGCGTATTTCGAGTCGAAGTCGGCACGATCGACCCAATACGCCGTCCCCTCGTACTCGATCGCAACATAGGCGTCTGCGGGCGCCTTCGGCCCCTGGTGCACGATGATGATCGGCCGCGTTTCGCCCCCAATCAGCCCGACGGTCGGTTTGGTCGCGCCGCTCTGCACCTGGGCGTCCGGCACCTGGATCTGCGCGCCGATATTCGTGAGGATGCCGAGCACCGAGCGCGTCACCATCGGAATGCGATTGCCGCCCTGCGCCGAAGGCCCATAGACGACCTCGTAAGTACGCGTGTCCGCCGCGAGATGGAGCAGTTCGCGCACGCGCGCGAGGTCCGCCGAAACTTGCGGCGACTGCGCGCTGTTCGTCGCGCCGAGCGCGAGATACACCGTGTTCTTGCCGTTCTCGCTGCGCGACTCCACGTTCAGCTCGCCGGCCAGCTGCAGGCGCCGCAGCGCCTGCAGCAACTGGAAGAAGCCCGCCGAGCCCGCGCTGCCCTCTCCGCCTAGTGCGCTGCCGTTCTGCAACCCGCCGATCGATTGCGCGCCGATACGCAGCAGCAGATCGACCGGCATGCCGCCTTCGGCGAGCGGCATCATGAGCTCCGGCGCGAGCGGCCGGATGTACGCGGAGGCGAACGCTTCGCCCGTGGTCGGCGTGAACGTGAAAGTCGGCCGATTCGACCAGGAGATATTACCGGTCGCCAGCGCATAGTTCGGCTGCGCGCCCGAGCCGAGATTGCCTGTGGCGCCCGCCGTCGAATCGAATTGATACGCGGCGATGATCGAACTCACCGAGAGAAAGGCGGGCGCGTCGCCGTAACGCAACCCGATCACCGCGGCGAGTATGCCGCGCTTTTTTGCATCGCCGAGCGCTCTTGCGTAGTCGACCTGATCGGCGCGCAAGCGCGTCGGACCGAGATGCACACACGCCGTGCCCAGCAAGGCCGAGCACGAAACCGCCAGAATCGTCGTTTTTGAAATCATCGGAAGCCTGCGCGCCGGGCCGCGCAAAGTGGGTGGGTTCGCGCGCACAGGTAGCAAGCGTTGTGCCCCGATATTTCAGAAGCGCAAGCGTGACCCTTCCGGCGACGGCGCCCTCAAGCGCGCGGCGCGCACGATTGCGCCCGCGCCAGCAGCACTTCGCGGTCGCGCGCGTTTTGCGTGAGCGCGGCCGCGCGCTCGAATTCCGCGCGGGCTTCGGCTTCGCGCGCCAGCTTTTCGAGCAGATCGCCGCGCGCGGCCGGCAGCCACGGATAGTGGCGCAGCGCGGGTTCCGCGCACAGTGCATCGACGAGGTCGAGCGCCGCTTGCGGCCCCTGCGCCATGCCCACCGCCACGGCGCGATTCAGGCGCACGACGGGCGAAGCATCGAGTTCGAGCAGCGCGTCGTAGATCGAGACGATCTGCGCCCAGTCGGTCGCCGCCGCGCTCGGTGCGCGCGCATGGCAAGCCGCCAGCGCCGCCTGCAGCGCGTACGGCCCGGGCGCACCGGCGCAGGCCGCTCCACGCGCGATCGCGGCAAGCCCGCGCCGGATCAGGAGTGCGTCCCAGCGGCTGCGGTCCTGGTCGGCGAGCAGCACGGCGCGCCCGGCCCGGTCCACCCGCGCGGGCAGGCGCGAAGCCTGCAGTTCCATCAACGCGACGAGGCCGTGCGCCTCGCCCTCGAGCGGCACGAGTTCCGCCAGCATGCGGCCAAGCCGCAGCGCTTCTTCGCACAGCGCGGGCCGGGTCCAGTCCGGGCCCGCCGTAGCCGCATAGCCCTCGTTGAAGATCAGGTAAATCACTTCGAACACCGAAGCAAGCCGCGGTTCGAGGTCGGCGAGGCGCGGCACTTCGAACGGGACCTTCGCGTCCGCGAGCGTGCGCTTGGCTCGCACGATGCGCTGCGCGACGGTTGCCTCGGGCACGAGGAACGCGCGCGCGATCTCCGCCGTGGTGAGGCCGCCCAGCAGCCGCAGCGTGAGCGCGGCGCGCCCATCCTTCGGCAGCACGGGATGGCACGCCACGAACACGAGCCGCAGCAAGTCGTCGCCGATCTCGTCCTCGCGCGCGGCGTCGAGCGCCTCCACGAAGTCGGGCGCGAAGTGCGCTTCGAGCGCCTCGAGGTCCGCGCCCATCGCCTCGTGCGCGCGCGCATGCGAGGCCGCGCGACGCAGCCGGTCGAGCGCGCGATGTTTCGCGGCGGTCATGAGCCACGCTCCGGGGTTCTCGGGAATGCCGCTCGCGGGCCAGCTTTCCAGCGCGGCGACGAACGCGTCCTGCGCGATTTCCTCGGCCACGCCCACGTCGCGCACGATGCGCGCGGCGTGGGCGATCACCTTCGCCGACTCGATGCGCCACACGGCCTCGACCGTGCGGCGCGTCGCCGTGAATGGGTCGTGAGGGTCGCGCGTTTGCGTCACGAGCCGTGCGCGCCCTTTTCGACCGCCGCCGGCGACATGTACATCAGTTCCCAGATATGGCCGTCGGGGTCTTCGAAGCTGCGGCCGTACATTTCGGTGCCGCATTCCATCGGCGGGCGCTTCGAGCTGCCGCCCGCCGCGAGCGCCTTCTCGACGAGCCCGTCCACTTCCTCGCGCGACACGCACGAGAGGCAAGTCAGCACCTCGGTGCTTTCGCGGGCGTCCACGAGCGCCTTGTCGGTGAAGCCGCGCATGAAATCGAGGGTGAGCAGCATGGCGTACATGTTCTCGCCCAGCACCATGCAGGCGGCCTGGTCATTGGTGAATTTCGGGTCGAACTGGAAACCGAGCTGGCCGAAGAAGTCCATCGAGCGCTTGAGGTCGCGCACGCCCAGATTGACGAAGATGTGCTTATGCATGATGGAAGCCTCATTGTGATCGGGTCAATGTTCAGGATGCCTTACGCTCTTCCTGGAGCTGGCGAAAGCTCTCGACGCCCTCGCACTGCGGAAGTTCGTCGAGCTCATAGAGCTGCCGCACTTCGACCTCGCCTTCGGTGTGCTTGCCGAAGGGCGACGGGAAGCGGCGCGCCCATTCGAGCGCTTCGTCGCGCGAGCGGACCTGGATCAGCGTGTAGCCGGCGATCAGTTCCTTCGTTTCGGCGAACGGGCCGTCGACGATCGTGGGCTTGCCGTTCGTGTAGTGCACGCGAAAGCCGCGCGAGCTGGGCTGCAAGCCCGAGGCGTCGAGCAGCACGCCGGCCTTCGCCAGTTCCTCGTGATAGCGGGCCATCTCGGCGAATACTTCCACGTCGTCGGGCGGCTCGCCCGCTTCGGTCAGCGCGTTGGCGCGCACCATGATCATGAATCGCATTGTCTTCTCCTGAATGTGACGTTCGGGGTGTTCGAAGCAAGCGGCACCCGTGGGTGCGCTCATGAACACGACGCGCAGGGCGCACGGAAATCGACAACGGACAGCGAAATTTTTTACGTGCCTGGGGAAACTACCTGGAGAGGCGCGGCCTCAGCGGAAACACGGACCGGTTTCGCGCACTTCGACGCTCGCCCATTGCGCCGCGGGACAGCGCTGCGCGATGGCGAGCGCCTCGTCGCGCGTGGCGCAATCGACGAGGAAAAAGCCGCCGATCATCTCCTTCGCCTCGGCGAACGGGCCGTCGACGATGCTCGTGCGCCCTTCGCGCACCTGCACGCGTGCGCCGCGGGTGTCGGCGGTGAGCGCGTGCGCGTCGATCAGCTTGCCTTCGGCGGCGAGTTCATCGGCGAACGCGACCATGCGCGCGTAAAGCGCCTCGCCTTCGGATGGCTTGCGCGTGTCGCGCTGGCCGCGCGGCTCGGCGATGAGCAGCATGAATGGCATGAACGTGTCCTCTCAGTCAGCCTGCGATCCTGAAAGGCAAGAGTCTATGCCAGAAGAACCGTTGCGCGTCGGGGCCGCGCGCGGTCAGGCGCTCACGCGTAGCGCGCGAGGAAAAGATCGGCCGACGACTCGGCGACCTCGCGCTGCTGCGCCGGGTCGAGCGGCGGCTGGCCCATCGCGACCTGCGGCCAGAAGGCGAATGCCTTCACGATGCCGTGCAGCTGCTGCGAGGCGAAGGCCGGATCGGTCGTCTTCAGGCGGCCATCGGCGGCGGCGGCACGCACCCAGACCGTGACGTCCTCTTCGCGCTCGCCAATGCGGGCCACCATGTCGCGCGCACGTTCGGGCGAATGGATGCCCGCCGCGATCGCCACACGCGCGAGCTTGAAGAACGCTTCGTCGCTCAGGAGCCGCAGCTTGCGCATCAGCAACTCGACGAGCTGCGTGCGCAGCGGCTCGCCGGCGCGGTAGGCCGGCGCGTCGGCGGTCGCGCTCGCGTCCCAGAGCTGGCACAGGATCGACGCGAACAGCGCCTCCTTGCTCGGGAAATGGTTGTAGACCGTGCGCTTCGAGACGCTCGCGCGCGCCGCAATGCGGTCCATGCTCGTGGCGTCGAAGCCTGAGGCCAGAAATTCGTCGATGGCCGCCGCGACGATGGCGGCGCGCTTGCGGTCGGTCAGGCGTTGGGGGGTGGCGGGGATGCAATCCATTCCCAAATTTTACACCAGACAGTTTACTTTTCGCCAGAATAAACTACACTGTGCAGTCTACTTCCCGTTTCCAAAGGCAGCCGCCGACATGACCTCGCCTTTCGCATCGCTGAGCCGTACCTTGGGCCTGAGCGCCGCACAACGCGGCCGCGAGCTCTCGTCCACCTCGCCGCAACACGACGGCGAGCGCTTTCGCAACGTGCGTCCGCGCCCGGCCGAGGGGCTCGGCAAGACGCTGAAGATCATGTGGAACATGATCTTCCACAAGCCGGGCGGCACCATGCCCGCGGGCGCGCTGCCTGTTCAGGCGCTCACGCGCGAGCAGCTCGAGGCCGCGCCCGACCGCAGCGTCTACCGCCTCGGCCATTCCACACTGCTCTTCAAGCTGCGCGGCCACTTCTGGCTCACCGACCCGGTGTTCGCCGAGCGCGCCTCGCCGTTCCAGACCCTCGGGCCCAAGCGCTTTCATGCGCCGCCCATTGCGCTTGCCGATCTGCCGCCGTTGCGCGGCGTGATCCTCTCGCACGACCATTACGACCACCTCGACCGCGAAACCGTGCTCGCGCTCGCCGCCACGACGGGCGTGTTTCTCACGCCGCTCGGCGTGGGCGACCGCTTGATCGAATGGGGCATCGACGGGGCGAAGGTGCGCCAGTTCGACTGGTGGCAAGGCGCGAACGTCGAAGGCGTCGAGTTCACCGCCACCCCCGCGCAGCACTTCTCGGGGCGCAGCCTGTTCGACGGCAACAGCACGCTGTGGGCGTCGTGGGTGATCGCCGACGCCAACCTGCGTGTGTTCTTCAGCGGCGACACCGGCTACTTCGACGGCTTTCGCACGATCGGCGAGCGGCTCGGTCCGTTCGACGCGACCTTCATCGAGACCGGCGCGTACGACCCGCAATGGCCCTACGTCCACATGCAGCCCGAGGAAACGGTGCAGGCGCACGTGGATTTGCGCGGCGAGTGGCTCGTGCCGATTCACAACGGCACGTTCGATCTCGCAATGCATCGCTGGCAGGACCCGTTCGAACGCGTGACCGGCCTCGCGCTCGCTCGCGGCGTGACGCTCTCCACGCCGCGCATGGGCGAGCGGCTCGACCTGGCCGAGCCGCACCGCGGGGAGCGCTGGTGGCGTGAGGTGGCGGAAAGCGCGGAGCCGCCGCGCACGGCGCGCCGGTGGTTCGCTTGCCGCGACGCGCGCGAGGCGCGCTCGTAACACCCAGCCCCACATCTCCCTCGACAGCCCGCGCGCGATACGAACGCGCGCGGGCACGCCCGCTGCTCGTTCCCCGCTTCTTCCCCTTCGCGGCAAAAGTCTCCTAAGCTTTTGCATCTGGGCCCGCATCGCGCCGGCGCCCTTCATCCCGCCCCTTTACCCTTAACGGGATTTCCCCAGGCTGACAGCCCCCGATTTCTGGCATTAAATAAATCAACTTGATTTATTTAGTCGGTCACGCAGTTCCAGACCGCCCCCTCTCTTTAGCGTTGCATGGGACCGGAGTCAGCGCTCAAGCGCCAACTCCGGATCGACAGGAGGAGACACGTGAGAAGTCCGCATGTCGGTCAGGGCAGCAATTCCGCCAACGTCCGCCGCTTCAACGAACGCCTGCTGCTGCAGGCGCTGCGTCGCGCGGGCGAGGCGTCGAAGGCCGATCTCGCGCGTCTCGCGAATCTCACGAGCACCGCGGTGGGCACCATCATCACCTCGCTCACGGCCAATGGCCTGATCGAGGTGAGCGGCCGCCGCGACGGCCAGCGCGGCCAGCCCGCCTCGCTGCTGCGCCTCTCGCCGCGCGGCGCCTTCGCCATCGGCGTGCGGCTCGACCGGACCAACATTGAAACCGTGCTCGTGGATTTCGCGGGCCAGATGATCGAGCGCCGCTCGCGCGACATGCTGCTGCCGCAACCCTCGGTCGCGCAGGAGATCGTGCAGCGCGACATCGCCGAGCTGTTAGGCTTGCTCACGAGCGAGGAACGCAGCCGCCTCGCCGGCATCGGCGTGGCGCAGCCGTACAACCTCGGCAGCTGGCTGCGCGAACTGGGCCTGCCTGCCGACACCTTCCGCGTCTGGAACGACGTCGATTTCGCGGGCGAACTCGCGCGCGCCACGGCGCTGCCCGTGTTCAGCGAAAACGACGGCAACGCAGCTGCCATCGCGGAAATCTTCTACGGCTGCGGGCGCCAGCGCGACGACTTCCTCTACCTGTTTCTCGGTGCGGCGATCGGCGGCGGCATTGCCATCGACGGCGACTGCGTGCGCGGCCTCACCGGCAACGCGGGCGATTTCGCGGTGATGCCGGTGCCGCCGAGCCGCCTGCCCTCGGCCCACAAGCCGCCCGGCCAGTGGGACATCCTGCTGTCGCGCGCGTCGCTCATCGCGCTGCGCCGCCATCTGCAGTATTGCGGCGAGACGATCGACAGCCGCGCCGATCTGGAAGCGTGCATCGCGCGCGGCCACCCTGGCGTGCAGGAATGGCTCGACGACTGCATCGATGCGCTCGCCCCCGCGCTGCGCTCGGCGTTCTGCGTGCTCGACGTGCCGGCCGTGGTGCTCGACGCCGACGTGGACGCGGGCCTCATCGACACGCTCATGCAGCGCCTGCGCCTCGCGGTCGCGGCCACCGCGCCCGAGGCGCGCGGCACGCCCGCCCTGGTGCGCGGCACCTTCGGTCCCGATGCGGGGGCGCTCGGCGCGGCCACGCTCCCCATGTTCTTCAACTTTTCGCCGCGCGCGGGCATCCTCATGGGCGCCGGCGCACAAACTTACGCTCAAGCGCAGGAGGAGAGCCATGTCGCCCTCTGAGTCCACGCCGCCGCTGCTGGAAATGCGGGGCATCACCAAGACCTTCCCCGGCGTGCGCGCACTCGACAACGTGCGCCTCACCGTCTACCCCGGCGAGGTCCACTCGCTCATGGGCGAGAACGGCGCCGGCAAGTCCACGCTGATGAAGATTCTCTCGGGCGCCTACCAGGCCGACCCGGGCGGCGAGATTCTCATCGAGGGCAAGCCGGTCGTGATCGACGGGCCGCATGCGTCGCGCGAGCTGGGCGTGGCCGTGATCTATCAGGAGCTGAGCCTCGCGCCCAATCTCTCCGTGGCCGAGAACATTCATGCGGGCCGCGAACTGCGCAAGGGCGGCCGCCGCTTCGGCACGGTCGACCGGCGCGCCATGGAGCGCGGCTGCGAAGACGTGCTCAAGCGCCTCGGCGCGAGCTTCGGGCCCACCACGCTGGTCGGCTCGCTCTCCATCGCCGAACGGCAGCTGGTGGAAATCGCACGCGCCGTACACAGCGACGCGCGCATCATCGTGATGGACGAGCCCACCACGCCGCTCTCCTCGCGCGAAACGGAGCGCCTCTTCAAGCTCATCAACCAGCTGCGCGACGAAGGGCTTGCGATCATCTACATCAGCCACCGCATGGCCGAGGTGTACGAGCTGTCGGACCGCGTGTCCGTGCTGCGCGACGGCAGCTACGTGGGCACGCTCATGCGCGACGCGCTCAACGCGGAAAGCCTCGTGAGCATGATGGTGGGCCGCGATATTTCGGGCTTCTACAAAAAAGCGCACGCCCCTTACGATCCGGGCAAGGTCGTGCTCACCGTGCGCGACGTGGCCGACGACAAGCGCGTGCGCGGCTGCAGCCTCGACCTGCACGCGGGCGAAGTGCTCGGCATTGCGGGCCTCGTGGGCGCGGGCCGCACCGAGCTTGCGCGCCTCATCTTCGGCGCGGAGCCGCGCGTGCGCGGCCAGATCGCCATCGACGGCAAGACGCTCAACGTGCACACGCCGCGCGACGCGATCAACGCGGGCCTCGTCTACCTGACCGAAGACCGCAAGCATCAGGGCCTCTTTCTCGACATGAGCGTGCGCGACAACATCAATGTCGCCGTGGCCGGGCGCGACGCGCGCATGGGCGTGCTCGACCTCGCGCGCGGCGGCGAGCGCGCCAAGGAAGCCATCCGCTCGCTCTCCATTCGCGTGCCGAATTCGCGCGTAAACGTGGGCGCGCTGTCGGGCGGTAACCAGCAGAAGGTGCTGCTCTCGCGCCTGCTGGAAACCAGGCCGCGCGTGCTGATACTCGACGAGCCCACGCGCGGCGTCGATATCGGCGCAAAGTCCGAGATCTACCGCATCATCAACGACCTCGCCAAAACCGGCGTGGGCATCATCGTGATTTCGAGCGAGCTGCCCGAGATCATCGGCGTGGCCGACCGCGTGCTCGTCATGCGCGAAGGCGTGTTCGCCGGCGAGCTTGGCGGCTACTCCGCCAAACCCATCAGCCAGGAAGCGATCATCGAACTCGCCACCGGCTCGCAGCACCCGCTCGACGAAGCCGCTTGACCTTCACCGCATACGCAAGAAACGTCCCTCAGGAGTACGACATGAAAAGCATTCTTCCCCGGCACGGTGTCGCGGCCTCGCCCACACAGCCCGCGCAAGGCGCTCAACCCGCTCGCAGCGTCGCGGTCGACGGCCATCGCCAGCGCATGAAGTCGCTCGTGCGCACCGCCGGCATGCTGCCGGTGCTGGTGCTGCTGTGCATCGGCTTCGGTCTGCTCAACGATGGCTTCTTCACGCTGGAGAATCTTTCGATCGTCACGCAGCAGGCGTCGATCAACATCGTGCTCGCCGCCGGTATGACCTTCGTGATTCTTACGGGCGGCATCGACCTCTCGGTTGGCTCGGTGCTGGCCGCGGCCGCGATGGCCGCCATGATCGGCTCGAACTTCGCAGGCTGGGGCTGGGTCGGCGTGCCCATGGCGCTCGCGGTCGGCCTCGGCTTCGGCCTCATCAACGGCGCGCTCATCGCGCTGCTGCGCCTGCCGCCGTTCATCGTCACGCTCGGCTCGCTCACGGCGGTGCGCGGCATTGCGCGCCTCATGGGTCACGACACCACGATCTTCAACCCGCAACTGTCGTTCGCGTTCATCGGCAACGGCACGGTGCTCGGCGTGCCCTGGCTCGTGATCATCGCGCTCGTGGTGGTGGCCGGCTCGTGGTTCGTGCTGCGCCGTACCGTGCTCGGCCTGCGCATCTACTCGGTGGGCGGCAACCCCGAAGCGGCGCGCCTCTCGGGCATCAAGGTGTGGGGCATCGAGATGTTCGTCTATGCCGTGTCGGGCCTGCTCGCGGGTCTCGGCGCGGTGATGTCGGCGGCCCGTCTCTACGCAGCCAACGGCCTGCAACTGGGCCAGTCCTACGAACTCGACGCGATCGCCGCGGTGATTCTGGGCGGCACGAGCTTCGTGGGCGGGGTGGGCTCGATCATCGGCACGCTGATCGGCGCGCTCATCATCGCCGTCTTGACCAACGGCCTCGTGCTGCTCGGCGTCTCGGACATCTGGCAGTACATCATCAAGGGCCTCGTGATCGTCGGCGCCGTGGCGCTCGACCGCTACCGCCAGCGCGGCTCGGCCCGCACCTAAGCGTGCATCGAATACACCATCAGCCAGAAACAGGCGCGAGCGCAGGCGGTCCTGCTGCGCTCGCCCGGAAAGCACCCAAACAGGACCCCTCAGGAGACAACCTCATGTTCAAGAAGAAAGTCGTTCTCGCCGCTGCCGCCCTCACGTTCGGTTTCGCACTGCAAGGCGCGCATGCCGCCGACAAGCAGCTCAAGTCGATCGGCATCACCGTGGGTTCGCTCGGCAACCCCTACTTCGTGACGATCGTGCAGGGTGCGGAAGCGAAGGCCAAACAGATCAATCCGAATGCCAAGGTCACGGCCGTTTCCGCCGACTACGACCTCAACAAGCAGTTCACGCAGATCGACAACTTCATTTCGGCACACGTGGACATGATCCTCCTGAACGCGACCGATCCGAAGGCGATCCTGCCGGCGGTGAAGAAGGCACAGGCGGCCGGTATCGTGGTGATGGCCGTGGACGTGGCCGCCGCGGGCGCCGACGCCACCGTGCAGACCGACAACGTGAAGGCCGGCGCGATTTCGTGCGAATACCTCGCGAAGAAGATCAACAACACCGGCAACGTGATCATCCAGAACGGGCCGCAGGTCTCGGCCGTGATCGACCGCGTGAACGGCTGCAAACAGGTGCTCGCCAAGACGCCCGCCATCAAGATCCTCTCCGACGACCAGGACGGCAAGGGCTCGCGCGAAGGCGGCATGAACGTGATGCAGGGCTACCTCACGCGCTTCCCGAAGATTGCCGGCGTGTTCGCCATCAACGACCCGCAGGCCATCGGCAGCGACCTTGCCGCGAAGCAGCTGCATCGCAGCAACATCGTGATCACGTCGGTGGACGGCGCGCCCGATATCGAAACGGCGCTCAAGTCCGATACGCTGGTGCAGGCCTCGGCCAGCCAGGACCCGTGGAAGATGGCGCAAACGGCCGTGCAGGTGGGCTACGAGATCATGAACGGCAAGAAGCCCGCCAACCCGATGATCGAAATGACGCCGCAACTCGTCACGCGCGACAACGTGGGCAGCTACAAGGGCTGGTCGTCGCCGCACTAAGCCGCTGGCGTTGCACGAGCACGGGGCGCCCGTGCTCGTGCGGTCAGGCGAGCACGGCGTCCTTCGTCACCACGCGGCGCGGAATGATCTTCAGATCGTAGAACGTGTCCGCGATCTTCTGCTGCTGCGCGATCACGGCGGCGTCGATAGGCCGGTATTCATGCGCGTAGTGCGTGAGGCCGGTCTGGATCGTCGCCGCGTCGAGGCCCTGGATCGGTGAGAGTTTCGCGGCTGCCGCCGCCGTGTTGGCGCGCACCCATTGCCCCGTCTTGCCGAGCTCGTCCAGCGCGATCGCCAGCGCGTCCTTGCGGTTTTGCGCGAATTCGCGCTGGCTCAGGAAGAACTGATGATGGCTCGCCACGCCGCTGGCGTCGGCCAGCAGGCGTGCGCCGTCCTGCGATTCGACGGCGGCCAGGAACGGGTCCCAGATCGCCCATGCGTCGATGGCGCCGCTTTGCAGCGCCGCGCGCGCGTCGGCGGGCGCCAGATACACGGGCTGCACGTCGCCGATCGAAAGGCCCTGCTTTTGCAGCAGCGCGACGAGGAACCAGTGCACGTCCGAGCCGCGATTCAGGCCGATCTTCTTGCCCTTCAGTCCTGCCACGTCACGGATCGGCGAGTTTTTCGCCACCACCACGCCCTCCGCGTGCGGCGTGGGCAACTCATACGCCGTATAGACGAAATCCGCGCCTGCGGCCTGGGCAAACACGGGCGGCGCCTCGCCCACGTAGCCAAAGTCGATCGCACCCACGTTCAGGCCTTCGAGCAATTGCGGACCGGCCGGGAATTCGGTCCACGACACCTTGATGCCGAGCGGCGCGAGGCGCGTTTCGAGCGTGCCATTGGCCTTGAGCAGCACGAGTGTGCTCGCGGCCTTCTGGTAGCCGATGCGGAACTGGTCGGGCTGGTATTTCGCGAACGCAGTGGCGGGCAGCGCCGCGCCGGCGAGCGTCGCGCCCAGCGTGGCGAGGAAGTAGCGGCGGGTATAGGGTCTGGGCGGCGTGGGGCGAGTCATCTTCAGCGCTTCCGTGGTGGCATGGGGCATGCACCGACACGGCGCAGCCATCGAAGCGTTGATGCTACCGGGACGCACGCGTTCGCCGAACCGATGTTTGGCGCTAAGCAAATCACGCCGGCAGGAATACGCGGGCGCCCTAGGTGCCGGCCGTCATGTGCGGATTGGGCGACATATGCGCCCCGTTCGCGCGATACCAGTGCACGAACGCCGCCGACGGCATGGGCCTCGCGTAGAAAAAGCCCTGGATATAGGTGACGCCGCGCGCGCACAGATAGTCGCGCTGCACCTGTGTTTCCACCCCCTCGGCCACGAGCCGCGCGCCAAGGCTATGCGCGAGATCGATAATGGCGTCGAGCACGGCCGCCTTGCCGCCTTCCGTGTCGATGGTGAGCACGAAGCCGCGATCGATCTTCAGGACGTCGAACGGAAATTTCTCGAGATACGAGAGCGAGCAATATCCCATGCCGAAGTCGTCGATGGCGACCCTCACGCCCTCGCGCCGCAAGGTGACCAGATTGCTGCGCGCCTGCTCGGTATTGCGCACCAGCGTGCGCTCGGTGATCTCCAGCGTGATCGTCGCGCCGTGCGGCGCCACGGCCGCGCGCAGCGCCTGCACGTCGCTCACGAGCTCTACGCCCGACAGATGCTCGGGCGCGAAATTGACGCCGAGGTGAAAGCCCGGTGCGACGTCCCACGTGGCGACGTCGCGCTCGATGAGCTTCAGCAGATGCTGCGTGAGCGGCACGATCACGTGCTCTTCTTCGGCCACCTGAATGAACTCGTCCGGACGGATCGCGCCGGTGCCTGGCCGCACCCAGCGCAGCAACGCCTCCGCGCCCTCGCAGCGCCCCGTCTCGACGCCGTAGAGCGGCTGGTATTCGACATGGAATTCGTTCGCGCGGATGGCCCGCAGCAGTTGTTCGCGGCGCGACTGCCCGCTTTGCTGCAAGCGGCGCACGAGCCAGACGAGCCACGCGGAGAAGGCAGCCGCCCACGGCATGTAGCGCAGCATCAGGGCACGCCAGTATTCCAGAATACGCTCGGGCCGCCCGTAGATCTTCAGATCGATCGTGGTGCCCGACATGCGCTTTTGCAGATCGACCAGCAACGGCGCGCCGCGCACGTTCACGAGCGCCATGGCTTCGCGCAACACGGTGCCCTCGCCCACCCTCAGCTCGGCCTGGCGAAACACCGTGAGCGGCGCCGCGCCATGCAGGAGGTCCATCAGATACTGCACGTCCACCACGGCCACGACCGCGCGCCCCGCTTCGCCCGCGACGCCCACCAGCAGCGACGGGCGGTTGCGCACCATCGGCGTGTCGTCGACGATCATGAGCCATTCGTCCTGCGAGACCGGCACGCTGCCATTGAGCCAGCCGCTATTGGGAACCGCCTGTTGCGAGTACGCGGAGGAGCAGTCGATGCGGCCTGCGTAAAGGATGTTGAGCGTGCGCACATAGGGCACGGCGGCAGCCCTGCGCGTGAGATCCGGCGAGAGCGTATCGCACGCTTCGTTCGCACGCGGCGCGAACGTGCGCGCCGCGCTCTGCGCCGTCTCGACGATCGAGACCACCTGTCCGACGATGAACGCGGAAGCGAGGCTCGCCTCGCGCTGTGCAATGCGTTCGGCCTCGTAACGCCCGAGCGCCACACACAGCAGGATCGGAATCAGCGCCACGACCAGCAGCACGAGCAAACGCGAGACTCGCGAGCGGACCGCGCCGGGGTTGGGCGAGACTTCGGGCAAGGCGTCCTCCGCACCAGGGCCGTCATGGGGGCGGCTACGGTATGACGCCAACATACACCAACGCGCCAGCAGCGGGCGCGCGCGGTGCCCGGCGCACGCCAACGTCAGCTAACGTGAGCGCCGATCATGCGCATTCGATGCGGTTGCGGCCGCCCTTTTTCGCGCGGTAGAGCGCGAAGTCGCTGCGCGTGAGCGCGGCTTCGGCGCTCATGTCGGCGGCACTCATGAGCGTGATGCCGATGCTCACGGTCAGCGCCACCACTTCGCCCTCGACGCCGAGCGGCTGCGCCGCGAAGCGCTCCTGAATGCGCCGCGCGACGCTTTGCGCGCCTTCGAGATCGGTAGCCGCGAGCAGGATCGCAAACTCCTCGCCGCCGATGCGCCCGGCCATATCGCCCGCGCGCAGGTGCGTGCGCAGGATCTCGGCGAAATGGCGCAATACGTCGTCGCCGATCGCGTGGCCCCAGCGGTCGTTGATCGACTTGAAGTGGTCGAGGTCGCACATCATCACGGCCGCGCCCGTGCCGCCATGCCGCACATGCGCGAGCTGTGCCTCGACACGTGCCATGAAATGACGGCGGTTGGCCAGTCGCGTGAGGCCGTCGGTGCTCGCGAATTCCTGCAGCTCCGCTTCGATGCGCTTGCGCTCGGTGACGTCCGTGATGAAGCCATGCCAGACCGTCGTGCCGTCGGCGAGCCGCTGCGGCCGTGCATCGCCCTGGCGCCAGCGCAGGCCCTGCTGCGGCAGCTGCACGCGAAACTCCAGATGCCACGGTGTGAGATTCGCGGCGGAGTGCTCGAACGAGGCGCGCCACGCATCGAGATCGTCGGGATGAATCAGCGCGTCGACACACGCCGTGTCGTGCGCGGCCTGCTCGGGCGTGAGTTCGTAGATTTCCGCGATGCCCGCGCTCGCATAGGAGAAGAATGCGCGCCCGCCCGCCAACTGGCGGCGCTGGAACACGAGGCCCGGCACCTCGTTCGTGAGGTTCGTGACGAGTGCCGCGCTCTCGCGCAAACGCTCGGCCATCTCGCGCATCGAGGTGATGTCGGTGGTCGTGCCGATCATGCGCAGCGCGCGCCCGTGCGCGTCGCGGCTCATCACCTTGCCGCGGCTGCAGATCCACTTGTAGCGGCCGTCCTTGCAGCGGATGCGATGCTCGACTTCGTAAGTGGGCGTACGGCCTTCGAAATGCGCCTGCATCGCGGCCTTCACGTAGTCGCGGTCGTCGGGATGCAGCCGCAGATAGCTGTCTTCGATGCGGCTCGTCAGCTCATGGTCCGCGTAGCCGAGTATCGCCTTCCAGCCCACCGAATAACGGATCTCGCCCGTCACCACGTCGCGGTCCCAGATGCCCGTGCCGCTGCCCGCGATCGCGTGCGCGAGGAGGCGTTCGTGCTCGCGCAACGCTTCGAGTTCGGCCTGCAGCGAGAGTTCGTCAGCGGCGGGAATCGTGCGCTCGCGGTGCGTGGCGAACGTGGGCCGCACGGCCAGCGCCGCCACCACCTGCGCAAAGTCGCCGAGGCTCGCGCGCCCGGCGGCATCCAGCTCGCGCGGCGCGGGGTCGATCAGGCAGAGGCTGCCCACGTGCTCGCCCTGCGCGCCGTACAAGGGCCACGCGGCCACGAAACGCAGCGGCTTGCTTGCGTGTGCAAGCACGTTGCGCCAGGCGGGATCGGCGGAGATATCGGGCACGATGAGCGGCTCACGCGCCTCGCCGGCGCCGCTGCCATGCGCCAGCGTGCGCAATGCCTCGTCGAGCGTTTCGTCCAAGCCGGCACCCAGCCCGCGCTCGGCGGGCGCCTCACCGGGCACCACGCAGGCTGCCGACACGCCGAAGTGCGCCGCGACGAGCCGCAACAGACTGTCGAGCAACGGATCCGTCGTGGCATGCCCGGCGGCGAGCGAAAACGCATGATCGTGCGAGCGCAACGGTCCGCCCGGCTCGGCGGCCTGCTCCCGCACCCCGGCGCACCCGGCTTCGGTGACTGGCGGCACGGCCTCGGGCATCGACGAGGGAACGGTCATGGCATGCGCTCAAACAGGAATTTCGAGCGCCTAGTATATAGCGCGCGCCAGGCAGGACGGCGGCGACCCCGCAAGCCTCAGGTATCGCCGCGCCGGCGGAACACCCACCATCCCAGTAGCGCCGTGAAGGTCGCGACCAGCACCACCATGAGCCAGAAGCCGTGGCGGTTTTCCGCGAGCGGAATGCCGCCCACGTTCATGCCGAAGAAGCCCGCGACGATGTTGATCGGCAGCGCGAGCACGGTAACGAGCGTGAGCGTGAAGAGCGTGCGGTTGTTCTGCTCTTCGAGCCGCGCGGCGATTTCTTCCTGCAGGAGCTTGATGCGCTCGACGAGTCCGGCCATGTCACCCAGCACGAGCGAGAACTCTTCGGTCGCCTCGCGCAGGTCCTGCATGTCGGGTGTCTGGAGCCAGCGCGGCGGCCGCGCGAGCAGACGGAAAATCGAGCCCGGCTCCGGCGCGAGCATGCGTTGCAGGCGCACCAGGATGCGCCGCATGGCCGCGAGTTCATGGCGGCTCTTGGAGCGGCGCGAGGCGAGAAACTGGTCCTCGGCGCGATCGACGTCGATACTCGTGCGGCGCACGATCTCCACCATGAGGTCGGCCTGGTCGCGCATCAGGTGGATCAGCAGCTCGGCCGGCGAGCGGAACGTCTCGCCGTTGCGCACGTAGCCGCGCAGACGGTCGATGGAGCGCAGCGGCTTCAGGCGCGCCGTGACGAGAATGCGCTCGTGCGTGTACGACCAGAGCGTCGCGATCTGCGAGGGCGTGAGTTCGAAATCGAACATCACGTCGTTGACCACGGCGAACAGGCCGTTATCGACGTGTTCGATGCGCGTGGAGTGCGAGCCTTCCACGAGCATCTCGAAGAAGGCGTCGGGCAGGTCGAGATGCGCGCGCATCCACGGTTGCGCCGCGGCGTGGGCGAGATTGAAGTGCAGCCAGTAGAACGTGTCGTCGCGCACGGCCTGCGGCTCGCCGCTCTCGTGCGTGCGCCGCAGCGCCTCGAGGACATCGTCGCACGTGACGGGCTGCCCGGGCTGGCCGGGCGTGAAGCGAAAACCACAAATGAGGCCCGACAGGTCGGCGCCATAGGTTGCGACGGACGAAGCGAAATCCATGGTCGTCATGGCCGGTTGATCGGCGCACAGCATGCCACACGCGTGCTTTGACAGGCAAGCGCGCGAATCGATGCGCCGACACGCGCGGGTCATGTGCCCATGTTAGGCAACGCCGGGCAGGCCAAGCTGGGTGCGGCCGAGCGGCGTGAGATCGGCCACGCCCGCCCGGTCCGCCAGATCGGCTTCGATATGTTCGGCGGGAAAGTCCGGCGGGCTGCGGCCTTCGAGAAAGCTCGGCAACTGGCGCTGCAAATAGGCGTCGTTCTTCGCGCAACCCGGTGTGGCCGGAATGTACATCACGTTACTGTAGCCGCTGCCGCGGTGCTCGTCTTCCACGGAGTGAATCACGTCGCAGTGCCAGAACACGGTGTCGCCGGCTTGCATCTGAGGAATCGAAATCAGCGCATCGATCAGCGGCGCATGCCACTCGCGGCTGATCGGCAGCCCACGTCCCGGCTGGGCGCCGCACAGGTCGTCCTCGGCCACGTCGTCCTGCAGCGCGCGCAAGAGGACGTACGCCATCGCGTTGGCAATGGGCACGATCTGCAGCGTGCCGTCGCCGGGGCCCTGCGGTGTGAGCGCCGTCCAGCCCTGGAAGGTGCGGAACATCGAAGAGGCGATGCGCGAGGGAATCTCGCTCGCATGCGTGCGGTACGCGCCGTCGAACGGGTCGTAGCGCCGCCAGTCGCCCGAGAACACGTGGCGATAGACCTGGCGGAAACTCTCGTCGACCCAGCGCTCGACCGCGCCGCCGTCGCAATGCGGGGCGAGGCCGGGCGCAGCCGTTCCAGGAGGCCGGCGCCGCAGACGGTCGGCGTAGACGGGCACGACATCGGGATCGAAATGCACGCGCCCCTCGCTCTCGTGGCGCCACAGGCGGTTGAGGAAGACGCGCGCGGCCGTCAGTTCGGCGGACTCGCGCGCCTGCACCTGCGGGCGGGACCAGTAGAGGCCATAGATCAACGGGCGGCTCGCCTGCGGCGGGAGGGCATTGCGCTGCGCCGCGCGTTGCGCGGCACGCGCGTCGAGATCGTTGCGCGCCACGTACCCGGCGATTTCGGCGTCCCAGCGTGCGGCCTGCTCCGGCTCGAACACGCGGCGGATCACGCAGGCGCCGCGCGCCTTCACGAGCGCGATCACCTCGGGACTCACGCGCTGCGCCTGGATGTCGGCGAAAGCGATCTCCGGGATCACGGCCTCGCCCGCTTCGCGCAGCCGGGCAATGTGCCGTGCTTCTTCGCCTATGGCCTGCGCGACCTCCTCGAACACTTCGCGATAGTTCGGCAGTTGCGCGCGCAACATGCGCTTGGCTTGCCGGATCGCGGCCGGGACATCGTCGATTTGAAGTGCCGCCATGCGTGTCTCCATCGGGGTTGAATGCCGTCGTTTGATGGCAAGCATACGCCTCCATGGCGCTCGTCTGGCGTTAGCCGATTGGCATCCCACTTCCTGGGTTTTCAAATTTTCAACAGGTAAACTTGCAAGTTTGGCTGTTTATCTTCATGATTGGCTGACGTACCCCAGCCGAATCCGCGTGAATCGCCATGTCTGCCAAAAACCCTGAACCCGCCGTCATCGACTTCATGCAGGCGATCGGCATGCTCGTGCGGCGCACGCGCAATGAGTCTTATGCGGACGCCCTTTCAATGACCGAGTCCGTCGTCATGTCGCGGCTCGCCAACGACGGCCCCGCCACGATTGCCGCGCTCGCGCGCGCCGAAGGCATGCGGCCCCAGTCGATGGGCGCCACCGTCGCGGCCCTCGAGGACATGGCTCTCGTCACGCGTACGCCACATGCGACCGACGGCCGTCAGCTGCTCATCGAGCTGACGCAAAAGGGCAGGCAACTACGCAAGCAGACCCGCGACGCGAAACAACTGTGGCTCTCGCAAGCCATCGCGGACCTCGACGAAGACGAGCGCGCCACGCTCTTCAAGGCCGGCGACATCATGAGAAGGCTCGCTGAACGATGAGCGGCACGCGTGAGCCCAGCGGTGCCGGCAACCGGATTCCCGCGTCCGTCTGGAAGGTCGCCATCGTCGTCTCCATCGGCTCGTTCATGGCGCAGATGGACTCGACGCTCGTGAACGTCTCGCTCCCGGCCATCGGCCGTGCGCTCCACTCGCCCGTTGCCACGACGCAGTGGATCATGAGCGGCTACCTGCTGGCCATGGCGCTCATGCTTCCGCTCAACGGCTGGCTGGTGGACCGCGTCGGTGCGAAGCGGCTCTATTTGTTCGCCTTTACGGCCTTCACGCTCGCTTCCGTGCTGTGCGGCGCGGCGCAAACCATGGGGGAACTGATCGCCGCGCGCATTGTTCAGGGCCTCGTGGCCGGGCTGCTCGCACCCATGGCGCAGATGATGATCGGGCGCGTCGCGGGCAAGAACATGGAGCGCGTGATGGGCTACGCCACGCTGCCCATCCTGCTCGGGCCGATCCTCGGCCCGGTGCTCGCCGGCGCCGTGCTGGCGCGGGCAGCGTGGCCCTGGCTCTTCTTGATCAACGTGCCGGTCGGCATACTCGGCGTCACGCTGGCCACGCTCCTGCTCGCGCCCGACGCCGCTCAACCGCAAAAGCGCCGCTTCGATTTCGCGGGCTTTGCCTTGATCTCACCCGGGCTCGCCGCGCTCGTCTATGGATTCCAGAGCGCCATGCACGCCGAAGGCGCGGGGTTTCTGCTCGCCGGCGCCGCGCTGCTCGCGGGATTCGTGTGGCGCTCGCTACGCCGGCCAACGTCGGCGCTGATCGACGTGCGCCTCTTTGCGGACCGGATGTTCGCGGTGCCCGCCATCACGCAATTCTTCGCCAACGGCATCATGTATGGACGGCAGCTGGCCGTGCCGCTCTATCTCATAGCAGGCTGCGGCCTGAGCGCCGCGCATGCGGGCTGGCTGCTCGCGGCGACGGGCGCGGGCATGATGGCCTCGTTCGCCTGCATGGGCTTTCTCACCGAGCGGCTGGGCTGCCGTGCGCTCGCGGCAGGCGGCGCGCTGCTGGCGCTCGTCGCCACGCTGCCGTTCCTGTGGATGACGGGCCACGCGTTCTCCACGGGCCTCGCGTTGGCGAGTCTCTTTATCGCGGGCGTGGGTCAGGGAACCATTAGCATTCCTTCGATTTCCGCCGCGTATGCGCGCATGCCGAAGGCACGGCTTCCGGTGGCGAACACCGCGTTGAATATCGCGCAGCGGATTGGCGGCCCGTTCGCCACGACGCTCGTCTCCATCGCCGTTTCCCTGGCAATGCCGAGTGCTTCCGCTGCCGAACCGCGGCACTTCCTGCCGGCGTTCGCGGCGCTCTGCGGGCTGCATCTCCTGTGCTTCGCGGCGGCCATGCTGCTCCCGGCGAGAGTGCGCCGCGCAAACGAGGGCTGACGCCCCGCTCACACCATCTCGCTTGCCGCAGTTCGGCGCTGCCGCCGGAAGAACTGCCACATCAGCGCCATCGCGTCGGGACCTCGGTCCGAATGAAACGCTTCGCGCGGATCGCCGCCGCTCCATGCGTGCCCGAGCCCGCGAACGACACACACCCGCACGACGAGCCTGCCCGACTTGACATAGTCGGTGTATGCCACCGCGTCACGGCTATAGGTCCGGATCTCGCCGACGCGCAATTCGCCCTGCGCGTCGAGCAGCCGGTTGACACGCGCGAACTGCATGCCGAGCTGTGCGCCGTTGCGCTTCGCCACGACCGCGTCGATTTCGCCTTGCACGATGAAGGCGGGCACACCGGGATGGGCGGCGACGTCGAGAGCGGCATCGACCAGATGCACCGGGTCTTCGCGGCTGCCGTGGCGCATGACGCTCATCGCGCTCATGGTGGAACTGGCCGCACCGAAAACCGGCCCCGAGTGCAGGCCCACGGCCGCGAAGCGCCACGGATGGCGCATGGCGAGCACGGACGCGAGACCCGCTCCCGCCGAGATGCCCGCGAGGTAGACGCGCTCGCGATCGAAGCCGTGCTCGCGCGCGACGGCATCGACGAGCGAGGCGACCGCCGGCGCTTCCGACTGCGCATGATCGCCGTGCCAGTGCCAGCATCGCTGCGCGTGCGCCGTTTTCGCCTGCTCGGGAAGCAGCACGGCGAAGCCTGCGCGATCCGCCAGCCGGCAAACCCGCGTGCCCGCGGCAAACGACTCCGCCGTCTGCTTGCAGCCGTGCAGCATGACCACGAGCGGCAGGCCCGTGGCGCTGGCCGCGCCGGCGGGCAAATAGAGCGCATACGCGAGATGGTTGACGAGATGCCCGGCCCTGGGCGGCGCGGAATGATAGGAGCGGATCCACCTGCCGGCCGTGCCCGTCGGCTGCGCACGCCCCACGTGCGCCTTGCCGGCGTGCCTCGCCGGTTTGGCTGCCGGCCTCGCGACCTGCGCGGCCGTTGCGGGCACCGTTTTGCGTTTGGCCGCCTTTTTCTTCGGTCGCGGTGCGCTCATGCGGGTGAGCAGTTCGAGACCTTTGAGCCAGACGCTGGTCTTTTTCCTGGGCATGAGCAATGGCGACAAGGCGTTTTGTTCACGTCACGCCAGGCGGCACACGGCGGACAGCGCAACTACAGCGATCGCAGCGATGGCAGCGATCGAGCCGCTGCGAGTCCGACTATCATAACGGCCCTGACCTCGCGCTGAATTTTGCGTGACCGCGCGCGCCCGCGTCACAGGTGTTGCGGCGCTATAATTTCGGCCACCGCCGCAAGAGACGATAGCCGAACCGTTCGGCATTACCCGCCTTCCGTCATCCCCGTGACCGCTTCCACGCCAAACGCCTCGCCGGGCCCCACGCTGTTCGGACTCTTTCTGATCTTCAGCCGCATCGGCATGACGAGCTTTGGCGGCGGTTTGAGCGGCTGGCTGTTGCGCGAATTCGTCCAGGATCGCAACTGGATCAGCGAAGAGGACTTTCTCAACGGGCTCGCCATTTCGCAGGCGCTGCCCGGCATCAACGTCAAGAACATGGCGATCTGGATCGGGCACCGGCTGCTGGGCTGGCGTGGCGCCGCCGTGGCCGTGACGGGCATCCTCGTGCCACCCGCATGTCTGATCGTCGTGATCGGCAGCGCGGTCGGCGCGCTCATCTTCCATCCGCTCACGCAGATTCTGATCGCGGGCGCCGCCGCGGCGGCCACCGGATTGTCGCTGTCGATGGGTGTCGTCACCGCACGGCGCGTGCGGCGGCAGGTCCTGCCGCTGCTGCTCATGGCAGCGACCTTTGTTGCGATCGGCATTCTGCGTTGGTCGCTGGTGTGGGTGGTCGTGGCAGGCGGCACCGTGAGCGTGCTCTACGAATACGTGGCGATCCGCCGGGGTGCGCGATGAATGCACGCCTGCTCGGTCAGCTCGCCGCCATTTTCGCGCCACTTTCGCTCGTGACGATCGGCGGCGGCCAGGCGATCGTCGCCGAGATCCAGCGCCAGGTCGTGCAAGTGCATCCGTGGATGACGCATTCGCAATTCGCGGCCGACTTCGCGATTTCGCGCATGGCGCCGGGGCCGGGTTCGCTGCTCGTCACGTTGATCGGCTGGCAGGTTGCCGGCTTCTGGGGCGCACTCGTGGCGACCGCCGCGCTCCTGCTGCCAACCGCTATCCTCATCTATGGCGTCACGCATATCTGGGGCCGCTATCAGGGCGCGGCGTGGCAGTTGGCGCTCGAGCGCGGCCTGCGCCCCATCGCGGCCGGCATGATGCTCGCGGCGGGCTGGGTGCTGCTCAAGTCGCTCAACGGCGGCCTGCCCGCGAAGGCCATCGCCGTCGTGTCGCTTTGCGTGCTGCTCAGGACGCGGGTCAGTCCGCTCGTCCTTCTGTTTGCTGGCGCGCTCGCGCTCTTTGGCGTCAGCCTGATCGGCGCGGACCTGCCGCATTGGCTCCAGGTGCAGCTCACGTAGAAAAACTCCCTGCGGCGACAACTTCACGGGAATAACAGCCCATCCGCGGCGGTATACCCATTGCAGTCTCCGTTGATTCGACCGTGCGCCAGCCGGTCGCCGAACCATGCCATTTAATCAGGAGTTCGAAATGATCATCCGCCGCCCGCTTTTCGCCTTGCTCGCCGTGACGGCTTGCATCGGCGCCGTATCCACCGCGTCAGCGCAGGGACTCACGCGTGCCCAGGTGCGCGAACAGTTGATCGAAGCGCAGGCCAACGGTTCGCAATTCGTGACCGATAGCTCGTATCCCGACGTGAGCCCCATCTCCGCGCAGCAAGTCGCGCGTGCGAAGGCCCAGCATCAACAGCAGGAACCCAGCGGCATGGGCGCGCCGATGCAGGGCACGAGCGACTCCGGCGCACCGCACACGACGTGTGTCGGGCCGGTGAGCTTCTGCAACCTGTATTCGGGTAGCTGAAAGCGATCGCCGGAACCCGCTCCCCGCCCCCGCCAAAGCCGAAGCCCCGCTCGCGACGAGCGGGGCTTTTCGCGCGCCTGCTCGGCGTCGCCCCCACCCTTTCCTGAGCATCCTGACCAGCCGCGAAGTCAGCCAGGCGTCATGTTCAATGCGCCGCGCATGCACCGTGACGCCTGCGTGCCGATTTGCGTGCGGTACAGGACAAACCCTGCCCCCCAATTGTCTTGTGGCGTGACTACACTATGGACGTCGGCATTCGTTTGCTATCCGCGTTCGCGTGCCGCCCGCCAGCACGATGACCACTGGGAGGTGTGCTGTGCTCCGCCTGACCTTCGCCCGCACTTCGCGCCCTGCGGCGGCGCTTGCCCTCGCGCTTGCCAGCGCTTTCTGTTACGAGGCGAACGCCGCAACGCCGCCTCCGGCCGCCGCCAAGCCGCCTGCCAACAAAGCCGCCGCCAATAAGTCCGCTAACAACAAGGCCGCTAACGACAAGGCGGCTAGCGACAAGGCAGCAAGCGATACGGCAGCAAGCGATACGGCGGCTAGCGACAAGGCGGCTGGCGACAAAGCCGCCGCGCCGAAGGCCACCGCCGAGGCAAACGCGCCGGCGGCCGTGGCCGCGCCCGACTTCTTCTCGCTCGCCGAGCGCTACGGCCCAGCCGTCGTGCACGTGATCGCGCGCAGCGCCGACGACCCGTCCGCGCCGCCCGAGCAGGAAGCGATCGATGACGCCGATCCTTTCTTCGCGTTCTTCCGGCGCGCGCCGAAGCCGGCGTCCGACGCGGAAGCCGGCGGACCGCGCGTGATGACGGGTGCGGGCTCCGGCTTCATCGTCAGCCCCGATGGCGTCGTGCTCACCACGGCGCATATCGTCGACAACGCCGAGCAGGTGACCGTGCGGCTCACGGACAAGCGCGAGTTCAAGGCGGAGGTCGTCGCCGTCGACCCGCAAAGCGACGTTGCCGTGCTGCAGATCGACGGCCACGATCTGCCGTTCGTGAAGCTCGCCGATACGGCGAAGGCGCACGCCGGCGAGCCCGTGCTGTCGATCGGGTCGCCGGACAGTTACCAGAACACCGTGACGACGGGCATTCTCAGCGCGACCTCGCGCATGCTGCCCGACGGCAAGCCGTTCCCGTTCCTGCAGACCGACGTCGCGGTCAACCCCGACAACTCCGGCGGGCCGATCTTCAATCGCGCGGGCGAGGTGATCGGCATCGGCGTGCAGATTTACGCGGATGGCGGCCGCTACCAGGGCCTGACCTTCGCGATTCCGATCGAGGCCGCCAACCAGTTCCGCGCCCAGTTGCAGGCGCGCAAGGCGGCGCCCGCCGCCAGCGCCAATGCGGCGAACGCGGCAACCGCGGGCAACGGCGGCACGATCCGCACCTTCGGCATGCAGGTGGAAGACGTCAGCCCCGGGCTTGCGGCCGCGCTCGGCTTGCCGCACGCGGGCGGCGCGCTCGTCGACGCCGTCGATCCTGGCTCGCCCATCGGCAAAGCGGGCATCCGGACCGGCGACGTGATCGTGCAGGTCGGCAGCAAACCCGTCGACCGGGCCGCGACGCTCGCCGCCGCGCTCGCTGCCGTGCCGCCGGCGACGCCGGCGTCGCTCAAGGTGATCCGCAACCGTCAGCCCGCGGTGGCGGGCTTCTCGAACACGGCGTTCGAGGCGAAGGCGGCGGATGGGGATGCGCCTGCGGCGGCGACAGGCGCAGCGGGGGCCGCTGGCGCCGCTGGGGCAACGGCAGCACGGGCTACCGAAGCCGCACAGGCGGCGGAGAAGACCGACGCGCCCGTCGCGCCCGCCGTAGCGGATCCGGTAAGCAAGACGCCGCCGTCTGACGTGCACGCCGTCAAAGCGGCGATGACGGACCCGAACGCGCAGCCCGCCGCTGCGACGGCACCGGCCGCGCGCCATGCCGCCGACCGCCTCGGTCTGATCGCGCATGCGCTGAGCGCCGAGGAAAAGCGCACGACCGGGTTGCCGCTTGGTTTGATGGTGGAAGCCTCCACTGGACCCGCCGCGAGCGCGGGCGTGCGGGCTGGAGACGTCGTGCTGTCGCTCGACGACACGCTGGTCGAATCGCAGGAGCAAGCTGTCGCGCTCGAGGCGAAGGCGACGAAGAGCATGTCGCTGCTGATTCAGCGGAATAATGCGCGGAGTTTTGTTGCTGTGAAGATTCGGTGATGGGCGCTGTGCGCGGCTTCTGGCTGCTTTCGGCGTTTCGCTGCTTTCGCGTCATACCGACGCGAAAGCAACGAAAGGCTAACCCGGCCAGGAACAACAACAAAAACCCCAACCCTCACCGAGGCGTCAACTGCGCATAAACATCATGCGCAAGCTGCAGCAACTCCTTACGGTCGATCCCGCCCGAAAGCGCATACCCGAAGTCGCCATCCACCCAATAAAACACATTCACAGGGCCGTCCTGATAAAGCTTGAACGCGGTCGTGTTGGCGCTCGTCTTACGGTGCGAGATACACAGCGTCACCCGCTCGCCTCGGGCGTTGTGATACATGAACTGCGCGACTTCGCCGCCGTCGTCGGCCGGCAACAAGCGCCCCCCCGAAAGCTCGAACCCGCTCTTCGAGAGCATCGGCGCGCGCACGTTGGTGCCGAGCCGGTTGGCGAGCCACTTCACGAAGTCCTGCTCCTGGCTGTCGTCCATCGTGTCGGGCCGCGCCACCGTCGGCATGTAGACCACATGCGCCACCGCCGCTTGCTGCGCGAAGCGCATGGAGTTGTCCGCGCTCACCGCCCGAAGCTCGCCGCCGCCAGCCGCGCCTGCGTGTCCGCCCGTGCCGCTCATGCCGTAGTGCATGCCCCACCCGATTCCCACGCCCAGCACCAGCGCCGCCGCGAGGCCCGCGAAGCGCGGCCAGTTCGCCGCCGGGCGCGTGTTCCGCACCGCTTGCGCCTTGGGCTCTGGGGCGGCCACGCGCAGGCGCGCGGGCAGCGGCTCGTTGAGCACACGGTCGTAACGCTCGTGCAGCAGGTTGTTGAGCGCGAAGAAGTCGCTTGCGCGCGCGGCAAGCTCGGGGTTGCGCTCGAGCTCGCGCTCCACGTCGGCGCGGCGCGCCTCGGAAAGCGTGCCGTCCACGTAGGCGTGGATCTCGTCTTGCGTGACTGGATTTTGTTGCTCGCTCATCGCACCACCTTCAGATTCGCACGCGGGACGGAACCGGCCATGAGCGCCCGCAAGCGCTCACGTCCCCTCGACAGACGCGACATGACCGTGCCGATCGGTATGTCGAGCGCCAATGCGACATCGGCGTAACTCATCTCCTCCAGTCCTACCAGAAGCACCACCTCGCGCTGCTCCACGGGCAGGCGCTGCAGCGCAAAGTCCAGATCGCGCACTTCGAGCGCGCCCGTCTGCGTGGCGGGCACGGCATAGTCGGTTTCGGGCACGCTGTCGTCATCGACGGAAACGTGCGCGCCGCGTGCCGCCGACTTGCGCACCTGGTTCACGAACAGGTTGTGCATGATCGTGAAAAGCCAGGCGCGCAGGTCGGTGCCCGAACGAAACAACTCCGTGCGGGCGATGGCGCGCTCGAGCGTGTCCTGCACGAGGTCGTCGGCGAGCTCGCGGTTGTTGATCAGCGCGCGCGCGTAGCGTCGCAGGCGCGGCACGTGTTCTATCAGCTCGTCACGGATGTCCATGTTTCATCCTGGATTGCCGCAAGGGTCATTGCGCGGTTTGCATCGTCGGGCAGGTTCACGATCCTTCGCCTTCATGCGCCGGCTGCGTGGCGAGCGTCGCGAGGTCCGCCGCGCGCATCAAGCCGCGCGTTTGGGCGTTGCCCGCGAGCACCCAGCGCGTGCCGCGCTCGCGCCACATCAGGAGCCGCAGCGGACCCGCGCGGTGGGCGCTCCACTGCGGCGCCGCGCCGGCCAGCCAGGCACGGCTCGCGAGCAGCACCACGAGTTCGCCCTGGTTGTTCTCGTAGACATAGCGCTGCGCACTCGCGAACGGGCCGACCCGCACTTCGCCGCCGCCGAGAAAGTGCAGGCCCGCCGCGCCGAAATCGAACGGCGCACGCGCCGCGCCCGCTTCCAGCGCCTCCGGCTGCGCGTTTTCGGCTTCCATCAGCGCCATCACCGCGGCATTGTTCAGCACTTGCTGCGACGGCTCGGTCACGCCGATCCACGCCACTGCGGCGCCCGTCATCGCCAGCGCGGCCGCGAGGGCGATAGCGTAGCGCAACACCCGCCTGCTTCGGGCTGGGGCGATGCGCGGGTGCGCCGCCTGCGCGGTCGACGCACCCGGCGCACCCGGCGCCGGGTAAGCATCGCGGATCTGCTCGTTCAGGCGCCGGTAGAACAGGATGCGATGCCATTCGCCGGGCTTGCCCGCGAGGTAGCGCCGCACGTGCGCCGCCCGCGCGCCGGCAAGCGTGCCGTCGCTATAGGCCTGGATATCGGCTTCGGAAACCGGCGGCTCGTCGAGCGGCCCGCGAAACTTCATGATCGTGAATCGATGCTGATTGGGTGGAGATGCGGGGGCTAACGCGCGGCGGGCGCGGATTATTCCCGCGGGCGGCGAAATTCCCCTTTTGCGCGGCGCTCGAGCGATTTTGCGCCACGCGGGTGCCCCATTCATCGCATCCGCATAAAAAAACGCCACATTACCCGCATTGAATAATATTTGAATTATTTCCTTAAAAGCGCATGCGAGCATCACGCCCAACTGCCGCGCACCCTGCGGCAGGTTCGTGATTGATGGGAATTCAAGTGAAAAATGCCGCTCGCCTCATCGCCTTGTCGGTTGCGCTGCAAGGTCTCGCCATTCAACCCTGCGTTGCGCAAAGCACGCTCAACTACACCACGTCCTGGATCGGCAACAGCTTCGGTTTCGGCGACGGCAAGTGGATGCAGCAGGACGTCCAGGCCATCGCCGTCGCGCCCGACGGCACCGTCTACGCGAACGCGCCCTGGGACGAAAGCGGCAGCGAGATCGGCGTGTACCGCGGCGGCGACAAGCTCGCCGTGGCCGGCAACACGCACGGTTGGGGCAACGCGGGCGGCGACGCCATCGCGGCGAACAGCAGCTATGTCTATGCCGCGATGTCGATCGGCAACCAGAGCAATGGGCTCGTGGGCGCGGACTATCCGCCCGCCAACCAGACGTGGTTCGGTGTGACGCGCCGGCTGCGCTCGAACGTGGCGCAGGGCGCGCCGTTCGCGAGCGGCATCGGCAACAGCGCGAACGCGACGAAAAACAGCTTCCTGCGCGTGCTCGCCGCGCCGGGCAGCAGCGACGGCGCCGTGCGCGGCCTTGCCGCCACCGACGCCGAGCTGTACGTTGCCGATACCGCGGACAACCGCATCGTGGTCTACGACGCGCAAACCATGCGTCAACTGCGTTCGTTCTCCGTGCCCACGCCGGGCCGCATTGCGCTGGCCGCGGACGGGACGCTCTGGGTGATCCAGGGCATGCAGGACGCGAACGGCCCGAGCATCGGTCACTACCGCAAGGACGGCACCGCGCTCAACGATGCGCCCGTGCTGCCCGCGGGCACCGTGCCCACCGACCTCGCCTTCGCGCCTTCCGGACAGCTCTCGATTGCCGACAACGGCCCCTCGCAGCAGATTCTGCTCTACGCGCGCTCGTCGAGCGGCCAGATGGCGGCCGCGGGCACACTGGGCACGCGCCAGGGCATCTTCCACGTCGTCGAGGGCACGCCCGGCGACTGGCGCTTCAACGGCATCACCAGCATCGGCTACGATCAGGCGGGCAACCTGTACGTCGCGCAGAATGGCCAGGGCCCGCGGCCGTACGGCACCGCGCTGGTCGGCCAGGGGACGGTGCTCGAAAGCTACGCGATGGGCACGCGCACGCTGGGCTGGCGCCTCGATGGCCTGACCTTCGTCGACGCCGCTGCCTTCGACCCCGCCAACACCGCCAACGTCTTCACCGGCTCGAAGCGCTTCACGCTCGACTACCGCCAGGCGCCCGGCAAGCAATGGACCTATGCGGGCTTCACGCTCAACCGCTTCGCGTATCCCGACGATCCCGCGCTGCACTCCACGCGCGGCGTGCGCGGCTCGCCCATGGTGCGCCGCTTCAATGGCCAGCCATTCCTCTATACGCTCGACCAGTACGCGCACTACCTGAACATCTACCGCTTCTCGCCTTCAACCGATGGCGAAGTCGCGATTCCCTCGGGCCTGCTCGCCCAGAATCCGATGCCCGGCAACTGGCCCGCCGGCCAGCCGACCTACGGCGAGTGGATGTGGCGCGACGCGAACGGCGACGGCCATGTGGACGCCAGCGAAATCGCTTCGAACCCCTCGACCGGCGCGACCGTCGGCAACGGCTACTGGTGGGTGGACACGCCCGGCAACGTCTGGCTCGCCACGCCGCTTTCGGGGATTCGCGAGATGCCGATGCAAGGGCTCGACGCGCAGGGCAATCCGCAGTACACCTATGCATCGTCGAAGATGTTCCCGATGCCGGCGCCGTTCAACCGCATCGCGCGGATCGTCTACGTGGCCGAAACCGACACGATGTACATCACCGGCTTCACCGCGAACCTTCCGTGGGATGCGTCGCACTGGAAGGAAGCCGGGCCCGTGCTCGCGCGTTACGACAACTGGTCGAGCGGTTCGCCCACGCTCACGTGGCAGGCGTCGTTGCCCTGGAATACGGGCAGCAGCCCGCAGGTGACGACGGTGGGGATCGCCGTGGCCGGCAACTACGTGTTCATCGCGGAGCTCTACACGCAGAAGGTCGACGTGTACGACGCGCGCAGCGGCCAGATCGTCGGCTCGATGACGCCCGGTGCGAACGTGGGCAACACGAGCGGTTGGGTGGACATCTATATGGGCATGAGCGCCGCGCAGCGCGATAACGGCGATTACGTGGTGCTCGTGGAGGACGACGCGCGCGCCAGGATCCTCATGTACGACTGGACGCCAGGTTGAGGCGCCGCGGCTTTACGGCCGCCCCGACGCGTGCGTGGAAAACGCCACGCGATTACGGCCGTCGCGCTTTGCACGATACAGCGCGGCGTCGGCTTCCTCGATCAGCGCGGTTTCCGCGAGCCCCGGCGCGGGCGTGAGCGTCGCCACGCCGATGCTGATCGTGAGGTGCTCGCTCACGGCCGAGCCCACGTGCGGCAACGCGAGCCCCACCACGTCGCGGCGCATCTTCTCGGCGAGCAGCCGCGCGCCCGCGCTTCCCGTGCCCGGCAGCACCACGGCGAACTCTTCGCCGCCGAAGCGCGCCACGAGGTCGCGCGGCTGACGTATCTCGCGGCGAATGGTCGTCGCCACCGAGCGCAGCACGTTGTCGCCCGCCACGTGGCCGTAGGTGTCGTTGTAGGGCTTGAAGTAGTCCACGTCGATCATCAGCAGCGACACTTCGGTGCGCTCGCGCTCCGCCCGCTTCCACTCGGCGCTCAGGAATTCGTCCAGATAGCGCCGGTTCGAGAGGCCGGTCAGGCCATCCGAATGCGTGAGGCGGCGCAGCTCGAGGTTCGCCCGCAGCAGTTCCTGCTGCGAGCGGCGCAGCGCGCGATAGGCCTCGTCGCGCTGCAGCATGTTTACGTAGGATCGCGAATGATATTTCACGCGCGCGATCAGCTCGACGCTGTCCGGCAGCTTGACGAGGTAATCGTTGGCCCCCGAGGCGAACGCCGCGCTCTTGATGGCGGGTTCTTCCTTGGTGGAGAGCACGATGATCGGCACGTCGCGCGTCGCTTCGTTCGCGCGGTAGGCGCGCACGAGCGTGAGGCCGTCGGTGCCCGGCATCACGAGGTCCTGCAGGATCACGGTCGGGCGCACTTCCTCGGCCATGCGCACGGCCTGGTCGGGATGCGCGCAGTAGTGGAAGTCGATCTCGCGTTCGCTGGCGAGCGCCCGGCGCACGGCCTCCGCCACGATCGCCTGGTCGTCCACCAGCAGCACCATCATCGGCATGTCGGCGGCGGGCAGCGTCTGCTCCAGCGCGCTGCGCACGGCCTCCAGCGCGACGGCGAGCGAAGCGTCGTCGGCGCTGCCCGGGTCGAGACCCGCGTCGACGCCGACGTCCGGCCCGATGCTGTCGGCAACGTTTGCGCTGGTGGGAAGATTGGACTTCTCGGTCATGATATCGGTCGCGTCTCGTGATGGCTAGCGTCTAGCCGGCGGGTTGATGCGGTAGTTTCACCCGGCTCGCAAGCTCGTCGGCAATGGCGCCGAGCGGCAGGATCGCGCGCGCGGCGAACAGCGCCGCCGCCGCCTTGGGCATGCCGTATACGGCGCTCGTCGCCTCGTCCTGGGCGATGGTGTGCCAGCCCTTGGCGCGCATCGCCTTCAGGCCGATGGCGCCGTCGCGCCCCATACCCGTGAGCAGCACGCCGATCGCCTCGCCCGTCCAGCGCTCGACGAGGCTGTGAAAGAACGTGTCGACGGAGGGACGGTAGGGCGTGTCGGCCGGCTCGCGAGTGTAAGCCAGCTTGCCGCCCGCTGTCATGCGCAGATGATCGTTGGTCGCGGCGAGCAGCACGCAGCCGGGCTCGGGCTGCTCGCCTTCGAGCGCGATGCGCACCGTGAGCGGCGTCTGGCCGTCGAGCCAGGCGGCCATGCCCGCGGCGAACGACTGGTCCACGTGCTGCACGATCACGATGCTCGCGCCGAAACCGGCGGGCAGCGCGCCGAGCACGGCGGCGAGCGCGCTGGGCCCGCCCGCCGAGGCGCCGATCGCAATGAGCGGTGCTTTCGGCATGCCGGCAGCGCTGAACGCCGGCGCGCGCGCGGCGAGATCGAGCGCGCCTGAAACGCGCCCGATCTGCTCGATCTTCGCGAGCAGCAGGTCCATGGTGCGGCGTGTATCGGGCCCGGCGAGCGTGGGGGTATCGACGGCATCGAGCGCGCCCGCGCCCATCGCCTCGTACACGCGCCAGGCGTTCGCGCCTACGCTGCTCGTGACGATCAGAATGGGGCACGGCGAGCGCGCCATGATCTGCCGCGTGGCCTCCACGCCGTCGAGCTTCGGCATCACGAGATCCATGAGGATCACGTCGGGCACCTGCGCCGCGCAGAACTGCACCGCATCCTCGCCGTTCGCGGCGACCCACAGCACGCGATGGCCCGGCCGCGTCGCGATGGCCTGACGCAGCGCCTCGACCGCTAGCGGCATGTCGTTGGCGATACCGATGTTCATCCTGCCGCCTCTCCGATCAGGTCGTTCACTGCGTCGAGCAGCGCTTCGTCATGGAAGCTGCCCTTGGTCAGATAGTAGTCGGCGCCCGCGTCGAGGCCGCGCCGCCGGTCGTCTTCACGATCCTTGTACGAAACGATCATCACCGGCACGTTGCGATGCATCGCGTCGCCCTTGATCATCGTGACGAGCTCGATGCCGTCCATGCGCGGCATGTCGACGTCGGTGATGACGAGGTCGAAATGCGCGTTGCGCAAGGTGCTCCAGCCGTCCATGCCGTCCACCGCCACCGTGACGTCGTAGCCGCGTTTTTCGAGCAGCTTGCGCTCCAGCTCCCGCACCGTCAAGGAGTCCTCGACAACCAGAATTCGCTTGCGAGCGCGCGCCCCATCGTGTGCGCCGCCGCGCGCCACGCCCGCGAGCTGGCCGTCGCGCACGAGCCGCGCAACCGACGTCACGATGTCCTCCACGTCGACGATCAGCACGACCTCGCCGTCGTCGAGCAGCGCCGCCGCCGAGACGTTGCGCACCTTGCCCAGACGCGCGTCGAGCGGCTGCACGGCGAGCGTACGCTCGCCCGCGAAGCGGTCCACGGCCACGCCATAGAGGCCCGCCTCGCTGCCCACCAGCACGACGTTCAGGTCTTCCGCAGTCATGGCTTCGGCGCCCGCGCCGAGCAGCTGGCGCGCGGTCACGAGCCCCACGGGCCGCCCTTCGAAGGCAATGTGCTGCTGGCCTTCGAGCATCTCGATCGTGCTGCGCGGCACGCTGAGCGCGCGGCGCACGTGCGCGAGCGGGAACGCATAGGCCTCGCCCGCGACCTCGACGATCAGGCTGCGCACCACCGAGAGCGTGAGCGGCAACTGCAGCACGAAGCGCGTGCCCTGCCCGGCCGCGCTCTCGATGCGCACCGTGCCGCGCACGGCCTTCGCGAAGTTTTGCACGGCGTCGAGGCCGACACCGCGGCCCGACACGTCGGTGACGGTGTCGCGCAGCGAGAAGCCCGGCAGCAGCAGGAAGTCGAACAGCTCGGCGTCGGACATCGCGGCCACGGCCTGGGGCTGCGCGAGCGAGCGCGCGACGATGCTCGCGCGCAATGCGTCCAGATCGATGCCCGCGCCGTCGTCGGCCACGGCGATCAGCAGCTTGCCGGCGCTGTGGCGCGCTTCGAGCGTGAGGCTCGCCTTTTCGGGCTTGCCCGCGCGCCGTCGCGTTTCGGGGTCCTCGATACCGTGATCGAGCGCGTTGCGCAGCAGGTGGCCGAGCGGCGCGTCGAGCATTTCGAGGATGTCGCGGTCCACTTGCGTCGACTCGCCCACAATTGTGAAGCGCACGCGCTTGCCGAGCGAACGCGCAAGATCGCGCACCACGCGCGGATAGGTGTGCGCCGTGTCGCCGAACGGCCGCATGCGGCATTGCAGGGCCTCGTCGTAGAGGCGCTGCGCGAGTTGCGTGCCGCGCCGGTCGATGCGATCGACGTCGTCGAATCGTTCGGATAGCTGACGATCGAGCGACCCTACTGCATTGCGAATTTCTGCGAGCGCGGCGCGCGCATCGACGTCGAGCGCATCTCCGTGGCGTTCCTGGAACTGGCCCAGCGCCGCGAGCACGTCGCCCTGCGCGCGGCGCGTGCGCAAGAGGCCCTCCGCAAACGGCCGCATGCGGCGCGACTCCACCAGCGATTCGCCCGCGAAGCCGAGCAAGCGGTCGAGCGTGCCGGCGCGTACGCGCAGCATGCGCTCGGCGTCGGCAGAACGGGTTGGCGAGGGTTGCGCCAGCGGCACGGGTTCGACGTCGCCAGATGCGACCGCCTCCGGCTCCGGCTCGGGCAGACGCAGTGACGCCGCCAGCGCGGCGAGGTCGTCGGTTGCCGGTACGCTCGCGGCGGCGTTGGCCGCGGTGTTGGACGCAGCGTTCGCCACGTCGGGCTGCGCCCCGCCCTGCAGGCGCGCGACGAGTGCCGCGACCGCCTCGCGCGAAAGCGGCGCCGCCGCGGCATCGCCTGCCACGCTCAACAAGTCGATGCCGACGAGCAATGCATCGATGCGCGCCGCGTCGATGCGCAGCTCGCCGCGTTGCGCGGCCACGAAGCAGTCCTCCATCGCACTCGCCACCTCGACCGCCTCCGGCAGGCCGACGATGCGCGCCGCGCCCTTGAGCGAGTGCGTCGCGCGCATGCAGGCTTCGAGCGTGGCGGCATCGCCGGGCGCGGACTCCAGCGCGAGCAGGCCCGCGGAAAGCGTGCGCGTCTGCGCCGCCGCCTCCTCATGGAAGAGGTCGAGCAGCGAGCGGCGGCTCAGTTCGTCGTCGCTCATCGCAAACTCCTTGCAAGCGCATCGAATAGCACCTCGGCGTCGAGCACGCCCACCGAACGGCCGCGCCAGTGCGTCACGCCGCGCACGTGCCGCCCGGCCGACTGCGCGAGCGTGGCGGGCGCAGGCAGGAGCGCGTCGGCGCCGAAGCTCGCCACGCCCTCCACGGCATCGACGGGAAACGCCGTCGTCGCGCCCGCCCATTCGGTCACGAGCAGGCGCGGCGTGGCGGCGCGCGACGGTGCGCCGGCCGCCGCGGCATCGATGCGCAGCAGCGCCGCCAGCGATACCGCGAGCGTGAGCACGCCGCGCACGTTCACGACGCCCAGCACGGCGGCGCTGCGCCGGTGCGGCAGCGTGTGGATGGCGCGCGCCTCGTGCACCTGGCGCAGCGCGGTGGCGGGCAGCGCGAGCCACTCGCCGCCCACGCGGAACACGAGCGAGCCTTGCTCGCGCGTGCGCGTGTCCGCGGACTCAGGCGCGCGTTCGAGCGCAAGCGCGGACGGCGCAAGCGGCGCGGGACGGTCGAGCATACGCGCCGCCGCTGCTTCGAAAACCGGGCAGTTCAGGCAGCGCACGCATGTTTCGAGGCGCGGGCACGAGTTGTCGCCCAGCGTGCCGATGACTTTCCAGCACCGCTCGGGCAGCTGCGCCGCCGGCGCGAAGTCCTGCGCGCGGTCCCGTTCTAGTTCGCGCTCAGGCATGCGAGCCTCCTGCGTCCGCTTCTCCGCGCTGAGCGACTTCCTGTGCGGCGCGCTGCGCACGGCGCATCAGCCGGCGCGCGCCTTCGGCATCGCCCTGCACTTCGAGCAGCGCCGCCAGATGCGTGAGCGCTTCGTAGTGCGAAGGCTCCAGATAAATGGCCTTGCGATAGTGCGCGAGCGCAACGGCGGCGCGGCCCTGCGCATCGGCGATCAGGCCTAGCAGATACCAGGTGCCCGCGTTCTGCGTCAGCGCCTGCGCCGCTTGCGTGGCGAGGCGCTCGGCCTCGTCGAGCGCGCCGGCATCGGCCAGACGCCGCGCGTCGGCGAGCGCGGCTTCGGGCGTGGCGCCGGTGGACGGCCCGGGCGCCGCATGGGCGCTCACCACGGCCGCCGCGCGCGGAGCCGGCGCGCCGTGCAAGGGCCGCAGCGAGAGCCGCGACGGCGCGGACCCGCGTGCTGCCGCGGCCACGGGCGCGTCCAGCGGCGCGAACACCGGCGCGCTGCCGAAGGCGGGCGCCGCTGCCGTGGCGGCGATCACCGGCAGCGGCGTGAGCGCAGGCGGCACGGCGGCCGCCGGGCTCGCCGGATGTTGATGATCCGCCGTCGCACCGGGTTCCGGCGCGCGGAAACCGAACGCGAGCGGAATATAGGCGGACACCATCTCATGGCGCATCATCAGCCCGGTTTCCGCCGGTCCGACGAAGATCATGCCGCCCGCCGTGAGGCGCGCACGCAGCAGGTCGATGGCGCGGTCCTGCGAGGCGCGGTCGAAATAGATCAGCACGTTGCGGCAAAAAATGAAGTCGTAGCGCACCGGATGCGGGGCGAGCCATTCGAACAGGTTCGCGCGCTCGAAAGTCACCGCCCGGCGCACCGTCGCGGCGATCCGCCAGCCGCCCGGCGCCGCCTCGAAATAGCGCTCGCGAAACGCGAGGCCGTCGCCGCGAAACGCATTGCGGCCATAGACGCCGCGCGCGGCCGCCGCAATCGACTGGCCGCTGATGTCGATCGCGTCGATGGCGAACTGCCCGGGCGCGAGGCCCGCGTCGAGCAGCGCCATGGCCGCCGAGTACGGCTCCTCGCCGCTCGAGCACGGCGCGCTCAGCACGCGCAGCACGTCGCCGGGCTGCGCGGCCAGCCGCTTCGCGCCGAGGCGCGCGAGCGCCGCGAAGGCCTCGCGCTCGCGAAAGAACCAGGTCTCGGGCACCACGAGCGCGTCGATCAGCGCCTGGCGCTCGGCAGGCGTCGTCGTGAGACGCTGCCAGTAGGCTTCGCGCGCCCATTCGGGCAGCGCGGCGCCGCTCATCCACTCCTTGCGCGTGACGGCCGGATGCAGATCAGCGTGGACCTCGAGCGTCACCGCCGCCCGTGCGCCCACCGCGCGGGCGAGCGCGTTGGCGCCCAGCGATTCGGCGTCGATGCCGGTTGCGTCGAGCAGCCAGGCGGCGAAGCGCGGGTCGGCCTGTCTCATGGCGTGCCTTGCCACGAAGGCGGATCGGGAAAGAGCCGCGCGCGCACGCGCGCGTCGAGCAGCTGGGCCACCTTCACCCACTGTACGAAGCCGCGCTCGTCGCGCGCAACAGGGCCGAGCCAGCGCGCCTCGGGCGTCGCGATGCCGCCTTCGGCAAAGCGCTCGGGCGCAATCGACTGCGTGCGCGTCGCGCTTTCGAGCAGCAGCGCGAGGCGGCGCGGCGGCGCATGAGCGGCGGCCGGGCCGGCGGCGGCGTCACGGTCATAGACGAGCACGAGCCGCGTGGACATGAGCGTGCGCGCGGGCCGCCCGAGCGCGAGCATCGGCAGATCGACCACGGGCACGGGCGCGCCCTCGTAGTCGATCACGCCGGCGATATACGCGGGCGTGCCCGGAAACGCGCGCACGGGCGCGAGCGGCAGCACGTGCGCGATCTCGCGGGCATCGAGCGCGTAACGCTCGCCGTCCAGTTCGAACACCAGGAAGAGCATCGCCGCTCCCGCGTCACGCCTCGATCCTGAACCGCGACACGCCGGTGCGCAGTTCGTTGGCGACGAGCGTGAGATTGTCGATGGCCTGCGACGACTGGCGCAGCGACTCCGCCGTCTGCTGGGCGGCCTCGGAAAGCTGCGTGAGCGCCTGGGTGATCTGCTCGGCGCTGGTGGCCTGCGCCTGCATGCCGTCATTGACGACCTGGAAGCGCGGCGCGAGCGTCTGCACTGCGCCGATGATCTGCGAAAGCTGCGCGCCCACGGCCTGCACGTCGTGCATGCCGCGCCGCACTTCTTCCGCGAACTTGTCCATGCCCATCACGCCCGCCGACACCGCCGACTGGATCTCTTTCACGGTCTGCTCGATGTCGTAGGTCGCCACGGCCGTCTGGTCGGCGAGGCGGCGGATTTCGGTCGCGACCACGGAGAAGCCGCGCCCGTACTCGCCCGCCTTCTCCGCTTCGATCGCCGCATTCAGCGAAAGCAGATTGGTCTGGTCGGCCACCTTCGTGATCGTCGCCACGACCTGATTGATGCTCACGGCCTTCTCGTTGAGGATGGCGAGCTTGGCGTTCACCGAGCCCGCCGCTTCCATCACGCTGCGCATGGTGTCTTCCATGTGCGTGAGGCCGCTCTGGCTCGTGCTGGCGAGCCCGGCCGACTGCTCGGCCACCGTCGCCACCTCGCTCATGGTGCGCACGAGGTCGCGCGCCGTGGCGAAAATCTCGCGCGAAGTCGCACCGATCTCGGTCGTGGTGGCCGCCGTCTCGCTCGCGGTGGCCTGCTGCTCCTTCGACGTCGCGGCCACTTCGGCCACCGAGGTCGAGACTTGCAGCGACGACTTCTGCGCCTGGGCGACGAGGCTGGCCAGTTCGTCGCTCATGCGGTTGAAGCCGTCTTCGAGCACGCCGAATTCGTCGCCGCGGTTCAGCGCGAGGCGCTGCGACAGGTTGCCGGTGCGCATGGAGTCGTGCACCTCGACGAGGCGCGCCATCGGCACCGTGATCGCGCGATAGAGCGCGTAACCCGTGGCGAGCGCGGCGAGCAGTACAACGCCCAGCGCCGTGGCGAGCGTGATCTCTGTGCCCGTGACCGAGTTGCGGATGGTCTGCGCGGACTCGTCGGCCTGCTGACGGTTTTCCTCGACGAGCGAGTTGGCCGTGGCGAGCACCTCCTGCCAGGCCGGGCCGATCTGCGCGAACGCGGCCTGCGCAGCCGGGCGCGAGGCGGGCAGCTGGCTCGCTACCGCCTTTGCCAGCGGCAGATAGCGCGCGTACGCGTCGCGAAAGCGCTGGAAGCGTTCGCGGTCGTCGCTGCGAAACAGCGTGCGTTCGTACTGCCGTGCGGTCTCCTCCACCTGCGCCAGGGCCGCGGGCAGGCCAGACAGGTCGTGGGCCACGCTGTCCGCGTCGGCATCGACGAAGGCCGCGCGCTCGACGAGGCTATAGGTCTGGTTGGCCGCCGCGCGCAGCGAGGTCGCGTAGAACAGGCCCGGCACCGAATCGCCCGTGAGGCTCATCGCCTCGCTGTCGATGGCGCGCAGGCGGTCCCACGAGATCGCGGCCATCGCGAGCATCAGCACGAACAGCAGGCCGAAGCTGAGGACGATGCGCGTGCCGAGGGTGAAGCGACCCTGAGTCTGTCGAGGCAGGCCGGCTTGGCCGGAACGGGGCATGGCGGTGCTCATTGCGCTAAAGACTCTCCGGTGGCGTGGACCGGCGCGCCGGCCCTGCCGGCGAGGCGGGGCGCGGCTGCGCTGGGCGTGGCCGCACGCGGCGGCCGTGACCGCCGTAGTGTAATGCGTTTGCGCACTTTTATGGGACAAGCGATGCTAGCTGTCAGCCACGTGGGACGGGGCTCGCCGGGCTTTTGGAGATAAATCTGCAGGGTTCGCCGGGGCTTTTCGGCGACCCGGCGCGGCGCCGTGCGGGGATCGGGCGCACTGTGGCCAATGCGTCCCGCATCGACAGGCGCTCGGGAAGCGGCCGCAGCGGCCGGGGCGGCCGCGGCGCTGAGCCTTACTTCTTGACGAAGCGCAGCGTGGCGTCGACGACCATCTCGCGATGGCGCGCGCGCAGGCGCGGATGCGAGGGGTCGCGCCCGAACGCCGCGCCGAACGTGTGGCGGTTGCCCACGCGGTGAAAGCACATCGAGCTGATGAGGAGGTGCAGGTCGATGGGATCGATGTCTTCGCGGAACGCGCCGCTCGCCACGCCGCGCGCGAGCAGGTCTTCGATCGTGCGGATCGCGCTGGCGTTGCGGCTGCGGAAGGTCTTCAGGCGCTCGATGTACTTCGCGCCGTGAATGTTCTCGATCGTCACGAGGCGCACGAAGTCGCGGTGGCGGTCGTGATAGTCGAAGGTGAATTCGACGAGCCGCCGCAGGCCTTCGGTGGGGTCCAGTTCGTCGATGTGGAGGTCGAGTTCGAGCGCGCGGATGTCGCCGTAGACCTTGTCGAGCACCGCTTCGTACAGCCCTTCCTTGCTGCCGAAGTAGTAATACAGCATGCGCTTGGTGGTATTGGTGCGCTCGGCGATCGCGTCTACGCGCGCGCCTGCGAGACCCATGGCCGAGAATTCGGCCGTCGCCACTTCGAGGATATTGCGCTTGGTCTGCTCGGGATCGTACTTGCGCCGGCTTTCGGATTGAGCATCGTTGCGTTCGGCCGAAGCCGCCGGTCTTGCCATGTTTTTTTGGCCCGCAGCAGGGAAGGAATGCCGGGGATTTTAGCACGCGGGGCGCGGCCCTTTAGAAGGTGCCGCGCCCCGCTATCACGCTGAAAGCCGCCCGCAGGCGGCCTGCGAGCCTTACAGCTCGATGCGCTTGATATCGCCCACGATGAAGATATACGAGGCCGCGCCGATCAGCGCGATCACGCCGATGAACACGAGCGCCCAGACGAACGAGCCCGTCGCACCCACGATCAGCCCGACGACCAGCGGCGTGATGATGCCCGCGAGATTGGCCGCCAGGTTGAAGATGCCGCCCGTGAGACCGAGCATGCCGGCCGGCGCGATATCCGAGACGAGCGTCCAGCCGAGCGCGGCCATCCCTTGCGCGAAGAACGCCACCGAGAGGATCGCGATCACGGCCACGTTGCTCTCTACGAAGTTCGCGAGAATGATCGTCGAGGCGAGCAACAGACCGGCGATGATCGGCAGCTTGCGCGCCACGTTGGCCGAGATGCCGCGGCGCAGCATCCAGTCGGAGAACGTGCCGCCGAACATCACGCCGATCGACGCGGCAATGAACGGCATGATCGCGAAGAAGCCGATCTTGAGCCAGCCCATGTGGCGCTCGGTGGCGAGGTAGGTCGGGAACCACGTGAGGAAGAACACGAGCGTGGAGTTGCCCGCGAACTGCCCGAGGCAGATGCCCGCGAGCTGACGGCGGCGCACCAGCTTGCCGGCCATGCGCCAGTCGAAGCCCTGCTTTTTCGCTTGCCCGGCAGCGGCTTGCGTGTCGGCCTTGCGCTCCTGGCGAGCCAGACCGCCGCCCGCTTCGATGTAGTCGAGTTCGGCGCGGTTGGCCGCGGGGTGCTCGTGCGGCTCGCGATACAGGAACCACCACACGACGCCGAACGCGATGCCCACGCCGCCGACCACGTAGAACAGCGAGCGCCAGCCGTAGGCGCCCATCAGCGCGAAGAGGAACGGGCTGAAGAACGCGAGGCCGATGTATTCGCCCACCGTATAGGTGCCCGTGGCGAACGCGCGCTCGCTTTGCGGGAACCACGTGGCGACCACGCGGCTATTGGTCGGGAAGCACGGCGATTCCGCGGCGCCGAGCCCCAGACGGCACGCGAACAGCGCGCCCACGCCGCTGATGAAGCCCTGGGCGAGCGTGCACATCGACCAGAGCGTCATCGAAAGCCAGTAGGTGAACTTGCTGCCGAAGCGGTCGAGGAACACGCCGCCCGGAATCTGCGCGACGACGTAGCTCCACGAGAACGCCGAGAACACGAGGCCCATGAGCGCCGCGTTGATGCCCAGCTCCTTGGTGAGCTGCGGCGCTGCGATGCCGAGCACGGTGCGATCGAGGTAATTGATCATCGTGCCGACGGCCAGCAGGCCGAGGATGCGATAGCGCGCTTTCGAGCGGCGCATGGCGCCCTCGGCGGGCGCGGCTGCGGAAAGGTTCGGCGCGTCGCCGCGCCCCGTGGATACGGGTGGTGCCATGTCTTCGTCTCCGATGTGTCGACGGGAGTTGGCGCTTTAGCGTTTACTCCCGTCCCATGCCTGTAAGGCGGTCGACGGGAGTTGGCGCTTTAGCGTTTACTCCCGTCCCATGCCTGTAAGGCGGTCGGCGGGAGTCAGCGACTTGACGCCGACGCCCGTCGCGCGCTGTCGTTGTTATTCGCCGGCGCCTGCAGCATTCGCCGCCAGCATGGACTGCAGATGCGCATACATGCGTTCCGCGTCGGGCTCGACACCCGTGAACAGCCGGAACGCATCCACTGCCTGGTACACCGCCATGCCGCCGCCGCTCAGCGTGCGGCAGCCGCGCGCCTCGGCCGCTTCGAGCAACGCGGTGCGGATCGGGAAATAGACGATGTCCGCCACCCACAGCCGCTCGTGCAGATACTCCGCAGGCAGCGGCATGCCGGGCAGCTTCGCCATGCCGGTGGGCGTGGCGTGTATGAGGCCCGTGGCGTGCTGGAGCACTTCGCGCAGATCGCCGCCCGCGCTCACGCGAGCCGCCGGGAAGCGCGCCTGCAATTCGCTGGCGAGCGATTCGGCACGCGACGCGTCCACATCGAACAGCGTGAGCGCCTGGGCGCCCATCTGCAGCGCCGCGTGTGCGACCGCCGCACCCGCGCCGCCCGCGCCCAGTTGCACCACCGCTTCGAGCGAGACATCAGGCAGGCCGCGCTGGAACGCGCGCGCGAAACCCGACCAGTCGGTGTTGTGGCCGATGCGCTTGCCGTCGCGGAACAACACCGTGTTCACGGCGCCGAGCGCGCGGGCGTCGTCGGAGAGTTCGTCGAGCAGTTCGATCACGGCCTGCTTGCACGGATAGGTGATGTTCAAACCGTCGAAACCCATGCGCTCGGCGGCCAGCAACAGATCGGGCAGCGCGGCGGGCGTGAGCTTCAGCGCTTCGAGGTCGATGCGCCGGTACACATAGTGGAAGCCGAGTTCGCGGCCTTCCTGCTCCTGCATCGCGGGCGTGAGCGAGCCGCCGATGCCCGAGCCGATCAGGCCGCAGAGAAACGAGTTGGCGGTTGCGCGCGCGCCCAGCGCATTCGTTGTGGCGTTGTCCTGGGCGCTCATTTCGTCACCTTTTTGGCGAGCAGCGTGGCCATGCGCTCCAGCGCGAGCACATACCCTTGCGTGCCGCAGCCGACGATGATGGCCTCCGCAATGGGCGAAACGAAGGAATGGTGCCGAAACGCCTCGCGCTTGTGCACGTTCGAGATATGGACCTCGATCACGGGCTTCGCGATGGCGGAAAGCGCATCGGCGATCGCCACCGACGTATGCGTATAGGCAGCCGGATTGATGACGATGCCGTCCACGCGCGTGCGCGCTTCATGGAGCCAGTCGATCAGCTGATGCTCGGCGTTCGACTGGCGAAAATCGATCTCGAGCCCAAGACGCCCCGCCGCTTCGCGGCACAGGTTGGCGACGTCATCTAACGTTTCAGCGCCGTAGATCGCGGGCTCCCGCGTTCCCAGCAGATTCAGGTTCGGTCCGTTCAGGACCAGCACCGAAGGCATTCCCATTACACACACTCCAGAACAGCTTGACGACCGGCACGGCGCATGCTCGAGAACCGTTGCATGTTTCACCGCATGGTCGCCAGTGTGCCGCGAAGCGGTGCACCGGTCACCTGGGGTTAGCCAGAATTTGTACTAACTAGTTAGTTTGGCGTATCCTTCGGACACTCCAGCGGCAAGTGTGTCTGCGGTGCGCCAGTTAGTTAAACGCCCGCCCCACGCCGCCGCACCGGACCCTTGTTCAACACCGAAGTCGCAGTCAGCACGCTCGCCATGCCCATGTCCAAGCCGCTCCACACCCCCTCTCGCGCGCTGCGCCGCTCGATCGCCACGGTGTCGATCAGCGGCACGCTCGCCGAAAAGCTTGCCGCGATCCGCGCCGCGGGCTTCGACGCCGTCGAGATCTTCGAGAACGATCTGCTCTATTTCGAAGGCTCGCCCGCCGACGTGCGCCGCATGGCCGGCGATCTCGGCCTCGATATCGTGCTGTACCAGCCGTTCCGCGATTTCGAAGGCGTGGCGCCCGAGCGCCTCGCGCGCAACATCGAACGCGTGAAGCGCAAGTTCGACGTCATGCATCAACTGGGCACGGACCGTTTGCTGGTGTGCAGCAATGTCTCGCCCGACACGATCTGCGACGACGGCCTCGCCGCCGCACAGCTTGGCGCGCTCGCGCAGGCCGCCGGGGAAGCGGGCGTGACGATCTGTTATGAGGCGCTTGCATGGGGGCGCCACGTGCGCACCTATGGCCACGCGTGGCGGCTCGTCAACACCGTCGATCACGCGAACCTGACGCTCGCGCTGGACAGCTTCCACACGCTCTCGCTCGACGACGCGCCCGACGGCATCGCTGCGATTCCGGGCGCGCGCATCGGCTTCGTGCAGATCGCCGATGCACCGAGAATGCAGATGGACGTGCTCGAATGGAGCCGGCACTATCGTTGCTTCCCGGGCCAGGGCGACTTCGCGCTCGCGGATTTCACGGCGCAGGTGGTGAAAAGCGGCTACACGGGCCCGCTCTCGCTCGAAATCTTCAACGACGGTTTTCGCGGCGCGCCGCCCGCCGCCACGGCCGCCGACGGCCATCGCTCGCTCTTGCTGCTCGAATCGCTCACGCGCGAAACCCTGCAGGCGGAGCATGTCGAAGCAAGCGCGCTCTACCACCCGAGCGCCGCGCCTGCGAACGCGCAGTGGCAATTCCTCGAGTTCGCCGTGGACGACACCGCGCGCGCGCATGTGGCGAACTGGCTCGAAAAGCTGCATTTCCGCCGCGCAGGCCAGCATCGTTCGAAGGACGTGACGCTCTATCAGCACGGCTCGGCCGCCATCGTGCTCAATGCCGAGCCCGACTCGTTCGCCGACGCGTTTTTCCAGCGCCACGGGCTCTCGCTCTGCGCCTCGGCGTTTCGCGTGGACGATGCGCGTCTCGCGCTCGAACGCGCGGCAGGATTTGGCTACCAGCCGTTCTCGGGCCGCGTGGGTCCGAACGAGCGCGTGGTGCCCGCCGTCCAGGGCCCGGACGGCAGTCTTAACTATTTCGTTAACGAGGAGCCGGGCGAGCCCACCCTCTTCGAAGCCGATTTCGCGCTCACGGATATCGACGGCCCGGTCGAAGTGGGACCGATCGCGGGCATCGATCACGTGAGCCTTTCGCTGCCTGCTGGCTCGTTCGATTCGTGGGTGCTGTTCCTGAAGTCGGCGTTCGGGCTCGAAGCGACGCCCGCCGTGCTGCTGCCCGATCCGTACGGACTCGTGCGCAGCCGCGCGCTCATGAGCCGCGACCGCGGGCTGCGCGTCGTGCTCAACGCCTCGGTGGACCAGCACACGGCCGCGGCAGAAACCGTGCGTGCCTACCACGGCACGGGTCTGAACCACGTGGCGTTCAACACCGGCGACATCTTCCGCGCCGTAACCGAATTCGAGGCGGCCGGCGTGCCGCTCCTGCGCGTGCCCGCGAACTACTACGACGATCTCGACGCACGCCACGCGCTCGACCCCGAGTTTCTCGACGCGCTGCGCAACCACAACCTGCTCTACGACCGCGACGAGCGCGGCGGCGAGTTCCTGCACGCCTACACGGAGACGCTCGACCAGCGCTTCTTCCTGGAGATCGTGGAGCGGCGCGGCGGCTATGACGGCTACGGCGCGCCCAACGCCGCCGTGCGCCTCGCAGCGCAGGCGCGCCAGCGCGCACTCGCCGCGCAGGGCGCGAGCCAACCGCAGGATTGATTCAAACGCAGTCACCGTAGTCACTTCGCGCAGCAATCCGCACGCCGCCTCGATCTGAAAATCAGGCGGCGTAGCAAAGAAAACAATAAGCAGTCCAAATCTCACCCGGAGACACACAACGATGAAGAAAGCAGGCTTTGGTTTTGGCACGTTCCTCGCGACTAGCGCAGCCCTCGTGGCCAGCCCCGCGTTCGCGCAAAGCAGCGTCACGCTTTACGGCGCCGTAGACGACGCCATCACCTACGTCAACAACCAGAACGGTCACTCGAACGTCTATCTCCGCCAGGGCAACCTGTATGCGTCGAAGTTCGGCCTGCAGGGCAAGGAAGATCTCGGCGGCGGCACGTTCGCGATCTTCGACCTGCAGAACGGCTTCGACCTCAACTCGGGCGCGCTGTCGTCGAGCGGACTGATCTTCAATCGCCAGGCCTACGTGGGCCTGCAGAACCAGAACCTGGGCACGTTCACTGCGGGCCGTCAGTACACGCCGTATTACCTGTTCGTCGGTCCGCTCACGGGAAGCTCGTGGCTCACCGGCGCAACCGGCGCACACCCCGGCGATATCGACGGTCTCGACACGACCGTGCGCATCAACAATTCGGCCACTTACACCTCGCCGATCTTTTACGGCCTGCAGGCCAGCGCCATGTACGCGCTCGGCGGCATTGCGGGCAGCACCGGCAAGGGCCAGACGTGGAGCGCCGCGCTGCGCTACTCCGCCGGCCCGGTGAGCCTCGCCGCGGCCATCCTGCGCATGGACAACGCGCAGTTGACGAGCGGCTTCGATAGCTCGTCAACGGGCAGTTTCGGCAAGTCGTCGCTGAACACGGGCTATGTCTCGGCGAGCGCGGTCCAGCACATCGCGGCGGGCGGCAACTACACGCTCGGCAACCTCGTCCTCGGCGCGTCGTATTCGAACGTTCAGTACATCGCGGGCGGCAAGTCGATCTTCCACGACACGGCCATCTTCAACACCTGGGCGGCGCTCGCCGTATATCGCTTCACGCCGGCCTTCGATGTGGGCGGCGGCTTCGCCTACACGCTGGCTTCGAAGGCCAACGGCATCACGAGTGCGGCGCGCTACCAGCAGTACTCGCTCAAGGAGTCGTACCACCTCTCGAAGCGCACCACGCTGTATGCGCTGCAGGCTTACCAGCACGCGGGCGGCCAGACGCTCGGCGCGAACGGCGCGGGCAACATCGTCAACGCGAGCCCGGCCGTGGGCGACTCGCAGAACTCGACGCCTTCGTCCACGCGCTCGCAGTTCGTCGGCATGGCCGGTATCGCGCTGCTGTTCTGATCGTTGTGCCGATGCACCGCCGGGGGCCGCCTGCACGGCCCCCGGTTTCGCTTGCCGCCCCTCGACGCAGCGGCTCGGCGCTGAGTACACTCGCGGGTATCGCCTAAACGAATCCGCGCGAATCCGCGAACTCACCGTGCCGCCCCCCGTCCCCGCCATCAGCCCACGCCTGCGCAGCAGGCTGCGCACGCTCGCCAAGACCCAGCCCAAGGCTGTCCAGCGCACCTACGACACGCTGCTCTCGCTCGAAGGCTATAGCGCGCTCTCGGCGGCGGCGCGCAAGGACATCTTCTCGTCGATCGCGTTTTCCGCGAACCTGTGGTTCCAGTGCCTGCTCGACGGCACGCCGCCCACCGCGGAAGTCATGGACCAGACCGCGGCGTTCGCGCGCCGCCGCGTGCACCAGAACGTGCCGCTGCGCTCGCTGCTGCGCGCCTTTCGCCTGGGCGCGCGCGAGTTGTGGCGCACCTGCACGGAGCTTGCCGAAGCCGACCCGGCGCTCGCGCACGAACTGCTGTTCGACATCTCGCCTTATCTGCTCGATTACTTCGACGCGATGGCCGAGCACATCGCCGAGGCCTATCTCGACGAGCAGCACCAGCAGGCGCGCTGGCGCGGCTCGCTGCTGCAGCAGCTCTACGACCTCGTGTTCCATGCCCCCGACGACGCCGCGCGCTTTCGCGAGACCGTCGAGGCGCTCGGCCTCGACGCCACGCTGCCGCGCATCGCGCTCGCCGTCGATCTGGACTTGCGCGACCACGCGCCTTCGGTGCGCGAGGATGCGCTCGACCGTTTCGCGCTCAGCGCCGCGCGGCACTTCGAGCTGAAGCCCGACGCGCTCGTGCGGGCGTGGCACCGCGAGCGGCTGGTGTTCTGGCTGCCGTGCGTGCGCGGCGATTCGATGACGCGCAACGATCAGCGCGTGGCCGAGCATGCGGCCGCGCTCGCGCGCGCCGAGCCGCGCGTGCGCAGCATTGGCATCGGGCTCATGAACGAAGGGGCGCGCGGCTGGGCGGCCTCGGTGGAAGAAGCGCTCAAGGCGGTGGACTTTGCGCCGCGAGGCAGCCGCGCGGACGACGGCGAGGAAAACGGCGAGGAACCCGGCAACTTCCTGCGCGTGCACCGATTTTCGTCGATCGCCATCGAGGAGAGCGTGCGCAGCAGCGCCAACGTGCTGCGCTATCTCGTTTCGCTCGCCGAGCAACTGGCGACCGAGGCGGACCTGCTCGCCACGCTCGAAGCATGGTTCGCGAGCGGGCAGCGCCGGCGCCAGACGGCCGAAACGTTAGGCGTGCATCCGAATACGCTCGACTACCGGCTCGAGCGCATCGAAACGCTGCTGGGCGCGAAACTGACTGATGCGCACTGGATCGCGCGGCTGGATATCGCGCTCAAGCTGCGCGGGGCGACGCAGAGTGCCGAGCGCGATGGCAAAAAGAAGGAGAAGAAGGGGCGCCTCGGAGTGAAGAAGGCGAAGAGCACGGCGCCGCGCTGACCGACGCGGCGCGCGCCTCTCGCGCTTCACCCCGCGTCACGCAATTCCCGCCGCAGGATCTTGCCCACCGTCGATTTCGGCAGCGCCTCGACGAAGCTCACCACGCGCGGCACTTTGTACGCCGCGAGTTGCGCCCGGCAATGCGCGATCACGGCGTCCTCGCTCAGCGCCGCCTCACGCGCGGGCACCACGAACACACGCACGGCCTCGCCGCTGCGCTCGTCGGCCACGCCCACGCACGCGCATTCGGCCACGCCGGGCAACGCGGTCACGACCGCCTCGATTTCATTCGGATACACGTTGAAACCCGAAACGAGGATCATGTCCTTCGAGCGATCGACGATGCGCAGGAAGCCGCGCGCGTCGAACACGCCCACGTCGCCGGTGCGAAAGTAGCCATCGTCCGTGAAGGCGGCGCGCGTGGCCTCGGGCTGGTTCCAGTAGCCCTGCATCACTTGCGGGCCCTTCGCGCAGATCTCGCCCGGCTCGCCAGGCGCGGCCTCGACGCCGTCGTTCATCAGCTTGACGTCGGTGGAGGGCACCGGCAGTCCCGTCGTGCCGGTGAAGTGATCGACGCTCCCCGGGTTGAACGACAGCACCGGGCTCGTTTCCGAAAGCCCGTAGCCTTCGCGGATGAAGCCGCCCGTAATGGCCTGCCAGCGCTCGGATACCGTGGGGATGATCGCCGCGCCGCCACCGCCCGCGAGCCGCAGCCGCGAAAAATCGACCTCGCCGATGCGCGGATGCGCAACGAGCCCCGCATAGAGCGTATTCACGCCCATGAAGCTCGTGGGCCGCGCAGCCTTGAACACGTCGATCATGCCGCCCAGATCGCGCGCGTTCGCAACGAGCCAGTTCTCGGCGCCAATCGAGAAGTAGGTGATGAGATTCACCGTCAGCGCGAAGATGTGATAGAGCGGCAGCGCAGTGACGACGACTTCCTCGCCCGGGTTCATGAAGCCCGGCATGAAGGTCTTGAACTGCTCGACGTTGGCGACGAGGTTGCGATGCGTGAGCAGCGCGCCCTTGGAGAGCCCGGTCGTGCCGCCCGTGTATTGCAGGAAGAGCGGATCGTCGCCGCACAATGCGGGGGCGTCGAACGGCAAGCCGGCGCCCAGCGCGAGCGCCGCCGCGAACGAGCCGGGCTGCGCAACGCGCTCGCCGCCCGAGCTTGCGCAATCGCTTGCGGCAACGCTCAATACGGTGTTGACGGCCGTATTCGCCTTGATCGCATCGAACGTCGGCAGCGCCCCATCGAACACCACGAGCGTTTGCGCGCCCGAATCCGCCAGCTGGTGCTGAAGCTCGCGCGGCGTATAGAGCGGATTCACGTTCACCTGCACCGCCCCTGCCCGCACGATGCCGATCAGTGCAATGGGAAACGCGAGCAGGTTCGGCAACATCACGGCGACGCGGTCGCCTTTCTTCACGCCCGCGTGCTGCAGATACGCCGCGAAATCGCGCGAGAGACGATCGACGTCGGCGTAGCTGAGCGAGGCGTCGCCCGGCGAAGCGTCGCCCGGCGTCGTATCGCCCGCGCGCAATGCCGGCCGGTGCGCATGTTCGCGCATCGCCTCGACGAACATATGCGCGAGCGACGGATGCCGATCGGCATCGATGGTAGCGGGAATCTCGCCATAGCTGGCGAGCCAGGGGGCTTTCGACACGTTCGTCTCCATGAAATCAATGCGCGGCTTGTATGCGAGGTGCCGCGTTTCACGCCCATGCTACGGGCTTGGCCGCGCCGGGAGAACTGGGAAAGCGGATAAGGTGATTGTGAGAAGTCACAAAAGCGCGCCCGCGCGCGGACCGGTGCGGCGACACGTCCATGTCTGATTTCTGTCAATTGTGCGACACTGCGTCGTCTCGTCAGCATCGCTCTTTCAGCATGCCGGCGCGGCATCGCGCCACGCACGTTTGCGAACCCGCATACGCTGCGCCGAGGCGCCTCCCCAAGCGGATTGATCAGAGCCACGCTTTCATGCCGGACATACCCTTGTCCCCGTACCGCGCGCCGAGCGCACGCCGCCGCGGTATTGGCATCGCCCTATTTCTCGCCATCATTGCGGCCGGGGCGATTTACGTAATCGATCATCTCGTCGTTGATTTGCGCGCCGTACGCGAAAGCTCGGCGCTGCCCTTCATCCTGCTCGGGCTAGCGCTCCTCATCGCGCTCGGCTTCGAGTTCGTGAACGGCTTTCACGACACCGCCAACGCCGTCGCCACCGTCATCTACACGAACTCACTCGATCCGCATCTCGCCGTGGCGTGGTCGGGCGCGTGGAATTTCATCGGCGTGCTCGTCTCCAGCGGCGCAGTCGCGTTCGGCATCCTGCAGCTGCTGCCGGTGGAACTCATCCTCCAGGTGGGCAGCGGCGCCGGCTTCGCCATGGTGTTCGCCCTCTTGCTCGCCGCGATCGTCTGGAACCTCGGCACCTGGTATTTCGGCTTGCCGTCATCCAGTTCGCATACGCTCGTGGGCTCGATCATCGGCGTGGGGATCATGAACCAGTTCATCAGCGGGCCTTCGGGCACGAGCGGCGTGGACTGGGACCAGGCGGCGGGCGTGGGCAAGGCGCTGCTGTTCTCGCCCGTGGTCGGCTTCGTCATGGCCGGGTTGCTGCTCCTCGTGCTCAAGCTGCTCGTGCGCGTGCCCGCGCTCTATGCCGAGCCCAAAGCCAACCAGGCGCCGCCGCTCTGGATCCGCATCCTGCTCATCCTCACCTGCACCGGCGTTTCGTTCGCCCACGGCTCGAACGACGGCCAGAAGGGCATGGGCCTCATCATGCTGATCCTGATCGGCGTCGTGCCGACCGCCTATGCCCTCAACAAGGCCGTCACGCCCGAGCAAACCACGGCGTTCGTGGTCGTGGCGCGCGAGGCATCCGCAACGCTCGGCCGATACGCGCACGGCGCGCCGCCCGACAACGCGCGCGCCGAGGTCGAGGCATTCGTGCGCACACGCCAGCTCACGCCCGCCACGCTGCCCGCGCTGCGCCAGCTCACCGACACGATCGCCGACCAGGTCGCCTTGTCCGGCTCGATGGCGACGGTGCCCGACGCGATCGTCGACAACGTGCGCAACAACATGTACGTGGCGAGCGAAGCGATCCGCCTGATGCAGAAGGCGAAGGCACCGGAGATGTCTCCCGCTGACGTTAACGTGCTCGACACCTTCCGCAAGCAGATGGACCACTCGACCAAGTTCATTCCGACCTGGGTGAAGGTGGCCGTGGCGCTCGCGCTCGGTCTCGGCACGATGGTGGGCTGGAAGCGCATCGTCGTGACGGTGGGCGAAAAGATCGGCAAGCAGCATCTCACCTACGGTCAGGGCGCCTCGGCCGAAGCGGTCGCGATGATCACGATCGGCATGGCCGATGTCTACGGCTTGCCGGTGTCGACCACGCACGTGCTCGCTTCGGGCGTGGCCGGCACGATGGCCGCGAACGGCTCCGGCCTGCAGTGGGCGACCGTGCGCAACCTCGTGCTTGCGTGGGTGCTCACGTTGCCTGCTTCGATTGCGCTTGCTGCCGGTCTTTACTGGATGTTCCGGCGGCTTCTCTGACATCGGCTTCACGCAGCATGTCGCGCAAACGGAACTTCTGCACCTTGCCTGCGGGCGTGGTCGGCATGGCGTCGAGCAGCCATAGGCGTTCGGGCAGGTACTGCACGGCAACCCTGTGCGACTTGAGAAAGCCGACGAGCGAAGGCAGATCGACCGCCTCGCCGGGCCTCGCCACCACCACGGCGCAGGCACGCTCGCCCAGCCGCTCGTCCGCGTACGCGACGATCGCCACCTGTGCCACGGCGGGATGCCGGTAGAGCAGCGATTCGATCTCCACCACGGGAATATTCTCGCCACCGCGGATGATCACGTCCTTGCTGCGGCCACTGATGCGGATGTAGCCGCGCGCGTCGACGATCGCGAGGTCGCCCGTGTCGAACCAGCCTTGCGCATCGGTCGCGTTGAGATGCGCGCGCTTGAGGTAGCCGCCGAAACCCGAGCAGGAGCGCACGAAGAGCCGGCCCGCTACGTTCGGCGGCAGCGCGTGATCGTTCTCGTCGACCACCTTCACTTGCACGCCCGGCAGCGGCGCGCCATCGGTCGTAGAGGCGCGTTCGTCATCGTCGTCCAGATGCGTGAGCGTCACCGCGCCCAGCTCCGTCATGCCCCACGCGGAGACGATCTTCGCCCCCAGCGCCATGCGTGCGCGCTCGACCAGCGCGCCGGGAATGGGCGCGCCCGCGCACAAGAACGTGCGCAGCGTCGGCACGCGCGTGTCCGTCTCGACGGCCGCGTTGGCGAGATCGCCGAGGAACGCAGTGGACGCCATCGTGAACGTCGCGCGTTCCTGTGCGATCAGCGCAAGCGCCGCCTCGGGCTGCCATACGTCCTGCAGGACGGCGCTCGCCCGCAATGCAATGGGCATCATGAGGCCATACATGAAGCCGGTTTGATGCGCCATCGGCGAGGCCATCAGCACGACGTCGTCGCGGCCGAGACGCATGGCCTGCGCATACGGGAAGATGTTCGAAAACAGCGTATTCCCCGTGTGCATCACGCCCTTGGGCTCGCCCGTCGTGCCGGAGGTGTAGAGCAGCTGCGTCACGTCGTCGGGGCCTGGGCGATTGCGCGTGAGGATGGCTTCGGCGTCACTCGCCTCTTCCCAGCGCGGGCCGCTCAGGAGCGCTTCGAAACTGTTGCGCGCCGGCTCGCCTTCATTCGTTGCGCCCACGACCACCACGTGCTGCAAGGCAGGGAGTTCAGGCCGCAACGCGCGCAGCATGGCCTCGTAGTCGAAGCCTCGATAGCGCTGCGGCACGATCATCACCTTGCTGCCGCCATGGTTGAGCATGAACGACAACTCGCGCTCGCGAAAGATCGGCATGAGGGGATTGAGCACCGCACCGATGCGCGAGCACGCGAGATAGAGCAACGTGAACTGCCAGCAGTTCGGCAGTTGCATCGAGACCACGTCGCCCTTTGCGACGCCGAGCCTGGCCAGGCCCACGGCGATGCGGTCCGCCATACGCGCCATCTGCGCGTAGGTGAAGCGCGTGGTCTCGCCTTCCTCGATGCGTACCGCCGTGAGCGCGATCTTCGCCGGACATTCGGCCACGCAGGCGTCCAGCTCGTCGTTGATGGTGCGCCCGGGCCACCAGCGCCTTGCGTCCTCGCGCGCGCGGCGCGGCCCGATCAGTACCGCGTCGAACTCCATGTGCAGCCTCCCGTGGCGTTGCAGGAAACGTCGCAGGCGGCGCGCATCATGCCGGCACCGCGTCGCGGCCCGCGTTCGAGCGCGCGATGATGGTCTTCATGATCTGGGCCGTGCCGTCGCCGATCTGGAAGCCGAGCACGTCGCGCAGGCGCTGTTCGAGCGGCCCGCGGTCGTAGCCGCCGTGCCCGAACGAAAGCAGGCATTGGTGCACTACGTCGTAGGCGAGCTTCGGCCCCCACCACTTGCACATGGCCGCTTCGGCCGTATGCGGCAGTCCACGGTCCTTGAGCCACAGCGTTTGCAGGCACAGCAGGCGCGCCGCCTCCACCTGGGTGGCGTATTCGGCGAGCGGATGCGACACGCCCTGGAACGCAGAGAGCGGCTTGCCGAAGGCTTCGCGCTGGGCGACGTACTCCCACGTTTCTTCGAGGCTCACGCTCGCCACGGCGAGCACCTGCAGACCGATCAACGCGCGCGAAAAGTCGAAGCCCTGCATCACCTGAACGAAGCCCTTGCCCTCGTCGCCCAGCAGGTGGTCCACCGGCACGCGCACGTTCTCGAAGAAGATCGAACCGCGCCCGATCGCGCGCTGCCCGTGGCAGTCGAAGCGATTGCGCGTCACGCCCGGCAGGTCCATCGGCACGAGGATGGCCGAGACGCCGCGCGCGCCATCTGCCACGCTGCCGGTGCGCGCGAACACCACGGCGGCGTCGGCCTGATCGGCGGCCGAAATCGAGGTTTTCTCGCCGTTGAGGACGTAGTGGTCGCCCACGCGCTCCATTTTCAGCCGCAGGTTCGCGGCATCCGAACCGCCGCGCGGTTCTGTGAGCGCGATGGCAAGCAGCGCGCGACCCTGCGTGAGGCGTTCGAGCCACGGGCGCGCAATCTCGGGCGCGGCGTGCTTGGCGAGGATCTGCCCGTTGAGCGAGGCAAGCAGGTTGATGTACGAGAGGCTCAGGTCCGCACGCGCAATCTCCTCGTGGATCACCCCCGCGGCCAGGCAGCCCAGGCCCTGGCCGCCGTACTGCTCCGGCAATTCCGGCGCGATGAAGCCCATCTCGCCCATTTCGCGCATGAGGCCGCGATCGAGCACGCGTGTGGTGTCTCGCTCGATGAAGCCAGGCGCGACGCGCCCTTGTGCAAAGCGCCGCGCGTGCTCGCCGAGCGCGGCGAGGTCTTCGTCGATATACGGATTCATGGTGTCTCCTTGAAGCGGCCTGCTCTATTCATTCGCCATCCTGATCGTCATGGAGACGCCGTTATTTGGCGTACTTGCGGAACTCGGGTTTGCGCTTTTCCTGGAACGCGCGCACGCCCTCGCGCGATTCTTCCGTGTCGTAGTAGAGCTTGAGCGCATACATGCCCATGCCGGCAATGCCCGCCTGATGCGCGGTGTCCATATTGAACGAGCGCTTGGCGATCGCAATGGCCGTGGGGCTCTTTTCCATGATCTCGTCGCACCACTTCTGCACTTCCGCGTCGAGCTGATCGTGCGGCACGACCGCGTTCACGAGGCCCATGGCCAGCGCTTCGGCAGCCGGATAGCGGCGGCACAGATACCAGATTTCACGCGCCTTCTTTTCGCCCACCACGCGCGCGAGAAACGCCGTGCCGTAACCCGGATCGACCGAGCCGACCTTCGGGCCCGCCTGCGCGAACACGGCCTTTTCCGAAGCAATGGTGAAATCGCAGATCGTGCACAGCACGTTGCCGCCGCCCACCGCATAGCCCTGCACGCGCGCGATCACGGGTTTAGGCACGTCGCGAATCGCCGTGTGCAGCTCTTCGATCGGCAGGCCGATCGTGCCGCGTCCGTCGTACTGTCCCGCGTGCGCGGACTGGTCGCCGCCCGTGCAGAACGCCTTGTCGCCCGCGCCCGCAAGGACGATCGCGCCGATCTCGCGGTCGTAGCCCGCCTTGTTGATCGCGTGAATCAGCTCATCGCAGGTGCGGCCGCGAAACGCGTTCATCTTGTCGGGCCGGTTGATGGTGATCCATGCCGCGCCGTTGCGCACTTCGTAGAGAATGTCTTCGTAGTTCATGATCGATGCCTTTGATGTTGCGTAGTCGATAGAGCGCGTGTTCGTCGCCGTTAGCCCGCCATGGTCAGGCCGCCCGATACGCTCAGCACCTGGCCCGTGACGTAGTTCGCGTCGTCGCTCGCGAAGAACACGATCGCGCCGGGCAGATCGTCGGGCTGCCCGATGCGGCCGAGCGGAATGGAGCGCTGGAACGCTTCCAGCAGCTTTTCGGGGTTGCCCGCGCCTTCCTTGTATTCGGCGAAGAGCGCGGTGTCGGTCGGGCCCGGACACACCACGTTCACGGTGATGCCGTGGCGCGCATGCTCACGTGCAATGGTTTTCGAAAACGCCACGAGACCGCCCTTGCACGCCGCGTAGACCGCTTCGCCCGACGAGCCCACACGCGCGGCGTCCGAGGCGATGTTGATGATGCGACCGCGCTTGCGCTCGACCATGCCGGGCAGCACCGCGTGATGCATGTGCAGCGCGCCCGTGAGATTGATGGCGATGAGCTTGTCCCACTGCGCCGGTTCGGTCTTCGTGAACGGGCGGAAAACGTCCCAGCCCGCATTGTTCACGAGCACATCCACGGGACCGAGCTGCGCTTGCACTTGCTCGAGCGCCGTTTCCACCTCAGCGCGGTTCGTGATATCGCAACGCAGCGCCAGCGCCTGGCCGCCCTTTTCGTGAATCTCATCGGCCACCTTCAGCGCCGCGTCGAGCGACAGATCCAGCACCGCCACGCGCGCGCCCTCGGCCGCGAAGCGCCGGCAGGTCGCCCCGCCGATGCCGCCGCCACCGCCCGTCACCACGACCGTCTTGCCTTCGAGTTTTCGCACCGCGATCCTCCATTCGGTTGAGCAGTACCATAGACGCCTTCGACGCTGGGGCCGCCTTTTGGCCTCACCGCGAATTACGTCAATATGTTGACGTATACTAGGTAACACCCAGATCGAAGACAAGCGTGGAAGCACCAGGAGAAACCCTTGCCTAAAACACCAAAAATTCAGGATTCAAGCCGCTTCGATCTTGCCAACCGGCTGTTCTTCCGGCTCTACCAATGCGCAAACATGTTGCATAAAACCGGCACGCGCGCCGTGGAGGCCGAGGGTTTGACCACGCAGCAATGGGCCGTGCTCGGCGCGCTCTCGCGCCCGGAAGCCCAGCCGGGGATGAGCGTGGGCGACCTCGCGCGCTATCTGATGGTGAGCCGCCAGAATCTCTCGGGTCTGATCAGCCGGATGGAACGCGACGGTCACGTGAGCACCCAGGCGGACGCGCGCGATCGCCGCTCGCGCCTCGTCTGCATGACCGGGCCGGGCCGCAAGCTATGGGTTTCGCAGGCCACGCCGAAAATCGAGGCGTACTACGAAGCCGTGCTGGACAATTTTTCGTCGGACGACATGACGCACACGCTGCACTATCTGCTGAAGCTGCTCGACAACATGAAGCGCGTGGACGAACGGGAACGCGTGGCGGACGACGACGATGCGTGAGCGCGCTCAGCTACACTCTGACGTCACGCACAAGGAGAAAACCGCATGAAAATGGATGCATTTCGCTTCGGCACCACCGGCTGGTCCAGCGTCGAGCCCACGCAACACAAAGGGGAAACGGGCATGGCCACCTGGCGCACGCGTTTTTTCGGCGACGAGGCCGACCCGATCCGCGTGCGCATGGTCGAGTATTCGCCGGGCTACCTCGCGGATCACTGGTGCAAGAAGGGGCACATTCTGTTCTGCCTCGAAGGCGAACTCGAAACCACCCTCGACGACGGGCGCAAGTTCGTCCTCACGTCCGGCATGAGCTATCAGGTGGGCGACAACGCCGAGGCGCACCAGTCGTACACGCGCACGGGTGCGAAGCTCTTCGTCGTCGATTGAAAGCGATGTCGCTTCAGCGCGGCGCGCCGAGATCGGCGTCGAGCCGCTTGCGCAGGTCGCGCACCACGCGCGCGGCGGGAACCAGCCACCACGTGGGCGCCGCCACGGAGAAGTCGTACGCGAGCGCCGTCTGCGCGGCGCCGGTCGTGTGCGCCCGGCAGCGGAACGCCACCATGTGGCGCCGCGTGGCCGTTTGCGAACCAGGCGAAAAGCGTATGACCGCACGCAGCGCGAATTGCGTATCGTCGGGTGCGGCCTCGTACGATTCGATGCTCCACTCCGCTCCGTAGTGCGCCTCGTGACGCAGCGCCGCGCTCACGCGCAGGCGCGTTTCATCGGTGGGCAAGGCCACGGGGTGCTCGCGCCCGGCACGCCCGGCGCGATACAGCGTGCGCTGCGACCAGCCCCAGCCGAACGTGAGCACCACGCCGCCCGCCACGAGCGCCCACTGCAGAATATGCGTGAGCCAGCGGCCCACCTCGAAGCGCGCAATGGGCGCGAGCAGCAAGCCCGCGATCCAGTGCGCGGCAACGAAGATTACGATGCACGCGAACACGCTCGCGGAAAGCGTCAGCAGCCAGCCCCGCGACGGGTCGTCGAATTTCGCAAACAGGAAATCGCGCACGCCGCCTGAACGCACCTGTACGTCATCGGTTTCGGCCGCGGTTGCGCCCTGCGGCTCGCCTTGCTGCGCGACATCGGCTTCGTCGCGCAGCCCCGTGAGCTCGCCGTGCAGCGAGTCGCGTTCGATCCGCATACGCTGGAGCTCGTCGAGGGTACGCGTGCGCTCGGCGCGCAGCCCGTCCAGCTCGGCGCGCACGCGTTCGCGCTGGGCCAGCAGCGCCTGCATCTGCGCATGCAGTTCGTCGGCCTGCGCGACGCTCAGTGCGGCGCGGCTCACCGGCGGCGCACGATGCACGGACCAGTACGCCTCGAGCAGCTCACGCGCCTCCTTGACGCGCTTGAACTGGTCGTCGGCCCAGCGCATCGAGGCGGCCGTGGGGTGCCGCCATTTGTCGGGATGCAGGATCTGCGCGAGATGGCGATAGTGATGCTTGATGTCCGCCTCGCTCGCCCCCGGCTCCAGATCGAGCCGGTAGTAGAGGCGGTCGTAATCCACGGGTCGGTAATCGCGGCCTGGCATGACCTGTATCTATTCGTCAGTGGATGGGGTGGCAAGCGGCGGTACGCCTGCCCTGCTCAAGTTAGCGCAATGCGCCCAGTCCGGCAAGGAATGCGCCGCTGCTCCTGCCGCTGCGTTGCCCGCACGGTTTCAGTGCGGCCGGCCCGCGAGCAGGCGGCTCAGCGTCGCGAACGCGGTGGCAGGCAGCTCGTGCAGCTTGCGCACGACCACGGCATCCGGATAGAACGCCTCGACGGCGTCGTCCAGGATGCCGATGCCAACCAGCTCGATGCCCTGCTCCCTGACCGCCTGCACGCGCGCGAGCAGGTCGCTGCGCAACACCGCCGGGTCGCCGTCGCTCGTCGAAGGATAGCCGTCCGAGAGGACGAAAAGCAGCCGCCGGCGCGCCTTGCGCTGCGCGAGCCGCGCCGCCGCCCAGGCGAGCGCTTCGCCGTCGGGATTCTCGTGGCCGCACTCGATGGCCGCGAGTCCGCTCAGGTCGCGCGAATCGAAGCGCTTGAACACACGCAGATCCAGCCGCTCGACGAAGCGGTTATAGGCCCGCAGATCGGCGCCGGCCGCGCGCTCGCGCTCATAGCGCGCGCGCAGTTCCGGCGCTTCGATCGAGCTGTAGCCGAGCACTTCCGAATCGAAGGCGAGCTGCGTGAGCGCGTCGGCGAGCGCCGCCGCACACAGCCGCGCCAGCTCGATCTTGCGGCCCGCCATCGAGCCGCTCAGATCGAGCAGCAGCGTGACGACCGTGTCGCGCCCGCTCGCATGACGCGCCACGCGAAACGGCGTGCGGTAGCCGCGCGAGGCGGCGAGCCGCGCGAGCGCCGCGCGGTCGATCTCGCCGCGCTCCTGCTCGCGCTTCCAGTGCGTGTGTTCGTCGGCCTTGAGCACGCGCTCGAGCTGGGCCTTGAGCGCACCGGTCTCCGCGCGCGCCAGGGCGCGCAGCTTGCGCCAGGCGGCAGCGTCGCCGCGGCCCGTGAGATCGGTGACGGTGTCGTAGGCCGCGGTCAGCGGGATCGACAAACGTGGCCGCGTTGGCGCGAGGCTGCAATTCGTGGCGGCGGCGTGCGGCGCATCCGCTTCGGAGAGCGTTGAGCCGGAGGCGGAATCGGACTCGGCGCTCGCACGTGCCGAGGCGCCGTCGTCGCCTTCGCGGGCGTCATCGGGCTGCGCGGCGCCGCCCGCCGGTTCGATGTCGTCGTCCTCGCCGAATGCGTCCATCGCCTGCGCGAGCCGCGCCGATTCGTCGTCGAGCCCTTCGGACGGGCCCGCCGTCTGCATCATGTTGTTCGCGCCGCGCGACGCGAGCGAGCGTACGCCCGCTACGATCGCCGCGGCGGCGCTCACGCTGGCGCGTGTCGACTGGCTCGCGCGGGCCGCGTCGAGCGGAGCGTCGATCGCGCGCAGCGCGGCGGCCAACGCCGCGGCATCGCGCTCGAGCACGCCCGGCGCTTCGTCCCACAGCGTACGCTCGATCGCCCAGGCAAGGCGTTCGCGCCACGCCAGTTTCGACCAGCGTCGCGCGACGGCCTCGCCGCGCTGCATACGCCAGCTTTGCGCGTAGCGTTGCGCGCCCGGGAATGCCCGCGCTAATTGCGCGAACACGCGACGGTCCTCGATCGCCTGCGCAATGCGTCCCGTCACGCCGGCTTGCGGCGTATCCAGACGCGCCGCCTCGCTGTAGCAATGGCGCGCCGCCAGCAAATCGAGCGCGCCGAGCAGTGCGGCTTCATTCGCGCCCTCACCCGCGAGGCGCGCGGGCAGCACGAAACGTTCGCCTTCAATGCGCGGCTCACCGGCGCCGAACGTCACGCTTACGCGCGAGTCGCCGGTCAGCACCCGCGCGAGGCGGCCGAGCCCGCCCGCGGGATCGGCGCTCGCCGTCAAACTCTGTGTTTCGTCCTGCAAGCTGGCCACAGGCGCCTCCGCGCTCACGCGTCGAAGATCACGTGATGCCGGATGACGCTGCGGATGAGCGCCGCATCGTCCGCACTGACCTTCGCGTAGATCGCCGGCCCCGCTGCGCGTTCGACATCGCCGGTGCGCAGCATGAGTTCGGCCCAGTCGATCAGGCGACGCGTGGAGAACGCGCTCGCGAGATCTTCGCGGGCGAACGCGGCCCGGCAGTCGGCGGCGATGGCGGCGAGTGTGCGCGCGAGCGGCCGCGTGAGCACGGGCAGCGTGCGCAGCAATACTTCGGTTTCCTCTTCAAGTGAGAGATAGTCGAACAGGTAGACGCGCCAGCGGTCGAGAAACGCCTCGTTGAGCAGGTTCGCGCCCTGGTACAGATGGCGGTACGCGCTCATCGCGCCCGCGGCGTTCGCGGTGGCGAAGAGGCGGAACGACGGATGCGGCTCGACGATTTCGTTGCCGCGCTCCTTGAGCAGAAGGCGGCCGTTCGGTTCCAGCACGGCGGTGAGCACGGCCAGAATGGACGGCTCGGCAAAATCGAGCTCGTCGATGATGAGCCAGTAGCCCTCGCGCATCGCCACGGGCAGCACGCCGTCCACCCAGATCGTCTCGCCGCCCTTCACGGTCCAGAAGCCGACGAAGTCGCCTATGGTGGTCTGGCCGTTCATATTCGCGCGCAGCACGCCATAGTCCGCGCGCGCCGCCACCTGCTCGATGAAGCTCGTCTTGCCCGAACCCGTATGGCCGATCAGCATGACGCGGCGATTTTCTACGATGTCCTGAACGATGTCGTTGCCGCGCTCGGTGAAAAGGTAGGCCGCGTTGATGCGCGGCACCAGCGCGTTTGGCTCGCCGCGCGGCAGATCCACAGTGCCGATCTGTACGGCGGGCGTGTGGGTCTGCGGCCTGGCTTGGGTCGCTTTGGCCTCGCGCGCCGCTTCGACGGCCCGCTGCAAGGCTGCGGAAAATGTGCTGCCCGCCTGTGTGGCTCGCGCTTCGTCGGCGCGCTGCGCTTCGGATACGAAGCCCTCGCGTCGCCACTTGAGCAGCTTCGCTTCGAGATTGTCGAGATCGATTTCGGTGTCGATGTCGACTCCACCGTCCTCGCCCTGACCATGCTCGATGCGGTACATGTGCGCGCGTTCTGAAGGCGAGACACGCCACCATTCGCGCGCGCGGCCGGCGCCGCGCGTGTAGAGGCCGAGCGGGGCTTCGTCTTGCAGTGCGGGATCGGTTGCGTTCATGGGAGCGAAAGCGGGCAGCGTGGCGCGGTAGGTCGCCCTATCTTACCTGCGCGCGCCGCACGTGCGCAAAAAAGCGTCGGACAACGCGCGGCCTGGCGACAATCTTCGCTTCTTCAGAAAGCGGACTACGCGATCAACAATCGAGGTGCGTCAATGACCGATCGTGAATCTGTTTCAAAGCGCATGCCCCAACATCAAAATAAGAGAGATCGAATTTTCAGGATCCGACTCATTCCTGTACTACAACATTGAATTGCCAGAGGCCCGCATGTCGTTTCCATTGGAGTTGGTACGCGAATACATCGCCGCGTACCGGATTGCCGTTAGCCACGACAAGGCACTTCCCGCTCGCTTTGCTGCGGCAACGCTGATCATGATCGCCGTCGTCGCTCTCGAAAGTGCAGTGCCGTGGCTCTTGCGAGAAAGCACCAATGCGCTCTCGGTCGAGCGCGCCCCTGGCTTCGGGGGAGCAGCCGTCACGCTCGCGGGCGTCTACGGCCTGTGCTGGACCGCAGCACGCGTCTCAGAGTGGATCAAAACCATATTCTCATCCGCCACGCTTGCCCGATCCGACGCCGCGTTTCAGAAAGCCTATTATGCGCATCTCATTCGCGTCGAATACGCCCGGCTCGCGACGATCGATCCTGGCGCGATGGTATCGGTCATCGCCAGGAGCCGCACCGCTTTCAGTGCAATCACATTTACGCTCTTCTGGGTAATAGTGCCGGCGCTCTTCCAGCTCGTTGTCACCGCATCGATTCTCTGGCGTGTGACCAATCTCGCATTTGCTGCTGCGTTCGTCGGCGCAATCGGCGCGCTGTTCGCGGCGACGTGGAGGCTCGCTGCGAAAACGAAAGGCGCACACGCCCAGATTTTCGATGGCTCGAATCTTCTCTCCAGCCATCTGGTGGAACGGCTGGGCTTTATGCTGGATATCAAATTGAACAACGCCTATGAGCGCGAAGAAGCCGGACTCGACCGCATCCTTGCCCGTTATGTCGCGCAAATTTCGCACGGCAATGCGCGGCTTGCGCTGCTGCTTGCAGCGCAAGCGTTTTTCACCGGACTCGTGCTGACGATCTTCACGATCGTCGCGGCGACAGCGGTCACGCGCGGCGTTTTCCGCATTGGCGATTTTGTGATGATTACCGGTTATGTCGTGGCGCTGACCGCGCCATTCACGGGCCTCGCTGCTTCACTTTCCGATCTGCGCAGAAGTCAGCTTGCCTTGCACGAAGGCCTCGGCATCCTTGCACTGCCGCCCGAGCCGGGTGGCGTCGAGGTCGCAATTGCACTTGACGCGAACCCCGTTTATGCCTTGTCGGACGTCGATATTTCATTCGGAACACGAGCGATTTTTCGCGGAGCCAACCTTATCGCGAATCGAGGCGAGGTAACCGTCCTGATCGGAGCATCTGGAAACGGAAAGTCGACACTCATCAATCTGATGCTCGGCCTCGTGCGCCCCGAACGCGGGCGGGTCGAGTTGAATGGCGTCGACGTTTCTACACTCTCTCCAGCTTCGATATCGCGGACTGTCGCTGTCGTTCCGCAAAATCCGCTGATCCTCAGCGGAACGCTCCGTGAAAATCTTGCTTTCGGCTGTGCTGACCCGCCTTCCGACGAGCAGTTGCTGGCGCTGGTCTGCGCGCTGGAATGCAAGGACTCGCCGGCGAGTCGGGCGGCAACGTGCTCGATGTCATCGTCGGCGTACAGGGTCGAGCGCTTTCCGGCGGCGAAAGGCAACGTATCGCGCTGGGCCGCGCACTTGCGCGCCACACTTCAGTCATCGTCCTCGATGAGCCAACCTCTTCACAGGATCCGTCCCGCGAGGCGCGTGTGCTGGAACAGGTACGCCGTCGCGTTCCCACGATCATCGCAATTACGCATCGTGAAGCGTTGCTGGAAATGGCAGATCGCGTCTATCAGGTCGATAAAGGGCGCGTCGTCGAATCGGGTGCCAGAAGACAAGCGGCCACGACCAGGCAGAGCGGATAATGTCGCGGAACGCTCACCACCCCCGCAATTCCCCCGGAGCCCCCCATGCCCCAAGCCGCGCCGCCCGAACTCGACGACGAGCCCGGGCGCGGCCGTTCGCTCGCACGCCGCTACCCACGCGGCCTCCAGATCGAGCCGCACACGCATACGTGGGCGCAGGTGCTCTACGCCGTCTCCGGCGTGATGTGGGTCGAGGTGGAGCGCGAAGCGCTCGTCGCGCCGCCGCAGCGCGCCGTGTGGCTGCCTCCCGGCACGCAGCACGCCATTCACATGCTGAGCGCCGTCGAGATGCGCAATCTCTATCTGCACGAGCGCGACAGCCGGCACCTGAGCGAGCGGTGCGAAGTGTTCGAGGTCAACGGCCTGCTGCGCGAACTCATCACGGGCCTCGCGGAACGCGCGCGCGAAGACGACGCCTGGCTCGACGCAGCCTATCGCCTCGCGTCGCTCGAACTCGCCCACGCGCCGCGCTCCACGCTACGCATCCCGCTGCCCGACGCGTCCGACCGCCGCCTGGCCACGCTGTGCCGCGCGGTGATCGACAACCCGTCGGCCGATATCGGCTTCGAACAGCACGCGGCATCGGTGGGCGCGAGCGTGCGCACGCTCTCGCGGCTCTTCACGCGCGAGCTTGGCATGGGGTTTGCGGAGTGGCGCCGCCAGGTACAGCTCGCACTCGCGGTGTCGCGCCTCGCGGAGGGCGAGCCCGTGAGCGCGGTGGCGCGCATGCTGGGCTATCTGCCCAGCAGCTTCAGCGACATGTTCCGCCGCGAACTGGGCGTGCCGCCCAGCGAGTTCCGGCCCGCCGGCACCCTTGGCGGCCCAGCGGGTTTCGCCCAGGAAAGCGCGGCGCAGTAATGCGCGCGTAGACGTGTGGCGCGGCTCAATGCGGCGGCAGATCGCCCACTAGCGGAAACATGTCGGGCGTATAGCCCATATTGAAGTAACCGGCCCGTGCATAAGTGGCGATTCGCTCGAGCTGCTCGGTTTCGCGCGACGCGTCGCGCAGTTCGGGCTCATCGGCTTGTGGCGTGGGCGGCGGCCGGTTCGCCCGGCCGCGCCGCGTGAACCACGCCGGCACGGCCAGCATCGACAGCTTCGACATTGCGGACTCCTTGCGAGGCGTTGACCCCTTCCAATCTAGACAGTCGAAGCCGCGCACGCAAACAAGCATTTCTGCGATGCATTGCACACCGCGGCCGATGCTCTCCGCTCACCCCACCCGCCCGCTGTAAACGCCCGAAAACCTTACAAATCACTAACGTTTCGAAATTGGCGCACGAGTTGGTTAGACTGCGAGTCTCGGCCTTCGCTGCACGGCGGGGCACGGCTTCGACGGCATAACAATCATGAGAATGCGTATGCAGCAACTCGACAGTCACCGGCAGCATTTCGCGGCGGCCAAGCCGTTGAGCGCGCCGACTTCGTTTCTCCGCACCGCCTCGCGCGGTGGTCCGACCTCCTGGAGGCAGGCATGAGCGACGTCCCGCAGACGCAACCCGCGCCCCAGCCACCCCCGCCGCCACCGCCGCCGCCCTCACCGCCCCCGCAGGCGCCGAAGCGCCGCCGCCTCGGGCCGCTCGTTCTCGCCATCGTCGTGATCGTGCTGATCGTGCTCGTGGTCGTGCACATCATGCGCAACAAGAAGACGGAGCACGGCGCTACGCCCCAGGTCGTGACCGTGGCCGCCGCCACGCTCGGCCCCATGCCCGTGACGCTCAACGCGCTCGGCACCGTCACGCCTCTCGCGACTGTCACGGTTCTGCCGCAAATCAGCGGCTACCTCACCGAGGTGGGCTACAAGGAAGGCCAGGACGTCGTGAAGGGGCAGTTCCTCGCCCAGATCGACCCGCGCCAGTACGAGATCAGCAAGGAGCAGGCGCTCGCGCAGCTCGCCAGGGACCAGGCCCTGCTGGCGCAGGCGCGCGCCGACCTCGCGCGTTATACGCAGTTGAACGCAAAGCAGTCGATCGCCGCGCAGACCTACAGCGACCAGCAGTTCCTCGTCAAGCAGTATGAAGCCGCGGTGCAGGCCGACAAGGCGAACGTCAGGCTGTTCGAGCTCGATCTGATCTATTGCCGCATCACGGCGCCGGTGTCGGGGCGCGTGGGCCTGCGGCTCGTCGACCCGGGCAACTACGTGACTTCGTCAAGCTCCACGGGCATTGCCGTCATCACGACGATCAAGCCCACCACCGTGCAGTTCGCCATCCCGCAGACCTCGCTCGGCAGCGTGCTCGAGCGCGTCAACGCCGGCGCGCAACTGCCGATCACCGTGTTCAGCAGCGACAACACCCGCCAGATCGCCACCGGCACGCTGTTCGCGCTCAGCAACCAGATGGCCACGGCCACCGGTACGGTCACGCTGCGCGCGAGCGTGCCCAACGACAACGAGGCGCTCTTTCCCAACGAGTTCGTCAACGTGAGGCTGCTCGTCGACACGCTGCAAAACGCCGTGCTCGTGCCGACGCCCGCCGTGCAGACCGGCGCGCCCGGCGACTACGTGTACCTCGTGAACGCCGACAACACGGTGTCGGTCCACAAGGTCACGCTCGGCCCGAGCGACGGCCGCTACACGGTGATCTCCGCGGGCCTGCAGCAGGGTCAGCATGTCGTGACCGACGGCCTCGACCGCCTCAACGACGGCGCGAAGATCCAGCCCGCGGGGCCGAGGCCCGCCACGCACGCGGGCGCCGCCAGCGCGCCGCACCATGGCAGCGCCCCGGGCGCGGCCAGCGAACCCGGCGCCACGGCGCCGAACGCCTCCGACGCGAGCGCCGCGGCCTCGCACGCGGGTTGAGCCCCGGACCCAGCGCCGATGAATATTTCGCGTCTCTTCATCCTGCGGCCAGTCGCGACTTCGCTCCTGATGATCGCGATGGTGCTGATCGGCCTCGTCGCGATGAAGTTCCTGCCGGTTTCCTCGCTGCCCGCGGTGGACTATCCCACCATCCAGGTGCAGACCTTCTATCCGGGCGCGAGCCCGAACGTGATGGCGACCACGGTCACGGCGCCGCTCGAAGTGCAGCTCGGCGAAATCCCGGGCCTGCAGCAGATGATCTCGTACAGCTCCGAGGGCGCCTCGGTCATCACGCTGCAGTTCGACCTCTCGCTGAGCCTCGACGTCGCCGAGCAGAACGTGCAGCAGGCCATCAACGCGGCCAACAGCTTCCTGCCGAGCGGCCTGCCCGCGCCGCCGACCTACGCCAAGGTGAACCCGGCCGACCAGCCCATCCTCACGCTCGCGGTCACGTCGAAGTCGATGTCGCTCACGCAGTTGCAGGACGCGGCCAACAACCGTCTCGCCACGAAGATTTCCGAAGTGCCGGGCGTGGGCCTCGTCACCACGGCGGGCGGCAACGTGCCCGCCGTGCGCGTCGAAGCCGACCCGCAGAAGCTTGCCGCCTACGGCCTGAATCTCGACGACCTGCGCACGCTGCTCGCCAACGTCAACGTGAGCAACCCGAAGGGCAACTTCGACGGCCCCGAACTCAACTACACGATCAATTCGAACGACCAGATCTCGGACCCGAAGGACTACGAAGACACCGTCATTGCCTATGAGAACGGCTCACCCGTGTTCATGCGCGACGTGGCGCGCGTCTCCACGGCCGCGCAGGACGTGGAGCGTGGCGCCTGGTACAACAAGGCGCCCGCCATCGTGCTGAACGTGCAGCGCCAGCCGGGCGCGAACGTCATCGCCACGGTCAACCAGATCATGCGGCAGTTGCCGCAGCTCGAAGCGGCGCTGCCCGCGGGCATGCAGGTCACGGTGGTGTCGAACAGCGTGGGCGTGATCCGCGCTTCGGTGAGCGACGCGGCCTTCGAACTCGTGCTCGCCGTGGCACTCGTGGTGGCCGTGATCTTCGTGTTCCTGCGCAATCTGCCCGCCACCATCATTCCGAGCATCTCGGTGCCGGTCTCGCTGATCGGCACGCTCGCGATCATGTACGAGCTGGGCTACTCGATCGACAACCTCTCGCTCATGGCGCTCATCATCGCCACGGGCTTCGTGGTGGACGACTCGATCGTGATGATCGAGAACATCGTGCGCTACCTCGAGGAAGGCGACAAACCCTTGCAGGCGGCGTTAAAAGGCGCAGGCCAGATCGGTTTCACGATTCTTTCGCTGACGATCTCGCTCATCGCCGTGTTGATTCCGCTGCTCTTCATGGGCGGCGTGATCGGACGCCTCTTCAGCGAATTCGCCGTCACGCTCGCGGTGACCATCGTGCTGTCGGCCGTGGTCTCGCTCACCGTCGTGCCGATGATGTGCGCACGCATCCTGCGCGCCCAGGCGGAGCGCCACCCCAGCCGCTTCGAGCGCATCAGCGAAGGGCTGTTCAACAAGACGCTCGACGCCTACGAGCGCGGCCTGCGCTGGGTGCTCGACCACCAGACGCTCACGCTCGTCGTGTTCGTGGTGACGGTGGTGCTCACCGGGCTGCTGTACGTCGTGATTCCGAAGGGCCTGTTCCCGGTGCAGGACGTGGGCGTGCTGCAAGGCATCAGCGTGGCCGACAACTCCATCTCCTACCAGGCGATGGTGCGGCGCCAGTCCGCCCTGGCCGAGGAAATCCTCAAGGACCCCGATGTCGTTTCGCTCACTTCGTACGTGGGCATCGACGGCATCAACAACACGCTCAACAACGGGCGCTTCCTCATCAACCTGAAGCCGCACGACGACCGCTCCGAAACCGCCGACGAAATCGGGCGGCGCATTCAGCAGTCGGTCGCGAAGGTCGCAGGCGTGCGCCTTTACATCCAGCCCGAGCAGGACCTCACGCTCGACACCACGGTCTCGCGCAACCAGTACAACTTCGTGCTGCGCGGGCCGAGCCAGGACGCGTTCGAGCAGTACGTGCCCGCGCTCATCGCGCGCATGAAGCAGATCCCGTCGATCCGCGACGTCACGAGCGACCTCAACACGGATGGCCTTTCCGTGAACGTCGAAGTGAACCGCCAGCTCGCGGCGCGCTACGGCATCACCGCGGCGACCATCGACAACGCGCTCTACGATGCGCTGGGCCAGCGCATCGTTTCGACCATCTTCCAGCAGTCGGACCAGTACCGCGTGATCCTGGTGGCGAAGCCCGAGGCGCTGCCCACGGTCGAATCGCTCGGCGACCTCTATCTGCCGAGCCAGACGAGCAGCGAAGGCCAGGTGCCGCTCAAGGGCATTGCGAAGATCAGCATCACGCGCTCGCCGCTCATGATCAGCCACCTCGCGCAGTTCCCTTCGGTCACGATCTCGTTCAATCTCGCCGATGGCGCGTCGCTCTCCGCCGCCGTGCGCGACGTGCGCAAAGCGGAGGCCGCGGTGAACCTGCCGCCCTCGATCACCTCGTCGTTCCAGGGCGCGGCGCAGGCATTCGAGGATTCGCTTGCCAGCGAGGTGTATCTGCTGATTGCCGCGCTCGTGGCCGTGTATATCGTGCTGGGCGTGCTGTACGAGAGCTATGTGCACCCGGTCACGATTCTTTCGACGCTGCCTTCGGCCGGCATTGGCGCGCTGCTCGCGCTGATGATCGCGGGCAAGGACCTGGACGTGATCGGCATCATCGGCATCGTGCTGCTGATCGGCATCGTCAAGAAGAACGCCATCATGATGGTGGACTTCGCGCTCGAAGCCGAGCGCGTGCAGGGCAAGCCGCCGCGCGAGGCGATTTTCGAAGCGTCGCTGCTGCGTTTCCGGCCGATTCTCATGACCACGCTCGCGGCCATGCTCGGCGCGCTGCCCATGCTGCTCGGCAGCGGCACGGGCTCGGAGCTGCGCCGCCCGCTGGGTCTCGCGATCATCGGCGGGCTCACGCTTTCGCAGATGCTCACACTGTTCACGACGCCCGTGATCTATCTGTTCTTCGACCGGCTGGCCGAACGCTTCGGCCGCAAGCGCAAGCCTGAAAGCCACGCGGACGGCGACGCGGACGGCGGCTCCGGCACCGGCGCGCCACCCGCGCCCGAGGGCACGCCGTGAACCTCTCGGCGCTCTTCATCCGGCGGCCGGTCGCGACCTCACTCCTCGCGATCGCGATCCTCATTTCGGGGACGCTCGCCTTCTTCCGGCTGCCGGTCGCGCCGCTGCCCAACATCGCCTACCCGGTGATCGTGGTGCAGGCCAACATGGCGGGCGCGAGCCCGGACATCATGGCGTCCACCGTGGCCGAGCCGCTGGAGCGCCGGCTCGGCACCATCGCCGATGTCAGCCAGCTCACGTCGATCAGCAACACGGGCTCGTCGCTCATCGTGGTGGTGTTCGGCCTGAACCGCGACATCAACGGCGCCGCGCGCGACGTGGAAGCGGCCATCCAGGCCGCGCGCGCCGACCTGCCCACCACGCTGCGCAGCAACCCGACCTATCGCCAGTACAACCCCGCGAGCGCGCCGATCATGGTGCTCGCGCTCACCTCCGAGACGCTCACCAAGGCGCAGCTCTACGATTCCGCCGATTCGGTCATCCAGCAGCAGCTCTCGCAGGTGGACGGCGTGGGCCAGATCACACTGGGCGGCGGCGCGCTGCCCTCAGTGCGCGTGGAGCTGGAGCCGGGCAAGCTCAACAGCTACGGCATCGGCCTCGAAGACGTGCGCGCCTCCATAGGCGCGGCAAACGCGAACAGCGCGAAAGGCCATATCGACCAGGGCAACCAGCGCTACACGGTGACTTCGAACGACCAGATCAGCAAGGCCGCACCGTTTCGCGACGTGGTGATCGCCTATCGCAACGGCTCGCCCGTGTTCCTGCGCGACGTGGCTTCCGTCATCGACTCCAACGAAAACATCCGCAACGCGGGCCTCTACAACGGCAAGTCCTCCGTGCTCGTGATCGTCTATCCGATGCCGGGCAGCAACGTCGTGAAGACGGTGCAGCAGATCCGCGCGCGCCTGCCCTCCATCGAGGCCGCGCTGCCCGCCACGATCAAGGTGGACGTGGCGATCGACCGCTCCGAGTCCGTGCGCGCCTCCGTGGCCGACACCGAGCGCACGCTCTTCATTGCCGTGCTGCTCGTGATCGGCGTGGTGTTCGTGTTCCTGCTCTCGCCGCGCGCCACGCTGATTCCCGCCGTGGCGCTGCCGCTTTCCATCGTGGGCACGTTCGGGCCCATGTACCTGCTCGGCTACAGCATCGACAATCTTTCGCTCATGGCGCTCACCATCGGCACGGGCTTCGTGGTGGACGACGCCGTGGTGGTGCTGGAGAACATCGTGCGCCATGTCGAGGCCGGTATGGACCCGAAGGAAGCGGCGCTCAAAGGCGCGGGCGAAGTGGGCTTCACGGTGCTTTCCATGAGCCTTTCGCTCATCGCCGTGTTCCTGCCGATTCTGCTCATGCCCGGCATCGTGGGCCTGCTCTTTCACGAGTTCGCGATGACGCTCTCGATCGCGATCCTGATCTCGCTCGTGATCTCGCTCACCGTCACGCCCACCATGTGCGCCTACGTGCTCAAGCGCGAGGCGCTGCACAAGAAGCCCTCGCGCGCGGCCGTATGGATCGACGCGCAGTTCGAGCGCTTCAAGCAGTTCTATTCGCGCACGCTCGACGTCGCGCTCAATCACGCGCGGCTCACGATCTTCATCCTGTTCGCGCTGCTGGTCGGCAATGTGTTTCTCGCGCGCCTGCTTTCCGGCACGTTCTTCCCCGAGCAGGACACCGGCATTCTGATCGGGCAGATCATCGCGGACCAGAGCATTTCGTTCACGGCGATGGAGAAGAAGCTCGCGCAGCTGCAGGCCATCGTGAAGGCCGATCCGGCCGTGCAATCGGTGGCGGGCTTCACGGGCGGCCGCGCGCTCAATACGGCCACCGTGTTCGTCGAACTGAAGCCGCTCAACGAACGTCGCCTCACTGCCACCGAGGTCGTGAACCGCCTGCGTCCCAAGCTCAATGCCGTTTCCGGCGCGCGGCTCTTCATGCAGGCCCAGCAGGACCTGCAGATCGGCGGGCGGCAGTCGGCGGCCGAGTATCAGTACACGCTCACGAGCGACGACGCCGACGCCCTCTTCACCTGGGTGCCGCGCCTCGTGGACGAGCTGAACAAGCACCGCGGCCAGATGTCGGATGTGAACTCGGACCTGCAGCAAAATGGTCTGGAGGCCTACATGACGGTGCAGCGCACGACCGCCAAGCGCTACGGGTTCGATCCGAACCAGGTGGACAACGTGCTCTACGACGCCTTCGGCCAGCGCACCGTGTCGACCATCTACAACGCGATCAACCAGTACTTCGTCGTGATGGAAGTGGCGCCGCAGTACTGGCAGTTTCCGCAGTCGTTCCAGGATATCTGGCTGAGCACGGCGGCGGGCAACGCGAGCGGCGCCGCGCAAACGCAGATGCCGTCGAGCGTCATCTCGGGCGTCACGCCGTTCACGGCCGTGAACACGGCCACCACGGCGAACGGCAACACCAACGAGCGCAACGCCAACGCGGTGGCCAACCAGCAGAACAACGCGATCGCCAACAGCAAGGGCGGCAGTTCCAGCGGCAGCGCGGACAGCACGGCCGCCGAAACCATGGTGCCGCTCATGGCGCTCATGGACTGGAAAACGCGCCATACGGCCACCCAGGTCAATCACCAGGGCACCGAAGTGGCGGGCACGATTTCGTTCAATCTGCCCAAGGGCGGCTCGCTTTCCGAGGCCGGCACGATCATCGAGCAGGCCGAGCGCGACATCGGCATGCCGGCCTCGATCCACGGCGCGTTCGCGGGCGCGGCACAAGCCTACGCGCAATCGATGGGCGTCGTGCCGCTGCTGATTCTCGCCGCGCTCGCCGTAGTCTATATCGTGCTGGGCGTGCTGTACGAGAACACCATCCATCCGCTCACGATCCTCTCGACGCTGCCTTCGGCCGGCATTGGCGCGATTCTCGCCATGCTGATCTTCGGCACGCCGTTCTCGGTGATCGCGATGATCGGCATCATTCTGCTCATCGGCATCGTGAAAAAGAACGGCATCATGATGGTCGACGTCGCCATCCAGTTGCAGCGCCACGAGGGCATGGAGGCGCGCCGCGCGATTCACGAAGCCGCCGTGGTGCGCCTGCGCCCGATCATGATGACGACCTTCGCGGCCGTGCTCGGCGCGCTGCCGCTCGCCATCGGCATCGGCCAGGGCGCTTCGCTGCGCCAGCCGCTCGGCGTGACGGTGATGGGCGGCCTGCTCCTGAGCCAGGTCTTTACCCTGTACACCACGCCGGTGATTTACCTGTTCCTCGACCGCCTGCGCGCACGCCTCGCGCGCTGGGCCGCGCGCCTGCCGTGGAATCGCCAGGCCGATGAGAGCGCATCATGATGAAGACTCGCCTTAATCCATCGCTCACGCGAATGCTGATCGCCACCGCCGCAAACGCCGCCACGCGCACGCTGCCGCTCGCGCCCCTCACCGCCGCGCTGCTGCTCGCGGGCTGCATGGTCGGGCCGGACTACCACCGCCCGCAGGTCACCGTGCCCGCCACGTGGAAGGAACTGCCCGGCTGGACCCAGGCCGAGCCCGAAGCCGCCCAGGGCCCCAAGGGCGACTGGTGGACCGCCTTTCAGGACCCGCTGCTCGACGAACTGGAACCGCTCGTCCAGGTGTCGAACCAGACCGTGCGGCAGAGCTACGCGAACTACCAGCAAGCGCTCGCCGAAGTGCGCGTCGCGCGCGCGAGCCTGTTCCCGACCATCGGCATCACCGGCTCGCTCGCGCGCGAGCGCTCCTCCACCGGCACGCTCAGCAGCGTGAGCAGCATCACGTCCACGCCGAGCGGCGCGCGCATCGTCAACGGCGGCACGCTCGAAGCCAACGCGAGCTGGGACATCGACCTTTGGGGCCAGGTGCGCCGCCAGATCGAGGAACAGTCGGCCACGGCCCAGGCGAGCGAGGCGACGCTGGCGAACGCTACGTTATCCGAACAAATTGCCCTGGCGAACGCCGTGATCGATCTGCGCATCACCGATGCCGATATCGACCTGCTCACGCATACCGTGCAGGCGTACTCGGATTTCCTGCGCGTGGTGGCCAACCAGGACCAGGCGGGCACCGTGCCGCCGTCCGATCTGATCTCCGCGCGCACGCAGCTCGAATCGGCACGCGCGAGCCTGATCGCCCTTGGCGTGGCGCGCGCGCAAAACGAGCACGCCATCGCGGTGCTCGTGGGCCGCAACCCCGAAGAAGTCGATATCCCGCACAGCGCGCAGCTTCCCGCGCTGCCCGCCATTCCCGCCGGCGTGCCCTCCACGCTGCTGCAGCGGCGGCCCGACATTGCGACTGCCGAACGCCAGATGGCGTCGGCCAATGCGGCGATCGGCGTGGCGGTGGCCGCCTACTATCCGACGATCTCGCTCACCGCGCTCGACGGCTTCACGCAGTCGCCGCTCTCGGGCCTGCTGCACATGAGCAACTATGTGTGGTCGCTCGGTGCGAGCGCGACCCAGACGATCTTCGACGGCGGCCAGCGCAGCGGCCAGGTGGCGGCCGCGCGCGCGAGCTACGACGCGGCGGTGGCGAACTATCGCGGCACCGTGCTGACGGCGTTCCAGGGGGTGGAGAACGATCTCTCGGGGCTGCGCATCCTCGCGCAGCAGGCAGATGTGCTCGACGGCGCCGTGCGCGACGCCATCCGCGGCGCGCAGATCGCGCAAAACGAATACGAGGCGGGCACCGTCGACTACACGACGGTCGCCACGGCGCTGGCCACGCAGGTGACCAATCAGCAGAGCGCGCTCAACGTGCATCAGCAGCGGCTGCTCGATACGGCTTCGCTGATCGGCGACCTGGGCGGCGGCTGGTCCGGACAACTTCACGATGCTCAGCACCCGGCGCGTGCGGTGACACCGGCTTCCGACGCCGCGGCGGCGAGCGCGAGCGGTCCGGCAAACGTGGAAGCGAGCAGGACCCAGGGCGCCTCTGCGAGCCCCTGACCGGGAGAACCTGCGCTACGCGCGCGGCTCCCGTTCCGAAGCCGTCGCCACCGGCATGGCGGAGGCCGGCAGGCCGAACACGGCGTCGAAGATCAGGTTATAGACGTAGTTGTAGACGAGAAAGAACACCGAGAGACCGATATCCATCGCGAACGCCTCGAACAACGTCACTTGCAGCGTGAGCGCGATCATCGGCACGAGGAACACCACGAGGCCGCCCTCGAAGCCGACCGCATGCGCGATGCGGCGCGCAAAGCTGCGGCCACGTTTCGTCTGGCGTGCTTCCCAGCGCTCGAACAGCAGGTTGTAGACGAAGTTCCAGCCCACCGCGATCAGCGATGAAAACACCGCCGCCGCGCCCGCGCGGTCCATGCCGCTGCCCGAGAGCGAGGCGAAGCTCGTGCTGGTAATCAGGATCGCGATGCCTTCGAACAGCGTGACGTACACGATCCGGCGTTTGATGCCCTGCATGGACCCATGCTCCTGATGCGGCTCCCGCGCAGCTGCGGGCCGCGTCAATCGCCGCGCCTGCTGCGAACGCGGCGAAACCCTGCGCGAATCAACCGAGATCGGTGAATACCGAAGCGGCGGACAGACGCGACTTCGGCAGCTTCGCGTTGAAGTCGTCGGCGCTGCGGTAGCCGAGACCGACCACCACGAGCGCGGTGAGGCCCTGCTCGCGCAGGCCCAGTTCCTCGTCGAGCGCTTTCGCGTCGAAGCCTTCCATCGGGCAGGCATCGATTTCGAGCGTCGACGCACCGATCAGCAGCGTGCCGAGCGCGAGATACGCCTGCTTCTCCAGCCACGCCGGCAGGTCGTTGCGTTCGCGATGCAGGTTCACATAGAACGCGCGGGTCTTTTCCTGACCTGCCTTCGCCTCGGCATTGGCGAAGCGGCCGTCCGCCTCTTCCTGCGCGAGCACTTCGGCGAGGTGCGCGTCGTCCATGTCGGTGCGCACGCACAGCACCACCACGTGCGAGGCGCGCGTGACCTTCGGCTCGTTGTACGCGAAACCTTCCATGCCACGGGCGATACGCGCGCGTGCCGCGTCGCTTTCGGCCACCACGAAATGCCACGGCTGCGAGTTCACCGAGGACGGGCTGAAGCGGATCAGCTCCTTGAGTTCGTCGATGACGGCCGCGGGAATCTTGCGGGCGGGGTCGAACGCCTTGGTGGCGTGGCGGGCTTTCGCGAAGCGGGTGAGGTCCAAGCGGTTTTCTCCTTCGTATGCGGTCGGCCGGGGAGAAACCCGGCAAGGCCGACATCGTACCAGCATCGTGCGCCGGCCGAGGGGGCGGTCTGCGCGGCTGGCGTGCCTGCGCTATGCTGGAAGGCTGGAATCGCCGCGACGGCGCACCCGCCACGCGCCGCCAGCAAGGAGAATACCGATCATGCGCCAGGCCATCCATCATCTGCCGGTGAGCACGCGCACGCGCGGGCTCGTCGAAATCAGCCATGAGGTGCGCGCGTTCGTGCGCGAGCAGCGCATCGCCACCGGCCTGCTCACCCTCTTTTGCCGCCACACTTCCGCGTCGCTCGTCATTCAGGAAAACGCCGATCCATCGGTGCGCCGCGACATCGAACGCTACTTCGAGCAGCTCGCGCCCGAAGATCCGCAGCGCTACGAGCACGACACCGAAGGCCCCGACGACATGCCCGCGCATTTGCGCACGGCGCTCACGCACACGCAGCTCTGCATCCCGGTCGAGCACGGCAATCCCGTGCTGGGCACGTGGCAGGGCATCTATGTGTTCGAACATCGGCGCGCGGCGCACACGCGCGACATCGTCCTGCATCTGATCGGCGAATGAGCCGATCAGGCGCGCACACGCAAATCCCGTACGCAAGCGCTATGCTACGGCTTTCGTTCAACCGACTCACCGAGGGTTGCTCCAAATGAAACAGTCCGCCGGATCCATGATTTCCTTTACCCGCCCTGACGGCCAGTCGCTCCAGGGTTATCTCGCCAAACCGGAAAAGACCGAAGGCGCGCCCGCCATTGTCGTGATCCAGGAGTGGTGGGGCTTGAACGACCAGATCCGCGGCGTGGCCGACCGGCTCGCGCAGGCGGGCTACCTCGCGCTCGTGCCCGACCTCTATCGCGGCAAGAGCACGGTCGAACAGGAAGAGGCCCACCATCTGATGACGGGCCTCGACTTCGCGGACGCCGCCTCGCAGGACGTGTACGGCGCGGTCACCTATCTGAAGACGCTCACGGACCGCGTGGGCGTGACGGGCTACTGCATGGGCGGCGCGCTCACGCTGCTCGCGGCCACCATGGTGCCGGGCCTGACGAGCGCCGTGGTGTGGTACGGCTTCCCGCCGCTCGAATACATCGACGCGAGCAAGATCACGGCCCCTATCCTCGGCCACTTCGCGACCCAGGACCAGGCGTTCAGCATCGAAACCGTGGCGGAGCTCGAAACCAGGCTCAAGGGCGCCAACGTCGACGTCGAATTCCATCGCTATCTGGCCCACCACGCGTTTGCGAACGAGACCGCCGTGGGCCCGAACCGCATCCCCATCACGCAGTACGATCCGGTCTGGGCGCAGCTCGCGTGGGACCGTTCGCTGACGTTCTGGGGCCGCACGATGTGGCCGCAGCGCGCGGCGCGCTGAAGCGCTCACAGCGGCCCGCGCGCACGCGCGGATCTGACGTAGAATCGGCGTCGCACCGCCTCGCGCGGGCGACGCCGATTTGCATTGCAGCGCCTTCGTCCCTCTCACGCAATTCGCGGAGACTCCATGACGCCGCTCATCCTCCAGCGCCCCGCGCTGCTGTTCATCGTGCTGATCCTCGTGCTGCCGCTTGCCGCCGGGCTCGGTGCGAGCGTGCTGCACCGCTACTTCCCGCTCGCCGAGGAGGCGCGCGAGAACTACAAGATCGTGCAGGGCGCGACGCTCACGCTGCTCGCGCTCCTGATCGGCTTCACGCTCTCGATGGCCGTGAGCCGCTACGACCAGCGCAAGAACCTCGAGGAAGAGGAAGCCAACGCGATCGGCACGCAGTATCTGCGCGCCGAGCTGCTTGGCGGCGAGGCGGCGGCCCAGACCAAGGCGCTGCTCGCGCGCTACCTTCAGGCGCGCATCCAGTTCTACGTCGTGCGCGACGTCGGCGCGCTCGACCAGATCAACCGGGACACCGGCGAGCTTCAGACGCAACTCTGGGCAAGCGTGCGCGATCCCGCGAAGGCGCAGCCGAATCCGGTGACGGCGCTCGCGGTCGCCGGCATGAACGACGTCATCAACACCCAGGGCTACACGCAGGCCGCGTGGATCAACCGCATTCCCGTCGCCGCGTGGGCGCTGATGATCATCATCGCCATCTTCAGCAACCTGATGCAGGGCTACGGCGCGCACGGCCAGGTCGGCCGGCGCGTGCTGCTGCTCATCCTGCCTATCACCGTGACACTGTCGCTCACGCTCATCGCCGATATCGACAGCCCGCGCGGCGGCCTGATTCGCGTCGCACCGCTCAATCTGATGAGCCTTGCGCAATCCATGCCTGCCAATCCCTGAACCCCGCTCCGCGGCGCCGCACGATCACACCCAAGGCCGTACCACCATGAAAGTCATCCGCTCGAAAACCTTCACCGCCACCCGCCCCTGGGGGGCGCTCGATATCGCCAACATGAACGGCACCACCGTGCGCCTGCACTGGACCGACCAGCCGTATAAATGGCACGTCAACGACGGCGAGGAAGTGTTCGCCGTGCTCGACGGCGTGGTCGACATGCATTACCGCGAAGACGGCGCGGAGCAGGTCGCAGTGCTCGAAGCCGGCGACGTGTTCTTTGCGGGCGTGGGCTGCGAGCATGTCGCGCATCCGCGCGGCGAGGCGCGCATTCTCGTGGTCGAGCGCGAAGGTAGCGTGTAAGCCGCGAAATCCACGCAATGCGGCGAAAAGACGGCACGCGCCATTTCCACTAAACTTGGCGGCCTGACTCCACCCCCGCCTCTCGAACAGGCCGCGGCGCGCCTTGCACGGCCTGCGCCCAGCCGCTGAAGGCCTTCAAGGACCCCGCATGAACGACCTTTCCGCCTTTCCCATCACCCGCAAGTGGCCGGCGCTTCACCCCGAGCGCATCCAGCTTTATTCGCTGCCCACGCCCAATGGCGTCAAGGTCTCGATCATGCTCGAGGAAAGCGGCCTGCCTTATGAGCCGCATCTGGTGCGCTTCGACGCGAACGACCAGATGTCGCCGGAATTCCTCTCGCTGAACCCCAACAACAAGATTCCCGCGATCCTCGATCCGAACGGCCCGGGCGGCGAGCCGCTCGCGCTGTTCGAATCGGGCGCGATCCTCATCTATCTCGCCGACAAGAGCGGCCGCTTCCTCGCCCGTGAAGGCGCGGCGCGCTACGAGACGATCCAGTGGGTCATGTTCCAGATGGGCGGCATTGGCCCGATGTTCGGCCAGGTGGGCTTCTTCCATAAGTTCGCGGGCAAGGAGTACGAGGACAAGCGTCCGCGCGACCGCTACGTCGCCGAGTCGCGTCGCCTGCTCGCCGTGCTCGACCAGCGCCTCGAAGGGCGCAAGTGGATCATGGGCGACGAGTACACCATCGCCGATATCGCCACGTTTGGTTGGGTGCGCAACCTTGTTGGCTTCTACGAGGCCGGCGACCTCGTGGGTTACGCCGACTTCAGGAACGTCGCGCGCGTGCTCGAAGCATTCGTCGCGCGGCCGGCGGTCGCGCGCGGGCTCAACATTCCGCCGCGCGGCTAACGCGCCCGGGGCGTCATTGCGGCGCCGCTTTCACGCGCGCCGCGACCGAGTCGGCCACTTCGGCCGCCGCGCGGTCCACGTTCTTGCGGTCATCGGCGCGCGCCAGCACGAATTTGGCCGCCGCCACATAGGGATTGAGCTTGATGGCCGCGCCGGCGCCCGGCTTGGCGTGGCTCGACTCGCTGTCGATCACCTGATAAAGCGGCTGCGGCGCCTGGGTGGCGAGGTTGTCCACGGCCACCGCCAGCTCGATCTGGCTCGCACCCGAGCCGAAACCCACCACCGCGCGCCGCATGCTGTTGCCTTCGTCCACGCTCAGAAAGACGCCGCGCACCAGCCAGCCCTGCGCGGGTAGCGGCGTGCCGCTGGGCAGGCGGCGCGCGTCGAGGCCCTTCTCGCGCAGGTCGTTCACCAGCGCGTCGGCCATTTTCGTGACGACCTGATCGGCCTGCTGCTGCGGGTCGCGGTGGCGCAGTCGTGGCAGCAAGCCGCCCATGCGCTCGCGCGCATTCTCCACAGGATTCGAATCCTGCTTGACGTTGGCCGCGTCGAGTTCGAAGTCCGTCACGTAGACGAGCGGCGCGCCCGGTTGTTGAGCCGCGGCGAGCGGCGCGAACGCGCACAGCCAGAGTGTCGCGACCAGCTTCCAGTTCCATTGCATCTTCATCGCAAGCTCCCGTACGTTCGCCAGCCATCCATCGATTCATTCATGCCGTGGCCGCGCGTGCAGCACGGCCATCAAGCGTCGATCAGCCCGAGCCGCGCCAGGTCGCTCGCGAGCGCATCGGCTTCGACAAAGTGGCACGCCTGCAACCCCGCGTCGAGCGCGCCCGTGACGTTCGCTTCGCTGTCGTCGATGAAGAGCGTTTCCTGGGGCTGTGCGCCGAGCTGGGCAACGCAGCCCAGGTAGGTCTGCGCGGCGGGCTTGACCGCGCCGAACGTCGCCGACGAATAGACCTGCGAACCGAACAGCCGCGCCACGGGCGGATTCAGATAGTCGAGGTGATGCGTGACGAGCGAACAGTTGTTGGTCAGCACGGCGATGCGGCAGCGCGCGGCCACGCGCTGCGCCAGCGCGAGCGCCGCCTCGTTCGGCGTGATCGACGCGCGCCGCGCCGCGAGCCACGCCTCGCGGCCCACCTCGCATCCGAGCATCGCGCCGAGCGCGCGCAGATAAGCGTCGGGGTCGATCTCGCCCGCGTCGGCGCGCGCTTCGAGACCCGAGCCCCAGATCGCGTGACGCACCGTTGCGGGCGGCGCGCCGGTGGCGGCCGCGAGGCTCGCCACGCGCGCGTCGCGATCGTAGTACGACAGCACGCCCTCCATGTCGAACAGGACTACGCCGATCGCCGCCATCTGCCGCTCCCGCCACGCTAATTCGAACCGCGGTCCCGCCACATCCGCAGCCGATCATACCGCCGGGCCGCGCCAGGCGGCGCACGAGTGGCACGCGCGCCGCGCGACGCTGATCGCGCCCCTAAACCCTCAATCGATTTTGGGTAAACTGGGATGCATGGACACCTGCCGTTACTGCGGAAAACTGCGCGACGAATGGGATTGCCACGGGCCAGCGTGCCGCCAGGCGATCGCGCAGGCGCTGCACCGCCAGCGCAAGGGGCTGCCGATGGTCGCGAACGTGATCCGCAACGAAATCCCCGCCGACGCCACCACCGGCCAGATCATCACCGTGCTTTCGCGCCAGCGCCAGCGCGCGCGGCGCGGTAACGAGGAACGTCGCGAGCGCAAGGCGCTCGGTCTCCCCGAAAGCGAGTAAGGGACCCGCCGAACCCGCTCAGCGCCCGCTCTCGTCCTCGTTTGCGGGCACGGCAATGCCGATGCGCGCGAACGTTTCCTCCAGATGATTCACGCACACGCGCACTTTCGCGGACTGCGCGAGGCGCGCCGGGTACACGGCCCAGACATTGGCCGGCTGCGTCACGCCGGGCAGCACGCGCTGCAGGCGCCCGCTCTCCAGCAATGGCGCGACGTCCCACATCGAGCGCAGCACGATGCCGCGGCCCGCCAGCGCCCACTGCACGGCGACCTCGCCGTGATTGGTCGAGAGGGGCCCCGCCACCTTCACCGAGACTGTCTCGCCATGCGTGTTCAGGCGCCAAACGCCGAACGGATGATCGCGCTCCTTGATCGCGAGACACGCGTGTTCGGCGAGATCGGCGACCTCCTGTGGCGCGCCGCGCCGCGCGAGATACGCGGGCGCGGCGCAGAGCACGCGATAGTTCGTGGCGAGACGCCGCGCGATCAGATGGCCGGCGATCTCGTCGCCGATACGCACGTCGAGATCGAAGCCCTCGCCCGCCACATCGACGAGCCGGTCGAACAGCTCGAGGCGCACGCTCAGTTGCGGATAACGCTCGGACAGCCCCGCGAGCGCGGGCGCGAGGAAGTTGCGGCCAAAGCCGAAACTGCTCGACACGCGCAGCGTGCCGCGCGGAATGCGCCGCGTGGTGGAGACGTCGTCCACGAGGCGCTCGACGTCGTCGAGGATCTTGCCCGCCGACGCATAGACGCGCTCGCCCGCCTCGGTCATCGCGACGCGCCGCGTCGAGCGGTGCAACAGGCGCGTGCCGAGGCGCGCCTCGAGCACGCCCACGCGCTTGCTGACATAGGCCGGCGACGCCGCCAGCGCTTCGGCCGCCGCGGTGAAGCTCGCCTTGCGCGCGACCATGCAGAACACGCGCAAGTCGTCGAGCTCCGGCGATGCGACGGATTTCGGCGCTTTCGGTGCGTCCGGCATACGCGTCACCGCGGCGTCACAGCGCGGCGGCTACCGCTTCGCCGAGCGCAGTCGTGTTCGCCGTGCCGCCCATGTCGGGCGTGCGCGGGCCTTCCACCAGCACCTTCTCGATGGCCTGCATGATCGCGTCGTGCGCGGCCTTGTATTGCGCGTCGCCGTTGCCGAGGAACTCGAGCATCATCGCGCCCGACCAGATCATCGCGATCGGGTTGGCGATCTGCTTGCCGAAGATGTCGGGCGCGGAGCCGTGCACGGGTTCGAACAGCGACGGGAACTTGCGCTCGGGATTCAGGTTAGCCGAAGCCGCCAGACCGATCGTGCCCGTGCAGGCGGGGCCGAGGTCCGAAAGGATGTCGCCGAAGAGGTTCGAGGCGACGACCACGTCGAAGCGGTCCGGCTGCAGCACGAAACGCGCGCACAGAATATCGATGTGCTGCTTGTCCCACTTCACCTCGGGATACGCCTCGCCCATCGCCGCTACGCGCTCGTCCCAATACGGCATGCTGATCGAGATGCCGTTGGACTTCGTGGCCGCCGTGAGTTTCTTGCGGCCGCGCTGGTTCGCGAGTTCGAACGCGTACTTGAGAATGCGGTCGACGCCGTGGCGCGTGAACACCGACTCCTGCAACACGAACTCGCGCTCGGTGCCTTCGAACATCTTGCCGCCCACCGAGCTGTACTCGCCCTCGGTGTTCTCGCGCACCACGAAAAAGTCGATATCGCCGGGCTTGCGGTTGGCGAGCGGGCACGGCACGCCGGGCAGCAGACGCACCGGGCGCAGGTTGACGTACTGGTCGAACTCGCGGCGGAACTTCAGGAGCGAGCCCCACAGCGAGATGTGATCGGGCACCTTGTCGGGCCAGCCGACCGCGCCGAAATAGATCGCGTCGAAGCCCTTGAGCGTGGCGAACCAGTCGTCGGGCATCATCTTGCCGTGCTGCAGGTAGTAGTCGCAGCTCGCCCAGTCGAAATGGGTGATTTCGAGGTTCAGACCGAACTTCGCGGCCGCCGCCTCGACCACGCGCACGCCCTCGGGCATCACTTCCTGGCCGATACCGTCGCCGGCGATGGCGGCGATTTTGAATGTCTTGCTCATGTCGCGTTCTCCGTTTCTGTGTTGATTCTGTCCTGATGCGCCAGCATGCCCGAAAAACCGCCAGCAACCAGCCCCGCAGGCGTGGATAGATTCAACACGAAACGTGAATAATCGCACGAGGGCGCGCTACGGTCCATGGACGCACCCTGTTCAGCGCCCGACGATTTCCTGCCGATAGCCGATCTCGCCTAAAATCTCGTTTGGCTCCACCGCGCCTTTCGCTGCAACGGCGCATATCCTGATCGACCGACTTATGTTCTCGCTTTCCGACACCCTTCCCTCCGACAAACCCGCCCTCTACGAATCGCTGGCCGCGCAGGCGCGCTCGCTGATCGAAGGCGAAAGCGACGTCATCGCGAACGCCGCGAACTTCGCTTCGCTCGTGTTTCATTCGCTCGAAGGCCTGAACTGGGCGGGCTTTTATTCGTTCGACGGCAAAGAGCTCGTGGTCGGCCCGTTCCAGGGCAAACCGGCGTGCGTGCGCATTCCCCTGGGCAAGGGCGTATGCGGCACGGCCGCGGCCACGCGGCAAACGCAGGTCGTGCCCGACGTGCACGCGTTCGCGGGCCACATTGCGTGCGATTCGGCTTCGCAGTCGGAAATCGTCGTGCCCCTCGTCACGCCGGACGGCGAGCTGATCGGCGTATGGGACGTGGACAGCCCGCATCTCGCGCGCTTCGACGAAGAGGACGCAAAAGGCATGGAATTGCTGTGCCGCACGTTCATCGAGTACGGCATGAAGCGCCGCTAGGCGTCGTTATGCGTCGTTATGCGTGGTTAGGCGCACGACGCCGCGTCTTCCCGAGTGGGCGTCCTGAATCGCTCGACGCGTACTCAGGACGCCGAATCGTCCTGCGCATTCGCCTTGACGAAGTCGACGAACGCGCGCAGCGGCGCCGGCAGGTGCCGCCGCCCTGGGTAGTAGAGAAACGGCCCCGGAAACGACACGGCCCAGTCGTCGAGCAGGCGCACGAGCGCGCCGCTGCGGATATGCGGCAGCAACATCTCTTCATACAGATACACGATGCCGACGCCATCGAGCGCCATGTTGATCAGCAGGTCGAGCGCCGCGCCGGGGCGCACGACGAGCGGCGTGGGCGGGTCGAGGCGCAGCACTTCGCCGTCGCGCTCGAAATGCCAGAGCGGCATCGCGCCGCCCGCGAACTGCACGCGCAGACACGCGTGGTCGAGCAGCTCGCGCGGGTGTTCAGGCCGCCCGCGCGCCGCGAGATACGCGGGTGAGGCGACCGTCGCGAAGCGCTCCACGCGCGGACCGATGGGAATCGCGATCATGTCCTGCTCGAGCCGCTCGTCGTAGCGGATCCCGGCGTCGCAGCCGATCTGCAGCACGTCGACGAAGCCGTCCTCCACCACCACCTCGACGCGGATCTCGGGATACGCGCGATGAAACGGCGCGAGCACGCCCGGCAGGATGGTGCGCGCCGCGCTCGCGGGCACGTTGAGCTTGAGCGTGCCCGCCGGCTTTTCGCGGTAGCCGTTGAGCACGTCGAGCGCCGCTTCCATCTCGCTGAAAAGCGGCGTGATCGATTCGAGCAGACGCTGCCCCGCCTCGGTCGGCGCGACGCTGCGCGTGGTGCGGTTCAACAGCCGCAGCCCGAGCTTCGCCTCCAGCCTGCGCACCGCGGCACTCAGGCTCGACGCCGAAACGCCGCCCACGCGCGCCGCGTCGCGAAAGCCGCACGCGCGCGCCACCGAAACGAAAGCGGCCAGATCGTTCATTTCCATCGGCATGGTTCACCCTGCACTGTTCGATTTTCCGCACAGCCTGTTCTGATCAGATGGGATTATCGGACAATTCGAAGGCGCCCATACTGCGGACATTCGTCAACCGAGGAGTACGCAATGCCGAACCGCAAACCCGCAAGCACCTATGAACTGGCCGGCCGCCAGGTGAACCGCATGGGCTATGGCGCCATGCAACTGGCCGGCCCCGGCGTGTTCGGGCCCCCGAAGGACCGCGCACAAGCCGTCGCGGTACTGCGCGAGGCGCTGGAACTGGGCGTCGACCACATCGACACGAGCGACTTCTACGGCCCGCACGTGACGAACCAGATCATCCGCGAGGCGCTGCATCCGTATGCGCCGAACCTCACGATCGTCACCAAGGTGGGCGCCGTGCGCGACGACAAGGGCGCCTGGCTGCCGGCACTGGAACCCGCCGACATCGAGCGCGCCGTGCACGACAACCTGCGCAACCTGGGCCTCGACGCGCTCGATGTGGTCAACCTGCGCATCATGGGCGACGTCCACAAACCGTCCGAAGGCCCCGTGGAAAAGCAGGTCGAGGCGCTCGCCCGGCTGCGCGAGCGCGGTCTCGTGCGCAACGTCGGCATGTCCAACGCGACCGCCGCGCAGATCGCGGCGGCGCAGCGCCTCGTGCCGATCGTGTGCGTGCAGAACCACTACAACCTCGTGCACCGCGACGACGACGCACTGATCGACACCTTGGCCGAGCAAGGCATCGCCTACGTGCCGTTCTTTCCGCTCGGCGGCTTTACGCCGATTCAGTCGTCGGCGCTTTCGGCGGTGGCCGCGCGCCTCGAAGTCACGCCGATGGCGCTCGCGCTGGCGTGGCTGCTGCGGCGCTCGCCCAACATCCTGCTGATTCCGGGCACGTCCACGCTTTCGCATCTGCGCGAGAACGTAGCGGCCGCGCAGCTCGACCTGAACGACGACGTGCTCGCCGAACTCGACGCCATCGGCAGCAGCGGCAACGGCGCTCACGCCTGAGGGCGCTGCGCCGTCACGCCACTTCGGCCGTCTCCAGCTTGTTGGCCAGCGCGTCGCGGATCAGCGCGACCGGCCGCACGAGGCGCCCCGGCAGCGCCCCGTGCACGAGCCACACGTTCAGGCCCGAGCGGAAGTCGGTCGCGTCGATGATCTGCAGCTGGTCGCGCAGCGGGCTGCGGGCAAGCGCCTGCGGCGCGGCGAGCCCGACGCCCATGCCGCGCGCGACCAGCGAAAGCTGCAGTTCCGAGCCGAAGGCCTCGACCGCGACGTTGAACGGCAGACCCGCCATGCCCATGGCGCGGCTCAGCGCCGAGCGCATCCCGCAGCCGTCCTGGTTCAGCACCCACGGATGGTGCGCGAGCGCGGCGAGCGTGGTGGGCTCGTCGGGCAAACCAAACGAGCGCGCCGCGACGACGAGGGTCGGCGTGTAGCCGAGCTGGGTCGCGACCACGCCCTCCGGAGGCATCACCGCGGCGGGCAGCAGGATCACGGCCGCATCGAGCCGCGCACGCTCGACCTCGTCGAGGAGGCCTGGCGACCAGCCCGCCCTCACGCGCAGCGTCAACTTGGGAAACTCGCCGCGCAATTGATCGACGGGCTGTTCGAGCGCCAGTTCCGAGAGAAACGGCGGCACGCCGAGCTTGAGCTCGCCGACCGGCTCGCTCTCCGGCGAGGCGACCGACATCAGGTCGTCCACCGCACGCAGAACCGAGCGCGCGAGGCCGTATACCTCGTTACCCGCGGCCGTGGGCTTGAGGGGCTTGCTCTGGCGGTCCAGAAGCTCGATGCCGAGCGTCGTCTCCAGGTTCTGCACGCGGCGCGTGAGGCCCGGTTGCGTCAGGAACAGCCGCTCCGACGCCCGCACGAGCGAGCCGCTTTCGACCACCGCCACGAAGGCTTCCAGATCTCGAGTGTTCACAACGACTCCGCATAAAGATTATCGCGATAATTCAATTGTCGCATAACGTGACGCTCCCTACGATAGCTGGAGTTGCCACGTTGCGGAGCCAATCGATGGAGCACCCTGCTGAAACCTGTACGCGTGCGATGGCGCGCGAAGCCGCCCCCGCGAGCCATGCCAACCAGCCCAATCACGCCAATCACGCCACGCTCACGCTGCCGATGACACTGTTCTTCGCCGCCGCCGTCGGTGTGATCGTCGTCAATCTGTCTGCGGCCCAGCCGCTCGCGGGGCTCGTGAGCCAGTCGCTGCAGTTGCGCCCCGAATTCGTCGGCGCGGTCGCCATGCTGCCGCAGTTCGGCTACGCGGCCGGCCTGCTGCTGCTCGTGCCGCTCTGCGATCTGCTCGAAAACCGCCGCCTGATTTTTCGCACGCTGCTTGCGTGCTCCGTCTTTCTGGCCCTCGCGGCACTGGCGCGCTCGGGACCGCTCTTTCTTGCCGCCGCGTTCCTCGCGGGTGCGACTTCGAGTGTGATCCAGATGCTCGTACCGATGGCCGCTTCGATGGCGCCCGAAAGCCAGCGCGGGCGGGCCGTCGGCAACGTGATGAGCGGCCTGATGCTGGGCATCCTGCTGTCACGGCCGCTCGCCAGCCTGATTGCGGGAACGCTGGGCTGGCGCGCGTTCTACGGCATCGAAGCGGTGGCCGACGCCCTGCTCGCGGTGGTCCTCTTTGTGCGCACGCCGCGGCGCATGCCGGGCGTGACGGCGCGCTACGCCGATCTGCTCTATTCGCTCTGGACGTTGCTGCGCACCGAGCGCGTTCTGCGGCGCAGCGCCTTGCTTGCGGCGCTTGCACTGGGCGCCTTCTCCGCGTTCTGGACCGCGGTCGCCTTGCTGCTGTCGCAGCCGCCGTTTTCGCTCGGCATGAACGGCATTGCCGCGTTTGCGCTGGCGGGTGCGAGCGGCGCGATCGTCACGCCGCTCGCGGGCCGGCTGGGCGACCATGGCGCGGGACGCGCGGTGCAATACGCCGCGCACGCGACGATGCTCGGCGCGGTCGTGCTGCTGGGCGTGGCGGGCGCGGGCTGGGGCGGCTTTGCGCCCGCCGCGCATCCCGCGCTGGCACTCGGCCTGCTCGTTGCGGGCGCGGCTGCGCTCGATGCGGGCGTCATCGCCGACCAGACGCTCGGGCGGCGCGCGATCAACCTGCTCAACCCCGCCGCGCGCGGCCGGCTCAACGCGATTTTCGTGGGGATGTTCTTCATCGGCGGCGCGGCCGGCGCGCTCATGGCCGGCGCGGCGTGGGCCACGGCGCGCTGGAGCGGCGTGTGCCTCGTCGCACTCGGCTTCACGGTGGCGGTCATCGCGCTGGGCTTCGTTTATCGCGCGTCGCCGGGTTCTGGGCGCTGGCGGCCCGCCCGGTGAGTGGTCCAATGAAAAAGCCGCGGCTGATCCAGCCGCGGCTTTCCTGTATCTGTACTGCCACTCGCGTATCGAACGACACGCAGCCATACGAAGCGAAGCGCGCGAGACTCCCCGGTCAAACCGTCATGCGCGCCGCAATGCGCTCACGTCTGCTGATCCGACCCATCCGCAGGCTGCGCGGTGTTGTCGTCGGCGGGCTTTTCGTCTTCCTTCTTCTCGACAAGCTGCTCGACTTCCTTGGCGCCCTCGAAACCGGCAACCGCGGCGGCTGCCTTGGTCAGGAAGCCCGCGTTCGGATCGAGCTTCTCGGCGCCTTCCACAGCGGCGACCGCACCGGCAATTTCACCCACCTTGTCCAGAATGCCCATTTCATCCCTCCAGTTGAAACCCGCTCCGGGCTGACGAGGCGATGTCTCGCCCCCCGTGCGCCGCACCTTCCATCCAGCGACGCGCCGCTTCATTGTGTGCCTGCCCGATGGCCGCATCAATCACTAACTCATTAATCTGACAATGATTAACGATGTTATATACGAACGTATATTGCGACGCGTCAATTGTTTGACTATAGTGAAGTTGTCTCCTCCATGTCTCCCTTGGCATGGTTCAAGCCCGCATTCACTGCGGGCTTTTCTTTTTGCTGCCTCGCGTTTCCCCCCACGCTGATTCGTCGCCAGCCTGCGGGCCGCGGCCTGGCGCGCGCCGTCCGCTGGCATAATCGTCCCTTCGCCGTATTCCAGCCCTCTTTGATCTCGTCGCTGCAATGAATCTGCATACCTGGTGGCTGTTCCTCGTCACCGTCTTCGTCGTCTGCGCCATCCCCGGTCCCAACATGCTGCTCATCATGTCGCACGGCGCGCAGTACGGACTGCGCCGCACCAGCGCGACCATGGCCGGTTGCCTTTCCGCACTGGTTCTGATGCTGGCCGTCTCGGCGGCCGGGCTCGGCGTGTTCCTGCAAGCGTGGCCGACCATGTTCAACGCGCTGCGCTTCATCGGCGCCGCGTACCTCGTGTACCTGGGCATCAGGGCGTGGGGCGCACCCGTGCCCGAGGCCGCCGCCGACGTTGCCGAACGTGTGGCCGCGCGACCCGTGCGCTCACCGTTCGCGCTCTATCGCAACGGCTTTTTCGTCGGCGGCAGCAACCCGAAGGCGATCCTCTTCGCGGCGGCGCTCCTGCCGCAGTTCATCGACGCGACCCGACCGGTGCTGCCGCAGTTCGGCGTGCTCGTTGCGACCTTCGCCGTGTGCGAAGTGAGCTGGTATCTCGTCTACGCGGGTTTCGGCACGCGCATCGGCGCGACGCTCAAGAGCCGTCGCGTGGCGAAAGCGTTCAATCGCGTGACGGGCGGGGTATTCGTCGGGTTTGGCGCGATGATGGCTTTGCTTCGGCAGTAAGGCTCGCTGGGCGGCGCGATGGTCGTGGCGCGCTTTCCCGGATGCATGCACCAGGTCGGCCGGCCGGTAGTCGCTGGTCCGACCTGGGGCGATGAGAAACGCCTCCACTCACGCACAAATTATTCCGGACTGCTACGGATATGGAGCTACCCTGCTCCAGACCGAAGAGACTGGCCTGGCACGTCGGCGAGGCCAGGGTTTTCCCACGTTATGCGAATCTCGCATAGGGACATGTCACCCCCGCATCGTCCTTTTTTTGACCGCTTCTACCATCCGGTCTGACTCTGGTGTGAGGCGTGATCCATCGCGCCGCCCATCGAATTCGGAGTCGTGGGATCGCCCGCTTTGTTCAGTTCGTCGACGAGCCGGTGAGTTCGCCGTTCCTTCCGTCTAAGGTCTCTTCCGTTTGCACACGATCATGAATAAATTCGCGCACCCCGTTTCGGCTCAATGTCGACCGACCATTGCCGCCGCATTGGCCCTCTTCCTTGCCCTTCCACTCTATTGCGCGTCCGCCGCGGCCGCGGACACCGGCGCCGAACAATCAACGAACGCCTCCGGCCAGATGAAACAACTTCCGCGCGTCATCGTGCTGGCAACCGGCGGCACGATCTCCGGCACGGCGGATGCCCGTTCCGCAATCGGATACAACTCGGGCGAGCGCACCGGGCAACAGTTGATCAAGGATGTACCTGGCATCGAGAAATTCGCCACGATCTCGGCAGAGCAGATTTCGAATATCGGCTCGCAGGACATGAACGACAAGGTCTGGTTTCAGCTGGCCAAACGCATCAATGAGATCTTTGATCGCGGCGAGGCAGACGGTGTCGTGATCACGCATGGCACGGACACGATGGAGGAAACCGCGTTCTTTCTGAAGAACGTTATCCATTCCACCAGGCCTGTCGTTCTGGTGGGATCGATGCGACCGGGCGGCGTCACCAGTGCCGACGGCCCCAACAACCTCCTCGAAGCCGTTGAGGTTGCCGCCAGCCCCCAGTCGCAGGGGCGGGGCGTGATGGTGGTCATGAACGATACGATTCATGATCCGCGCTGGATCACCAAAACGAATACGACTTCCCTTCAGACGTTTCTCTCTCCCAACGCCGGGCCAATCGGCTACGTGGATCCGGCGTCGATCCGCTTCGTTGCGCCCGTCCTCGCGGCTCGCAAGCCTCCCTACACGCTGCCCGTCGACGGACAATTGCCCCGGGTCGAGATCGTCTTCGCGCACAGCAACATGGACGCGACACAGATCGACCATGCGATCGCCGACAAGGCGAAGGGGATCGTGATCGCCGGGGTCGGTGACGGCGACGTTTCCAATGCCGCCATGCTGGCCATGCAGCGCGCCGCAAAAATGGGCGTCGTCGTCGTTCGGTCCTCGCGGGTTGGGTCGGGCTTTGTGAACCGCAACGTCGAAGTCGACGATGACAAGAGCGGGTTTGTCGCCTCGCTCGATCTCAATCCCGAGAAGGCCCGCTTGCTGACCCAACTGCTGATCGCCAATGGGATCACGTCGCCCGCGCAGGTGCAGGCTGCGTTCTCTACGACTTACTGACCGAAGCCGGTGAGGATTGCGTCTGCATTGGGTGAGTGCGGGCGCAATGCGCCTGGATACCGTCGCGGACCTTCGCCAGGTCAGGCGCAGTCCTCGACGCGACCTGGTGCAACGGTACCAGCGTAAGATCGGAGCTTCCTGAAAACGGTATTTCGCTTCCCGGAAGGCGGGCCATACGTATGGAAATCAAGTGGGTCGAGGACTTCATCGCCCTTGCTCAATACCAGAGCTTTTCGCGCGCTGCGGAGTTCCGCAATGTGACCCAGTCCGGATTCAGCCGGCGCATTCAATCGCTGGAGCAATGGGTCGGGGCGGAACTGATCGATCGCAGCAGCTTCCCCCCGGTGTTGACGCCCGCAGGACAACTCTTCCGCGAAGTCGCTGAAGACATCCTGAACAAACTCTTCGATACACGCGCCATCATCCGGACTGAAAAACGGATCGGCGGCAAGAGTCTCCAGATTGCCGCCGGCCACACGATCGCGCTGAATTTTCTGCCTGCGTGGCTCAAAGCGCTTTCCGCCCACTTCGGCGACGTGCGCGCGCGCGTGGTGCCGGCCAATGTGCACGACTCGATCCTGACGCTCGTGAACGGCAACTGCGAACTGATGTTCGCCTACCACCACCCTGAACTGCCCTTGCATCTCGATCCCGCGAAGTATGAGCATCTCACGGTGGGTATCGACACGCTCATGCCGGCCAGCCGGCCAAACCTGCGTTCCGCGCCGATGTATCGACTGCCGGGAACGGCAAAACAGCCATTGCCTCACATTTCATACACGGAAACGAGCTATTTCGGCCGATGCCTCGCAGTGCTGCTTGCCCGGGCGCCCTCTGCGCCTTCCTTGTTGCTTCACTATGAATCGGACATGGCCGAGGTGCTCAAAAAAATGGTCATGGAAGGCGAAGGGATGGCGTGGCTGCCGAAGAGCGCGATAGCCGCGGAACTGGATGCGGGTGAACTGGTGCCCGCAGGTCCGACCCACTGGAATCTGGATATCGAGCTGCGCGTCTACCGCGACGCATCGAATCGCAGTGAGTTTCTCGACACGCTCTGGCAGCATCTTCGCGCGGTTCTACAGACCGGCGTCTAGGGTTTTCCCGCGTTATGCAAAATTCGCATACGCACATGCAGCAACGGCATCATCGCTTCTTTTGGCACCCCTAATATGCCTCCCAACGCCTGACCGAGGTCGCAGTCGATCTCGCTCCCGGCGTCTCTCAACGTACACCGGTCATGTCTCGACCACCTTGCGTCACTCAAGGACAGACGGAAATGAAAAATCGCCTCACCGTTTATATCGCCGTTGGCATGATACTGGGCGTCATTGCGGGCTACGCCTGTCACGCCAGTACGTCCGACCCGGCGACACTCAAAGCCATTGCAGGATACTTCTCGATCATCACGGACATCTTCCTGCGTCTCATCAAGATGATCATCGCGCCACTGGTGTTCGTCACGCTGGTGTCGGGCCTCGCCGGCATGGACAGCGGCCAGGACGTCGGCCGCATCGGTTTGCGTTCGGTGGGCTGGTTCGTTTGCGCGTCGCTGATTTCGCTCACCGTGGGCCTCGTCTTCGCCAACCTCCTGCAGCCGGGGGCTGGCCTGCACATGGTGGCGGGTAGCGGTGAAGTCGATACCGGCCTGAATACCTCGGCCCTGAACTTCAGGGACGTCTTGACCCACGCCTTTCCGACCAGCCTGCTCGACGCCATGGCGCGCAACGATATCCTGCAGATCCTGGTGTTCTCCGTCTTCCTCGGCCTGGGTCTGAGCGCAACGAAGCGAGACGCGCGCGTCAAGGTCGTGATCGAGATGATCGAAGGCATGGTGCCCGTCATGCTGCGCGTGACGAACTACGTCATGCGTGCGGCGCCCCTCGGCGTGTTCGGTGCGATCGCCTCGGCGGTGACGCTGCGCGGCCTCGACGTCATCTACACGTATGGCAAGTTGATTGGCTCCTTCTATCTGGGGCTCGTCGTGCTGTGGGCGATCCTGGTGATCGTCGGCTATCTGTTCCTCGGCCGTCGCGTCGGCGCCTTGCTCAAGGCGGTGCGTGAACCCGCCATGATCGCGTTTGCGACCGCGAGCAGCGAGGCGGCCTATCCGCGGCTGACCGAGCAGCTGGAGCGCTTTGGCGTCGACAAGAAAGTCGTCGGCTTCACGCTGCCGCTGGGCTATGCGTTCAATCTGGACGGCTCGATGATGTATCAGGCGTTTGCGGCCATCTTTATCGCCCAGGCGTTCGGGGTCAACATGCCGATCTCGCAGCAATTCTTCATGCTGCTCGTGCTGATGCTCAGCAGCAAGGGCATGGCCAGCGTGCCGCGCGGCTCGGTGGTGGTGGTCGCGGCAGTGGCGCCGATGTTCCATTTGCCGGTCGAAGGGGTCGCCATGGTGCTTGCGATCGACCAGATCCTCGACATGGGCCGCACGATGACCAATGTGATCGGCAACAGCGTGGCGACCGCTGTGATCGCGAAGTGGGAAGGCGCGCGAGAGAGCAACGCTGCCGACTTCATTGAGGATGGCGAACAGATTTTCGGCCCGGCGCAAGGTGGAGCAAAATGACTTCGGATGTCGCCGGCCACAAGCGCAAGTTCGGTATTGTCGGCGGCCTCGGGCCGCTGGCGAGCGCCGATGTCTTCTTCAAACTGGTGAAGGCGACGCCCGCATCGACCGATGCCGAGCACTTCGACGCAATTTTTCAGCAGTCGCCATTTCCCAACTCGGGCGCCGGAAGCAGCGCGACGACGGAACGCAAGCTGTATATCTTCGAGATGATCCGGGACTTCGAGAAGCGCGGCGTGACGACTGTGGTGCTGCCGTGCTTTCTCAGTCACACCTTCATCGACGAACTGCGCGCGAACACGCGCTTGCAGATCGTGGACATGATCGAGGCGGTTCGCAGCCATGTGCGGCGCAAGTTCCCGGGCGCAAGCCGTATCGGCATACTCGCCTCCGACTACACGCGGGAAAAGCGTTTGTTTGAACAGTACTTTGCGCCCCCCGAGTTCGAAGTCATCCACCCTCGATGCGATGCACATTTCGATGCGGTTACGGAAGCGGTATATGGATCGGACGGCATCAAGAGCGGGAATCTGCGCGGGCGGCCGGTCGAGCTGTTGCGCGAGGCTTGCCGCGATCTGGTCGGGCAAGGTGCCCAGGTGATCGTGCCCGGCATGACGGAAATCGCCCTGGTTGCGGATGAAATCGGCCCGTTGGGCGTGCCGCTCGTCGATGCCAACCTCGCGTATGCGCAGTACGTCGTTTCTGGCGGTTACGGTTCGCCGTCACACGCCTTCAAGGTTGGGGTCGTGGGCGGTGTAGGCCCCGCGGCGACGGTCGATTTTCTGCAGAAGATCGTCCGCAATACGCCCGCCACGCGCGACCAGGACCACATCAAGCTGCTGGTCGAACAAAACCCGCAGATTCCGGACCGCACCGAAAATCTGCTTGGCGACGGCGCGGACCCAACGGTCTCGCTGTACGCGACGTGCAAGCGGCTCGAAGACGGCGGCGCGGACATCATCGCGATTCCGTGCAACACCGCGCATGCATTCGTCGAGCGCATCCAGCCTTACCTCAACATCCCGATTGTGAACATGTTGACGGTCACGGTCGGCTACCTGCGCGAGACGTATCCGGCGCTGCGTGATGTCGGCGTGCTTGCGACATCGGGCACGATCGAGAGCGGGGTCTATCGAAAGGCGCTCGAATCGCAGGATCTTCGTCAGGTCGTGCCCTCCCCGGCGCTGCAGGAGCGCGTGATGGAAGCCATCTACGGAAAACATGGCGTCAAGGCGGGATTGACGACGGGGCAGTGTCAGGAGGACATCGCTGCCGCCATGGAAGGACTGATTGCCGAAGGCGTTGAAGTCGTCGTCCTTGGGTGCACCGAACTCCCGCTCCTGTTGACCGGCAGTGAATTCGTGGGCAGCGGCGGCGCGCGCGTCAGGCTGGTCGATCCCACCGACGTTCTCGCTCGACGCTGCATCGCGTACGCATTGTCGGCGGACGCGACCCTCGCTTGACCCGAATATTCTCCAACGGAGCAAAGCAATGTCCAATCGTTCTGAACGCATCGAGCACGACCTTCTCGGCGACCTCGCCGTGCCCAACGAAGTCTATTACGGAGTCCATACGCTTCGCGCGCTCGCCAATTTTCCGATTACCGGCATTCCGATCTCGACTTATCCGAATCTGGTCAACGCCCTGGCGTATGTGAAAGAAGCCGCGGCGATAGCGAACTGCGAGTTGCGGCTGCTCCCCGAGCACAAGATGAAGGCGATCGTTCACGCGTGCCAGCAGATTCGTAAGGGGGTCGCGCACGACCAGTTCGTCGTCGACGTGATCCAGGGCGGGGCCGGCACGTCGACCAACATGAACGCGAACGAGGTGATCGCCAATCTCGCGCTCGAACATCTTGGCCACGCACGCGGGGACTACAAGGTACTGCACCCAAACGAAGACGTGAATCTGGGGCAAAGCACCAACGACGTTTATCCGACTGCGCTGAAAATCGCCACGTATATGGGCATCGCGCAACTGGTCGATGCGATGGGTGTCCTGCGCGCGTCGTTCGAGCGGAAGGCAGTGGAGTTTCACGACGATCTGAAGATGGGGCGAACCCAGTTGCAGGACGCGGTCCCCATGACCCTGGGACAGGAGTTCAGCACCTTTGCAGTCATGCTCGAGGAAGACCAGGAACGTCTGCGCGAAGCGTCGAAACTGATCTGCGAAATCAACCTGGGCGCCACGGCGATCGGCACGGGCATCAACACGTCGCCCGACTATGCGCCGCTCGTCTGCCGCCATTTGGCCAGCGTCACGGGTATCCCTGTGACGACGTCGCCCAATCTCGTGGAGGCGACCCAGGACGTCGGCTCGTTCGTGCAGCTGTCGGGCGTGCTCAAGCGCGTGGCCGTCAAGCTCTCGAAGACCTGCAATGACCTTCGCCTGCTTTCGAGCGGCCCGCGCGCAGGCCTTGGTGAAATCAATCTGCCGCCGGTGCAGGCGGGCTCCAGCATCATGCCGGGCAAGGTCAATCCGGTCATTCCGGAGGTGGTGAACCAGATCGCTTTCGAAGTCATCGGCAATGACGTGACGGTGAGCTTTGCCGCGGAGGCCGGTCAATTGCAGTTGAATGCGTTCGAGCCGGTCATTGCGCACAGCCTGTTCAAGAGCGTGGCGCACCTGCGTGCGGGATGCCTCACCCTGGCGTCGAGGTGTGTCGACGGGATCACAGCCAATCGCGAGCGGCTTCGTTCGCTCGTTGAAAATTCCATCGGCATCGTGACTGCGCTGAATCCGTACATCGGCTATACGAATGCGACGCAGGTAGCCCAGGAAGCGCTCGTATCGGGAAGGAGCGTCGCCGAGATCGTCATCGAGAGAGGGTTGCTCACGCGGGCGCAACTCGAAGACATTCTCAAGCCCACGATGCTGACGCAGCCGAGGCATCACCTGCCGCTCGAGTAGTGACCGGCCGGCCACCGTATTGCTAATTGCGGCCTTGCGTACGGTAGAGTTCGTTGGCGCGCGTCAGATGGGCGCGCATCGCCGCCTCGGCGGCGTCGCCGTCACGTGCCGCGATCGCATCGACGATGCGTTGATGTTCGGTGAGCGTGAGTTCCTCGACGCCTGGCGCACGCACGAGCGGCTGGTAGTATTCGCCCGCCCAACGGAACAACGACTCCACAATCGACGGAAAAATCGGGTTGCCGCTGATCTTCGCAATTTCGCGGTGGAACGCCATGTCCCTCTCGATGAATTCCGCGAGATTGACCATGGACGCGCGATGCTGCGCCACGCTCAACTGAAGCCGTGCGACGTCTTCTTCCGTGGCCCGCTCGGCTGCCATGCGTGCGGTGCCGGTTTCGAGAAAGAGCCGGGCATGCTTGAGGTGCTCGAGCATGTCGGGCTGGGTGCGCAGCAGATGCAGCGCGCCGCCGGCAATCTGGGCAATCAGGCGATCAGCGGTCGGCACGACCACGCGGGCGCGCTCACCATGCACGATCTCGACGATGCCGGAACGCTCCAGCGCCTGCAGCGCTTCGCGCACCGCCGGCCGGCCGACGCCGTATATCTCCATCAACTCGCGCTCGGACGGCAACTGCGCGCCGGGCGCGATCTCGCCCGCACGAATGCGTTCCATGAGCCGGTCGACGACTTCCTGGTATAGCTTGCGACGTGGAATGATCTCGCCCATTGCAGTGGTACTGTAAACGTCTGGTGTAATGACAATACCACACCGTGCCGCCGGCCACCACGTCACCGCCGCATCACTTCGCCTGCCCCTCGCGCACGGTGCCAAAGAAGTCGGCCTGGCCGATCTGTCCGCCCTTGAGCACGATTTCGAGGCCATCGCGCGCGGCGGTGCTCGACCACGCCCGGCACAGCGGCGCACCGGGCGCCACGCCCGCCGCCACGCTGAGCGCGTCAATGCCCAGCGCGCTCGCGACCTCGCCCGAACTGTCACCGCCCGCAACCACCACGCGTGAGACGCCGGTGCGGTCGAGCATGCGCCGCATCACCTCCGCGAGCGCGCGGCCGACCTCGCGGGCGGCGTCCTGGCGCGTGCGTCCGCAGCGCCGCGCAATCTCGTCGAAGCCGCGCACGACCGGGTCGTCCGGGCCTTCCGCACTGTGGACCACGGCACTGCTTCCATTGATGATGGCTTGCGTAGCGGCACCTGCGGCCCGCTCGATCTCAGCGGGTCCTGCCTGCGGATCGAGGGCACGCGCGAGGTCGAGCCGATCCACGTGAAAACCGTGCTGGCGTGCCCAGCCAATCTGCGCCGCGGTAACAGGCGAACAACTGCCGCTCACCACGCCAACCGCCTCGACCGGACTCGCCGCGGGCAGCGACGGCGCAGCAGGCAGCCAGCCTCGCGAGCGCCAGTACGCGGCCAGCGCATACTGGAGGCCCGACGAAGAGGCCGTAAACACCCCTTCTCCGCGCGCTTCCCAAACGAGGCGGCCCGCTTCTGCCAACGTTTCGTCGTCGAGCACATCGATCAGCACGACGGGGGTATCGTCCGCGCATAGCATGCCCACGCGTGCGGCGCCCTCCCCGGCGCGCAACTGAAGCATGTCGACGAGTTCGATGCGGCGCGCCGTCTGCCGCGCGAGATGGCGGCGCAGATCGGCTTCGTCCATCGGCGTCACGGGGTGGCGCGACATCGTCGGATGACGGTCGAGGCGATAGCCGACGCCGTCGACGGCTGCGAAGAGATTGCCGAACACCTGATAGCGCTTCAGGCGCGGCGCGCCGATCACCATCGGCGACCAGTGCCCCGGCATGGACTGCGTGCCGATGTCGATCGCGGCACCGATCGAACCCACCTCGGGCGACGAATCGAACGTGGAGCACACCTTGTACTGCAGCACCGGTGGGCCGAGCGCGGCGAGGCTCGCGAACGCTTGCGGCAGCATTTCGCGCATCCACGCGGCGCTGCGCCCGCGCGACGATCCCGCGATCCCCACGCAGCGCGCCTCGGGAAAGCGCGCGAGCGCCTCGGGCGTTGGCGTGTCGAGAAACAGGATGGTGGGGATGCCCGCGGCCGTCATGGCCTCCATCGCATCGGTCGACCCCGTGAAGTCGTCGCCGTAATACGCGAGTAGCAGGCCCTCGGGCAGAGACGCGTGGTTTGTTTCAGCCATCCCGCTGCTCACTTCCAGAAGCCGAGCGCCGCACGCAATGACGGATGCCTTTGCGCGTGCTGCTCCAGCGGTATGCCTTCGATGGCAGCACACCAGGCTTCGCGCAACGCATCGACGCCCGCCGCCACGCCCTGCGGGTGTCCGAATATGCCGCCGCCCGCCGTGTGGATGAGATCCGCGCAGCCGAGTGCAGCGTAGGTATCGGCGGCCTGCAGGCCGGTCTGCCCGGAGCTGAAAACAGGCATGGCCGGCATGGGAGCGCTCGCCATCACCGGCGCGAGCACGGCGCGCGCCGCGGCGATCACGCTGTCGTCGGGTTCGCTGAACTTGTTGCGCAGGCCGTTCACATGCATGTGGTCCGCGCCGGCGAGACGCCAGATCATCTGCCACGGCGCGTAGTCCCAACCGAGCGCCGGACTGCGCGAGAGGTAGCCCCACCCCGCCCGATGCGCGTGGATGGGCAACTGCGAATGCCGCCGCAATTCTTGCAGGCCCACGATACCCACCGAATTGAGCACGGCCATTACGCACGTTCCGCCATGCGCGAGCACGAGATCGTGGCGCCGGCGCATCTGGTCGAGATCGCCCGTGAGATTGAACGCCACCATCGCCTTCTTGCCGGTGCGCTCGGCGTGCTCGTTGACGACGCGCATCACCGCCTTCACGCGTTCGTCGAAGGGACAATGGGAGCCGTCGGCCTGTAGTTCGTCATCCTTGATAAAGTCGATACCGCCCTGCACGAGCTCGCGCACCTGCTGTGCGGTTTCCTCGGGCGAGAGCCCCACGCTCGGCTTGATGATCGTGCCGATCAGCGGACCGTGCGCCACGCCCGTTAGCCGCCGCGTGCCCTCGATGCCAAATGCCGGCCCTGGATAGGCCGCCGCGAACGATTCCGGCAGTCGCAGCCCGGTGAGCCTCAGGCCCGACACCTGGCGCAACTCGAACAGGTTGCCCGCAACGGTCGACATCAAATTCGGCAGCGACGCGCCGAAATTCCCGATCGGCCAGGAGAGTTCGAGCGTGCAACGCGTGTACGTGTCCGAACGCATGCCGCCGGGCAGGCTCGGCGCGTCCACGGCTTCCAGCACGTCGAGGCGCTCGACCCGCGCGCCCGAGCGCGCCTTCAGCTCGGGGGTTTCGTTTGGCAGTGCGACGAAAGTGCCGCTCGACTGCTCTCCGGCGATGACGTCGGCGGCACGCCGCGGATCATCGCCGGTTTCCAGCCAGTAAGTCGCGTGAATACGTTCGGTCACGGTGCGATTCCTGTTTCGGGTCAGGTGATGCGGCGAATGCTCTCGGCAATCTCGGCACGATCGAATACGCCTTTCCAGTCGTCGCGCATGAGGCGCGGCTTGCCGAATTCGATCGCCTTGTTGCAGGCGTCGGAGAACGCGCCGGGGATTTCGTTGAAGATCACCGCGCTCAGGATGTTCATGTGGCCGAGCAGGAAGTCGCGCGCGGCTTCCTTGGGCACACCGCGCTGGATGGTCTCGTCCATCGCTTCGCGCATCACGTACAGCAGCGTCGCGCAGACCGTTTCGGAGAGGCCCGGCTCGAGCATGGCCATCTGGTCCACGCTCAGGCGATACGAGCGCAGAATCGGCGCGTAGATCGTTTTCGCCACATCCTCGCCGAGATCGAACGCCGAGTCCGGGCCCTGCATCAGCGCGCTCGTGATCGACTGCTTCGCGTACGCACCGCCGAAGTGATCGTGAAGTGACTTTTCATCGACATCGTAGTTAAAGATGATCGGATGGCACGGATGCGCAACGAAGTACGTGAGATCGGGCCGCTCCGGCAGATGGCCCGCGAACGGCGCAGCGGCGTCGAGCGTCATCACCATCGTGCCGGCCTTCAGCATCGGCGAGATCTCGTGGCTCAGTTTGCCGATCAGCGTATCGGGCACGGCGAGGATGACGACCTGCGCGCCATCGAGCGCCGCTTCGACCGACACGCAGTCGATGTTCAGTTCGTCCTTGAGGCGCTTGCGGCCCGCTTCGCCGACTTCCACGTGCGCCACGCGGTAGTCCGACTTCTGCAGGTTGCCCGAAAGGCGGAAGCCCATCTTTCCGCCCGCGCCAAAGAGCGCAATTTTCTCTTTCATGCTCATCCTCCTTGCTAGTCCGTGAGTCCAGCTTCGATCAATTCGCGGCGAGCGCGCGCTCGCGCTCACGCGATGCGCGCGGTTCGCGGGCAAAGGCCAGCGCGAGCACGGCGCTCAGCAGCATCCATGCACCGACGACGAACATCGGCGCGTGGTAGGAGCCGGTTGCATCGTGCATGGCGCCTGTCACGTAAGGCGCGACGAAGCCCGCCACATTGCCGACCGTGTTGATGAGCGCGATGCCAGCCGCGGCGCCTGCGCCCGAGAGCGAGCGGGCCGGCAGCGTCCAGAAGCACGGCAGCGCGGCGAACACGGCGCAGGCCGTCACCGTGATGACGGCAATACTGGCGGCCGGCGACTTCATGTAGAGCGCGAGCGGAATGCTCAGCGCGCCAAACAGCGCGGGAATCCCGACATGCCAGCCGCGCACGCCGCGGCGTGTGGCGTCGCGGCTCCAGACGAAGAGCGCGATGGCGGCGGGCAGATACGGAATGGCCGTAATGAGTCCCTTCTGGAACACGTTGAAGTGCGTGCCGAACTGCCCTTCGAATCCGCCGATGATGGTCGGCAGGAAAAAGGCGAGCGCATAGAGGCCGTAGACGAGCCCGAAGTACATCAGCGAAAACATCCACACGCGCGGGCTCAGCAGGGCCGCTCCCGCATGCGCGCCGTGACGCACCGCGCCCGCTTCTTTCGTGCGTGCCTCCGCTTCAAGTTCCGCGGCGAGCCACGCCTGTTCGTCGCGTGTGAGCCAGCGCGCCTGCGAGGGACGATCGCTCAGATAGAACCACGCGATCACGCCCACCACGATGGCCGGCAAGGCCACGCCGATGAACATCACGCGCCAGCCCGCCAGGCCAAACAGGCCATGGGCCCCGATGAGCAGCGCGGCGAACGGCGCACCGATCACGATGGTGAGCGGCTGGGCGAGATAGAACAGCGCGAGGATATGGCTGCGATGGCGCTGCGGCACCCAGTTGCTGAGAAAGAGGATCGCGCCGGGGAAAAAGCCCGCCTCCGCCACGCCCAGCAGGAAACGCAGCACATAGAGCGAGGTCGCGCTGTCGACCCACGCCAGCAGCAGCGCGACCACGCCCCACGTCACCATGATGCGCGCGAGCCAGCGGCGCGCGCCGTAGCGATGCAGCGCCAGGTTGCTCGGCACTTCGAGAAAGATGTAGCCGATGAAGAACACGCCCGCCGCGAAACCGAACTGGGCCGCGTCGAGACCGAGATCGTGCGCCATGCCGTTCGGGCCGGCAAACGAGATCGCGGTGCGGTCGAGGAAATTGATGAAGAACATCAAGGCGACGAACGGGACGAGGCGCAGCGAGACCTTGCGGATCGTCGGACGTTCGAAAGCGGATTCGGCTTTTCCTGAAACGGCTTGCATGCGTTTGCTCCCGCGAGATGATCCGCAACAGATCATATGTGCTGGTATGATGAGTAGACCATCATCACGAAACGACAACACCTGGTATTTCCACCGACATGCCTGCACGCCGCAGCGCTTATGCGCCGCGGACGCTACGCCAACACCGCGCGCGAGGAGGCGAACACACAGGCAAACGGACGCAGCATTACCGGAACACCGGGCAACAGCGTGCACGGCGTGGGCGCGTCGGTTTGCCCGTTCAACGTGTATTCGTCGAGGCTCGTCGCGTGCAGCGACGTGTGGATTGCCTCGTCGAATTCGAGCTGAACCTCGCGGGGCTCGCGCGTCAGATTGGCCAGCACGAGTTCGATCGCGCCGTCGGCGTGGCGTACCGCAAGGCACGCGATACGGACGGCATCGCCGCTTCGCGTGACCCGCAAGCGCGCCGCTCCCGCCACGCGAGCCAATGCCTTCGCGACATCGAGAACCGGATAGCGTGCGGGCGTGTTGCCTTCCACATCTTCCACAGCGGCAAGCCCGCGCGGCCCTGTCAAGGCGCCCAGCGTGAGCATTTCGATTCCCGCGCCTTCGAGCGCCGCCGCGTACCCTGCGAGCCAGGCCGCGCCGAATAACGCGCGCTGGCGCGGATCGTTGGCGGCCATGGCCACGCGTTCGCCTGCGGGATTCGGCATCACGCGCGAACCGTATGGGTTCTGTCGCATGCCGATCGAGACCGGCCCGATCGCGTAGGGCTGCCCGCCGATCAGCGCGCGGCACGAACGCGTGATGTGGGGAATGGCTTCGAGCGTCTGCATGACGCTGCGGTCGTCGGCGGCGTGCACGATGGGACACGTCGCGTGGGTAACCCAGTCGACCATGTCGAGCGGCGGCCGCTTGCGGTTCAGCTCCGTGAAGTAGCTCAGCATGCCGCCGCCAAGGCGTAGCCTGGGGAACGCACGGCGCGCCTCGCGATAGACCTCGTCGAGCGCGGGACACGGCGGGCTCACGCTGCCCGGCGGGTTCGACTGCCGATGCACGGCCGGGCTCACGACGATGCCCGTCAACGCGAGGCCCGCCTGATCGATCTGGGCGGCGAGACACGAGAGCTCCACAGGCGGCGCCTCGACACCGGGCAAGGCAAACTCCAGCACGGCGGGCACGCCGCTTTCGCGCTGCAACTGTGCAAAGCGTTCAAGCTCGGGTACGCCATCGCCCGCAAGCGGGTCGAAGCTCAGCGTCAATTGCTGCGGTCCAAGCTCTGCGAGCAACGCGAGATTCGAGAGCGCCGCTGCGGCATCGTTCGAGGCGATCGCCACGCCGATCGCGGGCATGGTTTCGTGCTGCCCGGGATTGCCAGAAGCGATTTCGATCTTGTCGGCCCGCGCCTCTCGTGTGGCTTCTGCTTTCCCCTCCGCCTGATCCGTACCGCTCACGCTCAGCGTCACCGTCTGCGCGAACGCCGCGCCCTTTTCCAGCGTATAGGGCCACGGCAGTTCAAGCGGGCGTGAATAGGTCTTGAACGAAGCATCGGACCAGTTGCGCTGGTCTTCCATCTCGAACACGTCGCCCGTGAAGGTGCAACGCACCGTCAAGCCGTTCGGCAGATCGTGCTCGATTGCCGCGATGTCCTTGAAGGGCTGCCACGGATCGATCAGCGCCGGGAAGGCCGCGCTTTCACGACGGCCATCGCCGTGCTCCACCCGCGCGGGCGCACCGGCTACGCCGTCGATGGGATGGAGCACGCAAAACCCGCAGCGGGCCGCCAGAAAATCGGCATGCGCGGTGACATCACAACGAAACGTGAGGGCACCGTTGGCTGAACACGCCATGGCAAGCGCGTAGCTGAGCGCATGTCCCTCCGGATTCGCGCAGCGCGCGTCATACGCGACGTGAAAGCCGCCCGCCGTCTCTTCGACGTCGATGCACTCGATGTCGGGGCGGCACGTGCCCCAGTCCTTGTCCCGCACGAGAAACGACACGGCGCGGATGACTTCGGCGCCTTGATAGCGGATGTCGTGCAATGCGCCGTCGATCAGCCACGCCGACCACGGTCCCGCTTCGAGGCGGGCCGCCGGGGTCACCGGCTGCTGCGTGCCGTAGTAGACCGCGTTGTTCATACCCTCGCTCATGACGCCGCCTCTCCCGGCACGACGCTGCGCCCCTCGCGCGCCGAAAGATACGTGGCTTCAACAAGTTCCAGCGTACGCAGATTGTCGCGACCGCTCGTGGCCGGCTCGACGCCGCGCCGCAGGCAATCCACCCAGTGCGACTGGATGCTGAACACGCTGCCCTGGATCGCCACCCAGGGCTCGCTCGTCCATGAGAGCGCACGCGGTGCGACGCTGCGCAGCTCCGTACCCGTACGTGTATGGATCTGCAGCTGGTAGTCGGCGAAGAGCCGCAGTGTGCCCTCCGCGCCGTCGACTTCAATGAGCGTCTGCGGAAAGAGTTCGCGCGGCAACTGCGTCGCGTAGCTGCAATCCACCACGCTGCTCGCACCGTTTTCATGCGCGAGCAGGATCGTCGCGACGTCTTCGCCGCGAATCGATGGGTTCACGCGCGCGGTCGTGGCGCTCACACGCGCCACGTCGCCGAACAGGAAGCGCGCGACATCGAGAATGTGGATGCCGAGATCTTCGACGATGAAGCGCTCGCCCTGCGCCAGATAGGGCTGGCCGCTAAACACATCGTATGCCGAACGAAACGACACGCGGCCCCAGAACGGCTGCCCGATCGCCCCGTCGCGCAGCGCCCTTCCCACGGCCTGAATCGCGCTCTGCCAGCGAAAGTTTTCGTGCACCATCAGCGGCACGCCGGCTTCGTGGCACGTTTGAACCATCGCGCGCGCATCGGTGAGCGTGGAAGCGAACGGCTTCTGGCAGATCGTGGCCACGCCGGCCGCCGCCGCAAGCTCCACGAGCGCGCGGTGACTCGGCACGGTGGTCGCGATATCGACGAAGTCGAGCCGCTCTTCGCGCAGCATCGTGGCCGCATCCGTGTAACGCCGTTCGATGCCAAACCTGTCGCCGACTTCGTCGAGGCGCGTACGGTTCGCGTCGCACAGCGCCACGATCCGCGCGCCGTCGATGTCCTGCCACGCATGCAGATGATTGAGCGAGAAGAACCCGCAGCCGATCAACGCGCCCTTCAATTGCGCCGCTGTTGCATTCATCGGTCACGCCCCCGTTGCAGCCTGCTTTTGCAGCGCAAAGCGCTGCTGCGCGCGCCGCTGGATCTGGTCGACGACCACCGCCGCCACGATGACGACGCCCTTGATCACCGTTTGCCAGAAGGAACTCACGCCCATCATCACGAGCCCGTCCGAAAGCATGCCGATCACGAACGCACCGACGATGGTGCCGCCGATCTTGCCGCGTCCGCCCGACATCGACGTGCCGCCCAGCACGGCCGCCGCAATCGCGTTGAGTTCGAATGTCTCGCCGCTCATGGGGTGCGAAGCGACCAGTTCCGATGAAATGATCAACCCGACGATCGCCGCGCAGAAACCCGAAAACATATACACGAACATCTTCACGCGATTCACGCGCACACCCGAGAGCTGGGCGGCGCGCTCGTTGGCGCCGACCGCATAGATCTGCCGGCCGAGCGGCGTGCGCGCGGCGATGTACGCGGCGACCACGCCCACCACGACCAGCAGCCATACCGTAAGCGGGATGCCGAGTATCGTCGCGCTGCCGAGCACAGGAAAACCGCTGGTGCCGTAGGCGGGATTGCCCGTCAGGTTCGGGAAGGTCTCGCCGCCCGAGGACAGCAACGCGGCCCCTCGCGCGATATAAAGCGTGCCGAGCGTCGCGATGAACGGCGCGACGTTCAGCCGGGTGATGAGCAGGCCGTTGATCGCGCCTACCAGTACGCCCACGAGCAGCGCCACGACGATCACGGCGGGCACGCTCAGAAACAGCGTGTACTCGCTGCCGATGGGAATGCCCTTGAGGATGAGCCCGCCTGCCACCATGCCCGTCAGGCCCACGACCGAGCCCACCGAAAGGTCGATGCCGCCCGCCACGATCACGAACGTCATGCCGATCGCGAGGAAGGCATTGAGCGCGACGTGCCGCGACATGATGAGCAGGTTCTCGATGCTCAGAAAGTTGTGGGCAGCGAACGAAAAGAAGACCACGACCGCGAACAATGCGATGAACGTACGCAGCTTCAGCAGCAGGAGCAGCGGCGCCTCGCTGAAGCTCGCTCCGGGTGCCGTGCTCTTGATGGCCAGCGACATGAATGCTCTCCAGATGAATGCAGGCTAAACGTTGGAACCGTGACAACCATTGAACGCGCGTGCTCAGGCCGCCTGTTCGTGCGCCGCCGCATGGGCAGCATGTGCAGTCCTGTGCCCGACTGCGGAGGCGGCGACGAGCGCGTCCTGCGTAGCGTCGGCGGCATCGAATTCAGCGGTGACACGGCCGTTCGACATCACGAGAATGCGATCGGACAAGGCCATCACCTCTTCCAGATCAGACGTGACGAACAGCACGCCCAGTCCCCGGCCGGCCAGGTCGCGCATGACCCTGAAAATGTCCGCCTTCGCACCGACGTCGATGCCGCGGCTGGGCTCGTCCATCAGCAGGACTTTTGGCGTGGTCATCAGCGCACGCGCGATCACCACCTTCTGCTGATTGCCGCCGGAGAGCGAACTGACCGCCAGCCGCCAGTCGGCAACCTTGATCGCGAGGTCGCGAATGTAGTCGAGCACGGAGCGCTGCTCGCGCCGCGGATCGATATGAAAACCTCGCGCATGGGCCGCGAGACTCGAGAGCGTCATGTTCTCGCCAATCGACATGATGGGCAGCAGCGCGTCGGCCTTGCGGTCCTCGGGAATGAGCGCAAGGCCCTGTGCGACGCGCCCTGCGATCGGCTTGCCATCGAGCGCCTTGCCGTCCAGCACGACGCTGCCGGTTGCGTGAGGATGCACGCCCAGAATGCATTCGAACAGCTCGGAGCGCCCCGCCCCCATCAGTCCGTAGATGCCGACGATCTCGCCCGCGTGCAGCGACAGCGAGACGTGATCCACGAGCAAGCCACTGCCCTTGCGCGGCAGCGTGACGTCCCGCAGCGTCAGCACCTCGGCGCCGCGCGTGTGGCCGACGGGGCGTGAGAAGTCCCTGGTTTCGCGGCCCACCATCTGCCGCACGATCCACGGCACGTCGATCTGCGCCATCGGTTGATGGCCCGTGATGAGGCCGTCGCGCAGCACCGTGATGTAGTCGCCGATCCTGACCAGTTCTTCGAGCCGGTGCGAGATGTAGACGATCGACACGCCCTGCCCCTTGAGTTCCGCAATCACGCGAAACAGCACGGCCACCTCTGCCGCGCTGAGCGCCGAGGTGGGTTCGTCGAGGATCAGTACGCGCGCATCGTGGGCGAGCGCCTTCGCGATCTCCACGAGCTGCTGCTGCCCGATACGCAGATCCTCGACCGGCGTGTCGGGGCTGAGGTCGAGTTCGAGCCGCGCGAGCAACGCGCGTACTTTCTCGCGCTGCGCGTCGGCGTCGATATCGATGCCGACGCGCGTGATTTCGTGCGCGATGAAGATGTTCTCGGCGATCGTGAGATTCGGAAAGAGGTTGAGTTCCTGAAAGACGATGCCGATACCGTGGCGCAGTGCCTCTGCGCTGCTAGCCGGTGCGACAGGCTTGCCGTCCAGCACGAGCTTCCCGCTGGTCGGCTGCTCCGCGCCCGCGATGATCTTCATGAGCGTGGATTTTCCCGCGCCGTTCTCGCCCACGAGCACGTTGACTGCGCCACGGCGCACCGAGAAGTTCACGCCCTTCAGGGCAACCGTGCCGGGATAGACCTTGGTGACGTCCTCGACCTGGAGGATCACGTCCGCATTGCTCGCATCGGTCATGACTTGCCTCCGACCGTGACCGCGAGCGGCACGATCTCCGGCTGGTCGCTCGACGAGTCGTACGAAAACGCACCCGTCACCGTAATCGGCTTGCCTTTGAGATCGTTGCGCGGCAGCGGCTTCATGACGTGATTCGCCGCGTACGCGTTGAGCGCCGTGCCAAACTGCGCATACTCGATCTGGTTGCGGAAATTGCTGAACGAAATGAAATCGAGCGAATCGCGCAGCGTGGTGCCGAGCACCGTCGGGCCGATGTCGACGATCACGCTGGCCTGCCCGCTGCCATCGACGTCCACGCCCACGGTGCCCTGGCTCGACTGCGTGTCCACGTCCACGATGGTGCCGTGCAGCGTGGTCGGAAAATTCCATGGCGCGCCATCGTCCTTGCCGCGGTAGCCGTACTTGTGGCCGGCGGCGTCGGGGTCCGCCTTGATCGCGTCGCGCAGCGTCCGATAGTCCACCGCGCGCTTTTCGATGTCAGGCACGATCTTCGTACTCCACATCGACGCCACCATGGCGTTCGGGTCGTAGCCCGCCGACGCGTAGTTGTCGTGCGATCCACCCGAGCCCTGCAGGTCGCTGTTCTTCACCAGCTTGCAGCCGTGCAGCGCGCCACCCAACACGGCGGCCACCACGGCAATGACCGCGTACCGAAGCACTCCCATGCATAACCCCATGTGGTTACGGATGTCGTTGCGGAGCGCGCCGCGCTCCGCTCGTACGATGCTCGTGCTGCCGATGCGCGCCTTAACGCAAGGCGAACATGTCGAGCTTGCTGGCGTTCGTCTTCGTGATGAGCGAGCAGTTGATGAGCTGCTTTTCGGGCTTGCCCGTCGCGCCGGTCTTCAGATACTTGTCGGCCTGATCGACGGCGTCCGTGGCCGCCTCGGCCGCCGGCTGCAATACCGTTGCGCGGATGTCGCCGCGCTTGATCGCGTCGCGCACGTCGTTGCTGCCGTCGAAGCCCACGACGATGATGTCGTTGCGCTTCGCAGCTTTCAGCGCGGCTGTTGCGCCCATCGCCATGGTGTCGTTGCCGGCTATCACGCCCTTGATGTCGGGGTGACTCTGCAGGATCGATTCCATCACCGTATAGGCTTCAGTCTGACTCCAGTTCGCCGACTGGCGCTCGACCATCTTCATGTTCGAAAACTGGTCGATCACGTCGTGATAGCCCTTCGAGCGGATGCCGGCATTGATATCCGCCTCGCGGCCGACGAGCTCCACGTAATTGCCTTTCTCGCCCATCGCCTTGACGAAGGCGCGCGCGCCGAGCTGCGCACCCTGGTAGTTATTCGAAACGATCTGTGAGACCGCGATGCCGGTCGCGTTGATTTCACGATCGATCAGGAACGCCGGAATTTTTGCGTCTTTCGCCTTCTGGACTGCGGCGATGGACGCCTCCGAACCGGCGTTGTCGAGAATGATCGCCTTGGCCCCGCGGGCGATGGCGGTGTCGATGAGTTGCGATTGCTTGTTGGCGTCGTCGTCGTGGACCAGCACGATGGTGTCGTAGCCGAGCGCCTTGGCGCGCGCGTTCGCCGTGTCGGCTTCCGCCTTGAAGAAGGGATTGTCGTGAGAGGGGGTGATGATGGCGATGAGATTGGCCGCTTGCGCGACGCCCGCCGTGCCGAGAACCGCAAATGACATCAACGTCGACGCAAGCCAACGCCTGGGTGCCTTCATGATGCTGTCTCCTGTCTGGTTAAACGCCTTTGTCTGACTACAACCAGCTGACGGTCGCGACTACTTTGCCACACTCATCACTTATGCCGTCATGAGGTCATCATACCAGCAGGCAGGAGTTCCGCTATGTTTTTAGATCCAGGGTTTTCTCTCATCCGCAGAGAGGGGGACGGGAGGTGGCCGGCGCGCTTCACCCGGTGGATGAGAAGACTCGGTGCCAGTTCGAAAACCTGGCACAGAAGTGGCAGAATCGGCCCTGATCTCCTGCCTGAGTTAAAAGTATCATGGTTCCCGGACCGGCTCGGCGCGCAGCCCGCTTGCGCGCCCATCGCGCGCCTTCTACGCCTTTTACTCCTCTTCCCGCTTCCGGCCTGCAATGAAGTCCCATCGGCATACCATCTTCACGGCGCTGCTCGCGGCGGCCCTGTTCGGCATCACCACACCGCTCGCCAAGGCGCTGCTCGGCAGCGTGTCGCCGTTCATGCTCGCGGGACTCTTCTATCTCGGCAGCGGCTCGGGGCTCGCGGTCGTCCTGCTGATACGGCGTCTCCTGGCGCGCCGCGGCGACTCAACCGCCACCCAGGAGCCCGCGCACGACCCGCTGCGCCTGGCCGAATTGCCATGGCTTGCCGGTGCGATCGCCGCGGGCGGCGTGGCGGCGCCCGCCCTGCTCATGCTCGGCCTGAACACCACGCCCGCCGCCACCAGCGCGCTGCTGCTGAACCTCGAGGGCGTGCTGACGGCGCTCATCGCCTGGGTCTGCTTTCGGGAGAACTTCGACGCGCAGATCGCGCTGGGCATGCTGGCGATCGTGGCGGGCGGCGTGCTGCTCTCGTGGCCCGGCGCGCACGGCGGCGCCGTGTCCGGCATCGCGCCCGGTGCGCTGCTCGTCGCGCTCGCGTGCCTGTGCTGGGCCGTCGACAACAACCTCACGCGCAAGGTCTCCACCAACGACGCGATGGTCGTGGCCTGCACCAAGGGGCTCGTGGCCGGGCCGGTGAATATCGGCATTGCGCTCGCCGCGGGCGCGCACTGGCCCGCCTGGCAGGCGGTGAGCGGCGCCATGGCCGTGGGTTTCGCGGGCTATGGCGTGAGCCTGGTGCTGTTCGTCGTCTCGCTGCGCCATCTCGGCACGGCGCGCACCGGCGCCTATTTCTCCGTGGCGCCCCTCTTCGGCGTGGCGCTGTCACTGCTGCTGTGGCCGGAGCGCCCGGCGCTCGCCTTCTGGCTCGCGCTCGCGCTGATGGCGTTCGGCGTGTGGCTGCACGTGCGCGAACGTCACGACCACACGCACACGCACGAACCGCTCGAGCACACCCACGCGCACCGGCACGACGAACACCATCAGCACGAGCACGACTTCGCGTGGGACGGCTCGGAGCCGCACACGCATGCGCACCGTCACGCGCCGATCACCCATAGCCACGCGCACTACCCCGACGTGCATCATCGGCACGCGCATTGAGGGCGGCACGAGCCGCAGCCGCTGCCGGCGCAAACGAGGTCAGGATTTCCCAGGACCGCCGCGCGTGGCGCGCGCACGCTGCACGCGTCACACAACACGAAGGAGGCAAGTGCGATGGCTACCGTCTACCGGGACATTCCCGTTGAAGCCTCGGCGCAGGACGTCTGGGCCGCGCTGCGCGATCCCGCCAACGTCGACCGCGTGTTCGCCGGCGTGCTGACCGATGCGCGCATGGAAAACGACGTGCGATGGGTGACGTTCGCCGACGGCGCCGTGATCGAGGAACGCGTGATCGGCGTCGACGACGCCCGCATGCGCCTCGCCTACACCGTGTGCGGCGGACGTTTCGAGCATCATCATGCGACGCTTCAGGTGATGCCGGATTCACCCGCTTCTCCCCAACGTTGCCGCGTGGTCTGGATCAGCGACTTCAAGCCCGACGAGCGGATCCAGATGGTCGAGCCGCTCACGGATGCTGGCTGCGCGGCCCTCAAGCGCAATCTCGCCCGGCGCTGAGGGTGGTCGCCGGGCAGTAGCAGCCTGATGAAGACCAGGCACGCGCGCTCGGGCTTCTGCGCCGCGCGCCCTGGAGACCGGTGTCGTTCATGTCAATGGCCGGATTCTTTTTGCGTTTGCGCGGGCCAAATTCGATTGCGGAAGGCGGGCTTGACAGTTAGTTGCACAACACTGCCGCGGCCAGGCTGACAAAAGACACGAGCCAGGCGCCGTGCTGCCGCGAGACACACTGTGCGACGGCGCCCATACCGGCACGCCAATTGCGATCACAATAGTGCCAGATGACTCGACACCGGGAGCCGCAATGCGGGTAGGTAAATTAACGTTGACCGTGCACTGCATCGCTGTCTGCGCGGGCCTTGCTGGAACACCGGCTGCGCACGCCGCCGGCACCTTCGACGGCGACTGGAACGTGACGCTCACGTGCCCCAAGGGCGCCGGCGATACGCCGGGCTACCGCTATCAATTTCCCGCCGAAATCCAGCAAAACGTCCTGCACGGCGAACACGGCGAACGGGACACCAGTGGCTGGCTCACGCTGGACGGCAAGCTCGAACCCGACGGGTCGGCCACGCTCGTCGCCCAGGGTCTGACTGCCACAGCGCCGCACGTCAACAATCGCGCGCCCTATTCGTATGAAGTCAGCGCGCAGTTCGACGCGACTTCAGGCAGCGGCTCGCGCACGACCGCACGCAAATGCGACTTTGTGTTCGTAAAGGAATGACCGGTGAGGATGGCTGGCCGCCCGTGCAAACCGGCGCCAGAAAAGAAAAAGCCCGCTGAGAGAGCGGGCTGAATCCATATCAGGAGGAGACATGGAGGAGACGGATTCAGTATAGGGTTTCCCCCTAGACTGTGCAACTGTTTTTTTCACGATCTTGCCGCCGCCTGCCTCGGCCTCAATCTGCGCGCTTTTCCCGCTGGACCGCGCCGAAATGGAACGCGAGAAAAAGCCCCATGACGAGCCCGCCCGCCAGCAGCGCGACGACGTCCTCGCGCGTTGCAGGCTGCTGAAGACGTCCGGTGCCCAGCGCGATTGCGATCGCGATATTCACGAAGCCCCAAACCACATTCACGATGGGCGACGAGTCGCCCCGCCCTCGCGGACGGGCGAAGGGCGTGGGAAAAGGCAGCCCCTGCAGGCCGGAAGCCAGATGCGGGATCGCGTTGCAAAGGAACGCGCCAGCGAAAAAGAGCCACACGTACGGCATGTCGTAACCTCGAACGTTCAAACGGGAAAGGTAAGCATGATGGCGGCAGCGGCGGCGTGCGCCACGCCGAAATGCGAGGACGTCCTCGCAAATCATGGTAGAGAGTAACCTCGCGTAAGTCAATCGATCGGCGAGTGGGCGGCGCGCGTCCGTGCGTTGTTGTGCCTGGCAGCGAAAGGCGTCCCGCATGCTAATATGCGAGGAATCCCTCTCATATCCTCGCATTTGAAGATCACGCCATGACGTCCACCACGCCAGTTGCGGAAACCGCGCGCCCCACCGAGCCCAAACGCGAGCGGGGCCGCCAGCGCGTGGCCGCGATCATGGACGCCGCCGTCGCCGTGTTCACGGAGAAGGGTTACGACGCCGCCACCATGACCGAAATTGCGTTGCGCTCGTCGACGGCGATCGGCTCGCTGTACCGTTTCTTTCCGACCAAGGAGGCGCTGGCCGAAGCGCTGTTGCTGCGCTACGCCCAGCAGGCAAAGAACGGACTCGCCGAACTCGGGCAACAGGTTGCGGAGATGACGCTCGAGGCCGTCGCCGACGCGCTCGTCGATTTCGTGCTGCTGTTGCAGTCGCAGCGCAGCTTTGCCGCTGCACTCGTCGACGCCCGCAGCGGCAGCGACGACCACCGCAAGCGCTTTCGCGAAGCGATGCGCGGCGGCGTTGCCGACATCCTGAGCCGTGCGATCGCGCATCTCAAGCCCGCCAGGGCAAAAGTCATGGCGATCGTACTGATTCACATGCTCAAGGGCGTCGCCAGCATCGCCAACGAAGAGCCATCGTCGCGCGCCGTACTGATGGCCGAACTGCGCGATCTCGTGCGCCTGTATCTCGTTGCGGCTGCGCAGCGCGCTGGCGACAAATAGCCTGCCGCCGCGGCAAAGCCGCTTCAGGCGCGCATGATCTTTGTGCGCTACCATCGCTGCATGTCCGAACCACCGCTACCCACACGCGCGGCTGCCGTGCCGCTTGCCGACACGGCGCAGCCCCCAGGCCCCTACGCCACCGCATTGGCGGGTGTGATCGCGCTGCTCGCGTGGGGCGCGCTCGCGGCGCAAACCGACATGACGATCCAGCGCATGGTGCTGCGCGGCTTCGACACGTTCGAGGCCATCGGCAGGCTTTCGGCTTACCTCACCAATCTCACGGTGTTACTCGTCGCGCTCACCTTCACGTGCATCGCGCTGCGCGTGCGCACGTGGCCGGCACGCCTGCTCCGCGCTCCGGGCGCCGTGAGTGCGGTCACGGTGTATATCGTCTTCGTTGGCATTGCTTATAATCTGCTGCTGCGGCATCTCTGGACGCCGCACGGTTATCGCGCGCTGCTCAACGAGGGCCTGCATAGCCTGATCCCGCTGCTATGCGCGGCCTATTGGCTGCTGTTCGTGCCGCGCTTCACCCTCACTGCTCGCGACCGCCTCGCCTGGCTCGCCTATCCGCTGGGCTACCTTGCCGTCACCTTCTGGCGCGGCAGCGAGACGGACTTCTACCCCTATCCGTTCATCGACGTCGCTCAGCTCGGCTATGCGCACGTGCTCGTCAACAGCGCCTTGCTGCTCGCCGCCTTCATGGTGCTGATGGCGGTCTTCGTGACGATCAACGCGCGCAGGCGCCCTGCCATCGTGGCAAACGAAGGCCTCGCCGCAACCGACCTGCAGCGCCCTGACTAACTCCCGGCTTCCCGATCGATCCCATGCCCGTCTATATCGCCCTGCTACGCGCCGTGAATGTCGGCGGAACCGGCAAGCTGCCCATGCCCGAACTTCGCGGCATGTGCGAAGCGCTCGGGTTCACGCAAGTGCGCACCTATATCGCGAGCGGCAACGTGGTGTTCGAGAGCCGGCTGGCCGAAGCGTCGGTGAAAACGAAGCTCGAGCACAGCCTCGAGGCTTATGCGGGCAAACCCGTTGGCGTGGTGGTGCGTACTGCCGCGGAACTGGCCACCGTGTTGCAGGGCAACCCGTTTCCCGCTGCCGCGCCGGATCGCACGGTCGCGATCTTTCTCGACACGCCGCCGCCCGCCAACGCATTCGACAACGTGAGCGGCCAGCAGGCGGAAGAATTCCAGCTGGGCGAGCGCGAGATCTACGTGTTTTACAAGGACGGTATCGGGCGCTCGAAGCTCAGGATCGCTGCGGCGAAGACCGGAACCGCGCGCAACATGAATACCGTGGCGAAGCTGCTGGAGCTGGCGCAAGCGTGAGCTGCCCTTGACTTGCGCTGCGCATCGCAACACCTGCCTGCCACCGATCGCCTCGGCGTACGTCACCCCCCGCCAGTCGCCGCCGTCAAAGTCCCCTGCCGAGCCTCCCCTCGCGCGTGCGCCGGAGCGCCTTCGCTCGTATCGTGCAGGCGGTCCGGAATGAACAGCGCCGTCACGCCGCTCAGGAAAAACACCGCGCCGACCACAAGAAAGCCCATGCCGATTGAAAACTGCGTCGCGATATAGCCGATCACGACAGGCGCCGCGCCCGAACAGAAGCGTCCCACGTTATACGAACCGCCCACCGCCGTGCCGCGAATGCGCGTTTCGAAGCTCTCCGACATGAACGTGCCGATCGTGCCGAGCGGCACGCCGTAGAGAAAGCCGAATACGAGCATCAGCCACGCAATGTTCTCGCGGGTGTGGAACAGCACGATCACGGGCAGAAAGACGGCCGCACCGATACAGCCCAGCACATACACGCCGCGCCGGCTCCAGCGGTCGCCCAGCCAGCCCGCCACGATCTTGCCGATGAACGCCACGACCCACGTCGCGGTCATGTACCCCGTCATCGAGCTGAATTTGATGTGCAATTCGCTTTCCAGATACGTCGGCAACCAGTTGTTCAAGCCGTAGAACCCGGAAAGCGCAAACACCGAAGCGAGCGACCAGAAGATGAACATCCGGCGCGCCTCGCGGTCCGCGAAAATCAATGCGTAGCGGTTGTCGTGCCAGCGTCGGCCGCTCGGGCGGGCCGCGGCCTCGCTCATGCGCCAGCTCGGCGGCTCGGGCACGAAGAAGTGAATCGCCACCGCGAGCAGTACGGGCGCCGCCGCCACATAAAACAGCGTGCGCCAGCCGTAGTGCGGCAGGATCCAGGTGCTGAGCGCGATGACCGTGATATAGCCCGCGGAAATCGCCGTTTGCAGCACGCCGAGTATCAGCGAGCGCCGCGCCATGGGCACGTATTCGGCCACGAGCGTGCTCACCAGCACCATGCAGCCAATGCCCATCGAGCTGATGAAGCGCACGACCGCGAATTCCAGGAAGCTGTGCGTGAAACCGAGCAGCCCCGCACCCACCGAGAACAACATCATCGCCCAGACCACCACGCGCACGCGCCCGAACGAGTCGCTCGCCCAGCCGCCCAGAATCCCGCCAATCGCCATGCCGAGCAGCGTCAGGCTGCCGAGCGCGCCCGCCTCGACATTGGTCAAGCCGAATTCGCTCTTGATGCGCGAGAGTGTGAGGCCGTACATCATGACGTCCGCGCCGTCGACCAGCAGCGCGAGATAGCCGAGCGCGAAGACGAGCAGCCAGCGATTGGCGGTTCCGGTGGATGTCGTTGTGTTCATCGACAAGGGTCCTGCGATCAGAGGCTTGAATGGGCTGCAAAAGACATGCCGTGCGCGACGAGCGCAGGCGCGAGAAACGCGCCGAGCAGCAGGCCCGTTTCCTCGTGTTGCGCGGTGTACCAGCCCTCCACGTGCGTCAGGTTCATCGTCCCGACGCAACGGCCGTTATAGGCAACCGGTATGTTCAGTATCGAGCCTAGCCCCATCGCCGTCATTACCGCGTGATCGTCGAAGGCTTCACGCAGCCCCTCTGGCGTCGTGGCGCGAAACGGTTCGAGATCCGAAAGAATGCGCTGCGCCCAGGGCGTGCCGCTCTTCCGCTTGCGCCCGCCCGGCGGGTAGACGTCGGGCATGTTCGTGAACATGCGCTCCACCTCCTGGTTCCCGGCGTCGTAGGCCATGATCGTGAAGAGGCGAAAGCCGATGGCTTCGGCGGCGACGGCGCACACTTCGCGGAAAATCGCGTCCGGTTGCCCGGGCTGGCGCATGACGTGCGAAAGGCGCGCGAGCGCGGCGAGTTCGCGTTGCAGCGCGTAGGGTTCGTTCGCGAAGGAGAGGGGCGTTTGCATGGGACGTACGAGAGTGAGAGTGGCGCGCGCTCAGCCGCGCAGCCCGTCGCGGGCGAGCGGCTTGTGCGCGTCGAAGTCCGCCTGCGCACCGCTCGCCTCGATGTCTTCGAGCGAGCGATTGCGGGTTTCGATGCCGAGGAAGAACACGACGCAAGCGCCCGCCAGCAGCACAGCGGTCGTCATGGCGAACACGCCGAAGAAGCCGAACGCCGGATACACGAGACCGACCAGAATCGGCGCGCTCACCGAGCCGATACGACCGAACGAAGACGAAGACCCGGTGCCGGTCGTGCGTACGGCCGTCGGGAATACCTCCGGCGTATAGGCATAGACGCCCGCAAACGCGCCATTCATGAAGAACGAGAGGCACACGCCCGCCACCGTGATCTGCACGCCCGTATGCGAGAAAGCCAGTGCGATTGCGGCAAGCCCACCGAGCGTCATGTAAGAGGCCACGACGCCCTTGCGGCCGATCCGCTCATTGAGCCACGCCGCCGAGAAATAGCCGGGAATCTGCGCACCATAAATGGCAATCGAATAACCGAAGCTCTTGGTGAGCGTCAGGCCTTCCTTGACGAGCAGGCTCGGAATCCAGGAAAAGAACGAGTAGTACGCGAACGCCACGGAGAACCACATCAGCCAGGTCACCGCCGTCGTGCCCACGAGCCGGCGTGAGAACAACGTCAGCACGTTTTGCAGTGCACTGCCGCTGCCTTGCGCCGCGGCGGGAATCGCGCCCACCGAGCCCAGCGGCGCGAGCGCGATGCCCTCCTGCTCGTAGCGAGACTCGATCGCCCGCACGATGCTGTCGGCTTCGGCGGAGCGTCCGCGGCTTTCGAGCCAGCGCGGCGACTCGGGCAACGTCCTGCGCCACCAGAGCAGCATGACGACGGGGAGCGAGGTTAGCACGGCGAGATAGCGCCAGCCGTCTGCGAAATTGCGCACGACGGTATAACCAAGAATCGACGAACTTAGATATCCGAACGACATGAAGCCGACGAGCGCGCCGCAGAACATGCCGCGATAGCGCCGCGGCACGAATTCCGCGAGGAACGGTGCGATGACGACCGTCTCAGCGCCCGAACCGAAGCCCGCGAGCATGCGCAGCGCGAAAAACGTGTGCCAGTCGTGCGCGGTGGCGCTCGCCATGGACGCCGCGCAATAGATTGCCAGCGCGCTCATCATGATGCGGCGGCGGCCAATCACGTCGGCCAGCACGCCCGAGAGAAACGCGCCAAAAAAGTAGCCGATATACGTGCTGCTGGCGACGAGTCCCGTTTCGGCGCTCGTCAAATGCCACAGCTTGCTCACCACCGGCAGCAAAAAGGCGAGCGACGACGAGTCCAGCCCGTCGAACATATAGCCGAGCCCGCCGATCAGCAGCAGTTTGCGATGGAAGCCCGCGAGCGGCAGTCTTTCGAGTCGGGCGGCGACGGTGGACATGGTGGGTCGGTTCCGGTTGAGCGTGGCGCGTGTTCAGCGGCCGATCGCGTAGGCCTGCATCTGGCGCGGCGTGGCCGCGCCGCGCATGAGTCCGTTGCGCATGCCCACCGCGCACACGCGCCCGAGCCCCCATGGCTCGGCCACCGTGAGATCGTGCCCGCGCGAGCGCAATTCGGCGAGCGTGGCTTCGGGAAAGCGCGACTCGGCCGACATCTTGCCGAGCTGCATCGAGCGCGGATAAAACGAGCCGGGGAAATGCGCGGTCTGGAACGAAGGCGCGTCCACGGCGGCCTGCAGGTTCATGCCCGCATGCACGTGCCGCAGGAACAGCTGCATCGACCATTGATCCTGCTGGTCGCCGCCCGGCGTGCCGAACGCCGCATAGGGCTTGCCCTCGCGCGTGACGAGCGTGGGCGAGAGGGTCGTGCGTGGACGCCGGCCCGGCCCGAGCGACGAAGGCAGGCCCTCTTCCATCCAGAACATCTGCGCGCGCGTGGTGACGTTGAAGCCGAGGCCGGGTACCGCGGGCGACGCCTGCAGCCAGCCGCCCGATGGCGTGGCCGAGACCATGTTGCCCCAGCGATCGACCACGTCGAGGTGCACGGTATCGCCGCGCAATTCGGGCAGCGGTGCGAACGTCGGCTCGCCCTGCCCGAAGCCGCCCGGCTGCTGCCGGCCCGCGTTGGCGAGAATGCGCGCTGCCCGCGCCTCGCTGTCGAGAAGCGGCCCGGGGCGGAATTCGAACGAGGCCTTGTGCGGATCGACGAGACGGCGGCGCGCGTCGTTGTACGCGTCGCTCAGCAGGGTTCCCATCGGCACGTCGGCAAAGCGTGGATCGCCATAGAACACGTCGCGATCGGCAAACGCGAGCTTCGACGTTTCGATGACCGTGTGCACGAAATCCGCACCGAGCGGATCCATCGCGCCCAGATCGAAGCCCTTGAGCAGCGCGAGCTGTTGCAGGAACATCGGCCCCTGGCCCCACGGTCCTGTCTTGTGCACGCGCAGGCCCGCGTAGTCGTACGAGAGCGCTTCCTCGTAGGTGGGCTCCCAGCGTGCGAGATCGTCCGCATCGAGCAGGCCGCGATTGCGAAGACCGGAGGTGTCGAGCACGTCGGTCGAGCGGAAATACTGGTCGATCGCGTCGGCCACGAAGCCGCGGTAGAACGCCGAGCGCGCGAGTTCGCATTGCTCCGCGCGGTCGCTTTTCGCGCTCGCCTCCCGCAGGATGCGGCGGTACGTGGCGGCAATGGGGGGATTGGCGAACAGCGCGTTCGGCGCGGGGGCGTCGCCGTCGCGCAGCCATTGCTCGGCGGAGGTCGTCCATTCGCTGAGGAAGAAGTCCTTGATCGCGAGAATCGACGCGCACATCCGCGGCAGCACGGGATAGCCGTTCTCCGCGTAGCCGATCGCGTAGCTCAGCACGTCTTCGAGCGGCAGCTGCCCATAGTCGCGCAGCATCGTCATCCATGCGCCGAACGCGCCGGGCACCACGGCGGGCAGCAGGCCGGTGCCCGGCACGACTTCGAGCCCAAGCGCGCGCATGCGTTCGATCGTCATGGCCGCCGGCGTCACCCCCTGGCCGCACAGCACGCGCACGCGGTCTTCCCGCGCGCTGTAGAACACGACGGGCAACTCGCCGCCGGGACCGTTGAGATGCGGCTCGACGATCTGCAGCACGAAGCCGGCCGCCGCCGCCGCGTCGAACGCGTTGCCGCCCTTCTCGAGCACCGCCATCGCCGACGCACTGGCGAGCCAATGCGTGGACGCCACCATCCCGAAGGTTCCGAGCAGCTCCGGCCGCGTTGTAAACGACATCTTCCACTCCCTGTGCGAGAGGCTCGACTCGCAACCGAACCTTTCGTGATTGGTTCCAAAACCTTTCACGATCAGCATACGAAGGAAGATTTTTGGCTGCACCCGGTGTTAACCCTGCAATCTCGACTGAATCCAAGGCTTTCATCGATTCTGGAGACCCCGCGGTTGCACGCCGCCGCACGGCTGCTAGAATTGAACCAATCTATATTGGTTCACACGACACCATGGAAAGGTCCGCGCTCGACCACCTGCTTGCCTACATCGCACAACACCGCCTGAAAGACGGCGACGCGTTGCCTCCCGAACGCAAGCTCGCCGAGGACCTCGGCGTGAGCCGCCGTGAACTGCGCGAGGCGCTTGCTTCGCTGGAAGCGTCGGGTCGAATCTGGCGCGGCGTGGGGCGCGGCACGTATCTGGGCGCGCGGCCGCTGAAGTTCGCGCCCACGCTGCGCGGCCTGCGCTCGCGTACGAGCCCGGCCGACATCGCGGAGATGCGCCTCATGTTCGAACCGGCGTTAGCCGGTCTTGCCGCCGCCAAGGCCACGCCTGAGGATCTGGCCGAACTGGAGAAGTGCGCAAAAAGAAACGCGACGGCGAAAAACGATGAGGAGTGGCAACTATGGGACCAGCGCTTTCACCTGCTGATCGCACAGGCCTCGCGCAACCCCGCGATCATTGCCCTCATGGAAGTGATCAACGGCATGCGGATCAAGCCGACCCAGCGTGAAAAGACCACGGATCAGACCACGCGCCATCATTTCGCGCAGCAGCACCAGTCCATCGTCGATGCGATTCTCGCCCGCGACGGCGAAACCGCCGCGCGCTGCATGCGCGAGCATCTGCTGAAGGTGCAGGGATACGGCTCGCCGCATTGACGGAAGAAGCTTCGGCGTTTCACGCGTTCACTTCACGGTGGAAGCCGCCGCCTTGCACGTGACGGCATCCTGTTCGCCCGTGCCGCCGCTGCAGCCGATCGCGCCGATCACCTTGCCGTCCTCGACCAACGGAAAACCGCCGGGCGACGCCACGAGGCCCGGCACGAGCGTGGCGACATAAGCATGACCGCTCTCGAACTGGTTATAGAAAACGCGGGTCTCGCGGCGAAAGCGCGCGGACGTGCGCGCCTTGTTCTGCGAAATCTCGACGGAGGCGTATTGCGCGCCATCCATGCGCTCGAAGGCAACGAGATCGCCATGCGGATCGACCACGGCGATGTTCATTTTCCAGTCGTGCCTGCGCGCCTCGGCTTCGGCAAGCGCAAGCAGATGCTTCGCCGCATCGAGCCCGATAGGCGAACCGTAAGGAATGTCGTAAGGCATGCGCTCGGGAACCTCAGCCGCTGGTGGCGCGGAAGCTGACGTTTGAGCCTGCACGGAGGTTACAAAGACGAGACAGGCCGCGCCTGCGATCTGAACAGAGTGATGCATTGCACACCCTCCTTCATCGGCGGGCCCAAGGCGTGACGCGCGTGCGGCCCTCGCAGCCAACATACTCGCGCGATACCCCGTGTGCAAGGCCGATGGATCAGCCCTCCTTACCATCGACACGCGGCGCAACGAGCCAGCCCGCGTAGCGATAACAGTAAGCCGCGAACGCAACGACCCAGCATGCGCCCGACGCTTCGATCCAGAATGTGAGCCACTGCGGCGCGAGCCAGGGTCCCACCACGCGAATCAGCGCGGCGAGCACGAGCAACACATAGCAGGCAATGTCGAAGCCGCCCGCCACCAGCTTGCGGCCCGTATGTCCGCGCGCCGTGCGTGTGATCATCGCCATGATCGCGCAGCCGATCGCGCCCACCGTGAACGCGTGAATGGCGAGCGTATGCGCGACCCAACCCATTGCGGCGAGCCCGAGCAGCACGAAACCGACGGGTATCCAGGCATAGGCGATATGCAGGATGGTCAGGATCGGCCGGTTGCCGACGCGCCACGAACGCCAGCCCCAGATCCGCGCGCCTTGTGCGCACGCCGCCGCGAGCGCGGCGATCGCCACGAGCACGCCGGAGCCGAGCGCGGCGTCGAGCACGAACGCCAGCGCGCTGAGCGGCATCACCGCGCGCTCGACCGCGTTCCAGCGCTGCGCCGCGTAGTTGGGCACGGCATTGGCCGTGAACGACGGGATGATGCGCCCGCCGATGATCGTGATGAACAGCACCAGCATGCCCACGGCGAGATACGCGCTGTGCAGCGCCCAGTCCGCGCGGCCGGCCAGCATCGAAAGATGAAATGCTACGTTGAGCGCGGCGAGCATGCCGAGCGCGACCGGCAAGAAGATGTTGTGGCTGTTCTTTGCGCCGATGAGCACGCGCAGCAGCACGAGCGCGCAGGCGGGGAGAAAGAGGCTGTCGACCACGGCGGCGACGCCAGACGGTGCGTAGGCAACGGTGATGCGCCCCGCGAGCCACAGCAGCCAAAGCGCCGCCAGCGACTTGCCCTGCGCCGGCGTGACCGACGTCCACGCGCGCACGGCGGTCAGCAAAAAGCCCGCCACGATCGCTGCGCCGAAGCCGAAAATCATTTCGTGGGCGTGCCAGAACATGCCGGGCAAGTACGAACTGAAACCCGGCAACGGATGACCGGCATACGCGGCCATCCAGGCCAGCAGCGCCGCGCCGCCAAAGAGCGCGCCGCCAAGGTAGAACGGCCGGAAGCCGAGCGCCCACAGCGCGAAACCGCCGCGGGCCGCGGGGGTGGGTTCTTCGATTCGAAAGACGGTCATGATCGCTCTCGCCAATACATTCATTTGAAATGCATCTTATATGGACTGGGCGAGAAATGTCGCTGGGAAGCTGCAAACGCGATGTAATGCCGCAGGTTTGATTCGGTGCTCCCCCGGGGCAGCACCAGGCGCGCACGCGTGTTTGTACGTTAGCAAAGGTTGCAGCGTGCGATGACCGCCGGGCGTATTGCCGCCCACTGAAACAGCCATCGAAGAATCGTGCAAGGAATCAAGAGTATCGTGCTAACACGTCTCCGACGCGCGTGCCATTCTAGGTAGCTAGCCATCACAGGAGGGCAATATGCTGAACACGCGCAAGCTTGGACGTGAAGGACTCGTCGTTTCGGAGATCGGGCTGGGGTGCATGGGGATGTCCTACGCGTACGGCACACCCGATGACGCCGAGTCGATCGCCACGATCCATCGGGCGATCGAACTGGGTTGCACATTCCTCGATACCGCGGAGATCTATGGTCCTTTCGCCAACGAGGAACTGCTCGGACGCGCGCTGAAAGGGCGTCGTCACGCGGTGACGATCGCGACGAAATTCGGCTTCAAGATCGACAACGGGGTACGCGGCCTCGACAGCCGCCCCGAGCATATCAAGGCGGTGATCGACGCGTCGCTGGCCCGGTTGCAGACCGATCACATCGATCTGCTCTACCAGCATCGCGTGGATCCCGCCGTACCGATCGAGGATGTGGCGGGCGCGGTCAAGGACGCGATCGCCGCGGGCAAGGTTCGCTATTTCGGCTTGTCGGAAGCGAGCGTCGATACCATCCGGCGCGCCCATGCCGTGCAACCCGTCTCGGCCGTGCAAAGCGAGTATTCGCTCTTTGAGCGCGGCGTCGAAGACAAGGTGCTGCCGGCCCTGCGCGAACTGGGTATCGGCTTTGTGCCCTACAGTCCGCTTGGCCGGGGCTTCCTGACCGGCAACGCCACGCGGGCGGAGGACCTTCCCGCCGACGACTGGCGGGCCGCCAACGATCCGCGCATCCAGGGCAGCAACTTCGATACGAACGTCAAGCTCGCAGATTTCATCAAGGCCCTTGCCGACGAGAAGTCCGTGACACCGGGCCAGCTCGCGCTCGCGTGGCTGCTCGAGCAAGGTGACGATCTGGTCCCGATCCCCGGCACCAAGCGGCGCAAGTACCTCGAAGAGAACGTGAACGCAGCGTCAGTTCGTCTGACGCCTGCGGAACTGGATCGCATCCGGAGTTTCCTTGCCGGACACCAGACCGCAGGCACACGTTACCTGCCGCCCATGCTGTCACATCTCGACCGCTAGCGGACGCCAATCACCATCGCGTTCTGCCTGCCCAGCGGTTCGACTCTGATCTCCCGAAAGCCCGCCTCGGTCATCCATTCGCGGCACTGCCTGGCGGTATAGTCGAAACCGCCGGGCGTCTCGATCAGCATGTTCAGACTCATCAGCAAGCCGAACGCATTGTGCCTGCGCTCGTCGTCGATCATCGCGTCATAGACGATCAGACATCCGCCAGCGGGCAACGCCTGATAACTCCTCGCGAGCAATTCGCGCTTCTGTTCGAGATTCCAGTCGTGAAGAATGTGTCCCATCACGAGGACGTCGGCGGAAGGCAACGCGTCCTTGAAGAAGTCGCCCGGATGAAAGCGGATTCGATCCTGTAGCGCGTTCGCGGCGATGTAGTCGTTGAACACCGGAGCGACCGCGGGCAGATCGAACCCAATTCCTGCAAGATGCTCGTGCGTACGCGTAATCTCCGCCACGAGGGCGCCCTGCGCGGTGCCGACGTCAACGAACGAGCGATAGTTCTGCCAGGGAAATTTTTGCGCAATCTCCTTCGCCAGATCGAGGCTGACACCCGTCATTGCGCCCAGAAACTCACGGAGCACGCGTTCGTCACGATAGATTGCCTCGAACGCATTGCCGCCCTGCTTTGCTTCGTTCTGCGGCAGACCCGTGCGCAGCGCTTCGGTCAGCGAACCCCAGAACGGGTATAAGCGGTTGTTAGCCATGAGCAGCAATCCGGCGATACAGCCCGGTTTTGCTCTGTCCAGAAATGCGCCGGCCTCAGGAGTATTCCGGTATTGGCCGTCGTCTCGATCCAGGACCCCTAGCGCGACCAGTGCGTCGAGAAAATCCTGTGCCGATCTCGGATGCAACTGCATTTGCTCCATCAGTTGTGTTGCTGTGCGCGGCCCTCCGCCCAGAACGGTGAACAGGTCGAGTTCGACTGCGGACAGCAGCGTCTTCGAGGCCCAGAAACCCATGGCCAGCTGCAGCAGCTTTTGCGGGGAAGCGGCAGTTGCGTTCCCGGTTTCAGACGTCAAGGTGCCCGATTGCGTTTCCATTGTCTTGCCTCCTTTCTCAGATGACCAAGGGTCTCGATGGCTTTGCTTCGCTACGCGAATCTTCCTTGCGTCAACAGAACACCTTGCGGGCGAACACTATTCCGCGCCTGCCTCATCTTCCAGACATGCGCATTCGGTCCTGGTAGACGCGTCCGGTAGCCATCCGCTTTTCGGTAATGGCTTGCGCCCGTTCGGTCACCGTTGCCAGTATGTGCGCCGGTGCCTTTTCAGGAGAGCCAGACTGGAACGGTGGCTGCGGGTCATAGGCCATATACAGCTGCAGCTCCTGGGCGACCGTCTCTCCCCGCAGCAGCGAGACCACGATCAGGGAGCCATCGATTCCCGACGTCACGCCGCCCGCGCTGATCATCTGCCCGTCGATCACCACACGCTCGCCGCTGGGAATCGCGCCATAGAGCGGGAGGACGTCCATTGCCGTCCAGTGCGTCGTGGCATGCTTGCCATGCAGCAGGCCAGCCGCACCGCAGAGCAGTGCGCCGGTACAGACCGAAAAAACGTAGCGCGCGCCGGCTGCCTGGCTGCGGATGAACGACAGAACGGTTTCGTCGTGCATCAAGGCCTCCTGGCCGTGTCCGCCCGGCACGAGGAGGACATCGAGCTGCGGCGCCTCTTCGAACGTGGTGTCGGCGAGCAACTGCATGCCAGCCAGATCGCGAACCGGGTTCTTGTCCTTCCAGAGCGTCATGAACGACGAATTCGGCACTCGCGCCAGCGCCTCGAAAGGTCCGGTGAAATCGCACTGGTCCATGTTCGGGAAGATGATCCCGCCAAGTTTCAGGTGAACGTCCAGAGGAATCGTCATATCCGTCTCCGTTTGGAATGCAGAACACCGGGCGTGACCAGCGAGGAGGCGGACAGTCGACTACCGCCCCCTCTCTGGCGCATCAACGCCCGGTCCTTAACCCTGCCACGCGTACTGCTGGAACATCTCCTCGAGCGGCGGGTTGGCAACGCTGCCGGTATAGTTCGTCATCGTCGACGCAGCGACAACCAGGATGACCTCGAGCACCAGAGCCGGAGCAAAGCCGGCGGCCGTGAAGGACGCAACATCCTCGTCGTCGAGACGGCCACGCTTGTCGATCAACGTGCGCGCGAGATGCGAAAGCGCCGCCAGCTTCGCGTCGGCCGGCAGACGACGGGCACGAATGGCATGCACGTCGGCTTCGCTGAGCCCTTCCTTGAGTGCGAGGAAGGTGTGGAAGGCGACGGGCCAGGTGCTGCCATTGGTGACGGCATTCGTGAGCAACAGGGTCTGAACCTGTGCCTCCGTAAAGCTGCCGCCGTGAACCTGCTGAAACACGGCGGTCAGGCCATTGATCAGCTTTGGCGAACCGGCAATTGCGCCGGCAATGTTGGGGACCATGCCGAATGCTTCGGCAAGACCTCGAAATGCCGGTTTCGAGCCTTCCGGTGCCGATTCGAGTGTATATACGGGGAGGTTAGCCATGATATTTCCTTGGGAGGTGGACACGTGCATCAAGGGGCGATGACACGACAAGCGAAGAGTAGTGATGCGCCGCAGCCTCGCCAATTACATGGCGTGTAATAGAAGATAGTCGTTCAGGCATCCAGCGAAACCAACCGCGCCTGCACGCGAAAACGGAGAGTCGAACAATGCACCATCTCGGCATTGCGGTCATTGTGTTTGCCTGCGTGTTCACCAGCGCCCTGCTCGGCCTGTATCTGCACACCAGGCTGCCGGAGCGCCATCTCGGCGACGAATCGGTCAGCGTCATTAAGCTGACGATTGGATTGATCGCCACCATGGCCGCATTGGTGCTCGGGCTGCTGATCTCGTCGGCGAAAAGCTCGTTCGATGCCGCGAACGCCGCGGTCGTACGCGACGCCACCGACATCATTCTGCTCGATCGCACACTGGCCCAGTACGGTCCGGAGACGCAGGGGATCCGGGCCTTGCTGAAGCAGGGCCTCGCCACCGGGATCCAGAAGATCAGTTCCGGCGATCCGGCTCAGCTGTCGAGCATGCGCAGCCCCGAGGAGCTCAAACGCGGGGAAAATATTCAACGCAAGCTGGCGGAACTGTCGCCGACCAGCGAAACGCAACGCCGGCTACAGTCGCGCGCCATTCAGATCGCCGGCGACGTACTGGCGATGCGCGAACTTGCGCTGCTGCAGGCGGCAGGATCGACCCCGATGCCGCTACTGCTGACGCTCGTGTTGTGGCTGTGCATCATCTTCGGCTCGTTTGGGCTGTTCACCTCACCCAACGCGACTGTCGTCATCACGTTCTTTCTGGGCGCGATATCCACCTCCATCGCCATCTTTCTGATCCTGGAAATGAACACGCCGCTCGGCGGAATCGTCGCCGTCTCCCTCGCGCCGGTGCGTGAGGCGCTCGCCATACTCGGACAGTAGTCGTCGCGCTAGCACATAGAAGTTTTGCCGCCGCGATCGACATCGCGCGTTAGTTCGTTCGTTCAGGCCTTCCGGTTACAGCCGGAAGCGCTTTTTTTTGCGCTCGCAAGCTCCCCCTCCCCCTTCGAATATCTTCACGCAAAAAAAATCGACCGGTGTAACCGGCCTCCAGCGTCGCGCGAATTAGCTGGTGTATCCGCGACGGATACCTCAAATCTCAATCACTGGAGAACGTCCATGTCCGCAAAGACCGCTGTTAGTTCCGCCCTGCTTGCAGGTGCCGTTGCCAGCCTGCTGGCTTCAGTCGCGCATGCCGCACCGCTCACGAAGGAAGAAATGAGCGCCGCCGTCGCCGCTCACAAGGAGAAGTGCTTCGGCGTCGCGCTGAAGGGGCAAAACGACTGCGCCGCCGGTCCCGGCACGACCTGTCAGGGGACCTCGACGGTCGACTTCCAGGGCAACTCGTGGAAGTTCGTTCAGGGCGGCACCTGCGCGAGCATCGTCGTGCCCGGCGGTGGCCACGGCTCGCTCACGCCGATCAAGTCCTGATCGCTACGACCACGCAAGAGAGGGGACGGTCATGAACACTTCCATGCAATCAGCGGCGAGGTCCGGCCGTCCCCTTCGCAAGGCGCCTGGCGCGGCTGCGCTCGTAGGCACGAGCTTCAAGCATGAGCATCTCGCGGCGATTCTCGAAGACGGACTGCAGGACGGCTTCTTCGAGGTGCACGCCGAGAACTATATGGGTGCAGGCGGGCCGCCGCACCGCGCATTGCACGCGATCCGCGAACGCTATCCGGTCTCGCTGCACGGTGTGTGCATGTCGATCGGCGGACCGGACCGGCTCGACGCCGGCCATCTCGCGCGCTTTGGCGAGCTGGTCGCGCGCTACGAACCCGCACTCGTTTCCGAACACCTCGCGTGGTCTTCGCACGGCGGCACGTTCTTCAACGATCTGCTGCCACTGCCTTATACGAAGGCGACACTCGATAAGGTCTGCGAACACATCGATCAGGTGCAGGCAGCCATTGGACGTCCGATGCTGCTCGAGAATCCGTCGACGTACGTGGCGTTCGCCGCGTCGACGATGAGCGAAACGGAATTCATCCATGCGGTCGCGCAGCGCACGGGCTGCGGGCTGCTGCTCGACGTCAACAACGTTTTCGTTTCGGCGACCAATCACGGTTATGCGGCACGCGCGTACCTCGCGGATTTTCCTCTCGAATACGTCGGCGAGATTCACCTGGCCGGCTACAGCGAGCAGCACGACGACGAGCACGCGCCACTGCTGATCGACAGCCACGACCGCGCCGTCTCCGATCCGGTCTGGGCGCTCTACCGCGACGTGATCGCGCGCACCGGGCCCATACCGACACTGATCGAATGGGACAGCCAGTTGCCTGCGTGGCCCGAACTACGCGCACAAGCGTTGGCGGCCCGTCGCATCGTCTCCGAACTTTTTCTCGACAATGCATCGGAGTCCGATACATCCCTCCTGGAGCGCACCGGCCATGAAGCCTGAGCAATCCACGAGCGACTACGCGACGGCCTTCGCGCCGGGACTGACGAACCCCGACCTCGCCGCACCGAACGGTGTCGTGGCGGCGCATGGCAAGGGTGTCGTCAAGCGCTACAACGTCTATCGCAACAACGTCACGGTCAGCCTCATCGATGCGCTGGCCGCGATCTATCCCGCCGTGCAGCGCATCACGGGCGTCGAGTTCTTCCGTGCGATGGCGCGCTGTCACGTGCGCGCTGCGCCGCCGGCTTCGCCGCTCCTGTTCGAGTACGGACGCGACTTTCCGTCGTTCATCGAAAGCTGGGCGTACGCGCGTGACATGCCGTGGCTTGCGGATACGGCACGCATCGAGCGCGCGTGGCTCGACGCCTATCACGCCCGGGACGCCGCACCGCTTGCGGCCGACGCATTCGCGGGCATCGATGCGAATTCGCTCGCGCAGCTGCGCTTTGTCCCGCATCCGGCCGCGCGCATCGTGCGCTCGCGCTACCCTGCCGTCGCGATCTTCGCGATGAACCGGACGCCCGGCCCCGTCACCGCGCTGCATTCGAGCGATGTGGAAGACGCGCTCGTCACGCGGCCCGATTACGACGTGATCGTCTCGCGCCTGCCCGTGGGCGGCGCTGCGTTTCTGCTCGCTCTCCTCGAGGGCATGCCGCTCGGCGCCGCCGCGCAGGCGGCCTTCGAGGAGAGCGACGCCTTCGACCTGCCGGCCAGCCTGGCCGCAATGATTTCGGCCGGCGTGTTCGCCGCCGTTCAACCAGGAGCGTAACCATCATGCAAACTCGACAGGACTCCAGACCGTCTTTCGTGGGCAACGTCGCGCACGCGATCGGCTGCGCCCGGCGCTTCATCGAACGGCTCGCACAGCCGTCGTTCGTGCAGCTGGTGCTGCGCCTTGCGCTGGCCGTGCCTTTCTGGAAATCGGGCATTCTCAAGTGGCACGGTTTCCTGCAGCTCAACGACACGGCCATCGATCTCTTCACCGACGAATTCAAGCTCCATCTGCCCGGCGGCCCGTATCCGTTTCCGGCGCCGGCCCTCTTCGCGTTCCTCTCCGCGTGCGGCGAGGTCGGTTTCCCGGTGCTGCTCGTGCTCGGGTTCGGCACGCGCTTCGCAGCCGCCGGATTGCTGCTGATGACCTGCATCATCGAGCTGACGGTGCCGGACGGCTGGCCGATCCACATCACATGGGCCGCCATGGCGCTCGGCATCGCCGCCTGGGGCCCCGGCGTGATATCGATCGACTACCTGCTCGGAGACCGCGCGTACCGGTCATGAAAACGCGAGAGCTGGTCACCCGGCTCGCGAGCGACGTGTCGCCCATCGAGCGCTACGCCGTTCCGAGGCTGCTCACGCGCGCGCTGCTGCACGGCCTCGCCGCCAGCGCGGCCCTGCTGGTTGCGCTGTACGGCGTGCGCAGCGACATGCCCGAGCTGATCCTCACGACGATGTTCTGGGTGCGCCTCGCGTTCCCGCTCGCGATCATCGCCGCGGCCGTGGCGCTCGCCGAGCGTCTGGGCCGCCCCGGCGCGCGCCTCAGGCTCGCGGGGCTCGCGGCGGCGCTGCCGGTAGCCTCCATGCTGCTCGCCGCCGGCAGCGTTCTGCTGGCGACGCCGCCGGGCTACCGGCTCGAGTTGATGCTCGGGACGACATGGCGCACGGCGACGGCGAACGTCGTGCTGCTCTCGCTGCCCTCGCTCGCTGCGATATTGCGCGCGATGAAGCAGCTCGCGCCGACACGCCTCGCCCTGGCCGGCGCGGGCGCGGGTCTGCTGGCCGGCGCGCAGGGATTGCTCGTGTACTCGCTGTATTGCTCGGAGATGGCGGTCCCGTTTTGGGGTGTCTGGTACGTGCTCGCCATCGTCATCACGACCGTAGTCGGCTCGGCCGTGGCGCCGCGTTGTCTGCGCTGGTGAGATTCGCGTCGACGCCGCATGCGCCGTGATGGTTCGCTCGAAAGGGTGCCGTATGTTCTGGAACGCCTTCAAACCCCTGGTCCGCTTCGCGCCCACAGTACGCGCGCTTTGCATGCCGTGGCTGCTGCTTGCCACTCGCGTCTGGTTCGGGCAGGTCGTGCTCGTGCATCAGATCATGGCCATGGCGCAAGGCAATCCGGGCGGCTCAACCGGCGCCGGATTACATGCGCCGTCCAGCGTGGAGGCAGCACTGCACGGTATCGTGCCGCTCCTGCTCACCGCTGGCCTGCTGACCCGGCCCATCGCGCTCGTGTTGCTCGTTGGCGGCTACGGATCGATCGCCCTCGGTCCGGGCGGCACAACGCTTGTTTTGCTCGCGTGGCTGGTCGTGCTGGGTCCGGGAACCTTCTCCCTCGACGCGATGTTGGCGCGAGGCCTGGCGTGGGCGCCACTTGGCCCGGCCCGACAGGTCAGGAAATGCTATGCGCTGATCGAACGGTATGTGTCCCCTGTGCTCCTGCTCGTCTCGCGCGCAGGCATAGCGGCGTCGCTCAGTCTCGCTTCCGCATTGACGCCTTCCCTTTTCGGGCAGGCTGCCCATCAAGATCTCGCGGCACTGTTCGCGTACCCCTCATGGATCGCTGCGCTGCTCGCATTGAGCATCGCCTTCGGCTGCATGACGCGGCCCGCGATGCTCATCTATGCCGCCATGGTTCCGCTCGCCGGCATCGCCATGTCCATGGACGACCGGCTGGCCATGCTGCTTCTGCTGCTGATGTTCGTCGCCACGGGGCCCGGCGTCATCTCGGTGGATCATTGGCTCGCCCGCTGGGTGCTCGACCGCCCGGAGAAAGAAGAAGGCACGCTCAATGAATGTCCACATGTCGTCGTGGTCGGCGGTGGCTTTGGCGGGATCGAGACCGTTCGCGGCCTGCGCAATTCGCGCTGCCGGATCACCCTCATCGACCAGCGCAATCACCATCTGTTTCAACCGCTGCTCTATCAGATCGCCACAGCAGCGTTGTCGCCCGGCGAAATCGCGACGCCGATCCGAAGCCTCTTTCGTGGACAGCGAAACGTCCAGGTCCGTCTGGGCAGCGTCACAGGCATCGACACCGCCACTCGCGAAGTGCTGATCGGCGCAGCCAGCCTGAAATTCGACTATCTCGTGCTCGCGACCGGCGCGCGTCACAGCTACTTCGGCAACGATCACTGGGCGCCATACGCGCCCGGGCTCAAGAGCATCGAGGACGCGACCTCGATCAGGAGCCGTCTGCTACGTGCATTTGAAGAAGCGGAAACGGCCGCCGACGAAGCAGCCCGTGCCGCGTGGCTGACGTTCATCATCGTCGGCGGAGGACCGACGGGCATCGAGCTGGCCGGCGCCATCGCGGAACTGGCGCACCACGGGATGGATCAGGAATATCGCACGATCGATCCGTCGACCTCGCGCGTCATTCTGGTTCATGCCGGTCCCCGCGTTCTGCCGACGTTCCCGCCTTCCCTGTCTGCCGCCGCGGAACGTTCCCTTCGCAAGCTGGGTGTCACGATCTACCTCGATACCCGGGTGCTGGGCGTCGATCAGGAGGGCGCCGACCTCGGCAAGGATCGCATTGCCTCCCGCACCATCCTGTGGGCTGCCGGAGTGGCAGCGTCTCCGGTCGCCAGATGGCTAAACCAGCCAGAAGACGCGTCCGGACGTATCAAGGTGAACGACGACCTCTCCGTTGCGGCAGCTGAAGGCGTCTATGCGATTGGCGACGCCGCTGCGAGTCTGGGCTGGAACGGCGCGGCGGTGCCGGGGTTGGCGCCTGCCGCCAAACAGCAGGGAAGATATGCCGCGCGCGTGATCGACGCACAGCTCGCGGGTCGCCGTCCTCCGCCGCCGTTTCGATACCGGCATTTCGGCAGCCTGGCAACGATCGGGCGTCAGGCCGCGGTGGCAGAAATCGGCCCCATCCGCATGTGGGGTGCGCCAGCGTGGTGGTTCTGGGGCGCCGCACATATCGCGTTTCTCACCGGAGGGCCGAACAGGGCGAAGGTCATGCTGGATTGGCTCTGGGCCTACGTCACCTACCGACGCAGCACGCGACTCATTACCGATCCGGCTTCCGACAGGCGACCGGGTTGATCTTCGCAGTGCGCGCGCCCCAAGCCCTGCCGGCAACCTGCTTGCGCCTGCTTACGCGCCATCCGGGGCCATCTGCTCCTCACGCGCGTACTGCGTGGGCGGCCGGCCGACGTGCCGCGTAAAGGCAACGCTGAACGTGCTGGCCGAGCTGTAGCCGACAAGTTGCGCAATCTCGGCAATGCGGCCGTGATTGCGACGCAACAGATCCTTCGCGAGCGCCATGCGCCAGGTCAGCAGGTATTCCATCGGCGCGACGCCGACCGCGCGGCTGAAGCGCTCGAAAAACGTCGAACGTGAGAGCGCGGCCTGCTTCGCGAGCGCCGCAACCGTCCATGGCTTCGTCGGGTGCTCGTGCATCTCCCGGATCGCAGCCGCGAGGCGGCTGTCGGAGAGCCCGCGCACGAGACCCGGTGGCGCGTACGTTCCCGCCGTGGATCGCAGTGCTTCGATGAGCAGCACTTCCAGCAGGCGCGAGAGCACGACTTCGCGCGCAGGCCGCTGCGCTCTCGACTCCTCGCGCACGAGTTTGACGAGTGTGGCCAGCCGCTCCTCGCCGCGGACATGCACGAGTTGCGGCAGCAGCGAGACCAGCAGGGACGAATCCGGCGACCCGAAGCTGCAGTGGCCCGCCACCATGCGCGAGTCGACCGGGTGGTCCGCAGCGCCGATTCTGAATTCATTGTTGCCCAGCGCGACGGGCGTCACGGGCTCGACGTCCGGCGGCGGAGGCTCGAGGCTGCTCACCTCGATGCCATAGGACGCGGGAATCAGGACGAAGTCTCCGGCCACGAGTTCGAGCGGCGCGTGATCGTCGATCGTGATGCAGCACCCGCCGTCGAGGATGACGCAATAGAAAGGCTCGCCCGCACCCGAACGACTGATGCGCCAGGGGCCGGCGCCGAGGACGAGTTTGGAGTAGCGCGCGCTCGGCTGCAGCAGCGTCACGACTTCAGCCAACGGATCGATCATGGCCGGACTCCTGCAAACGAAATTCGGATCTTTGATTGTAGCAAGTACGGTCTGCGCGATCTATCGTATGGACACACGCAAACCTTGCCAAAGGAGATTCCATGCAAACCGTGCTGATCACCGGCTGCTCTTCCGGATTCGGGCTCGAGATCGCCCGCTACTTTCTGGCCCGTGACTGGCGGGTCGTCGCCACGATGCGAACGCCACGTGACGACGTGCTGCCGCCTTCGGAACACCTGCGCGTGCTCGCGCTCGACGTCACGAAGCCGGAGAGCATACGCGAGGCCGTCATGGCCGCGGGCCCGATCGACGTCCTCGTCAACAATGCGGGCTACGGCGCGGCTTCCCCGGCTGAACTGGTTCCGATCGAGGCCGTGCGCGAGGTCTTCGAGACCAACACGTTCGGCACGATCGCGGTGACGCAGGCCGTGCTGCCCCAGTTCCGCGAGCGCAAGGCGGGCGTCGTCGTGAACGTGACGTCGAGTGTGACGTTGAAGGCGCTGCCGCTGATCGGCGCGTACCGCGCGAGCAAGGCGGCGGTGAACGCGTTCACCGAGTCGATGGCGCTGGAACTCGAGCCGTTCGGCGTGCGGGTGCGCCTCGTGCTGCCGGGCCGCTCACTGGAGACGCGCTTTGGAGATAACGCGCGTGCCCATATCCACGGCTTCGACAACGAAGCCTACGCCGGTCTCGTCAAACAAGTCCTCGCGCATCTGGAGGACACGGCGTCCCCGCTCACCCGGGCCCAGGACGTCGCCGAGGCCGTATGGCGCGCGGCGACCGACCCCTCGTCGCCGATGCGCATTCCCGCCGGCGCCGATGCCGAAGCATGGGCAGCCGAGGTGAGCTAATCAACACCAGGAGATTTGCATGCAGGACAACGTCATCGCCCTCGTCACCGGGGCCAATCAGGGAATCGGTCTTCAGATCGCGAAGGATCTCGTGTCACACGGCCTCACGGTGCTCGTCGGGTCGCGCAATCTCGAACGCGGTGAAGCCGCGGCCAGGGAAGTTGGGCCGAACGCGCGTGCGCTCCAGCTCGACGTGACGGACCACGCTTCGATCGCTGCCGCCGCGCAGCGTATTCGCGACGAGCATGGCCGCCTCGACGTGCTCGTCAACAACGCCGCGATTTCGAGCACGAACCGGCAGCCCGGCCAGTCCGTCGAGGACTTCGCGAAGACCACCCGTCCGAGCAATGTCTCTCTCGATGAAATGCGCGCGGTGTGGGACACCAACGTGTTCGGCGTGCTGGCCGTTTATCAGGCGATGCTGCCGCTCCTGCGCAAATCGACGGCGGCCTGCATCCTCAACGTGTCGAGTGGCGTGGGGTCGCTCACGACGAACTCGGACCCTGCGTTCCCGTGGCGCTCGATCTTCGGTCCGGTCTACCCCGCGTCCAAAACGGCGCTCAACGCGTTGACCGTTGCGATGGCGATCGAGCTGGAGCCGGAGGGCATCAGGGTCAACGCCGTCTCGCCGGGCTACACCCGCACGAACCTGAACGGCTATACGGGCACGGAGACCGTCGAGGAAGGCGCGCGCGAAGCGGTGCGCGTCATTCTGCTGGGACCGCACGGCCCGTCGGGGACATTCACCCGCTGGGAAAATCAGACGATTCCGTGGTGAGCGAGGGGCCGCCGAAGGCGAACGGTTGACTCCACGCTCGTTACGCGGAATGTGCCGCTTGTGCGAGTTCGAAGCGAATCGTGCGGTGGGTGCGTTCGACGCTCGCTTCGCGCTGCGCTCGCAGCGGCCCGTCAAACGCCTCGAACAGGTTGTTGCCGCAGACGTCTTCAAGGTCCGGCGCGACACGAATGACGGGCCGCGTCGCCGTCCAGGGCGAAGCCGGCGTAAAGGTCCAGCGTCTTTCGCCCCGTTCGATCGCGACGCGCCCTGATAGCGGCCGTTCGTCGTCCCCCACGACCGTAATCGCACGCCGGAGCAACGCCCAGTCCAGCGGCTTCGGAAACACGATCTCCAGAGGTTGACAACTCTGCACCGCAGGCGGCAGCACTGTCCAATGCGCGACCGCAATGGGCTCGCGAACCGCCTGCCCGACAACGAAAGGCTTATAGAAATTCTGCCGTAGCGGACGACCGGACGAGTCGAACATTGCCGAGCCGATGGCCAGCGCGTAGCGTTGCCCCATCGTCAGCGGCGGCCCCAGTTCCCGATTGGGGCCTACCCAGCGTTTCAGCCTGCCCGGATCGAGCAGAACCGTCAGGCATCGCATGCTCCTGTCCCAAAGCTCTACCGCTGGCCGATAGAGCACGTCGTGCGCAGGCCGTCCATCGGGGCCGATGAGGCGGATCTGCGCCTCGGCACCGCCACGCCGCATCGGGCTGGAAAAGCAAACGTAGAAGCGAAGCAGGTTTTCCGGCAGCACATCGGCGGAGGGAAAGACACCCGTCACCGAAGCCGGGTCGGCGCCGATCGGGTTCGGTAGCGAGAATTCGAGCGTCAGCACGTCCGCGTACTCAGGCCGGCCGAGCGGCCGCGGATCGAAGCTTGCTCGATAGCGAACGCCCGGTTCGAAAGGAAAACGCGGAATGAATCGCACCCCGGCCTCCAGAAGCTGATAGCGGCCGGCCACGTCGGGAAGTTCGTCGCCGCCCGGCATGGCTGCATCGATGACGTTCACACGCAGCACGGATCGCAACTGGCGGGCCGTTCCCTGGCGTTCGACGAGAAACTCAACGAGATCCGCATCGAGGTTGCGCACGCCGACGCAAGCTGCCCCGCCCGGCTGTATCTCGTGCTCGATCCGCAGTGTTGGCTGGAGCGTCATCGGCATCCTCACGCAGTCTCGTTGTGCGATCTGCCCACCGGCTACGCGTGGTCGATCTCGTTGCGATGTTCGCGGTAGTGGAACGGATCGGGACCATTCGGCCAATTCATTTCCGCCATTCCCAATCTGCGGTCGAAGAAGTACGGAACCATCAGCGTACCGATGTCCAGTCGCCAGGACGTCTTCGGATGCCGCCAGATGACGGCAGCCCACCGTGGATCGAGAATCGCGATATGTTCCGCCCGGATCGGCAGATCGCGCTGCGTGCGCCCGAGGCCGCCCGGCCCGAAGTCGATGGGGCCACCGGTCGGCTCGGGTTTCGCGGTCGTCAACTCCGCAGCTTCGATACGCGACGCGCTGCGCACATCGATGGTCACCAGCAAGTAGTCCTTATGGTCGGTCGGATCGGTATAAGTCAGCATATCCAGCGGATTCGACCCATAGCCCAGCTCGCCGATCGTGTCCCCACGCACATGCGCGCCATCCTTCAAATCATCCAGGCGGAAGCGGACGAGCGGCGTGCAACCGTACACCGCAAACAGGTACGGTTTTCCATCCATCTCCCGGATCAGTTGCCGCACGATCGGGGCGCGCGTTTCGAACTCTCCGTGCGTCGGGTGCCAGATTTCGACGGTGCTCGTCGACAGCCGGGAACTGAACGGGTATGGGATGCGATACAGCGTCGATGCAAAGCGCTGATTCGAGATTCCCGTCACGAAAACCTCGCCGTTGTAGTACTTGACGTCCGTGATCGCATAGACCTGTTGGGGCTCGAACTCCAGCATCGCCTTCTGGTCCGGCTCGTTTGGAATGGCCATTTTCGAGTGCGCAATCCCGTCGAGTTCGAGCAACTCGAGCTTGCCGTGATCGACCTTCACGATCGCCGCCATGGCGCCTGGTCCACTGCCGCGTTCGACCGACATGAAGATCTGCCGCGACGGCTGATGGATCGCCATATCGTTAATGACAATATTGCCAACCGTCGTGCCGAAGAGCGCAGCAAGCTTCTGATCCACACCCAGGACCAGATCGCGGCCTTCGAAGTTATGAAAATTCCCCATCTCCACGTCGGCCTGAGAGGTTACGTCCGACTCCCTCAGCGCAAACGCATGAACGGCCGCGCCCGTGATGTCGCCGACGAAGAGGACATTGCCGGGCCCGAACTCGAGGGCACCCGCGGACTGGAGCGGACCGCCCGGCCGTGGCGAGCCGGCCCCCTCCACTTCGGTCCTGGTCTTTTCACCCCCGGCCAGCGCCGGGCCGGACAAGGCAAGCATGAGTGCCGAGGCCGAGCCAGCCCGCAGAAACTCGCGCCGCGAACGGACATCGTCCGCCATACCGGATGTTGTCGTGTGGTCCATTGCGTTCCCTGGTTGTCGCGTCAACGTTCAGTGCTAGATGGTGGCGAATCCGCCGCCGGCCGCCGTCAATCCACCGCTGACCTCGAGCGCATCGATTGCGCCATGCAGCTCCAGCGGATTGACGCCTTCGCCATGCGTGATCAGGCCGCCGGCAATCGCGAACTTGCGCGCCGATCCTCCGGGCTTGATGCTGAGCGCCGTCGCCGCAAGCCGGACAACGACGCCCTTGACCAGTGAGTCGCCCGTCCCGCCCCACGTCTCGATGCCGCGACGGACGGCGATCTCGCCGACGGGCTGGCTGATCTGGATGCCCACTGCGCCATCGGCATGCGTGACGACGCGCTCGAATTGCGCAGACCGCACGGTGCCCGTGTAGACATTGAAGCCGCGCGATCCCTGGCCGAACGTCTCGATCAACGCGTTGACTTCGAGCCGCTCGAGGGAGCCGAAATTCACGAAGCCGATGCCGCTCGGCCCATAGGACGTGACTTTCCCGTCGACGATCCAGCGATCGACGGCGCCCCAGTTGTCGAGCACCATGTCATTCGGACCGTAGGTCGTCACCGGGCCGTGGTTGTGCACGCTGGCGACGCATGCGCCCGACACGACGAACACGCCGCCGGTGATGCGATCCGGCGTGCCGGGCGCGATGCCGCCATCGCTGTGGACGGCGCCCGTCTCCAGCCGATGCGCGACGACACGTCCGCCTGTCTCTCCGGCGCCGCCAACGAAGATGCCGCTGCCGCGAACCGGCGCACCGGCACGGCCCGCCGAAAGCCCGCTGAGGTCCGCCGTGATGACCACGCCGCGGTCTTCGCGCTGATTCCAGAGCGTGAAGACGCCCGGAATGACTTCGACGCCGTATCCCTTCGGGCGCTCTTCATAGCCACGGGCGTCCGCAGCCCGAATGTCGATATCGTGTGCTTCGACATGGCCGCCAGCCACGCTGTCGCGGGCCAGCAGCTGCACGACGCCCGCAATGCTCAGATCGTGCAGCTCGAGCCGACCGAATCCGTCGACGCGGGTGTCGTTGAAAATGGCGCGCCGATCGGGGTCCGTGAAAAGCCGCAAGCCCTCGACCCGATTGTCTGCCGAAAGCTCCAGCCCGTCGCTGCCGGGCGCGAAGCGCAGGGCGGCTTGTGCGTCGATGCCAGTCAAGGCCAGACCGGGCCGCAGGCGAAGGGCCGCCACCCCATCGATCTGCGCTGAAACGACGATATGCAGAACCTGGTCGTCGTCGACCGCCGTCTGCAATTCAGCGAGCGTGGAGACGTTGCGCGTTTCGGTGTTCACGATGGGTCGTTCCTCCATGACCTGATGCACGGTGCGCACGGGCGAAAACCCGCTAACGGCAATGCGTTTTGCCACGACCTCGCCGGCCTGCGCTTCGTCCGCTGCATAGAACAGCACGGCTCACTGCGGCGACCGATTCGCGGACTCGTGAACCGCAAGTTGTTCTGGATGGTAGCCAACCGTTCGGCTGACCGCTAACGGACATTCCGGAAATTGGATTTCCATTTCTGGAAAGCTCACGCGAGCGGCCGCCGTGCGTATCGCCAGTTCATGGAGGACACCTTCGCGACCGGCTCCTTCACGTCGCCACGGGCGCACTGCTGCCTTGCTGCCGCCCGGTTGCGGCAGTAATCTGCGTCAGACGATGGAGGCCGCAGATCGCCAGCAAGATGCCGGTCGGACGGAGCGTAACGGTAATGAAAGATCTGAATACGCTGCTGATTTTTGCGAAGGTCGTCGAGGCGAGCAGCTTCTCGGAAGGCGCGCGGCGACTCAAGATGCCCATTTCCTCGGTGAGCCGCCGTATCGCCGAACTCGAAAATCAGCTGGGCGTTCGTTTGCTCGATCGATCCACGCATCACCTGAGGCTCACGGACTTCGGCGCCGAAGTATTCGAGCTCGCAAAACAGGCTACGGAGGTCAGCGAAGCCGTCGACAACGTCATCTCGAACCGTCTGCCAGAGGTGTCCGGCGCCGTGCGGCTCTGTGCGCCGCCGAATCTCTCCGACTCGCTGATCGTGCCGGTCGTCGAAGCCTTTCAGCAGTCTTACCCGAACGTGGAAGTCAAGGCATTCATTACCGAACGCATCGTCGACCAGATAGCCGAGGACGTCGATATCGCGTTCAAGGTCGGAACCTTCACCGACCCGACGCTCGAAGCCCGCACGCTCTTGACCTATCGGCATCAGGTCGTTGCGAGCCCGAAGTACCTCGCCCGATGCCCGCCTCCGGAATCGCCGCGGGACCTTCCCGCGCACCGGCTTTTCGCGTTCTCTTTCTGGAAGCCGGACTATCGCTGGAGCTTCGTTCACGTCAACGGCCGGGATACCGAAACGGTTTCCTTCCAGCCGGCAATCGCCATGAACGATTACACCGGGCTCATCGTGGCGCTGCTCGAAGGCTGCGGCATCGGGGAACTGCCGCCCATCGTCCAGCCGGACCTCGTGCGCAGCGGGCAGCTCGTCGAGGTCTTGCCAGACTGGCATCTGCCCGTGTTCGACCTGACCCTCGCCAACCTGCGCGACCGCTATCTGCCCCGGCAGGTTCGCATCTTCAGGGACTTCGCGTCGAAGATGGTGCCCGGGCTCTTTGGCACCTTACCTTCCTGAAAGGCGAACACAGGCGATACCAACGAACCTGTTTCAACCATTCTCAGTCTATGAGGAGTTCGAATGTTTCGACTCCCTACTCCGGAAGATCCGGAAACAACACCGGTGCCATTTCGATCGCAAATTCCTTGAAGAGTCTGCACGGTTTCGAAATGTGCCGGTTGCCCAGGTAGACGAGTGAGAGGTCGTACGTCGGGAGGCGCCACTGCGGCATCACTTCAACCAGCTTGCCCTCGCGGACGAGGTCGGGCCGAACCACAGGCGGTAACTCACCAATGCCGGCACCCGCGAGCAACATGGAAGCGAGGCCGGAAAAATCGTTCATGGCGAATAACGGCTGGAACGTGAGCGTCTGCTTTTCGCCGCCATTCTCGTGCATGAAGCACCAACTGCAATCCGGCTTCCAGTGCGAAAACGCAAGGAGGCGATGCTCGAGCAGATCCTGCGGCTTTCGGATCGCCCCGCAGCGCCTGAGGCAGGCGGGCGTTGCCACGATGCGATGCCGATAGGCCAGAAGGCGCCGCGCGACCAGCGACGAATCGCGCAGTGCACCCACCCGGAACACGAGGTCGACGCCGTCCGCGATATGTTCGACGTAGCGCTCGGTGACGAGAATCTGAAAACGCACGTTCGGATAGTGCTTCTGGAATTCCATGACGAGCGGCGTCAGCAAGGTATCCGAAACGCTCGGCGGCGCCGAAAGGCGCAAGAGCCCGGACATGTCCGAGAGATGGTTGGAAGCGACGCTGTCGATGGCCTCACCCAGCTCGACGCCTCGCACGGCTTGCTCGTACACCTCCTTGCCGAGGTCGGTGAGCGCGAGATTACGCGTGGAGCGTTCGAGGAGCCGAACGCCCAGTGCCTGCTCGAACTCCGCGATGTGCCGGCTGACCGTAGAGACCGGCATGCCAAGCCGGCGTGCCGCTCCGGAAAGGCTGCCCGCTTCGACCACCCTTGCGAATATCACCAGCGAGTTGAGGTTCGCCATCGCTTTTCCATCATTGGAAAACCATTGTGCGCCAATCGTCGGCGGCGTCGCAAGGACGAGCGCGAACCCGGAGCACGAGCGCGCACGTGACATGTCATGGCACGCCGATCTTCCCGGAACTGGAAAACGATTTTCTGCTTTACCGCCTACCGGAAAATCGCAGCTGCTCTAGTGTTTTGCATGTACATCTGCGAGCCGCAAAGGAGGCGTCGATGACGACCATGAAAGCAGCAGTGATCCACGAGCCGGGCGGCCCTGAGGTGCTCAAGCTCGAACAGCGTCCGATACCGACGCCACAGCGCGGCGAGGTGCTGATCCGCGTGAAGGCGTTCGGACTCAACCGGTCCGAAATGTTCACGCGGCAGGGATTTTCTCAGAGCGTGAAGTTTCCGCGCGTGCTGGGAATCGAGGCGGTCGGCACCGTGGAAGACGCACCGGGAATGGAGTTCGCCAAAGGCGATACGGTTGCCACCGCGATGGGAGGCCTGGGGCGTGAGTTCGACGGCAGCTATGCGGAGTACACCTGCGTACCTGCCCGGCAGGTGCAAAAACTGGTCACTGGCTTGCCCTGGGAAACGCTCGGTGCGATGCCGGAAATGCTGCAAACCGCGTGGGGCTCGCTGTTCAAGGCCCTCGCGCTGCAACAGCGGGACCGGCTGCTGGTTCGCGGCGGAACGACATCGGTTGGACTTGCCGCTGCGGCAATCGCCAAAGCGCACGGTGCGTTTGTGATAGCGACGACGCGCAATCCGCAGAAAGGCGACGCGCTGCGTGCCAACGGCGCCGACCGTGTCGTCATCGACTCGGGCGCAATCGCGCAGGAGATCGGCGAAGTGTCGCCCGGCGGCGTGGATAAAGTGCTGGAACTCATCGGAACCACGACACTGAAGGACTCGTTGCGCTGTGCGAAACAAGGCGGCGTGGTGTGCATGACGGGCATTGTCGGCAACCAGTGGTCGTTCGATACCTTCAGCCCGATGGAAGTGATACCGAGCACGGTGAAACTCACCATTTACGACGGCGGCGTCAATGAATTCATGGCGACCCCGTACGACGAACTGCTGGCGCAGGTGAAGGCCGGAACACTTCGCATCCCCGTTGGCAAGGTGTTTCGACTCGACGATATCGTGGAAGCGCACCGATGCATGGAAGAGAACAAGGCCGGAGGGAAGATCGTCGTACTGCCATGAAGACGGCTTTCAGGCGATTCCGCTGACCAATGGGAGCCACGACCTTACGTTTTGCGGTGCACACCAGCAACGGCTGACCAGCAGGAAGCTTCGCTAAAGGCGACGCGCCCGATCTAGCCCAGACTGCAGCGCACCGCAAGATTCCCCAATTTTGTTGTTGTGCCGTGCAGACACGACGCACCGCTATTTTTGTCGGCTAGATGAATGTCACACGCCTTGAGTAATCTGGCGATGCGCCTAAAGACGGAATAGCCCCCGTCAGGTGCACCCCTCGGCCGCGTCCCTGTATGCGGCCTTTTTTTGCACTGCAAACATTTGAGGCGCTTTGCAAAACGTCGTGGACGGAACACCGTAGCACGTGAAAAGGGGTACCATGAGAAAACAATCGAACGCCAGGCTTATCCGTGCCTGAGCGTGTAACGTCTCCGTACCCAGGGGGCCCGCCATGATCCAGTATCACTCCACGCCCGATTCGCCGGTCGTCGAAATCACCGTCGAAGGCAAAATCACCGACCACGATCTGCGCGAAGCCATCGAGCGCATGCGTGGCGATCTCGAACTCAACGGTAAGACCCGTGTGCTCGAACGCATCGAGCATTTCAGCGGTATCGAGCCAAAGGCGCTGTGGACCGACATGACGCTCGGCGTCCCCCTCGCCCGCAAGGTCACACGCGCCGCGGTGGTGGCCGACGCGGGCTGGATTCGCGCCTCGATGCATTTGGCGCGATTCTTTACCAAGGCCGAAATCAAGGCGTTCCACGTCAGCGAACTGGAACAGGCGCGCGCCTGGATCAACGCCTGAACGGTGCCTGCAGGCGAGCGCGTCGGACGGCAGGCGGCAAGGAGCCGTCACTCGTTCCCAACGCCGGATTGACTGCTTTCGCAGTCAGGAGGCGCTTTGCCTTCATGGCAGCAGGCAGCGCCGTCGCGAGCACGGCGTGAACCCAATTTATTCCGGCAGATCGATCCCGCGCGATTGCTTCATATGCTGTTTCCATCGTGCCATCAGTGTTCTTCTCCGCACGTCGTGCGGCTCATCAAGAAACGTGGCGTCGACGATTCGATCGGTCCTGAAGTGACGAAAATCCTGACGCAATTCGCACCACGCAACAAGTAGCCGGACCGCATCCGCGTAACCAATGAGCAGCGGCCAGATTGTGCGTTTGCTCGCGCGTCCGCGTTCGTCGCGGTAACGGATTCGAAGCTTGCGACCCACGCGAATCCACTCGCGAACCTGCGCGATATTCAGCATATCGGCCGGCAGCGATTGTGGCGGGGGCGTGCTGACTGTCGGCTCCGCGATGAATGGTCTCAACGAGTCCGGCACCGCCGCCGTGATCTTGGCGATCAGATCCCGAGCGGCTCTTGCCAGCACCGGATCGCTTCGTTGGGCGACCCATTGTGCGCCGAGCACGGCGGCTTCCAGCTCATCGGGCGTCAGCATGAGAGGCGGCATGTCGTAGTGACGGTCGAGCACGTAACCAATGCCTGCCTCGCCAGAAATGGGCACGCGTTGTCCCATCAGATCGGCGATGTCGCGATAAACAGTCCGCATGGAGATTTCCAGTTCTTCGGACAGAGCGCGCGCGGTCACTGGACGCTTTGCGCGTCGCAGAATCTGGATGATCTGGAAGAGTCGATCGGCTCGGCGCATGACGGAGTTTCGCTGCTGACAGAATGGTGGCAGCAGGCCTTTTGTAGGATGCTGGAAAGTCGTCTACCGCGTTAGCGGCGACTTTATCGACGGACCTCGCGCTTGCCAACGCTGGTCCGGATACTGGTTTGCCTAATAAAGGACAAGAAAATGGACTTCGTCTCCGCTCGCATTATCACCGATGACATCAAACGGCTGGTCCGATTCTACGAGGACATCGGGCTCAAGGCTATCTGGTACACGGAGGAATTCGCAGAACTGTCGACCGCGACCTGCACGCTGGCGATTGGCAGCAAGCGCACCATGGACCTGTTCGGGTCAGGGGCCGCGATACCGGCAAGCAATCACTCGATGATTCTCGAATTTCATGTGCACGATGTGGATGAGGTTTACAGCCGGCTCGGCGGGTGGCTCGAAGACGTTGTACAGGCACCCACCACCCAGCCATGGGGCAATCGCTCGCTGCTTGTTCGGGATCCGGACGGCAATCTGGTCAACTTGTTTACACCGGTCACCCCTGAGGCCATTCGCAAGTACGTGAAGCGGTGAGTCGTTGCGGCGGGTGGCGCCGCCTCATCCCACGCGGCGAAATAAATGCTCAACGGCCGAGAATATTTATGTAAGCTTTGACTGTATCCGGTAGCACGCAAGGGCGTTGCGCACAGCTCGCACGATCGACTCCCCTCACTATAAATGCACGCGTTGCCGCGGCATTGAAGGAACAGCTCGGCGCTTCGCCTCGCGAGTTTTCGAGTTTTCCCGTGCTCAAGTGCATTGACGCATCTGCTACCATTCGAATCGACAGTCCAGCGGCATAACTTCAAAAAATATGGACTATGACATGGCGTTGCGTAGCACGCAGAAGCGGAATCTGAATCCATAAGCGACTCATTCAGAGCATGTCATCTGAGACTCGGTCCAACTCGATTGCAGATAGCAGCCAGGTGTTATGGGAGGATGGCGACCGGGTCTTTTCCCGTGCGTGGCGCTTGAGCCTGGACGGCGCGCAGACTTCGGTCATGGAGTTGCGGCTTTCCGCCGCCGGCCACACACCCGCGAGCCTCGAACGCCTCGCGCACGAATACCAATTGAAAGACGAGCTTTCCGCCGATTGGGCCGTGCAGCCGCTCGAACTCGTGCAGGATGGCAGTCAAATCGTACTGGTGCTCGAGGATTCGGGCGCCGCTCCGCTCGACCGGCTGATTGGCTCGCCGCTTCGGCTAGAACGCTTCCTGCAACTCGCCATCGATATCGTTGCTGCGCTGGGCAAGGCTCATCAGCGCGGTCTCATTCACAAGGACATCAAGCCGACGCATATCCTGGTGAACGACGCAACGGGCGAGGTCAGGCTCACCGGCTTCGGTATCGCGTCGCGACTTCCGCGCGAACGCCAGGGCCCGGAACATCCGGAATTGATCGCGGGAACCCTCGCCTACATGGCGCCGGAGCAGACCGGCCGGATGAACCGGTCGATCGATTCGCGCAGCGATCTTTACGCGCTCGGAGTCACGTTGTACGAGTTGTTGACCGGAACCCTTCCTTTCACTGCGCTGGACCCGCTGGAATGGGTGCATTGCCACATCGCGCGGCAGCCCGCTGCGCCGGACGAGCGCGCCAAAGGCATCCCTGCCCCGCTCTCGGCCATCGTTATGAAGCTGTTGTCGAAACCCGCCGAGGATCGCTATCAAACTGCGAGCGGCCTGGAGTGGGACCTCAGGAGGTGCCTGGCGGAATGGGAAGCCGCCCGTCAAATCGCGCCTTTCCCACTCGGAACGCACGATACGACCCGACAGCTCCTGATTCCCGAAAAGCTCTATGGGCGCCGCCTGGAAATCGCGACGCTTCTGGATGCCTTCGAGCGCGTCGCCACGCAAGGCACGCGGGAACTGGTCCTCGTGTCCGGCTATTCGGGCATTGGCAAGTCGTCCGTCGTCAACGAATTGCACAAGGTTATCGTGCTGCCCCGCGGGATCTTCATCTCGGGAAAGTTCGACCTGCGCCTGCGGGACGTTCCCTACTCCACCCTGGCTCAGGCATTCGCCGAGTTGATCCGACAAATCCTGAACGACCAGAATGCCAACGTCGCGCGTTGGCGCGACGCGATCGAAGAAGCCGTTGGCCAGCACGGAAGGTTGCTAACCGATCTGATCCCCGAACTCGCCAGCCTGATCGGACCACAGCCCCCTGTTCCCGCCCTCTCGCCGCTCGAAACCCAGTTGCGGTTTCAATCCGTCTTTCAAAAGTTCGTTAGCGTGTTCGCGCGCGCGGAGCATCCGCTCGCCATTTTCGTCGACGACCTCCAGTGGCTCGATCCGGCCACCTTGACCGTGGTCGAATATCTGATCACGCATGCCCAGACGCGCCACCTGCTATTGATCGGCGCGTATCGCGACAACGAAGTCGCGCCCGGGCATCCCTTGTTGAGTACGCTCGGTTCGATTCGCAAGGCCGGAACGGCGGTGAACAAGATCGCACTCGGGCCGCTCTCGCCGCATGATTTCAGCGAGTTGCTTTGCGACGCTTTCAGATGCACGCGCGAGCAAGCCTTGCCTCTGGCTATGCTGGTTCACCGGAAAACCGGCGGCAATCCATTCTTTGCGGGCCAGTTTCTGACGAATCTCGCGGAGGAAGGTCTCCTCGAGTTCGAGTCGAATTCGGCCTCGTGGCGCTGGAATCTCGAACACATCGACGCAAAAGGCTTCACCGAAAACGTCGTGGATCTGATGATCCGCAGGCTGCAGCGGCTTTCGCCCACCGCGCAGGACGCGTTGATGCTGCTTGTCTGTCTCGGCAGCCAGGCCGACGTCGGCACTCTCGCGAGCGTCTGGGGCGGCTCCGAGGCCAAGGTCAACGCGGATTTCGCCGACGCCGTCCGGGCCGGCGCGATCATCTCAATGGAGCGCAGCTTCAGGTTCGTGCATGACCGGGTGCAAGAAGCCGCGTATGCGCTGATCCCGCCCGCTGCGCGCGCCGGGCATCACTTGCGCATCGGCCGCCTGCTGTTGTCGCGTCTCGACGACGCGGACATTTCGGCCAGGATTTTCGATCTCGTGAACCAGCTGAATCCTGGCTGCGAGCTGATGATCGAGCGGCCTGAACGACATCGCGTAGCCGCCCTCAACCTCGAAGCCGCGAAAAAGGCGAAAGCCTCCACCGCTTACCGCTCGGCCTGCAATTATCTGGCGACCGCTGCGACGCTGCTTTCGCAGCAAGGATGGGACGATTGTTACGAGCTAACCTTCAGCGTCTGGTTCGAGCGGGCTGACTGCGAGTTTCTTCTCTCCCACCTCGACGAGGCTACTGAATGGATCGATGAAATATTGCTTCGAGCGCGATCGAAGATCCACCGCGCCGAAGCTTACCGGCTCAGGATGGTCCTGCAGCTGGTGACCGGCGATAATGCGTCCGCAGTCAGGACCGCCCGCGAATGCCTGGGCATGTTCGATATCGACTTGCCCGATCATCCTGCGGATAACGAAGTATCGGCGGAGTATGAAGCCGTCTGGGCGCATCTCCGCGCGCGCCCGATCGAAAGCCTTGTTGACCTCGCGATGATGGAAGACCCGGAGATGCGGGAGGTCATGAACATCTTCCACATGCTCGGGCAGACGGCCTACTTCACCGACATCAACCTCGCCCAGACAATTGCGTGCCGAATGGTCGCCATCACGCTGCAATACGGCACAACCGATTCGGCTGTCATCGCCTATGCGTTCATTTCCATCCTGCTGGGCCCGTTCTTCCATCGATACCAGGAGGGCGAAGCGTTCGCCCGACTGGCAGTCGCAGTGGCGGAGAAGCACCGCTTCTCCACTCAAAATGTGGCCGCACATTTCTTCATGCAAATGGCGGTTCTCTGGACGCAACCGATCGAAGTCGCATTAGGGTGCGTCGATACTGCCATTCGGTATGCGCAAGAGACAGGCGAGGTCATCTATGCCAGCTTCAGTCTCGAACATCGGCTAACGGATCTTCTGACGCACGGCGTCCACCTCGACGAGGCGTGGCTCGAATCGATCAAGGCCGTTGCGTTCGTCGAGCGAATCAACTTCCGGCACGTGCACGATATTCTCACGGGCATCCAGCAATTCATTCAGAGGCTTCGCGGGCGCTCGGGCGACCAGACGGTCATCGAAGACGCGACGATTGAAGCGCAAATCACGGAAAGCGGTATTGCCGTGGTCAACTGCTTCTACTGGATTTTGCGGGTGCAGCGCCACTATCTGTTGGGCGAGCACGAGAAGGCGCTCGCGTGTGCCGCCCGGGTCAAGCCGATTCTTTGGTCCGCACGCTGCCACCTCCAGTTCTCCAACTACTGCCTTTACTATTCGCTTGCACTCGCTGCCGTTCACAACACGTCGTCGAGCGAGCGACAAGCCGCGATCGAAGCCGATATCGCCGCAAACATTCAGGCATTCGAAAGATGGGCGCAAAGCGGTCCGGTCACGTTCGCGCACAAGCATCTGCTGCTGCGCGCGGAACTGGCCCGTCTGAAAGGAGACGCCATACAGGCCATGCGGCTTTACGAGGATGCCGCGCGCCTGGCAGGCGAGCGAGGCTTCGTTCAGGATCAGGCGCTGGCCAACGAGCTGGCCGGGCAGTGCTGCCTCGCCGCCGGCCTCGAGCGCGGCGCGCACGCCTATTTGCGCGAGGCGCGGGACTGTTATTCGCAATGGGGCGCACACGGCAAAATCGAACAGCTGGAACAGCGCTATCCCTTGAGCAAGCCCGAAGCGACGTCTGTCTCGCGCGTGACTATCGAGGAGTACGCCGAGCAACTGGATGTCGCGACAATCGTGAAGACGGCTCAGGCAATTACAGGCGAAATGGTGCTTGAGAATCTGATCAAATCCCTGATGGTGACCGCGGTCGAGCACGCTGGTGCCGAACGCGGCTTGTTGATCCTTCCGCAGGGCGCCCACCTGCGCATCGAGGCCGAAGCCACGACACAAGGCGGCCAGGTCGTCGTGCAGTTACCGCGACAGTCGCCGGGCCTGGCCACGCTGCCCGAGTCGCTCCTGCACTACGTCGCGAGCACGCGCGAGCCCGTCATCATCGACGACGCATCTGCCGAAAACCGCTTTTCCGCCGATCCCTATATCCGCCAGATACGCGCGCGTTCCGTCCTTTGCCTGCCGTTGCTCAAGCAGGCCAGGCTGATCGGCGTCCTCTACCTCGAGAACAACCTCGCGTCGGGCGTTTTTGCCCCGAAGCGCATCGCCATGTTGAAGCTGCTCGCCTCGCAGGCGGCGATTGCACTGGAAAACGCCGGCCTGTACCGCGATCTCGCAGAACGTGAAGCGAAGATCCGCCGCCTCGTCGACGCCAACATCGTCGGCATCGTGATTGGGAATGTCGAGGGTCACATACTCGAAGCCAACGACGCGTTCCTCCGTATGCTGGGATACGACCGTGACGATCTGCAGCGTGGGAATCTCAGCTGGAGGGACCTCACGCCGCCCGAGTGGGTCGAGCGCGGCAGACTGGCGTGGGACGAACTGGAGAAAAGCGGGATCTTGCAGCCCTACGAGAAAGAATACTTCCGCAAGGATGGCAGCCGCGTGCCGGTACTGATCGGCATTGCCATGCTGGGCGAGAACGCGGCTCAAGCTATCGCGTTTGTGCTCGATCTGAGCGAGCTGAAACGGGCGGAAGCGCAGGCGCGCCAAATGCAGCTCGAGCTTGCCCATGCAAACCGCGTCACGGCCATTGGGCAGCTCGCGGCGTCGATTAGCCACGAAATGAAGCAACCGATCGCAGCGACGGCAGTCAATGCGTCAACGGGTTTGCGCTGCCTCGAGATCGATCCGCCCAACGTCGGCGAGGCCCGCCAGGCGTTCGATCGTATCGTTCGTGACACGAGGCGGGCAAGCGAAGTGATCAAGCGGATTCATGGCCTCGTCGTCAAGGCCCCGACGACCAGCGAGATCCTGCAGATCAACGAGGCGATTCGCGAGGTCCTCGCGCTCGCGTCCAGCGAAGCGAACCGGAACGGCGTTTCCGTGCGGCTGCAGCTTACGGAAGCGTTACCGCCCATCAAAGGCGACCGGGTGCAAATCCAGCAGGTGATGCTGAACCTTATTATCAATGCAATCGACGCGATGAGCGCGGTTGAAGACGGGCCGCGGGAATTGACGATCAGCACCGCCATGGATGAGCCGGACGCCGTCCTCGTGGCGGTGCGCGATTGCGGCCCGGGTATCGCTCCGGAGAACATCGAGCGCCTCTTTGAGCCGTTTTATACGACGAAGGCTAGCGGGATGGGTATGGGGCTCTCGATATGCCACTCGATCGTCAAGGCGCATGGCGGCCGGTTGTGGGCGAGCGCCAACGTCCCCCGCGGCGCGCTCTTTCGGTTCACGTTGCCGGTCAACCTCGCCGATACTTCGTAAGCCGCCCCAAAACCGACACCAAGGTATATTGACTCCCCGTTCCCAAAAGCCGATTGTTGAAGCGTCAGGCGCGCCGCAAAGGGACGGAGATGGACAACGAACTCAGTCAGACTGTGGATGCGCTCCCGGGGCTGGTATGGACTGCCTTTCCCGATGGCCGCATCGAGTTCGTCAATCGACGCTGGTGCGAATATACCGGGCTTTCCGTGAGCCAGGCGGCGGGCGAAGGCTGGCAGACGGCGTTCCACCCCGACGACCAGCCCGCGCTGCTCGAAGCATGGCGGACCGTCGTCGCCTCCGGCGAGCAAGGCGAGGCGGAAGCGCGAATGCGCCGCTTCGATGGCACGTATCGCTGGTTTGCATGCCGGGCCAGTCCGATTACCGATGCGGCCGGCAAAGTCGTAAAGTGGTGCGGGATCAACTCGGACATCGAGGACCGTAAGCAGACCGAAGCGGCACTGCGCGCGCAAGAGCAGCGCTTTGAGTTGATCGTCGATAGCCTCCCCACCCGGGTCGTCCTTTTTGCACCCGACGGTGACGTGTTGCACGCCAACCGCCATACGCTCGAATACGCCGATGTGACCCTCGACGAGTTGCGAGCGTGGAAGACCAATGGCCTGACCCACCCGGACGATCGGGACGCTGTGATCGCGCGGTTTCATGCGTCGATCAGCACCGGCGATCCCTATGACGCGGAGTCGCGCCATCGCGGCGCCGATGGCGGCTACCGATGGTTTCGCGTGCAGGGCTTTCCGTTGCGTGACAGCGAGAGGCGAATCGCCCTCTGGTATTTCCTTCAGACGGATATCGACGACCGCAAGCGAGCGGAGGCGCTGCTTGCGGGCGAGAATCGCCTGCTCGAAATGATCGCCACGGGGCAGGCGTTGCCAACCGTGCTCGAGGCGTTGTGCCGGCTCGTCGAAGAGATCGCGAGTGATTGCGTTTGCAGAGTCACCTTTCAGGATGCCCACGGCACGGCGTGCCGGCACCTGGGGTCCCCCGGCCTGCCTAAGCGCTTGCTCCCACGTCCTGGTGCACGTGCCGCCTCGCATGACTCTGGCCCACTCGGCATGGCGGTGTCTCTCAAGGCACAGGTGATCGTGCCCGATGTCGCATCAGACGTACGCTGGACCAGGGCGTGGCGGGAGCGCAGCCTCGCGCACGGACTGCGGTCCTGCTGGGCGACACCGGTCCTGTCGCGTACCAACGAAGTGCTCGGAACATTCACCCTGTTTCGGTCTGATACCGGCAATCCCACACCTCTGCAGCATGAGCTGATCGCACAGCTCACGCACATTGCGAGCATCGCCATTGAACGGGCACACAGCATCGCGGCACGTCAGCAAGCCGACGAGCGCTTACGGCAAAGCGCGGCGCTGATGACCAAAGTGGAGCAGCTCAGCTCGAGCGGCAGCTTTTGCTGGTGCCCGCAGACCGGCTCGATCACGTGGTCGGAGCAGCTGTATGGCATCTTCGGCATCGAACCCGGCGTGCCGATTACGTTGGACATGATTGCGGCGCGCTTCCACCCCGGCGACCGTCTCATACTCGATGAAATGATCGAGCGGGCGCAAGCAGGCAAGGATCTGGAGTTCGAACACCGCCTGCTGCTGCCCGACGGCTCGGTCAGGCACATTCACATCCAGGCACACCCCACGCGCGACTCACAAGGCGGCCTTGATTACATCGGCGCCGCCCAGGACATGACAGAACGCCGGGACTCCGAGGGCGCGCTCCTCGCGCTGCGCGCCGAACTGGCGCATCTGAGCCGGGTCAATAGCCAGGGCGCCTTGACGGCTTCGATCGCGCACGAAATCAACCAGCCGCTGGCCGGCATCGTAACCAACGCCAGCACAGGACTGCGCATGCTGAGTGCGCAGCCGCCCAATGTCGAAGGCGCGCTCGAGACCGTACGGCGCACGATCCGTGACGGGCACCGGGCGTCCGAGGTGATGGCCCGCCTGCGTGCGCTGTTCAGCAAGAAGGCCGTGGCGACGGAGGCAGTCGATCTGGTCGAAGCCACACACGAGGTGATCGAACTGCTGCAGTGCGAGATTCGCAACAAGCGGATCGTGCTCCATGTGAAGGCGGCCAACGACCTGCCGCCGGTCGCCGGAGACAGGATCCAGCTCCAGCAAGTGGTGCTGAGCCTGCTTCTCAACGCCGTGGAAGCGATGAGCGGTGTCGATGAACGCCCACGGCAGATGCGGGTGAGCATCGAGCGCGACGATGGCGGCTGCGTGCGCCTCGCCGTGACCGATTCCGGCGTGGGCATCGACCCGCAACACGCGGCCAAGCTCTTCGATCCGTTTTTTACGACGACGCGCGAAGACATGGGCATCGGTTTGTCTGTGAGCCGCCGCATCATCGAGAGTCACGGCGGCCGCCTGTGGGCCTCGTCCAACGCCGACCCGGGCGCCACATTTACGTTTTCCATCCCGCTTACGACGGACAGCGCGGCCGCTGCCCGCCGGCCCGTACCGACGGGTCAGCCCGCGCGTTCAGACGCTGAGCAGACCGAAAGGAACCTGTGATGGCCGAACGCCCGCTAATCGCAGTGGTAGACGATGACCAATCAGTGCGCGAATCGCTGCCCGACCTGCTGCGCGTGTTCGGCTTCACAGCACGGGCTTTTGCGTCGGGAGAGGAGTTCCTGGCATCTGGCTGTGCCGGCGAAGCGCACTGCCTGATCCTCGACGTCGCCATGCCCGGCATGTCCGGCCAGGACCTGCAGCACGAGCTCGCACGGCGCCAGCAAGCCGTTCCGATCGTCTTCATCACGGCGCATGGAGACGAGGCACTGCGCCCACACATGCTCGAACAGGGCGCCGTGGACTGTCTGTTCAAACCCTTTAGCGACACCGCCCTGCTCGGGGCGATCCAGGCCGCGCTCAAGGTCGAGTGATTCCTTTCGGGGCCTGTGAATGGAGTTCGTAATGACATCCGCACACGCAGTTGAATTCGCATCGAAATCGTCGTCGCCGCAAGCCGCGCCGGTCGTCTTCGTCGTCGACGACGATGTCTCGGTGCGCGAGTCGCTCGAAGCCATGATCCGCTTTGCGGGTCTCAGGGCGGAGACCTACGCTTGCGCTCAGGACTTCCTCGGACGCCCGCGCGCGATGGTCCCGAACTGCCTCGTGCTCGACGTGAGCCTTCCCGACCTGAGCGGCCTCGACTTGCAGAACCTCATCGCATCCGAGCGCACCGACATGCCGATCATCTTCATCACCGGTTACGGCGACGTGCCGATGACGGTGCGGGCCATGAAAGCCGGAGCAGCCGAATTTCTCACCAAGCCATTTGACGATCAGGTTCTGCTCGATGCCATCCGGCACGCCATCGAGCGCAGCCGCGCGGCATTGAGCAAGGAAGCCGGCATGCAGTCGATCCGCGAGCGCTACACGTCGCTCAGCCGACGCGAGCGGGAAGTCATGGCGCTGGTGGTTTCGGGATTGCTGAACAAGCAGGTGGGCGCGGAACTGGGCATCAGCGAGATCACGGTGAAGGTGCACCGCCGGCACGTCATGCGCAAGATGGACGCCCGCTCGCTCGCCGAACTGGTCAACATTGCGGGAAAACTGCACGCTGAGGGCGCATCCGCGTGAGTGCCGCGTCAGCGCACCCAGGAGCGTTCGTCAGACCTGATTCGGGTCGTTAGCCGACGCGATTGCGAACGCGACAACGCATGCGGTCTTGACAATGCACTCGACCGACGAGACGAGCGCTATGGCAACGCTGTGCGCGTACTCGAGAGGCAACGCCGGCGCTACGGCCAACACACTCGCCGCGCAAATGAAAACGAAGACGTGACGGGTAAAGCGCACGCGGACGATGGCGGCAAAACCGGTGAGGCACACGAGTGCCTTCGAAACCAGCACCGCGAGCAGTGAGGTCGAGCTGATCGATCCGCTGAGTTCCAGCGGCGTCTCGATCAGTACCCAGCAACAGACCGCAACGACAGACAGCTTGAATGGGCGCCCGGCTCCGGACACCAGGTCGCCGGCATCCGCCCGGAATCCCGACAACATCCCATGCCTGCCGCGAGCGCGCTTCGTCAGATTGCCAGAGCCGTAATTCATCACGCAGTCCTCCACACGGACATGGCCGGCCGAGCTTGCGCGGGCGGATACACATTCCACGATCCATCGTCGTGACGGAAAAAGAAGATCGACAGCAGACCGCCGGGGCGCACCGCCTCGATACACACGCAGCGCCGATGCCTCCGGGTATGGCGAACCCGCACGACATGTGCGGGCATTGCAGGCGTGGGCGCGAGCCACTTCTCGACGGCCCAGTGCAGCGTCATTTCGGTCGGGCTCATGGTGGCCTCCTTCGCGTCGTTGTCTACATCAAGGTTGGGTAACAGGATTCGCGGCGACCGCGGCGTGACCGGTTTTGCTCCGGTTGCCGATGAAGGTGCTCACGAGACACAGCAGCGCGTGAACGCCCGCGAACGGATGTCTGAGGCATGCATTGACCTGTTCGCTGCGGCTCTCACCGAGCACGCACCAGGTGCAGAAGTGCTCGCAGTTATTGGTCAACAGGCGATAGCGGTTTTCGCCGAGCCGCGAGCGGGCGCGCAACACGGCGTGCGCGCCCGTATATCTCGTAGGCTCACGCGAGCGCACAGAAACGGTGTGCCCATCGGCGAACTGCTCGATTGGGACTTCTTCGACTGGGCCGCGGTAAACGGACTTCACGAAACCCGCGTAGTGAATGACCATGCCGCTTCCGACATAAATGCCGTGATGCTCGTAGCCGTGGCGTTTCGTGACCAGGTGGGCACCGAGCGCGAGTTCGCCGTTCGATCCATCAAGTGAGACATCCGCAGGCGTACAAGCGGCCGTGCATCGTGGGTCACGTTTACTGCCTGATTGGCGGCGGTCTCGGTCCATGGCTTTGCTCCAGCTCCGGCGGGTGTCGGCATGCGAATCAATCTAGGGGGTGCCCGGACGAGCCGCAATTACACCTTGGGTTCAAGCCGCGCCATTACAGGCATGCGCGGGTGCGGCTAACACCATCGTGCAATGGCGCCCCGCACCGCCTTCGGCCTACCGTTCACTTTGCGGATGAAGCCTTCTGGAGTTGATCCATGCACGAGCGAGTCAGGCATTCCACGCATGCCCCACTGAAGGCTAGCCACGTATTCGAAGAGTTTGCGAGGACCCTCTGGTATCTGCGTGCACCGCTTGCAGCGCTATTTGTGCTGTTTCTACTGCTATCGGCTGCCATGTACTACGCCGGCGGCCCAATCGATACGGGGAGCAGGACGCCATCCGCGTTTGGGGACACCCTCTACTTCTGCACGATCACCGCACTCACGATCGGTTACGGCGACGTGGTGCCCACCACGCTCCTCGGCCGGATCGATTCGGTATTGATCGGCGTGCAAGGGGTACTGGTGACGAGTATGGTCACCGCCGCATTCGTTCGCGCTGTTCAGGAGGCAGCGCGCCGCGCCCACGCAGAAGACGAGCCCGGGGTCCCACGCAGCGGCCAACGCTCCAGCACGGGCGAAAACCAGCCGCCCCATCCGGAATTCACGGCTGAGGCCGACACTCGCCCAGCAGGTCGGGAGCGTTGCGGCCAGCAGGACGGCTGCGTTACACCATCGTGCAATTGAGCCGCACACCCCCGCTGCCTAAAGTGGCTCTGCACGGGCAACGTCTGCCAACGCTGGCGTTGCTCAAATGCAGCCATTCGCACACCGTAACGGGAAAGGCCATCATGCTCACTGACGTACTCCACCTTTCGCGAGCCCAGTTCGCGATGACGACGATTTTCCACATCGTGTGGCCGATCCTCACTATCAGCCTCTCCGCATTCCTGCTGCTCATCGAAACACTATGGATCCGTACTGGCGACGTGATGTACTACCGCCATGCGCGCTACTGGAGCAAGCTGCTCGCGCTGAACTTCGCCGTCGGCGTGGTCACCGGTATTCCACTGGAATTTCAGTTCGGCACCAACTGGTCTGGCTTTGCGCAGTACAGTGGCCAGTTCGTCGGCAACATCCTGGGTTTCGAAGGCGCGATGGCGTTCATGCTCGAAGCCGGATTCGTCGGCGTGATGATGCTCGGCTGGGGGCGCGTGCCGCGTGGCGTCCACCTCTTTGCCACAGCGATGGTATCGCTTGGGTCGAGCATTTCCGCATTCTGGATCATGGTCGCCAATTCGTGGATGCAAACGCCCGCCGGTTTCGCCGTCATCAATGGCAGGATCGTCGTGACAGACTACCTTGCGGCCATCTTCAACCCCGACATGGTATGGGCCGTCTCGCACATGTGGACGGCCGCGATCGAAACCGGCATGTTCGTGATCGCCGGCATCTCCGCGTACCACCTGTTCCGCCAACGGCACGCCGAATTCTTTGCGCGTTCGTTCAAGGTCGCACTGGCCGTGCTCGTCTTCATTGCACCGCTTCAGGTTTGGCTGGGAGACTCGAGCGGCACCAGCGTGTTCGCCACGCAACCCGCGAAAGGCGCCGCAATCGAAGGTCACTGGCAGACCAACAAGCCCGGCACGGGCGCCGCCTGGTCGCTCGTTGCGTGGCCCGATCAGCAAAAACAGCGTAACGACTGGTCAATCGAAGTACCGGGACTCCTGAGCATCCTCGGCACGCACACGCTGCACGGACGCGTTTCGGGTCTCACGGACTTCCCCCGCGCCGACCAGCCGCCCATGGTGCCGCTTCTCTACTACGCGTTCCGCTTGATGGCCGGCATCGGCTTCGCGTTCATGCTGCTCGCGTTCTGGACCGCATACGCACTGCATAAGGCGCGCGGCAGTCTCGAGCGCCTTGTCGCGCAACGCAAGCTCCTGCTCGCGTGGGTGCTGTGCATCCCGCTGCCCTACGTCGCTGTCGAGGCCGGATGGATCGTGCGCGAGGTAGGACGCCAGCCATGGGTTGTGTATGGCCTGCTGCGGACGAGTCAAGCCGTATCGGCGGTACCCGCTTCGTCCGTCACGGCCAGCATGGCGATGTTCTTCGCTTTCGACGTCGTGTTGCTCATCACATTCTTCCTTCTCGCGCGGCGTTGGCTAAAGAACGGCCCCGATCTCACGGCCACACCGCCCGCGACCACCATCGTCCCGCCTCAACCGGCGGCGACCGAATACTGAAACTTCGTTCTCCAACCGAAAGGAGATGGTTCGATGGACAGCACGACTCATACCCTGCTCACCCTCACGTGGTTCGGCCTGATCGGCCTGATGCTGGTCTTTTACGTCGTGACGGACGGATTCGATCTCGGCGTAGGCATGCTCACGCTGCTGAGCAGAAAGCGCGAGGACCACGACGTGATGATTCAGACCATCGGTCACGTGTGGGACGCCAACGAAACATGGCTGGTCGTGGTCGGCGGCGGCCTGTTCGGCGCGTTTCCCGCGGCCTACGCGATCCTGATGCAAGCGCTTTATCTGCCCGTCATGGCGATGATCGCCGGACTGATCATGCGGGGCGCTGCCATTGAATTCCGTCACAGTTCGCAGCACGGAAGGCTATGGGACACCGTGTTCGGCGTGGGCAGCCTCGTCGCGGCCATCTCGCAGGGCATCGTACTCGGCAAGGTGATCACGGGCTTCCTGCCTGATGGCCCCAGCACCGCGTTCATCACGGTGACAGCCGTTGGGGTTGTCAGCGGCTATGCCCTGCTCGGCGCGACCTGGCTCGTGAGGAAGGCGGCGGGCCCGATCCAGCGTTGGGCGCGACGGCTGGCCGTGGTGAGCGCGCAGTTCACCGTGGCTGCCGCAATCGTTCTCACCGCAGCGACCTGGTTTGGCGGCGTGGCGGTCCATGCCCGCTGGTTCCAGCCGGGCGTCCTCGCCCCCCTTGCGGTACTTGGCGCGCTCGCGGTCCTCTCGTTCGTGTGGCTCCTCGCGTCGCTCTATCGCGGACGAGAGCGCCAGCCCTTCCGGGCGGCGGTGACGCTCTTCATGGTGTCGTTCGCCGGCCTTGCCATCAGCCTCTATCCGGACTTCATACCTGGTCGGCTGACGATCTGGCAAGCGGCATCGGACACGCTGACCCTTGCGTTCATGTTGATCGGGATTGGCCTCGTGTTCCCTGTGATGATCGGCTACAACCTGTACCAGTACGCGGTTTTCCGCGGCAAGGTGATCGACACGACCCGCGCGTGAAGGTACGCGAATTGAAACGACTCGATTCCAGGAGCAATCCATGAAGACGAGAGAGTACGCCGCGGCAGACACCGCACAAGTCCAGATCGAAATCCTCGAACGGTCTGAAAACATACTCGTCATTCGCTGGGTAGAGCCCGGACGATGCCATTATGGCGAGCAGCGCTGGCGTCGCCGCCATGCGCGCGCGTCTGGCGTGTGCGTTGTGTCTCGACGCACAATCCGTCGCGGCGATGCAGTCTTTCGTCCCGCCGAACGCCCTGCCCCTTCGAACGCAGCGGCGATGATCGCCGTGGAAGCGTTCGGCTATTGAGCGCGCCGTTGCGTGAAATCCGGATTCATCTCCTCATCAGCGACGCTGCGCTGCAGCGTCGTTTCCCCAGACAACTTGCATCGAAGAATAAAAAGCCGCTCAAAAGAGCGGCAAATATGCAAGGCTGTAGTGCCACGAAATCCCGTCAAGCGAGCCGGATATCCGGTTGAGCCAGCCCGTTGATCTGTTCGGCCGTCCAGAGCAGCGTCGCCCGGCGAAAACCGTGCAGCGCCTGCTGATGGCGTCGGTACAGCATCGCGTGGCTCAGCTGAGCGAGTTTGCCCCGGATGAGCCCCCCGGGAAACAAGCCAAAGCGCCCCAGCGTGCCAAAGGAGTCATACTCGCTCAGCGACACCAGCGAACCGAAATCCCGGAATGCGAAGCCCGGAAGCGGCTTGTCGTAACGGATCCATTCCGGCAGATGGCGCGCCAGGTGCTCCGCCTGTTGAGCAGCGACCTGCGCAGTAGGAGGCAGCGGACGCTGCGCACCTTCCGGAGTCAGTGAAGCGCAATCGCCGAGCGCGAAAATATTTTCGTCGTGTAGCGACTGCAGCGTGCCCGACACCACGATCTGGTTCGCCCGGTTGGTTTCGAGGCCCGCTAGCCGGTTCATGAAATCAGGCGCCTTCACACCGGCAGCCCACACCATCAAATCCGCTTCGGCAAGCTTCCCGTCTCCGTAACGCAGGCCGCCCGGTTCAACGGCGGAAACGCCCGTCGAGGTCATGACGCGAAAACCAATCTTTTCGAGTCGCTGCTGGCTCGCTGACGAGATCTCCGGCGGGAAGGCGGGAAGCACACGTGGTCCGGCTTCGAGCAGCGTCAAACTCAGCCTCTCCCGGATCGCGGGATCGCCATAGCCGGCCGCAAGCTCGAAAAGGTGACTGAGTTCGGCAGACAACTCCACCCCGGTCGCGCCGGCGCCCACGATTGCCACCCTGAGTCCCTCATCCTTGACCACAGAACGAAGAGAACGCTCGCGCAACGCCACGTTGAATGCCTCTGCCTGCTGCTGGCTGTCGATCAGATGGCAATGCTCCATGACTCCGGGCACGCCAAAGTCGTTCGCACGGCTGCCTATGCACAGCAGCAGCACGTCGTATGGCACGGTTCGCGGCTCGAGCATCAATCCGCCCTCGTGCGCCTCGATCGCCGCAAGCTGGACTTCACGCCTTTGCCGGTCCAGTCCGCACATCTCACCCGGTTGATACGTGAAGCCGTGTTCACGTGCATGAGAGAGATAGATCACGCGCTGCTGATTCACATCGCGCGTGCCTGCCGCAATGGTGTGCAGCATCGGTTTCCAGATATGCGTGGGGCTTCGGTCGATCAGCGTGACGCTCGCCGCACCCGAACGGCCCAGCCCGTCGCCAAGCCTGGTTGCAAGCAGAATCCCGGCGATTCCCCCACCTACGATAACGATACGACCTGGTTTTTTCATGGCAAGCACTCAATGAATGTAGAACGATTTCCAATACGTGCCGATGGCAACGCACTGGTTGGGCAATCGCGCCCGCGCCAATGAGATCCATCGGTACCTGCGCAACTTAGGGTATGCAGCAATCAGCTGCAATTACACCTTGGGCGCAGGATTGAACGAACCTTTCCACTTGCACCAAGGTGTCGTTACACCATCGTGCAATTGAGCCGCGCGCCGATGCCTCATAAAGTTGGTGTCCATGAGCAAGGTCTTTCCGAAATCGACATCGCTCAAACCTGGTAAGGATGCCAAATGACTATGAATCGCACCATCTCAAGCAACGGTTCTCAGGGAACGATTACCTCGGGACGATTGTTTGTCCTTGAATTGAGCAGCAACTCGATTCATTCGATGAATCCGGACGGCAGCGACCGCAAGATGATCGTCACAGATTGCCGCCTACCCGACGGCATCGCAGTGGATGCGGAGGCCGGTCACATCTACTGGACCAACATGGGCAGTTCCCTGAGCGCCGATGACGGCTCGATCGAACGCGCCGACCTCGACGGCAGCAACCGCGTGGTCATCGTCGCGCAAGGCGTCACGCATACGCCGAAGCAGCTCCAGCTCGACAAGGACGGCGCCAGGCTCTATTGGTGCGACCGCGAAGGCATGCGTGTGATGCGCGCCAACTGCGACGGCTCGCAAGTCGAAACGCTGGTCGAGTCCGGCCGAGGCGACAACGACCGGCACGACCAGAACAAGTGGTGCGTCGGCGTCGCCGTCGATCGCAAGGCAGGGAAGCTGTACTGGACGCAAAAGGGCCCGGACAACGGCGACCAGGGCCGTATCTTCCGCGCGAACCTGGAGATTCCGAAGGGCGAAGATCCGGCCACCCGCTCCGACATCGAAGTGCTGTTCGACCATCTGCCGGAACCGATCGACCTCGAGTTCGACAGCGCGAACCGCGTCCTTTACTGGACGGACCGCGGTGATCCCCCGCGCGGCAACACGGTCAATCGCGCCCCGGTCGACGCAGCGACGACGCCCGAGATCGTGATCAGCCACCTGCTGGAAGGCATCGGCATCACCCTCGACGTGGCCGGTAACCGCATGTTCGTTACGGATCTGGGCGGCTCGGTCTATTCCGCGCAGCTCGACGGCAGCAACCTGCGCAACTTCCTCTATGCCCAAGGCAATCTCACCGGCGTTGCCTTCGCCGAAGTCTGACCCGTACATCGGAGAAATCACATGACTGAAACCAAACCCATTCGCCGCGTCGCCATCATCGGCACGGGCGTGATCGGCGCGAGCTGGGCCGCGCTGTTTCTCGCCAAAGGATTGCATGTCGTGGCTACCGACATCGCGCCGAACGCAGAAGCGTCATTGAGAAAATTCGTGGAGTCCGCATGGCCTGCGCTCACGAGATTGGGCCTCACGCCCGGGGCGTCGCTCGCTAACCTCACGTTCACGCCCGTGCTCGATCAAGCACTCGCCGGCGCGGATCTGGTACAGGAAAACGGACCCGAGCGAATCGATTTCAAGCAGAAGCTCTATGGGCAACTCGACGAACTGTTGCATCCCGACGTGATCATTGCATCCAGCTCGTCGGGGCTCACCATGAGCGAAATCCAGAAAGGCGCCGCGACCCATCCCGAGCGCTGCGTCATCGCGCATCCGTTCAACCCGCCCCACTTGATCCCGCTCGTCGAGATCGTCGGCGGTGCGAAGACCTCGGAAGCGACCATCCAGCGCGTGGCGGACTTCTATACGTCGATCGGGCAGCGCACGGTGCGGGTCAACAAGGAAATGCCCGGCCACGTCGCAAACCGGCTTCAGGCCGCATTGGCACGCGAGGTGTACTACCTCGTCGCCGAGGGCGTGGTGAGCGCCGCCGATGTGGACACGGCCCTCTCCTGGGGCCCGGGTCTGCGCTGGGGCGTAATGGGCAACATGATGCTCAACCATCTTGGCGGCGGCCCTGGCGGCATCGAGCACTTCTTCCAGCAGTTCAGCGGCCCCATGACCGCCTGGTGGAAGACCCTCGGCACGCCGGTTCTGAGCCCCGACGTACAAAAGAAGCTTGTCGACAGCGTTCACGCCGAGACCGGGTCGCGCTCCATCGAGACGCTGGAGGCACAGCGCGATGAAGTTCTGCTCGGTCTACTCGAACTGCGTCGTAATGTTCGCAGTCCGGATAAATACCAATCGTGAGATTTAGCTGCGTATCCCCCGTGAAAACGACGGATGGGCCGCCCATCATGCTGTTCGGTCTCACGATGATGGAAATGGCGCGGGTCGATGCGTCGCTCGCGCCCTTCTTCGGCGTCCATACGCGCCTCGCGATGCAGAACCTGATCGTCGGCAAGGCGATCACCGGGTTCAGCGCGTTCATTTAATACCGCAGGCGTGACGGTGAGATCCACGTCGTCACGCCAACGATATGGAAAACTAATCATGTCATCGACAACCGTGGTGGACTCGTCTTCACCCCGAGCAGTGCTTGATACCTCACCGGCAGAAGTCGTAACGCTCGCAAATGTCCTGTACGAAAAGCGCGATGCGATCGCTTACGTAAGCGTGAACCGACCCAAAGTGCTCAATGCCCTGAGCACGCAGACATGGAGGGATCTGCGAACGGCTTTCGAGGCGGCACGCGAGGACGCTGCCGTGCGCGGCGTGATTCTCACCGGCGCGGGGGACAAGGCATTCATCGCCGGCGCCGACATCAGCGAGCTGGCGCACGCGAGCGCGATCGAAGCGGAGCAGTCGAGCCGCTTTGGGCAAGCCGTGCTCGACTTGATCGAGAACCTTGGCAAGCCCGTGGTCGCGGCGATCAACGGCTTCGCACTCGGCGGCGGCTGCGAAACAGCCATGGCGTGCACCCTACGCATTGCCGCGGAGCACGCAAAGCTTGGCCAGCCCGAGGTCAAGCTCGGCTTGTTGCCCGGCGGCGGCGGCACGCAGCGGCTGCCGCGCCTCGTCGGCAAGGGCCGCGCACTTCAACTCATTCTGTCCGCGGAGCCGATCAGCGCACAGGAAGCCTGGCGCATCGGACTCGTCAACGAGGTCGTTCCGGCGGCCGATCTCATTGGACGCGCTGAAGCCATCCTGAAGACGATCGCCTCGAACGCCCCCGTCGCCGTGAAGCTATCGCTCGAAGCGGTGAACAAGGGACTGGACGCGGGTCAGAGCGAGGGTCTCGCCCTCGAAGCCTCCTGCTTCGGACTGTGCGCCGGGACAGAGGACAAAAGGGAGGGCACGTCTGCCTTCCTCGAAAAACGCGCCCCGCAGTTCCTGGGACGATGAAACAAGCGCCACGATTCAGGAGAGATTCAATGGCAAGCGACAACATTTTTGCTGGACTCAAAGTGGTTGACTTTTCCAGCTTCGTCGCGGCGCCGGGCGCCGCCGTCATCCTGTCGGACTTCGGCGCCGACGTCATCAAAGTCGAACCACCGGGCGGCGACCCGTGGCGACATGGGCACAAGATCGCGCCACAGCCGGCGGCGGACGAACCGTATCAATGGCATCTGGCCAACCGCAACAAGCGCAGCATGACGCTGAACCTGAAGTCGCCCGGCGCGCAGCAGGTCCTCCAGCAGCTTGTCGCGTGGGCGGATGTGTTCATCGTCAATACGCCCCACCCCGCGCGCAAGAAACTCAAGCTCGAATACGACGACGTGATGCGCTGGAACCCGCGTCTGATTTATGCGGATCTCACCGGCTTTGGCGAAAGCGGGCCGGATGCGGAAATGCCCGGCTTCGATATCACGGCGTTCTGGGCCCGTAGCGGCCTGCTCTCCATGACGCGCGATGCCGGCGCACCGCCGACCTGGCCCGTGGCCGGCAGCGGCGACAACGCAACAGCGCTCGGAATCTACGCCGCGATCGTCACCGCGCTATTCCGGCGCGAGCGCACAGGTACTGGTTCTTACGTCACGACTTCCCTCCTTGCCTCAGGTGTCTGGTCGGCGAGCGTCGCTATCCAGGCCGCGTTGGCCGGCGCGAAGTTCGCTCCGCCACACGATCGCAAGCATCCCGCGAATGCGGCGCTCAACGTGTACCGCGCCGCCGACGGCACCTGGTTCGTTCTCGTCGTGACACCCGACAAGCTGGCCGCAGTCGCGAACGCCATCGGCCGCCCGGATCTGCTGAACGATGAACGGTTTTCCGACCCGGCGCAGCTGGCTTCGAATATGCCGCAACTCACAGCGGTTCTCGACGATGTGTTCGGCGCGCAACCGATGACTCACTGGCACGACGTATTCAGTGGCGCACACGTCACGTATGGCGAGGTGCGCGGACCTCAGGAGGTCATCGACGATCCGCAGTTGCGCGCAAACGATGTCATCGTTCCGCTCGAAGGTGCAGGCGGCAAGCTGACTTCGACGATCAGCAATCCGATTCAGGTGCATGGCGTTGCCAAGGTGCCGGCGCGGCGCGCGCCCGATCTTGGTGAGCATAACGAAGCGATCCTCCGCGAGTTGGGATTCGATGCGAAGGACATTGACAGCTTGCGCGAAACCGGCACGGTGCCGAGCATCAACACGCAAGTCGCTTGACACAAGCGCGGCAGAAAGTTTGGAGCAACCCATGAGTGACATCATTACCGAATCGACTGACGACGGCGTTCTTCGCGTCGCGTTCAATCGTCCCGAGAAGAAAAACGCCATGACGGGCGATATGTACTCGCGCCTCGCGGATATCCTCAACGAAGCCTCCGGAAACGACGCAGTCCGCGTTGTGCTCTGGCACGGCATTGGACAGTCGTTCTGCGCGGGCAACGACATCGGGGACTTTCTCGATCGTCCGCCCAAGCCGGGCGACTTTCCACAGGGCCGCCTGATGGAGGCGCTCATCGCGTTCGACAAGCCAATCGTCGTGGCTGTGCAAGGCGCGGCGGTCGGCAGCGGAACGACCATGCTGACTCACTGCGATTTCGTCTACGCGGGCGAAGGCGCAAAGTTTTTGATGCCGTTCATCAATCTTGGCCTGGTACCGGAATTCGGATCGAGCTTTTCGATACCCGCTCGCGTGGGTCATCTCAGGGCGGCAGAGTTGTTCCTGCTGGGTGAGCCCTTCACTGCCCAGCGAGCGGTGGAGTTGGGCCTCGCGACTCGTGTGGTGCCCGACGGCGATCTGCTCGCGACCGCCACAGCAACGGCCCGGAAGCTCGCTGCAAAACCGGGTGGCGCGCTGCTGGCCAGCAAACGACTGATCAAGCAGGCTGCTATCGACCCGCTCAACGAGGCGGTGACCGCTGAAAACCAGGAGTTCATGGTGCGGGTTGGCTCGGCAGAGGCGAAGGAAGCGCTATCGGCTTTCCTCGAGAAACGTCCGCCTGATTTCACGAAGATTCCAAAGCAACCGGTGGCCAAGTAGTCCTTGCCTCCAACGACCCCACTTTTGAGCGAGATTCATATGTTGACCGACAGCCAACGCGACATCATCAAGGCCACCGTTCCGCTGCTGGAATCGGGCGGCGAAGCCCTGACACGATACTTCTACAAGCTCATGCTCGACGGGTATCCGCAGGTGCGCCCGCTGTTCAACCAGACTCACCAGGCCAGCGGCTCCCAGCAACGGGCGCTTGCCAACGCCGTCCTCACATACGCGCGCAACATCGACCACCTCGAGGCGCTTGGCCCGCTTGCGACTCGTATCGTCAGCAAGCACGTTGCGCTACAAATCCAGCCCGAGCACTACCCGATCGTGGGCACCTGCCTGCTGCGCGCCATTCGGGAGGTGCTGGGTCCGGACGTTGCGACCGACGCAGTCATCGAGGCATGGGGTGTGGCGTACCAGCAGCTTGCCGATATGCTGATGAGCGCCGAGCGTCAAGCTTACGACGCGCTGGCCAGCGCGCCGGGCGGATGGCGAGGCGAGCGCGCATTCCGCGTGGTGCGCAAAGTCAAGGAGAGCGAAGAGATCTCCTCGTTCTATCTGGAGCCGCTCGATGGCGGCGCCTTGCTCGATTTCGCGCCTGGCCAGTACATCGGGCTTCGTCTGAACGTGAACGGCGAAGAACTCCGCCGGAATTATTCGCTCTCCGCAGCACCTAACGGACATAGCTACCGGATCAGCGTCAAACGCGAGCCCAACGGCGTCGCATCGAACTACCTGCACGACGAGGTTCGCGAAGCAAGCGTGTTACAGCTCTTTCCGCCTGCTGGAGAATTCACCCTCCGCGATAGTGACCGGCCGCTTGTACTGATCAGTGGGGGCGTGGGTATCACACCAACGCTGGCCATGGCGCAAGCGGCTCTGGACGGCAACAAGCGGGACGTCGTTTTCATCCACTATGCGCGCAACGCGCTGGTGCATGCCTTCGCCGATGTACTCAAGGCGTGGCATGCCCGCTTTCCGCGGCTGAAGTCTTACGTCGTCTATGAAGAGACTGAAGCACGGGGGGCGCTAGTCTCCGACGGGCAGGTCCCCGACGAGCATGTTCCCGACGGAGTGGGCCGGCCAACCCTGGAGCAATTGCGACAGTGGCTTCCGCCCGCCGACGACCTCGACGCCTACTTCCTGGGTCCGAAACCGTTCATGGCTTTCATCAAGCGCTCACTGCACGAACTGGGCGTACCCGAGGAGAGAAGTCGATACGAGTTCTTTGGCCCCGCCGAAGCGCTGAATTGAGCTTCGATACGGCGGGCCACTGTTGAGCCGGCCGAACCGATGTTGGTCTCGGCCAGCCGTTGCCCGGCAAATTGCCAGGCTAACAAGTCGGGCTGTGCTGTGCGCGCGAGAAGGCCGCCGTTCGATCGGGCCGCTGTGAGCATCGCGGGGTTCCCATCGTGCCGCTACGATGGGGCACTAGCCGAGGCAACCCGACGCGGCACCTGTGTTTCGCCGACCCCACACATTGGCGTCGCACTTTGGAGTGCCGCTAATTCCGCCTTGCAGAGTGCCACTTCACTGGCAACCTGATTTTCGTTCCAGCCGAGCAAGCTGCCAATGTTTCTGCCGATCGGATCGAGGTCCGCTTCCTCCAGTTTTTTGAACCATGGCAGACCGCTGCGCCGCAGAAGCGCATCCGAGAGATGCACGATCATTTCCTCTTCAATCATTGTCTTCAGCCACTTCGGCGCCGGTACCGCGCCAGTTAGCGCTGAAAAGACTTCGTCGGGCGGTAGATTCGGAAAACTGGAAGCGAAGTGAGGTGCACTAGGAGCCGTTGCTAGTCCTGCTAGTTGCGAGGAGACGGCGTCAGCGATTTCGAGGCCGGCCGAGCGATGTGTCATGAGCGGGCCGCCCGTCATTGCAAACACCCCTCGCAGACCATCGTCAGACAGGTCGTGAAGTACGCGATTGCGATTGCCGGCTGGAAGATTCGCGTCCCAGGTCAGCGGTCGTACGCCGGACCATGTGAAGATCACATCCTTCGCGGTCAGATTAAACGTCGGAAACAGATGATTCGCCTCCCCGAGAAGCCACTCCCTGTCCACCTCTGTGGTACGGATGTCGTCGAGATCGTTTTCATAGACCAGTTCAGTCGGGCCAATGTAGTGGTAATCACCCCAAGGCAGACAGTAAAAGGGTTCGTTTTTTCTGTTGATGGTCGCTACACCGACTCCACGGCATTCAGGCGGCAAACAGACGACGATATGGGAGCCTTTGGTCCCGAGTATCTTGGGGGGCTTGCCCGATCGATGCTTCGCGAAGACCTGATCGATCCAGATACCCGCTGTATTTACGACGCATGTGGCCGTCACTGTCGCCTCGCCGACTCCGGCCGTGTCCTGAAGACCGATCTGCCAGCCGGCAGCGTTCCGCTCAAGCAGATCTGCCCTGGTGTAGTTGAGCGTTATCGCACCAATGCGATGCGCGTCGATCGCAATGTCAACCGTCACGCGCTCGGGCCATGAAATCTGATACTCGTCGTAGCAGGCAACGCTCTCCAGCGAATCGAAGTTGCGCAGCTTGTTCACAAGCGGAATCGAATGCGCGTCGCGCCCCTTGATCCGACAGTAGTTCAGCGGCGTCTTGCCACGGTTGAAGTGTCCAAGTGCTTTGAAGGCGACATCGACCTGCCAGCCCGAGTATGCGCCGCCCCTGAAAATTGGGAAATAGAGCTTCGCAAGTTGTACACGCGTTGGCGTGGTCTTGATGAACTCATCGCGCGATCCGACGGCCATACGCGCCATCTTCATCCCTGTAGCCAATCGCGAGGGGTTGGTCAGGAATTCCCACGGTGAACGTCCGGGAGCAAGGTATCGAAGACCACAGTGCAACAGGCGGCTGGAACGGCTACTGGACCCTGATCCAAAGTCCCCTTTGTCAACTAGCAGGACACTGTGCCCACGTGCGGCAAGTTGTTGTGCACCCGCTGCACCGTTGATGCCGCCGCCGATTACGATCACGTCAAAGTGCCGTCCGTTCAATTGATTCACAGCGATTCGATTGCTCATTTTGCAAGGCTCATTTCTGGTTTTCCTGTTTGCCACAGGCCGGTCACGTACGCAGCTTAAATCGGCCTCAATTGACACTTTCGCCCAGCCGCAAGAAACGCCGGCGCTTCTTTCCTTCGATGCCAGTCTTGAATTGCCGATCACGTGCGTACCTCTTTCCGCTGAGCGGAATGCGCCGCTGCTGTCGATCCAGTCCCCGAAGCGGTCGTCGCGCCTAGCGACACGTCGCGAGTTTCGGGAGCCATGCGGACTGACACGAGCAGCCCAACAAGGCTGATTCCGCCTGCGATCAGGAGGCCAGTAGCGCTTCCGAAGCGGGTGAGTACGGTGGGGAGCAGGAATGTGCCTGCCGCCGCTCCGATACGGCTTGCGGACATGGCGAGCCCCATGCCGGTAGCGCGAAGGTCGGTCGGGAAAATCTCGTTCGGGTAGATGAATTGCAGCCCGGAACCGGCCGCTTCGGCGATCGTGAAGAGAATGAACAAACCGATCGCAACAGCCGCCATTGTCGACATCGGCGTTGCCAGAAGCAGGAGCGCAAGCGTTGCAAGAACATAAGAGGCCAGACAAAGCGTGCGCCGTCCGATCCTGTTGACGACGAACATACCGATCGCCGTTCCAACGATAGCGAACGAGATGATCACAAGCGAACCTGCGAGTGGCTGAGTGACGCCGAGCGACTTCAACAACATCGGCTGAAACGTCTTGATCGCGAATGATGGCGCAATCTGACACATCCAGAAGATTGAGCAGAACACCAGCATGCGTCCATAACCCCGCGAAAGCAGTTCGCGAATGCTGGACAGGCCCAGGCCTCGCCTTGACTTGCTGACGCGGGTTTCGGCAACGAGAGCAGCGAAGTCAACGTGCGGGCCGAGATGCTCTGCCACGATACGGCGCGCGTCATCTGTGCGTCCTGCCGAGATGAGCCAGCGCGGCGATTCGGGAATGTTCAAGCGCAGCAGCAAGAAAATCGCGGACGGGATCGCTGCGCTCGCGAGAATGTAGCGCCATGCGTTGCTTGGGCTACCGCTCACGAGCAAACCAGTTGCAAGGCTTAGCGTATAGCCAACCCACAGCAGAAGTACGAGGCTGGCGAGCACAGGCCCACGAAGTTTTTTGGGCAAGAATTCGGCGGCAAGCGCGGTCGCAATCGGATAGTCTGCGCCGAGCGCGACTCCCATGACGAAACGAAGGATGAACAACGCCGTTATGTCGTGCACCAGCAGATGCGCAAGCGAACAGATCACGAATACTGCAAGGTTCAGCACATACATCTTCTGGCGGCCGAAGCGGTCTGTCATTGGCCCGAACACGACACCGCCGACGAACATGCCGATCAGGCTCGCCGCGCCAATCAGGCCAATCTGGAGCGCGCTCAGCACAAGGTCCTGTGCGATGAACGGCAACGCTACAACAATGATGCCCAGCAGGTAACCGTCACAGAACGGACCACCCGCTGCCACAAGGGCAATCCTTTTATGGAACCGGCTCGCAGGAAGATCCTCGATGCCGATAAGTGTCTTTGCCATATGTCCCCCCTAAACCAACCCGAGTCTGAAGATGAGATTTGTGCTGCTTTTCGAGTAGGCTAAGGACGGGCAAAATATCGGTCAATATCAGATTTTATTCACCGAATATCGAAGGATTAGATATGTTGTTCAGTGAAGAAATAAATACTTTCCTGGCGGTCGTCCGGTCTGGCAGTCTGCTTCAGGCTGCTGAAATCGTATCCGCTACGCAGTCCACGGTCTCCTATCGAATCCAGTCGCTGGAGCGTCGGATAGGACATCCGTTGCTGCTGCGCTCGCGCGGGGCTCGGAGCCTATCGCTGACATCGGAAGGTGAGCGTTTTCTGGACATTGCCGAGCGCTGGAAAATGCTCGAAATAGAGGCCGAGCAACTCCAGGCCAATCAGGAACGGCACCTCGCTGTCGGCTCGGTAGACGCGATAGCGATCAACGTGCTTCCTCCGTTTGTGGCTGCACTTTGCGACGCAACGCCGCCCGTGCGCCTCCACATGGAGAGCGCCGTCTATTTTCAGCTGACCAACCGCGTTGCATCCGGTCACCTGGATGTCGCCTTCACACTGTCGCCATCCGAACACGTGGACCTCGTATCCAAAAAGATCCGCGAGTACCCCATGCTTGTCGTCCACGCATCATCCGGTGACATGATTGCATCTGAAGCGCTCGACATGACGGACCTGGATCAATCGAGGGAGATACATCTGCCGTGGTCGGCCCAGTTCGATCTTTGGCGTAGCCGACGCGGATTATCCCGACACGTGAACTGGGTCGAGAAAGCACACATGCTCGCGCCGATGCTCAGAAATGGAGCCTGGGCAATCGTTCCGAGCTTTTTGACGACGCCATTGGCAAGGCAGACGGGATGCACAATCCATCGGATCGCGTTAAATCCGCCCGATCCAATCTCGCTTTATTTGATTGTGCGCAAACAGAGCAGCGACGGCACTGCGCGTCAGCATCAACTCATCGAGATGGCACTCGCCGCCCTGGAATAACGAGGATCTGACGACGAGAGCCCTGAAGTCATCACGCCTCATGCTGACTCAGGGCACTCACCAGTGACCGCAGTACCTTCCCAGCGGCCTTGCCCCTTGCTGGAGTCCAATGCGGAGGTGGGTCGCCAGGCGCCCGCCAGCAAGCGCTCTCCCCTCCGCGCAACGCCTATCGACAAAACCGCAAAATCGCATCGGCAACGTCGCGGGGCGCTTCGCGCTGCGGGAAATGGCCTACGCCATCGAGTACCTCCCGCTCATACCGCCCAAGGAAAAACGACTCCCGCCCGCTGGAACTATCGGGATGGTTGCAGGTGTCCGCCTCGCCGTGCAGGACCAACGTTGCGACCGACAGCCTCGGCGCGGGATTCAGACGCGCCTCATCTTCGGCATAGGCGGGGTCGCCGTCGACAAAGCCCCAACGGTGCCGGTAGCTATGGAGCACGACCTCCGCCCAATCGTCGCCCTCGAATGCCTGCGCCGCTTCGTCGAAATCGGCCGGCGCGTACCAGCCAGCCGGCGCCCAGGTATCCCACATCTGCCGGGCGAAAGCCTCACGTTCGTCCCGAACCACGCGTGCGCCTCGCGGCGTGGCCATGAACCAGTGGTACCAGTAATTGCGCACCTGCTGCAGGGTCAGGATCTGGTTCGGATCATTGGTGCCGTATCCGACCGATAGCATCACCAGATGAGCCGCCACGCCGTCGCGCAGGCCGCACGCATTCGCGACCGCGCGTGCGCCCCAATCGTGGCCCACCAGTACCGGCTGCTCAACGCCCAGCACGTCGAGGAAATCCAGAAGGTCGCGGCCCAGCGCGGACAACTGGCCGCTGCGAGGCGTCGCCGTATCGCGGAACCGGGTGGGCGCGAAGCCCCGCAGCGCCGGCGCTAGCACGCGGTAACCCGCGTCGGCCAGAATGGGTGCGACATGCTTCCAGCACTGGGGGCTGTCCGGCCAGCCGTGCACCAGCACCGCGGTGCGCGTGCCCTGCGGGTTCCATTCGAGCCAGGCAATGTCGAGCCGCCCGGTGGCGGCGTGGTGGTAGGTGTTCATCGTGTTCCTCGTGCAAACAGGGAAGTCCCACGATAGCTCGACGTCTCGTGCCGATTGGTGAATAATCATGAATCATTGGTGATTTTTCGTGTCGAATGAACTGATGGACATGCTGCCCACTACCGACGGTGCTCCGCTCGATACCGTGTTGCTGCGCACCTTTTTCGAAGTCGTGGACAGCGGCAGCTTTGCCACGGCCGCCGAGCGTCTGGCACTGACCCCTTCGGCCGTAAGCGGACATATCAAGCGCCTCGAACAGATCGCCGGGGTTGGCCTGATGACACGCACGACTCGCCATCTGGAATTGACGCAAGCCGGCGACACCTTGTACGCCTACGGTCGAAACATCCTGGATCTGGAACGCGAGGTCCGCGCGAAACTACGCGGCACGCCGCTGCGCGGGCTGCTGCGAGTCGGTGCATCGGAAGATTTTGCAGGCGCCTGGCTGCCCCAGGTGTTGCAGCGTTTTCGCCGCCAGCATCCCGAAGCGACAATCGACCTGAGAGTCGGCATCACGGCCGACCTGTTGCGCCAGCAGGAGCGCGGCCGTCTCGATCTCGTGTTCGGCAAGCAATGCAGCCGCGTCGGCAAAGGCGGCACGCTGCTGTGGGAAGAGCCGCTGGTCTGGGCCTATGCGGAAGACGCAGATCTGGATCTCGACCAACCGCTGCCGCTGGCCGTTTTCCCCGATCCCTGCATCTATCGCGAGTCGGCGATCACCGCATTGAACAAGGCCGGTCGAGCGTGGCGCCTGGTGTTCGAGAGCAGCAGCATGGCGGGCTGCCTGTCGGCGGCGCGTTCGGGCTTCGCAGTGACGGTCATCGCCGATAGCCAGCGAGTCGAAGGCTTGCGCTTGCTGGGTCGCAAGGAAGGACTGCCCGCACTGCCAGTTGCCCGTTTCTACGCGTTTCCTCGTACCGACTCCCCGGCCTGTGCGGCCTTGATCGATGCTGCATGCCGCGCAGGCCGGCAGCGCCGCTTCAACCCGCGCGCACCTGGCGGGTGATCGGTCCATCGTTTGCCGCACGGCGCGGCCGTTCAATATAAAGTACCCCGGCGTCCTGCCGCTTGATCATGACGGTAGCCACATTGGATCGCGCGCAATGGTCGTGCAGCAGAAGACGCAACGACCTGTTCAGTTCGAAATCACGGAGCAGACCCGTCTAAGCATAGAGGCATGGATGAAAGTCCGGAGCTTGAAGTCCGCCGACTACCTGTTTCCGAGCCGAATGCGTGCATCACCGCATATTTCGACGCGCCAATATGCGCGCATGGTCCACCGATGGATCTCATCCATCGGCCTCGACGATGCGGCCTACGGCACACATACCATGCGTCGGACAAAAGCGTCGTTAATCTATCGGCGAACGAAGAACCTCCGCGCGGTGCAATTGCTACTCGGCCATACAAAGCTCGAGAGCACCGTTCGCTACCTCGGCATTGAGGTAGACGATGCTCTTGAAATGGCAGCGCAAACCGAAGTATGACGGCGAACTGACCGACGAGCGGACGCTTGCCGGGGCGGAACACTAATAGACCACGGTCAACTGCTCACTTGCGCCATCCCTATGGCCGTCAGCCGCTCAACCGTGCTGCTTTTGCCTCAAGTCCAGTCAAAAATTCTTGCTTCTATCTGACATATCAGATAACGTTAACGTCAGATACATGAGGCGCGCCGATGAATATTGCGCTGCCGGGCCCGCACCCCGTGACCATGAGCCTGCGGATGAATTGGAGAGCTTATTTTGAACAAAGAGCCTGTGAACCGGGAGTTGAGCAATCTTCTCCAAGAAGAGCTGCGGGTGCCGGATAGCTACATCGTCTGGAGCGTCGCAATGATTGCGTTGGCCGTTAGTCCGGCGTTCATATGCGCCTGCATCGCGCATGCCTCAGGACATTGGGATCTGTTCGAACGGTCCGGATCGGTAATAACAATGATCGGGCTTCTCCTCGCTTCACGCCCGTACTTTGAGCACACTGTGACCGATCTTGTTATCGCCCATGCAGACGAGGACGCGGTTCTCAAGCCAGGTGAAGTTTTGAGCGACATCCTGGCCGCCAAACGCGGGCTAACGCTTTCGGCGTTCGGGTCGCTTATCTGGGGCTGGGGGTCATATTTGCGATGGTGGAGCTTCAGCCTGCTAGCGATTTGGATGGTCTTTGTGGTGTATCGGGCATGTCGGGACCCGGTGTTACAACGCCGTCGTGAAGACGTTTTGTAACTTAGCCCACGTTTGGACGCCGAAGAAACGGTTTCGATTTCGAACGCATCGAAGATGCAGCCCCCGCGCGACCAGTCGTTGTACCTTGGAAGCCGCCATTGCGCCGACGTTGGCGCGTGAGTCAGCTCAGGGTCGAAAGTGTGAGTTTGCTGATGCAGGAAGCTGACGTCGAGTTGCCCGATGCAGCCACTGTCAGCAATCCGCCAGTTGCTGACTCAGCACCCGGTGGGCCTCAAAGTCCGCAATGGCCGATGACTTGTCCTCGAGTGTCTGTACGGAATGACAGTTCAAATCAGATACCTGCCCTTCCAATCCCATCTGCTTGAGCGGCAGCAACGGGTCAATCTGGCGCCTTCGCCGGCGACCCAAATACCGTGCAATAACGGTTAGTCAAGAGGTGAAGCGCTACAAAGCTCGCGGCTCCGACTTCCTCCCGTTGCTTCAAGAGCAGTCACGTTCCGATGCTCTCGCGCCCCGACGAAGTGCTCGCCGCAATTAGCAAGGCCGCCGCCGAAGTCGCCGTGAAGCAGGGATAGACGTCCTGTGCGCGCCGCGGAACTCGGAAGCATTGGCGCGGCAGCCAACTCACGTTCAGGTGCGGAAGTTGGCTGCCGATGTTGCACCTCGCACTGGACTTCTGAGTTCGGCCACAACCGGCCGTTCGCCCTCGACATCGGTGCTGACATTCGAACGTCAGGCACGCCGCAGATATCGGACATTCTGGTACAGACTCATTTCAGCAGGTCGTCGGCCATGCCCAAATCGATGAGTCATTTACGCGGTACGCGCGAGTCCCGCGGACCGAGATCCGCGGGACTCGTGATTGGCACGAAGAAAGAACACCTCCTGCACTTCGCGTGTTCCGATGGCGACATCGAATCCATGCGGGCGACCAAGGCCGCACGGATTCCGGTTGGCATCCTGAATCGTTGGCTTTGCAACGGTCTTTACAGTGACTTGCGCTTACGCGGATTCCCATAGGCTCGAAAAAATACGTCCGTGCCGCGCTGCGCCCGCTGCGCGATTTCCTCCCCGGTTGCCGGCTCCACTACGCCGAACAGGATGCGCGCCGTCAACTCTCCTTCCCACAAGCTCACCAGGTCCTGCGCTGCTTCTCCCGGCGAGTCGACGATGAGTTCATTGCGTTCCACTGCCTCTTTGACAATGCCGGCGAGCACCGCCAGGGTTCGTCCCGGCCCCGCGTCGTACAGGCGTCGCCGGAGCGCATGATTGACGCTCAACATAGGCAGCGAATGCACCATGCCGCCCACGTGCAACTCGATGATGACGGTCAGGAAAGCCGTGCCAATGTCCGTCAACCGCTCCCGCAACGGCAGTTTCTCCGATCCGACGTCCGTTAGACCTCGCATCATCTGGTCCGACACGCCGCGCACCACGTCCTCGAACAACGCTTCCTTGTCGGTGAAATGGCTGTACACCGTCATCTTGGACACCCCGGCGTTCAAGGCGACGTCTTCCATGGTGACCATGTCATAGCGCTGTCCGGCGAACAGCCTGGTCGCGGCTTCCACAATGGCTGCGCGCTTGGCCGGATCTTTCGGCCGTCCGGCGCGGCTCACGGGCGAAGCTTTCTGCATGTAAGAATTCCTTTTTTGCAATTTCTGTACTTATGAGTATAGTATGCGAAATAGTGGACTTGGAAGTACAGGAATAGATGCAGATGACTCTTCACGCCTTCCCGCTCAAACGCATGCCCCGATCACGCGCAGCGCTCAAGTACGCCGCCCCGCTCAGGCCCCTCGCACTGGTCATGTTTCTCGCGTTCGCCGCCCCGTTGACGGGCTGCACGGTCGGGCCGAATTACGTTGCGCCGGCCGCGCCCAATGTGACGTCCTTTACCGCAAAACCCGTCCCCGCGCGCACGGTTTCCGCCGAGACTACGGGGGGCGCCGCGCAAACACTCGTCGCGGGGCGCGATATCCAGGGTGACTGGTGGGCGCTGTTCCATTCGCCGCAGATCAACGCACTGGTCGAGCGCGCGTTGAAAGCCAATCCCACGCTCGCTGCCGCGCAGGCGAGCTTGCGCGAGGCGCGCGAGAACACGCGCGCTGAGCAAGGCAGCTTGTTCCCGCAGATCAGTGCGAGCACGTCGGGCGAGCGTGAACGCAACCGGCAGTTCGGCCCCGAACCTTCGACGTACAACGTGGTAAGCGGATCGCTCAGCGTGTCGTACACGATCGATGCCTTCGGCGGCATTCGCCGGCAAATCGAGCAATTAAACGCGCAAGCCGAGTACCAGCGCTACGAACTCGAAGCGACCGAACTGACACTGGTTGCGAACGTGGTCAATGCCGCGATCAACGAGGCTTCGCTGCAGGCGCAGATCGATACCACACATGACATCATCCGCTCGTATACCGCCGCGCGCGATGTGACCCGCCGGCGCTTCGAGCTTGGCGGGGTCAGCCAGGTGGACGTGCTGCAGCAGCAGGCGCTGCTCGATGCGCAGATCGCCACCCTGCCCGGCTTGCAAAAGCAGCTCGAGCAGCAGCGCAATCAACTCGCGGTGTACCTGGGCGGTCTGCCGAGCGACTACACCGCGCCCACGCTCGATCTCGCGAGCCTCGTGTTGCCGGAAGAACTGCCGGTATCGCTGCCGTCGAGCCTCGTCGCACAGCGGCCCGATATTCAGGCCTACGGAGCATTGCTGCACTCGGCGACGGCGGCGGACGGCGTCGCGGTGGCGAACATGCTGCCGCAGATATCGCTCACAGGCAGTTATGGCCGCGATGCCAGCAGCTTCGCGAATCTCTTCACCCCCGCCGGCATTATATGGAGCATTGCGGGTAGCCTCTCGCAGCCGGTCTTCGAGGGCGGCGCGCTGAGAGCGAAAAAACGGTCCGCCGATGCCGCCGTCGATGTCGCCGCCGCCCAGTACAGCAGCACGGTGAATTCAGCGTTCCAGGACGTAGCGAATGCACTGGTCGCGGTTCAGCGCGACGCCGAAGCGCTCGCCGCGAATCTGGCGGCGCAGAAAACGGCCGCCGCCAGTCTCAAGCTCGCCCAAGCGCAATACAGCGCGGGCGGCAACACGTATCTCAATGTTCTGAATGCTGAGCAGTCCGATGAAAGCGCCCGCCTCAAGCTGGTTGCTTCCCAAGCCACTCGCTACACCGATACCGTTGCGCTCTTCCAGGCGCTGGGCGGCGGCTGGTGGCATCGAAACGATGTCGATCCCAAAGTTGCGCAATGTTGTGGAGTGTTTTAAATCATGACCTCTCTATCCACCCGTATCGATACGGCTAATCCGTCCGCAGAGCGACAGCAGCCGCCCCGAATCCTGCTTCGCCTGTTTCTGATGCTGCTCGTGGTGGGGCTGCTGGCCGCTGCGCTGATCGGCTTTCATCTGTTCAAGAGCAGCATCCTGAAGAAGGTCACCACGACGATCCAGTCGCAGCAGGCGACCGTGTCCACCACGACCGCTGTCATTGCGCCGTGGCAGCCGGCGCTGAGCGCTGTCGGGTCGCTGCGGGCGTCGAAGGGCGCGGATTTGTCGCTCGAGACAGGCGGCGTGATCGACGAGATCGACTTCGATTCGGGCCGCGATGTGGAGGCGGGAACGGTGCTGCTGCGCCTGCGTCCGAATGACGATCCCGCGAAACTCGAACAACTGAAAGCCACCGCCGAACTGGACGAAATCACCTACAAGCGCGACCTCCAGCAACTCGCGGCGCAAGCCGTGGCGCAATCGACCGTGGATACCGACGCTGCGAACCTGAAGGTGGCGCGTGCACAAGTCGCGGCGCAACAGGCGGTGATCAGCGAGAAGTCCGTGCGCGCGCCGTTCGCGGGACGACTCGGCGTGCGTCAGGTCGATGTCGGCCAGTACCTCCCGGCCGGTACGGCGGTCGTGACCTTGCAGGCGCTCGACCCGATGTTCCTCGACTTCTATCTGCCGCAGCAGGCGATGGAACGCGTTGGCCTCGGACAGACGGTATCGATGACGTTGGATGCGTACCCGGGCAAAACGTTCACCGGCAAGGTGACATCGATCAATTCGAAAGTCGATACCTCGAGCCGCATGCTGCAAATTCGCGCGTCGTTCGCGAATCCCGACGATGCACTGCTACCCGGCATGTTCGCCACCGCACACGTCAGCAGCGGTCAGCCGCAGTCGCTCGTGACCATTCCGCAGGCGGCCGTGGCGTACAACCCGTACGGCAGCCTCGTGTACGTGGTTCAGAACGGCAGGGACGCGCAAGGCAAGCCGCAGGCAAGCGTGCGCCAGCAATTCGTGACGACAGGCGAAACGCGCGGCGACCAGGTCAGCATCCTGAAGGGGCTGAAGGCCGGGGACGTGGTCGTCACAGCGGGACAACTGAAGCTGCACAACGACGCGCTCGTGCAGATCGACAACAGCGCGAAGTTGACGAACGACGCCGCGCCTGTCCCGCAAGACCACTGAACGGAACGGAGCAGTCCGATGAAATTCACCGATATCTTCATCCGCCGGCCGGTGCTGGCGTGCGTCGTCAGCCTGATGATTCTCGTGATCGGCTACAAGGCGTTCACCTCGCTTCCCATTCTCGAATATCCGAAAACCGAAAACGCCGTCGTGACCATTACGACGACCTACTACGGCGCCGACGCGCAGACCGTTGAGGGTTTCGTCACGACGCCGCTGGAAAAGGCTATCGCCCAGGCGAACGGCATCGACTATCTGACGTCGAAGAGCATTGCCGGCACGAGCACGATCACCGCGAACCTCGTGCTCAACTTCGATGCCGACAAAGCGGTCACCGAGATCAACACCAAGATCAACTCGGTGCTCAACCAGTTGCCGAGCGGCGTGCAGCAGCCGACCATCACGGTGGCGATCGGGCAGTCCCTGGATGCGCTGATCATCGGCTTTTCGAGCGATGAACTCACGCCCAACCAGATCACCGACTACCTCGTGCGCAACGTGCAGCCGCGTCTGCAGGCGGTCAAGGGCGTGCAGACGGCCGAACTGCTCGGACCGCAGTATTTCGCGCTGCGCGCGTGGCTCGATCCGCAGAAGCTCGCGGCCTATGGCCTCACCGCCGCCGACGTCACCAACGCGCTCGCCGCCAACAGCGTGGTCGCGGGACTGGGGACCACGAAAGGGCAAATGGTGCAGTTCAACCTGAAGGCATCAACGGACCTGCATTCGGTGCAGCAATTCCGGGAACTCGTGGTGAAACAGGTCAACGGCGGGATCATCCGCTTGAAGGACGTGGCGAACGTGACGCTCGGGGCGGAAGACTACGAGTCCGGCGTTTCGTACAACGGCAAGCAAGGCGTGTATCTGGGCATCCAGATTGCGCCATCGGCGAGCCTGCTCGACGTGATCAAGGGCGTGAAGGCCGTATTGCCCGACATCCAGAAGGCGTTACCCGCCGGTTTGCACAGCGCGGTCATCTACGATTCGACCGTGTTCGTCGATAGCTCGATTCGCGAGGTCGAGGCGTCGCTGATCGAGACGGTCGCGATCGTCACGCTCGTGGTGTTCGCGTTTCTGGGCTCTCCGCGCTCGGTGCTGATTCCGGTCGTCGCGATTCCTTTGTCGCTGGTCGGTACGTTCGGCGTGATGCTCGCGCTCGGCTTCTCGATCAATCTGCTCACCCTGCTCGGGCTCGTGCTGGCGATCGGTCTGGTGGTCGACGACGCAATCATCGTGGTGGAGAGCGTCAGCCGTCATCTGGAAGAAGGCATGCGTCCGCGCGACGCCGCGATCAGGGCGGCGCGCGATCTCGCCAACCCGATCATCGCGATGACCATCGTGCTGATCGCCGTTTATGTGCCGATCGGTTTCCAGGGCGGCCTGACCGGCGCACTGTTCACGGAGTTTGCGTTCACGCTGGTCGGCGCGGTAACGATGTCGGCAATTATTTCGCTTACGCTGTCGCCCATGATGTGCGGCCAGCTCCTCAAGCCTCCCAGTCAGGGCGGGCGTTGGGTGACGCGAATCGTGGAGACGATCGACCGCGTGTTCGGTTCGCTTCGACGCGGCTACGAACGGCTGTTACGCAACAGTCTGCACACGATTCCGGTAACACTGCTGTTCGCCGGGTTGGTCATCGGCAGCATCTATTTCCTGTACACGAGCGCCGACAGCGAACTGGCGCCTCAGGAGGATCAGGGCGTCGTGATCCTGCAGCCGACATCCGCGCCGGACGCCACGCTACAGCAGAAGCAGGTGTTCGGTCGGCAGGTCGAGGACATCATGGCCGGGACACCCGAAGCCGCGCAGACGTTTCAGATCGAAAGTCCATTGCAGTCCATCGGCGGCGTGACGCTCAAGCCGTGGGACGAGCGGCACCGGAATGCGACGGCGATCCAGCACGAACTGCAGAACCAGTTCAACAGGGTTGCGGGACAGAAGGTCGTTGCGTTTCAGCCGCCCGCATTGCCTGGCTCGGAAGGTTTGCCCATCCAGTTCGTGCTCAAGTCGACGCAGCCGCTGGATAGGCTCAATGTTCAGGCGCGGCAGTTCCTGGCCGACGCCGCTGCCAGCGGGATGTTTCTCTTCATCGATAGCGATCTGAAGATCGATCAACCGCAACAGGTCTTCGATATCGACCGCGACAAAGCCTCGCAACTCGGCCTGACGATGCAGCAAGTCGGAACTGCGCTGGGTGGTCTGCTGGGCGGCGGTTATACGAACTACTTCAGTCTCGATGCGCGCTCGTACAAGGTCATCGCCCAAGTTCAGCAGCGCTCTCGCCTGACGCTCGACCAGATCATGAATTACCAGATCGCGACGGTGAATAATGTGCCGGTGCCGTTCTCGTCGATTGGTCACGTGCACACCGAGACCGTGCCGGAGGCGATCAATCATTTCCAGCAGGTCAACTCGGCGACCATCTCCGGCGTGCCTGCGCTCGGCGTTTCGCAGGACGCTGCGCTCAAGATGCTGCAGGCGCTGGCGGCGCGCACGCTGCCGGCCGATGTGTCCATCGACTATGCGGGGCCGTTGCGGCAAATGGTGCAGGAATCGAGCGGGTTTATCGAAACCTTCGTGCTGGCGCTGATCATCATTTATCTGAGCCTTTCGGCGTTGTTCGAAAGCTTCCGCGATCCGCTGGTGATTCTGGTTTCCATTCCGATGTCGGTCGCGGGCGCGCTTGTTTTTATCAGCCTCGGGCTCGGTGGCGCGTCGCTGAATATTTACACCGAGGTCGGGCTGGTGACGCTGATGGGACTGATCAGCAAGCACGGCATCCTGATTGTCGAGGTGGCAAACGAGGCGCAGCACGGGGGGATGTCGAAACTCGAAGCCATCGTTTTCGCGGCGGGAATCCGGTTACGGCCGATCCTGATGACCACGGCGGCGATGGTGCTCGGGGTCGTGCCGCTGATCATGTCGTCAGGAGCGGGCGCGGCGTCGCGATTCAACATGGGGCTCGTGATCGCCAGCGGCCTCACGATTGGGACGCTGTTTACGTTGTTTGTGCTGCCAGCGGTTTATCTCGCGATTGCGGCGCGGCGTGAGCGCGGGACAGAGGCCGTGGGTGCGTCGGACTCACGAGTCGATGAAGCACGAAGTGGTGCCTTGCAATGACTGGACTGCGCGAATGCGCCGTTCGTCGGTATGGTCAGCGTGCGGGGGGAGTCAATCTCCATGACCTGCCGCGTGTTTCGAAGCAGCGAATGACTGTTGTACCCGTCGAAGCGGCCGATTCGATCGGGTCTGGTCCACCGACCGCTTCGGGTCGTTGAGCGACCTATGGCCGACGCGCACACTGGATCTCCCTCCAAATGGAAGGAGAACGTCATGGAAACGCAGAACGATCCCACGGGCTCCCGCGTGCCCTGGAATAAGGGGAAGCTCACTGGACAGAAGCCACCACTGAAGCTGCCGGAAATCTGGGCGATTCGCACCAGATTGCAGATGTCTTCGAACGTCCGAGAATTGGCGATGTTCAACCTCGCAATTGATAGCAAACTCCGGGCGTGTGACTTGACTCGGCTGCTGGTGAAAGAAGTCTGCCAAGGTAGCCATGTCGCATCGCGAGTAATGGTCATGCAGCAGAAGACGCAAAGACCGGTTCAATTCGAGATCACTCAGCAGACTCGTCAGAGCGTTGAAGCCTGGATCAAGGCACGGGGATTGAGGCCCAACGACTATCTGTTTCCAAGCCGGCTGCGTGCCTCGCCACATATCTCGACACGACAATATGCCCGAGTGGTTCATCGGTGGATCGCCTCGATCGGACTCGACGACACGTTGGCCGGGAAAACCGCGTCTACGCGTCCCCAGGCCCATTACGGGGCGTCCGGGGCGAAGTCGACGGTCAGAAAGTTCACGACAAGCGCGGGCGACGTTCCGCACACCCGCGTCGTCAGTCTGGTTCAGAGCTTCACCGCCAGGTCCAGATTCTTCACGCGACGGCCCCACCGCGCGTTCCTCATCATCGAGGGCAGTGTGGAACAGTTCACTGCCCTCAAGCCCCACTCAACTGCCAAAATAGATGTTGCAGAAACTGACTGGGCCGACGCAACTGTCACTCGATGGGGGTTGCGGAGGGACGTCCTTCGTACCACTGTCAGTAGTTCCGCTCGATCCTGTCCCGGTACCGCTGTTTTGCAGCGAGTTCATTTGGGCCAGACGTTGCTGGTTGATCGGGCTAACGTCCGGGTACGAGGCGTCGGTAACCAGACTCAGACCATGATTTTCCGCATCAATCAGTTCCTGCCGCACCTCCGCACGGGTCCTTCCCTGAGCGTTCGCGTCAGTTACGACCGCCCCGCAAATACCGGCAACCAGGAATACGCCCATAATTTTTCGCGCGTTCATCTCAATTCCTCATAAGGTTCACCTGCTGTCCTCCTGACGGGCCCACTAAAACGCCAGCACCTCCGCTTAAACGCTTTTTCCCGCATCGGAAGAACAACCAATTTAATTTGATATCCTAACAATCATCGTTTGGATCATCACCCATGTGGCAAGCACATTCTCGAGCTTGCTACTTGATATATCGATTCAAATACACCTTTGGTTACAGCGGAGAAACGAATTGGCTGCTTACAGCCGCCTCATCGAGATCGGATTGAGCAACAACCATAGCGGCATGCAATCCAATGAGCTCGCGGGAGACAATGCACTTCAGATGTGGCAACAGAATCCGCGCTATTGCTAGCGGTTGTCACGCGATGCGGAGATGGGGGGCTCTACCAGCGGAGTATCCATCGACCGGCCATGCCACCGATCAGGGCGGGAACGGCCATGCCGAGCGAGTACCAGGTCGCCCAGAAAGGGACTGCGGTCTCAGGACAGCGGAAGCAATACGCCAATGTGCCGATTGCTCCTGCCAGCAGTCCGGTAGTCACGCCCGCCGCAACCGGCTGTGTTGCGGCTAGCCCCCGCATTGCCCAGAACAGTATAAGGAGCGGCAGGCTTGACAGCTCCACAATGTACAGCGAGCACGTACGCCATGTGTGGCCCAGCACCAGGTCTGTCCGTGCCGGGGCAGGTGACGCTAGCAGGATGACCACCGCCACCAGCCATACCGCTGCGATTGGCAATCCGAGGGTAAGCCACAGGCGCCCCACTTCGACACCCGGTTGTGAAAGGCGCGCGCTGACCCACAGCCCACCTGCTGTCATCGAAAGCGGTAGCAAAACCTTGATCCAGAAGAGCGGCGTGAAGACCACACCCTCGAGCCGCACGCCGTTAACCGGGATCGTTTGAATCAGCAGCAACGCCGTTACGATGCTTATCACGAGGGCCCGGCCCAGCCGTTTGCCAGCCACCGCGCGGCTCGGAGGGCGCGGCGCGTCTGCCAGCATCACAATGAGATCTTCAGTCTTCATGGGCTTTCTTCCGAATTTTCGCAGCGAGCGCCTTGAGTCCACGATGCACGCCAACCTTCACCGCGGACTCGGAAAGCCCCGTCGCCGATGCTGTTTCGGCAACGGACATGCCCCACAGGCGCATGTGCACAATCGGCAATTGCTGGCTTCTCGGCAATGTCGCCAGCAATTGCTGTAAATCGCGTCTCGCATCCGCGGCTTCCGTGCTGGAATCCGTGAACAGATCACCATCATCATCCAATGGCTCGTGCAGCGAATCCCAGCGAAAGTACGCGCGATGATAGTCTGCAACCTTGTACCGCACGATCGCGCTTATCCAGGCGGTAAGCGGTACTTCCGGCTTGAATGTTTCGAGACCCTTGTGGACCGCAATCAGGATCTCCTGCATCAGGTCCTCGATGTCTTCGTCCTTCCTGCGCAGTTTCTTTCTCAAGCGCGCCCGCAAATGTCCCGTCAGTTCGTAAAGGAATGTCCGGTAAGCCTTCCTGTCGCCCTCAAGCGACTGTGCAAGGAGCGAAGTCAACCGGCGTTCAACCTCCGAACTGGCCGTCGCGTGCTCATGCGTTCCGGCTGCGGGGTTCGGTTTGCTGACTATCATGATCCTGACGCTCAAAAGAGGCGCCGGAGCGCCCGCTTTTGTCCTTCAGACTGCCTCTCCAGACATCCGGAGTCGTGTGCTCACGCGTACGTACCATGGACGCAACAGCGTATCGACAGCGAGCGGGCCCGCACCACCAAATACGAGTGACAGCAACCCTGCCACGTATAGCAAATCGGTTTCGTAACCAGGCGGCCCGAACCGCGGCACACCGCTCACGACATCCATCAACTTGATCGAGGTGAACCCGAACTGCAGATGGACGGTAAGCGTCGCAACGAGCAGTACAGCAAGCATTGGCACCGTCGCGAGCGGCACAAATGCTCCGCAGAGAATCGCTAGCCCGCCCATCAGTTCGATCACAATGGTCGCCCATGCCATGAAGTGTGGAGCGGGCACGCCAAGAGCGTGGAGGATGGCGGCGAAATGCTCGGGATTCTTTGCGATTTTTGCGTACCCGTGCGCCATGAATCCGTAACCGACTACAAAGCGCACCGGCAACGGCGCATACCGTTGAAACTTCGACACTAGCCACAACGGGTCGGCAAGACGGAAGACAGACGAAAGCGGATTCATGCGTGATTTCCCTATGGGCAAGCCGGCGAAACGCGCCGGTTTGGGTGTTCAAACAATGCGACCGGATTGCGGTCTCCACAGGGTATATCGGTGCGCCACGCACCCTGGTTACACGCTTGTGCGGATTTTTAGCCTGCAGCCTGCACAGCCCCCTCGACCCTTCACCCACCAAGCGGCCCCAGCGCGACACCTGCGACACAACCCGCGATCACGACCAGCAGCACGAACGCCGCAATCGAGGCGAACCGATAGTCGCGTTCGGCAACATAAACTGCAAGCATCAGCATCAGCCTCGCGACAGGAAGCAGGATGATGATGCACACGCCCGCGGTGAGCGCAGCGTTGCCGAAGTGCGCGACGGCTGCACTCGCGCACCAGTGCAGCGCAATGCCGGCCGCTATCGCGCACGAGCCTGCCCATGTGCCAAAGTGGAGCAGCGCAGCCAGAATCCTTTCGAGCCTGGCGCTCGCGCGCGGCTTGGGGAAAGTCGTATGGGCCAGGTCCATGGTTCGAGTGTCAGAACGGGTTAATGCCGCAACCTTGCAACAACATTTGCACGGCGACCGCCACCAGCACCACGACGAAGAGCACGCGCAAGCGTTGGCTGGAAATTTTCATCAGGATGCGCGCGCCGAGCAGCGCACCGCCAACGGAACCGAGCGCGATCGGCGCGGCAATCGTGGGGACGATCTCGCCGCGCAGGAAGTAGGCGCACGCGCTCGCGGCGGCGGTCACGCCGATCATGAAGTTGGAGGTGGCCGTGGAGACCTTGATGGGCAGGCGCAGCGCTGTGTCCATCGCGGGTATCTTCAGCACGCCGCTGCCGATGCCCAGCAGCGCTGAAACGAGGCCCGCCGCATACATGAGCCCGAGCGCCAGCGGCACGCGTGCGACCGTATAGGCGATTTCGCGGCCCGTCGCGGGGTCGGGATAGCTGTTGTCCAGGGCGGTCGGGCGTCCGGTTGCGTTTGCTGGCACGCCAAGGCGCTCCACGCGCTGCATGAACATTTGCCACGCCGAGACCAGCATGACGCCTGCGAAAAGGAAATCGAGCGCCTTCACGGGCACCACGCCCGCAAGCACGACGCCCGTCAGGGCTCCGAGCGTCGTCCCGCTTTCCAGCAACACCGCGAGGCGCACGTGCGTGAGCCCCCCGCGCAGATATGGCGCGGCGCTGCCGCACGAGCAGGCGATCACGGAGACCAGGCTCGCGCCTACCGCCGCATGCAGGTCCATGTGGCCGAACACGGTGAGCGCGGGCACGATGAAAAGGCCGCTCGCCATTCCGAGCATGCCGCCGAGCGCGCTGCAACCGAGCGCCACGGTAAAGAGCCAAAGGTCGGAGTCGATAATGCTCCTCCGGTAAAAGACAGGGCCTGGTGACAGACTTGCGCACTCGCGGGTCGTCATAGCCAAACCGAACACGACATATCATGTCATAACAAGTTGAGAAAGGCAATCGCATGAAAGCTGCCGGCAAGCCCCAGCGTATAATTCCAGCACCTCCAGCTGCGCACGCCATCGAACGCCGCCCTGCCCTTCGCCGCCATGTCCTCTGCCTTCGAGATTGATTCGCCCGTTCCGCTTTACGTCCAGATCAGGAATACGCTGCGCGCCGGAATCCTCGACGGCGAATATCCGCCAATGAGCCGCATGCCGTCGGAAAGTGAATTGCAGGCCATGTTCGACGTGAGCCGCATCACGATCCGGCAGGCGCTCGGCGACCTGCAGAAAGAAGGGCTGATATTCAAGGTGCACGGCAAGGGTTCGTTCGTCTCGCAGCCGAAGGCTGTGCAAGACATCACGTCGCTGCAAGGCTTCGCCGAGGCGATGCGGGAGAGCGGCCACGAGATCGTCAATCGCGTCCTGCAATTTCGCTTCGTGCCCGCGCCAGCGCAGGTGGCACAGAAGCTCGGTCTTGAAGCGCAGGCGACCGTGGCCGAAATCCATCGCTTGCGTCTGCTCCAACGCGAGCCGGTTTCGTACGAGATCACCTACGTACCGGAAGCGATCGGCAAGCGTTTGCAACGCGCCGACCTCGAGACGCGTGACATCTTTTTGATTCTGGAGAACGATTGCGGCGTCGCGCTGGGCGGCGCCGATCTGAATATCGACGCCGTCACAGCCGAAAGCGCGATTGCTCGCGCGCTGAAGATCAAGAAGGACGCACCGGTGCTGCGTATCGAACGGCTCACGCAGGACAGCCACGGCAATCCGGTCGATTTTGAATATCTTTATTTCCGCAGCGGCACATTCCAGTACGCGTTGCGCGTGGAGCGCAAGCGCGCTGCTGCGGTCGGGGGCACGAAACGCTCGAAATGAATGCGCCGGCGCGTGCCTCTGCGAACGGGAAAAACGAGCAGTCGCATCGTTAGATCACCTGCCCAGAGCAGCGGCACTCATTCTCTCCCTGGTTCGCTGCCCCATATTGGCGCTCGTGGACGATGCTTAACTCGATCTCGCGATGAGTATTTGCGCGCGCTGAAGTGTGCGACAGATGACGCGTTGGTGGCCATGCTGAGCTATCGCCGCGGGTTGCCCGTCCTCGAAACCGCCAACTCTCTTTTCGAGAGCCTCGCGAAGTCCTCCCCGTCTGCTGAGGACGAAGAGTGGCGCGAACAGTTGCTGTTCTGGCTCGCCGAGGTGCTAGAGAAGGGCGAAGGTGACAAGTGGTGCACCGACGATTCCGGTGGAAAGCTGAACAGGCGAGCGCGTTGGGCCGACACCGCTTGGGTGTCCGCTCTGAAGCGTATTGCGGTCTGTTCGTGGAGATCTGATCAACGGCAGAAGTGGGTCGATATGACTCATTCGCTTTCGTGCCGAGGCGCTCCTGGCCGAGCGGTCGCTGATCACCCACGCTGCAGACATGACACTCATCAACCATGTCGTTTCACTACTTTTGACACTACAGATCAAGCACAAACCCGCGGACGGCTCGACACACTGGAGCAGCTACAAGCTCGCTACAGAACTCGGCGACGTGTCGGTCTCGAGCGTGCAGCGCATCTGGCGCAAGCACGGTATCAGGCCGCAGCAACTCGAGCGGCACATGGTCTCCAACGACCCGGACTTCGAGGCCAAGGCGGCCGCCGTGATTGGGCTGTACCTGAACCCGCCGGCGCACGCAACGGTGTTCTGCGTGGACGAGAAGACGGCCATCCAGGCGCTCGACCGCAAGGACCGAATGCTGCCGCTGTCGCCGGGGCGCGCCGAGAGCCATGGCTTCGAGTACAAGCGCAACGGCATGCTCAGTCTGTTCGCGGCATTCAACACTGCCACTGGCGAGGTGTTGGGAAAAGCGAAGACACGCCACGCCAGCGAACAGTTCGTGGCCTTCCTGACCGACGTCGTTTCCAGCCTGCCCAAACGCCGCGAAATCCATGTCAACTGCGACAACGTCAGCGGCCATAAGACGCAGCGGGTCGCCGAGTTCCTCGATGCGCATCGCAACGCGCGCCTGCACTTCACGCCGACCTACTCGTCGTGGCTCAACCAGGCGGAAAACTGGTTCTCGCGCATCCAGCGCGATGTGATCGCGCGCGGCATCTTCAGTTCAGTGAAGGATCTGGATCGCAAACTGATGCATTACATTCGCGAGCACAACAAGAACCCGAAGCCAATCAAGTGGAAATATGACGAACCTTCGCCTCGGATTCGAGCGGTGCCAATTCAATGACGCAGCGGACTAGCGGAATTAACGAACACCTTATCGCATCTATGATAATCGCTAGCGAAAATTGTGAGCTGCAACAGCAAGTTCGGCGGCCTTCGCGAGGTACTGCAGCCAGAACGCTTCCCGGCGAGCGTTGAGTTCACCCTGCCGTTCGCCCTGCGTCTCGTCCTGGACCCAGGGGCTCGCCCCATCGCAGAACGCGAGGCAAGCGTACATTTCCGGCGTCCACCCTTCAGTATCAGGTCCTTCGTCTTCTGCTTCGAGCCACAGGTGATCGCAGATGCATGAACCGATCGCCCCGCCTGCGCCAAGCAAAATCAGCGACGCTACCTCATAGTCTTGCCAAAGCTCGTAAATGTACTGGAGCATATTCCCATAGCGGTAAGCGGTTCTCTCGGTCGAAGCCCAGTCGTCAATCCGGTCGAGTCGGCGCTCGGCGACGTCGAGGATTTTGGTGGGATGATCCGTCGAATTGACCAGGTCTGCACCGGCGCGCGCCTCGTCTGCCGCATACCGCGGCAGAACGCTCCGTACCGCATATATCGCGAGCCTGCCACGCCGGTCATGACCCGGCGATATCGCTCCGGCCCGTACCTTGGCCGGGTCCAGCCGCTCACCGAAGGAGGCCCACAAACGCTGTCTTGCGTTCAGTGGCAAGTGGTGCGTGGGCGACGCGATCACAATGGCTCGGCAATCGGCAACAAGTTCGCGGGTCTTTTCTACCATGGGATACCCTCGTAATTCTGCCGGGTGGCCGTCGGCTCGACCTTGCTGGACACTTTACCGGCGTATTCTCCATCGCTATGGTAAATGTCGACGGTCCCATCGGGGTGATAGATTCGCTGGTATTCCGGGTCGCTGACGATATGCGTGACACGCGTATATTGGGCATGCCTCCTCAACCAGTCCCGGCACATGCCGCATGAGGGTCTCGATATGCCAATGACATTCGGCTCCCGCCCGTAAAATTGATTGTCATGTCCGGCCAGCATTTCCGCATGGGACGCATTCGTTCTCCCCACTACATCACCATCGGCCGGATGCCCTTTGATAGGCATCCCGAGCTCTTCCATCAGCGCAACCATGTTTTCGCCCGAAAGATGCTCACCTCGTGGGTCAAGCTCCTGCGGTTGCTTCTTCGCTTGCCCGTTTTGCACACGAGCCCCAACTTCGGGGTCCCCACAGGCAGTGCACATGCCCCGGCCCGTCGCATCGGTCTGCCTGTGCAGATCATCGGCAATCTCGCCCGCCTTTGACGCGCCCTTCGTGACAAACGACTGGGCTGACGTATCCTTGCGCTCCGCGTCGAGCTGCTGCTTTGACTTCTGTCGATCCGGCGGCCGTTCGGCAGCGCGGCCATTGCCTGCATGCTCGCAATCGTCGAAATGGTTATTTCCCGGAGCGCCACAGCAATCCTTGAGCCCCTGGATATCCACCGCCACCAGCGGGTTGGCAGTGTATGCGTATAAATTCACGCCCCCGGCCTGTCCCACGGGGTCCGATTGCAAATAGCGGCAAAGCGCCGGGCTGTACGTCCTGAACCGGTTATAGTGCAAACCCGTTGGCGCGTCGTAATAATGGCCTGGAAACCGCAGGTTATATTCGATCTCGCCGTGGTCAGCCACGGTAACCGTCCCATAAGGATCGATGTCTCGCGCGCGCCATACCGTCCTGCATTCGTCATCATCAATCTGCTCCGCAAGCCCGACCTGATTAACCACAACGTAATAGACCCGGCCACTATCGAGCGGGGCTTGCGGCGAGTCATAGTCGATGAATAGGAACGGCACCAGCGCCATCTCGTCCGGATAGACGTACAGGCGCAGCCTGCCGTCCGCACGGGACTCCGCGGCCAGCCTGTCGCGGTCCCAGTAATAGTCGATACGATGTGCGCCGATTGTGCTGGCAGTGCGTCGGCACAGCCCGTCGTATTGCGCTGCCCACGCCTCCTCGCGATCGCTCCAGTGCACTTCCACCAGCAAGTCCATGCTGTTATAGCGGTATACCGTATGCGCCTCTGGCGCGCGAATCTCTTCGGCCAGACGGTTACGTTCGTCGTAGCGAAACAGGCTGCGTGACGCGGCAGCCAGCCGGTTTCCCTCCATGCACTGGATAGACGGATAGGACGGCGTAGAGACAAGATTGCCTCCCCGGTCATATTCGAAGCGCCGCACCGGCCAACCGTCTTGACTCTCCTCCACCAGCCTGTGGGCGGCATCGTATCGATACTCCGTCCTGCCCTTCTGACTATCGATGACGCATCGCAACTCGCCTGTCGCGCTGTAGCTATACTCCGCACAATGGACGTCTTGCGCGCGTCCCTCGGACCACGTCAGGCGTGCGACGCATCGCCCTTGCGGGTCATACGCGTAGAGTCGATTCATGCCGTTGGCAAGACGCAGCAGGACCTTGCCATCGGCACTTTGGTGAAGCCGGTGGACAGCTCCGCCCGGAACGTGAATCGACATGTCACCGTCTCCACAAGATTCGTATCGCACCGCGAATCGATCGAAGTACGTGGTCTCTGCGAGACGCGCGCCGATATATTTGTGCTCGACACCGCGTCCATTGCGCTTGTCCGCGATGCAGCGCCCGAGCGCGTCGTACGTGAACCTGACGTCGGCGCGGTCCGTTGACGCCCTCGTGAAATTTCCTCGCTCGTCGTATTCGAAGCAGTGTGTCTCGCCGCTCGCCAGCACGCGCCTACGATGCAGGCCGCACTCGCTCACCTCGAAGCGCAGCAGCCAGTTGCCGTGGCCATCGCGCTTTTCAACCAGGCTATCTCCTCCATCATATGCGTAGGTCTCGCGGACCATCCCGTGCCGCGTAACGCCGACAATGCGGTTCTTCAGATCGTAGGCGTACAGGCTTTCGTTCCCGTTCGCGTCAACAACCGACGAGACCTTCTCCTGAGTTGTATAACGGTATGACACTGTACCGCCGAGCGGATCCTCCTCGCTTACGCATAGGTTCCAGGATGCGAAGCCGTAGCGGTAACCCCTGCCATCCTTGTCGCGATACTCGAGCACATTGCCAGCTGAGTCATACGCAAAATGCTCGCCTTTACCGCATTCGTCGATGCGTGTCACCAGCCGCTCGCTGGCGTCCCTTGTTTCCTTCAGGGCGCATGCGTTCACGCGGCGCCCGGGCAGGTCATCCACGATCCGTTCGATAGCCTCGGGCAGCAAAATCGTATTCCCCACCTTGTGTTGCGCCGGCTCCCCCCACTGCAGCCCGAGGTGTGTCTGTGGCAAACGATGTGCGAAGGGGTTCGGCAGTGCCTGTACCCCGTTCCACGCCGGCCACATGTTGCCCCATTCGTCCATGCGTCCCGTATGGCGCCCGCGCTCGTCATAAAGCCAGCGCATCACGCGCCCGCCGGCGTCTACCTCCTCGACGATGCGCCCATCCGTGCCGGTCACGCGCTCCGCCGCGCCGCCATAGGGGTCGATGATGTGCGTCACCGTGCGCGCATCGTCGTACAAGTAGGTCCATTTTCCGCCATCGGCTTGTGTGACCGCCGTGCGGCCAGGCTGGTAATCGAGCAGGATGCGCCACAGGCCGTCCTGCCCCACGCTCTCGACGCAACGGCCGTCATCACCGTAACGGTAGTAGAACGAGTAGCCATTGGCATCCGTTTCCCGAGTCATGCGGCGCAACTCGTCATACCCGTAGGTCATGGACGCGCCTAGCGCATCAGTTGCGGCTGTGAGGCAACCGGCGGCATCGTAGCGATACCGGGCAATGCAGGTGACGGCGCCTTGCGCATTGGTTTGACGCACTTGCACCACATGGCCGTGTGCGTCGTAGATGAAATCGACCAGCCGGCGGCGCCCATCACGCTGCGCCGATTGTTCGATGTGCCGTAACGTGCCGTCGTCTGCGTAGCGCAGCGTGCTTTCGGCACCGTCGCAGACATGGCGCACGAGTCGGGCCGAACCATGCGTTTCGCTCGTGCGCTCGAACGTGAGCTCGCTATGCGACCCATATAGGATCACGAAACGATTAGTGCCTTGCTGCTGTAGTGCGTAGCCTGCGAAGATGCCCTCGTAGCGCCCCGCGACGCCGCGCCTGAACGTATACGCGTGGGCGTGGCCATCGACGTAAATCGCACGCGTACGCAGCACGCGCAGTTCGTGCTGAAAGCTGTGACGAAAGCCGAAGCCCAGCGCGCCGTCCCGTTCGCTCCAGTCACTACGGTAGTAGCGCTCCCATTTGAATGCGGGCGCGTCGACGGTCGCATAGTCGGCAAACTCATTCTCCGCCGTGCCTCTCACCACGTCGACGGGGTGTCCTCCCTTGCATTCCCCTTGCTCCGTACGCTTGGGTTCCCCGGCATCTTCTGGCGCGTGCGCCTTCTTGCGCAGCCCCCAGCCCAGCATCAGCATGGCAAGCGCATCAGGCATCGGGAAGCCGCCGATCAGGACGCTCGCATCGCCATCGATCAGCGTTCCCATTCCTGGCTCAACGCCTGGATCCTTGCCCATCAGATTGCTCATCGCCATCGCGATCGCGTCTGCCGCCGTCTGCGCCGCCGTCATCTCGACTGCGGCCGCCCCGGCGCCATCCACGGCCTGGTCGGCGGCCGTCAGCCCGCCGGAGGCCACCGGCGCCGCCATCCCGGCAATGTGCATCGCACGCTTCAGTGCGCTCGCCTTCTCAGCCTCCTGCGCGGCGTGCCCCGCACCGCTCACGCCGAGCGGATTGCAGTGACGCGTCAGGTCCAGCGCCATGCGCGCCGCGCGCGCGCCACCGATGAAGGTATTGCTCGATCCGGTGCAGATCTCGAAGATGGGCGCCAAGCCGCCACAGGTGGGCGCGAGGCCGATGTCGAGCACCCGTGCAGCGGGCATGCCCCCATACAGCACGCTCAGGCAGCCGCTTCCGATCGTCACGCCGCAACTCGGCATCGGCACGCCGTCGCTCGGCGGGTGCGCGTGTGCATGCGGCACCCCGAGATGCGGCACGCCGATGAACGCCGCCGGCATGCCGGGCACGAGATTCGCGCCGGGAATCATCGCCATGCCCGTATTGAGCAGCTGGTCGAGCGCGCCGAGACTGCCCACCGCGCCGATCACGACGTTCGTGACGCGGTCAAGCGTGTTGGCCTTCGGGTTACCGAGCTGCTGAAACGGCTGCGCGCCGGCGTTGACCGCACTGGCAAGCGCGTCGACCGACGTGTTGCCGGTCGGCGAGATCAACGGCGCAGGCGGCGGGGGCGGCTCGTTAGCCGGGCTGGCCGGATTTCCGGGCGGGGTGCTCATCTACCGTTGCGCTCCCTCACGATATGCAGGAATCCGATCCTTCTCCATCTCGTAGGCTTTAGCCTGCGTCTTCAAGCCGGCTTGCGCATACAGGGCGGCCAGCCGTTCGAGCAGCGAGCGGCGCTGATGCTCGCAACCGAAGCGCTCGCACAGCGTTTTCGCCTCGGTCCACGTGCGTGCTGCCTCGGCAGTCTTATGCGCACCCAGCAAGGCCACGCCGAGCTTCTCCAGTGCGGCGACGCTCGCGTGCGGGAACATCAGCTTGTCCGCACCGCGGCTCGCGAGCTCGAAATATTCGACCGCGCGCGCGGGCTGTTTCAGGCGCAGGCAAGCTTCTCCAGACGCCATGAGAATATTGAGCGTCACGCCCAGGTTGCCGCTGTCCGCCGCGGCGTCGAGCGCATGCGCATACCAGCGGCTCGCATCGGCGTGCTGGCCGCTGCGTGTTGCGACATCGCCGATGCCGCCCAGCGCCAGCGCCTTCCCAAGCGGGTTGCACTGTTCGCGATGCCAGCCATACAGCAGGCGATACTTCTCCAGCGCCTGGTCGAGCCGACCGTGTGTGAGATCGAGCGCGGCCAGCTGCATCGCCGCCTGCATGCGCTCGGCCAGCGGGCGGGCCGCGTCGTTCATCGCGCCCACCATGGCGTCTGCGGTTTTTTCGGGCGAAAAGTCAAGGTCAAGCGTGAGCACGTGTGGCGCTTTCGCACGCAACTCCTGCGGCAACAGGAAGCGCCGCGAACAATCGTCGCGAACGCAGAAGCGGTGGCCGTCCATCCACGCCTCGAAGCCATCGAGCGCGAGCAGCGGCAACACCGTTTCGCGATAGCCGGCGGCGTCCTCGAGGGTCGATGGCATGAGCCCCCAGACGATATCGACGCCTTCCGCAACCAGCGTGCGCACATGCCCGATCGCCGCTCTTAGCCGCATGGCGGGGTGCTGCGTCGGATCGGTGCAAAGCAGCGGGAGCTCGGCCCACGGCATCACGCCCTCTTGCGCGCGCGCCTGGTTCTCTGCGTCAATCTGCGCGGCGAGCGAAGCCATGCACTGCTGAACAAAGCGGCCCGACGCGGCGCATTCGAACGGAAACAGCAGGTAGACGCGCTGCCTGTCGCGCCGATCGCGTTCCTGCAGCATCCTGAACGCGAGCACGACGTCGAGATCGGTTGCGCCGAGCACGAGCGTCGGATAGTCGGGCTGCTCGATGAACGCGCCCAACGCAGCATCCTTGGCGGCAAATTCACGCTGCATCACCCAATCCTCTCGTGGGTCAGTTCAGCCGAATGTAGCGACTTCTCACCACCGTATCGGCCTCGGTGCGGATATCGACGCCACCGCGGCCCGCCTCCAGCTCCAGTGTGCGCGCACGCAGGCTGAGCTTGCCCGCGGCCTCCAGGTTGACGTTCGGGCTCATGAGGCGCACCACCGGCCCCGCGCTCGAAGCGAGAATCTGCACGAGCGGTTTGCCGTGTGCATCGTCGATCTGCACGCATTCGTCGGGCTGGAGCCTCACGATCTGGCTCGCTTGCGTGTCGACGGCCTCGGTTGCGCCGTTCATTCCATGCGACTCGGGGATGCCCGCTTCGCCCTCCGCGGCGCCTGTCGAAAGAATCCCCGTGACCAGCGCCTCCGGCCAGTTCGCCGGCTGCTCGACGAGCACGCGATCGCCCCTGCGCGGCCGTTGCCCGCGCAGGCATTGCAGCCAGCACTCCACGGCGTCGCCCTGGGCGGAGTGCCAGCGCACCCGCACCCGGCCGGGGCTGTCCGGATGATGGGTGTCGGTCACCTCGCCTGCGAGCAGCCCCTCGATGGCGGGCCCTCGCGCGGGTGCTGCCGGACCGGGGGCCGCGCCCGCGTCGAACAGGGCGCGCAGCTTCGCGCGTGTAGCGTCGTCGATGGTGTCGGGATCGATGGACGCGGCTTGCGTTGCCATCGCTTCATCGGTCTGATCTGCGTGAGTGTCCATAAGATCCTCTCCATTTCCCTGCGCGACTAGTTGATATGGGCAATCGTCCCCTGAATCGTGATCCCTGACGCGTCGAGCTCGATGCTCGCGCCTTGCGTCGAGATGACGATCTTCTTCGCGTTGATGTTGACCTGCTTGACGTCCTGATCGCCCACGTTGACGGTGGGGGCCGAGACGTCCACGTTGGTCGTGCCATAGACTTCCGTAAAAGGGGTGCCGGTGATGACGACGCCCTTGCCGGTCCCGGTGACCGCCACGCCCCGTCCCTTGCCATCGCCGGTGATGCCGATACCCCCGTCGTTCCCGATCACGTCGACGCCGAGCTTGCTGCCCGTGATGCCGACACCGCCGTCGCCGGTGATGCCCACACCCTGCTTTTTGCCGTACAGGAGCACCGCGGTTGCCGCCGTCACGCTGTAGTCGCCCACGGCAACATCGACGATGCGCGAACCGGCGGCCACCGCATGCGTGCTGGTCTGTTCGACCTGCACGGTATGCGTCCCGTTCGCCACGGTGAAGCTGTGATTGCCGTTGGTGACCGTATGCGTGCTGTCGCCCTTTACCGTGACACTATGGCTTCCGCCTACGCTGGTGGTCTCGTTCCCGCCGATCTGCGCGACCCGATGCTGCCCGATGCTGACTGTCTCGTTCTGCCCGACACTCCTCTGCCGGTTGTTCTTCACCTGCATCGTCTCGTCGTTGCCGACCGTGTGTGCGTGGTCGTGCCCCACGGAAAGCGTATGGTCGAGCTCCGTTTCCGCGTCGAAATTGCGCTCGGCGTGCATCCACAACTGCTCTGAGCCTTTGCGGTCCTCGAAGCGCAGCGCGTTCGCGTGCTCCACCGCGCCACCGGGCGTCGAGCGCGAGAGCAGCCCGCTTTGCGTTGCGCTCACCGGCAGGCTCCAGGGCGGCATGCTCGCGGCGTTGTAGACGCGCCCGGTCACGATCGGATAGTCGGGATCGCCATTCAGAAAATCGACGATCACCTCGTCGCCGATGCGCGGAATCTGCACGCCGCCGAAACCGCCGCCGGCCCAGGGGCTCGAAACACGCACCCAGCACGACGAGTCCTGGTCGCGCCGGCCGTAACGGTCCCAGTGGAATTGCAGCTTCACCCGGCCATAGCGGTCGGTCCAGATTTCCTCACCGGGCGGCCCGACCACGACCGCCGTCTGCGGGCCGTTGGTGTGCGGCACCGGCGTCGTGCGCGGCGTACGGTACGGCAGGTTGTCGGGCTGGGCGAGCAGATCGGCCTCGTGCAGCACGGGCTCGTTGCCCGTGTGGCTTGCATATGGGTTCTCCTGAAAGCGGTACGTGCAACGCACGATCAGGTATTTGCGATTCTGGTCGGCGCGCGGGCAGCGTTCCAGCTCGAAAAGGTAACCCGGCGCGCTGGCGCGTACGTCGGTATGCGCCTGTGCGCGGTCGTAGATACCCTGCAGCTCCTCCAGGCGCACGCGATTGCGCTGGGCGCCGTGCGCGTCGTCGCGATAGCCACCCGGCCATTCGTACACCGAATAGTCGTCGTGGTCGTGACCGCGAGGCTCGGCGCGCTGCACGCCCAGATCGGCGTGCGGCTTCGTATAGTCGTAGTCGCTCGCCTCGCGCCGCCCCGCACTCACCTCCTGAACCGGCTGCCAGCTGTCGATGTGTTCCTCGTCGGCGATCGCGGCGCGGTCTCGGCCGATATACGGAATCGTCGCGTAGCCGGGCAGATCGCCGTGCGAAGCCATTGCGTCACACAGCACCAGTGTGTGCGTCCCGGCCTCATGGCGGAAAAGGTAATAGATGCCCTCCGCCTCCATGAGCCGCGAGACGAAGTCGAGATCGGTCTCGTTGTACTGCACGCAGTACTCGCGCGGCGCATAGGTTTCGGTCAGCCGGTTCTCTATCGGGTAACCATAGGGAGAAAGCACCTGCTGCACGATTTGCGGCACGCTTTTTTCCTGAAAAATGCGGCAGTCGGCGCTGCGGCTCGCGAGCCAGAGCCACGGCCGCACGATCAACTCGTACGCGTAGTAACGCTCGGCATGGCGCCCGATCAACGAGGCGCGCGAAACGATGCCGTTCAGGTATCGCTCCGCGCCCCTCGCCAGTTCGACGCGCACGGTCACCGCCTTGCCGAGCAGTTCGCGCAGCGACACGTTGTGACTCGCGGCAAGCGCCTCGATGCGCCACTCGAACGGACGCCCGAGCGCCTCTTCGCCGTTCAGGCGGTAGAACTTGAGATCGTCGCCTGACGGACTTTCGAGGGTGAAGATGCGCGCCACGCGTCAGCCTCCTTGGGCACGCGCAACCAGATCGACCACGAGGTCGCGCGCGGGTTCATGGCTCAGGCGCCGCCCGAGCCAGGTCGACAAACCGAGCCTGCCCGCGCCGCCGGGCGCTGCGCGTGGCACCGCGGACGCGGCCAGTTCGAGTTGCAGGTCCCAGCCGAACTCGGCGCCGATGTACTCGCGCACCCAATGCACGAGCCGGGCCGAGTCCGTGCCACCGGGCAGGAACGCCTGGTAGCGCGCGAGCGGCAGCGGCCCCAGTACGATGCGGAAGCTGCCCTGCGCGTCGCGCACCGCACGTCCGAGCACCGCGCCCTCGCCGAGTGCCGCGCCCGTTGCACGCTGGCGCGCGACTTGTCCGCCGCCGCGCCGCGGGCCTCGCACGGCGCCGATCGCGCTGCGCTGACGCTCGCCGAGCGCGATCCAGCGCACGACATGCTCGACGATGCGCACCGGCACGCCGAAGTCGTGGCGCAGCATTTGCGCGAGCCCCTCGGGGTTGCGCGTCTGGCGCACCCAGTGGCCCGCCTGGAAGTACTTCGCGTGGCGCCCCGGCACGTCGCGAGCACGCAACGGCGGCGCCGCGATCCGCGCGCCGGCGAGGCCGATGAGGCTCGCGACATAGCGGTCGAAGCGCGACTCTCCGGGCCGGTCGAGGCCGACCACGGGCTGCGCGTCGGCCCACGCGCGATAGAGCAGCACGATCAGCCGATGGTGGAACAGGTCGGCAAACGCGCCCATCGTGTTGTCGCCGAAGCTGTGGGCGCGCTCGTACGCATACTCCGTCACGTGCTGCGGCAGCGGACCGTTCGGCCCGAACAGCCCGAAGCCGTGAATATGCACGCGCGGCAGTCCGTCCGGCGCGTGCCCGTCTTCTTCGCCAGCGACCGCCGCGACCATCGAAGGCGCGAACGACAGCGACGGCGTCTGCCCGAGCCGCACCGGCTCGCCCGCAGGATGCTGCGCCTCGCCGAGCGGCGCTTCGCCGCCTGCGAGCGCGTCGATCCAGCGCAGCAGATGAAACAGGTCATGCTCGTGCGGCGCGGCTCGTAGCCGCCGCCAGAACACCTGGTACCGGTCCTGGCCGGCGGGGATCGGCGCTTGCTGGCTCATGTTCCGGAATCCCGATGATCGATTCATACCGCAGGCCTACGTCCGATCCGCGCGGGCCATTCGGCGATCTCGCCGCGCTGCGCCGAGTACAGCGCGAATTCGACGAACGCATTGATCGACGCATGCCGCGCGAAGAACTGCTCGAGCGCCGCGCCGAGCGCGTAGGGACTGTCGCCCGCGAACGCATGGTCGTCGACGGTCAACTCCACGCGCACGCCGCGCCCGTAGACGAGCGGCCCGGCCACCGGCAGGCGTCTGAACACCGGCCGGCACGCGAGACCCCGAATGCCGCGAATGCGCTGCGCGAGCGGCGCATTCGCGGGATCGGCGTAGATCTCCAGTTGCTCGCGCAGCCGCTGGGCGCCGGCCTCGTCTTCGATATCGGCGAGCGGCTGATAGTTGAGCCCCAGATGCGCGATGAGCCGCCACGTCGCGTCGTCGTGCGCGAGCGGCGGGCGGGGCGGCGAAGGACCGCGCACGATGCGCACGCGGCTCACGGGCGCGGAGATCCTCAGCGTGAGAGCGCCGGCGCTGCCAGACGCAAGATGCAGCGGCAGGTCGCGGTTCGTACAAAGGGTATCGGCCGATAGCAGCGCGATACGTTCGTCAAACGGTGCACGCCGGCGATCGACGAGCGAAACGTAGACATCGGAGCCCGCATAGTTCGAGCGCGTGCCGCTGCGCCGCGCCTGCGTGCCGACGAGCCGCGCCTCTCGCCGCAAGCTGAACCAGGCGCCGGATTCCTGCGCGTCGTCGGCGGCCGATGTATAGAGCGGCAGGAAATCGCAGTCGCCGTCGGCGCCTGCGCGATGGCCGATCACGCGCTTCACGGCGAATACCTCGTAGTCCAGCGCGCGCGTGCGGTCGACCATCAGCCGGTACTCGTTCGCGCCAGGCGTCACGGGGACGCGCTCCGTGCGCTTCGGGAACAGGTTGATCGCGGGTGTGCAATCGAGCGCGAGATGCGTCGCGTCGATGCTGCGTTCGAGATCGGCGTCGTCGCCGTCCAGCAGCACGAAGAGGTCGACGCTCTCGCTGCCCGCGTTGGCCAATGCGCTGCGCAGACCGCCCACGCTGAAAAAGAGGTTGCGCGCGGCGAACGCGAAATGCTCGCGCAGGATCCGGTAGCCTTCGAAGCTGCGCGCGCCGGGCGGAAAGAGCGCCTGCTGCGCATCGAATCCTTCGTGCACGACGCATTGCGGTCCCAGTGCACCGAGCCACTTGCCCTCCTTGCCCTCGCGCAGCGCGACACCGAGCGAGCGCGCACAGACGAGTTCGAGCAAACGCATCGCCTGACGATCCGGGCCACTGAGGAAGAACGTCAACTGGTCGAGCGGCAACTGGCTCAGCCGCGCCCCGCCCCGCGCTGCCAGCGTGATATGCAAGGCCCGCAGCGGCCCGGTGCCCCCGCCGCTACCCGCTCCTGCACGCGGCATGCCGGGAAGCGACGGCACGCCCGCGGGCGCGGGCGCGAGTTCGACCGCGCGCAGCGTGAGCGGCCACAGCGTGACCGGCTGCGCGGTGCGGAATTCGCAGGCCGTCGCGGTGCCGGCCGCAGCCGCCATCAGACTGGTCCCCGCCGGCACGGTGAACCCCTGGCTCAGCGAGCCTTGTGCGGAATCGGCCTCGAACTGGACGATCGCCATCGCCGGCGTGGGCGCGAGGTGATCCGGGTACACCACGTCGAGCAGCCGCTCGGAGAAGCGCGGAAATTCCGCGTCCATCTTCAGTTGCACGCGCGCGGTGAGAAAGCAGAAACCCTCCAGCAGCCGCTCGACGAACGGGTCCGCCACGTCGATGCCGTGCATGCCGAGGCCGCCCGCAACCTTCGGATACTGGCGCGCGAACTCCGCGCCGGATTCGCGTAACCAGGCAAGCTCACGGTTGTAGTAGTCGAGAAAGCGTGCATCCATAGGGCAGCGTTTCCTTAGCGTCGCGGGCGGGCATCGTCGGTCTCGGCCTGCGCGGCACTGCCGAGCGGCCGCAGCAGCGCGACGCCGGAATCCAGGTCCAGCTCCGTGTGCACCAGCATGGCAAGCGGCGGGTCGCAACAGGCGAGGCGCCCGGCAATCTCGAAGGTCAGCACGTTGTGCCGTCTTGCGCGCGGCGCGTCGCTCACGCAGCGCACCTCGACGCTGCCGCCTTGCAGGCGCGGTTCGAAGCACACGATCGCCTCGCGCAGCGCGTCTTCCAGATATTGCGTATCGATGCCGGAGAGCGGCGTGCCCGCCAGCGCGGGTACGCCGAAGTTGAGCACCGAGCGGGCGGCTTCGGCATAGCGGCGCGCGTTGCGCTCGTCGAGCGCGCAGGCCGTGTTGAGCAGCCACGAGAGATCGCGCAGCACCGCATCGAGCAGCGCGTCGGCGTGAACGGCGCCGCGTTGCGGCGCGCCTTCCCTCAGGCGGTCGAACAACATCGGCGCCGCCGGGCGTACGCGTGCGGCGCGGTCCGCTGGCGTTCGCGAAGGGTCCGGACGATGGGAGGCACTCGGCATGCGGACCTCACATTTCGCTGTTCTTCTTGATGTCCCAGCCCATCGTGACCTCGGGCCCCTTGCCGCCGTTCGCGTTCTGCTCCCAGTACTGCTTCTTCACGCGCGCGGCCTGGAAGCCGTATTGCATCAGGAGACGGTCGGTGGCGTCGCTCGCATCGGCGCCCACCACGCGCGCAGCGGTGACGATCACCTCCTCGAGCGTGACCCGCGAAAACTCGATTTGCTCGCCCCCCGTCTTGCACGACGAGATCTCCACCTTCGAGAGATGCTTGCCGCTCGCGCAATGTTTGATGATCGCCGGCGTCGCCTTGTCCATGTATGCCCTCACGACCAGATCGTCGAAGTTCGCCTTGCCCGCGTTGCCGCCGCCGCCCGTCGCCATCGCCGCCGGCTGGGTCGCGCCCCAGGAAAACGACTGGATATCGCTCCAGCCGGTGTGCTGCTTGTCGGCGGATTCGCCGGTCGCGCCATCCACCTTCATAAACATCGCCACGCCCATTGCGGTTCTCCCGTCTGCCTGCCTGTTTGCCTGTCGAGCCCGGCCGCGAATCACGCTGCCGGGTTCATTTGATCAGTCATCCTCTTCAACTTGAAGCCTGCACCGCCGGCAGCCGCGACACCAGCCTCAGCGACACCGTGAGGCCTTCGAGCTGATAGTGCGGCCGCAGGAAAAAGCGCGCCGAATAATAGCCGGGGTTGTCCTCCACGGCCTCCACCTCCACCCTCGCGTCGGCCAGCGGCTTGAGCGCCTTGGTCTCCTGCGACGAGTTCGCCGGGTCGCCGTCCACGTAGTTCATGATCCAGTCGTTGAGCCACCGCTCCATGTCCGGCCGCTCGCGAAACGAGCCCACCTTGTCCCGCACGATGCACTTGAGGTAATGCGCGAAGCGGCTGCACGCGAACAGGTACGGCAGCCGGCCGGAGAGCCGGGCGTTGGCCGTCGCGTCGGGGTCGTGGTACTCCGCGCTCTGGTAGAGCGACTGCACGCCGATGAAAGCCGCCACGTCGGAGTTCTTGCGGTGAATGAGCGGAATCAGTCCGTTCTTCGCCAGCTCCGCCTCACGCCGGTCGCTGATCGCGATCTCGGTGGGACACTTGAGATCGACGCCGCCGTCGTCGGTCGGGAACGTATGGCATGGCAGATTCTCGACCGCGCCACCCGACTCCACGCCGCGAATCGCCGAACACCAGCCGTAGAGCTTGAACGAGCGATTGATATTGGCCGCCATCGCGTAGGCCGCGTTGGTCCAGGTGTAGTGATCGTGCTTCGCGCCGTCGGTTTCCTCCTCGAACTCGAATTCGTCGACGGGGTCGGTGCGCGCGCCGTAAGGCAGCCGCGCGAGAAAGCGCGGCATCGCGAGCCCGACATAGCGCGAGTCTTCCGATTCGCGCAGGCTGCGCCAGGCGGCATACTCCGTGTTCTGGAAGATCTTCGTGAGGTCGCGTGGATTCGAGAGCTCCTGCCACGAGTCCATCTGCATCAGCGCGGACGATACCCCGCCGATGAACGGCGCGTGCGCCGCCGCCGCGATCTTCGAAACGGACTGCAGCATTTCGACATCGGGCGGACTGTGATCGAAGTAATAATCGCCCACGAGGCAACCGAACGGCTCGCCGCCCAATTGTCCGTATTCCTCTTCATAGATCTTCTTGAAAAGCGGGCTCTGGTCCCACGCGATACCCTTGTGGCGCTTGAGCATGCGCGCCAGCTCCTTCTTGCTTGCGGGCATGACGCGGATCTTGAGCATCTCGTCGCTTTCCGTGTTGTTCACGAGGTAGTGCAGCCCGCGCCACGACGCCTCCAGACGCTGAAACTCGGGGTGATGCAGCATGGCGTTGATCTGCGCGGAAAGCTTCTGGTCGATTGCGGCGATCACTTGCCGCACGCCCTCGTAAGCGTCCGACGACAGCGTCGCGCTGCCGCTGTGCTCGAGCGCCTCGCGCGCGAGCGTCTGCACCGCGTTCTGCACCGCCTCGCGAGCAAGCTCGGTCTTGGGGCTGATTTCGCGCTCCAGCAGCACGGCGAACTGGTCGCCGTTGAGCGTGGTTGCGGGCAAGGTGGAGACTGGGCTTTGCAGCGCGTTTTGCGGCTCGGTCCGGCTCATGTTCGTCCTCCTGCTTTTAGTCGTGCTTTGGATCATTGCCGTGTTGCGGCGGGGCGTCCCCATCTTTCGGCCCGGCGAGCGCCCTCGGCTCGGAAAGCTCGGCCAGCAGCGCCGGATCGCCGAGCGCTCGCGCGATCAACGCCTCCGCGCCGCGCTTGCCGTCCATGTAAGAGAGCAGGTTCGCGAGCTGGGTACGCGCTTCGAGCAGGCGCCGCAGGGGCTCGACGTTGCGCGCGAGCGCGGCGGGCGAGAAGTCGTCGATACTGTTGAACGCGATCTCCACGCCGAGCACGCCGTCGCCCGTGAGCGTGTTGGGCACCTCGAACGCGAGCGCCGGCGCAATCGACTTCATGCGGTCGTCGAAGTTGTCGACGTCGATCTCCACGAAGCGGCGCTCGGCCAGCTCGGGCAGCGCATCGCTGCGATTGCCGGCGAGATCGGCCAGCACGCCCATCACGAACGGCAACTGCACTTTCTGCTCCGCGCCGTAGAGCTCGACGTCGTATTCGATCTGCACGCGGGGCGCGCGATTGCGTCCGATGAACTTCTGGGCTCCTGCCGATGACTTGTGTCGAGACATGTGAGTCAGCTCCCGCGCAACTCGTGCGCTTCACGGGGTCGATTACCGTATCGATCCCTGCGTTGATCCCTGCGCGGCCGTTGCGCATCCAGGGCCGCGCGCCGTCGTGCATCGCCGCGCATCATTGCGGCGACTCGTTGCGATGACCACTCAGATGGTCGAGCTCGCGCACGCTCTCCGGTGCGATGTCGCGGAAGATCTCGTAGAAGTTCAGCGAGAGCAGGCGTTGCGCGCGACGCAAAAAGATCGGCGCAGGATGGCTCGGCTCGTGCAGCTCGAAGTAGCGGCACATCTTTTCGAGCCCGAAGTCGATGTCGGACCGGCTCGATATCTCGGCGTCGCGCCACGCGGCGCCGTTTGCGCCATTGGCTGTGCCTGCGGCGGGCGGCGGCGCAGCGCCCCGCTGCTGCGACATGGGTTGCGGTTCTTGCCCGCCGGCTCCCGGCGCGGCTGCCTGAGCCGCTTCCGTTGTCCTGCGGGAAGGCAGCGCCGCAGCCAGGGTGGCGAGTTGCCGCTCGAGCGCGCTCGCATCGAGCGTCCACGCGTCGCCGAGCCGCTCGCCCACGATGCGCCGCAAATGCGCGAGTTGCTCCCGAATCGTGAGCCCCGCGTGCAGAGCCGGGCTGGCCGACTCGAGCGCGTCGCGCCACTCGCGCACGAGCCGCTCGCGTCCGCCGGCGTAGGTGTCTGCGTGCCCCCCATCGGCACCCTCGCCCTGCTGCAGCACGTCGAGCGCCGCGCTCACGCTCAGCGCGCCGAGAAGCGGCCGCTCGCGCGCGGCGCGCGCGCAGCCCTGCGGGCCGGCAAGCTCGGCGAGAACATTGAAGCGCGGCAGCGGATCGGGCGTGCCGTCCACGGCGAGCATGGGATACAGCGGCTCCCAGTACGTGTCGAGCAGCGACGTCGCGAGACGCAGCCCGTCGGCGTAGCCTTCCAGACCGCGGCTGTCGATCCACGCATACGTGAGCGGCACGACGACGCGCAGATCCTTCGTGCGTGCGAGCAGCGCGAGCGCGATACGCTCCACGTCGCGCCATGCGGGCGGCTGCGCGGCGATGCGGGTCTCGCCGTACTGCTCGTCCGGCTTGCCGGCGGCGCTGCGCTGAAGCGCCAGAAAGTCGGCGTCGTATTCGAGGTCCGGTCCGCACGGCGCGTCGGCGCTGATCGGTGCGAGCAGGGTGTCGATCATCGGGCGGTCTCCTTGCTGGAATTACTCGAACGTATGGCTGATTTCGAGCGGCGCGCTGCCCGCATCGAGCGTCACCATGCGCACGTACGGCTTCGACGTGCCGTTGCGGATCTCGATGCGATGGGTGCCCGGCGCCAGACTCGCCGTGCGAAACGGCGGACTGACTCCGCGCCGCACGCCGTCGACATAGACCTCGCCCCACGGAACGATCTGGAAGTGCACGCGCACGGGCGGCAGCGGCGCGGGCGTGCGCACCGAAGAACGCGGCGCCGGCGCGACGACCGGCGGGGATGCGTCGGACACCGCAGGCGAGGCTTGTGCTTCAGCGGGCGGCTGGGCCGCTGCGTTCGTTTGGGCCGGCTGCACCGTTGCAGTGGCGGCAGCGGCCGCATCGGTCGCGTTGGCGGGCTTGTCCTTGCCCGCCTGGACTTCGACCACGGTCGTGTCGGTGGTCATCGCAGGCGCAGCGGGCATCAACCCCGACGCGCCCGGCTGCTGCTGCGCCTGCGCGGACGACTGCCCCGGCGCGTTGGCGCCGGGAAGCGCCTGCGCGAGAGCAGGCGCATGGCTCGCCGGCGCGGGCGGCGCACTGCGGCTCGCGGCCGCCTGCCGGGGAACGGGCGGCGCGTGAATCGCGAACCGCAGAACGGGAACACCCACTACGAGAATGAGCAGCAGGACCAGCGCAGGGATGCGGAACGTGCGCCAACTGAAATGCCGATGAAAAGATTCGGATACCGTACTTTCACGGCGTTCCACCGTCTCCGTGGAGACTTCTCCGGCCGGATGGGCAGCAACTTGCTCGTGAGCGGCCTCCCGCGCTGACGCGTTTTGCGCTTGCGGCGCCGCGTCGTCATGCGGCCGGGCATCGACAGACGCCGGTGTTTCGGCTCCATCGCCTTCGTTCGTGGCAGTGGAAGTGGCATCGGCGGCAGCAGGCGCGGCCTCTGCGGCGGGTGTCTCTCCTTGCGGCGCGGGCGCTTCGTGCGTGGCGTCGCCTCGCGCGCTCGTCGCCGCAACGTCAGCGGCAATGCCTGGCGCGCGAGCGGGCGCATCATAGCCCGCGGGCACGAACACGCTTGGCGAGACCTCGTGCAAGTCGAGCGCCTGGGCAAATGCGCCGACCGAATCGGGCCGGTCCTCGATGCGCAGCGCGAGCGCGTGATCGATCGCGGCCCGCAGGCGCTCGCCGTAATGCTCGCCGTCATGCCCGGCGGCTTCACGGCCCGCCAGCGGCCGGTACTGATCCTGAATGCTGCGCACCACTGCCGCCGGCGGCAGTTCACCGGTGATCAGCGCATAAGCGAGCGCGCCCAGCGCATAGATGTCGGTCCAGGGTCCTTGCCTGAACGCGGGATCGTCGGTGTATTGCTCGATCGGCGCGTAGCCGGGCTTGAGCATCATGGCCGTCTCGTCGACCATGTCGCCGATCAGCTTGCGCGCCGCGCCGAAGTCCAGCAGCACCGGGTTGCCGTTGGGCAGCATGAGGATGTTGTCGAGCGAAATGTCGCGGTGAAAGCACTGCGCGCGATGCAGCACGTCCAGCGCGCCCAGCACCGAAGCGAGCATGCGCCGCAGCGCCGCTTCGCTCATCTGCTTGCCGCGCTTCTGGAGTTGCTCGAGCGTCTGGCCTTCGTAGAACGGCATCACCATATAGGCGGTGCCGTGGCTCTCCCAGAAGTGCAGCACCTTCACGAGCCCCGGATGGTCGAACTGAGCGAGCAGCCGCGCCTCGTTCAGGAACGCGGCGCGGCCCGCGTCGAACGCCTGCGAAAAGCGCGCCGCGCGCAGCGCGACCGTGAAGTCGCCGGCGCGCGAAGCGAGCATCGCGGGCATGTATTCCTTGATCGCGACCGCGCGCTGCAGCGTGCGGTCGAACGCCCGGTAGACGATGCCGAAGCCGCCCTTGCCCAGCACCGAGTCGAGCTCGAACCCGGCGAGGCGGTGGCCGTTCGGCAACGGCCGCACGCCATCGGCGCCAGGCGGCGCGGCGTGTGCCGCCGCTTCGGCGTAGTGCGATTCGGTCATGTCCCTCCTCCGTGCGCGGCGCGCGCGCCGCCGCGCCACACGTTCTGCGGGGCGGCGCGTCTCATCGCTCGCCTCTGCCCGGCTCGCCGAAGAGCCGCTGGAACAGCGCGGTGTCGAGCCCACCCGTGTGGACGTCGGTGCGCGGCGCGCCGTCTCCGGCATCGGTCCACCAGAAGCTCGTCATGCCGTTCGGGTCGAAGTATTCCCACAGGTTCGGCCAGCCCCCGTTTGCGGCGGTGGCCTCGCGGGCGCCGTCGCGCGCGCCGTCTCGCGGGGCGCGCGCCGCGTCGTCGCGCAGCCCCTCGGCCAGCGCGAGATCGAACTCCTCCGGCCCATGCGCGCGGCGGATCGCGTCCTGAACGATGGCGTCCATCGCCCGGATGCGCGCGTCGGCGCAAGCGAGCGCCGGCTCGCCGGGTCTCCCGTAGCCCGCGTGAGCGGCCGGCGCGATGGCCTGCGAGACGACGAGTGGATAGCGCCGCCCGACGCGATCGTGGCTCGGCGCGACGCAACCGAGCTGCACCCAGCCGTCGCCGCTGCCGGCGGGAATCGCGAAGCGCCAGACCGGCGCGCGCACGTCGAGGCCCGCGCGAGCGGAGGCCATGCCCTGCGCGAGCCAGCGCTCCCAGGTGCGCGCGAGCTGGCCCGGCATGCGGCGGCCCACGAAGTCGCCCGCCCCCGGCAACTTGCCGTACCACGCCGGCAACCCGAATTCAGCGCCGATGCAGGCACCGTTCATGATTTCCCCGGACACGAGAACGACTCCAGTTGGGTAAGACGCAAGGGATTGCGCACGCTGTCCGCCGTCACCTGCATGGCGAGCGCGTGATGATCCACGTTGAAGCCAACCACCATTTGTTCGGATGCCTGAGCATGTGCCGGTGCGCCGCGATCGAACAGGCGCATCAGCGCCCACGGCCCCTGGATCGTGAAGCCATCGGTCGCGCCCGACTGATCGGTGATCTGCAGGCTCACCTGGTTCATGCCGCGCGGGCCCGGCCACTGCACCGTGACGGGGGCCTGGGGCCCATGCGCGTAGCGCACCTGCTGGCCGTCCACGTCGAGTGTCCATTCGGAGATTTCCGGGTCCATGTCGAGCGGCTTGATCTCCACCTTGATGGTCGGCTCGCGCGCGCCGCCGGGAAAAAACGCGTCGCGTATCACCGCGGCCTTCTCGAACGAGGCGAGCAACGCGCTGTCACCGGACGCGCCGGCTCCGCCGATGAAACGCCACGGCTGGACGCTCGCGTCCACGCGGCTTTGCAGGTTCTTCTGGAAGAAGTCGTCCATCAGGCCGCCCGGCGCGAACACGCGCGCGAAGTCGCCTGGCGCCACGTCGCGTGTCGAAGCGTGCGCGAACGGATAGCGCCCCGCGATCGCCTGGCGACAAAAGTCGCCGATGTTGACGGACGCGTTTTGCGCGAGATTCTGGTCGACGTTGCGCGTCACGTTGCTCTGCGCGGCGTTCGCGAGGTCGCCCAGCATCTGCCGGAACGGCGCGGGCATGCGGCCCGCCTGGGCGCGGATCTGGTCGGCGCTGTCCGACTGCGGCGGGGTCCCGCCGCCGCGCAGTGCGGCGTCGGCGGCCGTGAGCCACGTATAGAGTCCGTCGATCGATTTGAGGACGGCCGCCAGCGCCGCGCTCGTGCCGCTTGCGCCATTCGCGCCGGCGCCGCCCGCCGCGAGGCTGCTGAACTCGCGCAGGTCCGCGAAGTGGGCGTCGACCACCGCTTCGGGGCGGCTCGACTCGCCCGCTGCGTCGTCGCCGCCCTGCGGCTGACCCAGGATCTGCGCCAGCGATTCACGCGCCTGGTTCACCTTGTCCTGCGCGTTCGCGGCGAGGCCGCTCGCGCCGCCCGGCGCGTTCACGCTCTGCGAGAGCGTCGTTTGCCGCGCGGCGGCATCGGCGAGTCGCGCGAGGGGCGAGTCCTGCGACGAGAGAATGCGGGCGATCTGCGTTGTCTGCGCAAGCGTCGACGTGCTCTGCAAGCGCAGATCGCCGAGATAGCCGTCCCAGCGGCGGATGTAGTCGTCGAAATAGAGCGAGCGCACGTCCTTCGCCCGCGCGCTCACCTCTGCTGGTGTCGCCGCTTCCGGCGCGCTCAGCCCGAGCACCCAGACTTCGTCGCGGCCGAACGCATCGACCGCCGCCGCGAGCCGCCGGTCGAAGACCTTCCAGTAGCCATCGTAGGTGAACAGGCCCGGCACGGCGTCGCTCAGGCTCGCGCCGCTCGCGCGCCGGAACACCAGTGCGCCCGAGGGGCCCGCCATCTGCGCCGCGCTCACGTCCGAGGCCGCCGCGGCGGGCCGCAGCGTGCGCGCGAGCTGCGCATAGAGCCGCTGCGCGAACGTCAGGCGCGTGAGTTTCTCGCGCGCGCCGGCCACCATCTGCTCGTTCTGCGCAAATGGCGAAACCACCACGCGGCCCGCGAAGAGCGCCGCCATGTGCGCCCGCAGATCGTTGCGCTGCGCGGACGTGAGATTCGCGCCCGGCGCCGAGGCGATCTCGAGATCCAGGACCGCCTGCACGAAATCCGGATCGTAATGAGCGGTGTCGTGGAGCATCAGATACGCCTTGAGGGCCGCGTAGAGATAGGCGGGGTCGTCGGGCGGCGCGTCGCGCACCGCCGTTTCGAGGCGCCGCGCAGCGAGCGGCAGCAGCAGTTCGTCGAGCGCGCGGTGATAGACGTTCTCAGCGGCGGACTGCACCTTGTCGCCCTGGAAGAGTCCCCAGCGGTACGCGAGCGACGGGTTGGCCGGATCGACGCCATCCACGTGTGCGATGTTGCGAATCGCGTCGAGCATGGGCAGCACGCGCGCGATATTGTCGGCGTCGGTGATGGTCACGCCCTGGAGCGCGTGATCGATCTGCGGCACGTTCGCCTCGATCGCGGCGAGGTACGCCCGGTTGCGCGCGTAGCTGCCCACCCACGCAGCCAGCGCGCCCGCCAGCAGGAGTGCGAGGAGCGCGTAGCCCACGAGCGCCAGCATGCGCTGGCGCTGGTACCAGCGCAGATCGGTGCCGGCGAGCCGCGCCTCCTTGAAGATGAGTTCCTGCAGCAGGTCCTTGAGGAAAAAGCTGCGCCCGCTCGCCGCCGCATGAGGCGCCGGCGGCGCGCCGTCGATCTTCAGGAAGCGCTTGATGCCGCCCATCACGCGGTCGAAGACCGTGCCTTCCTGCGTGCCGCTCGTGAAATAAACGCCACGCAGGAGCGGCATCGAATCGAATTGCGAGCTCGAGAACACCTGCTCGACGAACTGTCCGAGCACCTCCTGCAGGCCGCTGAACTGCTGCGGCAGCGAGTAGATGAGCTCGCGCCTGCGCGCGTCGGGTTCGGCGCTGAAGAGTTCCGGCAGCGCGTCGTTCAGGCGCCGGTGCAGCAGCCGGTATTCGCGATCGAACACCGTACGCAGGCTGAAGTCGCGCGCCTCGGTCTCGGCGAGCGCGATCGTGAAGCCCCACACCTGTGCGCGCTCGGTGCGATTGAAGCGCGCGAAATACTCGTTGAAGCCGGAGAGCAGGTCCGCCTTCGTCACGAGCACATAGACCGGCAACTGGATACCGAGCTCCGTACGCAGCTCCTGCAGTCGCTTGCGCAGCGCCATGGCGTGCGCGGTGCGCTCGACCTCCGTCGCGCCCAGCAGATCCGATACGCTGATCGTGAGCAGCGCCCCGTTCAGCGGCTGGCGCACACGATACTTCTTGAGCAGCGAGAGGAAGCCCGACCATTCGTCCTGATCGAGCGCCCGATTGCTTTCGTGCGTCGCATAGCGGCCGGCCGTGTCGATCAGGACGGCTTCGTTGGTGAACCACCAGTCGCAGTGGCGCGTGCCGCCCACGCCGCGGATCGCGGCCTTGCCGAACTGCTCCGCGAGCGGAAACGTCAGCCCCGAGTTGACGAGCGCCGTGGTTTTGCCCGAGCCGGGCGCGCCGATGAAGACGTACCACGGCAGTTGGTAAAGATACTGCCGCGTGAACCCTTCGAACCAGCGCCGGGTGCGTCCCCGCAGGCCCTGAGCGACCTGTGTGCCCTGCCCGCCCTGCGCGGCGCCGAGCCGTGCGTTGCGCAACAGCCGCGCGGCCTCGTCGAAGCGGCTGCGCAGTTCCTGGGCGTGCGGTGCTTCCTCCACATGCGTAGGGCGTTCTTCAACGGGCTCGCGCAACTGGCTCAGCAACTGCGCGTTGAGCTGTGCGGCGCGCCAGTGCCGATACCCCGCGCGGCCGGCCCACACCGCGAACAGCAGCACGATGACGAGCACGCGCGCCACGGCGCTGTCGAGCGGCCGGTACGCACCCACCGCGATCAATGGTCCGACGAGCCAGATGAGCGCCGCGAGCGCGACCAGCCCGATCACGGCCCAGACGCGCGCGCCCAGCAGCGCACGCACCCCGCCCCACGCGGAACTCGCGACGCGGCTCACGGAGCGTCTCCCGAGCCCGGCGTCGCGAGCTTCGGCGGCGCGGCGCGCAAGGTGATCTCGACGCGCCGGTTGCGCGCCCGGTCCGCCGCATTGTCGTTCGGCGCAACGGGATCGGTGGCGCCGCGCCCTTCGGCGCGCACGCGGGTGCTGTCGCCAAGACGCGCGGCAAGGATGCTCGCGACGGCCTGCGCGCGCTCGACCGAGAGGTCCCAGTTCGACGGAAAGCGCGCACTATGCACCGGCACGTTGTCCGTGTACCCGGCCACGACCACTGCGCCAGGGACCTGCGCGAGCGCTGCGGCGACGCGCGCGAGCGTCGGCTGATAACGGTCGATCACGGTGGCGGATCCGGACTCGAAGAGCCCGTCGCCGCGCAGCACGATCACGCTGCGGTCGGCGAGATCGCGCACTTCCACGAGACCTTCGGCGATCTCCGGCGCGAGAAAGCCCGCGAGCCGCGGCGGCGGCACGGGGCGCACCGCCTGCGGCTCGGCCGCCTGGAGGCGCACGCTCGGCACCTGGAGGCGGCCAATCATCGCGAAAGCCTTGTCGGAGCGGCCGGCCAGCGCGAGATCGAGCCCGACATAGACGCCGAAGCCCAGCAGCACCGTCAACGCGGCGCAGGCCCAGAGCGGCACGGCGAAGCGCTGCGGGTCCTCGCGCGCGATCTCGTCGCGCCAATGCGTGGACAGCGCCGCGTCGTAGTCGCCGCGTACGCTGCGGATCGTGCGCGCAAGCGTGTGCCGCAGGTCGTCGAGCTGCGCGCGGCCGTTGTCGAGCACGCGATAGCGTCCCTCGAAGCCGAGCACGAGGCAGTAGTAAAGCAGTTCGAGCAGATTCAGCTGCTCGCGCGGCTGCTGCATCAAACGATTGAGGAGTTCGAAGAATTTTTCTCCGCCCCACGTCTCGTTGTGAAACGCGACGAGCAGGCTGTTCGCCGACCAGTCGCCCGATCCGCCCCATGGCGTGAGCGCCGCGGCTTCGTCGAGGGCCGTGCACAGGCAATAACGCGCCGCGCCGATCTGCTCGGGCGAGGCGAGCGCATCGCGCGCGCGTTGTTCGAACTGGCGGATCTCGTTGGCGAGATGCTCGCGCAGCCACGCCGGGTTCGGGTGGTGCACGGTGTAGCGAATCTGCGGAATCAGATTCAGCAGCGCGTTGGCCGCGGCGACGAGTGGGTTGCCGCCATCCCCGGAAGCTGCCGGGCCCGGGAACCAGTGCGCCTGCTCGTGAAGCGCGTCCGCCTGCCACGCCTCGTCGCCAGGCGCCGGGCCGAACCCGGAACGCGAAGTCGTGAAAGCGCCGTGTCCGGAAGCGCGTTCGGCGGAGACGGGATCGTTGAGCGGATTCATCGGATGTCCCGCTCACGCGTGTCGCCTGCGCGCATGCCGCCTGCGCGCATGCCGCCTGCGCGCATCTCGCGGATCGCCCAGAACTCCATCGCCAGGCCCGGGAAATCGCCCGCAAGATGAAGCGCGAGGCCCCCCGAGCGTTCGAGCTGGCGCCAGAGGTCGCCGCCCTTGTCGACCTCGAAGTAGCTGTGGCCCGCGTGGTAGGGAATCTGATGCGGCGCGACCGGCAGCGGCCGCACGGCGATGCCCGGCAACTGCAGTTGCACCAGATCGCGAATGCGCTCCACCGGGCCCAGCTTGATCTGGGACGGAAAGCGCGCACGCACGCTCTCGGCGGGAATATCGGCGCGCACGGCCAGCACGAAGCCCGCATCGCGCAGCAGCGAAGGGTCGGCGATCACGGCGACCCGCACGCCGTTGCCGGCTTCTTCGAGCGCGATCTGCAGCGCGTGCTGGTCGAGCACTGTCGCGAGCGAGCGGCGCAGCTCCGCGAAAAGCGCGCCGAAGGTCGCGCGCAGGTCGTCGTGCTGATACACCGGCAGCACCTCGGGCCGCCGTGAAGCCGCCGTGAAGGTGGCGAAGTCGGCGGCCAGCTTGAGCCAGTCGCGAAACAGCAGCTCCGGGTGAATACCCGGCGTTTGCGCCGTGTGCGACGCGATCGCGAGGTAACGGTTGACGAGCTGCAACAGCAGGAAGTCGGCGACTTCCGACACGCCGCCGCGCCCCGCCTGCGCCAGGCGCCCCGCCAGCAGCTCGCTGCGTTGCGAGAGCAGCCGGTCGAGCTCCTGCACATAGCCCGCGAGCTGCGGGTGGGCATGCGCGTCGAGCAGCGGCGGAATATACGTTTCCTCGATCACCAGCTGGCGGTCAGTGCGCCGCTCCACCACGCGCAGCACACCCATTGCGTGCCAGTCGTCGTCCACCTCGGCGGCGAGCGCGAGCTTCAGCTTCAGTCGTCCTAACTGAACCAGCGCAGGCTCCAGCCGGACCTCGTTGACATCGGCGATCTCGGCTTCGTGCGCCAGATAGCGCGCAAGCATGCGTTCGCCGCCGCCGAACGTCACCTGTGCGCTGCTGCTGCGCAACGCCGGCAGCGCGAGCACGACCGTGGCGTCGCGCACATCGGCGCTCACCTCGAGCGCTTCGGGCGCCTCGTCGAGATGCGAGAAGTCGAACGGCGTGCCGTCCGGCAGGATGCCGCTTGCCGCGCGCAGCATCACCTTGCCAAGCGCCAGCGCCTCCTCGTCGATCTGCAGCGATGCGAAGCCCCACAGGAAGCGCTGCAGCGGCGCGCAGCGCAAGTGCACATAGCGCTCGAAATAGCGCTCGAGCTGCTGGAAATGTTGCGGCCGCAAAAACATGCCTTCGGACCACACCACCCGGTCGCGCAGTCCGGCGCTGCCCGTGGCAGGCGCAACAGGAGGATTCATGCGGTCGTTCATCGTGCGTCACCGCCGGCCGGCGTCGCGACGAGCCCGTCGCCCTGCACCACGATCACGAAATGCGCTTCGGATGGCTTGCCCTGCCAGAACTTGAACAGATTGGTGCTGGCGGGCTGCGGCAGCGCCACGGTAATTTTCCAGCGGCGCTTTTCGAGGGTGCGATAGCCTGCCACGATGCCTAGACTGCGCACCGATTCGCCGCCGGTGTAGTGGAGCGTGCGCGACTCTCCGGGTCTCAGGACGATCCGGTCCGTGCCCGCCAGCTCCGCGCCCAGCGCGTCCTCAGGCTTGTTCTGCAGAGAGAAATAATCCGCCCTCCTGAAATTATTATCGGATTTGAGCTGAAACGTTTGCAATGCAACAGGAGCAGGCCGGTTTTGCGAGTCGCGATTAACGTCAGCCGCCACCTGAAACGTGACGGCATAAGGGACCGGCAGATCTTTCTCTGTCGATGCGCACCCGCACAATAATAAAAGGGCAAAATATATCCCTTCGCGTGGATTATGCACGCGCTTAAATGGCACTCCGTACATACCGTCCAAACCCTCTGAATCAGCGCGAATTCTCGTTGCAAATTCAAAGGCAAAAACGTCCCCCGCCCCTGCATTCATGCCTGAATTCAGGGGTTGGAAGTCTCTGCTCCCGGAACGCTTGCCCCGAAATTTTCCGCGTCAACAAGCGGAATTGGGGCAATGCATTTCGAATATTCGCGGAATTAAATTAATCTATCGCCGGCCGTGTCTCACGAGTAATAATTCATATGATGAAAATTCAGGTGACTAGACTATAGTTCGTACGATTCGTGATCGCAACGCTCTCCGAATGCCACCTCTATAAAAAATTTCACGGGCCGTAGAAATTACTTTCATGGCTCGCATGAAGAAGTAAATACCGGATCGCCGAAAATGACCTGGCCGATTACGTGGAACTTGTTACGTGCGAGTCGCACGCGGGCTGCCCTCGCGGGCGCATTTTTACTGGCCCTGGCCGCGACACTTCTTGCCGAGGGCGGTTGCACGAGCCTGTCGCCCGCGCAACGCACCGCCGCGAATGCCGTTGCTGCCGCACAGGACTCGTACGCTGCGGGCGACTACCCGCGCACCATCCAGCTGCTACGCAACAGCAACGCCTTCGTCGACGGCGACCGCTCCACGCAAATCGACGCGCACAAGCTGATGGCGTTCAGCTACTGCGTGACGAACCGCGTTGCGCAGTGCCGCTCGGAGTTCGAGGCGATCTTGCGGATCGATCCGCATTTCGAATTGTCCGCCGCGGAGAAGGGACACCCGATCTGGGGACCCGCATTCGACGCCGCGCGCCGCAAGGTGGCACCCTCCTGATGGACCGTCCCGCGCTGCGCGCTCTTTTATCCGTCTTTATGTGATTCAGTCCGCATCATGCAATTGACCGTCATCGAGTACGCAGGAGAACCGGTCCACGCCGAAACCAGCGTGGAATTTCGTCCGCCGGGCGGCACGATCGGACGCAACGCCGACAACCAGATGGTGCTGCCCGACGAAACGCGTCAGGTTTCGCGGCTGCAGGCGCTGCTGCAGATCGACGGCGACCACTGCGTGCTGAAGAATCTGAGCAGCGTCTCGGTGGTGGAGATCAACGACACGCCGCTCGAATACACCGAGGAGCATGCGCTCGAATCCGGCGACGCGATCCGCATCGGCCCGTATGTGTTGCGTGCGCAGGCGGGTGTTGGCGGCAACGCTGGTGCGACGAGTGCAAGCGCGGCCGCTACGCCTCGCGCGCAATCGGGCGCGAGGCAAAGCACGGCAACCGCCGCGCTCGACGACACGCCGCCCATCCCCACCGATCCCCTCGCGCTTTTCGCACGCCCAGGCGGTGCCGACTCGTCAATGGCGCAGCCCGTCACGACGCAGGCGGCGCAATTCGCGTTGCGCAGCGCCATCGAGCGTGCGGCCGATACGCCTTTGCGCACGAGCGCGTTCGCAAAACCGGACGCCGGGCGTGAGCGCGATGCACTCTCGCGCACGCCGCGACCGGCACCTCAAAAACCGGCGGCCGCAAACGACAAAAGCGACGCAAAAAGCGCGTACGTGCCGCCATCATCCAGCACCGCCTCGGCGGATGCGGACACTGCCTCCACGGCGCCCGACTCGGCCGACGCCCTGCTTTCCGCCTTCCTGCGCGGCGCGGGTCTCGACAAGGCCACCTGCGACTGGTCAACCGAGCAATTGCACACTGCGGGGCAACTGCTCGCGCTGTTCGCCAATGGCACCGTCGAGCTGCTCTCCTCGCGCAGCATCCTCAAACGCGAAGTGAAAGCCGACATGACTGTGCTGCTCGATCGCGAGAACAACCCGCTGAAGCTGCTGCCCGATGGCAGTGCGGCGCTACGGCAGATGTTCGGCCTGCCGTTCCCCGGCTTCATGACGCCGCCCGGCGCCGTGGAAGACGCATTCCACGACCTGCAGGCGCACCAGATCGCCATGGTCGCGGGCATGCGCGCCGCCTTGAACGACCTGCTGCAGCGCTTCTCGCCCTCGCGTCTCGCCGAACGAAGTGCGCCGAGCCGCTACGAACAGCTCCTGCCGATGCTGCGCAAGGCGCGCTTGTGGAATCGCTATGAATGCATGCACCACGAGACGATGCTCGCCGTGGAGGATGACTTCAGCGCCGTATTCGGCAGGGCCTTCCTGCGCGCGTACGACGACGAGGTGAGGAACTATCACGCGCGACGCCGCCCAGCGCGTTCTGCCGACGCATGAATCTCTCGTGCGCCCAGTTCTCGCGCGCGGGACAGCGGGACAGCAACCAGGATGCGCTTGGCTATACGATCACGGACGACTACGCCTGCTTTGTCGTGAGCGACGGCGTCTCCGGCGATGCGGGCAGCGAGATCGCCTCGCGTTGCGCAGTCGAGCGCATCCTCCACCGGGCGCAGCACACCGGCCGCACGCTCGCGCAGATCTTGCTCGAGTGCATCGAGGAAGCACACGCCGCGATTCTCGCGATGCAGCAGCGCGACCGCGAGCGCGGCCGCATGAGTGCGACCGTCGTGGCGCTCTTCATCGACCGGCGGCACGACATGGCGCAATGGGTCCATCTCGGCGACAGCCGGCTCTACCGGTTCGCACGCGGCGCGCTAATCGAACAGACGCGCGATCATAGCGTGCGACAGCAACTGCTGGACGCGGGCCTGCCAGGCGACGGCGTCAATCCCGCCTGGCTGCATATGGCGCTCGGCATGCGCGGCCAGATCGCACCCGCGATCAGCCCGCCGCACGCGCTCGAAGACGGCGATGTGTTCTTGCTCTGCACCGATGGGCTCTGGCAATCCGTCGCGGAAGAGATACTTGATGCTGAGGTAGTCGTCGAGGCCGTACTTCGAGCCTTCGCGCCCGTAGCCGGACTCCTTCACGCCGCCGAAAGGCGCCGCTTCGCTGGCCACGGCGCCTTCGTTGATGCCAACGATACCGACTTCGAGTTTGCGCGCCACGCGATCGATCCGGCGTACGTCGTTCGTGTAGAAGTAAGCCGCGAGACCGAAAGGCGTGTCGTTTGCGATCCTGATGACGTCATTCTCGTCCATGAAGCGGAACAGCGGCGCGACAGGACCGAACGTTTCCTCGCAGCACAGCACCATCGCGTCGGTCGCGTCGGCGAGCACGGTGGGCGCGTAATAGTTCGGCCCCAGTTCGGCGAGCCGTTTGCCGCCGGCGAGTACGCGCGCGCCATTCGCCACGGCATCGTCGACGTGCTTCGCGATCTTGTCGATCGCACGCTCGTTGATCATCGGACCGATCTGCGCCTTCGGGTCCGTTGCCGGTCCCACGTGAAGCGCCGCGACGCGCCGCGCCAGCAGCTCCCCGAATCGTTCGTACACCGATTCATGCACGTAGATGCGGTTGGGACACACGCAGGTCTGCCCGCCGTTGCGGAACTTGGCCGCCATCAGGCCGTTGACGGCCGCGTCGAGGTCGGCGTCCTCGAATACGATAAACGGCGCGTTGCCGCCCAGCTCCAGCGAGAGCTTCTTGAGCGTGCCCGCCGATTCGCGCGCCAGATGCTTGCCCACTGCCGTCGAACCCGTGAAGGTGATCTTGCGCACGCGGTCGTCGGCGAGCCAGTCGGCCACGGCGGCGATGCCTTCGTCCCGCGCGGCCGAGATCATATTGAGCACGCCGTCGGGCAAGCCCGCTTCCCGCGCGAGCGCGGCCAGCGCGAGCGCCGTAAGCGGCGTGTCCTCGGCGGGCTTTGCCACGACCGTGCAGCCGGCCGCGAGCGCCGGCGCGATCTTGCGCGCGATCATCGCGAGCGGGAAATTCCACGGCGTAATCGCGGCGACCACGCCGATCGGCTCCTTGATCGCGCTCATGCGCTTGCCGCGCTGCGTCTGCGGAATGATGTCGCCGTAGACCTTGGTCGCCTCTTCGGCGAACCACGCGACGTACGACGCACCATACGCGACCTCGCCGCGCGCCTCCGCGAGCGGCTTGCCCTGCTCCATCGACATGAGGCGCGCGAGGTCCTCGGCGTTCGCGATGATGAGCGCGTGCCAACGGTTGAGCACGTGCGCCCGCTCGCGGGGCAGCTTGTCGCGCCAGGCGGGCAAGGCGCGGCTCGCCGCGTCCGTCGCCGCGCGGGCGTCGGCGGCGCTGCTGTTGGCCACCTGCGCGAGTGTGGCCTGCGTCGCCGGATTCGTCACGGCGTAACGGTTGCCTCCGGCGGCGGCGCTCCACTTGCCGTCGATGAAATTATCCTGTCGAAGCAGTTCGCCTCGCGTCAACTCCAAACTCACTGCGTGCTCCTTTCTACAAGGGATATCGTGAACTGCCAGACAGTCGCGACGGGTGTGCCAGGCGAACCGACCGCGCGCGGCCTTAGGCCGCCGTGCGCACGTCCGCGAAATCGCGCGCAAGCTTGCGCGCCGCGTTCGCGAACATCAGGATGTCCACGCCCGTCGCGACGAACGTGCAGCCGAGTTCGAGGTAATGGCGCGCGAGCCCAGGGTCGGACGTGAGGGTGCCCGCCGCCTTGCCCGACGCGACGATCGTGCGGATCGCGCCGTCGATCGCCTGCTGCACTTCGGGATGCGTGGCCTTGCCGCGATGGCCCATCGACGCGGCGAGATCGGCCGGTCCGATGAACACGCCGTCCACGCCGTCCACCGCGCAGATCGATTCGAGGTTGCCCAGCGCCGTCGCCGTTTCGGCTTGCACGAGCAGGCACACTTCGTCATCCGAAATATCGAGGTAGTCGGTACGCAGGCTCCAGCGCGACGCACGGCCCACGGCGCTGCCCACGCCGCGAATGCCATGCGGCGGATAGCGCACGGCGGCAACGAGCGCGCGCGCTTCGGCGGCGGTATCGACCATCGGCACGAGCAGGTTGCGCGCGCCGATATCGAGCAGACGCTTGAGCAGCGCCGGATCGCCGTTCACCGGGCGCACGACCGGCTCGCCCGGGTACGCCGCCACGGCCTGCAATTGCGCGAGGATCGTGCGCAGCTCGTTGGGTGCGTGCTCGCTGTCGATGAGGAGCCAGTCGAAGCCCGCCGTCGCACTCACTTCGGCGAGATACGGATCGGCCATGGAAAGCCAGAAGCCGACCTGCTTCCTGCGCGCGGCGAGCGCCGCCTTGAACGGATTAAGCCCTGACGTCTGCGGGTTCATGAATGCGTGTCTCCTGTGAGGGGTCGCCGAATTGGATGGGTTCCACCTTCCCGAGGAGGAACAGATAGTTGACGATCGCAATGCCGATCAGCGCCGCCGAGAACAGCAGCGCGGCAACGAACGAGCCGGTCGCGCCGACGATGGCGCCCGTCACGATCGGGCCGACCACGCCGCCGAGATTCGACACCGTGTTTTGCAGGCCCGCGATCATCGAGACCGCATTGGGCGGCGCGACGTCGCCGGGCAACGCCCACACCTGCGAGGCCGCGACCGTGGTGCCGGACTTGGCGATGCACAGCAGCAGCACCGCCACGAGCGCCGAATGCGCGAACGCCGCGAAGCCGATGCTCGACGCCATCACGAGCCCGATCACGAGAAACAGCTTGCGCGTTGCCGTGAGCGAAAGCTTGCCGCTCGCGAACACGCGATCCGAAGCCCAGCCCGCGAAAATCTCGACGACGATCGACACGAGCAGCGGTAGCGAGGCCATCCAGCCCATTTGCAGCACGCTCATGCCGCGCTCCTTCATCAGATACGTAGGCAGCCACGTGATGAAGAAGTACGAGTTGTAATTGATCATGAAAAAGCCGATGCACATCGCCCACACATTGCGGTGCGCAAGCAGCTTGCGCCACGGCGGACGCACGGGCGGCCGCGCGCTTTGCGCGCCTTTATCGCTTTCGATGTGCGCGAGTTCCGCCGCATTCACGCGCGGATGATCGGCGGGCGAATCGGTGAAGCTCGCGAGCCACACGACGAACCACACGATGCCGAGCAGGCCCGTGAGCACGAAGGTCATCTTCCAGTCGAACGCGGCCAGCATCCACGCGATCAGCGGCAAGGCGATCGCGCCGCCCAGCTTCGAGCCGCTGTCGAAAATGCCCGCGGCGGTCGCGCGTTCCTTGCGCGGAAACCAGCGCGTGGCGATCCCGGCGTTGCTCGGGTACGCCCCCGCCTCGCCCACGCCCAGCGCCACGCGCAATCCGACGAGCGAGCGAAAACCGCTCGCGAGGCCCGTCATCGCCGTAGCCAGCGACCACCAGAGCACCGCGAAACCCAGCACTTTCTTCTGGCCCAGGCGATCGGCGAGCAAGCCCGCAGGCAATTGCAGCAACGCATACGACCAGAAGAACGCGGACATGACGATGCCCATCTGCATCGCGTCGAGATGAAACTCCGACTGAATTTTCGGCGCCGCCGCCGAAAGCACCGTGCGATCGATATAGTTGATCGCGATCGCGGCCCACATGAGGCCCGCGACCCACCAGCGCATCTTCGAGCGGCCATGCCGTTGCGCAGATTCGAGCATCTGCTGTCTCCCTACCTGTTCTATTGAAGTCGATTCGAGGCGCGCAGTGACGCGCCCTCAGCTCACGATACCCATGTGCCAGGGCACGAACTCGTTGTCGCCGAGTCCGAGCAACTCGCTCTTCGTGCGCTCGCCCGAAGCCGCGCGCACGATCAGATCGAAGATGTCCTGACCCATTTCCTCGATCGTGCGTTCGCCGTCGATCACGAGACCGCAGTTGATGTCCATGTCCTCTTCGAGGCGCGTGAACATGGGCGTATTGCTCGCGAGCTTGAGCGTCGGCGCGGGCTTCGAGCCGAACATGGAGCCGCGGCCCGTCGTGAAGCAGATCAGGTTCGCGCCGCTCGCGATCTGTCCCGTCACCGCGACGGGATCGTAGCCGGGCGAATCCATGAAGACGAAGCCCGCGCGATCGATCGGCTCTGCGTATTCGTACACGGCCTGCAACGGCGTCGTGCCGCCCTTCATCGCGGAACCGAGCGACTTTTCGAAGATGTTGGCGAGACCGCCCTGCTGGTTGCCCGGCCCGACCACGCCGTTGAACTGGCCATTCTGGCCGCGCGTATAGCGCTCCCACCACGCGAGCCGGTCGAGCAGCTTCTGCCCGACTTCGGGCGACACGGCGCGGCGTGTGAGCATGTATTCGACGCCATGAATCTCGGGCGTTTCGGAGAGGATCGCGGTGCCGCCGTGCCGCACGAGCAGGTCCATCGCCGCGCCCAGCGCCGGATTCGCGGTGATGCCCGAGAACCCGTCCGAGCCGCCGCATTCGAGACCGATCTTCAGATGGCTGACGGGCACCGGCGTGCGCACGATGTCGTTCGCGGCGGGCAGCATGGCCTGCACGGCCTGGATGCCGGCTTCGATCGTCGCGCGCGTGCCGCCCGTATCCTGCATCACCAGCGCGTGCACGGCCTTGCCCGTCTTCAAGCCTTGCGAGTCGAGCAGATCGCCGACCTGGTTGCGCTCGCAACCCAGCCCGACGATGAGTACGCCGCCCAGGTTAGGATGACGCGCGTAGCCCGCAATGGTCCGGCGGAGCACGTCGAAGTGCTCGCTCGGCGAGGACATGCCGCAGCCGCTGGTTTGCGCGAACGCGACCACGCCGTCGACATTGGGATAATCGCGCAGGCGCTCGGGCGTGAAGTAATCGGCGATATGGCGAATGACCGTGGCCGAACAATTGACCGACGCGATAATGCCGACGAAGTTGCGCGTGGCGACGCGGCCGTCGGCCCGTACGATGCCGTTGAACGTCGCGCGCTGTTCCGGCGCGACGTAGTCTACGGGCCTCACGTCGAGACCGAAGCCCGGATCGCGAGCGAAATCGACGAGCGTGATGTTGTGCGTGTGGACGTGGTCGCCGGGCTCGATGTCGCGCGCGGCCACGCCGATCACGGTGTCGTACTTGCGGATGGGCTCGCCCGCCGCAATGCGCCGCGCCGCCACCTTGTGGCCCGCCGCGACCTGGGCGCGCAGGCGAATCGCTTCGCCCTCGATCTGGACTTGATGCCCGATCGTCAGCGGCTCGCGCGCGATCAGGACGTTGTCATTCGGGTTGAGCCGGATCAGCGGCCCGTTATAGGACTTGTTGGACTGGAGCATGCGCCTGTCTCCGCTGACGATCCGGAGAGCGCACGGCGGCGCCTGCTCCGGTCCCATGCGAGATGGTTGCTGGCCGCGCCGGGGAACGCGCCGCCTTTCGTTCTGGAACACCGTTACCGGTTAATGTAACCGGTAACATAGGTGCCATCGTAGTACAGTTTTGGGATAATTGCCAACACCTTTTTGCAGCAGGAGCGCCCGCGCCCGTGACCAAGACCTCGACAGAATTCGCCCCGCCCACCGCCGGCACCGCGTCGCGGCGTGCCCGCAAGAACACCGGCCGGGTCACGCTCAGCGATCTGGCCCGTCTGACCGGGGTCACGAAGGTCACGGTTTCACGCGCCCTCAACAATCCCGAACTCGTTTCGGTCGAAACGCTGGAACGCGTGCGCGAAGCCGTGCGGCAAACGGGCTACACGCCCGACCTGATCGCGGGCTCGCTCGCCTCGAATCGCAGCCACCTCGTCGTCGCGCTGATCCCGGCGATGGCGGGCAGCGTGTTCCAGGAAACCGTCGCCGCCCTGACTGCGGAGCTGGAGACGGCCGGCTATCAGTTGCTGCTCGGCCAGAGCGGCTACGACGAATCGCGCGAAGAGGCGCTGCTCGACGCCATCATCGGCCGGCGTCCGGCCGGCATCGTGCTCACCGGCGTGATCCACTCGGAGGCGTCGCGGCAGAAACTGCGCGCCGCCGGCATTCCCGTGGTCGAAACGTGGGACATCACGCGCTCGCCGCTCGACATGCTGATCGGCTTCTCGCACACGCGCGTGGGCGAGGCGGCGGCGCGCTACCTGCGCGAGCGCGGCGCGCGGCACCCGGCCATCGTCACGCCGGGCGACCGCCGGGCGACACTGCGCGCGAATGCCTTCATCGAAGCCTTCGGCAGCGAGCGCGAGATTCCCGTGGCCGCCGTGCCCTCGCCCGCGCATCTCGGCGACGGCCGGCGCGCGCTCGCGCAGCTGCTCGACGACCATCCGCAGATCGACGCGATCTTCTGCGGCGCCGATATCATGGCGCTCGGCGTGCTCATGGAAGCCCATGCGCGCAGGCTCGACGTGCCGGGGCGCCTCAAGGTGATTGGCTACGGCGACCAGAATTTCGCCGCCGACACCGACCCGGCCCTCACGACCATTCGCATCGACGGTACGAAGATCGGCAAGCTGGCAGCGTCCATGCTGATCGAGAAGATCGAGACCGGCACGAGCAAGCGCGCGAAAGTCGACGTCGGTTTCACGCTGATCGAGCGCGGCTCGGCCTGAGTTTCATCGCGTCGCGATGACAACGCAAAAAAGGCCTCGCAAACATCGCGAGGCGTTTTGCTTTTAACGCGTGAAAACCTGATCAGAACTTCGTGCGGATGCCCGTGAACACGTCGACCTGACGATTCGTGGACGACGCGCCGCCCGCATACGCGATCGCCGCGATCCTGCTGTAAGACGAACCCACGCGCGTCGACGCGTCGCCGGCCGCGAGCTGATACGTGCCCGAGAGGTAGACGTCCGTGCGCTTCGAGAGCGCGTAGTCCACGCCCAGCGTGAACTGATGCCACTTCGGCTTGAGCGTCGCGCCGCCCGTGCCCGGCAGGCCGTTCGCGCGGCCGTCCGTGAACGTGTACACGCCGATCAACGTCGTGGCCGGCGTGAGCGAGTAACGCAGATTCGCGTCGTAGTTGTTGAACTTGCGCGTGGAACCGTCGTTGTAGTTGAGTTCCGTGTGGCTGAACGCAAAGCCCGCAATCGCGCTGCCGATCTTGTAGTTCGCGCCGGCCACCGCGATCTGCTGACGGGCCACGCCGCCATCGAGGCCGTAGAAGAACCCGCCGCTGTAGTCGTCGCCGGTCGTGCTCGATGCGCCGCCGATCGCGCCGCTCGTGTTGGTCGTCGTGTTCGGATGATCGAGCAGCACGTAGCCGCCGCCGATCGAGAGCGGACCGTTCACGTAGTTCGCCGCGACGCCCCATGCGCGGTTGTTGCCGAAGCCTTGCCCGGCCGAGCCGCTCGCCTGGTTGCTGAACGCGTACATGCCGTCGACCGTGAAGCCCGCGATGGTGTCGCTGCGGAACTTTACCGCGTTGTTGATGCGGAACGTCTGGTTCAGGTTGTCGTTGTCGCCCACGTGGGTGGACGGCGACCACGTGCCCGGACCCGCGTATTGCGCGACCAGGTCCGCCAGCGGTTCATACTGGCGGCCGAGCGTGAACGTGCCGATGCCGCTCTTCGCAATGCCGACGAACGCGCTGCGGCCGAACAGGCGCCCGCCCTGTGCGGCTGTGCCGTCGCTGGGCTTGAAACCGCCTTCGAGCGTGAATACCGCGCTCAACCCACCGCCGAGATCCTCATTGCCTTTCAGGCCCCAACGGCTGCCGCTCAGGCGGCCGCTCGTCAGCTGGAACGCCGAGCCGCCCTTGATGTTATTGACGTAGCCGATACCGGCATCGACGAGACCATACAACGTGACGGAGCTCTGGGCCTGCGCCACGACGGGTGCGACGGACAAAAGCCCGGCCGCTGCGAAAAGTGCTTTTTTCATACAGGTGACCTGTCTGGTTTTAATATTTACAGGAGTACTACGAATTCCGGCTCGAGGGGATCAGCGGGAATTTTTCATCGACACAACGAAGGCCGATCGGGTGGAGTTACGGGGCGTTGCTGTACTCGCGCGCCTGCGGCTGCGGCGAAGCACCGTCGAGACGAATCGGCTCGACCTTGCCCAGCAGGAACAGATAGTTGACGATCGCCACGCCGATCAGCGCCGACGACACCACGAGCGCGGGCACGAACGAACCCGTCGCGCCGACGATCGCGCCCGTGACGATCGGGCCAACCACGCCGCCGATATTCGATACCGTGTTCTGTACGCCCGCAACCATCGACACGGCGTTGCGCGGTGCGACGTCGGCCGGCAGCGCCCAGACCTGCGAAGCCGCCACGGTCGTGCCCGACTTCGCGATGCACAGGAGCAGCACCGCGACGGCGGCCGAATCGGCGAACGCGGCGAAACCGATGCTCGATGCCATCAGCAAGCCGATCACGAGAAAGAGCTTGCGCGTGGCGGTAAGCGAAAGCTTGCCCGAGGCGAACACGCGATCCGACGCCCAGCCCGCGAAAATCTCGACCACGATCGAGACGAGCAGCGGCAGCGACGCCATCCAGCCCATTTCCATCATCGTCATGCCGCGCGCCTTCACGAGATAAGTGGGCAGCCAGGTGATGAAGAAGTACGAGTTGTAGTTGATCATGAAGAAGCCGATACACATCGCCCAGATGTTGCGATGCGCGAGCAGCTTGCGCAGCGGGGGCCTCGCCGCCCGGTCGCTTTGCTCCGCCAGCAAATCGCTCTCGATGTGCGCGAGTTCCTCGGGATTGACACGCTTGTGGTCACGCGGCGAATCGCTGAATGTGAATTGCCACACCACGTACCAGATCAGGCCGAGCAAACCGGTCAGCGCGAACGTGATCTTCCAGTCGAACGCCGTGAGCATCGCGGCGATGAGCGGTAGCGCAATGGCGCCGCCGAGCTTCGAACCGCTGTCGAAAATGCCCGCGACCGTCGCGCGCTCGCTGCGCGGGAACCACTTCGACGCAATGCCCGCGTTGCTCGGATACGCGCCCGCCTCGCCCACGCCAAGCGCCACGCGCAGCGCGACGAGCGACTTGAAACCATTCGCGATGCCCGTGGCCGCCGTCGCCAGCGACCACCAGAGCACCGCGAAACCCAGTACTTTCTTCTGGCCCAGCCGGTCGGCGAGAAACCCCGCGGGCAATTGCAGCAGCGCGTACGACCAGAAGAACGCCGACATGACGACACCCATTTCGACCGCGCTCAGATGGAACTGCGACTGGATGCGCGGCGCCGCCGCCGACAACACCGTGCGGTCGATGTAGTTGATCGCAATCGCCGCCCACATGAGGCCGGCAACCCACCAGCGAACCCTGGAGCGGCTTCGCACGTTGGTGGCCAGATTCATCTCGTGTCTCCTGTTCTATTAATAGTGGTCGCTTTCGGCCGCGCCGGGGTGAAGCGCGGCTTTGCTCATCGCAATGTTACCGTTTACTGTAACCGGTAACATTTGGCGCAATCGTAGTACGCCCAGCAGAGAAATGCCAGCGTCTTTTCCTTGGGGTAATTGCGGATACCCACCTTTCAATTCGCAAGCCTGGCCTGCGTGGGCGGGTTTGGAGCAGCGCAGGACTGGCAACCGGAACAGGCTGATTGATATTCGCGCGGGCATTCATGCAGACGAGTTACGGGACTCGCGCGCCATGCACCCAGAACCCGGCGCCGCTTCGTTCGCAGAAATAGCAGGAGTCTTAACTAAATCGGCCCGGCTCTCGCGGCGTGCATCAAATCTGTCGATGCATCCAGATCCAGGCGCGCCGCTAGCCAGGTGACAAATATTCGAGTTGCAGACTAGCCGCCGCCCCTGACACGCTCCCAACCGTGCTTCACAGCCGTCTTGAAGCGTTCCCATCCGCTTTCCGGATATCGCGACTCCCAGTTCGCGCGCGCACTCGCTTCCACGCCCTGCCAGTCGGCCCCGCGAAACCGCTCGTCGCGTCCGAGCGTGGCGCCGTGTGAATACGCACGTCGATACTCGTCGAATGACGCACCTGTGTTCGCGTAATGTGCGTCGTAGTCCTTTCTAAATTCGTTATCGTACGGCTGCTGGTCGTCATGCTGGCCGCCGAGTCCCGGGTCGCCCATGAAGCCCGTCCCCGATGGACGCTGGGCGTTTGACGCAGCGGCGTTGCCGTCGTGCGCTTGCGCGGTGTGCGGCTGTTTCTCCCCGGCCGGGGTCGAACCGCGCCCTGCTGCGGCAGGGGCGCCCGGGGAAGGCGTCGGCCGCGCCGCCGATGCGGCCCGCGTGTCACCGTGCCAGCCATGTGTGACTTCGTGCGGCTTGGCGCGTTCGCCGGTCATGGCGCTGCCTGGCTGCGCTGTGTGTTCCGGACCTTGCGCCTTCGCAGAACCGGCGTGCCATGCGCTGGCGCGCTCCTCGATGTCGGCAGCGCCCATGCGGATCATCGTGTCAATCGCCTGATCGACCTGCGATTCGGAAACATCGGCGCTGACTACCGTGCCACCGCGACGGATGAACTCCCTGTAATCCTCCGCATCCGGTGGATACGCTCCTTTCGTGAAGATGCGCGTGAACAACTGCTCCAGTCGATCGAAAACTTTCTTGTGGTGGTGCGTATCGACAGCACCCTGTACATAGACACGTGGCCCCTTTTCGCGAGGAGCATCAACCGATATCGAGTAGATGGCAATATCCGCTTGCGCTATCCCAGCCTCGCCCAGTGCGCGCTGCCCCGAACACGCATTCGCGTAGCTGTCGTACACGCCTAACACGGTTGGCCTCATGACTTTCCCCTCCGCAATTGGCGGGCGGCGTCCTCGCCGCCTGTCGGCGCGAGCCGCATAACTCGTGCCCGCGTTCGTCGTATAGATCGGTCACGAAGAAGCCGGGCACGCCTTCGATTGTAGGCCGTGACCAATATGCGCGTAACATAAGTACGCTGATTGCTCCGGCAGTAGCCCATTTACCGTATGGAGGGGCGGATATGCGGCTCGCAGACTTTATCGTGCGAGACATGGAGGCGATACTTGCGGCATGGGAGGCGTTCGCAGCCACCTTGCAGCCGGCGTCGACCGCTATGGGATCGGTAGAGTTACGCGAAGAGGCGGAGCAAATGCTGCGCGTCGTAGCCGCAGACTTGCGCACGCCGCAGACCAGAGAAGCCCAACGGAAGAAATCAATAGACCAGGGCCCCACACGGATAGGGACGTCCGAATCCTCCGCGCGAACGCATGGTTTTCTGAGGGCTCGGGCCGGCTTCACGGTTAACCAGCTCGCCGCCGAGTATCGAGCGTTACGCGCAAGTGTGCTTCGTCTGTGGATGGACGCCTGCGCGCCGGAAGTGCCCGACCTCGACGACATTATTCGTTTCAATGAGGCGATCGATCAGGCGCTCGCCGAATCGGTCACCTCGTTCAACATGCAGATCGAGCAGAACCGGAACCTCCTGCTTGGCATGCTGGGGCACGACATGCGCAGCCCCCTCCAGGCGATTCGGGTAACCTCAACGTATCTGGCAGCACTGAACGCCGGGGAAGACGTGTCGAAGGCCGCCGGCCGCCTGATACGCAGCGGGGCCCGGATGCAGGCATTGCTGGATGACTTGACGGAATTCAACCGGACAAAACTGGGCCTGGGCATCAACGTCTCGCCTACGCATATCGATCTGGCGGACGTGCTTGCCGAGGAACTCGACGAGTTGCGTGCCATTCATCCCGAAAGAAAGATTGAATTGCACGTGACGGGTGACTTGCGGGGCGTCTGGGACAGCCAGCGCCTGCAGCAGTTGCTGGGAAATCTTGTTCTCAATGCCATCAAGTACGGGGCACAGGACACACCGGTGCGCGTGATGATGACGGGTGATGTCACGCATGTCCGAATTGACGTCAGCAACAGCGGCGCTGCGATCGAACCCGCAACGCTCGCCCGCATCTTTCATCCGCTGGAGCGAGGACGAGGCGATCAAAATCAAGACGACAGATCGGGCAGCCTCGGACTGGGTTTGTTTATCGCAAGTGAGATCGCCAGGGCTCACCACGGCGCCATCGAAACGCGGTCGAATGAGACGGAGACCATTTTTTCGGTGTCGCTGCCGCGCGTGATAGCGTAACGTGAGGCCGACAGGTCGTTACAGTGACAAGCGATGCCGCGTGAAGTTGTCAGAGGACACGCTCACCTTCGCCGGCCGTGCACGCGCCGACAATCTGCATCGCCATTGCAAGATCAGCATGGAGCGGAAAATGCCGCGGGCACCGTGATCTGCTCCAGGCGCGTCAGCATCGCGGTGCTACACACCATGGTCTCGTACAAATCGATTGCCAGTTCGGTCTGGACACCGTGCCCTTCAAGCCCCGATATCCGGCGCTCCTGCTCGGCCAACAGTTCGCAGGCGCGCGCAACGCGCTGATGCTGCCGATTCGCGATTGCCGATGGGATGCCCGTTTCGCCCACCTCGTACGCGACGCCATGCGACATCGGGAGCGCGCTTGCGCTGCCACACTTCTTGCGCGCTGAAAGGCTCGCAAGAGCATCGAGAAGCATGCCTGGGTCGAAAGGTTTATGGAGAAAGCCTTCGGCAACAATACTTGCGTCTGTGTCGTCGCCGGACATGAGAATGACTGAAACATGGCAAAACCGTGGGATGGCTCGCAACATGGATACGGCGTCCGGCCCTTCGAGAACGGGCATGTGGACGTCTGAGACGATCACCTCGGGCGTGACCGCCAGGGCCGCCGAAACCGTTTCCAGGCCATTGCCAGCGGTCGTGACTTCATGGCCGGCATCGTCCAGCAATGTCTGAAGCGCATCACGAAAGGCTGTATCGTCGTCAGCCAGCAGCACGCGGCTCATCGCTATGTCCCAAACAGTTGGCTACTTCGCAGCATCGGCCGTTCCCACCGACAAATACCAGAAACGCATTTCGGAAACCACGGAGCGGTCGTGCCCCGAATCGCCTCAATGCACCGGTAATGCATCGCCTGGGTGACCAACCGATGACAGGAGTCTTTGCGACGTTCCGCACCGTCGCTGCCGCTCGTTTTGTTAGGGATGCCAATAATTCAGCTAAGCAGGACGGCTTGCGCAGATATCTCGTTGCATTGTGGGAAGCAAACCTTTCAAATACGCTACATCCGGCTGTAATGTTTGGTAATAATCCGCGCCTACAATCCTGTTCGTGGCAGCTGTCCCGTCGACGGCCATAACGAAAGGTGCTGACCAGATAGTCGCGCGCCGGGAGCAGAAGTTACATGCAGGAAAGTAAGGATGACGCCGGCGTCGCAAAGGTCAGCATCGAACAGGTTTCCGTCTCCCATGGCGCGGCGCGGTTCGACGTGCCGCATCCGCGCGAGTTGACCACGGGCAGCCGGCCGGCGTCGCCCGTCACGCCATTGATCCCGGCATTACCGCGTGCCCGCAAAGGCGGGCGGGCATTGGCGGCCTCACGTTGGTTCGTCGGGTTGCTTGCATTCGCGCTCGTTTGCGCCTGGCTCCTGCCTGGCACGCTCGGCCACGATCCGTGGAAGCAGGACGAAACCTACACCTTCGGCATCATCGAGCACATGCTCGACACCGGCGATCTGGTCGTCCCGACCAACGCCGGGCAGCCCTTCGTGGAAAAACCACCCATCTACGATTGGGTAGCAGCCTCACTCGCGTGGATGTTCGGCCGCTCTCTGCCGCTGCACGACGCGGCCCGTCTCGCGAGCGTCGCCTTCGCTGCCCTCACGCTTGCCTGTACGGCGCGTCTCGCCTGGCGCGCTACCGGCGCCGTGCGCTGGTCCGACCCGCGCGTGGCCGGAACACTCGCGCTCTTCGCCAGCACGCTGGTGGTCGTCAAGCATGTCCACGACATGATGACGGATGTCGCGCTGATGGCCGGCGCTGCGCTGGCATTCGGCGCACTTTACGAGCTTGTCTGCGCTCACTTGCGGATGGGCGGCGGATTGCGTCGTTCTCCTGATGGAGACTGCAACACTGGACCCGCATGGCCAGAATCCCCCCCTTCACAGCATGCGTCCAGCGACTGCGAGGACAGCCGCATTCAAGGGCGCGCTGCCCGGCATGCCGCTGCGATGTTCGGCGTTGGCGTCGGCATCGCCTTTCTGGCAAAAGGCCTGTTCGTGCCACTCGTGTTCGGCGCGACCACCTGCGCGGCGATGCTGCTTTACCCAGCGTGCCGTAGCAGCCGCTTTGCGCGCTCACTGGCACGCTCCGCGCTGTACTTCGCGCCGTTCGCGCTGATCTGGCCGCTTTGCCTCTATCTGCGCTCCGAAACGCTGTTCAGGATCTGGCTGTGGGACAACAACATCGGCCGCTTCTTTGGCTTTTCAGTGGCGCAGCTCGGCTCGGAAAACGTCGGGCACCTGTTTGTGCTGCGCACGGCGTTGACCGTCGGCTTTCCAGTCGTGCCGCTCGCGCTCGTGGCGCTTGCGGGCGGCGCATGGCGACGTCTACGCGAACCCGAAGTTGCGCTGCCGGTGCTGTTTTCGGGGATCGGCTTCGCGGTACTGCAGGCGTCGGCGACGGTGCGCGAACTCTACATCCTGCCGTTCATCGCCCCGCTCTCCCTGCTGGCCATGCAGGGAGTCCGCTATCTGCCGCAACGGGTGCACCTCGTTTGGGACATGACGAGCCGTATCGTGTTCGGCGCGTTCGTAGTGCTTGCATGGTTCGTATGGTGGACGATGACGGCCTCCCCCGACACCCACGGCGCCCTGCATCTGCTTGGCCGTTGGCTGCCGCTCGACTGGGTGATGCCAATTCAGCCGAAGCTGATCATCGCGGCGCTCGCCCTCACGCTCGGGTGGGGATTGCTGCTGCCCAGGCTCAAGTCAGCGGGCAACTGGCGTGGCGTATTCAGCTGGTGCCTGGGCGCCATCGTCACATGGGGTCTCGTCAGCACGCTGCTGCTACCCTGGCTCGACGTCGCGAAGAGCTATCGCGCACCGTTCGAGGATCTGCGTGCCACACTGAACGGCGCCTGGAAAGCCGGCGACTGCATGGCGAGCAACGGGCTCGGCGAGTCTGAAGCGCCCATGCTCTACTACTTCGCCGGGGTCATGCACGAGCCCACCGCGGACCCTCAGGCCACGTCCTGCAACTGGCTTATCGAACAGGGTCGACCTGCGCAGGGACAGCCGCCCGCCGGAGGCTGGCGACTGTACTGGGAGGGCAGCCGTCCGGGTGACAACGACGAGGTGCTGCGCGTCTATCAGCGCATGGCGGCGACGACGTCTTCGTAATCGGTGCCGCTGAGTCCGTTGAAAATGGCTCAATTGCGGCCGCTTCGAAACGCTCAGTTTCAGATCGCCGGCGCCCGTACGTGGTAGCCGACGCCCCCACCGCCTCTCGATCACTCACCTGCAGCCCATCGCGACATCGCGCAACAGAAACGCAAGACAAGCGCAACGGTCCGCTCGATCCGCGATGCGAACAGCGCTCCGGTGGCCAATGCCATAGATGCCCAGACAACAAGGCCCGCAACGTCGTGCAGAATGAACACGCGTAACCGCACCGCCAAGGCACCGCACAACGGCATCAAAAGAAATGAGAGTCCTGGGACGAATCGCGCGATGATGAGAATGCGTACCCCCCAACGCCCGAAGAAACGCTCGATGTACGCGATCGGCATCTGCCGGGCCATCAACAGGTTGCAGACCGCGTAGAACGAGTGAATGCCGTAACGTTTGCCGCATTGGAACCACACGAAGTCGCCCAACACCCCACCGATCACGGCCGCTCCCATCACCTCGACCAGGTGCATCAGGGTTGACGACACACCGCCCGTCGCACGCAAGATGTTGGCGCCGATCATGATCAATGTCGGAGCAGCGGCAAGCGGCAAACCAAGGGAAGATCCAAATACACTCAAAAAGACGATCAGTATGCCAAACCGTTCGACCAACGCATACGACAACATGATGTTCTCCTGTGCGGAAATCCTCGCATCGACGGCTCGAAAGATGCTGGGCACGATGCCTGTACGAAGTCCTGTCGTCGACCGCGTATTCGCGCCCTGCACTTTCACCACCCGTATGTATGCGAGGCCTCGTGGTCAGTAGTCCCAGAAGACCGGTACCCAACGAAACGCGTCGCCGTTGACTGCCACCCGGCCGACTGACGGAAACGGCAGGTGAGTGGCGACCAGCAGGCCGCCGGTCGCCGCAAGCTCCCGCAAAAGACCGATGCGCACGCGCACCGACTCCTCGGGGTCATGTTCGAAGCCGTTGTGCCAGTCCGGATGGTCGAACCCAACCGGGAATATGGCGTCGCCGGCGAACGTCAGCTGGTCGCCACCGGACGCGAGGCACACCACGCTGTGCCCGGGCGTATGGCCGCCGGTGCGACGGACGATCACCCCTCGCGCCACTTCGGACTCCTCCTCGAAGATCCGCAGCTGGCTCTGGTACTCGTTGAAGAAGCGTGTGGCGGCGGAACGAAGAACCGGCGGCACCGACGGCGGCATGGAGGTACGGGAGAAATCGGGCGACTCCCAGAACTTGACCTCGGCTGCGGCGACGTGAATCCGCACATCCGGACGCAGCCGCCCCTTCACCCCGTCGACGAGCAGCCCGCCGACGTGATCCATGTGCATGTGGGTAATCACGATGTCAGTCACGGACGCCAGCTCGATGCCGGCAGCCTCGAGGCGCGAAGGCAACTGCCCTGCCCGCGGAAAGCCCGGGTACTCGCCGCCCAATCCGGAGTCGATGAGAATGTTCTGGTCGCCGCTACGCACCAAGGCAACGTTCAGCGGCCAGTCGAACGCATCCGGAGGCAGGAACATGTCGTCCAGCCAGGTCGCCCGCTCGGCCGGATCGGCATTGGTGGCCATCGTCGCCGTTGGCAGCGGCAGCACCCCGTCGCTGACCACCAGCACGTCAATCTCGCCGATCCGCAGCGCGTAACGCGACGGAACGAGGTCCCCGGTCTCCGGCTTGCCGAGGTTGTTCGAGTTCATGTTTGCATCCTGTTCGGTGTTGAGGATCATCTGATTCATTTCGAAAGCTCCTTCGTTCGATCGTGGGCAGGCCGCGCTTCCGGCGAGGAACACGCGTGAAATGCGGGTGGGGCGTTCAGAGATCAGTGACACGTTCCGGATCTGCCGACGCGAGCGCCGCGGCGCGTTCGGCCTTCGGCGGATAGATCCAGACGGTGTTGATCTCGCGTTTCGTCTTCCTGGCGACGTCGCCGACCATCTCGACCTTGCGCTCCCAGCCGCGTGTGAACAGCGCGCCGGCCTCGCCGAGATCGAGGCAGGTGACGTAGGCTTTCTGGTGGTAGGGTCTGGCCGGAACGCCGAGCAGTTCCGCCGCGGCGTTGTTGCCGGCAAAGGCGCCCATGCGCGTGGCGTGCTGGCACGACATCAATGCGTAGTTGCCGTCCTCGTCGCAGGCGGCACGGGCCGCATCGCCGGTCGCGAAGACGCCCTGAACGCCAGGCACGCGCAGATCGCGATCGACCAGTAGCCGGCCTAAATTGTCCCGTTCGGCGGGAATCTGCGAAGTCAGCGGAGCGGCACGCATGCCCGCTGCCCAGATCACGGTCTCCGTCTCGATGTGTTCCCCGCTGGACAATGTCACGCCCGATTCGTCGAGCGACGCGACGCTGGCGCCGAGACGGGTTTCCACACCGAGCTTGCGCAATGCGTCCTCGATGACAGGCCGGGGACCCGCACCCATATCGGGCGCGATCGCGCTGTTGCGATCGACGATGATGACGCGGGTCTTCGCGTCATTGCCGAGAATCTCGCGCAGCCGCGCCGGCATTTCCGTCGCCGCCTCGATACCGGTGAATCCGCCGCCGGCCACGACGACCGTGTTGCGCCCATTCGCAGGCGGACGCCCGGCGAGGCGATGCAGGTGTTTGTCGAGGGCGACCGCGTCGTCGAGCGAGTCCACGCTGAATGCGTGCTCGGCAAGACCCGGAACGTTGGGACGGAACAGCCGGCTGCCAGTGGCCACGACCAGTCGGTCATAGGCGAGCGATTTGCGCGAGCCGTTTCCGGTCGCAATCTGCATCGTGCGGGAGTCGGTATCGATCGTCTCGACACTGCCCTGCACATACACCACGTCGATTGACTCGAGCACATCCAGCAGCGGCGCGGTGAGGGTTTCAGGGTTCGGTTCGTAGAGCCGCGGGCGAACCACCAGCGTCGGCTCCGGAGACACCAGTGCGATTTCGAGTTCTTCGGACGAAGCGCCCCGGATGTCGCGCAGGCGAGCCGCGGAAAGTGCGGCGTACATGCCTGCGAAGCCGGCGCCTATGATGACGATTCGCATGAGATGGGTTCCTGTAGTTAGGTAAGCTGACCGACTTGCGCACACGGTCGCGGCAGAGCAATCTTTCGTTTCAATCTGTTCGAAAGCTGGGCCGTACAGCTTTGTCGGGCATTGGTTTGACGCCGCCGTTCGTTGTCGTGGGCACAGCCATAATCTAGTGAACTGCGCCCGCAACTGCTCCAGAGCGATTGACCTGATTGCAGAGCAATTGCTGTTAACACGTGCGTTGTTGCGAACCACGAGCTTTGCCGACTGCGCCTGGACAGGGCGTCCAGGAGCTGGCTTCATGCGATTGACGGGGCTGTGGCGAGATCGCTGCTAACAGGCGCTTCGTCGCCAGTCGCTCGGCGTTTCTCCGGTTAGCTTCCGGAACGCCGCGGTAAATGCAGTTTGGGAGGCATAGCCAAGCGCCGCGGCGACCGACATGACCGATGCTTCCGTGTCGCGCAGCATGTTCATGGCCTGCTCGAGCCGGTGTTGGCGCAGCCAGGCATGAGGCGAAAGCCCGGTGCTTTCCTTGAAGGCGCGGCAGAAGTGAAACCGCGAAAGGCCCGCCTCCGAGGCGAGCGCCGCGAGCGACACGTCCGCATCGCTATCCGAACGCAAGCGTTCGACCGAGCGAAGCAGGGTTTTCGGCGCCAGGCCGCCCCTGACCGGCTGAATCGCCGCTGGAGAGCCGGTGTGTGCAGCCAGGAGGCGCGTGGCCAGCAGGTCTATCAGTTGCTGCCGGAACAACGTGTCCAGCGCTTCATTGCCGCCCACGGCATCTGCCGCGCTCAAGAGCAAACGGGACGTAACCGCATCGGGCTGCGCCGTTCGCTCCAGGAGTTCGACCGGCGTGGCGACGTCGGCTTCGTTGGCGACGCGCTCGAGCGTTGCATGTGGAAGATAGAGTTGAACGACATCCACAGGCTTCGGGATATCCCATCGGGAACTCGATCCTTCCGGGATGACGATCACTACGCCGGGACGAAACGTTCCGCTCACCGCCGATCTTCCCGTTCGCCGCTCCATTCGCTGCACGGTACCGTTGTATGCCATGATGACGTGGTGAGTCATGGGCTCCACGACATCGTGCAGCGGTTCATGTTTCCAGTGGGCAATCCCGGCGCCGGATGCATCCAGAGCCATGCGAAACGGTATGGTCCCGAGTACCCGCGCCATCTCCCTATCGGCCGGTCGCATGTCGGAAACCGGCAAGTTGTGCTGTCGCGACTCAGAGGTGGTCGGCGCATTCCCCGAAGGATCGTGCGAGTTCGGTGACAGTGCCATACTTCGCTCCCGGATGGACTGCTTTGGACAGCATGAATTAGCCTGCCCCGCAGAGCCAGATTGCATTTCACCGGAAAAACTGGATGGCGTTTTGCGTGGAGGAGCAACTGCCCTCTTCTGTCCTCGCCGAAGTGACCCGTCCAGAACCGTGCGAACGAATAATTTTTACCACACGCACGAGGGCGTGTTTGTTGCATGCAAGGCAACGCCGTGATTGCCTGGATCCGGCTTTCGTGCCGCCTCCCGGGGCGTTACTGTTCGATGGAAAAGTCAGCGGACTTTTCCTCAATCCACAGGAGCCTGCCATGCGATCGCTTCTCAAGCCACTCAAGACTGTGTGCGCTTTCGCGCTGTTCGCAACGCTGCCCGCAGTCGCAACCGCCGAAACGTTTTCCCTGCAAGTCGCCGAACTGGATCATGGCCGCTTCAGGAATGAACAGGTATTCAGCGGATTCGGCTGCCACGGCGAGAACGTGTCGCCACGCATTTCGTGGTCGAACGTCCCGGCCGGTACGCGCAGCATCGTCGTGACGATTCATGACCCTGACGCCCCGACGGGCGGCCTCGGCTGGACGCACTGGACCGTGGTCAATATCCCGGCTTCGCAGACATCGCTGGAAAAAGGTGCCTCCGGCAACACGCAGCGACTGCCGGCAGGCGTCACCGAAACGCTCACTGACTTCGGCGAATCGAAGTACGGCGGACCTTGTCCGCCGCAAGGCAAGCCCCACCGCTATGTCGTCACCGCTTATGCACTCGACGTCCCGCATATCGATGTGAGTCCGGCGTCGAGCCCGGCACTCGTGGCGTTCCAGATGCATGGCAAGATCATTGCACACGCGCGCTATGTCGCAACCTACCAGAGCGCGGCGAACTGAGCGGTGTCACGCGTGACTTCAATTGAGGGCCATGCCGCCGTCGACGCGCAGATTGACGCCGTTGATAAAGCTGCCATCGTCACTCGCGAGAAAGAGCGCCGCGCGCGCAAGCTCCCCGGGACGTCCGAGGCGGCCTAGCGGAATGCGCCCCGCTATGGCCGCCTCGAACGCCGGCCGCTCGTCATTCGCGACACCAAGCTTCGAAAGGATTGGCGTGTCGACGGGTCCTGGACTCAGGACATTCACGCGAATGCCGCGCGCCTTCAGTTCGATCGCCCAACTCCGCGCGAAGGCTTCGATTGCGGCCTTTGTGCCTGCATAAACCGCGTGCCCTTCGAACACTTTCGAGCTCGCGATTGAACTCGTCAACAGAATGGCGCCGCGTTCGCGCATGAGCGGAACCATCCGCTGCACGCCGAAGAAAACCGCCCTCGTGTTGACCGCGAAGTGCGCATCATAGGATTCGGCGCTCACTTCGCTCGACGCCTCGATCGTGTTGATTCCCGCATTCGCGAAATACAGGTCAAGTCCGCCGAAGCGCCGGGACACCAGCGCGGCCACTTCGTCGTGCGTTTTCGGGTCCGCGAGGTCCCCCGTGAGGCCCAGCGCCCGGTCGCCGAGATCAGCCACGGCTGCATTGATGGCATCCGGGCGCCGCCCCACCATGATGACGTGCGCGCCCTCTTCAACCAGCAACCTGGCGGTGGCCAGGCCGATTCCGCTATTCGCGCCGGTGACGACAGCAACCTTGTTGATGAACCGATTCATGCTATCTCCGCTATATTCCGCCTGTCCGGCGTACAGTCAGAATTTAGCAATGGCCTCCGGATCACTGAAGTCACACAACGGCAATTTCACTTATTCCTGTTTGTCACATCATGTCCGCAGAAAATTTTAGCGGCCTCCCCGCATTCGTTCGCGCAGTCGAGACGGGCTCGTTCACGGTTGCGGCGCAATCGTTGGGCACAACGCCGTCCGCCGTGTCGAAGAGCGTGGCGAGGCTCGAAAAGCGCCTGGGCGTCACGCTGTTTCAACGCTCGACACGCGCCTTCGTTCTCACCATCGAGGGTCAGGCGTACTACGAGCGTGTTGCGCCGCTCATGCGCGGCCTGGAAGGCGCGGAAGAGGTGCTGCGCTCGCCGGCCTCCGCCACGGGAAGGCTGCGTGTGAGCCTGCCTGGCGAACTGGGCCGCCTGTTGCTCGACCCGCTCACCCGGCAACTCATGGCAACCCATCCGGAACTCGCACTCGACGTGAGCGTCAGCGACCGCCACGCCGACCTGATTCGCGATCGCGTCGATATTGCGATCAGAGCGGGATGGCTGGAAGACAGCGGCCTGCATGCGCTGCCGCTCGCGAGTCTTCCATTAACGTTGGTGGCGTCACCTGCTTATCTGCGCGAGCGGGGAACACCGCGTGTGGTTGCGGATCTCGCTGCGCATCGGCATGTGCGCTACCTGCTCAGCGGCAGGGCGTACCCTCTGATTTTCGCCGATGGAACCTCCATGTCCATCGAAGGCAGGTTCGACGCGGACAACGGCGACACAATGCGCGTGGCGGCTTTGAATGGACTGGGTATCGCGCAGATACTGGAAATCGCGGTACGGGACGACCTGGCCGCCGGGAGGTTGCAGACCGTGCTGCCCGATCAGGCGCTGGCGTGCGTCCCTGTGCACGCCATTCATGCTTTCGGAAAGAACATGCCCACGCGCGCGCGCGTTTTCGTCGAATTCGTCGCAGCTCAACTCTCGGGCTGGAATACCGCGTGATCCCGGCGTTCCACCGGGTTGCCCACCAACGCGCCGCGTTCGAACCGGGCGACGAAAGCGCCGCTCATTTCGCGGGCACGAGAACCGGCGCGCCCTTCTCCTTCAGCAACAGCACGATGAACTTCGCGGGCTTTGTCTGGCTCGCGTTGCGCCCGACTGTGTGGACGTCGTTCGGACCTTCATAGAACGTCTGCCCGGGCGAAAGCGTAACCTGCTCGCCGCCCCTCACCTGCATGACGATCGAACCTTCCAGCACGTAGATGAAGCCGTGCGCGTTGTGCCGATGCACGGGGTCCACCGCACCCGGCGGATACTCCACGCTGATCATCAGCGCTTCCTTGCCCGGATAGTCGTCGAGCGCCCTGGTCATGAGCGGCGTGACGATAGCTTCGGGCGGCGCGGCCTGCGCGCAGCACACCAACGCCTGCGTGGCGAGGAGCGCGGCGATAGCGGCATGTTTGAAACCGGACATGATGAGCCTCCAGTCAAGCGGCCCGCATAAGCGGGCCGGCGGCGAAGTGCAAAAGTGCGGGCAATCAGGCCAGATTGGCCTTGTCGAGGCCGAACGCCTTGTCCGCCGAACCTGGTACGGTGGTGAACGCGATATTCGCGCGGTTCCAGCCGTTGATGGCCATCACGTCGTAGGTCAGGTCCGAGAGTTCCTTCTCCGAGAACTGCGTGCGCACGCGCTCGTAAATATCGTCGGCGACGCCGTGCGCGTCGAGCTTCGTCAGCGCTTCGGTCCATGCGAGAGCAGCGCGCTCACGAGGCGCGAACAGCGTGGAGTCGCGCCAGATCGTCAGATGATGAATGCGCAGTTCGCGCTCGCCGTGCATGCGCGCTTCCTTCACATGCATATCCACGCAGAATCCACAGCCGTTGATCTGCGAGGCGCGGATCGAAACGAGGTCGCGAATCGTCTCCTCGATCACGCTCTCCTTCAGTTGATTGCTGAAATCCATGAACTTCTTGAAGAGTTCCGGCGACTGCTGGATGTAGTTGATACGCTGCGTCATGCATTTCTCCTTGCGTAGATGAGTGTCGAAGCGCGACTGCCTGCGGCCTCGAACGAGGGTCGTCGCGTAAGTCAATCGTAGGCTCGTGCGGTGCCTCGCGGTAGCCGCATGCACGGCTCCATCGTGTTGTCTTTTCCGCACCAATCGGATTTGCGCGCTTGAGCACGCGCTCATGCCAAGGACAATTGCGGTTTCGATGTCACACGTCACGCGTGTCGAACGTCTAATCAAGGCGGGGGACCGGCGTCATGCGGTTCATCCGCGCAGCGAATCATTCACCGCGTCGCGAGGCGAATACGACATGCATCTCGGCAAGTCCTATAAGTTGTCCGAATTCCTGTTCTGGACCCGCAGGCAAATCTATGCGCTCGCGATCTGGGGCACGCTGCCCGTCATCCTGTTCAGGTTTTTCAGCATGACGTGGCTATCGGTGCCACTCACGATCGTCGTTCTGCTTGGCACCGCCACATCGTTCATCGTCGGCTTCAAGAACGTTCAGACCTACAACCGGGCGATGGATGCGCAGGAAATCTGGAGCGGCATCGTTAGCGCAAGCCGGCGCTGGGGGCAGCTTGCCCGCGATTTTCCGAACGACGAAAGCATCAGCCGCGAGTTGATCGACCGCCATCTCGCCTGGCTGACCGCGCTGCGTTACGCGCTGCGCCGCCCACGCGTATGGGAAAGCATGAGCAAGGCATTCAACGCTGAATTCCGTCGCTACTACACAGTACCGGAATGGGAAAGAAGTCTCGACGACGCGCTGGGCTCCTATTTGTCTGCTCCAGAAACCGCGCGCGCGCTCGCTTCCCCAAATGTGGCGGCCGCGTTTCTGAACACCCAAAGCGCGCTCCTGCAAAAGCTCCATACGGCCGGAAAACTGAATCTGTCGTTCTATCTGGAACTTCAACGCACCCTGGGCGACTTCGTTACGCTGCAGGCAAAGGCGGAGCAGTTGAAGAACTTTCCGTATCCTCGTCAATACTCGACCGTGAGCGCATTGTTCGTCCGCTTCTTCTGCCTGCTCTTTCCGTTTGGCTTGTTAAGCGAATTCGACAAGCTCAACGCGAGCGTGAGCGGCTTTATGCACGGCAACATGATATGGCTCGTCGTGCCGTGCAGCGTCGCGGTATCGTGGATGTACACCTCGCTCGACCAGGTGGGCGACAGCACGGAAAATCCATTCGAAGGCAGCGCGAACGACGTGCCGATCTCGACGTTGTGCGCGCAGATCGAGCGCGATCTTCGATCGATGCTGGGCGAACAGACAGAGGAGTCCACGCAGGGGAAGATCGCGATGTAGCACCGGAACGCGCAGCCTGAGGGCTCAGTCAGCCTCTCCTGGCGCCGCGAGCGCCACGACGTTCTCGATACCCTGTCGCGCCATCTTCGTGTACGGCGTGAAGCGTTCCGTTTCATGCGTCGAAATCGTCCCTGCCACCATCATGCCGGCTGCGGCTCGACTGTCCGGGCCATGGCGACCGGCATCGTACACTCGAGGTCGAGCAGACGCGTGTGTTCCGTCATGTAATCGACGAACACGCGAATGCGCGCCGGAAGCAGCTTGCGGCTGAGATAGCAGAGGTAGTGTCCGCCGTCGTCAGGAGCATGCTGGCCGAGGCAGCTAACGAGCCGCTCGTCACGCAATAGTTCACACACCTGGTACGCGGGCAGTTGCGCCAGTCCCAGGCCGTCGAGTACCGCCTCCAAGGCCAGATCGGGGTCGTTGAACGTGTGAAGCGCGACGGGCTGGCATCGTTGAGCGAGGCCATCCACCTTGAATTCCCACTCCGTCACGCGTCCCGTTGCCGTGCGCAGATTGATGCAGCGATGAACGCCCAGTTCTGCGACGTGACGCGGCAAACCATACATGCGCGCATAGGCAGGCGCCGCGCAAACGATCATCTGCATGGGAATCAACCGGCGCGCGACGATGCCGCTGTCCTCCATGCGTCCGTCGCGAAACGACACGTCGACGCGATCCGAGGTGAAATCGGCCGGCCGGTCGTTCAGCAGCAGTTCGAGCGATATGTCGGGATACCCTTTATGGAAACCTCGCAATAGCGGCGCCACGACCTTGCGTCCGAAACCCGGCGTCGAGGCGATGCGCAAATGGCCGCGCGGCGGTCCGTTGCGCAACTCCCGCATGTCTTCGAGCGCCTGCGCGATGCGCGCAAGGCCTGGCTGACAGTTCTCGTAGAAAAGCTCGCCTTCGCGCGTCAACGAGGTGCTGCGCGTCGTGCGCTGGAAAAGGCGCGCGTCCAGCTGGGCTTCGAGCTTCTGAACGTTGCGGCTCACGGAGGAGCGACCAATGCCCAGGCGGTCGCCTGCACGCGCGAAGCTGCCTTCGTTCGCGACCGCGAGAAACGATACGACGCCGGCATAACTGGTAGCGAAGCTGCTCGCCAGCGGATCGTCGGCGCCGCTCGAAGGGCGCGATGGATAGTCTGTCATGGAAGTGAGAGTCGTAGTGTCCCTGATGACTAGACGTGCCAATGCGCTCCTTTGTGACGCAACGCCGGAAGTTTTTATCGATGGGCCACTTCTCAGGCGTGCGCGATGCAGGGAATCAGACCTTACCGTGTACAGCCGCGATGCGCGCCAGCTTTTCGGGGTTGCGCTGCACATGTATGCGAACGATGCGATCGCCGTCCGTCTCGAACGACTGGGCCGATTCGAGCTGGCCCTCGAAATAGCGCAGCAGCGCCCATTGGTCATTGAGCAGTACGAGCTTGAACTGCATGGCGCTGCGAAAACGCAGATGCGATGCGTAGAAGAGTTGCGCGATGCGTCTGCCGCCCACCATCGGCTTCGGGAAGCTCGTCACCTTGCCGCCGCCATCGCCAATCAGCATGGCGTCCTCGGAGAGCAGCGCATTGATCGAGTGGAAGTCGCCGCATTCGATTGCCTGCGCGAACCCCTCCAGCAGCCGCCGATGCGTTTCGCGCGAGACCGCATAACGCGGCCGCTCGTCGCGCAATTGCGCTTTTGCGCGGCTCACGAGCTGACGGCACGCCGCCTCGCTCTTCCCGATGGCCTGCGCCACTTCCACGTAGTCGGCGTCGAACACCTCGCGCAACAGGAACGCCGCGCGCGCCTCGGGAGTGAGCCGCTCGAGCAGCAGCAGAAACGCCACCGATACTTCATCGGCACGCTCCCTCGCCTGCTCCGGCGTGGTCGGGGAGTCAGTCATCTCCGGTTCCGGCAACCATATGCCCGTGTAGTATTCGCGCTGAACTTTTGCGGCACGCAGCCGGTCGATCGACATGCGAGTCGTGACCGCGACCAGCCACGCTTCGCCGTTCTCGATCGTTGCCCGGTCGGCCGCGTGCCAGCGCAGCCAGACGTCCTGCACGATGTCTTCGGCCTCGGCCACCGAGCCGAGCATTCGATACGCGATTTTTTGCAATCGCGGGCGCAGACCATTAAAGACGCACGCGTCGTCGTCCATAGAAACGATTCCCTGAATGAAAACCCTCGCCGGGCGAGCGGGTTACCGAGAATCGAATATTGCCATGAACGCAGCAATCGCGCGGGAAACGGCAATCGTCACCGCAATACGATTGCGGATAATCGCGGACGGCAGCGCTTCGTGAGTGCCGGGCCGCGGCGTTTATCTTCAGACCGAGCGACTTGCGGACGATCGGTGGAGCAAATCGTAGGTGCATCGCAGAACGAGCGGTAGCGCCCTCGAATGGCTCACCGTGTTGCCCCCGTAGCAACAGTCCGAATGGCTTGAATCGCTTGCCGGACTGCTACTCTGTTTCAGACGATACGCCTTTTCTCACGACGTCTGCCTTCTCATCGATTTGTTTCATTCACGCTTTGCGCTTTTTCGCCGAAAGGTGATTTCTGCCGGTCGGGCGCCGGATCATGACGACCGCTATCGCCCGGATCACGTCAAAGGAGTGTAACCATGCCGTACGTCAGGACGACGGATAACGTCGACATCTTCTACAAGGATTGGGGTCCAAAAGACGCCCAGCCCATCGTCTTCCATCACGGTTGGCCGTTGTCTTCCGACGACTGGGATGCGCAGATGCTGTTCTTCCTTGCGAAGGGCTACCGCGTAATAGCGCATGATCGCCGCGGTCATGGTCGTTCGTCGCAGGTCTCGGACGGGCATGACATGGACCACTACGCTGCCGATGCCTTCGCGGTTGTCGAAGCACTCGATCTGCATAACGCGGTGCATATCGGCCACTCGACGGGCGGCGGCGAGGCAACGCGTTACGTGGCGAAACACGGGCAGCCCGCTGGACGCGTAGCCAAAGCCATCCTCGTCAGTGCCGTGCCTCCGCTCATGCTCAAGACTGAAGCCAATCCAGAAGGCCTTTCGACCGACGTATTCGACGGTTTTCGAAAAGCGCTTGCCGACAATCGGGCGCAGTTCTTCCTCGATGTCGCGGCCGGCCCCTTCTATGGCTTCAATCGACCCGGCACAAAGGTCTATCAAGGCGTGATCGACAACTGGTGGCGCCAGTCGATGATGGGAAGTGCGAAGGCGCATTATGAGGGCATCAAGGCCTTCTCGGAAACCGACCAGACCGAAGATCTTCGGGCGATTACTGTTCCGACACTGGTACTGCATGGGGAGGACGACCAGATCGTACCGATCGCCGACGCGGCACTGAAGTCGATCAAGCTGTTAAAGAACGGAACACTGAAAACGTACCCGTCTTTTCCGCACGGCATGCTGACGGTCAATGCGGAGGTGCTCAACGCGGATTTACTTGCCTTCGTGCGGGCGTAACGGCTTCGGCATGAAGCCGTTTCGGCAAGACTTCTGGCACGACAACGGGGCGATCGGCCGGTTGCCCCGGTTGGCCGAGACCGAAGCGGATCGCCGCGCGATGGCCTCCACACAAGCGGCGCTTAGTTGGACAGGAAGTCCAGCACCATGCGATTGAACTTGTCCACGTGTTCCCACTGCACCCAGTGACCACAGCGGTTGAACATATGGAATTCGGCATTGGGGAGACCCGCCATCAGACGAAGACCCATGTCGTAGGGAAGGAAGCGATCTTCCCGCCCCCAGACGATCAGTGCAGGCGCCTTGATCTCATGGAGTTGCGTTTGATAGTCCGAGAATTGCTTCGGGTTCGCGGCCATGCTCTTCACCCAGTTATCCAGGTGGTGCTTGCTGGCCTGCATGTTGTCCACCCTCTGTTGCAGCAGATCGTCGGTCAGGGCCGAGGCATCGTAGACAAACACATTCATCATGCGCTTGACATTTTCGAGCGTGGGCTCCCTGTACACGAAGTTCAGGAGCTTGATCCCTTCAGCCGGCTGCGGAACGAACATCGAGGGCCCGGCGGTACCGCCGCCCATATAAACCAGACGGTTGACCCGCTCCGGGTTCTTCAAGGCAAACGCCGTCGCCGAGTGGGCACCCATCGAATTGCCGACCACGCTGACCTTATCGACCTGAATCTGATCCAGAACCGCGCGAACGACCTGACCGTTGAATTCGGAGCGGGAGCCTCGGTCGATGACGACCGGATCGCTCTTGCCGAAGCCCGGCATATTGATCAGTAGCAGGCGGTATCCCGCATCAGCAAACGCGTCAATGTTTCGATAGTAGTTGGCCCAGCCGGTGGCGCCGGGGCCCGAACCGTGGAGCATGACCACCACGGGATCCTCGCTGTCCCCGATGTCGTTGTAATGCACCTTGTACCTGGTGCCGTCGACCTCGACCGCTACCTCATGGCTGGTCTGCACTTCATTGAAAAGCAAGCTCATATTTGTTCTCAAACGTTGAAAATGGCTACTGTCCGTGAAAGTTGAGCCGATTCGTCTCGCAGTTGTTGCGCCGCGGCCGAAGCCTGTTCAACCATTGCCGCGTTACTCTGCACCTGCTGATCCATCTGGGTCACGGCCTGGCTGATCTGCTCGATGCCTTGAGCCTGCTCCTGACTCGCAGAACTGATTTCCCCCATGATGTCCGCTACCCGGGTGATGCTTTGCACCACCTCCTTCATGGTTGTCCCTGCTTCGTCAACCAGCCGCGTACCGGCACCGACTTTGCCAACCGAATCATCGATCAGGTCTTTGATCTCCTTTGCAGCACCCGCCGAACGTTGAGCCAGCGAACGAACCTCACCCGCAACCACGGCAAATCCACGACCTTCTTCGCCAGCTCGTGCAGCCTCGACCGCAGCATTCAGTGCCAGGATATTGGTCTGGAAGGCGATGCCTTCGATCGTCCCGATGATGTCTGAAATCGAATTAGCGCTGCGATTGATGTCCTGCATGGTCTCGACAACACGGGTCACAGCCTGGCCGCCACGGGCCGCAACTTCAGAGGCGCTGCGGGCCAACGTATCGGCCTGGATCGCGTTTTCGGCATTGAGGCGCACCGTCGAACTCAATTGTTCAATCGATGCGGCCGTTTCTTCCAGCGAAGCTGCCTGCGACTCGGTACGGGAACTCAACTCCTGATTGCCCTGCGCAATTTGAACCGATGCGTTCCTGATCGAGTTCGAAGAATTTCGCACGTCGCTCACGATGCGACTCAGGCTCTGGCTCATGTCGGCCAGGGCGCCCAGAACTCGTCCCGTCTCATCCGTAGAATGCGTGTCGATTCGTTGGGTCAGATTCCCGTTCTTCACGTTCTGCGCAACCTGCACCGCCGTATTGAGCGGAGTGGAAATCGCACGAATCATCCAGGCGGAAAATCCGAATGCCATCAGCCCACCGGCAAGCACGCCGACAATACAGAGGACTCGCACGATCTGGTAGTTTTGCTGCGAGCGCTCGTACTCGCGTTTAGCCAGTTCGCCCTCCAGATGCACCAACCGGTCCAGTCCATCCTGCACTGGCTCATAAAGGGCTTCCAACGGCCCTCGTGAGATATCGTCAATCGCTGATATGTCGTGGGCTGCCATAGCTGCCATAGCCGGCTGCACTACTCCGACAACGAACTTGCCGAATACCGGCACGAAAGCGTCAGTCTCCTCTTTTTCTTCAGGAGTCAGGTTCTTCGTGTAATCCGCCCAAGCTTGATCCCCGCTCTTCATATCGCTCTTGAAGCTCTGAAGCTTCGCATCGATATACGCTTGCTTCGTATCCAGCGCCGAGGACGCAATGGTGAATCGCAGACGATTCAGCGCTGTGTTCATTAAATCGATACGTTGAATGGAAACCAGTCTCGCCTCGTAGACTTCGTGTAGCGAATCGTTGACTCTACTTATGCTCCAGAGCCCCATCAGGCCCCCGGCTAGCAGCAGCACACTCAATGCAGTCATGACGGCGATCAGTCGCGCCTTGATCGTGAGGCTCTTCAAAGGTCAATTCCCCGATTAATACAATAGACACAAGCGTATTTTCGCCGTCTACAAAACCCGGTCCTGCAACGTCAGATCGTCATGCCGCCGTCGACGCTCAGGGTCGTTCCCGTCACGTATCGAGATTGATCCGACAGTAGCCATATCACAGCACTCGCAACCTCGTCCGGCTGACCGATTCGATGCATCGGAATCATTGCATCCAGCAGATGGACATCGCCGCCGGTGCTGCGCATGTAGTTCGGCGTCTCGGTGGCTCCCGGACACACTGCATTCACGCGAATGTTCCGAACCGCGTATTCCTTGGCGACTGCACGTGTCAGTCCCACCACCGCGTGTTTGGCCGCCACATAGTGCGCAATGCCATCCATACCGCGCAATCCAAAGATCGAAGCGTTGTTGACGATGGCGCCCCCACCAGAACGCAGCATCGCTTCGACCTGGTACTTGACACCGTAATAGACGCCCTTGAAGTTCAGATCGATCACCCATTCCGCCTCATCGATTGGCGTTTCGTGAATGGGTTTGAAGTCCCCGTGCCCGCCGGCGTTGTTGAATGCGAAATCGAGGCGACCGAACGTCTTTTCCACGAATTCAACCAGCACTCGATTGTCTTCTCGCTTCGAAACGTCCGCCCGGAAGACTGCCGCCTGACCATCCAGGGCTTCGATTTCTTTCTGGACGGAAACCAGCTTGTCTTCGTCACGACCGGCGAGAACAACCGCGGCCCCTTCCCTGGCGAGTTCCAGTGCTGCCGCCCTGCCCATTCCGGAACCGCCGCCGGTCACCAGACCAGTCTTCCCTTTCATCAACATCTTTGTCTCCGTTTTGTCACAGCGAATTACGCGGCCTCTGCCTGTGATTCGTCAGGCACCCGCTCCTCGTGCACCAGATTGCGCCGCAATACCACAGCCTGGCCGCCGTGCGTTTTACCGTTGATCCACGCGGACAAGGACGAGTCCATATAGTCCGCGTGGCCCGGAAACCAATCCATCAGCGATTGTGCGAGCCTATGCACGGCGCCCAGCCTAATCTGACCGATAGCTGCCAGTTGGTGCACCTGAAACACTGAAGCAAGCACTTCGTCGTGTTGATCTCGATGGCACCTGGAATAGACGTCGGGAAAGCCCGTTTTGTCCATCCACGCATGTTCAAGATCGAAGTGGGCAATCAAATGTTTCTCCACTGCATCGAGAGCAGCCAAAGCGGTGTGCGCCGTACTATTGCGCAATGCAGTGACAACCTGAACAAACTCACGATGTTCATCATCCATAGGGCCATGCCCGAGTAGCAAAGCATCGCTCCATTCCAGCCTTTCGACGCGTTTGGTCTTTCGCTGTGCATGGTGTGCGTGATGGTCATTGTGACTAGTCTGTTGAGCGTTCATTTTTCATTCCCCCACTTCGGCACCTGGTCAGGCCTTCCGCACGGCTCCAATCAGAATCGAAGCCATCACGGCAGGTGCATTGCTCTTGTTACGCCATGCATGACGCGTACCGTTCTGAACCACGATATCGCCGGTTTTCAGAACACGCGTTTCCCCGTCATCGAGTTCCAGACAGAGTTCGCCGCTGAGGACGATGTCGTAGTCAACCGAGTCGGTGATATGAAAGCCCGAGCCATCGGGTTCGAAGCATTCAGCCAGACCCGGCAGGATCGCCGCATACTCGGCGCCGGCGGCAGCGCCATCGAACGCGGGATCAGCCATCACGGCGTCAGGCGGGAACTGCACGATCATCAGACGCGTTCCGTTCAGCGCTGGCATCACTGTGGCTGCGGCGGCAACGGGGTCCCCTGCCGAATGCGGAAGCACGGTTTCGGGACTCGTTGCCCAAATCTGCGTGGTCCTGAAACCGGAAACGGCTGCGAACGCATGGCCCGGTTCTTCGGAATCGCTCAAGATAACGGACTTGCCATTGATTTGGCCGGTCACAACGCGACGTACCATTTCGTCTATCTCCTAGTCTTGAATCACTACGACGTTGACGAAGCCCGTGACGCGCTTTGCTGCGTCTTCCAGCGCTTCATTTGCTTGATCGAGCGTGTAGGTGTGGTTCTTGAAAGACGACACATCGAGCGTCCCTGCTTCGATCATCGCGACCAGATCCTGGCCTTCGCCGACCGTGAACCAGAGTGAGCCGATCACCGACAACGCCGAACACATCATTTCGTGCATGTTTACCGGCACTTCGTTGATCTGGGCACCGATCTCCACGAGCTTGCCGCCGCGACGCAGAGCACCGAATGCATCTTTGGTGACTTGCATGTTCGGACCCGGAGCGATAGCGTCCACCACCGAATCGACGCCCACGCCGTCCGTCTGCTCTTTGGCCCATGCAGCCAGGCCCGACGAACCGTTGGCGACCGAGTACGTCAGAATACGGGCCGGGTCGATTGCCTTGACCTGGGCCAGCGTCTGCTCGTTGCGAGCCACGACCAGGATCTTCGTCGCGCCCATGGCACGTGCGATCAGCGTGGCGCACAGGCCCAGCGTGCCCGTTCCGCCGATGATCATCACCGACTTGCCGGCGGCGACTTGTGCCTTGCGCAGACCCGAATAGGCCGTGCCGAGATAGCCCATGCGCGCGCCGATTTCGAACGAAACCTTGTCGCCGAGTTTCACCAGTCCTTCTGCGGGCGCCGTAGCGTATTCGCTGAGGCCACCGTACGGGTACTCTTCATACAGGAACTGCGATTTCGGTCCGAAGCCGAAGTAGCCCTGGAATGCGTAGGCTTCGCAGTTGATGGGCTCGCCTACGCGGCAGGCGTGGCACGAACCGCACGAACGGCCCGGATTGATGTACACGCGGTCGCCGACCTTGAGGCCCGTCACCGCCGGACCGACTTCAGCCACGACACCGGCTGCGTCCAGGCCGTAGATGGCGGGCAGTGCCGCATGCGCCAGATACGGCTTTTCCGAACGGTAGTTGGTGATCACATTGCCCAGATTCGGAACGATGCCGGAAGCTTTTAGCTTGACGACGACGTCGGTCGGGCGCTTGAGCGTCGGATACGGAATCGTATCGATGCTGAACTTGCCCGACGTGTTGTCGTGGAGGCGCGCAGCGCGCATGTATCGGCCTTCATTGCCCATTCGTGTCTCCTTAAAATGTTCCTGACGCACAGTGCGTCAGGAACCGTCTCTATGTGTCCGCTCTGGATCAGAAAGAATGAATCAGACCGAGGCTGAATGTAGTTTGACGGCCGCCCGAAGCCGGACCTGCAGCCATCAGGATCCATGCCGGCCCACCGGACGATTGCTGGAACGCCAGCGTGGAATACAGGCTCGTGCGCTTCGACAGCAGATAGACCAGCGAAAGCGTTTCCTGATTCACGTGCTGCTCGTTCAGCACGTCGTTGCCCTTTTGGTACTGGTACGAGAAGTGAGCGTGCAGCGGAGTGGACAGTTCATACGTCAAATCCCCTTCGTAGACGTCGATGCGTGCGCTATTTTGCGTATTCGCCGTATTCGTATACAGCGCAGCGAATTCAGCAGCGCCCAGGATGTACGAAGCGCCAACGCCGAAGTTGCGAATACCGTCATTACCGTCGTTCAGCGAGGGATACTTGATATACGTGTATGCGCCATTCAGCGAGAAGCCACCATTGCGGTAGTTCACACCGAAGCTCTGTGCCGAGTTCGAACCGAAGTTGCCTGCGACGCCGCCGAAGCTGTACAGACCACCGAAAGAGAAGCCGTTATACGTCGGGCTCGTGTACTTGATGGCGTTCGGGATTGCCGATCCCAGGAGACGGTCGAAGTCGAACGAGCCGTTGCCGGGACCGCCGCGCGGGCTATTGAGGCCCTGGAACGAGCTTTGGCGCAGGTTCATTGCATTGACAACGGGGAATGCGGGACCCCAGCGCTGTGCAACCAGCGAATCGAACATAAAGTCGATTTGGTTACCGGCGGTCAGCGTCCCCCACTTTTCGTCCTTGAGGCCAACGTATGCCGTATGGCCAAACAGACCGTTGATCATGGCGCCGTTGTTCATGTTGAACTGGCCTTCCAGCTTGAAGATCGCCTTGGTGCCGCCGCCAAGATCTTCACCGCCCACCAAACCGAACAGGTCCGGTGCTTGAGTATCCGGGTCGATGGACACCAATTTCTTGCCACCGACGTTCGACGTGTACATGACACCCGAGTCTATAAGACCGTAGATCTGAACGGATTGAGCGTTGGCGTTGATCGCCACCACCGAACCGATCAGTAGTGCAAATGGTTTGATCTTCACTTCTGGTTTCTCCTCGCCTGTCAGCACCCGCCAGATTTACGGGCGCTGTGTTTAGCGCTGTGTCCTTGGGGACCGCGATATATGACTCCCTCTGCAATGGAGGGAGTCGCCTCCGAGCGTGACGGCTAACCGTCGCCGATTTTATTTTTTCGCTTTAAGCAGATCCAAAGCCACGTCAACGATCATGTCTTCCTGGCCGCCAACCATACGGCGCTTGCCCAGCTCGACCAGAATGTCCACGGTGTTCAGACCGTACTTGCTGGCCGCGACTTCCGAGTGACGCAGGAACGACGAATACACGCCTGCGTAGCCCAAGGCCAGCGTTTCGCGGTCTACACGAACCGGACGATCCTGGAGCGGGCGCACGATGTCATCAGCTGCATCCATCAACGTCATCAGATCCGTGTCGTGATTCCAGCCCATGCGCTCTGCTGCGGCGATGAATACCTCCAACGGTGCATTACCGGCGCCAGCGCCCATGCCGGCGAGCGATGCATCGATACGGTCACAACCTTCTTCCACGGCAACGATGGAGTTTGCGACACCCAGTGACAGGTTGTGGTGGGCATGCATGCCAGTCTGCGTTGCGGGATCGAGGACCGCCTTCAGCGCACGGAAGCGATCACGGACGTCTTGCATCGACAGCGCACCGCCCGAGTCCACGACGTAGATCGTGGTGGCGCCGTAGCTTTCCATGAGCTTCGCCTGCCCGGCCAGTGCTTCCGGCGTAGTCATGTGGCTCATCATCAAAAAACCCACGGTATCCATGCCGAGTTCACGTGCGTATTCGATGTGCTGCTTCGAAACGTCGGCTTCCGTGCAGTGGGTAGCAACACGAACTACGCGCGCGCCCGCCCGGTAGGCAGCCTTCAGATCGTGAATGGTGCCGATGCCGGGCAGCAGCAGGGTCGCGATCGTCGAATGCGTCACCACGTCGGCAACCGCCTCGATCCACTCCAGGTCCGAGTGTGCGCCAAAGCCGTAGTTGAAGCTCGAGCCTTGCAGACCATCACCGTGTGCGACTTCGATAGAGTCGACTTTCGCCTTATCCAGTGCGCGTGCGATCTCCTGCACGTTCTGGATCGAGTACTGATGGTGAATCGCGTGCGAACCGTCGCGCAGCGTCACGTCCGAGATGTAGAGTTTCTTGCCCTGAGTCATTTGCGGTCCCCTTATGCGCCGATCATGGATTGAGCCATGCGCTCTGCGGTACGCATACCGGCGCTGGTCATGATGTCGAGGTTGCCTGCATAAGCGGGCAGGTAGTGTGCAGCCCCTTCCACTTCGAGGAAGATCGAGGTCTTCAGACCGCTCAACTTGCCGAGTCCGGGGATGTTCAGATTCTGAACTTCATCGAACTGCACCTTCTGCTTCAGACGATAGCCCGGAACATAAGCGTTCACGGCCCTGGCCATCTCTTCAATGGATGCCTCAACGGCATCACGATCTGCGAGTTCCGACAGGGTGTAAACCGTGTCACGCATGATGACCGGAGGCTCAGCCGGGTTCAGAACAATGATGGCCTTGCCCTTCGATGCCCCACCCACGGCTTCGATTGCCTTCGAGGTGGTTTCCGTGAACTCGTCGATGTTGGCCCGGGTGCCTGGACCTGCCGACTTGCTGGAGATCGAGGCGATGATTTCGCCGTAGTGGACCTTTGCCACGCGCGAGACCGCCGCAACCATCGGAATCGTGGCCTGACCACCGCACGTCACCATATTGACGTTGAGTGCATCGACGTTCGCTTCACCGTTCACGACAGGAATGCAGTACGGTCCGATTGCAGCGGGTGTCAGATCGATCACGCGGATGCCGGGTTTCAGCGTGCGAAGGAATGCGTCGTTCTTCACGTGAGCGCCAGCCGACGTGGCATCGAACACGAAATCGATGTCCTTGAACACGGGCAAGCGGGTCAGGCCTTCAACGCCCTCATGGGTGACCGCAACACCCAGACGCTGCGCACGAGCCAGACCATCCGATTTCGGATCAATACCGACCATTGCGCCCATTTCCAGCACCTGGCTATTGCGCATGATCTTGATCATCAGGTCGGTGCCGATGTTACCCGACCCGATGATTGCTACTCTGAGTTTCTTCGCCATATTCGTTACTCGATGAAAGTTGCGCGGACCGAGCCCAGCCCTTCGATTACCGCCGTGTAAGTGCCGGGCGCGGTCACGGCAACCATGGGTCCCAGCGCACCGGTAAGAACCACATCGCCCGCACGCAGCGGCGCACCCAGTGCAGCCATACGATTTGCGAGCCATACCGCGGCATTGAGCGGATTACCCAGACACGCCGCGCCGTTGCCTGTGGAGAGCACTTCCCCCTCGGATTCGAGCCTCATCGCGCACGCGGTGAGATCGAGCTGCGAGAGTGGGACCGGACGCGAGCCCAAAACGAACGCGGCACTCGATGCGTTGTCGGCAACCGTGTCCACGAACTTGATGTCCCAGTTGCGGATTCGACTGTCCACGACTTCGATGGCCGCCACCGCGTAGTCCGTCGCTCCGATCAGATCGGCAAAGGTATGACGCTCGTGCGTCAGATCGCGCTTCAGCACCAATGCGATTTCGGCCTCGACCTTCGGCTGGATCAGTTTCGAAAGCGGGATCGGCTGACTGTCGCCGTACGCCATCGACGCGAACAGTGCACCGAAGTCCGGTTGATCGACGCCCAATTGCTTCTGTACCGCCAACGAAGTCAGACCGATCTTGCGACCCACGATGCGCTCGCCGCGAGCGACACGCGCCTCGACATTGATCTGCTGCACCGCATAGGCCGTTGCCATATCGTCAAGCGCGATTTCCGGATGAACCGCAGGGACCGTCACTCCCGCCCGTACCGGAGCGATAGTTTGGCGGGTCGCTTCTGCAATCCGCAGTCGTTCCGCGATAGCTTGCTTGCTCATTTGTTCTCTCCTTGCGCCTTGGGTGCCGCATGCATGTAGGCGAACCCGGCGATCCACTCAGGTATGGCCCGATAGAAGTCGATTTCAGCCGCATACTCACCAAACGCGGAAAGTGCGGCAAACGCTGCGACCCATGCCCGGATCTCGTGCGCGCTCTTGCCCGCGTCACGCGAAATGTCCTCATTGCTCAGACGATCCACGGCAAGCAGATCGCTTTGCATCATCTTCAGGAATGCCATGTCCCATTCTGGGTTCAGCGCACGCATGCCCGGCGCGTCACCTGCTGTGAACGCCTTGGCCGCGTGGATAACGCGTTCCTGACGCGCATTCCGATCTTCCTGGCTGAGATGGCGACCCGTGTGGATCAGACGCTCCGAGATCTCGTGCGTGGCATGCTTCAGTTCGGGAATCGGCGGCTCGTGGGAGATTCCACCTGACCCGAGAATCAACACACGCTTGCCCGTCGATTTCAGGTACTCGCCAATCACCTGGCCCATCATGCGCGAGCGACGCAGCGGCGACATCGGCGGCGCAACCGAGTTGATGAAAACAGGAATGACCGGGTAGTTGTCGAGGCCGCCCGTCACTTCTTCGAGAGCTTGTGCCGCACCATGGTCCACGGACATGCGATACGAAATCGCCATATCGATATCACGGTTCAGCACGTACTCGACCATCGCCCTCGCCTCTTCAGCCGGAACCGGTAGATCCCCGGCCAGGCTCTTATAGTCGCCAATAGCGCGGGCTTTGGCACCGACACAGAAGCTGGGCATCAATTCGTAGAAGAAGCCGTTGTAATGATCGGGCGCGAACACGACCACGAGTTCAGGATCGAACTGGCGAACGCGTTCCCGTGCGGCGGCGCTCATTCTGGCCACTTCGGCAACGACTTCGGGCCTCGGATCGAAATACCCGTGCAGCGGCGTATGGGAAAGGCATTCCAGAATCACTGACATGCACAGGCCTTAAACGCGTTCGAACGTGAGACGAGCGACCCGGGCTTCCGACGTACCCGCTTCCAGCGTATGCGTGGTCAGCGACAACAGATCGCCCTTCAGCTCCGCATAGCGCTTCTGTTCGCCACCTACCCAGTTCGGGAACAGGCAGTGCTTGACCGCGTGCGTGACCACGTTACCTTCGATGCGCCAATCGCCGGCGTAGGTCAGGTACGTGTCGTATGCCAGGGCCTTCTCTGCGTCCGATGCATTCCACTGACCGCCGGTCGTGAACGGTGCGCGATCCTTTTTGGTAATGGCGCAGAACATGCCGTTCGGCCCGTATTCCATGAATCCTTCGAGCTCGGTGCCCATCGGGTAGGTGACTCGACCATCCTCAAATATTTGTTCCCAGGCCTGAATTGCCCAGCGGCCTTTGATATCGAGATTTTCCATCATTGTCCCGTTAATTAATTGAGCAGGAAGTCCGAAACAGCGTGCGTGAACTGCGCAGCCTTTTCGATCTGCACCCAGTGTCCGCACTGATCAAACTCTTGCAGTGTCGAGTTCGGGAGCAACGCCTTCATGTGTCGCGACCACTCGACCGGGATCACCCGATCGTTCAGGCCATGGATGAGCAACGTCTCGTGCGCGATCGCCGCCAGATCCGGTTCAGCAAGGGCCAGCATTTCCACGCCCTGCTGACGCGGCGCCGGGAACAGGCGGGCAAATCGTTCCTGCACGTCCGCGCGGATCGATGCCTCGTAACGCATACGCACCAGATCGTTGGTGATGATCGAGTGATCGTGGGCGAACACTTCCATGAGCCCCTTCATGGCTTCCAGGCTGGGCGTGTAACCCCATACCTTTTCAAGGCCCTCGCTGATCGGCGCATTGATGCCCGCCGCACCCATCAGTACCAGACGATTCACACGCTCGGGATGTGCCGTGGCGAGTGCCAGTGCGATGGCACCACCAAACGAGTTGCCGATCACCGACACTTTCTCGATCTCCAGCGCGTTGAGCAACGAGATCAACGATTCCACCCAGACAGCGGGAGTCAGCTTGAGTTGCTCGGGGCACTGGGTATATCCAAATCCCAGCATGTCCGGTGCGATGACTCGAGCCTTCTGGCTCAGTACCGGGATAATGCCGCGCCAGTTAGCCCAGGCGGTGACGCCGGGGCCTGAGCCGTGAATCAGCAGGATCGGTTCGCCCGCGCCCTCACCCACGTCGTGATAGTTCAGCGTCACGTCACCCAGCGTGAGTGAATTTGCGATTTCGGGACTTGCGTTGCTCATCACTTTGCCTTCCGTGTATCAGGGATGACAACCGGTGCACGCATGCCTTCGGCCGCCAGTTGCTTGAGAATTTGTCGCGCTTCTTCGCGCTTGTGGTCCGGAAGCCATGTCCGGTCATGCCCCCAGAGGCTCATGCCTTTCAGTTCCTCGACTTCCCAGTCAGGTCCAACCGTGCGCGTCGCCCAACCCAGTTCGAACATCCAGCCATCGGGGTTCTTGAGATAGAACGAGGTCGCGTGGTCGTTGATGTGACGACCCAGCGTCACGCCAATCGAAGCGGGATTCAGGAGCGCGGTATCGTACGCACGACCGACGTCATCGAAATCGTTGTATTCGAGCATCAGGTGATAGATACCGGCCTTGCCACCCGTATGCGCGATGCCAATCGTATGGTGACGTGGGTTGCAGTGCAGGAATTCGACCTTGAACGGCTTATAGGTGTAGTCCGTGAGGTGCATGCCCAGCACGTTGCGATACAGGTTCGAGAGTTTTTCGAAGTGCCCGGTAATGAGCGCCACGTGACCGAGGCCCATGTTGCCGGTACGGAAGCCGCCGATCGGTCGGCCGGGCACGAATTCCGTATTTGCCTCGGCCAGACCATAGGCGATCTCCAGACGTACACCGTCATCGTCGCGGAAATGCACCATGTTCTTGACGCCCCGGAATTCGATTTCCTGAGCCGTACCGGGCGTCGTTTTATAACCAGCGGCCTCCAATGCCTTCGTGCATGCCATCAGGGTCGGGGCGTCGGGAACTTCGAAGCCCATACCCATCGTGGACTCGCCATCGGTAGCGGTGACGACAAAACGCTGAATCTTTTCGTCCGCGCGAATGCGTATGGTCTTTCCAGCTTCGGTCACTTCGACCTGCATACCGATGTGGTTCGTCACCTGGTCGATCCATTCCTGGATACAGGGGGTCTCGACCACGATGTAGCTCAGCGCATTAATCATCTCTGTTCAATCCTTGCAGAACCAACGGTCAGGGGCGCGCAATGCCGCCCAAAACGCCTTCCAGCAAAATGCCAATGGCGAGCAGTCGTCGATCCGAACCTTGCGGACCGTCGAACTCCATGCCAACCGGGAGCCCCGTTCGGGAACCCAGTCCTGCCGGAAGATTGAGGCCCGGAAGCCCGGCGCTCGCCATCGGCTCGGTGTTCTGGATCAGGCGCCGGAAGTTCTCTTCCTCATAAATGCTGTCGTCAGCATTGGGCGCCACGCACGCGGTAGTCGGGAAGATCAACGCATCCAGCTGATGCCGGGCAAACAGTTCTGCATACCTGGCCCGCAACTGATCACGTCCGCCGCCGGACTTTTGTGCCTGTTCGTACAGGGGTGTCACATCCATGAGTTCACCTGCGGCATTCGGGAACTTATTGGGCAGCACCCAGTTTTCATAGATCCACTTCACGTCTGGACTGTCGATCTTCCCGGCCAGTTTCTCGACCGTCATCGGATGACCGTTGTCCTTCAGGTACTGCTCCATACTGGATCTGGACTCGCCAACGACCGCCTGGAAGCCAACTGCATCGTTCAGTTCCATCAATCCGGTTTTGCCCAGATCGATGATGGTCACGCCCAACTGTGTGAGACGCGTCACCACAGCGCCCGCGACCTCGCGCGTGTCCGGATCGAGATTCGCCCAAAACTCGGCGGGAAGGCCCAGCCGTAGCTTCCTGAGTTCCACGTGGGGCAACGCGTACTCGTCGGAGATCACGCTGTCGAGGAGCGCCACGTCGTGCATGTTCAATGCCATGGGGCCCACGGTATCCCGCGTCCTCGCAATGGGGATCACGCCCAGCCCCGAGTAGCGACCCCACGTCGGACGCAGCGAAGCCACGCCATTGAGTGCGGGGGGAATGCGCATCGAGCCGCCTGTATCGGTTCCCAATGCCCCGAGTGCCATCCGCGCACCCAGCGCAGCGGCCGAGCCTGAGGACGAACCGCCGGCAATCCTGGTCTGGTCGTATGCGTTACGAACCCCACGGCCTGCGCCCGTATTGAAGGCGCCGTTGTAGCCCGTCGCCCCGTAGGCCAGCTCATGCATGTTGGTCTTGCCCAGCACGATGGCCCCTGCGTCCCGGAGCTTGCGCAAGGTCGGTGCATCCGTGACCGGCACGAAGTCCGCGAAAGCGGGACTGCCTGCGGTGCAGCGGATGCCCGCGCTATGAATGTTGTCCTTGACCACGATAGGGATGCCTGCCAAAGGCCCCAACGGAATCCCTGTCTGCCGTGCCTGATCAATAGCCGCCGCAGCCTTCAAAGCGCCCTCTGCATCCACGGTAACGAATGCATTCAGGGCTTTTCCTGCGTTGATACGTTCCAGACAGGCCAGTACCAACTGGGTACTCGTCACCGATCCGTCGCGAAACGCCTGAGCGGCGTCGGCCATCGTGAAATCGATGAACGGTTGATGTTTATCGTGGGTCATATCTAATCCTTAACGCAGGCATCCTTGACGGCTTTAGAAGCCGAACGCGGCATCCTTGTTCGTTTCCGGGCCCGGGAATGCGGTCTTGCTGTGGCACAGACCGAGATCGAGCAGCATTTCGCAATACTTGTATGCGACCACGCCTGGGTTCAGAACCGGTACGTTCAGGTGCCTCGCCAGGTATTCGTGCGACTGATGCATCGTGGTGGAACCCAGGACCAGCACGTCCGCACCGTCTTCTTCGACTGCCTTCCTGCCCGCCTCGACCAGGGCCGCGAATACCATGTCTTCCTTGCCCTGCAGCAGTTCCTGTGTATCCGGGCGAACGCCGATGTCACGAATCGAGGCGAGACGATGCTCCAGGCCGTATTCCTTCGTCGTCTTTTTGTACAGTGCGTGCCACTGCGGCCACATCGTCAGGACGCTGAACTTGTGACCCAGCGAGCACGCGAGATGGAACGACGTGATAGCGGGGGCCATCACCGGAATCGACAGACGCGAGCGGAGCGCGTAGAGGCCCGAATCGGAAACCGTGTTGATACACACGGCATCGAAGCCCTGCTCCTCAGCCTTGATGCCCGCCTGAATCACAGCCATCTCCATGACTGCCATGTCGAGGTACGAATCCGCGAGCGTCATGACCTGACCGGCGCCTACGAATTCGACTTCGATGTCTGCGCGCTGCATCGAAGGCGGCAGTTGCGATTCCACCAGCGGACGAGTCGCCTCGCTCATCGGCACCGGGAAAATCATCTTGATGCGCTTCTTGCTCATGTCAGTCTCCTTCCTTGCTTTCTGGTTATGGAACTACGACCACAGAAACTCAAAGGCCAAGCTCGCTCCGGTCGCGGGTAAGCGTGTCGATCGCCGCATACAGGATTTTTTCGGCGCAGGGCATCAGGTCCGGAACATAGGTGGCGCCCATGCCGCCCAGACCCTCGGCAACCGGTACCGGAGCGCCCTGAGCCGGCCACGGCCAACCGATGCGAGCAGTCGGCACACCATAACGACGCAGCGCCGCACCGTCGGTTTGACCGGCCAGCATGTCGGGTACGCCATGCGGACGTCCCTCGATGTGCTCCCAGCCGCGCTTCGCCGACTGGATAATCCAGTTCTCCGGATCCGTGGTGCCGCCCGGGACCGAGCCGTACATTTCCCAGTCCATCGTGATTTCCGGATGGCGAGTCTTTACGTCCTGGATAAAGTTCGCGAACTGTGCCTTGACATCAGCGGGGCTCGTCCGGGGATTCACGCGAACGTCGAAGAAAATCTCCGTGACTGCGGACGGGAACGCAGGCCTTTCGATCTGACCGCCACGAACGCCCGCAATCCAGCCATGGGGCTCGATAACGCCCGACGTATTGCGTTTCGTATATTCGGGAAGCCAGGCTTGCAGCGCCTGGATCACCGTGGCAGCGGGAACCACCGACGAACGGAAACCCGGCACGTCGTGCGGGATACCCGCATAGCCCATCGTGCCCTTGACCGTGATCTTGAACCACGCCATACCCGGTTCTTCGTGATAGACCCAGTTCCACGGCTTCATGATGATTGCGAAATCGGGGTACATGCCACGATTCAGCAGATTGATCACGCCATTCGACATGCCCGAATGACGCTCCTTGATGTCAACGGGCATTCCGCCGTCGGCCATACCGACAAGCAGATTGCCCTTCAGCGGAATACCCGTTTCCAGCACCGCCGTTGCCACTTCAACGTGCGTGGCGATCATGCCCTTCGGATTCGAAGCGCCGAGGCCGAACACCCAGTCTTCGATTTGCCTGGCGTGCGGCTGCAAATCCGCTTCTTGACCGGGGCCCGAAAGAATCTCTTCTTCCCTGGTGCGATCCAGGTGAGTGTCGATAGGCGCATAAAGCAGCAACGACGCGCCGCCGCCGGTGCCCCGGTGTTCACCCATAACCGAACGACTGATGGCCGAGTTGTCATGCGTTTTCGTACGCAGCCCGATCAACTCCATGTGACGCTGCATATAGTCAGCAGCTTCACGCGTGGAACCCGTAGGACTGTGTATGTCCGTCAGCTCGAACAGCAGTTTTTGAAGACGCTTCGAACTCAGGTTGGCCTTGGCCTTTTCGTACCATTCGGTCTGCTGAGCCGAAAACGGCATTTGCTTCGTAGGATTGAATTGCATGCCCATTCCTCAATTCGATGCAACAAACTGCTCTGCGAAAATCAATTCCGGCTTCATGCCCAACTCGATCAGACGCGTGGTCGCCGCGTCGATCATCGGCTGCGGACCGCACAGATAAGCCACCGTGTTCGGATCCGTCACATCGCCTTCCTTGAGGGCCGAGACCGGCGATCCTTCATGCAGGCCTTCCGTGGCGTGGCGATCCACGCAGATGCGGGTCTTCAACGTCGGCAGCCAGTGCTGGCGTAGTTCCATGTCATCCAGCGCAAACAGCGCTTCAGGGACCGCGCAACCAAACGAGAGCAGCATCGGCGGCTTCTTGCCAGATGCCTGCCTCAGGCCGTCGATCATCGACAGGATCGGAGCCAGACCCGTTCCACCGGCAACGAAGATGTGCGGCGCACGACGATGCTCTTCACGCAGGAAGAACGCGCCATAGGGGCCCTTCATCGTCAGAACCTGGTCCACTTGCGCCTCGTTTTCGAGGAACGTGGACATCGCGCCATTGGGCAGCAGCCGGACCAGAAATTCCATCTTCGGCAGAGTCAGCGACGTAGACGACGGGCTGTAGCTGCGGAGAACACCCAGACCTGGTACCGTGATCTGCATGAACTGCCCGGACCTGAATTCGAGCCAGTTGCCTTCGGCCAGCTCGACAGTCAAACGCATGACGTTGGGCGCGATACGCTCCACGGAGTCGATGAAGACCTTCACCTCCTGGGCGACCGACGAGCCGACTTCCGAACCGTATGCGACGTTGAATGAACAATCCGATTCGGCCTTCGTCACGCAGAGCAGCCAGTTTCCTTCTGCGTATTCCGAAGCCAGGAGCGTCGAACTGGCACCGGGGATCGTCACGGCCTCTCCTTCCGCGAGCTTGCACGTGCACGACGCGCAGGCACCGGCCTTGCACTGATACAGCACGGGCACTTCGGCCTTGATTGCGGCTTCGAGAATGTTTTCACCCGACCCGGCGGCAAATGTACGGCTCACGCCATCTGCGAAGTGAATGGTTACCTGATGAGCTTGGGTCATGACTTAATCCGCAAAATAAACACTTTCAATATCCATCAAGCCAACCCAGGCGGGACCTGACGATGCCAATCACTATGGCGCTGCAATACCATGCCGACCATACACAGCAGATCGTCTTGATACTTGCGGCCAATGAGTTGCCCACCGATGGGCAATCCTTGCGCGGTAAATCCGATGGGTACCGACAATGCGGGGTGTCCCGAGGCGTTGAACGGCGACGTGAACTGAATCAGGCGCCGGTTAGCCTCAGGATCCGAAGCCAAACCTGCCAACTGTTCATACGTCGGTGCCGCGTAGGGCTGCACCGGAGCCAATACGGCATCCACTTCTGTGAATACCGCATCCATCTCGCGGGTGAACTGCTGGGCATCACGAATGATGCGCTCGTAGTCCACAGCCTTCAGTTCCCGCCCTTGATCGATCAAACGGGCCAGTGCGGGACCGTATTCAGCGGCCTTGTCGGGATACGTCGCTTCATGAGCAACAGCCGTTTGAACCCCGCAGTGATGCTCCCAGTTGGAACTGGTCGCCCGTGTATCCGGAACCTTGATGCTCTTGATTTCGCCACCGGCCTCAGCAAGGATGACCTTGACCTGCTGAATCGCGCGCTGAATCACGGGATCGACGCCATCCGAAATCCACGCTTCGTCCAGGCCGATTCGCAATCCCTTGAAGCCCTTCAGGAAATTATCGAATCGTTGCTCGTCGATGGTGGCAAGCAGTCGTTGCGTATCGTGACCACCAATGATTGCGAGAAGGAGCAGCACATCACGGGCCGAGCGAGCCATGGGGCCCACGTGATCCAGCGACGCAGCCAGTTCCATCGTGCCCTTACGGCTGATCGTGCCGTAAGTGGTTTTCAATCCAGTCAGATTGTTCGCGGCACTGGGGAACCGCACCGAGCCACCCGTATCGGAACCGAGCGTGCCGTAGCACAGACGAGCCGCAGTAGCGACACCGCAACCCGAGGAGCTCGCACCACACCAGTGTGCGGCGCCCCACGGATTAACGGGATCAGGAATCGTCGGATGGTGGATGGCAAAGGCACCTTCCGTCATTTGCAGCTTGCCCAGCATCACCGACCCTGCATCTTGCAGGCGCTGCACGACCGTCGCGTTTTCCGTGGGTACGCGCTGTGCATGGATCGGCATGCCACCGGCAGTCACGATGCCCTTGGTATCGAACAAATCTTTGACTGCAAGCGGAATACCGTGCAGGGGACTCCTTACGTCTCCTGCCTGAATCTCCTTCTCTGCTTGCTCAGCCTGCTTCAATGCCAGCTCAGGGGTGACACGGGCATAGCTATGCAATTTCGCGTCCAGTGCTTCCACGCGGGCCAGAATCGCCCTGGTGACTTCTACCGGACTGATCTTGCCGCTGCGAATCTGCAACGACAGGTCGTAGATTTCGAAATCAGGCAGGTCGCGTGGAAGGCTGCTCATGACGGATACGGGTAATAAATTTAGTTAGGTCCAGGCCTGATGGCACACAGAGACGAGAATGGAGACCGATAGGATGACGAATCGATCTCCCTCCTCGTAACCGGACATCAGGATGCTGCAAGGTGCCAAGGGGAACTGACAGGCACCCCGGCGAGTGCCGATCAAGCTTTAGAACCAGACTTGATCCACAAAGTACGCCGGGCGCTTGCCATCCGCGAGATCCTTGAGGCGCGTGCTATGAGTCTTCACTGCACCGTAGACGCCCTTGCCAGGCTTCGCGATACCCCGGTTGTGGCGCGAAGCGAGCTTGCGCCACGTGACCGGAGAGATGTCGGTCGACACCAGTTGCTCGTCGTCCCAGCCCGTGCCGTCCGCGTAGAAGTGCTGCATACCTTCGCGGGCGTAGAGGTCGCAGTCGTTGAAGCCGTGCAGGCACAGTTCCTTGTATACGCGGTCAAAGCGGTACTTGAACTTCTTGCGATCTTCTTCGGTCGGGCAGATGCGGACCAACACTTCCCAGTACTCGTGCAGATCGTCCGTGATCGGAACGTACCATTCGTACTGAACGACGTGCTCTTCCGGCCAGTTTTCGACCATGAGCACACCCGGGAGGACCACCGACGTGCGATAGAAGCGACCGTTCAGGTTGTCGATCTTGAGGCCCAGTTCCTTGTTTTCCAGCACCGGTTGCCACTTGTCCGTGAACAGCCATTGCATCATGCCCTTCGGACCATTTTCGTCTTCAATGACCTGAATGCAGTCGTCCGAGACCGGCAGAATGCCCAGCGGGAGCACCCAGTCGTTCACGTGAACGATGGAGTTGTCCTTGTGAACCAGGATGTGTGCGTTGTCGAAGCCGTTTTCGCACGCGATACGCCAGTTGCCGAAGCCCGTGCGGTGCATCCCGTGCGCGACTGCGTTGTCGTCCAGGATCGATGGCGTGTCCGGCCACAGCGGGTGCGGGAAGCGCTCGTTGTTTTCCGGGAAGCGGAACGGCAGGTCATCCGACAGCGGGGGAACGTCTTCGAGCGGGAAGTCGTCTTCACGAACGAACACGAAGATCATGCCCGCGACTTCCTGAACCGGGTACGTCGTGATACCGGTCGTGCCGATCAGTTTGTCCTCCGGATTGGCAACGATGGTCGAGAGCTTGCCGTCGTCCAGATTGAACGTGAAGCCGTGGTACCAGCACGTGATCGTTTCCTTGTTGAAGCACATCGGCTTCTCGGAAAGACGAATGCCACGGTGAACGCACTGATCCTTGACTGCGTAGACCTTGCCGTCGACGCGTCGCAGCACGATGGGCACGCCGGCGATCATGATGCCCTTGATGCCCGTCTGGAGTTCTTCTTCGTTCTCGGTCGTGGTTTCCACCAGCTCCTTGCTGAACATCGCCGGATACCAGTGGTTGATGAAGCCCCAAGCTGCGTCCTTGTAGGGCTGGTATTGCGATTGCGACTTTGCATCGTTGTAGCGCGAATCGCTGATCGAATGCTGCGCTACGCGACGACGAACAACAGTTTGGTCCGACATCTGTCTGTCTCCTCAGAGGGGGCTAGCCCTTGTAAAGGGGGTAATTTTTTGCGCACCAGGTAAGGCAGTGACCGCAGGACAAATCGTATTACCCGACCGCGTACTCGACACTCCAATGACTACGAGCCCTATCCCATCTGTGCATTCAATATGCGTTTCGAGGGTTTATCCCTACAAACACAAACGGGGCTCCTGAGAGCCCCGTCTGGGTTAGCGTTTGATTTTATCAGCTATTAAATTCGTAGTCCTTTTCGTCTATGGCGTGGCGAAATTCCCACGGTGAAGGACCAGCGGGGTCGCTCCATTCTCAGTTCAGCGTTGTCGAGGTAACAAGGGGGCAAGCGTTCGGATCATCGAAAGCATTGGAGAGCCGGCGCACGATTTCCGGATTCTGGCCGCACTCGGTGAAGATCTTCAGTTGCCGCTCAGGCGGGGGGGGCCAGGTGCGAGTTCGCGACGCTCCCCTGCTTACCGGCTTAACGAGCTAGTGTTTCGCTAGGGGTCTCGCCAAACCAACGTTTGTAATAGGTGGTGAAGTGACCTAGATGGGCAAAACCCCACTGATACGCTACTGCCGTCACCGTTGTATTTCTTGGATCTGACTTCAACAACTGCTCACGCACCCGACTGAGCCGGATGCTCTTCAGCAGATGCATGGGTGATGTATTCCGGTACTTTCTAAAGCCTGTGTATAACGAACTGGTGCTGACCCCTACGTGCTCCGCAATGGTTCCCACCGTAATAGGCTCATGCGCCCGCTCCTCGATGAAAATCTCTGCCTTCCTGATAAACGCCGGAGTCACGGAGCGCGACCGATCTTCGTTAAGTGCCAGACTATGATTGCTTGCTTGACTGATGAGCAGCAGCGAGCCGATCATGTGCTCGATTTGCGCCGCCAACAGCGGCGATGACGACGGCGTACCGTCCAGGTAATCGAAGAGCCACTGCATGGTGGAAGCCCACCGTCTGCCGGCAGCGGAATCGAGCGGCATTGCAGTATCGAATTCCACCCGGGTTTGCGCATCATTGCCGAGATGCTGCCAACACAGGCGCTCTACCAAACCGCGATCAATACGGAGAATCAGCTTTTCGGTGCCCGTCGTGTGAACGATTTCATGTTGTTGCCCGGCATTAAGAATCGAACCTACCGTAGGCGATGAACTGACGGACTGATTGCCATTGGTGATATGCTCACCACCACTGAGTGGCACCTGTACTAAATAAAAATCATCAAATGTAGTCGGTCGAATCCTGAGTTCGCCGCCATAACTCATTCGTCCAATGCCGATTGATCCGTACTTTCGATACATTAGACGCGCATCGAGTTCACCACGCACGTCAATATTTCGAAGTTCGTTTTCGCAGAATGTACGCGTGCCCCAATCTCTGGCCTGTTCTATATCCCGGGTCCGAAATAACCCGACATCGGCTGAGGGACTAGAGTTGTCGTTAGCCTCAGAATGCAACTCCTCTTTTAGTTTCATTGGCTTTATAACTCAGAAGTATTCAGCTACCGGGGATCAGGACTAGATTGCTGGAGAAGTATACATTCCTTAAAACAACCCACCCATACGTGTCTCCCCTACCGGCAACGCGAACTGGCCCTGATCAATTGCGGAGGTCGAATTCGACTGCTTACGCAATGCAAATTTCTGAATTTTCTGGCGAAGAATTGGGTACTTTACAAAGACGAACCGCCCTGGGAACCTTGATCGAAGCCAGCAGTGAGCGGCCGTGAGCGACGATTTCGTCGGGCGTGCGTTCCACGTGGGGTCGGAGTTCAATAAGGGCACAAGGAACCCCACCCCACTTCGGACATCGGCAGTCAGAACACCTGTGCGGAACCATCCGCCAGCGCCCCCCTCTTCTGGCGCCTTTTTATTCTTGTGGCCATAGACGTCGGACGTGCGAACCTGGAGGTCCACCGGGGCCAGCGGGGTGTAGTTGGCATTGCAACGCTGCAATCCATCTTCATACATGTGCATTCGCACCGTCTCCGTCGATTTTTGACTGCTCTCTTGAATGCCTTGATCGCGCTCAAGATTGTTGCACGCAGACTATTCCAACCCCACCTGGTGAACTATCCAATTCGTGCACAGACTATCCCGATACTGCAAGAACCGTAGCCCACGACTGCGTCAACGCTGAGCAAGAAGGGGCAAGGGTGAAGACTTGAATTCACAACTCGACCTATTTCGACTCGCCGGCGCGATAGCGGTCGGCTGCCGACGCACGAGACGGCGGGCCGGCACTGACGCCATTAACCGCAAATCTGCGACATCTCGGCCCCGCGCATCCGATCGCCGATCCGGCTCAACACCTTGCCTTCCTGACATCGCCGCGCGTCCGCTCGGACAGAATGGCGCTCGCAATGACCTGAAAGAGATGATCGGCCCGTGGTGCGAATGAGGGTTGGTCACCGAGCCAGCCGAGCGCCGACATCAGGGCGAACAGGTCGTCGCCATTCACATCGGCACGCGCGAATCCCTCGGCCTGAGCACGGCGCAGCAGCCGCTCGCCCGCTGAGTGCACCGCTGTACATGAAGCGTAAAGCGCGGAGTCCGGGGTCGCGTGGGCGCTCGCCATCAACGCGACAACGCCGCTATAGCTATGAACGAATGCCACCCCTTCGCGAAACCAGGACACGAGCGCTTCGTCAGGTGGATTCGACGTTTCGAGTTCAACTGCCTTCTGCGTCAGCGCGTCCAGATTCTCTCGCAGCAACGCTTCGAACAAGGCCTCTCGAGTGGGGAAATGACGAAACAGCGTGGCCAACCCGACGTCGGCCCGGCGGGCGATATCTCGCATGGACGCATCGGCGCCATGCTCGGTGACGACGTCCCGCGCGATTGCTAGTAGATGGTCGTAATTTTTTCTGGCGTCGGCCCGCATAGTTTTCTTGACAAGTGGATCAGTGATCCGTATCTTCGGAATCGGGATGTGGATCAGTGATCCACAAGATACAGCGGATTTGTGCAAATGGGAACAGAGACGCTGTCCGACACCACGAAAGGAGCCAATATGGGAAAGCTCGAGGGTAAGGTTGCAGTCATCACCGGTGGTTCGAGCGGCATGGCGCTGGCAAGCGCCAAGCGGTTCGTTGAAGAAGGCGCCTATGTTTTCATCACGGGCCGGCGGCAGGAAACGCTGGACGAAGCCGTCGAGTTGATTGGCCGGAACGTCACCGGCGTGCGCGGCGACGCCGCCAATCTCGACGATCTCGACCGCTTGTTCGCTACCGTCAAGCGGGAAAAGGGCAAGATCGACGTCCTGTATGCGAGCGCCGGCTGGGGCGAAGCCGTCCCACTGGGCGAGATTACCGAGCAGCACTTCGATGCGATCTTCGACCTGAATACGCGCGGCACGCTGTTTACGGTTCAGAAGGCGTTGCCGCTGTTCAACGATGGCGGATCGATCTTCATGACCGGGTCAGTTGCTTCGGTAAAAGGCTTTCCTGGTTACGGCGTGTATGCGGCGAGCAAGGCGGCGTTGCACTCATTCGCACGCACCTGGCTCAACGAGCTGAAGGGCAGGAATATCCGCGTGAACGTGCTGAGCCCGGGGCCGATCGCGACACCGATGCAGGACCAGATTCTCGACGAGGCGGCGAAGCGGATGTTCGAATCCGTGATTCCGCGGGGAAAGATGGGGCGTCCCGAGGAAATTGCGACGGTCGCGCTGTTTCTTGCTTCAGACGATTCGAGCTTCGTGAATGGGGTGGAGTTGTCCGTCGACGGCGGCTTGTCGGCCATCTGAAATCGCGCCGTAAAGCTGCAAGTGAGTGATCCAGATTGTGTAGATAAATATGGATTCCTGATCAATAAGCGGAATTGGATTTGATGATTGTCCAGCGGCTATTGTCACGCCCGCTCGCGCTGCCTTCGCTGCAAACGGCGGGAGCGCGCCTCCGCGCATCTGGTATGGCCCGCGTCGCGCATCGCGCGCGGCGGGCCTCCAAACGCGGATAACAGTCCCGCTCGCCCGGTTACCCATTGAACTGGGTTCCTGGTTGATCAAAACGTCCCCTGAATGGAGAGTTCGCATGAGCTATTCGATTATTGGCTTTGGCGCCGTGTTTACGGGCGCAACATTCGTGAAGGGCTTTAACCATCTGCCCGCTGCCGCTCTGGCCGCTGATCCGAACGTGAATGGCGGCAGCCGCGTCGTGTTTCTGTCGAGCGATGACGAAAACGCGGTGACGCCGGTCGCCGCTTTGGCCGAACAGATCGGATTCGCGCCGATTGCGCCAGGACCGCTCAAGGACGGCGGCTCGCTTGTCCAGGCCAAGGGGAATAGCTGAGTCTCAACTGATCTTCAAGGATCTCGTCAAGTTCAAATAGCTGCGCGTTGCGACAAAGTCAGATCGGCCACGCGCATCGCTAAATGCGTGCTGGTGATCTGACCGAGATTCAGCTGGCGCCTCCCTGGCCGCCCGCGAGTGGTTTAATAGGCGCCACCCGTGTCGACGGTCAGGTAGAGCATGTCATGCTCGAGAATGCTGATGAAATGTTCGTCTTCCTGGATCAATTCTTCGAGGACATCGCTATTGGATAGCACGCCGATTACCTTTCCCGAATCGATGACCGGCAGATGCCGGATCCGCCTCGTATGCATCAACGCCAGGCACCGGTCACAGGTATGTTCGGGCGTGACGTAAAGCACCTCGGTGGTCATGATCTCGCCGACCTTCGTCTCTGCCGCGTTGCGCCCGGCCAGTTCGACCTTGCGCGCGTAATCGCGCTGAGACAGGATGCCGACAAGATTGCTGCTCTGCAGCACCAGCACGGTGGTGACATCCTTATCGGCCATCAGACGCAGCGCCGTCAGCACTGAGTCCGCGGGGCCGACCGAGATCACCTCCCGGGGGTTCCCGGACAGAATTTGCCGGGCGGTTTTTCGCTCCTTTTTCATGGTCGTCTCCTGTAGAAGACTGGCAGTTGCGCGCCGACGCCATCAGTCGGCTCACAACGAAAGGGTACGCTCCTTCGCGTCGCTACAGGAAGGTCTGCTGCCGGGAAAACCACGGGAGATCTCAGCGTCGAAAACGGAAACTCAAGCGGTCAGCCACTATTGCCGCGTGAGCATGAGGTTCAGGTTCTGAACCGCCGCTCCGGATGCGCCTTTGCCAAGATTGTCGAAAACCGCCGACAGCAGGACGTGCCCGTGTTCCTCGTCGTGAAATACGCTTAAGTGCATGTCGTTCGTACCGTTCAGCACTTGCGGATCCAGCTGTTTTAAGGCGCTCGATTCGTGCAGCGGCAGGACTCGTACGTGAGTTGCCTCGGCATAGTGGCGTGCGAGGCATGCGTGTAGCGTGGCGCCATCCACGCCGGGTGCCAGCAGCCGCAACGCCAGCGGCACCGTCAGCACGATGCCCTGGCGGAACGCGCCGTACGCAGGAACGAAAATGGGACGCTGCGCAAGCGCGGCGTGCTGCTGGATCTCCGGCGTGTGCTTGTGCGCGAGTTCCAGGCCATAGACCTGGTATGAAGGTGCGTTGGCGGCGCCCGTCCCCTCATATTCCTCCACGCCGGCACGCCCGCGTCCGGAGTAGCCGGATACCGCATGAATGCTGATCGGGTAATCGCCCGGTATGAGCCCGGCCTGCACCAACGGACGCAGCAGGCCAACTGCACCGGTCGGATAGCAACCAGGATTGGTGACCCGACTTGCGTTCGCAATCTGCTCAGCCTGCCCCGGCGTCATTTCCGGAAAACCGTAAGTCCAGTCCGGCTGGGTGCGGTGGGCGGAGCTAGCGTCGATCACGCGGACGTCAGGATTGACAATGGCGCCCACTGCCTCACGCGCGGCGGCATCCGGCAAACAGAGGATGGCGATGTCGCAGGCGTTGATGGCTTCTGCGCGACGCCGCGAATCTTTGCGCTCCGCAGCGGCAAGCGTGAACAGTCTGATGTCGGTCCGGTTGCGCAGCCGGTCGTGGATTTGCAGACCGGTGGTGCCTTGGTCGCCGTCGATGAAAACTACGGGAGAGCTCATACGTGGATGACTCCGCTGACTGGGGATTGGAACAGGAAAACGAACCCGTATGTTGCGCGGACCGATAGAATAGGGAAAGTTGAATTTCATAACGCAATAATTCAGTTTTTCTGAATCTGGACGCCGTCATGCGAGAGATCAGTCTGGACCGCTTGCGCACTCTGGTCGCCGTTGCCGACCGAGGTTCATTTGCCGATGCGGCGCGTGCATTGCACCTGGCGCCGCCAACGGTCAGCCTCCACATCGCCGAACTCGAAGACCGCATTGGGGCTCCACTCCTGTTACGCAAGCGCGGGCATGTGGGGCCGACGTCTATCGGCGAGGTGCTGGTGGAGCGCGCGCGCCGACTGCTGGCCGACGCGGAGCAGGCGTTGGACGATATTCAACGCCAGGTAGAGGGGCTCGAAGGGCGTGCGCGTCTCGGCGCGTCCACAGGCGTGATCGCGCACCTGCTGCCGCAAGCGCTCGAAGTCCTGCGCGAGCACCATCCCGCGATCGACATTCAGATTGCAGTGCTGACGTCGCAAGAAACCTTGTCCCGGCTGGTGGATGGAACGCTGGATATCGGGCTGGTCGCGCTGCCCCAGCCCCCGGTGGCCGGACTCGTGATAAAGCCCTGGCGCCGCGACCCTGTGATGGCCTTTGTGCCGGCGCATTGGCGGTCGCCGGCCCGCGTTACCCCTGAATGGCTCGCCGCCCAGCCTCTCATTCTCAATGACGCGACCACGCGTCTCTCGCGTCTGACTGCGGAGTGGTTCGCGAACGGCGGGCAGCATCCTGAGCCGCGCATTCAGCTCAACTACAACGACGCGATCAAGAGTCTGGTAGCGGCAGGTTACGGCGCAGCGCTGTTGCCCCATGAGGCCACTACGCCATTACCGGACAGTCGCATTGTCATGCGTCCGCTGCGCCCGGCGTTGTGGCGACGGCTCGGGATTGCACATCGTGCGGGGTACGTCGAGCGTTCCACGCAACACGTACTGGATGTGTTGTGGGATTTGCGATTGGCGTAGGCGTCGCCATTTGTCGCTCAGATTCCATTTTCGCTGAAAATGCCGCTGAATGTGCGGACTACCTGGCGGCCCATACAACATCGCCGTCCACCGAATAAATCCGGCATTCCTCGTGGCCGTTTGCACACTGCACCAAAGCCGCATTGATCGAATCGACCCCGGACGCCTGCCCCCACCCGCCATCGCGCGCGATCGCAAATGCCCGCGGTCGTGTCGCAGCCAGATAACGTGTATAGGCCTGCCGCCCATCGGCATGTAGCCAGGGCACCGCGTTGACGTCCTGAAGCGATGCGAAATTCGTGGGGGGCGGAGCCGATTCTTGACGCGGCCACACCACGGTATTGTCGACCGCGTAGAGCTGGCAATACTGCGAGACCTTCCAGCACTGCCGCATCGCGCTGCGCGCAGGATCGAAGCCACCGGAAGCCCACATGCCGCTCGTGCTGCCGATAGCGATAGCTTTAGGCGGCGGCGCCGCCAGATAGCTCGCAAAGAGTGCGGTCTTCTGCCGTGCGTTGAGATAGGGAACTGCGCTGAAGTCGTTGATGCTCGCATAGCCGCTGGCCTTCGGCTCAGGACGAGGAAGGTACTCTGGATTGACTTCGTTGCCCGGCATGCCGATGCTCCGCAGGAAGGCGTCGGCCTTCGCGACCCATAGCGGAAGCCCCGCACCTGAGGCCGTCATGGCGTGAGCGTCCTTCTGGAAGTCGCCATAGTCCACCAGTTGCGCGTGGCCGCCAGCAGCCGTGTAGTGGGCATACATGCCTTTCCACGTCGCTGTAGAGAAAGTCTGGTCGTTGTCGCCGTAGAACCAGATCGATGGCAAGCGCGTGCGCGAGCCGAGGTCGCCGGCAGCCGTAATCAGACTTTCGTCGGGCTTGCCGCAATCGCCCTCTTTCACGCCACCAGCGAAATTGAGCAGTCCCTTCACGTCCGCAGGATTCTGTGCGCCGAATACGAGCGTACTCCAGCCCCCCATGCTCTTGCCCGCGACGACGATCTGGCTGGCGTCGATGCCCGGGATGTCCTTCACATCATCGAGCACCTTGCGAATGTCCTTGGCGGCATCGTTGCCGATCGCAAGTACGTCGCAACCGTGCGGCGTCAGATGGCCCCACGAATGGGCGTAGCCGCGTTGCATCGGCATGGCGACGGCGTAGCCGCGCGAGAGGAAGTACCACGGTATGAATTGATCGCCCACGCGCGGCGCGTTCATGGGGTCGTGTGAAGCGCCGTGATTGATAAGCGCGAGCGGAAAGGGACCGCCGCCAGCAGAGTGCGCGGGCATATACACCGTCACTTCCAGTGTGACTAGCGGCGACGATTGAACGGGGACACGAACAATTTTCTCGTTGAGCGGCGCCTCGGGTTCGACTGCGCCGTGGTCCGCCGACCATGCGGCCTGCGGCAGCGCGGCAAGCAAAACGAAAGCACTATGAAGAAAGGAAAGAGAAAGCTTTAGGCGTAGCGGCATCTATTCTTTTTTGTTTAGGGAATTCGCTGCGGGCCGCCCTTACGGCAACGCGTCGGTACGTCGTGATCAACGGCACATCACAGAAAAAAAAACTTTAAGAATTGACCCTACATGTCCTCGATCTGCGCACGCACGGGCCCCGCATGCAAGTAAACAGCTATCCCATGCATCAAAGCATCCGCGCACCTTGCTTGCGAACGCAACGAGACGGTGGCGGCCTCTACAACCTTCACCTATCTGTCATCGAACCTGGCAAATAACTGACGAAGCAATAAAGAACGATTCGCATTCTGAATATCCACGCTCAAATCATGTCATTCGATTGACATTCGAAACTGACTAAATGTTACCTGGCTGAAAGCGCCGGGATGGCGCCACTGCAATACATCCCACCTGATCCAATCGCTGGCACGTCTCCGCAATCAGGGGCAACAGACCTGACAAATGATTCCGTTTGAATCGAATTTGGCGTTTCTGTTTTGATTATCTGGAGAGAACCAAAATGAATCGTAACGTCGTTCAATCTGCCTTAGCATTAGGATTACTGACTAGCTGTATTGCATTTGCAGCACCGCCGCAGGGCAACATGGAACTTCTGCCGACGGGCCAGTTCATCTCCCCGAGAGCCATTCCGGGCGCTGTGCAGCAGTTGCTCAACCCGCAACTCGCGGCAAAGCCGACCCAGGTCGTCAGCGGCGCCATCCGCTCGCAACTCAGCCCGGACGGTAACACGCTCGCCGTGATTACGGCGGGCTACAACACCGTCTACACGGGCGCCAGCAACAGCACGCTCGACAAGAACGACTCGACCCAGTACATCTTCATCTACGACGTGTCGGGCGCCAACAAGGCCAATCCGAAGTTCGTCCAGGCCATCCACCAGAACAACGCGTTCGATGGCCTCGTCTGGAATGGAAACCAGACCCTGTACGGCACCGGCGGCGCCGACGACGCGGTCTACGTGTACAGCCGCCCGTCGGCTCTTCCGTCGGCCCAATGGTCACAGACCGCAGCCATCGCCCTGAATCACAGCAAGGGGATCGGCAACGGTGTGAAGCCGAATGCCGGTGGTCTCGCACTCTCCGGCAATGGCCGGATCCTCGTCGTTGCCAACAACTACAACGACTCGATCACCATCATCGACACGACGACGAACACGGTCACGTCGGAATATGATCTGCGCCCGTTCAACACGTCGGGCACGCAAGGCGCCGCAGGTGGCGAATACCCGTGGGCCGTTTCGCTGAAATCCGACGACACCGCGTTCATCTCGTCGGTGCGGGACCGTGAAGTCGTGGTGCTGAACCTGTCGAACCCGGCCGCCCCGCAATTCATCACTCGCATCCCGGTGAAAGGCAATGCCTACGGCATGACCCTCTCGCCGGATCAGTCGAAGCTCTACGTCGCGGTGGCGAACACCGACCAGGTTGCGGTCGTCAATACCGCCAGCCACCGGGTCGAGAGGACGATCGACATCGCCAGCCAGTCCGGCGACGGCGACGGCGATGGCGACGATCAGGGCCACGGCAACAACAAGAAGTACAGCGGCCGCGACACGGTGAACGTGACCGTGTCACGCGACGGCAGAACCCTGTATGCGGTCAACAACGGCGACAACTCGATCGCCGTGATCTCGCTCGATGGCGACGAAGGCTACCACGTCACCGGCCTCATCCCGACCGCCTATGCGCCCAAGGACATCACGCTGAGCGCCGACGGGTCGCAGATGTACATCATCAACGGCAAGTCGAACACCGGCCCGAACCCGCTGTACACCTCGGGCACCTCGGCCCAGTACCAGTTCGGTCTCGAGCAGAGCAGCCTCGTGAGCGCACCGGTCCCGCGGGGCGATGTGCTTGCCCGGTTGACCAGCCAGGTCGCTGAAAACAATCACTACTCGGTGAGAGAGTCGGAAAGCGATCGCCAGACGATGCATTTCCTGCGTAATCACATCAAGCATGTGATCTACGTCGTCAAGGAAAATCGCACCTTCGACCAGATTCTCGGCGACCTCGGCAACGGCTCGAACGGCGATCCCTCGCTGACGATGTACGGCAAGTCCACCACGCCGAACTTCCACAATATCGCCGGCAACTTCGTCACGATCGACAACTTCACCGATCCGGGCGATGGCTCCATGGACGGCTGGTCGTGGGTGCAGCATGCGCACGTCACGCCGACCGAGGAGGTTTCGCAGCAGGAGAACTACGCTGGCGTGAGCCGCGGCATGTCGTATGAGTCCGAAGGCGCCAACCGCGGTCTGCCGGTCGGCCTCGCCACGACTGCCATGCGCGACACCGCCTCGGGCGGCGCCTACTCCACGGTTACGTCGTCGCTGCCGGGCGGCACGGCCAACGCGCTGCCGGGGATCGCCGATATCTCGGTGCCGGATGCCCCGTTCGGCTATCAGAAAGCGAGCATCTACGACGCGGTGCTGCAAGCCGGCGGTACGGTTCGCAACTACGGCGGCATGGTCAACAATACCGGCTCGATCGGCACGATCGCCAGCCCCCTCCTCACCCCGTTTGCCTCCGGCAATATTCAGGTCTACCCGCTCAAGCCGTCGCTCGTCACCCTGACGGACCCGTACTATCGCGGCTTCGATCAGGCCTATCCGGACACGTTCCGCGAACTCGAATGGAACCGCGAGTTCCAGCAGTACGTCGCGAACGGCCATCTCCCGTCGTTTGAATTCGTCCGCATGGGTTCCGATCACACCGGCAGCTACGCGCAGAACGTCGGCCAGATGGGCACCGCTGAGCAGGAGCAGGCGGACAACGACTTCGCGGTGGGCAAGCTGATCGAGACGGTCGCGCACAGCCCGTACGCGAAGAGCACGCTGATCGTGGTGGTCGAGGACGACTCGCAGGCCGGCTCCGATCACATCGACTCGCACCGTGCTCCGGCCTATGTCGTTGGCGCGTATGTGAAGAAGAACGCCGTGGTCAGCACCGCCTACAGCCAGGTCAACGCAGTCCGTACCATGGAAGACGTGCTCGGCACCCAGCACATCGACCTGAACACGGCGTATGCGCAACCGATGGCCGACGTCTTCGACACCGGCTCGGACGGTTCGTGGACCTACACCGCCGTTGCGTCGACGATCCTGAAGGGCACGAACGTGGGCAACGTGGCGACCGGCCCGACCTCGGGCGGCAACGACGGCAACCAGTATGCACAGGGTCCGGACATTCATCCGCTGCATGACGCGACCTACTGGGCGAACGCGACGAAGGGCTTCGACTTCTCCAGGGAAGATCGCGTTCCGCCGGAAGTGTTCAACCGCGTACTGTGGGCGGGCGTGATGGGCAACAAGCCGTATCCGGAGCCGCACTCGGTCTATACGAAGCCCACGACCGATGGCGCGAAGACGGTCGCTGCCGCTGACGACGATGACGATTGAGCGAATCACGTCGTCCGGACGTTGCGTTGACGGGGTCGTGACGTCCGCTGCGCCAGGCGCACAGTAGCTGGCATCGGTGGGCGGCTGTCCTTGGGGGCAGCCGCCGCCCGCTGACATCGACGCTCTGCGCAGACGTTCGATAAAGCGAACCGCTTGAACCGGATCTACCGCATGCAGATTTCGCCGCCTTTTATTGCCGATCGCGAGCCCGCATCGCCCAACAGACTGAACGTCCGCGCAACGAGCGCCATCGTTGTCGTCGCTGCCATTCACGTGGCGCTTTTCGCGGTGGTGCTGAGCGGTCGCAACGACCCTGTGCCGCCGCCCGCCGAGCCGCGCACGATCACGGCCGAACTGCTGAGTCCCGCGCCGGTTACGGCATCCGCCGTCGTCCAGTCGCCTCCTTCCCGGATCGAGCACCGTGCGACATCCTCCGACATTGCGAAGCCAAAGGCGCAGTCGCAAAATATCAGGAAAACGAATCATGTGACGACGCTGCATGAAACCATGGCCCCATCACCGCGCAGGCTTGCTGCAACCGAACCCGTGGCGGCACAGTCGAGCGCCACCGCCTCCTCGACACCAGCAGCAACCGTGGCCGCCGCACCGGAAGCCGCCGCATCGTCGCCCGATGCCGTCTCCGCCCGGCCGACAATCGCACTGGCCGCTCCGCAGGACATCTCGCATCTGCATTGCAGCATCGCACAGCCGCCCTACCCGGCGCTCTCGCAACGACGCGGCGAAACAGGTTCGGTGATGGTGAAATTCATCGTGGGACTGACGGGGCAGCCCGAATCCGTGGAACTGAAAAGCGGCAGTGGACACAGCCGCCTCGACGAAGCGGCGCTTGCCGCCGTGCGCGACAGCACGTGCCAGCCGTATCTCGAGAACGGTACGCCGCGCCGCGTGCCGACGTCTGTTCCTTTCGTATTCGCCCTGAACAACTAGCGCGGACGTTTATAGGGAACCCGCCATGCAAAACTATGGTATTTCGCATTTCCTGGCTGCCGGAGACTTCGTGTCGCGCGGCATCGCGCTCGCACTGCTGGTCATGTCGGTGCTCTCATGGAGCGTGATCATCGTCAAGGGTTGGAATGTCATCCGACTCAAAAAACTGGCCCGTGACATCGATCAGACAATCGCACAACTCGACGATTTCACGGACAGAGCCTTGCAATCGGAAAGCCGCGCAAGCACGGCGCGGGAAAACCCGTTTCTCGCGCTCGCGCTGGCCGGCAAGGAGGCCGCCGTTCATCATCGCAGCACGCAACCGCTTTTGCGCGAACGCATGGACGTGTCGGACTGGATAACGCGCTGTCTGAAAGACACGATGGACGAGAGTGTCGCCCAGATGCAGGGCGGTCTCTCGATCCTGGCATCGATCGGCAGCACCGCGCCGTTCGTCGGGTTGCTGGGTACGGTGTGGGGCATCTATCACGCCATGCTGGCAGTTGGCGCGACAGGCGAGTCGTCGATCGACCAGGTCGCGGGCCCGGTCGGTGAAGCGCTGATCATGACGGCGTTCGGCCTCTTCGTCGCCATTCCCGCTGTGCTGGGCTACAACGCGCTGACGCGCGCCAACAAGTCGCTCGCCGGCAAGCTGAGGCGGTTTGCGCATCGGCTGCACGCGTACTTCGTGACCGGTTCGAGCCTTTCGCCGGCGGTCCACGACAGCGGCCTGCGGCTCGCGACCGGCAGCGACTGACCTCGAGATACGGCAATGGCCATAACCCCGTTCAGTGACGACGAAGACGATGGGCTGATGGGCGAAATCAACATGACGCCGCTCGTCGACGTCATGCTGGTTTTGCTGATCGTCTTCATGGTGACGATCCCTGCGCTGCGCCATGCGGTGAAAGTGGAACTGCCACACGCAAGCAGCCAGAAGGAGGACGCAAAGGCGGCGCAGGTCAATGTGTCGATTGAGGCCAATGGCACCGTGCTATGGGACGGGCAGCCAGTAGCACCCAACGCGTTGCGCACGAAGATCGCCGCGGCGGCACACGAGAATCCTCTGCCGGAACTGCGGCTTGGCGCAGATCGCAAGGTGGCCTACGAAGCGGTGGCACAGGTGATGTCCGCTGCCTATGCAGGCGGCCTGACGAAGATCGGATTCGTCACCGAGCCCAAACCATAGACCATTGCTTCGCCAACCTGCTTCGAGGTAGCGGGCGGGCCGTTCGTAAAACGGCTCTCCCGTTGTCTATTTGCAGCTTACATATGCAAGTCATTTGCATTCAAGAATATAGGGGGCGACGAACTATCAGAAATCCCCAAAAACAGGATGACGTTAATGAAATCGTCCCCGTCTCGCATCGCAATCGCCGTATCGGTTGCGTTTACAACGCTGTCTTTTTCCAGTGCAGCGAAAGCTCAACAGGCCCAGCAAACGCAAACGCCATCGACACTGGATACGGTCGTTGTTCGCGCAACCAGACCGACGACCGCGCCCGACAACGTCAACGATCCTGACCAGACTGCAGACGTCAGCAAGACCGGAACCCCGATCGGCGACCTGCCCATGACGGTGCAGGAAATCCCCAGCGGGCTGCTCAAGGAGCAAGGCGCCACGAAGCTACAGCAGAGCCTCAGCAACGCCACCGGGGTGAACTCCGGCGGACCGGATGCCAAGGGCTTCTTCGATCACTTCATGATCCGCGGCCTCCAGGCCCAGATCTACACCGACGGGTTTTCCGATGGCGATCAGGTCAACGGCGTTTCGCATTCGCTGAACGGCGTCGAACGTATCGAGGTTCTCGAAGGACCGGGTTCGTCACTCTTCGGCAGTGGCCCGCCGGGCGGCACGATCAATATCGTCCATTACACGCCGTCTCCCACGCTTCAGTATGGCGGCAGCGTCCAGGCCGGTTCATTCGGCACGGTCTGGGGCAGCGCGTATGTCACGGGGCCGACCGGCCTCTCCGGTTTGAACTATCGTGTCGACGCGACGGGTGCAAGATCGGACGGCTACCGCAGCTTGTCGTACTGGGACAAGAAGATCCGTCCTGCAGTCGAATGGAAAGTCGGCAACCACAAGATCGACTTTTCGCTCGAGGCGCAGGACTCCCGCTCGACGCCAGATTCGTACGGCATCATCTATTACAACGGCACTCCCATCCGGAACGTCCCGTTCGACGCGAAGTATTCGACGCCGTTCGCCTATGCGCGCGCAAGTTACGTTCGCCCGACCCTCACCGACGAGTGGAAGGTCAACGACGTGCTGACGATCAACAACCGGCTGTCGTTCCTGCACCGCTCGCTTGAATTCTTTGGCAATGGGGATAGTTCGAAGACGAAGGTGGTCGGCAACGAGGTCGTCAACCGGCAGTTGCGCCAGCAGAACGATTCGGACAATACGCTCGACTATCAGCTCGAACCGGTGTGGAAGTTCGCAACGGGCAGCGTCAAGCACACGCTGCTGACCGGCTTCGAATACCAGCATCAGACCATCAATACCGATCGCTCCACGGCGGACCTTCCGAATATCGAAGATGTGTTCGCACCGGTGCCGCCCGAAACGTCGCTTGCGAGCCTGCATTTCCTTTGTGATGCGAAGCATTCGTGCGACAACGATCATCTGGTTGCGAACTTCTACAGCCTGTACGCCACCGATCAGGTGGATGCGACCAGCAAGCTGAAGATACGCGTCGGTGTGCGAAAGGACTGGTGGCAAACGTCGCTGACACCGAATATCACCGTGCCCGGCCGGGTGGACAACGAAGGCGTACCGATACTGGCGGGCAATACTTACTCGCGCAACGATGCGCCGGTGAGCTGGAATATCGGCGCGCTTTACAAGCTCACGCCGTGGATGTCGCCGTATTTCGGTATATCGAAAAGCTATCTGACGAACTTCAACTCGGAGAATACGCAGACGGGCATCGGCGCGCCTGAATCGGCGCTGCAGTACGAGGTAGGCGTCAAGTTTTCATTCCTCGACGGCCAATACGTGCTGAACACGGCACTCTTCGACGTATCGCGCGACAACGTGGCGACGCCGACGACCGTCAACAACATCGAAACCGTCGTGTACGACAGCCAGCGCACACAAGGCGGCGAGGCGTCTCTCGACGCAGGCATCACGGATCACTGGCACGTGATCGCCAATTTCACGGCTCAGCACGCCTATGTCACGAGCAATCCCCAAGGGATAACGGCGGTCGGCCACCGTCCGCAGGACGTGCCCGCGTTCATGGCGAATCTGTGGTCTACCTACACATTCGCGATCGCAGGCCATCCCGGGTTTCACGTCGGAGCGGGCATCAATTACATGAGCAAGGTATACAGCGATATCTCGAACATCAATTCGGTGCCGTCCTATGTCATCGCCAACGCGGCGTTCGGCTATCAGGCGAACCACTGGGGCGTGGATCTCAATGTCCACAATCTGACTAACCGCCGCTACTTCATCGCCGCCAATGAGGCCGGCGCCTATCTCGGCGAGCCCCTTAGCGCGTACGTTACCCTGCATGCCGATTTTTGAGGGAGATCTACGCCAGCGGCGGGGACCCATCTCGATCGACTGCTCGTACGATGGGTTGGCTTCTCAGCCGAAAACCAGCGCGCCGCCGGCGCAGTTCACGGCGCAATTGGCAGAGACACGGCGTTCGGCCGCTATTGACTGGCGCCCTGCCCAATCCCCGCCTTCTTCTGCGCGTTCTGGAGATCCTGCGGATAGTTCTGATCATTTGCGCGACCGGGTTGATAGCCCGCAGCTTCAAGCTTCTTCAATTCGGCGTTCTTTTTCGCCCGGGCTTCCTTTCGGGCCTGCTTGCGCTCCGCCTTGGTTGGCTTCGCGGACGACGCGCCCCCCGGCACTACGGCAGTGGCTGCACCCGAGGCGTCGTTCTGCGCGAAGGTTGGTGTGACTGTGCCAATCCCGAGCGATGCCGCGACGAGCAGGGCCGATATTTGTCTGGCGATAGGCATTTTCTTTCTCCTGTTCCCGGTTAATTGATGCGGTCAGGCCCATGGAAGTGGCTCAATGGGAAGTACCAAGTATAGGACAGTGAATATCGCGCGACGCCGGGACGCGCTCCGGGAATGCTCGGACTTTGGCCCTGCTACTTGCGGCGCCTTGTAGCCGCATACGGACATCAGGAAGGCGCCGCCTGGTTGCCGACGAGTGAACCACCATCCGCCAGCTCCATCGGGCTTAACTATTTTCGTGAGGCGGCCGCCGTGTTGGGCGCGCGCGGCCCACCGAACATGGACATGATGAAGGCCGTGATGAACCGCCACGGGATCGAACTGGCACCTTGAATATTGCCAGGATGGCGCCGTGAACCGTTGCTTGCGCAACCAGCCGGCGGAGGTCGTCTCCGCCGCCACCGCCTCTTTCACGAAGCGCTTGCGCCCGCTGCGTACGAAACGAGCATGTGTTTGCCCGGCGCGATGGGGCTAATCCGCACCGCGCCTGCCTGAACGCACGCTGTTCGACTACTCACTCACGCACGTCCACCCAAGCCTCGCATGCGCCTTGCAAAATGGGCTCGCTCCGCGTCGTCCATCAGCGCCAGAAACTGGTCCCCTTCCATATGAACCAGTTCTTCGTGATCGCCCGCCTCGAAGTACACGTCCGGCTGGCCGGCCAGGTTCGTCTCGAGGTAGGTCTTCATTCCATACGCTGCGCAGATCGGCGGCAGCGCCCCCGCATCGCAGTCCTTGAACAGCTCGCGCAGTTCGTCCTCCGTGGCAAGGGCGAGCCTGCGCCCTGTCTTGCTCCAAAGCTCGGACAATTGCACGGCATAGGTTGAGGGCAGCACGACGGCCACATAGCCGTGCTCGTCCTCGAGCAGCACCGTTTTTGCAAGGCGGTCGCCGGGAATGTGCGCCGCAGCAGCACTTTCCATGCTCGAATGACTGTATGGGTGGCGCACGATTTCGTAGCGTGAGCCCTTGCTGCGCAGGCGCTCCTGCAAAGTGGTCGACATCGACATGGCACACCTCCTGTCGAATGCGTAGAAAAAACCAGCCTCCAGTAATCCTTTCAGAATAGGTCACTCGCGAGCGACCCGGTAGCAGAACTCGATGTCGTCGCCGGGGAGTGGAGCGAACCCACCTTGCTCACCGGGGTGGAGACGGGTGGCACTCCGTGTTGAACCAATAGTCGACCAGGCGCTGCGCCGCCTGCAGATCGTCCGGGTAGTATGGGTCGTCGTACCAGGGTGACGGGTTGTAGCCCGCTTTCCTTAGGGCCGCCAGTTCGCTTTGGTGCTGCGCCATCGTGGGAGGCGCGTTGCTTCTGAGCGAGGCCAGGTCACGGCACTCCGTTGGGCTCAGATGTGGCCCGCTTTGTTGCGCGCTTTGCGGCACGCCGCCGACGACACACCCCGCCAGCAGGAGCGCCAACGCAGTCAGTGTCGGACGGATATTCGGGAGGCTCTTCATGGCGCATCTCCACGCGTCTGATGGGCGCAGCGCAACCCGGGTTTCCATCGCGCCGCAACTCCATGGTACGTCCATGCGGGCCACCGGGCAGGCGAAGCAGAAACACGAATCAATCGCGACCTGCACAGCCGCAACGCATGGAAGAACTGCGGTAGCATCAGCTTGCTGCACGAGCTGCTGGTGACCGCATTGGACATTGTCGTCATCGCCCTGACGTGGCACGAGTATACGTATCTCCGGAGCCAGCACAGTGCTGCCTGAGACGCCCGCTACCTCACGCATCCCCATTCCCCGCGCGGTACGCATGCTGGGGTACGTGAGCCTGTTCATGGACCTTTCTTCCGAACTCATTCACGCCCTGCTCCCCATCTTCCTCGTTACCACGATGGGCATGAGCGTGAGCGCGCTGGGCTTGCTCGAAGGCGCCGCCGAAGCGACGGCGATGATCGTCAGGATCTTCTCGGGTCCCGTGAGCGACTGGCTTGGCAAGCGCAAGGCGCTGTTGCTGCTCGGCTACGGGCTGGGTGCGCTGTCCAAGCCGCTTTTTCCGCTGGCGCATACGCCCGCGCTTGTCGCAGCGGCGCGTCTCATCGATCGTACCGGCAAGGGAATTCGCGGTGCGCCGCGTGACGCGCTCCTCGCAGATGTCGCGCCACCGGAGATTCGCGGCGCGTGCTATGGGCTCAGACAGTCGATGGATACGATCGGCGCGTTCGCCGGGCCGCTCGTGGCCATCGTGCTGATGCTCCAGTTCTCGGATCACATCCGTGCCGTGCTCTGGTTCGCCGTCGTGCCAGCCGTCATTGCGCTCGCCCTGATCGTGTTCGGCATCGAGGAGCCGGCCCATGAACAGGCGCCCCGCAGCTTCCGGTCACCGCTGCGCTGGGAGGCGTTGCGGGAATTTCCGGGGCGCTACTGGTTCGTGGTCGCGATTGGCGCGACCTTCACCCTCACGCGCTTCAGCGAAGCATTCCTCGTGCTGCGCGCGCAGCAGACGGGAATCGATATCGCGTGGATTCCCGGCGTCATGGTGGTGATGAGTCTCGCCTATGCGCTCAGTGCGTACCCCGCGGGCGCGCTGTCCGATCGAACCGACCGCCGTGTTCTGCTTGCACTCGGCATCGTCACACTGATCGCGGCGGATCTGGTGCTCGGCGCGCGTGTATCGATCATCACCGTGCTCATCGGCGTCGCACTGTGGGGCCTGCATATGGGGCTCACGCAAGGCATTCTCGCCGCGATGGTCGCCGAAACCGCGCCGCAGTCGCTCAGGGGCACGGCGTTCGGCGTCTTCAATCTCGCCAGCGGCATCTGCATGCTGATTGCGAGCGTCATTGCCGGCTGGTTGTGGGATCGGCACGGCGCACCCACCACATTCTTTGCCGGCGCCGTCCTGGCGCTCCTCCCCCTCGCCATGTGCCGCTTCGCACCGCGCCTCGCGAAGCTCAAACCCTGATGGGGCCTTGGGGCGAGCACGGAAGCTTCATGCGCTATCGCATTCCTTCGTTATCCTCACAGGCGGCCATAGCTGTGCAACCCGGACAGGAACATGTTCACCCCCAGGAATGCGAAGGTGGTGACCAGCAGGCCCGTGAGCGCCCACCACGCGGCAGCATGGCCCCGCAACCCCTTCATCATCCGCATATGCAGCCAGGCCGCATAGTTCAGCCAGACGATCAGCGCCCACGTTTCCTTCGGATCCCAGCTCCAGTAGCCGCCCCACGCCTCGGCAGCCCACAGCGCACCGAGAATCGTCGCAATGGTGAAGAACCCAAAGCCGACAGCGGTCGACTTGTACATCACGTCGTCGAGCACATCGAGCGTCGGCAGCCGGTCCGCCAGCACGCCCCGCTCCTTCAGCAGGTATGCCACGCCAACCATCGCCGACAGCGCAAAACTGCCGTAGCCGATGAAGTTGGCCGGGACGTGAATCTTCATCCACCAGCTCTGCAGCGCCGGCACCAGCGGCTGGATCTGCTGCGCGTCGCGCGCGATCGAGTACCACATCAGGAACCCGACCGCCGCGCTGATCACGAGCGACACGAAGGCGCCGAGCGAGCGCGTCTCGTAGTGCTCCTCGTAGTACAGGTAGAAAAGTGCCGTGATCAGGCTGAACAGCACGAACACTTCATATAGATTCGAAATCGGAATATGGCCGACATCCGCGCCGATCAGGTACGACTCATACCAGCGCACCATCATCCCGACGAAGCCCATCAGTACCGCGGCCCACGTCAGCTTCGAGCCAATCGCGCCGCCCGACGGCGAGCGCGACAGCATGCCCAGCCAGTAGAACAGCGTGGCCAGCACGAAAAACACGCTCATCCAGAGAATGGCCGACTGGCTGGAAAGGCAATACTTGAGGAAGAACGTGCTGTCGGCGCGCCCCAGGTCGCCCTGGTAAAGCTGGATCGCGAACAGCGACAGCGCTGCGATTGCGGCGATCAGCAGTCGCACGGGCTTCCAGCGCCAGCCGAGCATGACGAAAGCCGGCACGGAGCACACCAGCACCAGCCGGTCATAGGCACTCATGTACGCCTGGTAGCGTGACAAGGCAAAGCCTGCGCCTGCAAGCATCGCGAGGGCAAACAGCCAGTCGAATGCGCCGAGGCGCCTCGCAAAGGAGCGCTCGTCGGACAGCAGGCTCGCTTGATCCGCGCGCCACGTGGGTCGAGGCCGATGTCGTGCCGCTGGAGTCGCCACCGCGGCATCGGAAGACGGTGAGGATGATTTCATGACATTCGCTGTTCAAAGACGACGTCGAAGGATCGGGGGCTGCGCGCCTGCTGGCTCATCGATCGTCTGGCGCACCAGCGGACGCCTCCCCTTCCGGCGGAAACACCTCGACGTACGCCGCGACGGCACGCATGTCCCGATCCGACATGTTGGCGCACACCGCCTTCATCGCCGCGCCACGAGGCCGGGTATCCGTTTGCTGGAAGACCTTGAGCTGCTTCATGACGTAGTCCGCGTGCTGGCCCGCAAGCCGGGGAAACTGATTTATCCCTTCGCCATGCTGTCCATGGCACGCCATGCACGCCGAGACGCCCTTGTCCGGCAGACCCGAATGATAGATTGCGCTGCCTTCGTTGATGAGCGCGAGATCGCTCGCTTCACCGAGGACCGCGGGTTGACTCGAGAAGTACGTGGCGAGCTCGTCGATCTGCGCGTCGGTCAAATGGGTGAATCCCCACATAAAGCGCTGCGCGTTCGGGTCGGCGCGCGAATGACTCTTGAAGTCCGTCAGTTGATCGACCAGATATTCCTTGCGCTGCCCGGCGAGCTTCGGAAACGTAGGCGATACCGAGACACCGTTCACACCATGGCAGTTCGAGCACACCTGCAAGGCGATGGTCTTTCCGCGCACCTGCGGGTTGTCGACCTGTCGCGAATGCTCGAGGTCCTGACACGCCGACCCGCACAGCAGCATCCCAATGGAGACGATATGCGTCACTTTGTTCATGGCAACAACCTCCTTGCTGCAGCCTTTGCGGTGCTCTGTAACCACAGGACATCACCATGAAGCAGCCCACACATAGATGAAAAGCGTGTCGTTGTCTCTCGCGTTGCGTCCGGCGCCGTCGTAGTTCGACGTGGCTCCGAGAAACTTGGTGTAGTGCGTGTACTGAATACCTATCCGGATGCGTTGATTCGGTATCCAGAATATTTCCGGCATCCATCCCTGGGTATTCGGGTGGAAGTTCGCGCTGGCCGCGTAGGCTGTGCTGTCTGGACTGCCCGTCGTATTGAAAAACGACAGACTGAACCCGTACCTGGCCTGATACACATACGACGCCTTGATCCTCAACGAGTCGAGATTCCCCGACGCGCTATCGCTCAGGACCAGATTGTTCGGATCGTGGACGTTCTCACGCACATAGCGGGCTTGCGCGGTGATCGTGTGCGGTTCGAGCAGGTACTCGTACTGCGCGTCCACGCCGTAGTCGCGGAAGCGCGTCACGCCCTGCGTAAAGATCGGGAACTGGTTGGAGTCGTTCGGATAGATGTTCACGTTCAACAGGAACGCGCCGACCATTGCGCTATGGGGTCCCCAGTCCCGCGTCAGGGCGATGCGCGCATACGGGTTGTAACCGCGCAGATATATTTGCGGGTGAGCCGCGTTGCCTTCCCGGTTACCGTGACTCATGAACGACCAGATGCCATCGGCCGTGCTGTACGCGGTCAGTTCGGCGTAGACCATCTTGTTCCAGTACAGGTAGCCGCCGATGCCTGCCACCTGCGACGCCAGACTGCCTTCGATAACGGGAAGATTGGGGATCCTGGCAACCGGACTGATCGTCGATGAAATGTACGGATAACCCCATGCCGGCGCGGAATTCCAGACATCCTGCACGGTTGGGTTGTTGTGCAGCGTGACTCCGAGGATCAGGTCGTTCGCTTCGCCCATGATCCGGTCCACGAACCGGAAGTCTGTATTGTCGGATGCCCAGTGGCCTTCCCATTTGTTCGTTGTGCCATTCTGATGGTCGTAGTTCGTGTAGGTGAACTGCGTAAAGGCACCAATCTTGTCGGTGATCTTTCCGGCAAGGAAGATGCTCGCAAAGTCGAAAATCGGGAGACCATTCTTGGTGTTGATGGTGTTGCCGCTCGCGTCAGTATTGACTCGCGTCTGACTCAGATCGCCGATTGCCATTGCGGCAATCGGGATCGTGCGTTCGCCCAGCGTATAGCCGGTGAGCTTGAACATTCGCCCATAAGGCGTGAGCTCGGGAAATTGTCCCCCGGCGTGGCAAGCCACACAACTCTGGCCGGTTTGGCGCGCGAAGATCGGCAGCGCGTGTGCGATGGTCGCCGGCAACAACGCCAGCAATACGAATGCGAGTGCCCAGCCACAGAACAGCCAGTGATGACATGCTGCATGGCTGACGAGTAACTTTGTCATGGCTGCCACTCCTGCGCCGCGTCGAGAAAATGCGTCGTATCGGCGGTGAGCGCTGAAGTCCGTATTCCGTGTGCCGCGGCGATCAAGGAGCGACAGGCTCCAACTGGTGAAACCGTTCACGATGAACCCTTTTCACGCACGCGACGTCTTCATTGTGCAAACGCGCAATCAGAATCGCGATGGGTCAACCTCCTCTATTTTCGGTAGGGGGCTCGCTAGCGACGTGAGCGGTTCCACACGCAGTTCGACGCCCAAAGCGGGATGCACGTGGCGCTTTCGCCAGCCCGTCGAAGCCAGTGGATGAACTGAATGCGGAGAACGAACGCAAGTTTCCATTTGACACCTCCTGCGCGCACGATCGACCGGATCGATCATGACGGGTCGCGCAGCGTTGCTTCGCGCGACTCGCGTCCTGCGTAAACGAGAAGGCACTTCGAATATTCCCGGCGGGTTGTGACGCGACAATAGAAAGGCATCCGAAAGAACGCCAGGAAAAGTTGAACAACGTTGGGAACTGGGAAGGATCGGACAGATCCCGTGACACGGCACGCCGGCACCGCAAGACCACCATCCGTCTGTGCTGGCTTACACGCGACCACCGCCCACGAGGCCGCACATGAACTCAATGGTGCACACACTCGACGCGTGTGCGGGCCGGCACCCGGTCCGCCTCACCGCACCGCAAATGCGTTACCGCTGCGGTACGCCGTTGCGCCACTCGCCCCAATGCGTGACGATGTCCTGCACCAGCGGATTGCCCGCGAGGAACAGATTGTCGATCGCGATCGTGAAGCCGCCTTGCGACGCGTAGTTAAGCAGATTGTCCGCACTCGACTGGCCCGCATACGGCCGGTCGAAGTCCGAGCCGGCGCGCAGCACCGCGACACGGCTCAGGTCGACGCGATGCACGTTCGCCGCGCGTGTCAGCGCCTCGAAGGTGGCGTTGTCTTCCTGCTGCGTCGTGCAATAGGTGCCCTTGCCGTCGGTCAGGATCTTCGTCCATTGGCGCGCTCGCTCGCCGAGGTCGGTGCCCGACCACCAGGTATCGCCCGCCAGCGTGTCGCACTGGATCACGGTCGGCGGACGGTTTGCGGGCGCATAGCTGTATTTCGCGCGAGCAGCCTGCGCCTGGGCGTCGTCGGTCAGTGTCACATTGCGTGACAGTGCGAATGCCGCGTTCGTGAGCGCGGGGTTCAGCTGGAACACTTCGGTGCGATAGTCGAGCGGCGGCTTCTGCGTCGGGCCCGTCGTGTTGATGCCGAGATAGCCGGTGTTCCAGCCCGCCGGAATTTCGCGTCCGTCGATCTCCCACTGAATGCCGAAATCGACGAGCCAGTTCGCCCACGCAGCGGAACCGACGGTCCCCTGAAGCGGATCGATACCGGCGATGCCCGCCACCATGAAGTACGTATGACGCAGATCGAAACGCGGCGAGAACGTGAGCGCCATGATCGACGCGGCGGCGTTCGCGTGCCCCATGCCTGTCGTCATCACGCAGACATCCTGGCGGTTGCAGTGCACGGCCGGGTAATCGGGGGACAGACCCGCGACGGTGATGTCCTGCCACGGGCCGAGATGATCCAGCCACACCTGGCCTTCCGGACCGAACATCGAAATGATCATCACCTTGACCGCACGGCCATGCGACGCGCCGTCGTCCTGCGCGAAGCTGTCGTCGGCATGCGCGATGACGGGCGCAGCGGCCGCCCCGGCCACGAGCAACGATGAAATCACTGCGCCAAAAGCACGATTTAGCATAATAGGTCCCACCCGTTATGTAAGAACCGCGGTTGCGAAACGTAAATCGCGTGCCGTGTTGTCGACTGATGTCGTGGGTTTTATTCTCGGCGTGCAGCGTGGGACCTGGGCGTGAGCCATTCAGGCGAAAGTGAGTATAAACGGAGAAAAAAAAGCCTGTTACGACCTGCAACGACTGCGACTGAACCTCTCCCGCAAGCTACCGTCTCACCCGGAGCATTCGGCAGGGGATCGCGTCGGTCAAACGCGGTCCTGCTTTCTTAACCGCGATTGGAGGAAATAGAACATGCCAAAGAAGCGCTCAGTTCGAACGTCAGCCAGCAATGGCAGCGGCAGCAGCCGCGTTCTCGCCGCCCCCGTCTTCTCGCAGCCGCAGCCTACGCCAGATCCGCAAACCTTCATCGTCAGGCACGCATCCGATGTGGCGGCCTACAGGATGATCGACGAACTCAACCGCGAGCACAAACTCAAGGCCCTTCCGTTTCCTGCGCCGCGCGGCGGCGTCGAGCCCCGCCTGACACTCGCGGACGTGATCGACAACGATCCGGCCATCCTCAACCAGATCAACACGAACAGACAGATCGTTTTTCACTCGACGGGCGACTGCGGCAGCACCCGCGGACCGAAAACGCAGAACGAAGTCTCCGACAAGATGGTCAGCGACTTCGACGAAACCGATCCTGCCGAAGTGCCGCAATTCAACTTTCTGCTGGGCGACATCGTCTACAGCTTCGGCGAAGCGCAGTACTACTACGACCAGTTCTACGAGCCCTATCGCGACTATCACGCGCCGATCCTCGCCGTCGCCGGCAATCATGACGGAATGATCTCGCCTTTGCAGCATGAAAAGAGTCTGCAGGCGTTTCTGCGAAACTTCTGCTCCGACTGCTTTCAGGTCTCGCCCGATGCCGGCAACCTTTCACGTACTGCGCAAATTCAACCTGGCGTCTTCTTTACATTCGAAGCGCCGTTCGTGCGCATCATCGCGTTGTATAGCAATACGCTCGAAGATCCTGGCGTGATCTCGAACAGCGACATCGGCAAGAGCCAGCTGAAATTCCTCAAGGCAGCGTTGACGCGGGTGAAAAAGGAAGGCTACACGGGCGCATTGCTGTTCGCGCATCATCATCCGCCCTATGTCGCGCGCGGACGTCACGGCTGGAGTGTCGAGATGCAGCAGCAGATCGATGCGATCTGCGCAGAGGTGGGCGTATGGCCCCATGCCGATCTCGCGGGGCACGCGCACAACTATCAGCGCTTTACGCGCACACGTCCGGACGGCACCCACATTCCGTACATCGTGTGCGGCAACGGCGGACACAACGTGCAGCGACTGACCACCAACGGACAGCCGCCGCTTCGTGCGCCGCAGCTGATCCAGGCCGCAACGAACAGCACCGATGCCGTGGTCATCGAGAACTACGACGACCAGAACTACGGGTATTTGCGCATCGTCGCGGACGACACCCAGTTGCGCATCGAATATCACGCTGCCGTCGACGGGCCGTATACCAAGGCGCCCGACGATCAGGTGACCGTCGATCTGGCCACACGCCAGCTTTCCCACTACGTGGCCCGCAATGCTGGCATACCGGCGCTGGCCACGCGCATCCGCGAATTTGCGCAAAGCGGGAAAGCCAGGCGCTGATCGGGACGGCAGTACCGGTACGGTATGCATCAACTGACGCGATGAATCCCGAGGAATTCGGTGGCTCGCATCCACGAGTTCCTCTTCTCTGTTCTCTGGATTGTGCGCACGGATCATGCTTACCTGGCGGTTGATAAAGACTCTTATTCAAGTCTGGCGCTCGACATGGATTCCACGCATGACGTGTGGCCGGATGCGTACATGACGCCTGGAGACTTTGACGATGCCGATTCTTCAAAATGCCGTCGGCGAAATCGCGCAACCGCACAGGGAACGCCAGGGTGACCCCGGCTGCATCGGGCGATGCAACACTTTGTTCGTAGTTCTCCTTACTAGAATCGATTCCCCTGCTCATCGTGGCACATCGTATGCGCGAGGCGGCTGTTGGCGTACGCGCAGAATTTGAGCGCTGCACCGGCGCACTTTCGAAGCGGTTTGTACGAGGAAAGGGGCGGACGATGAACCGAGCGACGAAACACACGGCGACATGGGTGGTGGTTTTAGCGCTGTCCGGTGCGGCTTATGGGGCGGCGGGCGGCAACGGTGGCGGTGGCGGCCACGGTGGGGGTGGGGGCGCGGGTGGCAACGGCGGCGGCCACGGTGCGGGTGCGGGTGCGGGTGCGGGTGCGGGTGGCAACGGCAACGGCAACGGCAATGGCAATGGCAATGGCGGCCACGGTGCGGGCGTCGGTGCGGGCGTCGGTGCAGGTGTGGGTGGCAACGGCGCAGGCGTCGGCGCGGGCGTCGGTGCAGGTGTGGGTGGCAACGGTGCGGGCGCCGGTGCGGGCGTCGGCGCGGGTGTGGGTGGCAACGGTGCGGGTGCAGGTGCGGGCTCCGGGGGCAATGGTGCCGGGGCAGGAGGCAACGGTGCGGGCTCGGGGGGCAGCGGTTCCGGCTCCGGTGGTGCCGGTGCCGGTGCCGGTGCCGGTGCCGGTGCTGGTGTCGGTGCCGGGTCCGGCGGCGGCGCTGGCGCGGGTTCGGGTGGCGGTGCCGGTGCTGGTGCCGGTGCTGGTGCTGGTGCCGGTTCCGGTGGCGGTTCCGGTGGCAGCGGCTCTGGTTCCGGGGGCAGTGGTGCGGGTTCGGGAAGTGGCGGTCACGGCGCAGGAAGCTCCGGCGCAGGAAGCTCAGGTGGAGGCGCCGGCGGCGGCAACGCGAGTGCAGGCGGCCCCGGCGTGGCATCGGCCAGCGTCCTGGGAAGCAGGTTCGCCCAGTTGCGCATGAGGCAGAACGTGGTCGCGGCGGTGCCCCGGACCGCGCCAGGTGCAAATTCCATAGCGCGCGCCGCGCCGGCCACTTACAGCCAACCGAGGGTAACGGGTACGGGCGGCAGCACCAACGCCTCGGCGACGGCTACCTCGGATACCGGCTACGGCCCGCCAGGCGTCAATGGCACGGGGACCGGCTCTCGCGCTACGGCAGCCGCCATACCAGTCAGCAGCGAGTACAGCCCGCCGGGTGACATCGGCCCGAGTCCCGGTTCGGGTCCCTGGGGCGGCTTCGCGGTGGATACGGGCGGTATTGAACCACCGATCCTGACCCCCAACGGGCCGGTCAGATGACCAAGGGCGGTTGCCACATCGAACCATAGCGACGCGTTGGCACCCGTCCAGGCGATGAGTTTGCGAACCGTTTGCCCTGGTTCCTCGTCATGATCGGCAGCCGCGTGCACGACGGACGTCACACGCGAATCCTTTCATGATCGCAAGACACTCCGCGCTGTCGGGTGCGGATCCCCCCGAGTCCAGCGGCACACGATTTGCGCGCATGCGTGGAACGACGCCGGGACCGGACAGGCTTTGATATGCGAGAAAAGATCCAGCAAGCGCACCCGTATCCCGAGGTCGGCGTTCCGCTCTTCTGGCCTTTTGGCCTCGCGCTCGAGCTTGAAGAAACGGCACTGCAAACCGTGGATAAAACGGTTCGATTCCTGCGCGAAGTCGAAAAGACCCAGGCAGGCAACGAGCCGCCGCAATGGACCACCAGGAATCGGGTCGCTCTCGACCTGCCGACCCTGGCCTTGCGCGAGTTCTCGCAAGGCACCGGGACACCGGTGCTCGTGCTTCCCCCATACGCAGGACACTCATCGACGATCGCGGATTTTCAGGCGCACCAGAGCCTGATCGCAACGTTGCTCGCCAACGGCTGCTCGAGCGTGTACGCCGCCGACTGGCGCAGTGCGACGCCTGAGATGCGGTTCTACAACATCGGCAACTATCTCGCCGAGATCGATCTGTGCGTGCACGAACTGGGCAACCGTGTCCAGCTAGTGGGTCTTTGTCAGGGCGGGTGGTGCGCGGCCATGTATGCCGCACGCTTCCCGGGGAAAGTTGTGCGTCTCGTGATCGCCGGCGCGCCGATCGACACCGATGCGGGCGACGGCGCGATCAAACTGGCGGCGCATACGCTGCCCATGCGCTTTTACGAGGATCTCGTCCAGTCCGGTGACGGGCTCCTCCAGGGCCGCTACATGCTCGAAGGATTCAAGAACCTCCACCCGGTCGCGCAATACTTCGACAAGTTCGTCGAACTCTACGAGCGCATCGACGACCCGGACTACGTGCGGCGGTTCGAGCAGTTCGAACGCTGGTACGAATACACGCTTGACCTTCCGGGCACATGGTACCTGCAGGTGATCGACCAGCTGTTCAAACAGAACCGCCTCGCGAGGGGCGAATTTGTGGCGCTTGGCAAGACACTCGACCTGCACGACATCACATGCCCCACTTACCTGCTGGCGGGCGAGCATGACCAGATTACGCCGAAGGCTCAGGTGTTCGCCGCGAAATCGCTAGTGGGCACGAACCCGCAGGAGATATTCGAAGCCGTTGCGAACGGTGGGCATATCGGGCTCTTCATGGGCCAGCGGGCCCTGCGCGAAAACTGGAAACCGATTGCAAGGTGGCTCGCGGGCCATGTCCAGGCGAAATGACGAAGACTCACTCGCTCGGTCGGACCGCGCCGCGGCTTCGGCCATGACGCAGGCCGCTATCGACGCAAGGAGCCAGCCTCCCGGATGCATTCAAGCCCCGCGCTTGCGAGCGATACCGGCCAGGGCTTCGACCAAACATCCTTTTGAAGTCGAACTGAAAGTGGTCTCCGATGCGTAGCCCACGGCGGCGGCGATGCTCGCGAGATGATCGTTGCCCGTCTTCAAGGCATCTCTCGCGATCGTCATGCGCCAGCGAATCAGATATTCCAATGGAGGCAATCCCACGAGGTCTTTGAAGCGCTCGATGAAGGCGGTGCGTGACATGCCGACCTTCGACGCCAGTTCGTCCACCTTCCACCGACGAGCCATGTCCCCATGCACCATCTTTAGCGCGGAGCCGATCCCTGGATCCGACAACGCGCCCAGCCAGCCGGTGGGCCCCGAGCTGGCAGCAAGATGCGCGCGCAGAATGTTCACAAGCACAATATTCGCGAGGCTGCCCGCCATCGCCGCAGCGCCAGGCCGGACTGATTCTGTCGCTATCCTGATCAATTCGAGGGCGCACTCAACGACCTGGCATCCGGAGAATCCGCGGAAACGAGCACGAGCGGAGGCAAGATATTGAGCAGCAGCCCGCTCATGTCCATGGAACAACGTGTCGATCCGTGTCGGCAATAACCGTTTCCGCGCCCCCTCACCCTTGCCTGCGCGGCACCGAAGTCAGCGCAACCGCCGAGCGCTCGACAGCGTCGGCGATCCGCTTCGACAGCGCCGGATCCGGCACCGCCCGCGCCAGCGTGACTCCGCCCGACAACATCGCAAGCAGCGCGATCGCCTTGTCGTCGCGCGCCGCGCCGGCCTCGTCGGGCAGCCCCGCCGAGACCTCCTCGATCAAGCGGCGCAGCTCCGCCTCATAGGCTTCGCGAGTCTCGCCGTCGGCGCGCACCATCTCGGGCGAAAAGCTCGGCAGCGCGCAGCTTTCGCCGATGTCGCAAGTGCGCTTCGGGCCCAGATAGAACCCAATGAACGTCTTGAGCCAGCGTTTGCCGTGGCTCGCTTTCAGATCGGCGACGGCGAGCCGCAACTGTTCCATGCCAGCCAGAACCACCGTGCGGAACGCCTCGCCCTTCGATCTGAAGTGTCCGTAGAACGCGCCATTGGTGACGCCCGCCTCCTTCGTCAGGCCGTCGATGCCGGAGCCGCCGTAGCCGTCGCGCCGGAACAGCCGGCTCGCTGCATCGACGATGCGTTTGCGGGTTTCGATCTTGTGCTCGGCGGTGTAACGCATCGGCATCTCGCATTCGGAGCGATCGCTCTTTTTTCTTGCTTAAAGAGCGATCAGTGTCTATACATAGAGAGCAGTCGCTACATATATACCACTAACCGCAGTCACTGACACATGAGGATCTGACATGCCTATCACGCTGACCGTATCCGAAGGAGTGCTGTCCACCGAGGCCGAAGCCCGTACGTTCGCCGCCTTGACGCAGGCGCTGTTGAGCGTCGCGCAGCTCGAAGGCAACGCGTTCATGACGCCCAATGTGATCGGAACGCTGAACGTCATACCGGCCGCACGCGTGTTTTCGGCCGGCAAGCCTGCCGCCGCCGCGTTCGTCGAACTCACGCTGCCGCAGATCGCGCTGGCGACGCCCGAGGCCAAACAGGCTTTCACCGAAAAGGCGACCGCGATCCTCGAACAGGCGGCCGGTGGGCGCCTGAGGCGGGATCACATCTGGACCAACATCGTTTATGCCGCGGACGGCTCCTGGGGCATCGCGGGCCGCGCCCACAGCAACGCGGAGCTCGTCGAGGCGATACAGGGAGCGGCGATCGCGTGAACCAGGCGCCTCGCGTTTCACTGGTTCCCGGCCTTCTTCGATTTCTACTGCGCCTCTCCCGGCGACTGGTCTAAGGCAAAATAAACGCGGAAATCACGCGCGACGGGCGGGAGCGCACCGCTCGTCGCGCCAATCACACGCGTGGAGATGCGCTATGGAAAGCCTGCCGAAAAGCCGCCTGACGCTGACTGCGCTGTCGCTCCTGCTGGCGGGATGCGCCGCCGGCGGCGTGCCACAAAGCGGGCCACATCTGAGCGCAACGGAGTGCCGTGATCTGGCCACGCTCAGGAGCAACGCGCCTCCCACGATAGCGCAACACCAAAGCGAGGTTGCGGCGTTGAGGAAGGCGGGCTACGACCCGTCACCGTGGAACGACCCGTACTACCCCGAGGATCTTCAGGCGGCGCAGCACCGAATCGACCATTGGTTTGCAACGGAGTGCCAGCAGTCTCATGCAGGATGAGAAGATCGGATACGCCCGCGATCCTCAGCCATCAGTCGAGACCGTCACGCTCTCCCAGGCACGGATTTCGTCTTGCAACGCCGACAGCTTGTCCCGCACGAGCCCCAGTGCATCGCTACCGAGCAGGAGATGCGCGGGCGGGTGGTCCGCGGCAATAGCGGCGAGCATCGCGCGCGCTGCCTTTTGGGGATCGCCCAATTGTTTGCCGCTCTTCTCCTCACGCGCTTTGCGGATGGGGTCGAAAATCGCGTCGTAATCCGGGATCGAACGCGGCGTTCGTTGCATCGAGCGACCGGCCCAGTCGGTGCGGAAGGAGCCAGGCGCAACGGCTGTCACGGCGATACCCAAGGCCTTGACCTCTTTGCCAAGCGCCTCGGAGATACCCTCCAGGGCGAACTTGCTCCCGCAGTAGTAACTGATGCCCGGCATGGTGATATAGCCGCCCATCGACGTAATGTTCAGAATGTGGCCGCGCCTGCGCGAACGCATGAAAGGCAGAACCGCCTTCATCATGGCGACCGCGCCAAACACATTGACGTCGAACTGTCTGCGCATTTCGGCGAGGGGCGATTCTTCCATGACGCCTTCGTGCCCGTAGCCAGCGTTGTTGACCAACACGTCGACCGGTCCGACGCTCGCCTCGATTTCCTCGACGTTGCCGTCGATCGCATCGAAGTCGGTCACATCGAGCACGCGTGCGAATGCGGCATTTGCAGAGAGAGACTCGAACTCGCGCTTCGCCTCGACACTTCTCACGGTACCGACGACTTTGTGACCTGCCGCCAGCGCCTCTTGCGCAAGCGCGCGACCAAAGCCGCTGCTCACGCCAGTGATGAGCAGAATTTTGCTGGACTCCATTGAAGCATCTCCCGAACGTTGTCTGGTGAGTGCATACTAGTCTGAAGCGCGGAGCGAACCAAGCGAAATTCCGCTATTTTTCTTGCCTAAAACTATGAGCACGAACCGGGCCTCCACCCCCAATCCTGACCCCTCGTCGCGCAGCCGCAAGCGCATCGTTGCGTTGCTTCGCGCGTTGGCGCCCGAGGAGGGCTACAACCTCACCGCGCTGCCAGGCGTGCGTATCCTGCGCTCGAACCGGCCATTGTCACGCACGCCGGTGCTCTACGACCCCGGCATCGTGATCGTTTGTCAGGGGCGCAAGCGAGGCTATTTCGGCAACCATCTCTACCTGTACGATGAACAGCACTATCTCGCCGTGTCCGTGCCAGTTCCATTCAGCATGGAAACCGATGCGACCGGGCAGCGGCCATTGCTTGCGCTCTACTTGCACCTCGATTTCACGCTGGCCGCGGAACTGGCAGTACAGATCGATCGCGAAGGCGGAGCGGAGCGCGTGCAAGCGCCTCAAAGCATGATGTCGACGCCGATGGATGACGCGATGCAGGCCTCTGTGCAGCGCTTGCTCGAAGCGATGCATCGACCTCTCGAAGCCGCGGTATTGGGCCCGTGCCTGCTACGCGAACTCTATTTCCGCGTGCTCACAGGCGCACAAGGCAGCTCGATGCGCGAGGCTTTGGCGATGCGCGGTCAGTTCGGCCGCATAGGCAAATCGCTACGTCTTATCCATGCCGGCTATGCACAGTCGCTGGACGTGATGCAGTTGGCGCAGGAAGCGGGCATGAGCGTTCCGAGCTTCCATAGCCACTTCAAGGCGATCACCCAGGTTTCGCCGATGCAGTACGTCAAGTCGACGCGTTTGCATCAGGCTCGCCTGTTGATGGTCCGCCAGGACCTGACCGCCGAGGCGGCGAGCCTCGCGGTGGGTTACACAAGCGCGTCCCAGTTCAGCAGGGAGTTCAAAAGACTCTTTGGCCTGACGCCTGCGGCGGAAACGAAGCGTATGCGCGCAAGCTTTGCGATTCCAGAGCCGTTTGCAGATGCGATATATGTTTCGTCGCACTGAGTACGGCGCACTTTTGGCTCAATGGGTGAAAACGCTGCAAAAACGATGTCAGCGGGGAGAGCCGGCACCGCGCTGATGATAGCCAGAAAGATCCCGTTTCCGGATCAATGAGCTCAGCATTCCCAAATAATCGTCGCGCGGTCTGCTTTTCCGCGTTGCCTTGCCAGTCACGCTGACACTTCGCTAGCCCTCCCCGTTCTGATAGGTGTGGACTGCCGCGGCAAGCGCTACAGTTTGCATCGAGGGTGCCCCCCGCGTCCTCTCTTAGTGTCTCCTCAAACCTCTTGCCCGCCTCGTGCGGGTATTTTTTTGTCCCGCTAACGCATTGCGCATTCCACGCGCACGCGATACGCGAGCGCCAGGCATTCCTTTTCATTACGCCCCGCGCAATCGCCATCCCCATTTGACGCAATACGCATAAAACCCATTATTTGGGATGTCGAATGATTAAGTGTTTACACGAATGGGTTAGGACGTCACTCTTTTCATAATATCAACGCACTAAAAGCGGCGGTACGAGACTACTCCACAGGAGGCACCGTGACGGGCATCCGACTGAGCGGCGTAACGAAGCGGTATGGCGAAACCGAGGTGATCACCGGCCTCGACCTCGACATTCAGTCCGGTGAATTCCTTGTCTTCCTCGGCCCTTCGGGCTGCGGGAAATCCACCTTGCTGCGCATGATCGCTGGGCTCGAATCCGTGAGCGACGGCCAGATCAGCATTGGCGAGCGGCGCGTGAACGACCAGCCGCCCGGCAAGCGCGGCGTGGCGATGGTGTTCCAGCACTACGCGCTCTACCCGCACATGACCGTGTACGACAACATGGCGTTCGGCCTGCGCAATACGGGCGTGAGCGCGGGCGAAGTCGACCAGCGCATCAACGAGGCCGCGCGCATGCTCGAACTCGGCGCGCTGCTGCAGCGCCGTCCTGCCCAGCTTTCGGGCGGCCAGCGCCAGCGCGTCGCCATCGGCCGCGCCGTCGTCAAGGAACCCGAAGCATTTCTCTTCGACGAGCCGCTCTCCAACCTCGACGCCGCGTTGCGCACCCGCACGCGCCTCGAGCTTGCGCGCATCCATCAGCGCCTGCACTCCACCATGGTGTTCGTCACGCACGATCAGGTGGAAGCCATGACGCTCGCCACGCGCATCGTCGTCATGAACCGCGGGCGCATCGAGCAGATCGGCGCACCGCTCGACATCTACAAGCGGCCCGCCACGCGCTTCGTCGCGGGCTTTATCGGCACGCCCGCGATGAACTTTATCGATGTCGAGCGTGTTGGCGACAACGGCGGCCGGCTGATCGTCGCCCTGCCGTTCGTCGGCGTAGAGGCGCCCACCGCGATCGCCGCGGCGAGCTTACCGGCGGGCAAGCTCACGCTGGGCGTGCGCGCCGAACACGTGCTGCTGGACCCGCAAGGGGCGCTGGTCGGCCGTGCCGAAGTCATCGAACGGCTGGGCGACCGCTCGCTCGCGCATGTGAGCATGCCCAACGGTCAATTGCTCGTGGCGGAGTTGCCGCGCGCACGTGAACTCGAAATCGAGACGGGCGACACCATCCGCATGAGTCTCGACGCGGCGCACCTGCATGTATTCGATGAAACCGGCAAGGCCTGGCATGGCCTCTAACCGCTCGCTCGCCATGCCGCTGCGGCAAACGCGCGAGGGCCGCCGGCGCAACCTGCGCGCGCCGTGGTCCAACGCGCTGTTCGTGCTGCCGTTCGTGATCGTCTACGTGCTGTTGCTGATCGTGCCGTTGTGCTTTGGCTGGTGGCTCAGCCTGCAGCGCGTTGACCTGCTCGCGGGCACGAGCGAATTCATCGGCATTCGCAACTATCTCGATCTCACCCTCGACCCGATCTTCCGCGGCGCCCTGCGCAACACGTTCTACTTCGTCATTCTCACGGTTCCTGTGTTCGTGCTGCTCGGCCTCGCGCTCGCGCTGGTGCTGAACCGGCCCGGGCGCTTCGGCGCCGCGCTGCGCGCACTCTTTTTCGGCTCTTCCGTGTTATCGGTCACAATCGTCACGCTGGTCTGGAAGCTCGTGATGATGCCCGGCAACGGCCTGCTCGCCGACCTGAGCCACGCGCTCCATTTGCCGGAATTCGTTCCGCTGATGCACGAGGCCACCGCGCTGCCCGCCATCGCCGTCGTCACGGTCTGGTGGATCATGGGCCTGCCGATGATGCTGTTCCTCGCCGCGCTCCAGCAGATTCCGCAGGAGCTTTACGAAGCCGCGGCGCTCGACAGCGCTTCTCGCTGGCGCACGTTCACGAAGATCACGCTGCCTTCCATCTGGCGCACCGTCGCGCTCGTGGCGGTGATCGAGGCGGTGCTGCAGTTTCAGTTGTTCGGCCAGGCCCAGTTGCTCACGGACGGCGGCCCCAACAATTCCACGCGCCCGCTCGTGCAATTCATCTACGAAACCGGCTTCCGCCAATGGTCGTTCGGCTATTCCGCAGCGGCGGCGCAAGTGCTGTTCGCGCTGATGCTGATCGGCGTGGTTGCGCAAGCCTGGCTTCTGCGCAAGAAGGAGAAGGCATGAGCACGCTCGCTTTCGATACCCGCTCGCGCGGCTCGCTGACGGGCCGCATGGGCGACCGCCTGATGCTGGGCGCCGTGGTCGTGCTCGCGCTTTTCTGGATCACGCCGCTCGTCTGGGTGCTGTGCCTCTCGTTCAAGCCCAATGCGTTTCTCGAACGGCACACCGACGTGCTCTTTTCGCCGCCCTTCACGCTGCAGAACTACACGAACATCCTCAACACCTCGGCGGTGGGCGGGTGGCTCGTCAACAGCCTCATCGTTTCGATCGGGCAGACGCTGCTTACGCTCGTGATCGCCTCACTCGCGGGCTATGGCTTCGCGCGCACCGAGTTTCCCGGCAAGCGCTACATCTATGTGCTTTGCCTGTGCGGACTCGCGGTGCCCGAGCAGGCGCTCGTCATTCCTCTTCACCATATCTTCGCCACGCTCGACTGGCACAACACCTACGGCGCGCTGATCCTGCCGCGCCTTGCCTCACCGTTCGGCGTGTATCTCATGACGCAGTACTTCAAGGCCGTGCCCATCGAGATCGAGGAGGCCGCCTTGCTCGACAATGCCTCGCGCTTCAAGGTGTTCTGGCGCGTCGTGCTGCCACTTTCGCTGCCGGCGCAGGCAACGCTCGCCATCTTCACGTTTCTCAGTGCGTGGAACGACTATCTCTGGCCGCTCGTCTCTGCGTCCAAGCCCGAGATGTACACGCTGACGATCGGGCTCGCCTCCACGCAAGGCAATTTCGCGCAGTCCGAGGGCATCGGCTACCTCATGGCGCAGGCCGTCTTTGCCGGCTTGCCCATCTTCGTGCTGTATCTGTTCTTCCAGAAGTACATCGTGGCGGCCGTAGCCGGCACCGCAGTTCGGTAGGCGGTGACCCCGAATCACACATCGACCGGTCACCCTTGATTCGCAGTACAAACAAAGTGATCCACTGGGAGCGCGTGATCAGCGTGCCAGCGGGGTCTCGCACAGGAGAGAGACATGAGAAGATCGTTGACACGCGGCGTCCTCACGCTGGCTGCGCTCGGCCTTGCGGCGACCTTGACGGCGCCGGCCCAGGCCAAAACGGAAATCACGCTATCGCGCTTTTTCGGCGCCTGTGACGCCGAATACGGCAAGGTCAACGACGTGAGCCAGGCCTCTGGCGAATGCGGCATCATCACGACGCTCGTGAACCAGTTCAACGCGACGAATAAGGAAGACATCGTCGTCAAGCCGCAGATCATCGAGTGGGCCCCCTACTACACGCAGATCGACGCGCGCATTCTGAGCCGCGACGTGCCGACCATCTCGGTCATGCACGAGGCGGTCCTGGGCGACTACGTGAAGCGCAATCTGGTCGAGCCGCTCGACGACGGCTTCAAGTCGGTCGGCGTGGACACCAATGATTTCACGCCCCAGGCCCACCGCGCCGTGACGTTCGGCGGTAAGACCTATGCGCTGCCGTTCGACACCCATTCGTGGCTCTGGCACATCAACGTCAACCTGTTCAAGAAGGCGGGACTCGTCGACGCGAGCGGCAAGCCCATCCTGCCGAAGACACCCGACGAACTGCTTGCGCAGGCGAAGCAGTTCAAGGACAAGACGGGTCTGCCCTACTTCGCCGTGCCGATCGCCAATGAATCGGCCGCGCAAACGCGCACGTTCGACACCTGGGTCTATCAGCAAAACGGCACGCTGTTCCCCGCCGGCCCGACGAAGATCGACATGCACACGCCGGCCGCCGCCAACGCGCTCACGCTCTACGACAAGCTCATGAAGGCGGGCGACGTCACGCCGGGGCTCGACTATGGCGCGGCCAACCAGGCGTTCGAGAACGGCAAGGCCGGCGTGCTCATGGTCGGCACGTGGATGATCGAGGACTTCACGAATCTCGCGAAGAAGCCCGATTCCCCGCTCGCCAACGGCTACGACGTGGTGCCGTTCCCGAATCTGTATCAGAAGAAGGCGGTGTGGGCCGACGGCCACTCGTGGGTCATGCTCAAGGGCGGCGCGAAGGACGAAAAGACGCGCCACGCCGCGCTCGTGTTCCTCAAGTTCCTTTACGACCACGACGGCGACTGGGCGCGCACCGGCCATCTGCCCGCGCGCCAGTCGATCATCACGAGCGCCACGTTCAACGCGCTGCCGCATCGCGCGGAAATCAAGGAAATCTCGACCACCGGTTACGCGCTGCCGAACACGGTGCCGCGCCAGTTCGCAATCCAGCAGATCGTGGGCGAAGAGATCAGCAACATGCTCTCGACGGGCAAGTCGGTTGCCGACGTCCAGAAGGAAGCCGAGCAACGCACCAACGCCCTGCTCGCGCGATAACGCCACCGGAGGTCCGCGCCCGCCCGGCGCGGCCGCCTCACTACATATAGCTACAGGATGGATAGAGGAACACCATGATCGCTTCCCGCCTCATCGTCGACCGCGACTTCGTCATTTCCGAGCTCGACCGGCGCCTCTTCGGCGTCTTCGTCGAGCACATGGGCCGCTGTGTCTACACCGGCATTTTCGAGCCGGGCCATCCGGACGCCGACGAGCGCGGCTACCGCAAGGACGTGATGGCGCTCACGCGCGAACTCGGCCCGACGATCGTGCGTTACCCAGGCGGCAATTTCCTCTCGGGCTACAACTGGGAAGACGGCGTGGGTCCGCGCGAAAAACGCCCGCGCCGCCTCGATCTTGCGTGGTACTCCACCGAAACCAATCAGTTCGGCACGAACGAATTCATCGAATGGTGCCGTTCGCTCGACATCGAACCCATGTACGGCGTGAACCTCGGCACGCGCGGCCCCGACGAGGCGCGCCGCTTCGTCGAATACTGCAATCATCCGGGCGGCACGGCGCTCTCCGACCTGCGCCGCGAGCACGGCCATGAACAGCCTCACGACATCAAGTTCTGGTGTCTCGGCAATGAAATGGACGGCCCGTGGCAGATCTGCCGCAAGACTGCCGAAGAATACGGACGCGCCGCGCTCGAAACGGCCAAGCTCATGCGCTCGGTCGACCCCACCATTCAACTCGCCGCGTGCGGCTCCTCCACGCACGAAATGCCTACCTACGGCACGTGGGAGGACCGCGTGCTCGATCATTGCTTCGAGCAGGTCGATTTCATTTCGCTACATACTTACTTCGAGAACCGGCGCGACTCGACCGCGGAATTCTTCGGCAACATCGAGGTGATGGATCTGTTCATCAAGGAAATCGTCTCGGTGGCGGACAGCGTGGCCGCGCGCAAGCATTCGTCCAAACGCATCATGCTTTCATTCGACGAATGGAATGTCTGGTACAAGGCGCGCACCATCAACGACCTGCGCAAGCCGGGCTGGCCCGAGGCGCCGCGGCTCATCGAGGAGGTCTACAACCACGAGGACGCGCTCGTGGTGGGTGGCGCGCTCATCACCATGATGAACAATTCGGACCGCGTGAAAACCGCCTGTCTCGCGCAACTCGTCAACGTGATCGGGCCGATCATGACGGAGCCCGGCGGCCGCGCGTGGCGCCAGACCATCTTCCATCCGTTCGCGCAGGCCTCGAAATTCGGCCACGGCCGCGTGCTCAAACCGGTGATCGATTCACCCACTTACGAAGCCGAAACTTTCCCGGAGATCCCCTATCTCTGCGCAGCGGTGGTGGACGATCGCGCCACGGGCACGACGACCCTCTTCGCGCTCAATCGCCACCTGAGCGACGAAATGGAACTCGATATCGAACTGCGCGGACTCGGCAAGGAACGTACGCTCGATCACGCGCTCGAGTTGTATCATGCCAACATGAAAGCGGTGAACACGGTGGAGGCGCCGACGACGGTGGCGCCTGCAGTCAACAGCGCCGTGTCGGTCGAGGGGGAACGCGTGCGCGCGAAGCTCAAACCGGGCTCGTGGAACGTGATTGTGACGACCGCCCGATAACACAGCACGGACACGCTGTGCACGACGTCCATGAAGGGGAAGTGATGTTCGAGCGCGAACCGATCGTTGGCAATATAACAACGCAGATCGCCAAGATTATCGGCATGCGCGTGGTCTCGGGCGAGTTTGCGCCCGGCGACGCGCTACCGGTCGAAAGCGAACTGTGCAGCGCATACGGCGTGAGCCGCACCACGCTGCGCGAAGCGATCAAGCAGTTGGCGGGCAAACGGCTGATTGCCGTTTCGCCCAAGATCGGCACACGTGTCCTGCCCTTCTCCGACTGGAACCTGCTCGACCGCGATGTGCTCGCGTGGCGCCTCAATGCGCAGTTCGACTCGAAGATCGTCGAGGACATTTTCGAAATGCGCATCTGCTTCGAGCCGCGCGCGAGCTTTCTCGCCGCGCGCCACGGCAAGGAAGAGACCTTCCAGATCATCGAGCGCCGCTACCTGGAACTGGCAAGCGCCTACAGCCAGTCTGCCCAGCATGGCGCCTCGGACATACGCGCGGCCGCCGACGCGAATCTCGAGTTCCATCTCGCCATCATCACGGCCTCGCAGAACGGCATGTTCATCACGATCGGCAACGCCATCAAGGCCGCGCTGCGCGTGTCGTCGGAAATGATGCAGCGCCAGGCCGCGAAGCCCAGCGAAGACCTCGAACTCCACGATGCCGTGCGCCGGCACATCGTCGCGCGCGAAGCCGACGCTGCGGCGGCTGCGATGACGCGCCTGCTCGAGCAGTCGCGCGACCGGATCCTGCGTTATACGATCGCGCCTTGACGAGCGCGGGCGCGCGCTGCCGCGCTGTGCCGATTGCACCACCCGCTACTACGCACGGCTTGCGCGCGGCCGCTACCCGTGCGCACCCTGGTCTGCATCCCCTGCCGGCCACTATGCAGAAATCGTCACGAGTCGCACGTCAATCGAGCAAGACGCGCTGATTTTCGCTACCTAGACTGCAATCGCCGATCCCGCCACGTTACGCGGCAACGCGAAACCCACAGGCGTGCTCCGCAACAACTCCATATCGCACTCGCCGGCACGGCAGCACGGAGCGTCCGGCATTGCCCAAATTGCACCTGAGGGGAAGTGAAAAGTGAAATTGAAGGTAACGCACTCCGCACTTGTAGTCGCCTGGGCATTTTCATGTGCCGCCGCGCACGCCGATGTCGTCAAGATTGGTTTCGCCGCGCCGCTCACGGGCGCGCAGTCGAACTATGGCACTGACATGCAGAAGGGCGTGCAGCTGGCCATCAACGATTTCAACGCCACCCATCCCACCATCGCCGGCAAGCCTGTCTCGTTCGAACTCGACGCGCAGGACGACCAGGCTGACCCGCACACGGGAACGGTGGTGGCGCAACGTCTGATCGACGACGGCGTCAGCGGCATCATCGGCCACTTCAACTCGGGCACCAGCATTCCCGCCTCGGATCTGTACAACCGCGCCGGCCTGCCGCAAATCTCGATGGCGACCTCGCCGGTGTATACGGCACGCGGCTACAAGACGACGTTTCGCCTGCTGACGAGCGACGCGCAGGCCGGCCGCATCGTCGGCTCCTATGTCGTGAAGACGCTGCACTACAAGCGCATTGCGATCATCGACGACCGCACCGCATACGGCCAGGGCATTGCCGACGAGTTCGCGAAGGCCGTCGAGGCCGCCGGCGGCACGGTGGTCAAGCGCGACTACACGAACGACAAGGCGCTGGACTTCTCTGCAATCCTGACCAACCTGAAGGGCCTCAATCCGGATGCCGTGTTCTACGGCGGCGGCGACGCCCAATCGTCGCCGATGATCCGCAAGATGCGCCAGCTCGGCATCAAGGCGGCGTTCGTGACCGGCGAAATGTCGCGCTCGCCCACCTTCCTCAAAATTGGCGGCAGCGCGGCCGAAGGCGCGATCGTGTACATGGGCGGCCTGCCTAAGGAGAAGATGCCCGGCTTCGCCAGCTACGCCACGCGCTACAAGGCGCGTTTCGGTGAAGACCCGATCACGTACTCGCCGTACTCGTACGACGGTACGATGGCGCTTCTCACCGCGATGAAGGACGCGAACTCGACCGATCCGAAGGTCTATGGGCCGTACCTCGACAAGCTGTCGATCAAAGGCGTGTCGGCTGCAACCATTTCGTATGATTCGACCGGCGACCTCAAGGACGCGCCCGTGACCATCTACAAGGTCCAGCACGGCGATTTCAAGCCGGTCGACACGATCGCGGGTAGTTGATGTCGTTCGCGGGTCCATCATGGACCCGCTGAAGCCGAGCACTTGCTCCCGGGTGCCAGATCGCCCGTCTCGTCTGCTCCCGCAATCGGGCATGACCGTTGCGCCCACGCCTCGTACGCGGCGGCACCGCCGCCCGTCGAGAGCGAAGGGAGACAGTCATGAGGCAAACCGTATTGGGCGTCTACGACAGCTATGGGAGCGCGCGTTCCGCGCAAAAGGCGCTTGGCGACGCAGGCGTCGCGCAAGCCGACATCGCCATTTACTCGATGTCGGTCGAGGCACCGGCGGAAAAAGGGCCGCGTGTTTATGCATCCGGTGCGAGCAATGCGGGACAACCCACGCCAGTATTCGATCAACTCGAACGCCTGTTTGCGCGGCTCTTCACGCACGGCGCGTATCCGCCGGAGACCGAAGATTACCGGGAGTTCATCCGGCGCGGCGGAACCGTCGTCAGTGCGGACGTTTCCGAAATGCAGGTGAACCTGGCGCGCGAAGTGATGCGCAGCGCGGGCGCGGCCGACATCGAGGAACGCAGCAATGCCTGGCGCCATGCTTCGTCGGGCATGGCGCCTTCCCGGAGCACGACCGGAACGCCCGGTAATTCGCACGAGACATCGCCCGAGGCGGCAACCCAGACGCGGCATGCGGCATTTTCATCTGTAGTGCCAACCGTAGTCAGCGGCATGCAGCAGATCACAACGCACGCAACAACGGGACCCGAACGTGCCTCGAGCGCGGCCAAAGCGCCGCAGACATCGGCGAGGGGCCTGGTGGGCGATCCTGTCATGGGCACCCCGCTCGACGACACAGCCTATGAGACCGAAGTCCGCAATGCCTATGACGCAAACTTCGCGGACTCCGGGATGTCCTACGAAGAATATTGCGCAGCCTACGAGCACGGCGCCACACTAGGCCAGGACGAACGGTACCGCGAACGCGACTGGCAAGGCATCGAGCCCAGTGCTCGCGAGGATTGGGAGTCGCGCTACCCGGAAAACGGCTGGGAAAAGTTCAAGGCCGCCGTGCGCCACGGCTGGGAGCGCATGAAACGGGTTTGAAGCGACCTCCTTCCCCCTTCTTTTATTTGTTCCCAGGCTGCTGACCCAGGCAGCCCGGGAATGCGCGCTCGATTCACCTTCCTCGCCCTCCCCATCCCTTACACGGCGCGCGCCAAGCGCGTTTGCGGATTTCCTCCGTTCCAGCCCGGCTCGGCGCCTCGTCAGCGGTTCCCCCGCCGAATTCCCGCCTTTCAAACTTGCACATTCGTATACCCCCGGAAGGACTCGTAAGCGATCGGCCAAAGGCCACGCTGATTCCTGCTTCATGCGAACGCTCTGGAAGCGAAGATTTGCCTCGCCGCACGTCGATTGCCCCCCGATCGGCGTAAGGCGGGGCGCGCTTCCCCCTTCTCGGCGCGCCCCTTTTTTGTTCCATTGCGCCAAGGAGGCCCTTCATGACCAGCCCTATCGGTTCGAGCAGCATCGCGCACACGTCCTCGTTGACGACGCTGGGCGAAAACCGCAACACCAAAAACTCCAGCACGGGAGGCACCGCCGGTAACCCCTTTCCGCAGCAGGAAACCGTGAATCCGGCGATGCCCGTCGGTCCGCTCGGCCACAACATCAACACTTCGGCATGACCACTTCGCCGTCACGGGAGCCGTCGACGCGGCGCTCGCCCCTGTGCCAGACATCCCGCATGTCTACGCATGTGGTGCGCGCCGCGTCGGCCGTCGCCCTCGCCTGCCTCGCGCTGCCGCTCGACGGCTGTGCCGTGGTGGCCTTTCCATGCCGGGTCGCATCGGCCACGCTGAAGATCGTGCCGCTGGTCGGCCACCCCGCAGCCGTGCCGTTCGACGCGTGCGCGGCGGCGGTCGACTGATCGAGGTCCAGCCGATGAAACGGGCGTCATTGATCGCTTTCGTTTTGAGCGCGGCGAGCCTCGCGGCGCCGCTCTCGCCCGCGTATGCAGACACGCATTACGAAGGGCGCGTGCAAACGTACGTCGCGCCGAAGCCGCCCGCGCCGGCGACGCCGCCTGGCGAAGCGAGCGCTGTGATGGCCGCGAACGCGGCGCATGCGGCAAGCACAGCAAAACCGTCCACACCGCCGGCGAAAAAACGAAGGACGGCGCCCATTGCGCCGCCCGCCCGTCCGCGCGTTCCGGCGCCGGATGACACGCCCTTTGCGTTTCGCGGCATTGTGCTCGGCACGCCGCTGAGCGCGCTGCGGCAGTCGGATATGGTGCGTGCGACGCCGCATGAAAGCGAGTTGCTTTGCGAGACCGACATCGCGGGCAGCGACATCGGCATGATGGTCAAGAGTTATACGAGCCAGACGGTCGCGTGCCGGTGGGCGCACCACACGGCGCAAGGCTGGACGCCCTCGCGCGCGGTCGTGGACGGCGTGCCCGCGGTGGACCATATCCTGCGCTTTGCGCACGCATCGGCCGGTGATCCGCTGCGGCTTTATGAGATGTCGTTCGTCGTGGACTCGACAACGGCATTCGACCTGCGCAACCTGCTCGCCTCGCGCTACGGCGCGCCGCGCGTGCTTGGTGCGGCTTCGCTGCCGCTGCTCGTGTGGGAGAACGCGTCGAGCACGATCACCATCTGCCTGCTGCCCGACAGCCAGCGCGCGACGCTCACCTACCTCCTCAAGCCCGCCACGCTGCGTGGCAAAGGCAGCGAGAAGACGCTCAAGCTGAGCCAGTTCGATGAAGGCTGAAACGATGCACGCCAACCCGTCGCCGGGACGAACTCGACGAATCCGCTGAAATCGCTAAATCCGATGAATCACTCTTGCACTCGCCCCATCGCCATGCCATTCGATCGATCGGAATCCTCACTTTCCGGCGCATGCCACACGACTCGTTCGAAAGGCCTGCCGTACGTGTTGCTGTGCGCGTCGCTCGCCACGGCGCTCGCTGGCTGCGCGACGCCTGAGTCGATCGTCAACACGCCCATGACGCCGCCGCTCGCGGAACCGCTGTTGAACGTCAATACCAGCGGCGCGATCTATCAGTCGGGCACCGCCATCTCGCTATACGAAACACCGCGTGCGCAGCGAATCGGCGATGTGCTCACGATCCGGCTCTCCGAAACCTATAGCGGCAACGATGTCGCCAGTGCCGCCGCGAAGCGCGACAGCAACATCACAGCCACCGCTGCTGACCAGTCGACCGGCGCGGCGGCACGGCTCGCGCGCCTGTTCAATATCGGCTCGGCTTCGACCTCGTTCAACGGCAGCGGCAATCACTCGCTTTCGAGCGACATGACCGGCACGCTGGCGGTCACGGTCATCAGTAAAACGCCTACGGGCAATCTGGTCGTCTCCGGGGAGAAGATCATCGCGATGAGCGGTGAGCATCAACGGCTGCGGCTTTCCGGGATCGTTAATCCTAACGATGTGGAAGCCGATAATTACGTTGAGTCGGGGAAGATTGCTAATGCCCGGATCGAGCAGGTGGGGCGTGGGTTGCTTAATGATGCGACTACCGTCGGGTGGTTGCAGCGGATGTTTCTTAGTGTGCTGACGTTTTGAGTTTTTTTGTTTGCTTTCGCGTTTGGTTGTTTTCTTGTTTTCTTGTTTTCGCGTCGGTATGCTGGCGTTGCCCCTGTGCGGGGCGGCACCTACTTTTCTTTGCAGCGGCAAAGAAAAGTAGGCAAAAGAAAGCCGCTCAAACCGCTAACGCCTGCCACAGTTCACATCTCGTCATTAATGGTGAATGGCTCCGGAGCGTCTGTCATCTCGCACCTTCAAAGGTAGTGACAAGGCGCTCATACTTCCGGCGGCGCTACGCGCGCCGAAGGGCATAACCCAGAACAGTTAGTGCGCGTGCATTCTTGCGACGCTTGAAATACCCCTTGGTTTCCGCTGCAGACCCCACCGCAGCGCGCGTAGCGAGCAGCGGGATGAATGACTGCCTTGTCACTAAGTCGGATGGTGTGAGGCGACAGACGCTCCGGAGCCATTCGCCATTTACGGCGAGATGTGAACTGTGGCGGGCGCTGGCGGTTTGAGCGGCTTTCTTTTGCCTACTTTTCTTTGCCGCTGCAAAGAAAAGTAGGTGCCGCCCCGCACAGGGGCAACACTTGCATACCGACGAGAAAAAAAAAAGGAAATGCCAACAGTACAAAAAACCGAGCACAAAAAATACGCTCAGTCTTCCTCACCATCAGCCATTTCACCGTCAAACTCATCGGCATACTCACTGCCGCCTTCACCGTCCGGCTCCCGAACAGCATGTTCACCAAACCGCTCGGCAAACCCCACCTCGCCGTCCGGCACGAACACATACCCATGGCCCCAAACGGTCTGAAGATACCGCGGCTCAGAAGGGTCAGTTTCAATGAGCCGCCGCAAACGCCAGATCGCGACGTCGAGACTGCGGTTCCGATACCGCCCAGCCTCACCATATACGATCTCGATAATGCGCTCGCGCGAAAGAATCGTCATCGAGTGATTGACGAACAGCTTGAGAAACGCGAATTCGCTGGAACGCAGCGGCATGCGGACTTCGTCGCGATACAGCTCCCGCGAACGAAAATCGAGTTCGAAAGGGCCAAAGCGAAACGATTCCCGGCTCTCCGGCGCGCCCGTGAGGTTCGAAATACTGCGCCGGCGCATGACTGAACGAATGCGCGCCACCAGTTCGCCCGGATCGAACGGCTTGCCCACGTAGTCGTCGGCGCCGAATTCGAGGCCCAGCACGCGGTCGATCACTTCATTGCGCGCGGTGAGCATGATGACCGGCAAGTCGTCGCCGCTTTCGCGCAAGGCGCGCAGCGCGCTGATGCCATCCACTTCCGGCATCATGATATCGAGCACGACAACCTGCGGCCGCTCGGAGCGCAGCCGCTCCTGCATCGCACGCACGGAAGGCAGCGTCGTGACAGTAAAGCCACGCATCTGCAGATATTCGGCCGTGACGTCGCGCACGACCGGATCGTCGTCGACGAGAAAGATATTATTTGCCATGCGTAAATCGTAAGGGACGAGAACGAGCCGGTACAGGCCCGCAGCCTTACCAATCCTTTCCCGCGCATAGCGCGGGACACCCGTTTTACTGGTCGCTCGAGGCGGACTGGAATGAATTGCTCAATTGCGTCTGGTCGACCACCATGCTGTCCAACAGCCCCTTGAGCTTCACCGCCGCGCTCGAATAGCGGTCGGTGCCGAGACCGCGCACTTCGTAACGCCCCGTAACGGCAATATGGTTATGCATGAAGATCGTCAGGTTGATCGTCGAAAGATAGGCCCGGCTTTCGTCGCTGAACGTCGGCTTGCCGAATTCGATCGATGCGTTGTACACGAGGCGTCCTTCACAACTCACCGGCTCGGTGCCGGCGCCGTAGACATCCGAAGTCACGCCGCGCTGCGCGAGCACGAGCTGCAGCGATGGCACGAAGTCTCCCGACGTGACCATGGGATTGTTCTCGATGCAGATCGAACTGAGATTGACCGGCCGCCCCGACACGAACTTGGGCGAGGAGTAATTCGACGCGACCGCGTAACCCGCCTGAATCACGGAGCCGGTCGCATCGGCCGCGGTGATGAGCGTCCATGCGCAGCCGTTGAGCGCGAGCGCCGCGGCGCACGCGGCGCCGAGTTTCACCGCGCGCGCCCTCGCACGGCTGACGGATGACACGATTTCATGTGGCATGGGAGCGGATACCCGATGCGTTGATGGGCTGCGCGGAGCTTGACACGTTCCCGGCAGGACTCGCCACGCATGATCGGTGCAAAGCAATGCGCGCGATGGCCGGGACATCGGTCAATGTTGAATGTCACTTTCCACTTCTTCAAAAACCTCCCGCTCGGTAAGGGGTCGAACGGCGCTCGTGCGCGCCCTTTCAACGCAGAGGCGCGCGCCACAAGCGCTTGTCGACCTTCGCCCGTTACCGCGCGTCGCTGCGTGTGTAATGTTTCGTAAGCGCTCCTGCATTCTCCCCGCTGAGTGAGACATTGCGGATTCACCGCCGCGCTATCGTTCTCGCTGCGGTTCTCACTGCGGCGCCTCGCGCCTTTGCGACGCCGGACGAGCCACACCCTGTTCCTGTCTTTCTTCCGCTATTTCAACATCATCATGGCTGCCATGAACCGAGAACCGAAAATCCGTCGCGCCCCCTTCTTCAAGCGCGGCCTGAACGCTGCTGCGATCGCGCTGTTCGCGTCACTCGCTGGCTCGCCGTTCGCGCACGCTGCAAGCTTTCACTGCCCGCATAACGCGTCCGCTTCCGAGCGGCTCGTGTGCAACGATCCGACGCTCTCCGCGCTCGACGACAAACTGGCCGCGCTCTATCGCAGCGCCTTCGACGCGAGCACCGACACGACCGCGCTCGAAGCCGACCGCGTGAGCCAGTGGCAATGGCGCCAGCACAACTGCAAGGACAAGGCGTGCGTGACGGACTGGTACGACCGCCGCATCGCCGAGCTCGAAGGCGATCTCAAGCACGGTAAACAAGCCGCCGTGCGCCGCGTGAAGGAAGGCGTCGTCGACCAGCACCTGGCCCCGTCCGCGCAAGACGCCGTGCTCGAAATGCACGGCATCCCGCCCGCGCCGAAGGAAGTTGGCGCAGCGGCCGCCCCCTCTGCGGACAGCGCGAAAAGTGTGAAGAAAGCGGGCGCGAAAGTCGCGGCTGCCGAAGCCGATGCGCCGCTGCATCTGCAAAAGATGCCGAGCGGCGTCGCCGCCGACGCGCGCCAGACGCGGCTCGCACAAGCGCAGGCACACGCGCACCGCCTGCCCCAGAAGGAAGCCGCACCGTCGGGCGACGTCTCGGCAATGACCGCGAAGATGGCTGGCGCGAACTCGGCATTCGCCAAAGCGGCAGGCATGGCGTCCATCGACGCGCCGGCTGCGCAGCCCGCGAGCCCCGCGGCCACCGAAGCCGCCGCGAAGCCGGCGGCGGACCAGGCGAGTGCACAGCAGGGCGTGAGCGCACTCAACTGCGCATCCGTCGCGTCGACGGAATCCGCGCACGCTACGCAGGCATCCATCGAGCAAGGCGCCGTCGCCATGAAGTAAGAGGCCATGTAAGCTACGGCAAGAAATCTGCGGTCGCGCGCTGTTCTGCCGGTTGTCGATATCAAATAAAATACGGCGATGAGTCCACACGTTCTCATCGTCGACGACGATCCGGTCGTGCGCGATCTCCTCTCCAGCTTTCTTCGGGCCAACGGTTTCGAGGCCTCGGTCCTCCACGACGGCACGCATCTCGGTGCCCGGCTGGAACGCGAGCGGCCTTCGGTCGTCGTGCTCGACGTCATGATGCCGCGCACCGACGGCTTGCGCGCCCTCGCCGCCTTGCGCGCGCAGGGTGACGACATTCCGGTGATCTTCGCCTCCGCGCGCGGCGCAGTGGGCGACCGCATTGCGGGTCTCACACTGGGCGCGGACGACTACGTCGCCAAGCCCTTCGATCCCCAGGAATTGCTGCTGCGGATCCAGACCGTGCTGCGCAGGCGCGGCAACGGCCCCGCGGGCGCACCCGTGGCGCGCGAACGCTATCGCTTCGGCGCCTTCGAACTCGATTTCATGGCGCGCACGCTCGAACGTGACGGCGAGCGCGTGCCGCTGCGCAGCAGTGAGTTCGTGCTCCTGAAGATTTTCACGGAGCATCCGTACCGCGTGCTTTCACGCGTGCTGATTCACGACCTGCTCCACGCAGACGGCCTCGAATTCAACGAGCGCAGTCTCGACGTACCGGTCTGGCGCCTGCGCCGCGTGATCGAAGACAATCCTGCGCAGCCGCGCTACGTGCAGACCCTGCGCGGCAAGGGCTACGTGTTCGTGCCGCAGAGCGGGGTCGGCATCGAAGGCGACATCGACCATCCCCCAGCAGACGACAGCGGCCCCAGCCTGAACACGTAATGGCATGAACAATCCGTTGAATACGCTGTTCGGGCGCATGGCGCTGATGTCCGCGCTCCTGCTGTTCGCCATCCAGGCATGCTGGTTCATCGTGTTCGCGCCGCAGCCGCGCCGCCACGAAGTGGAAGGCTTCGAGCGCGGTCTGCTGCTCATGCTGCATGCCGCAACCAGCGCGGCGCCCGGTACGGCGACGAGCGCGGCACCCAGCACGCCTCCCAACGAAATGGACCTCGCGCCGGCGCTGCGCGTGCATCTCGTGCCCACCTGGAACATGCCCGCCGACGTGCGGCTCGAAGTGCCCAGGCGCGAGCCGCTCGCCGACTTGCGCAAGCAACTGCTGCGCGACCTGCCGCCCGGCACCGAGATTCTCGCCGACCTGCGCCATCGCGAAGCCCTGTGGGTACGTTTCGCGGGCCAGCCCACGTGGATCGTCGCGCCCGTCGATCTGCCGCCAGCGCGCAACCTGCTGCCGCTGTTCGGCTCGATGCTCGCCATCTCGCTGCTTCTCGCGCTCCTCGCCATGTGGCAGATGCAACGTCCGCTCTCGCTCGTGGCCCAGGCCGCGCGCGCGTTCGGCACCGGCCATCGTCCCGCGCCCGTCAAGCAGCACGGGCCGCGCGAATTGCGCGAACTGATCGGCTCGTTCAACGGCATGATGAAGCAGCTCAACGAAGCCGACGACGATCAGGCCGTCATGCTCGCGGGCGTCGCTCACGATCTCAAGTCGCCGCTCACGCGACTGAAGCTGCGTGCGAGCATGATGGGCTCGGAGCGCGAGCGCGAACAACTGATCCGCGAAGTCGATTCGCTGAACGATATCGTCCAGCAGTTTCTGGAATTCGCCCGCCAGCGGCCCGAAGCGGGTCCGGAAGTGGAAGTCGATGCGCTGCTGCGCGAGCAGTTCTTTTCCGATGCCGGCGACGACGACGATGCGCTCTTCAGGCTCGATCTGCGCGCGGGCTCGGCGTTCCGGCTGCCGCGCACGCTGCTCGACCGGCTCGTGTCGAATCTCGTCGACAATGCGCTCGAACACGGCGTGCCGCCCGTGGAAATCGCCACGCGCCGCGAAGGCGCGCAGTGGATCGTCGAAGTGCGCGATCATGGCCCCGGCATCCCGCCCGAGCGCGTGGCCGCGGCGCTTAAACCCTTCGTACGCCTTGACGAAGCACGCGGTGGTGAAGGCCATTGCGGATTGGGGCTCGCCATCGTGACGCGCCTCACGCGCAATCAGGGTGGTCGCTGCGAGTTGTCCAATCACCCCGAAGGCGGTCTGCGCGTGCGTATCGCGCTGCCGGCAGATGCACGGGCAACGGTGTAAGTCCCTAATTGCCCTCTATACCCCCGTTGATTCGACGCTGCGCGCCGCTCAGACCACGAGCCGGCCGCGCAGACGATTGACCGTGTCGGCCGCAAGGCCGAGCCCTGTGGTGAGATAGCGGTTAAGGTCGCCGTAGCTGCCCTGCACCGCGTCGAACGCGGCCTGCAGATAGCTGGCCTGCACGGGCGGCGTCAGATTGGCGGCATCCGCGCCCGTCGAGCGCCACGCGTCGGTCAGCATGAAATCCTTCACGATGATTTCGAGCGGCACGTTGGCGATCAGCAGCAACAGCGCGCACGCCCAGCCCACCACGTCCACGCCTGTGCCACCCGTGATCAGCAGCGGCCCCGGCGCGTCCGCGATATGTTCGAGCAGCGCCCCGTAGATCGAGCATTGCGTGCGGCCCGTTACGAGCGCGCGCCAATGCATTTGCATCGCCGCATCGAGCTCACCCGCAAGCATGCCCGCGAACGACGGCGGCTCGAGCGTGCCCAACACATTGAGCGCGAGGTAACTGGCGGTGCTGGGTGTCACGTCGGGCGCCGCGTCGATTTCCGCAGGCGTGCGCAGATCGTAGATGTTGGACAGCGCCATGCGCTCGAGCGTCGCGGCGTCGGCTGCGTTCGGCGTGAGCGCGTCGGAGCGGTAGATCAAGGCGCGGCGCACGTGCGCGCCGTCGCTCGTCGAGTAGCCCGGCGCGGCGCCGCCCAGATCGCGGAAGTTCGCGACGGAACCGATGACGGGCGTCGGCGCATCCTGCGCGCCGTCGCCTCCCGTATATTCGCCGCCACACGCACTCAGCAACGTGCTCGCGCAACCGCTCAGCGCCAGCAGGCTCACCGTGCCCTTGAGCAGCACGCGGCGCGGCGGGTTGGCGAGCGCGCCGCCACTGCGGTTGAAGTTGCCGGTCGCGGCCACAGGCAAACGCTTACGCGCCTGCGCGAACGAAGAAGTGTAGGCGGAGAAAGGCAAATTCATCGGTTGGCAGCTTAGGTAGGGAACCCGCAGTTCGCGCGGGCCGCTGCAACGTCGCGCGTCGCATGCGTTCGGAAAGGCCGCAGTTTACCGGCAGATGCGCCTGAAAAGGTAAAAGCGCAAAACGCCGTAATAATTTTTTCCGATTCACGGGGCATTGCGCACCGATATTTTCCGCCGGTTTGTACTTATATTCTTACCGGATCTTTCCATTTACACAAAACAGGTAATTTCCGTGGTAATGCGCGGTTATTTCCGATTTCAAGCCATGCCTGAATAACGGCTGCGCGGGGCATTTTCTTTATGGATATTTCAAGTCCTTTCCAAATATTATTCTTGACGCTCTTTGTCGCGCTTTTATAATCGCCCGTGAATTCAGGCATTCGCCTGGGCCACCGTGGCGGTCGTCGGCTGCCTCTCGGAGTACCACGTCATGTACAAAGGCAGTGTGACCGAAGAAGCGCGTGAAGTGCTGCGCGCAATCGAGCTGATCCAGCTGGGCGCACGCATGCCTGTGCTCGAAAAAGAACTGACACTTTCGCGCAATCGTTTGATCAGGCTTTATCGGGAACTCAAGAACGCTTCGCCGCCCAAGGGCATGCTGCCGTTTTCGGCGGACTGGTATTTCACGTGGCTGCCGAACATTCATGCTTCGCTCTTCTACAACATCTATCTGTTCCTGACCGATAGAGCGAAATGCAGCCGGCTCGACGCCCTCACGCGTGCGTACCGCCTTTATCTCGAGCACTGCGAGAGCGCCGAAACCGAACGCGTGCTGAGCTTCACGCGGGCGTGGACGCTGCTGCGCTTCTTCGAAGGCGGCCTGCTCACGCTGTCGAGCTGCACCGTTTGCTCCGGCCGTTTCGTGCGCCACGTGCGCGACGCACACAAACCCACCGCCTGCTGCATTTGCATGCCGCCCGCGCGCGCCGGCATGACGCGCGCCACACGCGCGAGCCGCACGCCGGAAACCGATACCCCTGCAGCCACCTCCGCCACGCGAGGCCGCGCCGCAGCAGCGCTCGGCGAGCTTTCGGGCACCATGCGCGAAACCATGCGCGACACGATCGCCGAAGTCACGCGCGCCCTCGATCCAAAGCGGTCCGCGAACCGCTTGCGCCTCGTCGCTTCGGTCCCCGTCTAGGTCAAAGCGGCACATTCCTTACGCCACATCTTCATCGCGCTCTGCATCCGCCTGCAGAGCGCGAATATCGCACGCGCAAATCCGGCAGATTGCTTTGTGATCCTGATGAACATGCTGATTCTGGCGCAGTTCGCATTGCTGCGCCGCAAGTTCGATGGCGTGTGAGTGCGCGGCCTGCCAGATCTCCCAGGCGATCTGCGCGCCGCTTTGCGAATAGTCGTCGTTGTGATCGCGCTCGAGCGCATCGGGCAGGCGCGTGTGGACTTGCAGATAGTGCGTGCGATAAAGCGCCTCGAATATCTCGCGGCGTGACGGGCGCTTCACGCTCGCCTCTTCGCGAACGTGAGCGGATTTGTGAGGCGCAGAGACTTCATCCACATGCGGCGTCGAGGCGTACTTCTTCTTGCGGGTGGGGAGGATCACGCGGTCGTCGCGCGGTCATACGCGCACGACGTTACGGATACCGATATTGTCGCAGGCTGGGCAAAAGAATTGGCCGCGGAATATCGCGAATTTTTCAGCGTTATTCGTGAGTCGTTTCAGCGCTGGACCTGCGATTATTGCAGGCATAAGGAAGTCGAAAGGAGTCGACCATGCAAATCGGGGCGGCGACACAGTTCGCCAACAGCAACGCCAACACGAGCACACTCCGTGCGGGCGCGGCTTCAGACCAGGCAGAACAGGACGGCGCGCAGTCGGGCGACGTGTCGACGACCGTCGCGCCGTCCACATCGCAGGACGATGCCGTGCAGATTTCGCCGCAAGGCTATGCGGCCGCGTCGACCGACGATAGCGCGGACAGCGACGACGCTGCGGCCGACGCGAGCGATGCTGCCGGCACGAGCGGCACGAGCGACACCAGCGATGCCACCGAAACGAGCGACGCATCCGGCGCGACAGCGACGTCGGCCAACGCGCAGCCCATGAAATCGCTCGTTTATGGCGCGCTGGGGCTCGAGCGTCCCGACGCGCCAGCCGACCCGAACCACACCTATACGCTTGGGCGCTGGATCGCAGCAGGCATTACGCTCGGCGGCATCATTTCGCTGTTCATTTGAGCGGCACGGCGCCGCAATCCGGCGCGCATAATGTTTCGGAGACCCGATGATATGGGTGGCTAGTCGGCTATCATCACTGCCGGCAAGACCATCAACCCATAACGTACACGAGGTCCGCCCGTGGCTCTCAGCGCCGTTGCCGCTTCGCAAGCCGTTCCGCTCGCCGCCATCGCTGCCGCGGCCGTCGCGCTCGTCAAGGGCGGCCCGAGGCAGCCCGAGCCGCTCGAATCGATCAACGCGCCGTTCAAGGAGGTCGACTTTTCCGACCTTCCCGCGCTGCGCCGTTATACGGCGCGAGACGGTGCATCGCTCGCCTGGCGCGCCTACCTGCCGCAGGCGGGTGCGCCGCAAGCGTGTGTCGTGCTCATCCACGGATCGTCGGCAAGCAGCGCGAGCCTCCACCCGCTCGCGCGCCAGTTCGCCGCCGCGGGCTACGCGGCCTGCGTGCCCGATATACGCGGCCACGGCGAATCGGGACGCAAGGGCACGATCGCCTACATCGGCCAGCTGGAAGACGACCTCGAAGACCTGCTCGCCGCACTGCCGGGCGAGCTGGCCGCACTGCCCAGAACGCTGATCGGTTTTTCGTCGGGCGGCGGCTTTGCGCTGCGCTTTGCAGGCGGCACACGTCAGCGTCTGTTCGAGCGTTACGTGCTGCTCGCACCCTTCCTGCACCACAAGGCGCGCACCACGCGCAACGAGGTCGGCGGCTGGGTGTCGGTCGGCATACCGCGCCTCATCGTCATCGCCATGCTCAACGGTCTGCGCATCCGCGTCTTCAATCATCTGCCGACGATCGCCTATGCGCTCGCGCCCGAGGTCCGCGACGAGCTCACCCCGCAGTATTCGTTCAACCTGATGCAGAATTTCCGCCCGCACGACGACTACCGCGCGGACATACGCCGCGCGCGGCAGCCGCTGCACGTGCTGGCCGGCGCCGACGACGAGGTTTTTCACGCCCGCGAATACGCGGCGGCGTTCGAGGAAGCCGGCGCGCACGTGCCGGTCACGATCGTACCCGGCGTGGGGCACATCGGCCTGACGCTGGATGCCACTGCCATCGCCACGATCATCGGCTGCGTGAAGCCATCAGGCACATAAGGCAGGTGCCGCTCGCCGGCGCGTCGCCTGTCCAGATCCGCCAGGCTGGCGGAATCCGCCGATTGATCTTCGCGGCGAACTGGCCCATATTCAAATGAGTGCGTAAATCAGGCACCGGTTTTGCGGCAATTCGTCAATCGAAGCGAAAGCGCGCTGCTCCCATGCTCAAGGCCCCTGGTCACGACGATTCCGATCCGTCGGAGTGCCCCTACTGCGGGACCAGGTTCAACGCGCCGCTCGCACTCTGCCCCCAATGCGGCGCGAATCAAGCGGCCGCCGCGGCCCGCATCGCAGGCCTGCCGGACGAACGCGCGCACGGGGTTGCCGAGCGCTTGCGCGCGAACCTGGCCCTTGGCGCCAATCGGCCCTACGACGGCGAGTACCCTTCGATCGACGAGGAACACGTCGCCGAGCGCAAGCGGCTGCCGCGCTATGCCTGGGCGGGTCTCGGCGCGCTCGCGATCGCGCTCACCGGCTATGCGTTCGTGCATCGCAGCGAATGGGAGCCGAAGCTCGGCGCACAGGTGATCGTGGGGTCCGTGAGCGGGTTGAAGGGCGCGCAGGGCACCCACGGCACTAGCGGCACAGTCACCGCGCTGACTAACCGGCCGCCCGCCGTCCTGCCGCGTGCGAACGCGGCCCAGCGCCGCGTCGCCCAGGAGAATGCGCCGGCCGTCTCACGCCCGCCCGCCGCGCCGCACTATGCGAGTGCGCATCCCGAGGTCGCGAGCAATCTCGCCAGCGCGCGTCTGAATCTCGACAAGAACAACCTCTGGCCCGCACGCAGGGCGCTCACGAGTGCGCTCGCCGTAGAGCCCGGCAACGCAGAAGCGCAGCAGATGCAAGCCGACCTCGTCGCGCGCGAGCAGCAGCGCGACGCGCTGATCGGCGAAGCGCGGCAATGCGCGCACGAGCGCGAATGGGCTTGCGTGCGGCAAGACGCGGGGCATGCGGTGGAAGTCGACGCATCGAGCCGCGAAGCGAGGCACCTGCTCACGCTCGCCAGCACCGAGCGCCGGCCGGGCGCCACCAAGCGCAACGGCCGGACGTGGCCATGGGAAAGCCAGTATGCGCAGGCAGGCGACAGCCGCTCCCGTCAGGATCCCCTCTTCTGGCATCACTGATCCGCCCCTCGGGCAATACTTGCAGACGATTTGTGAACGGTGAATAATATTGAACGTCGTTCAATATTATCGTCCGCATGTCCACGCCCACGTCCGCTTTGCCAGGCCGCCGCGACCGCAAACGCCTGCAGACACTGGAACATCTCGCGCGCACCGCTGCCGCGCTGTTCGAAACTCACGGTTACGAACCGGTGACCATGGAGCAGATCGCCGCCGCAGCGGACGTGGCCAAGGGCACGCTGTACAACCATTTCCCGGTGAAAGAGGCGGTGCTCGCCCATTGGCTGCATCTCGAACTGGCGGCGAATCTCGCGGCGCTGCACGCGAGGCTCGAACACACACCGGGCTTCGCCGCGGGAGCGCGGCTCGTGCTCGATCATTCCGCGAGCTGGTGCGAGGCGCACCCGGACTACCTCGCGCCTTACCTGCGGTTTCGCTTTCTCGGCATCGGCACAGAGCCTTCGCCGTCGCGGGACAGCGAGCAGCTCAGCGACATCGCCGATACCTTTGGCTGGCTCGTCCGGCGCGCGCAGGCGCAGGGCGAACTGCGCGACGATCTCGACGCGGCGCGGCTAGCCCTCGCGTTCCACCACCTCTACCTCGCCGCCATGCTGCGCTGGCTCGCCGAACCGCGCCTGAAACTGCGCAAGGAGTTTGCCGCAGCGGTCGATTTGTTCCTCCATGGCGCGGCCCTGCCCGCGCAGGCGGCCCGGGAAGCGCCCCGAAAAGCCGCGCCGAAATCGAGGAAAAAGGCCCAATGAAGCTGCTGATCGCGACCTACGGCACCGAGGGCGATGCGCGCCCGTTCGCCGCGCTGTGCCGCGGCTTGATGGACGCCGGGCACGAAGCGCGCCTGCTCGCCGACGCCGCCACGCTTGGCAGCGCCCATGCACTCGGCGTGCCGGCCACGGCGCTGGCCGGCGACATTCGCGGCATGCTGCGCCCGGACCACGCGATCGCGGGCGTCGTCGCCAAGGGCGGCGGCTTCAACGAGACCGCACGCGCGCTCGCGAAGATCGCCAACGAAAACGCGCAGTCGTGGATGCGCACCATCGTCGAGGCGGGCGAAGGTTGCGATGCGATTCTGGTTGCCGGACTGGCCGCGTTCGTGGGGCTTTCCGCGGTGGAGTATCTGGGCGCGAAAGGCATCGGCTCGGGCATGATCCCGCTCACGCCGACTGCGGCCTTCCCCTCGCCGTTCTTGCCGCCCAGGTGGGTGCCGCGCGTGCTCAACCGCGCCAGCCACGGTCTCGTGAACGGCCTGCTCTGGAAGGCGTTCCGCGACAGGACCAACGCCGCGCGCGCGATGTTCGGCCTGCCGCCGCGCAAGACGGTATGGAAAGACCACCCGATGGTGTATGGCGTCTCGCCAAACCTGTTGGGCGCGCCCGCCGACTGGCCCGCCAACGCCCATCTTTGCGGACAGTGGCTGGCGCCGAGCCCGGCATGGACGCCGCCGGTCGCGCTGGCGCGCTTTCTCGCTGCGGGAGACGCGCCCGTCTATATCGGCTTTGGCAGCATGACGGGGTTCGACAATGCGCGGCTGCTCGATGCCCTGATCGAAGCGATGCGGGGCCGGCGCGCACTCTTCTACCCGGGCTGGAGCGGCATCGATCCACAGGCGCTACCCGAAAACTTTTTCGTCGTCGGCGATACGCCGCACGACTGGCTGCTCCCGCGTACCGCCGCCGTCATTCATCACGGCGGCTCCGGTACTTCGCACTCCGCAGCACGCGCCGGGGTGCCTTCCATTGTTACGCCGTTTGCGGGCGACCAGTTCTTCTGGGCGGAGCGTCTGCGCCAGGCGGGCGTCGCCCCGCCGGCCGTCGACGGACGCAAGCCCACTGCCCGAGCGTTCGCGAACGCACTCGACTTTGCCGCCAGCGAAACGGTGCGCAGCCGCGCCCGCGCACTAGGCGAAACGATGCGTGCGGAGAACGGTGTGGCGAACGCGGTGGCCGCCCTCGAGCGCATCGTTGCGGTCGACGTGCGCGAGGGCGCCTGAAGTCAGCCGGTCAGTGAAGCCGCGATGGCCTTCCTGAACGGCATCAGTTTCGAAGCCGCGCGCAGCATGAAGTCGCGCGCCAGCTTCGCGGGCGCGCTGTTGTTCGTGTAGACGTCGGTGATGAACCGGGTCGCGAGATAGAGCGGTTTGGTCGCGCGGCGGTGCTGGGTTTCATAGCGCTGCAAAACCGAGGCAGCCCCGATGTCGAAGCCGCTCTTGTGTGCGTCGATGATTCGGTTACCTAAGGTTTCCACGCCGAGCAGCCCGAAATTGAAACCATGCGCGGTCACCGGATGCATGCCGACCGCGGCGTCGCCCACGGCCGCGAAGCGTTTGCCGACGAAGCGCTCCGGATAGACGGCCACGAGCGGATACACATGCCGCGTGCTCGCCAGCTTCATCGCGCCCAGCCTGTGCATGAAGCGATCCTCGATATGCCGCGCGAATGCGTCGGGCGCAAGCGCCGCGATCTCGCTGACCTGGCCCACGGGCAGCGTGAGCACGACCGACGACTGATGCGCGTTCGTCGAGCGCTCCGCGTTCATGGGCAGCAACGCGAGCGTCTGACCGTAGCCGAACCATTCCCACGCGGCGTGCTCGTGAGGCGCTTCATGCGTCATGCGGCAAACCAGCATCGCTTTGCCGAAATCGTGCATGCTGGCGGCAATGCCCATCATCTTGCGCGTGGACGAGAAGCGGCTGTCCGCCGCGACGATCAACTTCGCCGAGAGCGTTTCGCCGCTCTCCAATGTCACGCTCGCCTGATCCTCACCGGCGTTCACTGCGCTGACCTGTTGCGCCGCCAGCAGCGTCACGTCGCCATGCTCCGCCGTGCTTTGCCGCAGCGCCTCGTACGCGGCCTTGCGAATCAGGTGATTGGAAACGAGCCAGCCCAGCTCCGTGTGGCCGCTCAGGTCGTGTCCGATTTCGAGCGCCCCCGGCGAGGGACCATTGAACACCCTCGCGCTGCGCAGCGGCGCACGCGCGTGCGGGTCGATGAGATCCCAAAGCCCGAACCTGCGCATCGCGCGCACCGACTTTTGGGTCAGCGCGATCTCGCGCCCGTCGAACTGCGGCTCGTTGATGTCGGCGAGGCGCTGCTGCTCGACGACGACGATCTTGAGGCCAACGCCACTGAGCGAGCGCGCGAGACACAGCCCCACCGGCCCGGCGCCCACGATTACGATATCTGCTTGCATGAATCGAACGATTGGAATGTGACTCAGACGGCCTGATCGGCTTGATCGACTTGATCGGCTTGATCGGCTTGATCGACTTGATCGACTTGATCGACTTGATCGGCTTGATCGGCTTGATCGACCTTCGCGATGCCGCGTTCGCGCAGGGCTTCGACCATGAGCGCGTCCATCGACTTCACGTGCCAGGCGAACCATTCGCGCAGTTCGCCCACCAGTTGCCGCCCCGTGTCGAAGCGCCCCTCGTCGGCAACTTGCCTGCGCACCTCGCCTGCCACGTTCAGCACGTGCCGATGCTGGCCCGCATGGCAATGGCGCGGACCGAAGTTCATTTCCTCCATCCACGCTTCTTCCTGTGCGAAATGCTGCTTCGTATGCGCCGCCCACGCGTCGAACGCGCCGAGCCACGTTTCGTCGCTCGCACGCGCCAGCGCGTCGAGCAGCGCGACGAACTCGGCATGCATCGTATCGGTCATGAGTTCGCCCAGTTGCAGATCGGGCGCGAGAGTTGGCGAGGGGCGCGGCGCGGGTGAGGTCATGAGGGAAAGTGACGGCGTACACGAACGGTCTGAAAAGCCCTCTCGGGCAATTTTTCAAGATACCGGGGCACATGAGATTGCGCGCTGATTTTTAGCAAACGTCGCACGATCGGTCACTGAGGCCGATGGACGCGGCATAAGCACATGCAGGCGAAGCGATCAGACGAAAAGAAACATCGATGCCGGCGCAGCGCGGGGAGCGCGGGCCGCAAACGTGGAAGGATGCGAGGAAAGGTGCCGCAGACGCGAAAATACGCAGCCGCGCGGCGCGCGGCTCAAACCAGTTCGGCGAGATTGACGAGGGCGCGGTCGCCGTCGGATTGTGCTTCGTTTTCGGCGCGGAACGTCTTTTCGCTGTACGCGATGACCTTGAACCCGCCGCCTGCCGAACGCTCTATGGTGATACCCCAGTGCCAGCCGCCCTCCTGTTCGAATACGTGCAGCCTCGGACTCGATGGTTGGCTCGGCGATTGAAAAATATTCATTTGAAGCCTCCCGTGGTGGGAATATCGTCTCGGACGATTGCCTGGATAAGAATCAGTCTAAAAACCTCCTTGCTGCGACGCAATACGGAATTACGTGGACGTGAGAACCCTGAGACGTTGCGCATCATTCGAGCGTTACCCTGGTTATTATTCGACGCCTGGCAAATACAAATGCCGCCAGCCACGCTCCCATTCAAACTGCGAGACAGCGAGAGCCCGATGACTACCGTAACGAATGCCGTGACACATTCCGCGTCCCCGTATCAGCTCGATCTTTCGCGGCATGCTCGCCGCGCACTGCTGGAAGGACCCACGCCGATCCAGCCATTGCCGCGGCTAAGCCACGAACTTGGGGGCGTGAATGTCTATGTCAAGCGCGACGATCTCACTGGCCTCGGCGGCGGCGGCAACAAGCTGCGCAAGCTGGAGTTCCTGGTGGGCGAAGCGCTGGCTGCGGGCGCGGACACCATCGTCACCGTGGGCGCGCGCCAGTCGAACCATGCGCGCTTGACGGCAGCTGCGGCTGCGCAAGCGGGCCTGCAGTGCGAACTCGTGCTCACGCGGGCCGTGCCGCGCGACGACTTCGAGTATCTGGAGAACGGCAACATCCTGCTCGACGACCTGCTCGGCGCACGCGTGCACGACCTGCCCGGCACGGCCAATGCCCAGGAGTTCGCCCAGGCGCGCGCCGACGAGCTGCGCGCCCAGGGCCGCAAGGTCTACGTGTGCCCGCTGGGCGGGTCGAGCCCGGTGGGATGTCTGGGGTACGCGGCGTGCGCCGCCGAAATCATGACGCAGGCCCATGCACAGGGCTTGAGCTTCGCGCGCATCGTCGTGCCCAACGGCAGCGGCGGCATGCACGCAGGGCTCGCCGCCGGCTTCGCGGCGCTGGGCCTCGACCCGGGCCTCGTGCTTGCGTACACCGTGCTGGCGAAGGCCGAGCAGGCGCACGCCGCCACGCTCGAAAAGGCCGGCAAGACGCTCGAGCTGATCGATCCGGCGCGGCGCATCGAGGGCCGCTCGATCGTGATCGACGAAGCCCAGCTCGGCGACGGCTACGGCATTCCAACCGACGCGATGCGCGAGGCCGTGCGGCTCGTCGCTTCGAAAGAAGGCCTGCTGATCGACCCCGTGTACGGCGGCAAGGCATTCGCCGGTCTCGTGCAAGCCGCACGATCGGGACGCCTTGCGCGCGGCGAGAACGTCCTCTTCGTCATGACCGGCGGCTTGCCGGGCCTGTTCGCGTATCGCAGTGCGTTTTGAGGCGCCGCGCGGCGCATTCCAGAACCGTAGAAATGAAACACGAGGGAGTCCACGATGACCGATGACGAACGCGCCATTCGCGAGCTGGTGCAAACCTGGATGGAAGCGAGCCGCGCCGGCGACACCGCCAAAGTGCTGAGCCTGATGACCGACGACGTGGTATTCACGGTGCCCGGCCAGGAGCCGTTCGGCAAGGCCGAGTTCGCCGCGGCTTCGCAAGCGCAGCAGGACATGCGCATAGAAGGCACGGCCGAGATCGTGGAACTGCAGGTACTGGGCGATTGGGCCTTTCTACGCAATCGCATCGACATTTCCATTACGCCGCCGGGCGCGGCCCAGCCCATGCGGCGTGCGGGCTACACGCTCACGCTGGTGCGCAAGGATGCGAGCGGACGCTGGCTGCTCGCGCGCGACGCCAATCTCGTCGCACCGAAGACATAAATCCTCCGCCGCGAACGCGGCCGGCGCCGCGACAACCCACGATTCGACCGCCGCGCCCCAGGCCGCCAGCGGTGTGGGGCGCACCCGCTTGCTTTCAGCACTGAAAGAGAACAGCCCCGCGCGACAGGCCTCGCCGCGTTACGCCCCTTTTTCGAATCAGAAAACCTTATCGATTCCTTCAGTTTATTGAGTTTCCCTTAATCGTTCGGTTGCGGCAAAGTGACGCTCATACGCTCGGAGCCACTCCTTGAACCAACGCATCGATCCCTCCCTACTTGCTGCGCCCGACCTGTCGTACGCGACGTTGCACTCGGGCATTGCCCTGCCGTTCCTCGAGCGCGGCGAAGGCGAGCCGCTGCTGTTCGTCCACGGATCGCTCTGTGATTACCGCTACTGGACGCCGCAACTCAACGGCCTGTCGGAGCATTTCCGCTGCATCGCGCCGAGCCTGAGCCATTACTGGCCCGCGGCGGACGCCTGCATCCAGGGCGATTTCGGCTGGGAGAGCCACGTCACCGAGCTGGCCGATTTCATCACCGCGCTCGGTCTCGAATCGGTGCACCTCGTGGGCCATTCGCGGGGCGGCTGCGTGGCGTGGCATCTGGCGCGCCGCTATCCGCGCCTCGTGCGCACGCTGGTGCTGGCCGACCCGGGCGGCCCGCTCTCGCGCGTGGACGACGACGAAGCCGCGCTGCCTCCCGCCACCAACGCGCTGCGCACGCGCGCCGCCGACCTGATCCACGCCGGTGAAGTCGAAGCAGGGCTCGAGTTGTTCGTCGACTCCGTGAGCGTGCCGGGCGCCTGGAAGAAAGGCTCGGCGGCGTTTCGCCAGATGGCCATCGCGAACGCCACGACGCTGCCCAAGCAGTTGCAGGACCCGCTGCCGCCTTACGCGCCGCGCGCCGCCGGCGAGATCAAGTGCCGCACGCTGCTGATCGACGGCCAGCGCAGCCCGCTCATGTTCCGCAACAACGTCGAAGCGCTGGACGAGTGGATCGCATTCGCGCGCCGCGTCACGATCAAGGGCGCCACGCACGGCATGAACGGCACGCACCCCGACCTCTTCAACACGCACGTCCATACCTTCATCACGCAAGGTTGAGACTTCAGTCACGGCCCGGTTGATATGTCGCCTGTGGTCGAGGCGACTCAACCGTTGGCCGCAGTTCCAGCCGCACCGGCATGCGGTTCGGCACCATCGCGAACGCCGTGATTTCCTCGATCGTCGCGGGATCGACGGCCAGCTTCACCTTGAAGCGGTTCATCAGCGTGGAGAGCACGAGGCGCATTTCCATGGCCGCCAGATGCCGCCCCGGACACACGCGCGGCCCCGCGCCGAACTGCACCCACGCGCGCGGATCGTGCACACGCGCGTCAGTCGCGCAAGCCGCGTTGCCGCGCAGCCAGCGGTCAGGATCGAAGCGCCCGGGCTGCGAATAGTGGCGCGCGTCGAGCATGGGCGGGCGCGTGAGGAAGAACATCTTCGAACCGGCGGGCAACGCGACGTCGCCCACCTGCACGGGCTCCACGGGCTCGAACGCCATGATCGCGGCCACCGGACGAAAGCGCAGCGTTTCGTTGCACACCGCTTCGAAGAGGTCGAGATCCTTCACGAAGCCGTAGTCCGGACACACCGAGTGTGGGCCCAGCACCGCATGCGCATCGCTGGCGAGGCGCTGCTGCAGCGGTTCGTCGGCGCAGAGATAGTAGAGCGACCACGCCAGCGCGTTGGCCGTGGTGTCCTCGCCCGCCAGCAGCAGCGTGAGCACGTTGGCGGCGATGATGTCGTCGGTCACGTCGGAGCCCGGCGCATCGCGCAGCGCAAGCATCGCTTCGAGCAGATGGCGCGGCGCATCGGACGGCTCGTCGCGCATGCGCTCGCGCGAACGCGCCATCATGCCGCGTATCGTGCGATGCACTTCGGCGAGCGCCCGGTCCGTGCGGCGGTCGCGCGGCAAACGCAGATAGCGCCAGTACGGGAACGGCGCGTTCACGCGGTGCATGAGCGTCGGGAAAATCTGCGCGAGATGCTCCTGAATCACGCCGCGCTCCTGCTCGAGCGTGCGCGGGTCCTCGCCGAATGCGAGCGCGCTCGTCACATCCACCGTGTAACGCTTGAGGTCGTCGGTCATCTCGACCACCCCGCCACGCTCGGCCGCGCGTTGCCAGCGGTCGTGCAGACGCGCTGTGATCGCTTGCAGCGTGGGATAGAACGCGCGGAGGTGCGGGATGGAAAGCGCCTGCATGACGAGCCGGCGCTGCGGCTCCCACGCCGCGCCTTCAGCGGAGAACACGCCGTTGCAGCCAATTTCGGCGAGCACGGGTTCGAGCGACGCGTAACGCCGGTAGCGATGCGGACGCTCGCGCATCACGCTCTGGCTCAGCTCCGCGTCGCTCCAGACCGTGACCGGCATGCCGCAGATCTGGAAGCGATACGGCGTGCCGAGTTCCTCGGCCCACTGTTCGAGCACGCGATGCAGTTTCGGCGCGTTCAGCTGATGCAGATTGCCAATGAACGGCAAGCCGCGCGGGCAGGGCAGGTCGCGCACCTGGCGCAGGCGCTGGGCGGAGGAGGCGGCGGCGGCCATGGCGCGACGGCGGGGTGGCGATGCTCAGTCGAGCGACATGCCCAGTTCGGCGGCCATGCGCGCGACGAGCGTTTGCAGGCGTGCAACTTCGTCGGCGAGACGCTGCTGTTCGGCGCGCACCGCCTCGAAATCCGCGAGCGAGACACTCTCGCCGGCCTCCTCGCGCGCGCCGGGCGCGATGGACCCCGCGGCAACGAAACTCGCCGTGTTGACCTCGCCGCACAGCAAATGCATCCATCGGCTTTCGCGTTCGCCCGGCGCGCGCGGCAGCTTCACGACGAGCGGCGGCTCGCGTTCGGCCAGCTCTTCGAGGAAGCCTTCGACCGACGAGACATCGGCGAACCCGTGCAGGCGCGACGAGTTCAGGCGCAATTCCGCCGCCGTTTGCGCGCCGCGCAGCAGCAGCACGGTCAGCAGCGCCACGGCCTGGCTCGGCACGCCGAGCACGCGGTTCAGGTTGTGCTCGAAGCGCGGCACGCGGCTGCTGCTGCCTTCGAACACGAGGCTCAGCAGCTTGAGGTCTTCGATGGCAGCCAGCACTTCGGCTTCGCTCACGTTCATGACCGGCGTGCGCGCGGTCTTCTGGTTGCAGCCGAGCGTGAGCGCGTTGAGCGAGAGCGGATAGGTATCGGGCACCGTGTGCTGCTTTTCGACCAGCACGCCGACGATACGCGCCTCGATCGGCGAGAGCGCGCGCAAGGCGCGCGGCGAGGAAGCATCGGCAGGAGAATTCATGGGCAGATCAGTCCGCTGTATTTCAGTTGGAATCAGGCGTTCGATCATACGCGCGCCGGGCTTCCTGCAGAAGTCACCTGCCGTTCAGCCCGCGATCAGCTTGAGCCCCGCCGGCAGCGCCTCGCCGAACACCCGGCCCGTGTCCGCCGTGTCGAGCGCGACGACTTCGCGCACCATCGTGACCCACCCAGGCGGCGCGTTCGCCGACTCCATGCGGCGCACCACGGTCTCGCGCAACTCGGCGGGCAGGTCGCGCGAACGGTCGCCCGTCATGCGCGCGATTTGCGCGGCGGCGAACATCGCCGGTTCGATCTTTTTCCAGTCGAGCGCGAGAATCGCGTCGAGCCAGAGCGCGGCGGTTTGCGGCGGCACCACGCCGTGCGCGCTGCCGTAGAACGGCTGGCGCGCGCCGATGCGGCCCACGGCCCACCACGTCTGATGATTCTCGGAAGGCTTCTGGAGCCGCTGCAACAGCCGCTCGCCGATCTCGACCTTGCGCTCGGCCGCAATCTGTTCGAGCGACGCATAGAGCCGGATCATGTCCGCAGCGCCAAGCTTCGAAGGGTCGAAGGGCAGCTTGTGGCGCTTCGAGCCGGCCGCCTCTTCGAGGTACGTCATCGCCTCCAGCACCTCGTGCTGCTGCGCCTCGTTCAGACCACCGGCCGCGCGCCGCCAGAGCGTCCACCATTCCGACCACACCTGGCCTTCATTGACGAACTGGATGCCGTCGTCGAAGAGCGACCAGAGTTGCTCGACGCGCCATTCGTCCAGCGGATAGCCGAAGCCCGGACGCAGACAAAAGCCGGCGAGATTGAGCCACAGGCGTTCGTGATCGGCGGAGCGCCGGCGCTTGCCCGCGCGTTCCCAGAGCGCGCCGAACAGCTCGCGCAGTAGCGGGCCGTCCCAGTTCTGGCGCGGCCCGAGCCGCACTTCGAGATGCGCGCGCAAGCGCTTCACTTCCTTCGCGTCGACCTTGACGGAGCGAGCGCCGAACACGCGTTCGATCGCCTCGATCGCTTCGTCGAGGCCCGCATGGCGCGACTCGCCGCTTGCCGCGCCTGCGCCGCCTTCGTGCTCCGCGCGGCGCAGCGCGAATTCGAGCAGCCAGCGCTGCGAGGCGTCGTCGGTGGCGATGCAGTGCATCTCCAGCGTGCCGACTTCGGTGAGCGCGGTCGTGAGCTTGACGGGGCGCTCGCGCGCCGTCTTTGCATCGCCGCCTGCTGGCACCACGGTTGCGAGCGGCGGCAGGCGCACGAAGTCGCCCGCCGCGAGGTCGGCCAGTTCGCCGGGTTGCCATGCGGTGTCGGCCACCGTCGATGCGAGGTGGAACTGCACCGGCTGGCCCAGTTGCAATGCGAACGTGCGGTCGTCCAGATGCAGCTCGTGGCCTTCCTCCGTGCCGCGCGGCAGGACGCACACGCCGCGCGGTGCGGCATCGGCTGCCGCGCCTTCGTCGAGCACGAGAAAGTAGCTGCGCGGCGAGCCGCCGCCAATACGCGGCGCGTTGCCTGCCCGAGCAAGCGCATAGGCGACCGCGCCGCGTGCGACGGCCACGTCGGGCTGATCGTTTTGCAGCACGTTGAGCGGCTCGCCGCGCCAGGTGCCGAGCGTATCGGCCAGACGCTGCGCGAGCGAGCGGGCGCGGAACACGCCGCCGTTGAGCAGCAGCGCGTCGGGCATGGGCAGCGCGGTTGCCGGTTCAACGGCCGCGCCGGAAGAACCCAGCGCGTCGCGCGACTGCGCCGCGAAGCGCTGCAAGAACGCCGCGATATGGCGCGTGATGCCAGGATCGGCGGCATAGGGCAAGCCGAACTCGACGATCGCCGCGCGCGAGCGGCGCGGCAGGTCGCTGGCCGTGCCCATCGGGAAAAAGCCGTCCACCACGATCTGCGCGACTTCCTCGCGGCCGAGCTGCGTGGTGCGCGCGCCGCCCACGAGCCGCGCGCCCGCGCCGAGCAGCGTGATCGGCACGGACTCGGGCGCGCTCGCGTCGAGCAACTGCTCCTTCGCGACGCGACAGCGCTCCACGAGCTGCGAAAGGCTCGCCGCGCTCAGACGCGTTTGCGCGTTCGCGAGCCGGCTTTCGGCCAGATGCGCGAGCGCGAGATCCATGTTGTCGCCGCCGAGCATCAGATGATTGCCCACGCCAATGCGTGTGAGCTGCGGCTCGCCGCCCTCGAACTGCACCTTGATGAGCGTGAGGTCGGTCGTGCCGCCGCCCACGTCGCACACGAGCACGAGGCGCGACGCGCCCAGCTCCGCGTCGAGCGTCGCGCGATGGTGATACAGCCAGTCGTAGAACGCGGCCTGCGGTTCTTCGAGCAGGCGCAGCGCCGGCAATTTCGCCATGCGCGCCGCTTCGAGCGTGAGCGCACGCGCGCCGTCGTCGAACGAGGCGGGCACGGTGAGCACCACGTCCTGATCTTCGAGCGGCGCATGCGGGAAACGATGGTTCCATGCGGCGCGCACGTGCGCGAGATAGCTCGCGCTCGCGGTCACCGGCGAAACCTTGGCGACGTCGTCGGGCGCGCCCCACGGCAGGATCGGCGCGAGGCGGTCCACCGCGGCATGCGAGAGCCAGCTTTTCGCGCTCGCCACGAGCCGGCCGGGCACCTGCGCGCCGAGCGTGCGCGCGAGACGGCCGATGACAGCGTCGTCGCCGGGCGTCGGCGCGCGCCACGGCAAGCGCAGATCGCCTGCCGCAAGCTCGCCCGCCGCCGGGTGATAACGCGCGGAAGGCAGCATCTTTTCCGCGCCCACTTCGCCGAGGCCGGTGAGCTGCTCGACGTCGAACACGCGGATGGCGTCGCTACCTGCCTCCACGTACGCCACGACGGTATTGCTCGTCCCCAGGTCGATGCCGACGACGTATGGCTTCATCGGGCTCAGTCGCCTGCTCCGCCACGCACGTCGAACTCGACCTTCCAGCGCTCGTTCGTGCCGCTCGGCATGGCTTCGAGCTCGAGCGTGCCCGCTTCCGTCACGCGCGCGTGCAGCTTCACGGGCACGACTTCGCCGGGCGTACGGCCTTCGGTCGGCAGCGTGGCCTGGATTTCCTCCAGCTCCTGCAATTCCTCGGGCGACCAGTAGTCGAGCATCGTGCCGACCTGATCCAGACGGCGCACCGACGAGCCGAAGAAACGGAAGTGCACGGGCTCGCCTACGACGAGGCCGAACTCCTGCGGCGGCAGCGCCGCCTCGGTGCCCTCTTCCATCCCGAACGGCGCGACGCAGAGGGCCGACACCGGCGGCTCGAGCCCCGGCACCGCCGGCATGGCCGATTCGACGGCCACGTAATACGCGCGCGCCGTGCCGCCGCGAATGCGCACGCCCTTGCCGCGCTTCACGTAGCCGTAATAGGCCGCGCCGCGCGCCACCGCGAGGTCGAGATCGGCACCGCCGAGCAGGCGCGCGGGGGCCGCGCCCTCGGCCGCGAGCCAGCCGTTGAGGATATCGAGCACGCGTTGCGAGAGCAGCGCCGACTTGAACACGCCGCCGTTGAACAGGACCGCCGTGGGATGCAGGAAGGTCGCGCCTGCGGGCGGCGCGCCAAAGCCTTCGAGTTCCGCGAGCGCCTGCACCTGGCGGCCGAGGAAGGCCGCGAGATGGCGCGTGACGCCCGCGTCCTGCGCGTACGGCAGGCCAAGCTGCGTGAGACCCACGCGCGTACGCACGGCGGGACGCGCGGCGGCGTCCACCTGCGGGAAGAAGCCTTCGAGAATGATCTGCGTGAGTTCGGTGCGCGTGAGTTCCGTGCGGATCGAACCGCCGATCAGCTTCGAGCCGCGGCTCGGCACGACGATCGGCACCGTATCGACAGAGGCGTCGCTGAGCAGCGTTTCCTTGGCCGAGCGGCACGCATAGGTCAGCGCGCGCAGCTGCCACGGATCGGCCTGCGTGCCCTGGGTCGCGAGCTTGCGCGCGACCACGTGCGCGAGCGCGAGGTCCATGTTGTCGCCGCCGAGCAGGATGTGCTCGCCCACGGCCACGCGGTGCAGTTCGAGATTGCCTTCGCGCTCGACCACGGCGATCAGCGAAAGGTCAGTCGTGCCGCCGCCCACGTCCACGACGAGGATGATGTCGCCGACCTTCACGTCCTTGCGCCACGCGCCGCCGCTTTTCTGGATCCAGCTATAGAGGGCCGCCTGCGGCTCTTCCAGCAGCGTCATGTTGGCGTAGCCCGCCGCCTGCGCGGCCTCGGCCGTCAGCTCGCGCGCGGCCGGGTCGAACGAGGCCGGAATCGTGACGGTGATCTCCTGCTCGCGGAACGGCGCCTCGGGGTGCGCGTGGTCCCAGGCCTCGCGCAGGTGCGTGAGATAGCGCACCGAGCTTTCGAGCGGCGACACGCGCGTGACTTCGGGCGGCACGTCGTTGGGCAGAATGGCCGCGCGGCGATCCACGCCGGGGTGGCACAACCAGCTCTTCGCGCTCGACACGAGGCGGATCGGCGTGCCCGCGCCACGGCTGCGCGCAAGCTCGCCGACGGCGTACTCGCGCGTGGTCGTCCACGGCAGCGTGAGGTCGCCCGGCGTCAGCTCGCCTTCATGCGGTAAATAGAGAAACGAAGGCAGCAGGTCGGGCGATTCCAGCGTGCCCGGCGCCGTGAGCTGGGTCACATTCAGCACACCCTGCTGGGTCTTTTCGCCATCGCTGGCGCTGAGGTCGACGTAGGACAGCGCACAATGCGTCGTGCCCAGGTCGACGCCAATCGAATAACGCGGATCGCTCACAGCTCCACCTCCGCCGGCGCGATGATGCGCGCGTCGTGCGTCTTGACGAGTTGCGGCAGCTTGACCTCCTCGACGCGCCAGCCGCGATGCGTAAGGCTGCCGCTGAACGGCGCCTCGCCCACCACGTTGCCGGTGAGACGCACGGCGGCGGCGTCGAAGCCGGCCGGCAGCGTCACGCGCGAGCCTTCGGACTCGCTGCGCACCGGGCGGATCGCGAAGTGGTCGCGCAGCGTGGCGCGGCAGCCTTCGTGGACGATGCGGGCGGCGGCGCCGATATCCGCATCGGCATAGCCGGCAATGTCTTCCTCGACGAAATCGACGAAGCGCGCGTTGCGCTGGAGCAGGCCGAGCAACTGGAGTGCGGCGTCGGGCGTGGCTTCCTTGACGACGGTGGGCGCGGGCGCGGGTGCCGGCTTCGCGACCGGAGCGGCGGCGGGCGCAGGCGCAGCGGCGGCGGGTGCAAACCCGCCTTCACGCAGACGGCGCACGTTGGCGGCGAGCTCGCCGTCGCCGAGGATCGCGAAGAACGATCCCAGCGCGACCGAAAGGCGGCCGAAGAAAGACAGATTCGATTCGGGCATGTAGACGACTCCAATATCGCTTGAGGGCTCGCAGACAAGGCGAGCCGACCTGCCGGGCTCGCAACGAGGCCCGATCAATGCCTGGAAGGAGGCGGCCGGCAGGGGAAACTCGAGCCCGGCACGGGCTCAAAACCCGTATTTTGCCTTGTCGCGGGCGCAAGCCGGTCAAAATGCGGATTTGGCGAGGGAATGGCGGGCCCGGCGGCGGGCGCAGGGCGTTGGCGGCGGGCGGGCGGCGCGGCTGAACCTCGGCGGTCAGTGGCTGAACGCTGCGGCCCTAAAAAGGCGCGACAAGGCGGATGAAATGGGGCGCGAATTGGACGACAGGCGGCGCGGGCAAACGCTCAAGGCCTCCGCCGCCGCCGTGATTCGCTATCAAGCCCCGGCGCTTTCAGGGGAAGATGGGCGTCGTCGCTTCCGCGCCTTCCACGTCGGCGCGCGGCACATGCTGCGCGATGTTCGCCTCGATCTCCGCTTCGCGCGAGCCGGGGACATCGGCCATGACCAGCAGCTGGCCGTCCTCGATCTGCCCGTGAAAGCGCGAGAGCCGCGTGTTCGGTTCGTCCACGCCGATCATGCCGGCCACCCACGCGCCGAATATCGCGCCCGCGAGGGTCAGCGCGACGACTACCCCGCCCGTGATATCGAAGTTCTCAGGCGGAAATATCAGCGCGACGAGACCGACGATCGCGCCAGTCGCCGCGCCGAACATCACGCCGCGCTCCAGTGCATGCACGACGTCGCTGCGCTGCAGCAGCGAGGCCTCGGGCAAGCGTTCGAGCCCCACGCTGTGATTGGCGAGCACATGGATATGACGCCACGTAATGCGCGCGCGCAGCAGATCGTCGACGATCGCCTGCGCCGTGGTGGTGTCGGGAGCGAGGAAATAGAGGCGTCGCATGATGCCCTCCTTCCGTCATGCGGCGAGCCGCTTGCAACCGGCCCGCTGCCGCATGACTACGATGCGATTCCGATCATCCTACGCCGGAGTTCCGGTCAGCGCGACAGCCTGGCACGCGTTTGCGCGACAACCCAGGCGCGTCGAGCCGCCTAGATCTCGACGCGCGCCCCGACCTCGATCACGCGATTGGCCGGCAGCTTGAAGAACGCGGCGATATTGCCGACGTTGTGCAGCATCACCGCGAACAGACGCTCACGCCAGAGCGCCATGCCATGGCCGCGCTTCGGCACCACCACGGCGCGGCTGAGGAACCACGACGTCTCGTCGAGATCGAACGTCAAATCCGCGGACTTGTAGGCGGCGAGCGTGCATGGCAAGTCCACCTCGTCCTTGAATCCGTAGTTGACGACGACGCAGTAGCAGCCCGGGCAGAGCAGTTCGACCATCACGCGCTCGCTCTCGGCCACCCATGGCACGCTCTTCGTCTTCACGCTCAGGAATACTACGCGTTCGTGCAACACCCGGTTGTGCCGCAGGTTGTTGACGAGCGCGTGCGGTACGGCGTCGGCGTTCGGCGTGAGGAAGATCGCCGTGCCGCCCACGCGCACAGGGTTGCTCTCGAGAAGCGTCGCGAGATAGGGCTTGAGGGGCTTCTTGCCGGCGCGCACGCGCGCTTCGGCCGCCATCATTTCCCAGCCCTTGCCCCAGGTCGCCATGACCGTGAACATCAGTGCGCCGATCACGAGCGGGAACCAGCCGCCGTCCACGATCTTGAGCAGGTTGGCCGAGAAGAACATCGCGTCGATCGCGAAGAAGAACGCCGTGGCGAACACGCACAGCAGCCAGTTGTAGTGCCACGCATAGCGCACGACGAAGAACGTGAGGAACGTCGTGATGAGCATCGTGCCGGTCACGGCGATGCCGTAAGCGGAGCCGAGCGCCGTCGACGAACGGAAGCCCACCACCGCCGCGACCACGGCGACGAGCAGGATCCAGTTGATGCCGGGCACGTAGATCTGCCCGATTTCGCGCTCCGAGGTATGCACGATATTCATGCGCGGCAGGAAGGAGAGTTGCATGGCCTGCATCGCCATGGAATAGGTGCCCGAAATCACGGCCTGCGAGGCGATAACGGTGGCGACGGTCGCGAGCACGATCATCGGCACGATGGACCATTGCGGGAAGAGCCGGTAGAACGGGTTCTGCACGGCGCCCGGATTGGCCAGCAGCAGCGCGCCCTGCCCGAGGTAATTGAGCGCGAGCGCGGGAAACACCATGCCGAACCACGTGAGGCGAATAGGCTGCTTGCCGAAGTGGCCCATGTCGGCATAGAGCGCTTCGGCGCCCGTGAGCGAGAGCACGACCGCGCCCAGCGCCACGAAGGCGAGCCAGCGGTGATGCAGGCAAAACGCGATGCCCTCGCGCGGATCGAGCGCGAACAGCACGGCCGGCGCGGAGGCGATGTTGGCCACGCCCGCCACGGCGATCACGATGAACCACAGCACCATCACCGGACCGAACACGGCGCCGATGCCACCCGTGCCGTGCTTTTGCGTGACGAACAGCACGATCAGCGCCGTAAGCGTCACCGGAATCACATAGGTCTTGAGGCCAGGCTCGGCCACTTCGAGGCCTTCGACGGCGCTCAGTACCGAGATGGCTGGCGTAATCACGCTGTCACCGAAGAAGAGCGCCGCGCCCATCACGCCGATCACGAGCAGCGCGGCACGCAGATGCGGCCGCGACGCCACCGAGGAAGCCGCGAGCGCGAGCAGCGCCATGATGCCGCCCTCGCCGTGATTGTTCGCGCGCAGGATGAGCGCGACGTACTTGAGCGAGACGACGATCATGAGCGACCAGAAGATCAGCGAGACGATACCTACGATATTGAAAGCATTGACCGCAAGGCCGTTGCTGGGATCGAACACCGTGGCGAGCGTGTAGAGCGGGCTCGTGCCGATGTCACCGTAGACCACGCCGAGCGCGGCCAGCGCGAGCGCGGGAAGCGCCGGGCGATGCGGGCCGGAGTCGCCAAGGTGCCCGTGCGCCGCGGATGCGGATTGTCCCATGTCTCCCTCCTGGTGCTGCCGCATGCGGGCCGGGGGGGCCGCGCGGCCTTGTCGCTTCGTGTTGGCGAGGCTGCCTCATTGGGCGCATTAGTCGAAGTATAGGAACTTGGCGCGAAAATGCGCCTGGCGTGGCGCACAACGGCAACAGCGCCATGCGAGGCGCCGTGCCTTCGCAAAACTGTCATAGTCGAACGTATTTTGCTGAACATTCGCCCGATCAATCAGGTCGCCCGGTACGCGTACAACCATAAGGACATGCACAATGCGAACCCGCCTCACGCTCCTCTGCGGCGCGCTGGCGCTTTCTGCCTGCGCGGCGCAGCCCCGTTCAGCGCAACAGGACGCCGGAACGCTTTCTGCGCAACCCGCGGCCTTCGCGCAAGCCGGCGCCGCCGCACAAGGACGTCCGGTGAAAGTCATGATCGTGACGATGTTCGCACCCGAAGCGAAGACATGGCTCGATCGCCTCGGTCCCTGGGAGTCCGTGACAATCGCGGGCCTCTCGCCTGACTACCCCAATGTGCAATGCAATGCCGACGACGTCTGCGTGATGACGACCGGCATGGGCCACGCGAACGCCGCCGCCTCGACGATGGCCCTCGCCTTCGCGCCGCAGTTCGACCTGCGCAAGACCTACTTTCTGATCGCGGGCATCGCGGGTGTGAACCCCGGGCATGGCACGATCGGCTCGGCGGCCTGGTCGGACTGGCTCGTCGATTTCGGCCTGCAGTGGGAGATCGACGGCGACGGCCGCCCGCGCGGCTGGCGCACCGGCTATCTCGGCATCAATACGAAAAACCCCGGCGACAAGCCCGCGCTCGACTACCGCACCGAAGTGTTCCGCCTGAATCCGAGGCTCACCTCGGCCGCCTGGGCGATCTCGCGCGACGTGACGCTCGCCGATAGCGCGCAGGCCCAAGCCGCGCGCGCGAAATATGCTTACGCTCCCGCCAACCGGCCGCCCACGGTGATCCGCTGCGATTCGGTCGCCGACGATACCTGGTGGTCGGGCAAGGCACTCGGCGCGAGGGCGAGCGAGTTCACGCGCCAGCTGACCGGCGGGCAAGGCGTGTACTGCATGACGCAGCAGGAGGACAACGCCACGTTCGAAGCACTCAGCCGCGCGGCGCGTGCGCAGCGCGTGGACCTCGATCGCGTGGCCGTGCTGCGCGCCGGCTCGGACTTCGATCGTCCGTATGCGGGCGAATCGAACGCGGCGAATCTGCTGAATTATGCGAGCCAGGGCGGCTTCGCGCCCGCGTTGGAAAACCTCTATCGCGCGGGTCGCCCGCTCGTGCAGACCATCGTCTCGCACTGGAGCGAATGGCAGAACGGCATTCCCGAAAATGCGTCTGCAGCATCGCCTCGCTAGCCGCATCACACCCTGACCCCGCTTTGTCCAGATGCAGCGAAGCATCCTTGTGAGGAATACAGACGATCGGTGCGTGCCGCTACCCGGCATGCATCGCCAATTCGCAAAGCAATTACAGCGCACGATCGTTCATACGCATTGCGCATCGGAATGCGGGATTTCCGCTACTGAAATCCTCCTTTGACCGGATAGCTTTATCGCGGCATCTATGCCAGATTAGGTCTCACTCATTTCGAGCGCAGCGCAGGGGTCGCAAAGCGATGCGCCATGATTCCACGGGGGACAGCATGCACGGTTACTTCCCTCTGCTTCATGCCGTCACGCACATCATGTTCGCGAGCGTGCACGCGTGTGCGCCTTCGCGAGTGCGTGCGTCATGAATGCCGCCAGCATCGTCGTGCTTGGCGCGGGGCCAGCGGGCGCAGCCGTTGCGCGCGCGCTCGCGGGGCTCGATTATCGCGTGCAGGTGGTGAGCGACTGGCGCCGCTTCGACGCTGCCGAAGCCTTGTCGGCACGCGCGATCGAAGCGCTGCGCCGCGCGGGCCTGCATCGCGCTGCCAGTTGCGGCGAAGGACCGTGCGTGCGCACCACGCTCTGGAACGGCGCGCTGCAAACGCTCGACGCAGAATTTCTCGTGGACCGGCGCGTGTTCGATGCGGCCCTGCGCGAGGACCTGTGCAGCGCGGGCGTGGACATGATCGAAGCGAACGTGCGCTCGCTGCATTCCTCGTCCGCAGGTCACGATCTTATGATCGAAACCGCCGACGGACCGCTCACGTTACGCGCGGACTTTCTGGTCGAAGCGCGCGGGCGCCTCGCGCCGCTGTTGCGCGACGCCACGCGCGGCCCGCAAACCGTGAGCCTGCTGAACGTCTGGAAAGGCCGCGGGGGCGCAACAGCCACCGCGGTGGAAAGCCTGCCTGGCGGATGGGCATGGATGGCGCGTCTGGGCGACGGCCGCTGCTACTGGCAATTGACGCTGGACGTCACGAACCCCGAACTGCCGCAGCGCGATGAACTGCTCACGTTTTGCGAGCGCATGCGGCATTCGCCGCTTGCCAGCGACTTCTTCGCGGGCGACGCCGCGACCGACGCGCGCCTCTACGCGCGCAGCAGCACTGCCACGCTATGCGGCCGTACCGGCGGCCATAACTGGTTGCGCGTGGGCGACGCCGCCATGGCCGTCGATCCGCTCGCGGGCAATGGCGTGTTCCAGTCGCTCACCTCCGCGTTGCAGGCACCAGCGGTGATCCATACGCTGCTCGCGCGGCCCGAGCGTGCGCCGCTCGCGCTGCGCTTTCATCAGCAGCGCATCGAGCAGTTGTTCATGCGTTTCGCGCGCACTGGGCGCGATGTCTATGCGCTCGAACAGCGCTGGACGACGCAGCCGTTCTGGCAAACGCGTGGTGCGTGGCCCGACGACCGGCCTGCGCATGTGAGCGCGGATTTCAACGAGTTGAATGTGGGGCGTGCGCCCGTTATTGATGGCGGCATGATCGCCGAAGCGGATGTGGTTGCTAGTCCGGACCAGCCGCTTGGGATATGGCATCTTTGCGATGCTGCGCTGGCGCCTGTGGTTGAAGCGCTCAGGCGCGAGCCCGCTGAGCAGGTGCTCAAGTCGCTCGATGCCGATCAGGCAAGGATGATTCGGCATTGGCTTGCCATGCAGGATTATCCTTAGCCTTTTGGTTTTTTGGCCTTTTTATATTTTGGCCTTTCCTTGTTTTCGTGGCGGCATGCCAGTGTTGCCCCTGTGCGGGGTACCGCCACGAAAACAAGAAAAGGCAAAAGCGCCCTGAGCGAGCACAAAAAAAATCAATCGGACTCCAGATCAAATAAATCACCCGCGCCCCAGCGCCACCATCTCTATCAAAGCCCGCGTCCCCGCCGACCGATCATACGCCCGCGTAGCGATCACCACTTCGCAATACCCGTTCGCCATCACCAGCGGCTTGAACACCGCCCCTTCCAGACCAAAACGCGCAAGCGTGCGAGGCACAATACCAACCCCAAGCCCCGCGGCCGCGAAACTCATCACACCCACGGAATCCGTCGTCCGCAACACGCTGGCAGGCTCGAACCCGGCCTCCAAACAAAGCTCGGTCACACGATGCCCAAGCCCGACCCCGGGCGGATCATCCACCACAATCAACCGCTCCTCAGCCACATCGCGCAACGTAAGCCGGCGCCGCCCCGCACAGCGATGATCACTAGAGACCACGACATCGAGCGGCGTACGCGAAAACGGCGTGATGCGGATCGAGGCCGGCTGCGGCCTGGGCGACGAGCGCAGAAACGCCACGTCGATACGCTCGTCGGCAAGCGCGTTCATCTGCGCCTGCACGGAAATCGCGCGCAGTTCGAGCCGACCAACACCGAAAGCGACGCCGGCCCGTTCCTGTGCCTCGGTCTCGTGCTCGGCAGCGCCCCGGATACCGGCCACGCCGACGTCACGATCCACCGTCTGTGCGTGCAGGGCCGCGACGAGCTCTCGATCTTCTTCGCGCCGGGCCGCCATATCGACGCCTTCCGCCAGAAAGCCGAAGCGCGCGGCGAAGCGCTGCCGGTCTCGGTCAACATGGGCCTCGACCCGGCCATCCATATCGGCGCGTGCTTCGAGGCGCCCACCACGCCGTTCGGCTTCGACGAGCTGTCCATTGCAGGCGGGCTGCGCGGCAAGCCGGTCGAACTCGTGGACTGCGTGAGCGTGAAGCAGAAGTCGATTGCGCGCGCCGAGATCGTGATCGAAGGCGAGATCCTGCCGAACGTGCGCGTGGCCGAAGACCAGCACACGCACATGGGCCACGCCATGCCCGAGTTTCCGGGCTACAACGGCCCGGCCAATCCCGCACTTCCCGTCATCAAGGTCAAGGCCATCACGATGCGGCACGGCGCGATCATGCAAACACTCGTGGGCCCGGGCGAAGAGCACACGAATCTCGCGGGCATTCCCACCGAGGCCAGCATCTACAACGCCGTGCAGGCCGCCATGCCCGGCTTCGTGAGCCAGGTGTATGCGCACACGGCCGGCGGCGGCAAGCTGCTCGCGGTCCTGCAGGTCAACAAGCAGTCGGCCTTCGACGACGGCCGCGCGCGCCAGGCGGCGATCATCGCGCTCGGCGTGTACTCGGAACTCAAGCACGTGATCCTCGTGGACGCCGACGTCGATCCCTTCGACACCGACGACGTCATGTGGGCCATGACCACGCGCTACCAGGGCGACGTCTCGACGGTGTTCGTGCCCAAAGTGAACGGCCACGTGCTCGACCCCTCGCAAACGCCCGAATTCAACCCCGCACTGCCCGCGCGCGGCGTGACCTGCAAGACCATCTTCGATTGCACGGCGCCGTACCATCTGCGCGACGAATTCGTGCGGGCGAAGTTCAAGGCAGTGGACCCGCGCCCGTTCGCCCCCACGCTGTTCGAGGGCGATCATGAGTAAGCGCGCCCTGCATGGCCGCAAGCGGCTGATGGTCGGCGTCACCGGCGCCACGGGTTTCATCTATGCGGAGCGCACATTGCGCCTGTTGCGGGAGATGGAGGTCGAGACGCATCTCGTGATCTCACGCGCGGCCGAACTCACGCGCGAATACGAGTCGAGCCTCTCGCGCGAAGCCGTGCACGCGCTCGCCGACCATGTCCACCCGATCGCCGACGTGGGCGCCTCCATCGCGTCGGGGTCGTTCCGCACCCTCGGCATGCTCGTCGTGCCGTGCTCGATGCGCACCGTCGGCGAGATCGCCTCGGGCGTCACCAGCACGCTGCTCACGCGCGCCGCCGATGTGGTGCTCTAGGAACGCCTGCCCCTCGTGCTGATGGTGGGGGAAACGCCGCTGAACCTCATCCATCTGCGCAACATGACGACGGTGACCGAGGCCGGCGCCGTGGTGTTCCCGCCGGTGCCCGCGTTCTACGCGAAGCCCGCGAGCCTGCAGGACATGGTCGATCACTCGGTGAGCCGCGCGCTCGACCAGTTCGGGCTCGATACGGAACGCATCGAGGCGTGGCGCGACGCGTGACGCCGCTCCGGCACGCCGGGAGCACGCGGCGGACAATCAGGGAACGAACATCGCACTATTAAGTTTCGGCGTAAAATGCGCGTTCGCCGCGATGTACCGGCGTAGAAGCCTCACGCCAGCGATGCACGTCGATCTACTTACCATCTACTTCCTCCTGATCGGGACCCTGCTAGCCAGTTCCCTGATGACGCTCTGGGAGCATCGGACGCATCCCGCGCGCAGCAAGGCATTGCGGATACTGGCCGGGGGCTACGCCACCCTCGCGGCCGGCTGCGCCGCGGTGCTCGTGCGCGCCGATCTGCCCGGCGTATGGGGCGCCGCGCTGAGCAACCTCGTCATGATGGCCGGCTATCTGCTTGTCCTGCACGGCGTCGCGACGCTGAACGGGCGGCACTACCGGGCGGGCTCGTTCGCCCTGCTCGCGTTGATCGCGCTGACATGGGCCACATGGGGCGCACGGCATCCGCAGGCCATGTGGTACTACGCGAGCGCGTTTCCCATTGCACTGGTGAGCGCCATGACCTCGCGCGAGCTGCTGCGTGGCGACGGCATGAAAGGGGGCCAATCGCGCCACGTCGCGACGTTCGTCACGGGAGTCCACGCGCTCTTCTATGTGTTCAGGACCTTTGTCCTGCCGTTGCTGGGCAGCCGCTATGGGGACGGCTTCGTCGCGCTCGCCAGCAAGATCACGATGTATGAAGGCGTGCTGTATTCGATCATTCTGCCTATGGCCCTGATCAAGCTGGTACGCGAGGAAACGCATGGGCAGCTGTTGCGCGAGTCGCAGACGGACTACCTGACCCGCCTTGGCAACCGCCGCTGGTTCTTCGAAGAAGGCGAGCGCGTGATGAGCGAGGTCGGGACGCGTCAGCCGCCCGCGGCGCGCCAGCCGGTTTCGCTGCTCGCCTTCGATCTCGACCACTTCAAGACCATCAACGATCGCTACGGTCACAAGACCGGCGACGAAGTCCTCAAGACGTTCGCGGATATTGCCCGCAGCGCCATGGGACCCGAGGCGATCCTTGCGCGCATAGGCGGTGAAGAGTTCGCCGCCCTGCTGCCGGGCCACGACCGCGTGCGCGCCAAAGCGGTGGGCGAAGCGATCGCGAGACGTTTCGCTCAAACTCCCATGAACAAGGTCGATGGCGTCCCCATACGCGCCACGGTGAGCATCGGCCTCGCGCAGCACGGTCACGAAGCGTCCACGCTCTCCGACCTGCTGGCCGCCGCCGACGCCGCGCTCTACAGCGCGAAAGCGCTGGGCGGCAACCGGCTCGAAATGCTGGTTCTTTAACGCTTCACGCCACGTCCGGCCTTCCAGTCAGCTATTTGTAGGCTACGCGCATTCTTTTTGCTAGCCCTCTTGGGCCCGCCCTATCCGGTCGCGGGTGCAATCGCGTCAAGCGGTAAGGGGGGCACAATGGCAACGATCGATACCCGGATCCGGGCGGCAATTTCCGCCGGACTGATTTTCCTGCTCGCGGCTTGCGGCGGCGGTGGCGGTGGCGGAGGAGGCGGCGGCTCGAGCACCACCACGAGCACGCCGGCGGCCGGCGTCAAGCTGCAGGTCGTCTCGTTCGGCGACAGCCTTTCCGACGTCGGGACCTATGCGCCGCTTGCGGGCGCCGTGGGCGGCGGGCGCTTCACGACCAACCCCGGTCAGGTCTGGTCCCAGGACGTCGCGCAATATTATGGGGACACCCTGAACGCCGCGTACACCGTCGGCCTCGATCACAAGCTGAGCGCGCAAGGCGGCTTCGGCTACGCAGAGGGCGGCTCGACGGTCGCCACGCCGGCCAACCAGTACGACTTCCTCTCGGACGTGATCGGCAACATCGAAATGCCGGTCAATCAGCAGGTGTCGAGCTATCTCTCCGCTCACGGCACCTTCAACTCCGGTCAGCTCGTGCTGGTCTGGGCAGGCGCGAACGACGTGCTGCGCGCCGGCAACCCGCCGACGGCCAACACGGTCGTGCAGACTGCCGCCACGACGCTCGCACAAATCGTCGGGCAGATCGTGCAGGCCGGCGCCACCCATGTCGTGGTGATCAATGTGCCGAACGTCGGTCTCTCGCCCAAGGGCATCACCTCGGCCGATGGCGGCGCGAACCTGACCCAGCTCTCGCAGCTCTTCAACTCGACGTTGAACGGTGCGTTGCAGACGGATGGCCTGCAAGGCAAGGTCATCGAAGTCGATTCCTACACCTGGATCACGCAGCTCGTCGCAAACTTCCAGGCGAGCGGATTTACCGTGTCAAACACGGCCCAGGCGTGCGATCCTTCGAAAACGCCGGACAACACCTCGCTGCTCTGCTCGCCCGCCACCTACGTCTCGGCTCATGCCGACCAGACCTATATGTTCGCCGACGACCTCCACCCGACCACGCACACGCATGCGCTGTTCGCGCAGTTCGTCGAGCAGCAGATCGCGGCGAGCGGTCTCGGTCATTGAGTGCTGTGCTGAAGCGGCCGCGCCGGCTATGAGCACGGCCGCTTGCGAAATCGTCAAGATTCCTGATGATCGCCGGCGCCCGGGGTAGCACCCGCGCCAACCGGTCCGATATAGTTGGCCCGCGGCCGCAGCAGCGTGCCGCTGGTCATCTGCTCGATGGCGTGCGCCATCCAGCCCACGCTGCGCCCCATGGCGAATAGCGCGAACACCGCGTCTTCCGGCAAGCGGCAATAGCCGGCCAGCGCGGTGAGCGCAATGTCGATCGTCGGCGCGAGACCGCGCGATACGCGAACGTACTCGATCAGCGCGCGCACTTCGTCCGGCACGTCGAACGCCGCGAGCAGGTCCGCCGCGCGCGGGTCGCCTTGGGGGTACAACTCGTGACCGAAACCCGGCAGCGGTCCGTTTTCCTTCAGCCAGCGCTCGACCGCCGCAGCCACACCCCGCTCGCGCACCTCACCGAGCAGCGCGTGCACGCGCAACGCGGCGTCGCCGTGCAAGGGTCCGGCGAACGCGGCCAGGCCCGCGAGCATGCACGAGCCGAGCGACGCCCCCGTCGATGCGGCCACGCGTGCCGCAAACGCCGAGGTCGTCAGCTCCTGGTCCGCGAGCAACGCGAGCGCACGCCGCAGCAAGTCCGCCTGCGCTTCGCATCGCCACGCGCGCGCCAGACGCAAGTGCAGCGCGCCGCTATCGCCGCAGCGGCCGATCTCGCCCGGCCCGACGAAGGCGCTCGCGAAACGGCCCACGAGGCAGGCCGCTTCCTCGTTCAACCTTGCAACGTCGAGCGCCCCACTCGCGCGCGGCTGCGCCGCGGCCAGCGCGATCGAGGCATATACCCGCGCGCGCGGCGGCGCGCCCCCGGGTACGCTCACGTCGTCGTGACAGGTGGGGAAGACCGGGGCCGCGTCCATTTCCCATAAGCATCGAGCCACGTCTTCGAGCGTCGCCCGGCTCGCCAGTTCGACCGCATCGTGGCCGCGGTAATAAAGCCGCCCGCGCGCGATCGTGGAAATGCGCGTGTTGATGATGGGCTCGCCCCACGCCATCGTGCTCGCCGCGATGCTCTTGTGGGCGCGGCCAAGGTCGCGCTTCTTCCTGAGCGCCGCGACGTCCGAGCCGCGGTACAGCTTGCGGCTAGCGTGCTCCGGGTCCCAGCGCACTTCGATGCGCCCGCGGCTCACATACGCATACAAGGTCTGCTTGCGCACGCCCAGCGCGTGACAGGCCTCCTCCTGTGTCATCCAGATTTCCACTAGTTTTCCACGAGTTTTCAGGTTGATTGGCTTAATCAAGATTGACGCGTCCTGGCCGGGTGCGTCAAATACAGTCAATCTGCCCCGGGCATGGAGACGATGCCTGCGGGTACGGATCGATCATGATACCCGCGGCATCGAGCGCGGGACTGGAGACATCGATGTCAACGCAGAGGTCTGCCGGCTTTGCTGCCACGGATGCGACGGAAGCCACCCGCGTCACCCGCACGCGCTTTACGATTCTGGCCGCCATCCTGCTGCTCGCGACGGTCGCCTACGCCGACCGCGCGATCCTCTCGATTGCCGGACCCGGCATCGCAAAGGAATTCGGGCTCAACCCTATCCAGCTCGGCTACGTGCTCTCGGCGTTCAGCTGGGCCTATGTGGTCGGCCAGATCCCCGGCGGCCTGCTGCTCGACCGCGTCGGCACCAAGGTCATGTACGCCGCCACGCTGATCCTGTGGTCGCTCGCCACGATTCTCGTCGGCTTCGTCGGCAGGGTCACGACCGATGTGTCGATGGCGTTGGGCCTGCTGTTCGCCCTGCGCTTCGCGCTCGGGCTCATCGAAGCGCCTAGCTTCCCCGCCAACAGCCGCGTGACGGTCATGTGGTTCCCCAAGGAAGAGCGCGGCTTTGCCACGTCGTTGTTTGCGTCCGCATCGTATTTCGCCGTGGCGATCTTCTCGCCGTTCGCGGGCTGGCTCACCGGCAAGTTCGGCTGGCCCGCGCCGTTCTTCGCGCTCGGCCTGATCGGCATTGCCAGCGCCGGAGTCTGGGCGCGCGTGATGTACGAGCCGCGCAAGCACCCGCGCGTCTCGCCCGCCGAACTCGACCGCCTCGTGGCAGGCGGCGCGATGATCGACATCGACTCGAAGCTCGAGCGCCTGTCGCGCCCCGCCGTGTCGGGCAAGGCGCTGCGTATGCTGCTCGGCAACCGCATGCTCTGGTGCTCGTATATCGGCCAGTATTGCGTGATCGCGCTGAGCTATTTCTTCATCACGTGGTTTCCGATCTACCTCGTGCAGGCGCGCGGCATGAACGTCATGCAGGCCGGCCTCGCGACGATGCTGCCCGCGATCGCGGGCTTTGTCGGCGGCATCGCGGGCGGCGCGATTTCGGACGCGCTGATCCGGCACGGCTGGAGCGTGTCGAGGGCGCGCAAGACGCCGTATATCGTCGGCATGGCCGTGGGCTGCTGCATCGTGTTCTCGGCGTTCACCGAGAGCAACACGGTGATCGTCCTGCTGATGACGCTCGCCTTCTTCGGCAAGGGTGCCGCTGCCGGCGCGGGCACCTGGGCCATTGTGTGCGATACCGCGCCGCGCGAAGCCGTGGGCCTCGCCGGCGCGATTTTCAACTGCATCGGCAATATCGGCGGTATCGTCACGCCGATCGTGTTCGGCTATATCGTGCAGGCCACGGGCGGCTACACGGCAGGTCTTTATTTTGTCGCGGCACACTGCGTGGTCGCGGCGCTGGTTTATCTCGTGTTCATGGGCCGCATCGAGCGCGTGAAAGTCAGCTGAGCCCGCGAGCCCACGCATCGAACGAAGCAAGGATTGATCGATTCATCATGGCAAAACCCATCATTCTCAACGCAGCCGAATTGCCGGAACGCACCCAGGCGGAACTCGCGTCGCTCTTCACGATGCTCGACCTGCCGAAGGCGCCGGACGCTGCCGCTGCGTTCCTCGCGCAGCATGGCGCGTCCATTCGCGGCATGGCGCTGCGCAAGACGAAGATCGACGCGGCATTTCTCGACGCCCTGCCCGCGCTGGAGATCATCGCGAGCTACAGTGCCGGACTCGATAATCTCGACGTGAAAAGCGCGCAGGCGCGCGGCATCCGCATCGAGAATGCCTCGCACGTGCTGGCCGAGGATGTCGCGAACACTGCGATCGGCCTCGCGCTCGCGCTCACGCGCGATATCGTGCGGGCCGACGCCTATGTGCGCTCCGGCAAGTGGCCCGAGCACGGCGCGCTGCCGCTCGGCCGCTCGGTCTCGCGCATGAAGGTCGGCATCGTCGGGCTCGGCATGATCGGCGCGGCGATCGCGAAGCGGCTCAAGGCGTTCGGTTCGCAAGTCGCGTATTACGGGCCGAACCGCAAGAGTGTCGATCTGCCGTACTACGACGACGTCACGCGTCTCGCGGCCGATAGCGACATGCTGATCCTCACCTGCCCGCTTTCGCCACAAACGCATCATCTGGTGAATGCGGCCGTGATCGACGCGCTCGGTCCGCAAGGCTTTCTCATCAACATTGCGCGCGGCCCCGTGGTCGACGAAAACGCGCTGATCGCGGCGCTCGATGCGCAACGGCTCGCCGGCGCGGCACTCGACGTGTTCGAGCACGAGCCGTACGTGCCGCAAGCGCTGATCGACAACCCGCGCGTCGTGCTCACGCCGCATATTGGTTCGGCCACCGAAGAAACGCGCACGGGCATGGCGGACAATGTGGTCGACATGCTGGCGGCCCACTTTGGCATTGCGAGTCCGCGCAGTGCGCCTGTGCAAACCCTGGAAAGCGCCGCCGCAGCCTGAGGGCGACACGAGGCGGCTCAAGCCGATTCGCGCGCCACGATCGTGAACCCCACGTCGAGCGCGCGAGGCGCGCTCACGCTGGTTTCGCCGCTCAGGCGATCGAGCAGAAAACGCGCGGCGTTCACGCCGATTCGGGTGCCCTCCACGCGCACCGTCGTTAGCTGCGGCGTGGTTTCGGTCGCGAACTCCAGATCGCCGAAGCCGCAGATCGCCAGTTGCGCGGGCACCTGCACGCCCAACTCGCGCGCGGCGCCGAGCGCGCCGATGGCGAGCAGATCCGAGCCGCAGAACACGGCGTCGATATCCGGCGCGCGGGCAAGCAAGGCCGGCAGCGCGCGCTTGCCGTGCGCGACCGAACTCGGCGGCGCGACCAGTTCTTCGGGCACCTCCTCGATGCCTGCCTGCGCGAGCCGTTCGCGAAAGCCCGCGCGGCGCGCGAGAGCGCGCGCGTCGTTGGCGGAGATCAACGCGGGACGGCGGGCGCCGCGCGCGAGCAAATGCGCGGCCACCGCGGCGCCGATCTGGTAGTGGGAAAAGCCCACCAGCATGTCGATCGGCGTATCGGTCATGTCCCACGTTTCGACCACGGGAATACCGACGTTCTTCAGCCGCTCGCGCAACGAATCGGTATGCGCGACACCCGTGAGCAGCACGCCTTCGGGGCGGCGGCTCAACACCGTATCGAGCAGGCTCTCTTCGTTCGACGCGCTATAGCCGCTCAACGCGAGCAGCACCTCGTAGCCCGCGCGCGACATCGTCTCGCTGAACACCTGGATGGTTTCCGAAAACAGCGAGTGCGAAACAGTCGGCACGATGGCCGCGATGAGCCGCGAGCGCGCCGACGACAACCCGCCCGCCAGCCGGTTCGGCACGTAGCCCAGCTTCTGCACGACCTGACGCACGCGCTCCAACGTTTCCGGCGCCACCGACTCCGGGTTGTTGAACACGCGCGAAACCGTGATGGGCGAGACGCCCGCCTGCGCGGCCACGTCGGTGATGCGCAGGCCCTTGGGCCCGCCGCGCGTGCGCTTCGTGCGCACGGTGGCGTCCGCGTGTTCGATGCTCGGAGCGGGTTTGATGGTCGACATGAACTTGAACGGAGGTGGGCAATGCGCGGCTATTGTAGCGAAACCGCCTCGCCGGCTAACGCGCGTTGTTCGGCAGGGGCGCGCCGTCGACGGTTAGCGGCGTGCGCTTGCCACGCCGCAGGATCATGGCGGTCACGATCGCGAAGATCACCATGCACGCGGCGGGCACGAGCATGGGCATGCGCGTGCTGCCCGTTGCCTGCTTCACGAAGGGCACGAGGTTTTGCGCAATGAAGCCGCCGATATTGCCGAGCGAATTGATCGCCGCGATGCCCGCCGCGGCGCGCGCGCCGTAGAGGAATTTGGGCGGCAGCGTCCAGAAGCACGGAATCAGCAGATACATGCACGGCGCGCCAAGACACAACGCGGCGAAGCGCAGCGCGTGGCCCGGCAGAAAGACCGACGAAACGAAGAACACCATACCGAGCAGCGACGACACCAGCATCGCGATGGTCGCATGATTGCTCGCGCGCAGCCGCGCAGGCAGCGTGGCGAGCACGATCGTCGCCAGCAGCCAGGGAATGATGTTGAGCAGCCCGTTGGTGGTATTGGTCACGCCAAAGCCCTTGACGAGCGTAGGCAGCCAATAGCTCACGCCGTACACGGAGATCGACAGCATCATGTAGTAGAACGCCATGCCGAGCACGCGCGGCTCGGTGAGCACGCTGAGCACCGAACCGTGGCGCGCGTGGCTGCGCGCGGCCGCGCTTTCGGTCGAGAGCGTGTGCGTGAGCCAGCGCTTTTCTCCTTCGGAGAGGAACTTCGCCTGCTGCGGCGCCTGCGGCAACAGGAACAGCACGACGATCGTGAGCAGTACCGATGGAATGCCGGTGACCACGAACACGAGCTGCCAGCCCTGCAGGCCGAACAGTCCGCCCTTGTCGAGCAGCCAGCCGCAAATGGGCGCGCCGATCATGTTGCCGAGGCTGCTGCCCACCGTGAAGTAACCGAGCATGCGCACGCGGTGGCGCTGCGGAAACCACAGCGTGAGGTAGTAGATCACGCCGGGATAGAGCCCGGCCTCGGACGCGCCCAGCAGGAAGCGCAGGATGTAGAACATCGTGGCGTTGCGCGTGAAGGCGAGCAGGATCGTCACCACGCCCCACGTGAACATGATGCGCGCCATCCAGCGCGGCGCGCCGTATTTGTGGAGCAGCACGTTGCTCGGCACCTCGAACAGCAGATAGCCGATGAAAAAGAGCGAGGCGCCAAGCCCGTACGCGACTTCGGACAGCCCGAGGCTGCCGAGCATCTGCAGCTTCGCGAAGGCGATGTTGGAGCGGTCGATATACGCGACCAGGTAGAGCACGCCGAGCAGCGGCATCAGCCGCCAGCCCATGCGGTTGATCAGACGCGGCTCGTCGATCGCTGCGGTGGCATCGTTCACGTTGTCTCCTGAGCCCGCGTCACGCGCGGGCCTTGTTTATCGGTATCGTGCTGCGTGCTGCGTGCGTTATTTCGCCGGCTGTTCGCACCATGCGCGATACGCCGCCAGCGTTTCCTCGTTGGGCGGATACGTGCCGCGCAGGGGCAGTCCCGACTCGATGCGCCCGGTGATGAACGCTTCGAGCCGCTCCTGCTCGGTGGCGTCGCGCGCCACTTCCTCGGCCTTTTCGTGCGGCACGATCACGACGCCGTCGGCATCGCCCACGACGATATCGCCCGGATAGACGGGCACGCCGCCGCATGCGATCGGCACGTTCAGGTCCACGGCGTGATGCTTGGCAAGATTGAGCGGCGCGCTCGCCCCCGCGCACCAGATACGCAGACCGAGCGCCGCGATCGTGCCGCTGTCGCGCACGGGGCCGTCCGAAACCATGCCTGCCACGCCGCGTTTCGCAAGGCGCAACGCGAGAATCGAGCCTACCGAAGCCACGGTGCGGTCGCCGCGGCAATCCTGCACGAGAACGCTGCCCACGGGCGCGGTTTCCACGGCTTTGCGCTGCGGGTGGTCCGGATTCTGGAACACGCCCACGTGGTCGAGATCCTCGCGCGCCGGAATATTGCGCAGCGTGAACGCCGGGCCGACGAGGTTCGGCGTGCCCGGCTCAGGCTTCACGAGCGGCGCCACGCCCTGCAGAAACACATTGCGCAGGCCGCGCTTGAAGAGTTGGGTCGTGAGCGTGGCGGTGCTCACGTGACGCAGTTGTTCGAGCGCGGCTTCGCTGACTGGCGGGTTCGGTGCGGGGTTCGGTGCGGTCATGATCGATGATGTCTTCAATGATGGAGATTAGTGAATTTCCGGTTCGGCGCCGTGGGCTTCGGACGACGTGGCGGCCGGCGTTTCGAGGAAGTCGAAATCGCAGCCCTTGTTCGCCTGCGTCACGTGCAATTGATGCATCACGCCGAAGCCGCGCTCGAACGGCCGCTTCGGCGGCGTCCACGCCGCCTTGCGCGCGGCCAGCTCCGCGTCGCTCACATGCAGATGCAGGCGGCGCGCCTCGACGTCGAGCTCGATGATGTCGCCGTCTTTCACGAACGCGAGCGGGCCGCCCACGAACGATTCGGGCGCCACGTGCAGCACGCACGCGCCGTAGCTCGTGCCGCTCATGCGCGCGTCGGAAATACGCAGCATGTCGCGCACGCCTTGCTTCAGTAACTTCTGCGGAATCGGCAGCTGGCCCCATTCGGGCATGCCCGGCGCGCCGACCGGGCCGGCGTGCTGCAACACGATCACCGAGTCGGCGCTCACGTCGAGATCGTCGCTGTCGATGCGCGCGGCCATGTCGTTGTAGTCCTTGAACACCACCGCGGGGCCGCGATGCCTGAGCAGCTGCGACTCCATCGCCGCGGGCTTGATGACCGCGCCGTCCGGCGCGAGATTGCCCGTGAGCACGGCGAGTCCGTCGCGCGCCACGAGCGGATTGCTGCGCGTCCGGATCACGTCGTCGTTGTAGATCTCCGCGCCCGCGATGTTCTCGCCGAGCGTCTTGCCGTTCACGGTCCTCTGCGTGCCGTCGATCAGGTCGCCCAGTTCCACCAGCAGCGCGCGCAGGCCGCCCGCGTAATAGAAGTCCTCCATCAGATACTGGCCCGCGGGGCGAATATTGCCGAGCACCGGCGTCACGCGCGCGAGTTCGTCGAAGCGCGCCGTGGTCAGATCGATGCCCGCGCGGCGCGCCACGGCCACGAGATGCACGATCGCGTTGGTCGAGCCCGACATCGCGAGCACCGTGGTCACGGCGTTGTCGAAGGCCTTCGCGGTGAGGATGTCCGAGGGCTTCTGGTCGGTCCAGACCATCTCGACGATGCGCTGCCCCGTCAGCGACGCATACTGCGCGTGACGCGAATCCGCCGCGGGTATCGACGAGAAGCCGGGCAGCGTGAGGCCGAGCGCTTCGGTCGCGCTCGTCATCGTGGAGGCCGTGCCCATCGTCATGCAATGGCCGGGCGAGCGCGCAATGCCGCTCTCGATGCCCTTCCACTCGTCTTCGGTGATCTTGCCCGCGCGCAGTTCCGCCCAGTATTTCCACGTGTCCGAGCCGCTGCCGAGCGTGCGGCCGTTCCAGTTGCCGCGCAGCATCGGCCCGGCGGGCAGATAGATGGCGGGCAGGTCCATGCTGATCGCGCCCATCAGCAGACCCGGCGTGGTCTTGTCGCAGCCGCCCATCAGCACGCAGCCGTCGAACGGGTAGGACTTGAGCAGTTCCTCCGTTTCCATTGCGAGGAAGTTGCGGTAGAGCATGGTGGTCGGCTTCTGGAACGGCTCGGCCAGCGTCATGACGGGCATCTCGACCGGAAAGCCGCCCGCCTGCCAGATGCCGCGCTTCACTTCCTCCACCCGCTGCTTGAAGTGGGTGTGGCACGAGTTGATCTCGCTCCACGTGTTCACGACGGCGATCACCGGCTTACCCAAGTAATCGGACGAGTGATAGCCCATCTGCGCGGTGCGCGAGCGGTGGCCGAACGAGCGGAGGTCGTTGACGCCGTACCAGCGGTAGCTGCGCAGGTCTTCGGGCTTCTTGCGGACGTGGGACAAGGTGTTCTCCATGATAACGCTACCATTCCGACGGATAAAAAAAGCCGCCGAAGGCCGGCGGATGGGGATTGCGCCGCCGGTGACGTGATGAGGTGAATGGTAGCGTTATCATCGACGGGGCGATCCTGGGGGAAGTACGGAGGGGACAAGCGCACCGCGATTGTCGCCCCCAGTTGAACGCAGCATCGCGTTCCGGCCACTTTATCCACGCAGGCGCCGACCGCATACTTCGTCACATAGCCTTCAGCCACCCGTCAACGCCATGCTAAACAGAGACGCCATTCGCTCCGGTGCGTTTCTCGAGAGTTTCAGCCATCTCCCGCCGGAAATTCTCTGGACGCAAGCCCAGATCGCCCAGTCGCTCGCCGATACGATGGCGAAGCGCCCCGCCGGCGAGGAGGTCTGGGTGTTCGGCTACGGCTCGCTCATGTGGAATCCGCTCTCGCACTTCGACCAGCGCGCGTACGCCACGCTGCACGGCTGGCGCCGGAGCTTTTGCATTCGCCTGTTCGGCGGGCGCGGCACGCCGCAGCGCCCCGGCCGCATGCTCGCGCTGGAGCGCGGCGGCGATACGCAAGGCGTGGTGCTGCGCCTCGATACGGCCACGCTCGAGGAAGAGCTGCACATTCTCTGGACCCGCGAGATGCTGACGGGCGCCTACACGCCGGCCTGGACCACCGTGACGCTCGCCACCGGCAAAACGCGGCACGCCCTCGCCTTCGTGGCGAACACCTGCCCGCATCAATACGAGGCCGATTCGAGCCCCGCGACTGTCGCACGCGCGATTGCCCAGGCGCATGGACCGCTCGGCAGCAACGCGGAATATGTGTTCCAGCTCAGGCAGGCGCTCGCGGACTGCGCAATGACCGACGCCTACGTCGAGGAAGTGGCGCAAGCCCTCGAAGGTTTCGAAACGACGTCTTAAGCGAGCCTCGCGAGACCCGTGACCATCTGAACGACGCCAAACGCGGCAATCGCAACGGCGGAAAACATGGAGATGCCCCGCGTGAACGCGAGTGGCAGCTTCGTACGCAGTGCCGACGTCACGCCGCTCAGGAACAGCCACCACACGGCCGAACCCGCGAACACGCCCGTCACCATCGTCACCATCAGCGCCGCCGAAAACCCTGCCGTCGCGCCCTGCTCGCCTGGCATGGCCGGCAGGGGGCCGAGCGCGGCAAACGCGGCGATGAACGAAAAAATGGTCAGGGGGTTCGAGAGCGTCAGCGCAAACGTCGTGAGGAAGTCCCGCGTGACCGGGCTGCGCGGGGTCTCCTGTACGGCGGCAGGCGTGCCAGGCGACTCGCGCGCGATGGTCCACGCCATCCACACCAGAAATGCGCCGCCCGCCGCCTTCAACACGACCGTCAGCATCGGCAGCGCCGTCACGATCCCAGCGACGCCGAGCGCGCCGAGCAGGCCATAAAACGCATCCGCGCAGGCCGCGCCAATGCCCGTTGCGAAGCCGGAGTAAAACCCGCGGCTCAGGCTGCGCTGGATGCACAGCATGCCGATGGCCCCGACCGGTGCGGCGATGCAAAAGCCCATCGCCACGGCTTTGACGAACAACATGTCCCCTCTCCCGCAATGCGTGTTCTATGGGGAGCTATCGTAGACGGCGCAGAGTATCCGCAGAAGTCGGGATTTAAGGGAGAATTGGCCTTTCACCTTAAACATTTCGCCATCATGGACGATCTGGACTGGAAAGTACTGGCGCTGCTGCAGGACAACGGCCGCATGACCTACACCGAGCTTGCGCGCCAGGTGCATCTCTCCGTGCCGGCAGTCACGGAGCGCGTGAGACGTCTAGAAGAGGCCGGCGTGATCGAAGGCTACACGGCGCGCGTGAATCCGGCCGCCGCCGGCTATCCGATCTCGGCCCTGATCGGCATTACCGTGCCCCAATCCGCGAAAGCGAAGTTTCTCAAGCTGCTCGGCACGATTGCCGAGGTGCTCGAATGCCATCACGTGACTGGTGCGGACTCCTATGTCATTCGCCTCGTTGCGACGAGCGTGGCCGACCTGGAGCGCCTGATCCAGCGCATCAACCTCTATGGCGAGACGCGCACGTCCATCGTCATGTCCACGCCGCTCGCCGCGCGTGCGCTCGCGAAGCCTCAGGTCAGCGCGACCGGGTCGCGCGGCAAGGTCTAGCCGCGACGACCCGGGTCGTCAGAGCGAACGCTCGATCGCCTGGCCAAGCAGTTCCACGCCGAGATCGATCTCCTGTTCGCTCACGGTCAGCGGCGGCGCGATGCGGAACACGCCGCCCATGCCCGGCAACTGCACGATGTTCATGCTGAGCCCGAGCTTCATGCACTCGCGCGTGATCTTCGCGCCAAGGCCGTCGGCGGGCTCCTTCGTGCGGCGGTCCTTGACGATCTCGAGACCGAGCAGCAGCCCGCGCCCGCGAATGTCGCCGATGCACTCGAAGCGCTCCATCAGGTCGAGCAGCCCGCGCCGCAAGCGCTCGCCCATGATGTTTGCGCGCGCAACGAGTCCGTCGCGCGCCACGACGTCCAGCACCCGCAGGCCGACTGCAGCGGGAAGCGGATCGGATACATGCGTCGTGTAGAACAGGAAGCCCCGTTCGTGCGCGGCTTCCTCGATCTGTGCGGACGTGACCACGGCTGCGAGCGGCAGGCCGGCGCCGAGCGTTTTCGACAGCGTGAGAATGTCGGGCGTCACGCCGTCGTGCTCGCACGCGAACATCATCCCGGTGCGCCCAACGCCCGTTTGCGCCTCGTCCAGAATCAGCAGCATGTCGCGCTCTTCGCATTTGCGCTTGAGCGCCGCCATATAGCCGGGCGGCAGTTCGATGATGCCGCCCGAACTGAGGATCGGCTCCGCGATGAAGGCGGCGAGATTGCCGCTGGACTGGCGGTCGATGAGATCGAACGCGTAGTCGAGTTCCGCGAGGTAATCGTATTGCCCGTTGCGCTCGAAGCGCGGCCGGTACGTGAACGGCGCGGGAATCGCATACGAACCCACCGCGGCGGGACCGACGCCCTTGCGCCCTGCGCTATAGGTGGCCGATGCCGCGCCGCCCGTCATGCCGTGCCACGACTGCGCAAAGCCCACGATTTCGAATTTGCCCGTGACGAGCTTCGCCATGCGGATGGCGGCCTCGTTCGACTCCGCGCCGGTGCTCAACAGCAGCGCCCGGTCGAGCCCGTCGGGCGTGACGTCGGCGAGACGCGTGGCCAGTTCGACCACGGGCCGCGAGAGCATGCCGCTGAACAAGTGGTCCAGTTTGCCCGCGTATTCGTTGATGACCGAGACGATCTCGGGGTGGCTGTGACCGAGCACAGCGCTCATCTGCCCCGAAGTGAAGTCGAGAATCGGGCGGTCGTCGGCGTCATAGACGAAGCTGCCCTGGGCGCGCTCGATGATCATCGGTTCGAACGTGCCGCCATAGCGGATCAGGTGCTGCCTCGCGTTGCGCCAAAACTGTTCGTCGTCGTTCCTGGACACGGGCTTCTCCTCGTCGGGTAGCGGGTTTTCCTTGCAGTCTAGTCGGCGCTCTGGTTTTATAGAATCGAATAGTTCTTATGCAAGCTAGAAGAGAGGCTAATATCGTGAGCCGTCCGCTGGAAATCGATCTGCTGCGTTCGTTCGCCGTTATCGCCGAGATGCGCTCGCTAAGCCGCGCGGCCGAACGCGTGGGCCGCACCCAGTCGGCGCTGAGCCAGCAGATCAAGCGGCTCGAGGAGATCGTCGATCAGCCGCTGTTTCAGCGCACCGGCCGCGGCGTAGCGCTGACGAGCCCCGGCGAGCGCCTGCTGGTGCACGCCCAGCGCATCCTGCGCCTGCACGACGAGGCCATGGCCGACCTGTGCGGCACGGGCTTGTCGGGCACCCTGCGCTTTGGCTGCCCCGACGACTATGCCGCCGTATTCCTGCCCTCCTTGCTGCGCCGGTTTTCGGGCCAGCATCCGAATGCGCTCGTGGAAGTCGTGTGTGTGCCGACGCCGCGCCTTCTCGAACAGCTCGACAAGCGTGCCGTCGATCTCGCCTTGGTATCGCTGCCTTTGACCGCCATCGGGTCGGCGCACGCAAGCGGCCCGCACGACGAGATCATTCGCCGCGAGCAGCTGGTCTGGATCGGCTCGCCCGGACTCGACTCCGCGCACTTCGATCCGTTGCCGCTCGCGCTCTCCGATCCGGACACGCTAGACCACATTGCGGCCTGCGAAGCGTTGGAGCGCATGGGTCGCGCCTACCGCGTCGCGTATGCGAGCAGCAGCCTCGCGGGTCTCACCGCGCTCGTGCGTTCGGGCCAGGCCTTCGCCGTCATGACGCAGACGGCCGTGCCGGCGGATCTGGCGATACTCAATGGCGATCCCGCGCTGCCGCCCTTGCCGGCCGTGGGGATCACGATCAAGTTCGGGCGCAAGCGGCCGTCGCTCCTCACGACGGCGTTTGCCGAGCACATCCGGCTCACGCTGCCGCTGTTGTGAGCGCACGGCGGCGCTTCACAGCGTTTGCGGCGCGCTCTCGCCTTCGCGCGCACCCGCAGCCAAACTTCCGCGTCCGCTCGATCAGTTTGCATTGTCCTGAAGGTTCACTGCATGCGGATTATCGGCCGGAAAAAGGCATGCAGTTCCGCGTAAGCGTCCAGCGGCAGAACCTGCGCGACGTATTGGTCCGGCCGGACGATCACGAGCGCGCCACGCCCGCGGTCAATGCCGCGCGCGTCGAAAATATCGGCCGACGTGTCGCTCGTAAATGCTTTCTCGTAATCGACGAGACCGTAGCGCCCCTTTTTCGGCCGCAGGAGACCGGGCAGCGACTCCGTGCGCACTTCGCGATGTGGCTGCTGCAATACGGCACGCAGATCGAGCACGCTGTCGATATCGGCGCCCTCGGGGGTCACGAGCCGGAGCACCGAATCGGGCGCCGAGAACAGATGCTCGCACAGCGCATCGAGCGCTTTCCCCTGTGCGTCCGCGAACGCGTAGAGTCGCCAGCGGCCGTCGGCGCGCGCGGCATGGCCGAGATGGACAGGCTTCGCGTCCGCGAGGCGAATCACGGGTGCCGAGTGAAAGCGCGTGCCGATCACGAAGCCGCTGGCGAGCGCTTGATGCGTGGCCTCGCCCGTGAGCGTTCCGGGCCGGTAGCGCGTCGCGACGCCCGCCGTATAGCGGCCCGCGCGCACGAAATACGCCTGCAATTCGGCGGGATCGACGCCTCCCGCTTCCGGCCGGTTCGGGTCCTTCGGCGGCGCGGCCATCATCGTCGACCACGCCTTGTCGAAATCGATCAGCTCCTGCGCGATGGGCTGGCGCTCGGTGGAATAGGTGCGCAGCAGATCCGCGTCGCTGCGCCCTTCCAGTACCGCGCCGAGCTTCCAGCCAAGATTGAAGCCGTCCTGCATCGACACATTCATGCCCTGACCGGCCTTCGCGCTATGCGTGTGACAGGCGTCGCCGGCGATGAACACACGTGGCTCGCGTGACGTTGCGTCGGCCGCGACGGCGTCGTCGAAGCGGTCGGTCAAGCGCTGCCCCACTTCATACACCGAAAACCATGCGACCTCCTTCACCTCCAGCGTGTAGGGCTGCAGAATCCGTTGCGCGGTTTCGATGATGCGATCGACCGAGGTCTGCTTGATGCTATCGCGATTCTCCGGCGTCACCTCGCCGAGATCGACATAAAAGCGCACGAGATAGCCACCCTCGCGCGGAATGATGAGCAGATTGCCTTCGCTCGCCGATTGAATGGCCGCTTTGAGCCGGATGTCCGGAAAGTCGGTGACGGCGAGCGCGTCCATCACGCCCCACGCATGATTGGCGGCGTCGCCGCGCAGCGTTTGCCCGATGGCCGCACGCACGCGACTGCGCGCGCCGTCGCAACCCACCACGTAGCGAGCGCGCATGACGACTGTTTCGCCCTCTCGCGCTTCGTCCGTGCGGCGCAGCGTGACGCGCACGGGATATTCGCCGCTGTCATCACGCACGAGATCGACAACTTCGAGCCCATAGTCGGGTTCGAGCCGATGCGAAGAACAACGCATCACATCGAGCAGATAGTCCTGAATGCGCGCCTGATTGACGATGACGTGCGGAAACTCAGACAACCCTGTTTCGGTATCCTGGACACGTCCAGTCCGCTTGATCGCACCCCGTTCAAGCGCGTCGGGCCGCCAGAACACCGTTTCGTTGACCCAGTAGGCCTCGCGCAGCAGGCGATCGCTGAGCCCGAACGCTTCGAACATCTCGACGGTCCGACACGCTACGCCGTCTGCCTGCCCCATCTGCAACGGCCCGTTGCGGCGCTCGACCACGCGCGTTTTGATCGTCGGGAATTGCGAAAGCTGCGCCGCGAGCACGAGTCCCGCGGGGCCGCTACCGACAATCAGCACGTCGACAGCGTCGGGTGCAAGGCTGTGAGGGGCGCCTTCGGCGGCCGGTTCGATCGTCGGGTCGCCAGCGCGGAAACCGTTATGATGGAACTGCATGTTGTCTTCCTCTACTCGGTGCGTATCGTTGTGACGGAAAATATGGTCCGTACGCCAACTGTTTGAAACTGATTCGGGAAGCGGGCACGTATCAAACGGCCCGGCCGAATTAAAAAGTGGTACGGAGGCCGACTCGGGCAATCGCCTGAGAGGCGCTGCTCGAGGAACCAGTCGGGTCCATGATGCCGTTGATGGCTGCCTGGGCGCCCGAGTTCGCACGCTGGTAGACGCCTTCGGCGTACACCATCGTTCGCTTCGACAACGCGTAGTTCAGCGTTGCGCCAAGCTGGTTGGCATGGTTGTTGTCGAGAACATCGTTGCCCTTCATGTACATGTAGCTCGCCCCGAAAGACCAGGCGGGCGTGATCTGCCAGTTCGCGGCGACCTGTCCCGCATAGGCCCCGGCACCCGTGAACGAATTGCGCACGGTCACGAAATCCGCAGCGGTGTAGACCGGGCCGAAAGCGTAGTGAGCGCCGACGCCCCAGTTCCAGACCGGGATTTGCGGCGAACCACTGGCCGACCCCGGATACTTCTTCTGTGTGTACGCCGCTCCGACGCCAAACGGTCCATTCGCGTAGTTGAGGCCAAAGCTCATCGCGGAGTTGGATCCGAACGAACCTGCAACACCACCCGGCGAGTAGAGTGCGCCAACCGACACGCCGGCGAATATGGGCGACTCGTATTTGATGGAGTTCGAAGTGGGAATGCCGCTGGTTCTGCTCCAATCGAACCAGCCCGTGGGGTTTTGGGGAATACCGAGCTTCTGAAACGGGCCAGCGGCAAAGTTATACAGTCCACCGGAGAATACGGGCGGCGCATTCCCTGCCTCTGTCAGCGACGTGTACATGAAATCGTAGACGTTACCGAGAGTCAGCTTGCCGAGGTGCGCATTGTCGAGCCCGACCCAGGCATTCCGGCCGAACAGACCTTGCTGCAGCATCGCACCCGTCCCGAGCTGAAACTGGTTTTCCAGCTTGAAGATCACTTTCGTACCGCCACCCAGATCTTCGGCGCCCGTGATCCCGAAGAGGTTGGGGTTGAAAATCCCGTCATCGAATTTGGTGACGGAGTGACCGCCCTGGTTCGACACGTACGAGATGCCACCATCGATCAAGCCGTACATCGTGACGTTGCTTTGTGCAAAAGCCCCTTCAACAGGCAGGACTGCCAACATGATGGCAATGGAACATTTCCGCATTCAAGTCTCCAATCGTATTCTAATAAGCTCACAATTCCTGCTGACCACCACCCGACTCACGCGCGAGGTTTCACCGACCGAATCAAGGCTGAGCCAATCTACCTTTCAGATCGAGCGCCACGTCGACGATCATGTCCTCCTGGCCGCCCACCATCCGGCGCTTGCCCAGTTCGACGAGAATGTCCACCGTCTTCAGGTCGTACTTCTTCGCGGCCACTTCCGAGTGGCGCAGGAAGCTCGAATACACGCCCGCATAGCCGAGCGCGAGCGTTTCGCGGTCCACGCGTACCGGGCGGTCCTGCAGCGGGCGCACGATGTCGTCGGCGGCGTCCATCAGCGTGTAGAGGTCGGTGCCGTGGTTCCACCCCATGCGTTCCGCCGCGCCGACGAACACTTCGAGCGGTGCGTTGCCGGCACCTGCGCCCATGCCCGCAAGCGACGCGTCGACGCGGTCGCAACCTTCCTCCACGGCCACGATCGAGTTCGCCACACCCAGCGAGAGATTGTGGTGCGCGTGCATGCCCGTCTGCGTTTCGGGATTGAGCACGGCTTTCACCGCACGGAAGCGGTCGCGCACGTCGTTCATCGTGAGCGCGCCGCCCGAATCGACCACGTAAATGCAGGTCGCGCCGTAGCTTTCCATCTTCTTCGCTTCGACGGCGAGGTTGTCCGGCGTGGTCATGTGGCTCATCATCAGGAAGCCAACGGTGTCCATGCCCAGCTCGCGCGCGTATTCGATGTGCTGCTTCGAAATGTCGGCTTCCGTGCAGTGCGTGGCGATGCGCACCACGCGCGCGCCGGCGTGGTACGCGGCCTTCAGGTCGTGAATCGTGCCGATGCCGGGCAGCAGCAGCGTGGCGATCTGCGCGTGCGTGACGACGTCGGCCACGGCTTCGATCCACTCCAGGTCGCTGTGCGCGCCGAAGCCGTAGTTGAAGCTCGAACCCTGCAGACCGTCACCGTGCGCGACCTCGATGCTGTCGACTTTCGCGCGGTCCAGCGCGCGGGCGATGTCCTGCACGTTCTGGATCGAATACTGATGGCGAATGGCGTGGCTGCCGTCGCGCAGCGTCACGTCGGAGATATAGAGTTTCTTGCTCATGGTCTTATCCCTCCACGCTCAGAAGCGTCTGCGCCATGCGTTCGGCGGTGGCGAGCGCGGCGGAAGTCATGATGTCGAGATTGCCTGCGTAAGCGGGCAGATAGTGCGCGGCGCCTTCCACTTCGAGGAACACCGAGGTCTTCAGGCCGCTGAACCTGCCGAGGCCCGGAATATTCAACGGCGCGTCCGCGGGAATCTCGTCGAACTGCACCTTCTGCTTCAGGCGATAGCCCGGCACGTAGGCGTGCACCTTCGCGACCATTTCCTCGATGGACTGCTCGACCTTCTCGCAGTCGGCCATCTCGGAGAGCGTGTAAACCGTGTCGCGCATCATGACGGGCGGTTCGGCCGGGTTCAGCACGATGATGGCCTTGCCCTTTGCGGCGCCGCCCACCACTTCGATCGCCTTCGAGGTCGTCTCGGTGAACTCGTCGATGTTGGCGCGCGTGCCGGGGCCCGCCGACTTGCTGCTGATCGACGCGACAATTTCGGCGTAGTGAACCTTCGCGACGCGCGACACGGCCGCGACCATCGGAATCGTGGCCTGGCCACCGCACGTCACCATGTTGACGTTGGGCGCGTCGATATGCGCGTCGAGGTTCACGACCGGCACGCAGTACGGGCCGATTGCAGCAGGCGTGAGGTCGATCACGCGGATCGACGGCTTGAACGTGCGCAGCAGCGCGTCGTTCTTCACATGGGCACCAGCGGAAGTCGCGTCGAACACGAAGTCGATATCGTTGAACACCGGCAGGCGCGTAAGGCCCTCGACGCCTTCATGCGTGGTCGCCACGCCAAGCCGGGCGGCGCGCGCGAGACCGTCGGAGTTCGGGTCGATGCCGACCATCGCCGCCATCTGCAGATGCTTGCTGTTGCGCAGGATCTTGATCATCAGATCCGTGCCGATGTTGCCGGAGCCGATGATCGCGGCCTTGAGTTTTTCGGAAGCCATATGAATTCCTGTATCAGGCGGAGAAAGTCGCGCGAACGCTGCCGAGGCCTTCGATCTGCGCGGTGTAGGTGCCGGGTTCCTTCACGGCGACCATGGGCCCCAGCGCACCGGTGAGCACCACGTCGCCCGCACGCAGCGGCGTGCCGAGCTGGACCATGCGGTCGGCGAGCCACACGGCGGCGTTGAGCGGGTTGCCCAGGCACGCGGCACCGTTGCCGCGCGAGAGCACTTCGCCGTCACGCGAAAGTTCCATCGCGCAGGCGGTCAGGTCGATTTGCGAAAGCGGCACCGGGCGGCTGCCCACCACGAAGCGCGCGCTCGACGCGTTGTCGGCGACCGTATCGACGAAGCGGATGTCCCAGTTCTGGATGCGGCTGTCCACCACTTCGATGGCCGCGAGTGCATACGCGCTCGCACGCAGGATATCGGCGAAGGTGTGCTTTTCGAACGTGAGATCGTGCTCCAGCACGAGCGCGATTTCCGCTTCCACCTTCGGCTGGATCAGCTGCGAGAGCGGAATCGCTTGCGCATCGCCGTAAGCCATCGACGCGAACAGCGCGCCGAAGTCAGGCTGATCGACGCCGAGCTGCTTTTGCACCGCGAGCGACGTGAGACCGATCTTGCGGCCCACGATGCGCTCGCCGGTCGCCACGCGCAGGTCGACGTTGGCTTGCTGAACGGCGTAAGCGGTGGCGATATCGTCGATAGCGATCTCGCCGCGTACCGGCTCGATCACGTTGCGCGAGGCTTCGGCGTTGCGTAGTCGGCTCGCAAGCGCATCGATCACATTGATATCAGGCATCCTAAGCTCCTGCTCATCTCGTGTTTTCCGGGTAGCTCTGCAGCCACCCGCTCTTTTTGGGTGGCATCGGTTGCCCGCGCATCCATTGCGGCAACCGATGCTCCGTACCGTGGCGGCTCAGGCGGGCACGGCAAGACCGGTCACGTCGGCGGCAGCGACGAACCGGTCAGGCCGCAACGCCACGACGCGCGCACCATACTTGCGCAACCACGGACGCAATACGCCGTCCAGGTCGATCAACTCGTCGTTACCCTGAGTGTGCTGGTCTTGCTGGCGTACGGCGAAGTACCGTGCGCCGAGACTGTCCCAGGCGTCCTTTTCCGCGGCGGTGAGCAGCGTCGCCGGGTCCACGTCGTCGCCGAGCAACACGAAACCGTCACCGAGCAAATCGTCCAGGCGCCCCATCACCCCGCGAATGTCTCCGACCACCGGCTGCGGCACCATCCGGCCCACGATGCTGTCGTCGGCGAGCGGGCCACGCAGCCATCCGGCGGCGAGCACCGGCGGTGCGATCAGCGGCGGCTCCTGAACGGCATCGCGATGCGCTGCATCGAGTGCGGCCTGCTCCTCTTCCGAGAGCTCCTGCTTGATGACACGGCCAAGCTGAACCGCAAGCTGGGTGTAGAAAACAGCGTTCGGCCGACGTTCCGTTTCGTAGGTGTCGAGGAAATGCTCGGGCAAGGTTCCATTGAGAACGCCCGCGAGCTTCCAGCCGAGATCGAATGCATCGCGCATCCCCGTCTGCATGCCTGCGCCAGCCCAGGGCGGCATGAGGTGCGCGGCATCGCCAGCCAGGAAGACACGGCCTTCACGCCACTTGTCAGCCATGCGGGTGTGGTGGCGATAGAACGCATGCTGGTGAATCTCGACGTCGTCCTCCGTCACCCCCAGCGCCTCGAGCAGCGGCCAGATCTGGGCGTTCGTGGCGAAGTCGGCTTCGGTCTCGCCGGGCTTGAGCGGCAGCTCCCAACGGTGATTACCGCCCGAGAGCGCGATGTCCACCACTGGCCGTTCCTTGTCGGACCAGAAGGTCAACAGGTTCCGGTCCGGCCACCAACGTTTCGCACGGCAGTCGATCACGATCCACATCACGTCGAGCGTATCGCCCTCGAGCTTTGCTCCGATCATGCCGCGCGTGGCGCTGCTACCGCCGTCGCAGCCGATCACATAGCGCGCGCGCGTGCTTGTCAATGCGCCGGTATCGATATCCTTCGCAGTGACCGTGACGCCGGTCTCGTCCTGCTCCAGCGCTGCCACTTCGAAGCCGTAGCGGACATCGATCAATTCGCCATGCTGCGCTGCGGACTCGCGCAGCGCAGCTTCCATGGTCGGCTGGTAAATATTGAAGAAGCGCGGCTTGATGCCCAGCGTCGAAGGCGGATGCTCGACGCGCATGATCTCCGTACCGTCGTAGCGCATCCAGCGCAAGGCGCGTTGGGGATCGATGCATTTCAGAACCGGCTCGTCAACGCCGAGATTCTGGAAAATCCGCATCGTCCAGTCATTCACGGTGACGGCACGGGCGCGCGGATAGATGTCGCGATGCCGTTCGATCGCAACGCAGGAAATGCCGTATTTCGCGAGCGTAAGCGCGGCAATGACACCAGAAGGACCGTAGCCGACGATGGCAACGTCCGCGTCGAAGTGTTCTGACATGGGGTGACTCCAATGGGTTTTGTGGAATGCGAAAGCCGGCTGTTCGATTCGTAGTGCGTATTACATTGCTTGTGCGTCTCCGTTCTTGTTTCACGGAGACGGCATTGCGAATTCTCGCTGCGCGCCGTCGCAGCCGTCGTTAGCCGTTAGTGCTTCAGGAAGTCGATGACGAGCCGGTTGAATTCCTCAGCGTGTTCCCACTGTGCCCAGTGGCCGCACTTCGGGAAGATATGGAGCCGTGCATCCTGCAACGTGCTGATCATTCGCAGGCCATGATCGATCGGCACGAACCGGTCGTCTCGTCCCCACGTAATCAGCGTTTTGTGGCCGATTTCCGCAAAACGGGAGGACAGGTCCCACGTCGTAACCGGGCAAAGCTTCGAGCTTTCGACGAAGTTCTTCAGGTGGTTCAGGTTCGACTCGATATTGTTCCAGCGCCCCCGACGCAGCTCTTCGGTGATCGCTGCCGGGTTGTAGACGAACACGTCGAGCATGGCTTCGAAGTTCGCGTAACCCGGCTGCGAGTACAGCTTGAACATGTGCTTGATGCCTTCGCCCGGTTGCGGCTGGAGGATGCTCGGGCCTTGCGCACCCGGTCCCATGAGCACCATGCGATCGAGGCGATCGGCAAACTCGAGCGCGAAACTCAGCGCCGAGGCTCCGCCCATCGAGTTGCCGACCAGATGCGCCTTCTCGATACCCAGCGCATCCAGCACGCCCTTCGTGGCGCGCGCGTTCAGCAGGTTGCGCGGCACGTCGCTGACGATTTCGCCGGATTTGTTGAAACCGGGGCTGTCGATCAGCAGAACGCGAAATCCCGCTGCGACCAGCGCTTCGATATTGCGGTAGTAGTTGCTCCAGCCACTGGCGCCGGGGCCGCCGCCATGCAGCATCGCGACAGCGGGGCCTTCCCCGGCATCGTTGAAATGGATCGTGAAATTCTCGAGGCCCGGTTCGTTGATCGTCACGAACTTGCTCGTACTGGATTCGGTCAGGGTCACTTTTTTGCTCCGGTAATGATAGATCTATGCGTCGTTTGCTCGATCAAACACGATTCACTGTGCGGTCGCGGCATCCGGGCCCGGCGGCGGATTCAGCTTATGCCCCCAATCGCTAAGCTCTGCGTAGCGTTTGACTTCCCACGTTGCATCGTCCACCACGATGCCGCCCGCGCCAAACTCGATGGCGAATCCGGACGGCGAAATCATGTAGAAGGAAAACATCTGGTCGTTGGGGTGATGGCCCAACTCCATCAGGATGGGCACTCCCGCCTGCTTGCAGCGATCGTAGGCCAGGCCAACATCGTTGGGATCGACACACTCGACCATGACGTGATGGATACGTTTGTGGACCGGAAACGGCACATCAGCAATCGCCAGAGAATGATGCCGGCCGGTACGCGCGTGGAAAAAGGCGACATCGAGGTTGACGCCAGGCGCGGCATCGCCATTGATCGAGTCGCTGAGTTTCAGACCCAATACGCGCTCGCAAAACGCCCTCGCCGGTGCGCTCTGCCTGGGCACGGTGACGAAGTGCCCCGCACCGAGGCGTCCGGTGCTAAATGCACCGCGCAGCACGGACGAACGGAACGTGTCGCGGGATGTGGTCCTGTAGGCACCACAGTAGAACTCGTGGCGGATGCCGTCCGGATCGCAACAGACAAACAGACGAGAGACACGGCGCTGTTCGGCAACTTCAGCGTCCGTCTCGGCAACGTCGATCCCCTGAGCGCGCGTCTGAACGACGAACGCCTCGAGTTCCGCATCCGATTCGAATTCCCAGCCAGCGGCGAGGAAATCATCGAGGTCATTCCTCACCAGCAGAATGCGCTGTTCATAGTCGTCCATACGCAGGCCGAGTGACTCGCCGGGCACCCGCCTTCCAGCCTGCAAGCCAAGTACGTTGACGGCAAACACCTCCCATGCCGCCAGGTCGTTGACTCCAAAAACCATGTATCCCAGCGTCGATACGCTATGCATTACCTCTCCTCGTTTCGCGATTTTTCCTGACTGCCTGCCCGGCGCATTGGTGAAGCGCCTTAGCGCGCCATGTGATCCGGACCCGGCTAGCCGGTCCGATATGACAAGCCGCTGCATCGAATCTGGCGGTTGCGACCACGACGGAAGTGTACCGATAGGTCCAAAACGTCGCACCCCAGGGAAAACAAGTAATGTACCGATCGGTCCAAGACAGGATGACGTATACTTCGCGGATGGAAAAGGCACAACAGATTGGCAATCGGCGCGGTCAACGATCGCGTCAGGAAATCCTCGACGCGGCGGCGCGCGTGATGTCGGCTTATGGTTACGCAGGCACGTCAATGTCCGCGCTGGTCGAGGCGACCGGCATCCCCAAGAGCGCGATCTACCATCACTTTGGCTCGAAGGCTGGACTACTCGCAGAAGTGATGGCTAGAGGCGCTCGCGACTTCTTCGCCGCCATGCGCGAAGCACACGAAAATCCACCGCAAGGCGGAACGCCGCGCGAACGGCTCGGCTGGTACCTGAAAAAGACGGGCGAGGTGTTCGAGCACCGGGAAAACTTCCTGCGCCTGTTGTTCGTCATGGTCATGAGCAACGAGGCGGCCGAACCCGAGGCCATGCAGATCGTTGTGGAAGTGCGCACCGAAGGCCGCAACTACATGCACGAGATGATTCGCAACGCATTCAGCGAAGTGGGTGAGGCCTTGGCGTCAGCTGTAGCCGACGAACTCGCGCACTTCGGCATGCTTGGATTTGATGGCGCGTTTATATCCTTGCAGTCTGGCGACAACAAGACAATGAAAGCGCACATGGAGCAACTCACCGACGCCATGATCGCGCTCGGCGAAGCGCGTGCTGCGTCGCTCCGGGAGCGTGCTCCAAAGCGGAAAAGGCCATCGGCGGAAATCCAGAGTGACTTGCGTCCGCAACGAACTAGACGCGCGCCGAGCGCCGGCTTGAAAGTCTCTGGGTAGCGTTTTTCGGGTCCACCGGAATCTGGCAAGAGGCATGGCGAACTGAATCGATATTCCATCCGGACGTTGCGGGAGAGACCTCAGGTTTTGCGCTGTTGTTCGAATGATTGAGGCCAAGGTGGGGGACGGCAATTTTGTTTTAAGGGCTTCGCGTTCTGGCAGGAGCGCTGCCGCTCCAAGCCGCCCCGTCGATATGCGAACATCGCAGCTTCTTTCGCGGACGCCATCCACCCATGCCGAAAATCCGGAAAACCCTCGCCACGTTGCTGGGCCTCGCACTCGCCGCGGGCAGCGCCGCCGCGCAACCGGCGCAGAAGCCGCCGGGGCCGGCCATGATGGTCCATTTCGACTACTACCCGAAAGACCGCCCGCAGATTCATGCGCTCGAACAGCGGCTGGCCGGCGCTATCAAGCGCGCGGATGCCGGCGAACTCGGCGAAACCGAAATTCACATCGACGGCAACGATGGCTACCTCTACATGTACGGGCCCGACCCGGACCGGCTATATCGCGTGACGAGCCCGATTCTGAAGTCGTCCAGATTGACCGCACACTCCGAAGTCACGAAGTGGTACGGGGCTCGCAGGGAAACGTTCGTGATTCGCTGAGGCACGCGCGCCTCAAGTTTTGGGGTGGCACTCGAAGCGAATGACCGAGGCCTGCTGCTGCAGCGCCTCGAGGCCTTCGGTGTGCTCCATGCCGAGACTCGTTTGCATGCCGCGGCTCTCGCAGTAGTCGGTGGCTTCGCTCACCGCGCGCTTGTGGGCCCGCGCCCACGCGAGGCGCCCGCCCGTTGCGGACGCGGAAACGACGTACGTGCCCGAGTTGTCCGCCGTGGTGACGTCGCTGGCCGACGCGCAACCCGCGAGCACCGTGCAGGCGGCGGCTAGCGATACGGCGACCTTCGTCCAGGACCCGCTTGCCGCGCCCGCAAGCCTGACGGTCCCCTTGAATATCTGCTCCATGAATCCCTCTCACGATCGAGCGTCGCAATACGCTCGCATGAGTGTGGATTTTAGGGTCGCCCTATCGAAAGTCTATGCCCATAGACTGAATTCACTGTTACCGCCAGAAATACAATCGCGATCCCTTTCTGGCCCCATGAACGCGACGAGCGGCCCGGGTCAAGCCGGCACGCCCTCGATGGCGCGCCCGGAACGTCCCCACGCCACCACGACGCCGATACCGAGCACCGCGAGGCACACGATCGGCACGATCATCGGCCCGAATGCGGTGCCCGTGAGCCTGCCCGCCAGCGGCATGAGGTTCTGTCCAAAGAAGCCGCCGAGATTGCCGATCGAGTTGATCGCCGCAACGCTCGCCGCCGCCCGCGCGCCGGTGAAGTAACGCGGCGGCATCGACCAGAAGCACGGATACAGCAGCGGAATGCATGCGCCGCCGAACACGAGCGCGATGAAGCGCAGCGGCGTGGAAGGCAGCAGGAGACACAGCAGGAAGCCCAGCGTGCCGAGCGCCGCGACGATCGCCATCGCGCGCAGAATGCTTTTCGCGCGGCGCAGCTTCGACGGCAGCCACAGCAGCAGCAATACCGCCAGCGCCCACGGCAACATGCTCAACAGCCCGTTCACGCTGCTCGACACGCCGAACGACTTCACGAGCGTGGGCAGCCAGTAGGTCACGCCGTAGAGCGACGTCGACATCAGCATATAGGTCGCCGCGAACAGCATCACGCGCGGATCGAGCAGCGCCTTCCAGGGCTGCGCGTGTTCGGCGTGCTCGGGTTTCTCGCGCTCGTGCGCGGCCGCCACGATCTGCTTTTCGCGCTCGTTCAGAAAGCGCGCTTCCTGGTACGACGCCGGCAGCAGCCTGAACACGGCGATGCCGACCAGCACGGCGGGCAGGCCCGTGGCGATGAACACCCACTGCCAGCCGGCGAGGCCCCATACGCCATTGAGGCTCAGCAGCCAGCCGCCCACGAGCGAGCCCAGCATGTTCGCAAGCGCGCTGCCCAGCGTGAAGATGCCGAGCACGCGTGCGCGATAGCTTTGCGGAAACCACAGCGTGAGGTAGTAGATCACGCCGGGATAGAAGCCGGCTTCGGCCACGCCCAGCGCGAGGCGCAGGCCGCAGAACACCTTCATCGAGGTGGTGAAGCCCATCAGCACGGTAATCAAGCCCCAGGTGAGCATGATGCGCGCGAGCCACACGCGCGCGCCGAAGCGGTGCAGCGCGAGCGTGCTAGGCACTTCGAACAGCAGATAACCGATGAAGAATAGCGACGACGCAAGACCGAACGCCGTTTCGGTCATGTTGAGGCTGTGCACCATCTGCAGCTTCGCGAAGCCGACGTTTTGACGGTCGATGAACGAGATCAGAAACATCACGACGAGGATCGGCATGAGGCGGCGCGCGATCTTCGACATGACATCCCGCTCTTCGACGGACTGTTGATCGACGGTTGAGACTGTATTCACTCTGTTCTCCTGCGTTTATTTGTGTCTATGCGTATGTCTAGGACGGACGGAAATCCCCGAGCATCGCCACGAACATGTCGTTCCATGTGCGCGGCTTCGCCTTGATCGTGCCCACCATGTACAGAAAATCCACGTACTCCATCAACTGCTCGGGCCAGACCGAAAAGCGCGACTCCGGCGCGGAGAGCGTTTGCACCACGTGCTCGCGCGACGCGCCGAAGCCCGACGAATCGACATAGATCTGTGCGGCGGCCGCCTTGTCCTGCGCGATCATCCGGTTCGCCTCGTCGAGCGCGTGAAGGAACGCTTTTGCCAGCGCCGGCTCGGTATCGACGAGGCGCTTGGGCGCGAACACCACGTCGAGCGTGAGCGGCCCGAGCACGTCGACCGAATTGACCACGCGATGGATGCCCGGCTGCTGCAATTCGAGCGTCGAAAATGGCGGCGACGCGAAATGCGCGGTGATGCCGCCCTCGCGCCGGATCAGCGACTGCATGGCCTGCGGATGCGGCAGGCCGACGGTGATCGAATCGAGCTGCGCGAAGTGCTGCGGCCCGAGCAGCTTGCTCGCCACCATCTGCAGCACCACGGCCGACAGCGAGGTGCGGATGCCCGGCACCGCAATGCGGTCGGCGCTCGTGAAGTCGCGCAGCGTCGCGATCTGCGGCCGGTTCGTGTTGAGCGAGAGCGCCGTGGCCGACAGGCCGCTGATGCCGATCACCTCGACGTTCGGTATGCCGCGCGCCCGCGCCCACAGTTCGATGAAGCCGGGCGCGCCCACGGCGGCGAAGTCGAGCGTGCCGGCCATCATGGCGTCGTCGACCGAGTTGCCGCCGTCGAGCCTCACCCACTCCACGCTCACGTCCGCGAGCCCCTGGCGAGCCGCATGGCGCTCGAAGAGCCGCGCCTTTTCCATCACGAGCAGCGGCAGATACAGCAGGCCATAGCCCTTCGAAATGCGCACCGTGCGCGGCGTGGCCCGAACCCAGCCAGGCGCGAGCCCCGCGGCAACCGCGGCCGCGCCGAGCCCGGCCGCAACGAACGCGCGCCGACGCGGTGAAGGCCGCGGCGACTTCACGCGCATCTTGCCGTCTCCGTTGGTTCGTGTCGTAATCACGTCGCGCTGTCTTCCATGGTTCGCGAGATTACCGGGCGAGTCTGAGAAAATGCTGAGAAACACACAGAGTAGACCTCGGGGAAAACCCGCAATCGCACCCATGAAGATTTTGGCAGGAACGGCATCATGCGCATTCTGGTGGTAGAGGACGACGCGGAAATCGGCGCGGCGGTCCGCAGCCGTCTCACGCGCCTCGGTCACGCGGTGGACCTCGAAGCGAACGGCGCCACGGCGAACAGCCTGCTCGGTGTGGAGCGCTTCGATCTGGTCGTGCTCGACGTAATGCTTCCCGCCATGGACGGCTTCGAGATTCTGCGCCATCTGCGCGCGTCGGGCTCGACCACGCCGGTGCTGCTGCTCACCGCACGCTCGGCCATCGACGACCGCGTGAGCGGCCTCGGCCTCGGCGCCGACGACTACCTCGTCAAGCCGTTCGACTACCGCGAACTCGAAGCGCGCGTGCAGGCGCTCCTGCGCCGCAACAGCGGGCACGCGAACGATGTGGTGAGGCTCGGCGGTCTTGCCATCGACCGCAGCAGCCGGTTGGCCGAACTCGACGGCAAACCGCTCTCGCTCTCGCGCCAGGAGTTCGCGCTGCTCGAAATCCTCGCCAGCCGTCCGCAACGCATCTTCCCGAAGGAAGAACTGCTGAACCAGTTGTTCAGCTACGGCAACGAGCCGAGCGCGAATGCCGTCGAACAATACGTGACGCGTGTGCGCAAGAAGCTGCAGGGCAGTTCGGTCGAGATCCGCACGGTGCGCGGCATGGGATATCAAATTGCCGCGCTTTGACTGGTTTCCGAAAACGCTGCTCGGGCGCACGCTGCTCTTCATCGCGCTCGTCGTGGCGTCGGGCGCGGCGGCGCTCGCGGGCATCGCGCGCTATTACGCGGGCGTTGCGTCCGAGCGCGCCTACGACCAGCTGCTTGCGGGCGCAACCATCCAGGTCGCCGAAAACCTCTACGTGCAGGGCGGCGTGCTCGCGCTCAATCCGCCGGTGGCCGCGCTCTCCACGCTCTCGCGCTATGACGTCGTCTACTACAAGGTGGTCGACGCGCGCGGCCTCGTCGTCGCGGGGTATGGCGACCTTCCCGGTCCGGCCAGTACGACGAGCGCGATGAGCGCGCGCCAGGGTCCGACGTTCGCGAACGCCCGCTACCAGGGCGAGCGCGTGCGCACGGCGACCATCGGGCGCTACATGCCGGACGCGCGGCCGCCCGGCTGGGCCCTCGTCACGGTCGCGCAGACCACGCATGCGCGCCAGCAGCTCACGAACGACATGAGCCTCAAGGTCTGGACGCTGATCCTGCTGATGAGCGTGCTCGCCATCGGCGCGAGCGGACTGGCGATCCGGCGCGGCCTGCGTCCGCTCGCGCAGATCGAGCAGATCATCGCCGCGCGCGACCCGGCCGACCTGCGGCCCGTGGCGCACGACACACCAAGCGAAATCAACGCGCTGATCGGCGCCATCAACGGGCTGATCGGCCGCCTCGCCGAACGCATGACGGCCATGCAGCGCTTCATTGCCGACGCCGCGCACCAGATGCGCACGCCGATCGCGCGGCTCGACGCGCAGATCGAATTGCTCAGCACCGAGTCCGATCCCGCGCGCCACGCCGCGCGGCTCGAAGCGCTGCGCGCCACCTGCTCGGACGTGGGCCGGCTCACCGGCCAGCTACTCAATCACGCGATGGTGATTCATCGCACCGAAGTGGTCCCGCTGCAGCATGTGGACCTCGCGAAGCTCGCGAGGGAAGGGCTGGGCCGAACGATTCCGCTCGCCGACGAACGCGACGTACAAGTGGCATTCGAAAGCAACGCGCCGCAGGTCTGGATCGCGGGCGACCCCGTGAGCCTGCAGGAAGCGCTGTCGAACGTGCTGCACAACGCGCTGCTGCACGGCAAGGCCGACGATATCGTCGTCACCGTGAACGCCGCGCCGGAGGCCGTCACGCTGACCGTGACCGACAACGGACGAGGCATTGCGCACGAACACTGGGACGCCGCGTTGCGTCCGTTCGAGCGCATCGGCCAGGAAGGCGCGGAGCGCACGACGGGCTCCGGCCTTGGACTTGCCATCGTGCAGGCGGTGATGAAGGCGCACGGCGGGCGCGTGAACTTCGCGTTTCCCGCCGGGGGCGGCTTTGCCGTGGTGCTGACGTTTCCTCCCGCAGAAGGCGAGCCGCCGCCCGCTACGCTACTGTGAACGCCTCGCGAAAGCGCTGGAGCGCGAGTTCGGCGCCGCTGCTCGCCCAGGCTTCGAGGCCGATCGTGCCGTGATAGTCCAGCGCGGCGGCGGCGCGCACAGTACGTCAGTGCTCTGAAGGATGCGCCCGCGCATACATGCGCAACGCCAGCCAGCATACCGCCGCGCCGAGGCCGCCCACCACCCCGCCGAAGCTGCCGACCCACGACACGCCAAAGCCGTTGGCAATATGGTTGCCAAGCAGTGCGCCCGCGCCGATCCCCACGTTATAGAGGCCGGAATAGATCGAGACCGCGAGATCCGCGGCTTCGGGCGCGAGCTTGAGCACCCATGCCTGCATGGCAAGGCCGAAAGAAACGATCGCCCCGCCCCACACCAGCGTGTGAACGGACAACGTGACGATGCTCAGCGCGGCGGGAAACAGCACGAGCAGGCACACGCACACGGCGACCACAGCCGCTTGCAGGAACTGCGCCGGATCGCGCGGATAAAGGCGATTGAAGAAAACGGCCGCGGGAATGCCGGCACTGCCGAACAGGATCAGGATATAGGTGATGCGTTGACTGCTTTCGTGGCCCACGGTGTGAATGAAGGGCTCGATATACGTATACGACGTGAAGTGCGCGGTCACGACGAGTATCGTGAGCAAATAAAGCGAGGCCAGCATCGGCTTTCTGAACAGCACGGGCACGCTGCTGAACGAGCCCGTTTGCTGGCTCGGCAACACGGGCAGCATTATGCGCAGCATGAGCAGCGCCATCGCCGCCGCGCCCGCAATGACGAAGAAGGTCTGCCGCCAGCCCAGCGTCTCGCCGATCACGCGACCAAGCGGAATGCCCGCCACCATGGCGATCGAGGTGCCCATGCCGAGCATGGCGAGCGCCCGGCTCTTGTTGCCGGGCGGCGCGAGCCTCACCACCAGCGAGACGGAAATCGACCAGAAAATGGCGTGCGCAAACGCAATGCCGATCCGGCCCACCATCAGCACCGTGAAGTTCCACGCCACGCCGGTCACGATATGGCTGACGACGAAGAGCGCGAATATCCACGTCAGCAGCTTGCGGCGTTCGACGTTGCGCGTCAGCAGCATCAGGGGCAGCGACGCCACGGCCACCGTCCACGCGTAGATCGTCAGCATGAGGCCGACGTCGGTCGGCTTCATGTGCAGGCTCTCGCCAATGGCGCTCAGCAGCGCAACGGGCACGAATTCGGTCGTGTTGAAAATGAAGGCCGAGAGCGCCAGGACGAGCACGCCCCACCAGGAGTGCCCGGACGAGACCGGTTCAGGCGTCGACATACGAGAGATACGGGAATCGATAAAGCGCGATTATCGCGTATCGCGCGGGATGCGATGCCTGAACCGTGCAGTGTCTCTTCTGGCCCTCGCCGCGAGCGGCGCGGGCCGGGCCGCCTGTTTCACGGCTGCGGCTGGATTCTTCGGCCGCGCGACCCGAACGCATACGCGAGCGCCGCCGAGACGAGCAGCGTGGCGCTGACGAAATACAGCCCCAGCGAATAGTCGCCGCTCAGGTCGCGCAGCCGGCCGATCACCATCGGGCCGATGGTGCCGCCGATGAGGCTGCCCATTGCGTTGATGATCGCGATGCCCGCAGCCGCGGCAGACCCCGAGAGAAACTGCGTGGGCATGCTCCAGAGCGGCGGCTTCGCCGCGTTGATGCCGAAGTTCGCGATCGAGAGCCCAATGATCAGCACAATGGCGTTGGCGGCGTGGCCGGACATCAGCATGCCGATACCGGCCGCGAGACACGCAATCGCAACGTGCAGGCGCCGTTCGTTGGTGCGGTCCGAGTTGCGCGCCCACAGCACCATCGTCACGACCGCGAACAGATTCGGTATCGCGTTCACGAGGCCCAGTTCGAAGTAGCTGAAGCCGAAGTGGTGGATGATCATCGGCGCCCAGATGCCGATGGCATAGAGCCCCGTCGACGTGCCCGCATAGACGAGCGCGAGCAGCAGCACGCGCGGGTCCTTCACGGCGCCCCACACGCTCGATTTGCTCTGCGCCGCCTTGGCTTCGCGTTCGCGCCGCATTTCGCCGCTCAGCCACTCGCGCTCTGCGGGCGCGAGCCACTGCGCGTCCTCGGGCCGGTCGGTCAGATAGAAGTACGAAACGATGCCGAGCAGCACGGTGGGCGCGCCTTCGACGAGGAAGAGCCACTGCCAGCCGTGCAGATGCGCCGCGCCCTCGAGGCTCATGAGCGCGCCCGAGATGGGCGAGCCGATCATGTTCGAGAGCGGCGCGGCGGTCATGAACATCGCCGTGACGAAGGCGCGATGGCGCGCGGGAAACCAGAAGCTCAGGTAGAGAATGATGCCGGGAAAGAAACCCGCTTCGGCGAGACCGAGCACGAAGCGCAGCGTATAGAAGCTGTACGGGCCCGTGACGAACGCCGTGGCCGCGGAGAGCAGACCCCATGCCACCATCAGCAATGCGATCCATCTGCGCGCGCCGACGCGCTGCAGCGCGAGGTTGGACGGCATGCCGGCCGCGATATAGCCGACGAAGAAAATCCCCGCGCCAACGCCGAACATGGCCTGCGTGAGCCCGATGTCGTGATTCATCGTGAGCCCGGCGAAGCCGACGTTCACGCGGTTCAGAAAGCTGAGGAAATACAGGACGATGATGAACGGCGTGATGCGTCGTGAGACCTTGCGCACGACGCTGGGCTCCAGCGCGGCGGCGTCCTGCGGATGGACTGCGGCGATGTTCATGGGTGTCTCCGTGTGGAGCGCACTTGCCGCGCGCGGCGGTGAGCGCACCCCTGTGCCGTTGTGCGCGTCGCGCGAACGGTCTGGTTATCAATGAGGGCTGACTGCGCGTGTTATCCGCGCTGCTGTTGCGCCGGCAGATCGATGCGGCACCACGGCTGCGCGGCCCAGTGTTTCGCCTCGAACGCGTCGATCGCTGCCCGCTGGCGCAGCGTCATGCCGATCATGTCGAGCCCTTCCACGAGCATCTGCTTCTGGCGCGGCGGCAGCGAGAACGCATAGCGCTCGCCCGAAGGCGCGATCACGACTTCGTTTTCGACATCGATCGACACGTGCTTGTCATCGCCGCTCGCGATCTCCGCGACCAGCGCCTCGACCTGTTGCGGCGGCAGCGTGACGAGCAGCAGCCGGTTGTTCGTCGAATTGAAGTAGAAGATCTCGCCATAGCTCGGCGCGATCACGGCTTCGAACCCCGCCTGCTGCAGGCCCCACACGGCGTGTTCGCGGCTCGATCCACAGCCGAAGTTCGAGCCGCCGATCAGCACCTTCGCACCGCGATATTCGGCGCGATTGAGCACGAAGGTCTCACGCGCGCGACCATCGGCATCGAAACGCAGGTCGTACAGCAGCCCGCGCGCGAGTCCCGATTTGTCGATGCCGAGCAGAAACTGCTTCGGCATGATCTGGTCGGTGTCGAGGTTGTTGACCGGCAGCGGCGCGGCCACGCCCGAGATCATGAACGGCTTAGCCATGTGCAAGCTCCTTGCGAATGTCGACGATGCGGCCTGCGATCGCGGCGGCGGCGGCCATCGCGGGGCTCATCAAATGCGTTTTGCTGTCGCGCCCCTGGCGCCCTTCGAAATTGCGATTCGTCGTCGACGCGCAGCGCTCGCCCGGCGCGAGCACGTCATCGTTCATCGCGAGACACATCGAGCAGCCCGGCTGGCGCCACTCGAACCCCGCGTCGATCAGCACTTGCGCAATGCCTTCGCGCTCGGCCTGGTCGCGCACCATGCCCGAGCCCGGCACGACCATCGCGCGCACCGTCGCGGCCACCTTGCGGCCGCGCACGACCTCGGCGACGGCGCGCAGATCCTCGATGCGCGCGTTCGTGCAGGAGCCGATGAAGACGCGGTCGATGGGCGTGCCCTCGATCGGCGCGCCCGCGGCGAGGCCGATGTAGTCGAGCGCCTTGTGCAGCGTCGCGGCGTCGAGACCCGCGCCTTCGGCTGCCTCGGGAATGCGGCCGTCCACCGGCAGCGCCTGGTCCGGGCTCGTCCCCCATGTGACGTAAGGCGCGACGCGCGCGGCGTCGAAGCGATGCTCGACATCGAAATGCGCGTCGTCATCGGAGCGCAGTTGCGACCACGCGTTGCACGCGGCGTCGAGCGTCTTCGCGTCGAGGTCGCGGACCTTGCCGGCCACGTAGTCGAGCGTCGTGCGGTCGGGCGCGATCAGCGCGGCGCGCGCCCCCGCCTCCACGGTCATGTTGCAGAGGGTCATGCGCGCCTCGGCGGAGAGCCCGGCGATCGCTGCGCCCGCATATTCGACGGCGTAGCCGCGCGCGCCCTGCGCGCCGATCTTCGCAATGATGTGCAGCACGAGGTCCTTCGATGTCGTTCCCGGCGGCAGCGTGCCGCCCACCACGATGCGCATGTCCTTCGCGACGCGATACACGAGCGTCTGCGTCGCCAGGACGTGCTCGACTTCCGAGGTGCCGATGCCGAAGCCGAGCGCGCCCAGTGCGCCGTAGGTCGTCGTGTGGCTGTCGCCGCACAGCACGACCATGCCGGGGCGAATCAGGCCGATCTCGGGCGCAACCACGTGCTCGATGCCCTGCATGGGGTCGTGGATATCGAACAGATGAATGCCCTGCTCCACGCAGTTGCGCGTGAAGTTCGCGGCCTGCTTCGCGGCGTCGACGATCTCGATCGTGCGCGCACCCACGGGCACCGGCTTGCTGGGAATCACGTGATCGACCACGCCCATCTGCTGGCGCGGGCGGCGCACGCGCAGGCCCTTCTCACCCAGGCCCGCGAACGCTTGCGGGCTCGTGTACTCGTTCATGATGTGCAGATCGGCGTAGAGCAGAACGTGCTCGGCGTCGACGATCGATACGGTGTGCGAATCAACCAGTTTCCGGTAAAGCGTGTGTGAGGACATGATGAAGCCCAACTAAAAATGACGAACGAACGGATCAGCGCTGGAGAAACGGCAGCACGCGTTCGAGGAGCAACTGGGGCGCTTCTTCGGCGAGGTAGTGGCCGCACGGCAGCGCCTCGCCGCTCACGCCGGCGTTCCAGCCACGCCATTCCGCGAGCGGATCGAAGCACTGACCAACCGTGCCATGCGCGCCCCACAACGCGAGGAACGGGCACGCGATGCGCTTGCCCGCCGCCAGATCCGCGCGGTCGTGTTCGAGGTCGATCGTGATCGACGCCCGATAGTCTTCGCAGATGCCGTGTGCCGTCGCCGGATCGGAGAGGCAGCGCAAATACTCCGCGTAGGCCTCGGGAGCGAATGGCGCGAGCCCGGCGCTGCGCGCGCCCATGGTCTGCTTCAGATACAGATCGGGGTCGGCGCGGATCAGCGTTTCCGGAAACGGCGCCGGACGCACGAGAAAGAACCAGTGCCAGTAAGCGCGTGCAAATTCGAACGACGTCTGCTCGTACATCGCGACGGTCGGCGCGACGTCGAGCGTAATGAGCCGCGTGACCGCGTCGGGATGGTCGATCGCCATGCGCGCGGCGACGCGTCCGCCCCGGTCGTGACCCATGACCGCGAACGACGGGAAGCCGAGGCCGCGCATGAGTGCGACCTGATCGAGCGCCATGCGGAGCTTCGCGTAGTTGGCGTGGTCAGGCGTGCCCTGCGGTTTGCCGCTGTCGCCGTAGCCGCGCAGGTCGGCGGCAATTACCGTGAAGTGTTGCGCGAGCGTCGGCGCCACCTTGTGCCAGATGGCGTGGGTTTGCGGATGGCCGTGCAGGAGCAGCAGCGCGGGGCCGCGTCCGCCCTGGATGGCGTGAATGCGAACGCCTTCGATGTCTGCCGATGCGTCTGTGAAACCGTCGAACATGCTTGTCTCCCGAGGTTGCATGCAGTCTAATTGATGCCTTGGACGATTGGGTTTCCGTAAAAGCAATCCGGTCGTAACTACCAGGAACGAATCAAGCAAGCCAACGGGAGCGGCGCAATGGACGCGTTTTCCGATCTGAATCTGTTTGCGCTCGTGGCGCGCAACCGCAATCTGGCCGCGGCGGCACGCGAGCTGGGGGTCACGCCGCCCGCCGTGAGCAAGCGGCTCGCGCAACTGGAGCAACGCCTTGGCGTGCGGCTCGTAAACCGCACCACGCGGCGTCTGTCTCTCACACCGGAAGGCGAGCTGTATCTCGCGAACGGCTCGCGCATCCTCGACGAACTCTCGGAACTGGAACAACTCGTCACGCGCAGCCGCGGGGAACCGGCCGGGTTGCTGCGCGTGAACGCGTCGTTCGGTTTTGGCCGCGCGCATGTGGCGCCCGCGGTGTCCGCCTACGTCGAGCGGTTTCCCTCGATGAAGATCCAGCTGCAGTTGACGGAGCGCCCGCTCAGCCTTCAGGAAGAAGGCTTCGATCTCGGCATCCGCTTCGGCGAGGTGCCCGACGCGCGCATCAACGCGCGGTTGCTGCTGAAGAACCGGCGCATCGTGTGCGCGTCGCCGACGTATTTGAAGCGGCATGGCAAGCCATCGGCGCCGCACGATCTGACGCGTCACGCCTGCATCGTGCTGCGCGAAAACGACTCGGCATACGGAACCTGGCACTTCTCGCGCGGCAAGCGCACGGAGACCGTGAAGGTCGACGGTGCGCTGTCGAGCAACGACGGCAGCACCGTGCTGCGCTGGGCGCTCGACGGCCGCGGCATCGTCGTGCGCTCGCAGTGGGAAATCGGCGAGGCGATCGAGCGTGGCGAACTCGTGCCGCTGCTCACGGATTGGGCGCTGCCGAACGCCGATATTCACGCGATCTATCTCGAACGCAACAAGCTCTCCGCGAAGCTGCGCAGTTTTGTCGATTTTCTCGGCGACTATCTGCGCGAGGCGGTCGGCACGGCAGTCGCCTAGCCGCGCGCGGCGGGGTTGAAGCTCACGAGCCGTCTGCAAACATCCGCGGCGCCGCGAAGATTTCAAGCCGCACAGCTTCGCGTCATCGCTCAGGCGTTCTCTCTATACTGACCCGCGTGCCGCCTGCCTCTCTCCATGACGCGCAGGCGCCGGCACGTTCCACGCGCATTGCCTATCCCTGGACGCCGCCACGAACCGCCGCGCGAAGCGCGACCGCGCGCCGACGCGCCGGCGTCTGCCTGCTTTGTGATGCTGTAAAAGAAACTGGAGAGTTTCCATGAGCACCTTTACCACCCGCGATGGCACGTCGATCTATTACAAGGATTGGGGCAGCGGCAAGCCCGTCGTGTTCTCCCACGGCTGGCCGCTGACCGCCGACGCCTGGGACGCTCAAATGCTCTTTCTCGTGCAAAACGGCTTTCGCACGATCGCGCACGACCGCCGCGGCCACGGCCGCTCCGATCAGCCCGCCAAGGGCAACGACATGGACACCTGGGCCGACGATCTGGCCGACCTGCTCGACAAGCTCGACCTGCAGGACGCCACGCTGGTCGGCCACTCCACGGGCGGCGGCGAAGTCGCGCACTACATCGGCCGCCACGGCACGAAGCGCGTCTCGGGCGCGGTGCTGATCGGCGCGGTGCCGCCCATCATGATCAAGAGCGAGAAGAATCCCGGCGGCCTGCCCAAGGATGTGTTCGACGGCATCCGCAAGGGCGTGATCGACGACCGTTCGCAGTTCTTCAAGGACCTGGCCGTGCCGTTCTACGGCTACAACCGCAGCGGCGCGAAGGTCTCGCAGGGCGTGATCGACTCGTTCTGGCAGCAGGGCATGTGGGGCGGCATCCTCGCACTGCATGACTGCGTGCACGAGTTCTCCGAAGTCGATTACACGCAAGACCTCAAGAAGTTCGACGTGCCCACGCTGATCCTGCACGGCGACGACGACCAGATCGTGCCGATCGACGACGCGGGCAAGCTCTCCGCGAAGATCGTCAAGGACGCGACGCTCAAGATCTACCCGGGCGGCCCGCACGGCATGTGCACGACGATGGCCGCACAGGTCAACGCCGACCTGCTCGCGTTCCTGAACCGCAAGTAACGCGGCGGCGCACGGCGTGAGCGTTCAACGCGCGCACGCCGTGAGCGCCTCGACGTATTGCGCCTGCCACGCCGGGTCTTGCGCGAACGCCGCGAGATCCGCGTGCAGGTCGTTCGCGTAGGCCGTTATGCACACGCGGTTGTTTGCCTCCACCGCGCGCGGCATGACGAGAATCGCCGCCACCACGCCGCCTACCGTCAGCGCGGCGATCGCCATGCCAATCGCCCAACGCCAGGCTTCCTCCCCCGTCCCTTTTAGCGCCGCTTCGTTCATCGCTCTTCTCCTTATTGATTAGCAAGGCAATCATTTGAGTTTTAAAAAAGGCGCGAACGCCTTACGCGAGTCCCTTGCGGATCTTGCGCATGCCCGTGACCGTCGACTCGAAGAGGTCCGGGCCCACTTGCGCACGCAGACGCCGCGCGACTTCGGCGCTCGCGCCGTTGATCGGGCCGTCGAGCGCCGTGCCGCCCGCCGTGGGAAAGAGTCCCCATTCGCGGCCATCGGCCTCGCCCTGGCGGCGCTCGAGCAAGTCCTTCTCGCACAGGTTGTCGACGAGACGCGTCGCCGTGGGCCGCGCGATGCCGAGCGTTTGCGCGACGTCGCTCGCGAGGCAGCCGGGTTTCGCCAGCACGACGCGCAGCACGAAACCTTGCGCAGGCGTGAGACCGAACGGCGCATAGACGGCGCTCCACTCGCGCTCGACGAGCCGCGCGAGCGCCGACGAATTGAAGTAAAGGCAGTGATCGAACATGGGGGCAATGAGACCACGAATTGATTAGCAAGGCAACCGTTTTCACGGACTCTGGTGAGCCTCGCGGGGCAAAATTCTTATATAAGACTCCCCAATTCACTTCTCTTTTCACAAGGGTCTTTACCAGCTTGACAGTCAATCAAGGGTACGATCCACAAAACCAGAAAGCCATGAGCGAATCGTCGGCATCGCCTCGCAAAGCCTTATGGAACGGGCCTCCGGCGCGGAAACGTTTTCAGCGCCGGGCCGGCCGATCATGGCAAACGCGCCGACTTTCTGGTCAATTAACATTGCGCAAGCGCTTTCCACGATATGAAATATAGGCACGCTTGGTCCCCAGCCCGCTGCAAATTGAGGCAAAATCCAGGTGTTTCGCCGACTGCGCGCAGCCGGTGGTGTTATCACCCCGTTTTTGAACCCCGCCAAGAAGCCGATGAGTACCCAGCAACCCACCATCATCTATACCCTGACCGATGAAGCGCCGCTGCTCGCCACCAGCGCGTTTCTGCCGATCATCCGCACCTTCGCTGCGCCGGCCGGCGTGAACGTCGAGACCAGCGATATCTCCGTTGCGGGCCGTATCCTCGGCGAGTTCCCGGAATTCCTCACGGAAGAACAGCGCGTGCCGGACAACCTGGCCGAACTGGGCCGTCTCACGCAGTTGCCGGAAACGAACATCATCAAGCTGCCGAACATCAGCGCATCGGTGCCGCAGCTCATCGCCGCGATCAAGGAACTCCAGGGCAAGGGCTACAAGGTCCCTGACTTCCCCGAAGATCCGAAGACCGACGAAGAAAAGGCGATCCAGAAGCGCTATTCGAAGTGCCTCGGTTCGGCCGTGAACCCGGTGCTGCGCGAAGGCAACTCGGACCGCCGCGCACCGCTCGCGGTCAAGAACTACGCGAAGAAGCACCCGCACAGCATGGGCGAGTGGAGCATGGCTTCGCGCACCCACGTCGCGCACATGAAGCACGGCGACTTCTACCACGGCGAAAAGTCGATCACGAACGACAAGGACCGCGAAGTCCGCATGGAGCTCGTGACGAAGGCCGGCGAAACCATCGTGCTCAAGCCGAAGGTCAAGCTGCAAGCCGGCGAGATCGTCGACAGCATGTTCATGAGCAAGAAGCACTTGCTGGCCTTCTACGAAGACCAGATGGAAGACGCGCGCAAGACCGGCGTCATGCTCTCGCTGCACGTGAAGGCGACCATGATGAAGGTTTCGCACCCCATCGTGTTCGGCCACGCCGTGCGCGTGTTCTACAAGGATGCGTTCGCCAAGCACGCCAAGCTGTTCGAAGAACTCGGCGTGAACGTGAACAACGGCCTCGTCGATCTCTACACGAAGATCGAAAAGCTGCCGGAATCGCAGCGCGAAGAAGTCATCCGCGACATGCACGCATGCCACGAGCACCGTCCGGCGCTCGCCATGGTCGACTCGGCCAAGGGCATCTCGAACCTGCACGCACCGAACGACGTGATCGTCGACGCTTCGATGCCGGCCATGATCCGCGCAGGCGGCAAGATGTGGGGCGCCGACGGCCGCCCGGCCGACACGAAGTGCCTGATTCCGGAAAGCACGTTCGCGCGCATCTACCAGGAAATCATCAACTTCTGCAAGACCAACGGCGCATTCGACCCGCGCACGATGGGCACGGTGCCGAACGTCGGCCTGATGGCGCAGAAGGCTGAAGAGTACGGTTCGCACGACAAGACGTTCGAGATCACGCAGGACGGCACGGCGCGCATCGTCGACAACGCCACGGGCGAAGTGCTCGAAGCGCTCACGCAGCCGGTCGAGCAAGGCGACATCTGGCGTATGTGCCTCGTGAAGGACGAGCCGATCCGCGACTGGGTCAAGCTCGCCGTCACGCGCGCGAAGAACTCGAACACGCCGGCCGTGTTCTGGCTCGACCCGTACCGTCCGCACGAAAACGAAGTGATCAAGAAGGTCGAAACGTACCTGAAGGATTACGACACGAACGGCCTCGACATCCAGATCATGTCGCAAGTGCGCGCGATGCGTTACACGCTCGAGCGCGTGATCCGCGGCCTGGACACGATCTCGGTCACCGGCAACATCCTGCGCGACTACCTGACCGACCTGTTCCCGATCATGGAACTGGGCACCTCGGCAAAGATGCTTTCGATCGTTCCGCTGATGGCGGGCGGCGGCATGTACGAAACGGGTGCCGGCGGCTCGGCGCCGAAGCACGTGCAGCAGCTGGTTCAGGAAGACCACCTGCGCTGGGACTCGCTCGGCGAATTCCTCGCGCTGGCCGTTTCGCTGGAAGACCTCGGCATCAAGACGAACAACGCGCGCGCCAAGCTGCTCGCGAAGACGCTCGACGCCGCCACGGGCAAGCTGCTCGACAACAACAAGGGCCCGTCGCCGAAGACCGGCGAGCTGGACAACCGCGGCAGCCAGTTCTACCTCTCGATGTACTGGGCGCAGGAACTGGCCGCGCAGAAGGACGACGCGGAACTCGCGGCACACTTCGCGCCGCTGGCGAAGGCATTGGCCGAGAACGAGCAGAAGATCGTGGGCGAGCTGGCCGCGGTTCAGGGCAAGCCGGTCGATATCGGCGGCTACTACAAGCCGGACTTCGCGAAGCTTGCTGAAGTCATGCGCCCGAGCACGACGTTCAACGCCGCGCTTGCTGCTGCTGCGAAGTAAGTGATGGAACGCTCCCCCGTGTAATGCGCGGGGGACGTGCGCCATAAACGAATCGAGCCTCCCACGTCACCGTGGGAGGCTCGATTTTTTTTGCCCTTCCTGTTCGAGGCGAGCCGCGCGGCCCGCCCCTCATTCGAGGCTTAGTCGTCGAGCAGCGAGAGATCGCGCACGGCGCCCTTGTCTGCCGACATCACGAGCTTGGCATAGGCCTTCAGCGCCGCCGACACCTTGCGCGGACGCGCCTTCGCCGGCTTCCAGCCCTTCGCGTTCTGCTCTTCGCGGCGGCGCGCGAGTTCCTCGTCCGGGACCAGCACGTTGATCGTGCGGTTCGGAATGTCGATGCGGATCTTGTCGCCGTCGCGCACCAGGCCGATCGCGCCGCCCGCCGCCGCTTCCGGCGAGCAGTGGCCGATCGAGAGGCCCGAGGTGCCGCCCGAGAAGCGGCCGTCCGTCAGCAGCGCGCACGCCTTGCCGAGGCCCTTCGACTTGATGTAGCTCGTCGGGTAGAGCATTTCCTGCATGCCGGGGCCGCCCTTCGGGCCTTCATAGCGCACGATCACCACGTCGCCGGCCTTGACCTTGTCGGCGAGGATGTTTTCCACCGCTTCGTCCTGCGATTCGGTCACGTGGGCCGTGCCTTCGAACACGAGGATGCTGTCGTCCACGCCCGCGGTCTTCACCACGCAGCCGTCCAGCGCGATGTTGCCGGTCAGCACGGCGAGGCCGCCTTCCTTCGAGAACGCGTGCTCGTACGAACGGATGCAACCTTCGGCGCGGTCCGAGTCGAGGCTCGGCCAGCGCGTGTTCTGGCTGAACGCGACCTGGCTGGGAACGCCGGCCGGGCCAGCCATGTAGAACGTCTTGACCGCTTCGTCTTTGGTGCGCGTGATATCCCATTGCGCGAGCGCGTCGCCGAGCGTCGGCGTGTGCACGGTCGGCACGTCGGTGTGCAGCTTGCCGGCGCGCTCCAGTTCACCGAGGATCGCCATGATGCCGCCGGCGCGGTGCACGTCTTCGATGTGGTACTTATTCGTGTTCGGCGCGACCTTGCACAGCTGCGGCACGACGCGCGAAAGGCGGTCGATGTCGGCCATGCCGAACTCGATGCCCGCTTCCTGCGCAATGGCCAGCAAATGGAGGATGGTGTTGGTCGAGCCGCCCATGGCGATGTCGAGCGTCATGGCGTTTTCGAACGCCTTGAAGCCCACCGAGCGCGGCAGCACGCGCTCGTCTTCCTGCTCGTAGTACTGGCGCGCGAGTTCGACGATACGGCGGCCGGCGCGCTTGAAGAGCTGTTCGCGGTCGGCGTGCGTGGCGACCACGGTGCCGTTGCCCGGCAGCGAGAGGCCCAGCGCCTCGGTCAGGCAGTTCATCGAGTTGGCCGTGAACATGCCCGAGCATGAACCGCAGGTCGGGCAGGCGGAGCGCTCGACTTCGGCCACTTCGGCGTCGGAGTACTTGGTGTCGGCCGCGATCACCATGGCGTCGATCAGGTCGAGCTTCTTGACTTCGATGGCCTTGGTGACCGGGTTCGCGAGGCGCGTCTTGCCCGCTTCCATCGGGCCGCCCGAGACGAAGATCACGGGGATGTTCAGGCGCATGGCGGCCATCAGCATGCCCGGGGTGATCTTGTCGCAGTTCGAGATGCAGACCATGGCGTCGGCGCAGTGCGCGTTGACCATGTATTCGACCGAATCCGCGATGATGTCGCGGCTCGGCAGCGAATACAGCATGCCGTCGTGGCCCATGGCGATGCCGTCATCGACGGCGATCGTGTTGAATTCCTTGGCCACGCCGCCCGCGGCTTCGATTTCGCGCGCAACGAGCTGGCCGAGGTCTTTCAGGTGCACGTGGCCGGGCACGAACTGGGTGAACGAGTTGACGACCGCGATGATCGGCTTGGCGAAGTCTTCGTCTTTCATGCCGGTGGCGCGCCAGAGGGAGCGCGCACCTGCCATGTTGCGGCCGGCGGTGGAGGTTTTGGAACGGTATGCGGGCATTGTGGCTGTAGGAGAAAAATCGCAGAAAGGAAGCGGGCCACGGGATTGAAGGCCCCACTCACGCCCTTGCGAACAACCTCTTGAGCTGCGCTCTGGGCAGAACTCGTAATTATCCCACAGGGATGGGCGCCCCGCTCTGCGCGGCGGTTTGCGCGGCCATTCCCATGCTTTTCCGCCAGTTCCATGCGCGCTTTGCATGCGGCGCCGGTTGCACATCACTGGCCGCGGATGTCGCGTGAAATCTGGCGGCGTATCGTGCCCGTACGGCGTCTCGTCGAGGCGCAAAGGCAAACACAACGGGGGGCGGCATGAAGCATGGGCAACGCTCGTGGCGGCACACGAATCTGGCCATCGTTGGTCTCGTACTCGGGCTCGTCGTGACAGGAGCGGGTGTGCGCCTGTGGCTGCGCGCCACGGGAGGCGGCGCGGGCGCTGCGGATCAGCCGGCGGCGGTCGCGGCGATTTTATGCGGCGTTTTTGTGGCGTGTTGCGCCGCGCATGAGATCTGGCGTGCGAGGGTGCAGTAGGTGCGCTCCAGGCGGTTATGGCCCAGGCGTCGGCAGGTTCTCTCAGGGTTGCCGAACCTTGCCGAATCCACCCGCCTGCACCACTATTCTTCGTCAAACCCGCGTGACGGAGAGAGCCCATGTCCCTGCAGAACATCAAGCACGTCGTTGTCGTGATGTTCGAGAACCGTTCGTTCGATACGATGCTCGGCGGCTTGTACACGAACGGCAGCAGCCCTACGCATTTCCTGCCCGCCGCCAGCGCGGAACGGCCATTCGACGGGCTCAAGGCGGGCCTGAGCAACCCGACCAAGGCAGGCGCCACCATTGCCGCCACCACGCCGGCCGCCACGGCCACGCTGCCCGACCCCGATCCGCAGGAGACGTTCGCGAACGTGCGCGTGCAACTGCTCGGCAACGCGGCAGGCGCGACGCCCATGTCGGGCTTCGTGCAAGACTACGAAACGACCGCGACGACCGACGCCAGCCAGGTCATGCAGTGCCACAGCCCCGATCAGTTGAAGGTGCTCTCGACGCTCGCGCGCGAATACGCCGTCTGCGACGCCTGGTTCGCCCCTGTGCCGAGCCAGACCTGGCCGAACCGCGCCTTCGCCCACGCGGGCACGTCGAATGGCCACGTCGACAACGGCACGCCGCCCGATCCGTTCGAGTGGCAGGTGCGCACCATCTTCAACGTGCTGGGCGACATGGGCGCAAGCTGGGCCCTGTACAGCGCCGCCCTCGTCGCGCCCTCGCTCACGCTCACGATGTTCCCGACGTTATGGGATCCGAAATACAAGGCCAACTTCCAGCGCTTCAGCAACTTCGTCTCCGACTGCCGGAACAACACGCTGCCGCGGTATTCGTTCATCGAGCCGCGTTTTCTGCTCGATCCCAACGACCAGCACCCGCCCCACGATGTCTATGCGGGCGAGAGCTTTCTCTACGACATCTGGCACGCGTTGAGCACCTCGCCCGCATGGCCCGAGACGCTGCTCGTGATCACCTACGACGAGCACGGCGGCACCTACGACCACGTGCTGCCGCCCGCCAACGCCGTGGCGCCCGATGCCGCGAGCAACCCCGGCGACCAGAATTTCGCCTTCGACAGCTTCGGCGTGCGTGTGCCGGCGGTCGTGGTGTCGCCGTATATTGCGCCGGGCACCGTGTTCCGCTCACCCGCCGCCACGCCCTACGACCACACGTCGATTCTCGCCACCCTGCGCGACTGGCTCGGCATCGCGCCCGCCGACATGCTCGCGAGCCAGCGCGTGGCGGCCGCGCCCTCGCTCGCCCCGTTGCTCACGCTGGACACGCCGCGCACCGACCTGCCGGCCATCGCCGCGCCACCGGCTTCCGGATTCATCGCCACCAATCTCGCCCGCCCGCTCAACGACCTGCAAAAGAGTCTCGTGAGCGGCACGGCGCGGCGCTCGGGGCTCGACCCGGCCGCCACGCTCGGGACCATGCCGACCCGCCAGCACGCCGTGGACTTCTTCCACAACCTGCTGTCGTCCGACCAACCCTGAGCCGACGAGAAAACCAAAGGCCGCCTCAGGCTTCGCCCAGCCCTTCCTGCGAAATCAACGCGAGCAGCACATCGGAAAACGCGTTGGCGGCGAGCGTGCTCGATGCGCGCCGCCGCTTGAGCAGCGCGACGGTGCGCTGCGGCAACGCCGGCGTGACGGGCAGCGTGACGAGCCCGCGATGCTCGCGCAGCACCGCCGAAGGCAGCAGCGTGGCGAGCGTGCCGTCCTTCACGAGCTTGAGCACCGTGCCCACCGAATTGGCTTGCAGCATCACGCGCGGAATCAACTGGTGCGCGCGGAAATAGGCATCGGCGAAGCGCCGCACCACGAAGTCGGGGCTCAACAGCGCAAGCGGCATCGTCCCCAGCTGTTCGGCCGTCACCTCCGCGCGGCGGCGCGCCAGTGGATGGCGCGTGGCCACGAGCAGCGCCATGTGCTCGGCAAACAGCGGACGCACTTCGATTTCGTCGGAGCGCACATCCGTGAAGCCGATGCCGAGATCGAGTTCGTCACGCTCGAGTCCGCCTTCGATATCTTCGAGCGGCCGCTCGCTCACGTCGAGCGCGATGGCCGGGTGCGCCTCGCGAAAGCCGCGCAGCGCCGGGCCGATCAGATATTCCGCGAAGGTCGGGGTATAGGCGAGCCGCAGCAGGCCGCGCGTGAGGTCGCGCACCTCGTTGAGCGCGCGCTTGCCGGCGTCGAGATGCGCGAGCGCCTGGCGCGCGTGTTCGATGTACACGCGCCCGAATTCGGTGAGGCTGATGGCGCGGCCGCTGCGGTCGAACAGCGCGCCGCCGAGATCGTTTTCCAGCTGGCGGATCTGCTGTGAGAGCGCCGGCTGCGAGACGTGCAGCACTTCGGCTGCGCGCGTGAAATTCTTCAACTCCGCCACGGTGAGCACGTAGCGTATCGAGCGAAGCATCAAGATGGCTGCCTCCCGAATATCTCCGGTTTTTTTCATAAGGCGCGCTTATCGTGACGATCCGAATATCGTCTTGGACGTGGACGCGCGCCCTGAGCAAAATGGTTTGCGATGGCGGCGATGCGGTGCGCGATACGCACGGCGTCGGCCGCCGGACACCATTCTACCGGGGGACAAACGGATGTTCGAGTCGATCTCGATGAGCGTGGTGGCGGTGTTCGCAGGCTCGTGCCTGACGTTTCTGATCGCCATCCTGCTGCCCGAACCCGTCGTGGCCAAAGGCGCCCGGGGCGGCCTTTATGCCGGGCTCGGCAAAGAAGACGAAAGCTTCGCGCGCACGGACCAGGCGCGCACGCGCCGCTTTCGCGCGCTGCAGACGTGGCGCGCAGGCGGCCGGCCCTCGCCGGGCCGCACCGAAGCCGCGCCGCGCCCCTTCAATAGACGTCGCGCAGGTAGCGCTTGTCCCGTCCGAGCGCACTGACGTAGTCGTGCGCGGCCTCGGCGCTCATGCCGCCATGGCCCGCCACCACCTCCCTGAGCGCCGCATCCACGTCCTTCGCCATGCGGCTCGCATCGCCGCACACATAGAGGTGCGCCCCTTCCTGCAGCCAGGCCCATAGCTGCGCGCCCTGCTCGCGCATGCGGTCCTGCACATAGACCTTCTCGCTCTGGTCGCGCGAAAACGCGAGGTCGAGCCGGTCGAGATGGCCGTCCTTGCGCATTTGCTCCAGTTCGTCCCGGTAGTAGAAGTCGGTGGCCGCGTGCTGCTCGCCGAAGAACAGCCAGTTGCGGCCCGTGTCGCCGCGCGCCTGGCGCTCGTGCAGGAAGGCGCGGAAGGGCGCGACGCCCGTGCCGGGACCGATCATGATCATCGGCGCGTCGCCGCTGCGCGGCGGCCGGAAATGCGTGCTCTTCTGCACGAACACGGGGACGCTGCCCTCCTGCGCGCGGTCGGCGAGGAAGGTCGAGGCCACGCCCTTGCGCTCGCGGCGGCCGTTGTTGTAGCGCACGGCCGAAACGGTCAGATGCACTTCGCCCGCATGCGCCTTCGGGCTCGACGAAATCGAATAGAGCCGCGGCTGCAGGCGCTTGAGCATGCCGAGCAGTTCGGGCGCGCTCATGTCGACGGGATATTCGTGGAGCACGTCGGCGAGCTGCTGGCCCCAGAGCCAGTTGCGCAGATCGCCTTTGCGCGAATCGTCGAGCATCTCGGCGAGGCCCCGCGAGCGCGTGCGCGACGCAATGAACGCGAGCGCATCGGGGTTCGGGCGCGCGATCTCGTAGTGCTTGCCGAGCGCCTCGCCAAGGCGCATCTCGCCGTGGCCGCTCACGGCGACCGGCGTGTCGGCGGCGAGGCGCGTGAGGTCCAGCAACTCGTCGACGAGCGCGGGACAGTTGGTGGGCCACACGCCGAGCGCGTCGCCCGCTTCGTAGTCGAGGCCCGCCTCGCCCGTTGCGAGCGAGAAGTAGCGCGTGTCCTTCGTCGCGCCCTTCATGTTCAGGCGCGCGTTCTTCAGCAGCTTCGAGGTGGCCGGGCGTGCCTTCGTCGCCGCGCAACCGGGCAGCACCTCGGGAATCGAACCGTCGGCGGGCACCGCGTGCAGCGCCGCGTCCTCCTGCTTGATGCGCACCACGATGCGCTCGAGCCAGGCGTCGGCGGCGCTCTGGTATTCGCTGTCGCAATCCACGCGCTCCATGAGACGCGTGGCGCCCAGCGCTTCGAGGCGCGCGTCGAGCTTGCGACCGTGGCCGCAGAACGCGTCGTAGTTGCGGTCGCCGAAGGCGAGCACGGAAAAGCGCAGCGAGGCGAGGCGCGGCGCGTTGTCCGCTGCGAGCGCGCTCCAGAAGGCCGCGCCGTTGTCGGGCGCGTCGCCGTCGCCGAACGTGCTCGTCATCAGGAGGACGTATTGCGCCCTGGCGAGGTTCGCGAGCGGGTAATCGGCCATGCAGGCCGTGCGAATCTCGAAGCCCGATTCCATCAGTTGCGTCGCGTATTGCTCGACGAGCGATTCGACGTTGCCCGTCTGCGAGGCCCACAGCAGCACGACCTTGGGGCGCGTATGGGCGATGCGCACGCCATGCGGCTTTTCTTCGGGAGCGCCCGGCGCGGCGAGCGCAGCCGTGCGCGCGACAGGCTCGCCGCGGCTGAACAGGCCCGCCAGCAGGCCGTCCAGCCAGACGCGCGTGTCGGCGGGAAACGGCGCGTGCACGGGCAGCATCGGCACGCCGACGGGCTCGGCCGCCCGCAACGAGCGCAGGCCGCCGACAAAGCCCGCGAGGTACTGGCGTTGCGCGTCGCCCAGCTGCGGCGCGGCGACGTCGTCGAGACCGAGTAGCGTCGAAAAGGCATCGATACGGGACATGTCGAGTTCCTGAGACGGGTTGACGGCTTGCGGCGCGCCGGCGTCGAACGTGGCCGATGCAACGGCGGCATCGGCGCCATCCGGTACGCGCGTGGTCTCGCGCGGCGTAGATGGCGGGCCGACGCGCGAGAGCGCGACCGCGCAGAATTTCAGTTCGGGCTGCTGGGAAATCGGGTCGATCGCATCGCTCGTGACCGCGTTCACGCAAAGCTCCTCGCCATACACGTCGTTCCAGTGCATGGGCGCGAAGCAGTTGCCGGGACGCACACGCTCGGTCACGACGGCAGGCAGCACCACGCGGCCGCGGCGCGAGCGCACTTCCACACGATCCTTCGCGGCAATGCCGAGCGCAGCGGCATCCTCGGGATGAATCTCGACGAACGGGCCCGGGTTGAGCTTGTTGAGCATCGGCACCTTGCCGGTCTTCGTCATGGTGTGCCACTGGTGCTGCAGGCGCCCCGTGTTGAACACGACCGGGAACGTGCCATCGGGCAGTTCGGCAGGCGCAACATGGGGACGCGCGAAAAACACGCCCTTGCCGTGCGGCGTGGCGAACGCGATGCGGGGACGCGTGCCGTCGGCGTTTTCCTTGAGCGTCTGGCTCACGCCGTCGTTCACATAGCGCAGCGGGTTGCGGTCGCTCGCGGCATCCGGCGCGATGGGCCATTGCAGCGGCGTTTCGCGCAGCTTCGCATGGCTCGCGCCGCGCAGGTCGTAGCCCGTCTTCGGGTTCGCGAAGCGCGTGATCTCGTCGAACACCTCGGCGGCGCTCGCGTAGCTGAACGCCTGCGCAAAACCCATCTCGCAGGCCACGCGCGCGATGATCTGCCAGTCGGGCAGCGCCTCGCCCGGCGGCTCGACGGCCTGCTGCATGAGCGTCATGTTGCGCTCGGAGTTGATCATCACGCCGTCGGCCTCGGCCCAGAGCGCGCCGGGCAGCAGCACGTCGGCGTACTGATTCGTTTCGGTGTCCAGAAAAGCGTCCTGGGCGATCACGAGTTCGGCGGCCCTCAGGCCCGCCACTACCGTTTGCCGGTTCGCGACGCTCGCCACCGGGTTCGTGCAGATGATCCAGCACGCCTTGATCTCGCCCGCGGCCATGCGCGAGAACATGTCGACGGTGCCGCTGCCCACCTTCACGGGCAGCGTGCCGGGCGCCACGCCCCACGCCGCTTCGACGAACGCGCGGTCTTCTTGCGCGAGCACCGTGCGCTGGCCGGGCAAGCCGGGGCCCATGTAGCCCATCTCGCGCCCGCCCATGGCGTTGGGCTGCCCCGTGAGCGAGAACGGCCCGCTGCCGGGACGGCAAATCTTGCCCGTCGCCAGATGCAGGTTGCAGATCGCGTTGGTGCTCCACGTGCCGTGCGTGCTCTGGTTCAGGCCCATGGTCCAGCAGCTCATCCACTCGGGCGCCTCGCCGATCATCTGCGCGGCGCGGCGAATGTCGTCGACGGCGAGACCCGTGATCTCGGCGACCTTTTCCGGCGTGTAGTCGTCGAGGAACGCAGGCATTGCGTCCCATCCTTCGGTGTACTGTGCGATGAAATCCGCATCGGTGTGGCCGTGCTTGTGCAGCAGGTGCAGCAGGCCATTGAGCAGCGCGAGATCGGTGCCCGGCGCGATCTGCAGGAACAGCGACGCCTTCTCGGCGGTCGCCGTGCGGCGCGGGTCCACGACGATCAGCTTCGCGCCCGCCTTCACGCGGTCCATCATGCGCAGGAACAGGATCGGATGGCAATCCGCCATGTTTGCGCCGATCACGAAGAAGAGATCGGCGCGGTCGAGGTCCTGATACGAACCCGGCGGCCCGTCCGCGCCGAGCGAAAGCTTGTAGCCGCTGCCCGCGCTCGCCATGCACAGGCGCGAGTTCGACTCGATGTTGTTGGTGCGCACGAAGCCCTTGGCGAGCTTGTTCACGAGGTACTGCGCCTCGATCGACATCTGCCCGGAAACGTAGAACGAGAGCGCGTCGGGGCCGTGCGCGTCGAGCGTCGAGCGCAGGCGGCGCGCCGTATCGGCGATGGCCTGCGCGAGCGGCAGCGGCACCGGGTCCTCGTCGCGCGCGTGGCGCACGAAGGCGCGCTCGAGACGCCCCGACTTGCGCAGCGCCACGTGCGCCGACGAACCCTTCGTGCAGAGGCGGCCGAAGTTGGTCGGATGCTCGGCGTCGCCGGAGATCTTCGCGACCTGGCCGTCCTCGACGTGCAGGATCATCCCGCAGCCTACGCCGCAGTACGGGCAAACGCTCTTTACGCTCTCGCTGCTCATGCGGTCGATCGATATCAGCTTGAAACAGATTCGGGGCGCACGGCGCATCCTGTGCGCCGCGCGTTCGTCACTTCCTTTGTCACTTCACTCGGCACTTCGGGTGGCCAGTCAGGCCGCGATCCACACCTGACCGTTTTCCACGCGCGCGGGGAACGCATTGACCGAATGCTGCGGCGCTTCGATGCACTCGCCGGTGGACAGATCGAAGTGATGCTTGTAGATGGGCGAGGCCACCACGATGCGCTCGCCGAAGCTGCCCACGAGCCCGCGCGAGAGCACCGCCGCGTGCGAGTTCGGATCGTAGTTGCCGATGGCGTATACACGCGCGTCGCCGTCGTCGACATGGAACACGGCGACCTGTTCGCCCTTCACGAGCGCACACACGCCGGTGTTCGGCACGATGTCGTTGAGCGTGCAGACGGGAACCCAGTTGCCTTGACTCTGTTCGTTGCTCATTGCGTACTCCTCGGTTCGATGAAAGGGAATCAGACGGTTTCGACGACGACGGGAATGCCGGACAGCGCTTCATGTCGCTTGAATTGCGGCGCCGCTTGCGGAACCTGCGTGCGCTCCTCAGGCGTAGCCGGGCGAATCTGGCCGCGCTCTTCGATGAAGGTGACGTGCTGGTCGCCGGCATCGCTGTTGACGAAGTGACGGAAGCGGCGGCGCGTTTCGGGATCGGTCACGGCCTTCTTCCATTCGCATTCGTAGGTGTCCACCACGAGCTGCATTTCCGCTTCGAGTTCGGCCCCGAGGCCCAGCTTGTCGTGCACGACCACGTCGATCAGATAGTCGAGGCCGCCTTCGAGGTTGTCACGCCACACGCTCGTGCGCTGCAGGCGGTCGGCCGTGCGCACGTAGAACATGAGGAAGCGATCGACGTAGCGCACCAGCGTGGCCTGATCGAGATCGGCAGCGAGCAGTTCCGCATGACGCGGCTTCATGCCGCCGTTGCCGCATACGTAGAGGTTCCAGCCCTTCTCGGTGGCGATGATGCCGACGTCCTTGCCTTGTGCCTCCGCGCATTCGCGCGTGCAGCCCGAGACACCGAACTTGATCTTGTGCGGTGCGCGCAGACCCTTGTAGCGGTTCTCGAGTTCGATCGCGAAGCCCACCGAGTCGCCCACGCCGTAGCGGCACCACGTCGAGCCCACGCACGACTTCACCGTGCGCAGGGCCTTGCCGTATGCGTGCCCCGATTCGAAGCCCGCGGCAATCAGCTCTTCCCAGACGAAAGGCAGCTGCTCGACGCGCGCACCAAAGAGGTCCACGCGCTGGCCGCCGGTGATCTTCGTGTACAGGCCGTACTTCTTCGCCACCTGCCCCACGGCGATGAGGCCTTCCGGCGTGACTTCGCCGCCCGGCATGCGCGGCACCACCGAATACGTGCCGTCGCGCTGAATGTTGGCGAGGTAGTAGTCATTCGAATCCTGCAGGCTCGCGTGCTCCTTCTTCAGCACGAATTCGTTCCAGCAGGACGCGAGAATCCCGCCCACGGCCGGCTTGCAGATATCGCAGCCCAGCCCCTTGCCATGCTTCGCGAGCAGGTCGCCGAAGGTCTTGATGCCCTCCACGCGCACGATGTGATACAGCTCCTGGCGCGAATAATGGAAGTGCTCGCAAAGGTGATTGTTGACGGCGAGCCCCTGGCGCTTCATCTCCGACTTCATGATCTGCGTGACGAGCGGCACGCAGCCGCCGCACGACGTGCCGGCGTTGCATGCCCCCTTCACCGCGGCGATGGTCGTCGCGCCATCCTGCACGGCCGCGCAGATTTGCGCCTTCGAAACGTTGTTGCACGAACAGATCTGTGCGGCGTCGGGCAGCGCTTCCACGCCGATCGCAGGCCTGGCCTTGCCGTCGGCCTGCGGCAGGATCATGAATTCGGGCGACTCGGGCAGCTCGATGCCGTTGAGCATCATCTGCAACAGCGTGCCGTATTCGCTCGCGTCGCCCACCATCACCGCGCCGAGCAGCTTCTTGCCGCAATCGGACACCACGATCTTCTTGTAGACCTGGCGGCGCTCGTCGGCATAGCGGTAGGAACGGCTGCCGGGCGTCTTGCCGTGCGCGTCGCCGATGCTCGCGACGTCCACGCCCATCAGCTTGAGCTTGGTGCTCATGTCGGCGCCCGCGAAGCTCGTTGCCTCGCCCGCCAGCGCTTTGGCGGCAATGCGCGCCATGTCGTAACCGGGGGCGACGAGGCCGAAGATCTGCCCTTGCCAGAGCGCGCATTCGCCGATGGCGTAGATGTTCGCGTCGCTCGTGCGGCACTGGTCGTCGATCACGATGCCGCCGCGCGCGCCGATCTCGAGGCCGCAGGCGCGGGCGACTTCGTCGCGCGGGCGAATGCCGGCCGAGAACACGATCATGTCGGCGTCGAGGTGTGTGCCGTCGGCGAACTGCATGCGGTTGGCGGCCGTTGCGCCATCCACCGTCTTGCCGTCCACGATCGCCAGCGTGTGCTTCTGCGTGTGCACGCTCACGCCGAGTTCTTCGATCTTGCCGCGCAGCATGCGGCCGCCGTCGTCGTCGACTTGCACCGCCATCAGGCGCGGCGCGAATTCCACCACGTGCGTCTCGAGGCCCAGGTCGCGCAAGGCTTTCGCGCATTCGAGACCGAGCAGGCCGCCGCCCACCACCACGCCCGTCTTCGCGTGCGCGCCGCGCGCCTGCATCGCTTCGAGATCGTCGATGGTTCGGTAGACGAAGCAATCGGCGCGATCATTGCCCGCAATGGGCGGCACGAACGCCGAGGAGCCGGTGGCCAGCACGAGCTTGTCATACGAAAGCGTCTCGCCGTTCGACACCTCGATGGTGCGCGCTTCGCGATCGATCGACACCGCCTTCGCGTTCAGTACGAGACGCACGTTCTCGCGCTCGAAGAAGCCGGGCGCCACGAGCGAGAGATCGTCCGCCGACTTGCCCGCGAAGAATTCGGAGAGGTGCACGCGGTCGTAGGCGGGACGCGGCTCCTCGCAGAGCACGGTCACGCGCGCGTTGGGCGCGCCGTCCGCAAGGAGGCACTCGAGAAATTTGTGGCCCACCATGCCATGGCCGACGACGACGATCTCCATCGCTGCCGAGCTGTTCACTTCGTTCGCTGCTTGCACCATGCTGAGCCCCTGCCAATAAAAAAGGCGTCCCGCGATTCCAGCTTGCGCGAAGCCAGATTCGGGGGACGCCGTTGCCCTGAATTCGAAACCCTCGTGCGCCGCGCTACTGCTTGCGGCCGAATCCCCATTGATTCGCGTGGCACTTGCTGCGAAGCAATATGCAAGCACTGTGCCAATCTGCGCGCATCCCGCGCAACGGCCCGTCTGGCGGACTTCGGCGGCTGGCGAGCGGGGCGTCCGGCACATCGCTCGCGCGCGCATCGTGATGCAGGCCGGCACAAGATTGGTGCCGTGCAGCACATTCGCTGTGCGCCGTGGGCGTGCAGGTTGCGGCGTTGTCAATTGGGGGCACGGCCAGGTGCGGCCGGCCAGGTGCGGCCGGCTAGGTGCGGCCGGCTAGGTGCGGCCGGCCAGGTGCGGCCGGCCAGGAGCGCCCGGCCCAGGTGCGGCCGGCCAGGAGCGCCCGGCCCAGGGGCGGGCGGCGCTAGCGCGCGCGAGTTGGTCTGGAACTTGCGTGAGTCTGAGTGCCCGGCAGCGTTGCCGGGCATGCAACCTGGGGCCGCGCTTCGCGCCTCTTTTCAAGCACACCGGACAATGGCGTCCCCTCGTCGCAAGCGGCGAGCGGACGCCATTTGTTTTATGGCGCTCCCCATGCGGGTCCGCGCAATACAAAGGAAGACGACGATGATGACGGGCAACGAAGGCAAGGTCACGCTGGTGAGCGCAGGTCCGGGCGATCTCGACCTCCTCACCCTGAAGGCGGCGAAGGTGCTCGCGAGCGCCGACGTCGTGCTGCTCGACGATCTCGTGAATCCGGAAATCGTCACGCTCGCGCCGCAGGCCCGGGTGATCCGCGTGGGCAAGCGAGGCGGCTGCCGCTCCACGCCGCAAGCCTTCATCGAGCGGCTGATGCAGCGCTACGCGCGCCGCGGCTTGCACGTGGTGCGCGTGAAAGGCGGCGACGCGCTGCTGTTCGGCCGCGCCGGGGAAGAACTCGCGGCGTTGCGCCGTGCGGGCGTGACGGTGGAAATCGTGAACGGCGTGTCTTCGGCGTTCGCGGCAGCGGCGGGACTCGGCGTGTCGCTCACGCATCGCGACCATTGCCAGGGCGTGATCTTCGTGACCGCGCACTTGCGCGACCACAGCGAACCGGACTGGCAGGCGCTCGCCGCGACGGGCATGACGCTCGCCATCTATATGGGCATGAGCCGCATCGAGTCGCTGTGCGCAACGCTCGTGGGCGCGCTCCCCACGGCGACGCCCGCCGCTGTCGTGCAGTGGGCGGGCAGCGCGAACGAGCGGCGCGTCACCGGCACGCTCGGCACGATTGCGGCACACGCGCGTGCAGCAGGCCTTGGCAGCCCCGCCATCATCTTCGTGGGCAACGCGATTGGCGAAGCGGCTTCGTTCGCCATTTCGCCTGACTCGTTTGGCGTGCATTCGCGCGAAGCGGGCAGCGAGGACCTGCGTCGCCGCGCGTAGACGCGTTTGCGGCCCGTCGCTCACGCTCGGGCCGCACCTTGCTATCTAAGCAGATCTCAGTTGCTTGCGCTCGCTTGGGCGCCCTGCACGACGGCTTGGGCCATCGCCGGCTCCTGGGGCAGCGCCCATTCGAGCCAGCGTGCGCGATGCAGCACCACGAGTCCGAATGCAGCCGCCGCGATCACGCCGAACGTCGCGAAGCCCATCTGGTAGCTGCCGGTGCTCTCCTTGGCGATGCCCATGATGACCGGCAGATAGAAGCCGCCGATCCCGCCCGCCGCGCCGATGATGCCCGACATCAGCCCGGTGCGGCCCTGCCAGCGGCGCGGCACGAGCTGGAACGTCGCGCCGTTGCCGAGACCGAAGCACACGTAGGTGAACGCGAGCAGCGCAATGCCGGCAGCGAACGGCGGCATCCACAGCGCGAACGCGAAGTCGCACACTGAGATCGCGGCAAGCAGCACCACGAGTGCGCGCACGCCCGAGATGCGATCCGCGATCAGGCCGCCGAGCGGGCGCACCATCGCGCCGGTCAGCGCGAGCAGCGACATCACCACGCCGGCTTCGAGCTTCGGCACCTGGTAGAGCGAAATCAGCAGCGTCGAGACATAGGACGACATGCCGACGAAGCCGCCGAACGTGATGCTGTACACGAGCATCACGACCCACGTGTCGCCTTCGGTCAGCACCGCACGGTAGTGGCGCGGCAACACGCCTATGGCGAGCAGCGCGCCCAGCACCGGCAGCAGCAGCACGCCGGTCTTGCCCGCGCCGAACAAGCCGGCATGCACGGCCAGCACGAGCGCGATCAAGCCGGCGAGCGTGATGCCGAACGAGCGCAATGCCTGCGGCGCGCTGCCGGACTTCTGGCCGAGATCACGGGCCCAGAAGGTCACGGCCGTCGCGGCGAGCGCGAGCAGCGGCAGCGCCGCGCCCGTGGCGCGCGCCCATCCATAGTGGCTGGCGAGGCCCGGAAAGAGGAAGCCGTCGAGCACGGCGCCGATATTGCCGGCCGCGGCGAGGCCGAGCACGAGGCCCTGCACCTTCGGCGGATAGTTGCTGCCCGCCATCGGCAGCGCCACGGCGAAGCTCGCGCCGCCCACGCCGAGCAGCACGCCGAGCACGAGCAGCAAGGTATAGGACGGCGTACCCGGCAGCATCAGCAGCACGGCGGCGGGGATGGCGGAAAGCGCGATGCCCATCAGCGCGACACGGCGGCCGTCGTAGGCCTGATAGAGATTGCCGAGCGTGACGCGCAGAATCGCCGCGCCGAGCACGGGCACGGCTACGAGCAGGCCCAGTTCGGCCGGCGTCATCGCAATGTCCTTCTGGATGAACGGCGCGAGCGGCCCGAACATCACCCACACCGTGAAGCCAGTGTCGAAATATAGGAAACACGCGATCAGCGCGCGCCAGTTACCGCTCTTGAGCGAACTTACCAGGTCTTTCACGAGGTTCTCTCCAGTAGTGGATCTCAACCCGCCAGGCGGGCATGCATCCGTTGATTTCGGAATCCAGAATGTCTTTCGGGCGCGCTGCTGCGCGGTTCGGGCTTGCCGACCACGCCCTGCACGAGCCGGTCCATTTCACCTATCACGTGCGCCAGCTCCGCCGTGATCACCGCGAATTCGCGGCCGAACTGGCCGGCGCGGGCGGCCGCCACCCGTGCATTGAGCGCGACGATGTTCGCGCGCAGCGAAATGGCGGCGAGTTCATCGACGATGACGGCCTGGCGCTTCGCCGCCGCGGCTTCCACGCTGCGCAATTCGTCCTGGTACGCCTGGGTCAGCGCCTGCAGCAGGTCGAGCAGCGGCGTGGCGGCAGCGGTGAGTTCCGTCACGGCGGCCTCGCACCCGCTATCGGCCGCCCCGGCATGGACTGAGCGCTCGAGGCACGCGCATGCGTGCGCGGCGAGCTGCGTGAACGCCCGAATGCGCTCGTCGGCCTTGCGTGCGCCGAAATAGAGTTCGCGCAACGCCGTCGAGAACACGCCGGGAAAATGATCGTCGCCCTCCACCAGCCGTGCGTGCGAGGCCGCAAACGTGTCGAGGCATTCGCGCGCGACGACGAGCGCTGCGGCGTCGCCGCGCAAGCCGAGCAGCGCATGCAGGACCACGCGCTGCGAGAGCATGCGCTGACGCCCGGCCAGATTGATGAGCTCGCCGACGATTTCCGCAGAGATGTCAGGTATCGTTTCCCGCATGGTCATCTTTAGTTGTGCAAATCGCGCCGCCAAGGGTTCGTCAGACCACGGCGATTGCGCGACGCGCATAAAAAAAGCGTCCCGAAGCGCACCCGCCACGCACGCTGTGCCGTGGAGTGCTGCTTCGGGACGCCGTTGCCCCGCACGATCGACTGTTCCCGCGCATCGCGGGACGATGATGCAATTCGTTGGAGCCGTCATTGGCCCCGGTAGCGATAAAGCAATAGGTGTGCCACCCGATCCGCAGGCGGCTCGCGCGCCCCGCGCAACGCCCGGCTGGCGCGGGTTTCACGGTTCACGCAGCGCGCGTAGCCGGCGCAACGGTGACCGGCTGCGCGCCACCAATCGTGTGCTTCAGGTGACTGCTGCTGGTGCACTGCAGCGAAGCCCCGCACCATCGCCGGGCACCGTCTTGCCCTTCGGCGCGACCGCACTACTCTGTAAACATGGATGGGTGGGCCGCACCAGCGCGCATGCGCAACGCCGGCCTGGGAGGTGCATCATGAAGCCAGCCGCAATCGCCCTCGCGCTCGCGTGGAGCGCCGTCGGCCTCGCCATCACGTCGGCGGCGGGCGCCGCGAATGAAGCGACGATCGCCATCGTCTCCGGCACCTACGGCAGCAACTGCGGCGCGCCACACGGCAATGTCACGCGCGATCTCGCCGCGCACTGCGACGGTTTGCGAACCTGCAGCTATCCGGTATCGATGGTCGCCGCGCAATCGGGCGGCTGTCGCAATGACTATCTCGCCGAGTGGCGCTGCGGCGGTCATGAATTCCACAACGCTGCACTGGCTCCCGGTGCGGGCAGCGGCGATCGGCTCATTCTCAGTTGCGTGCCTTCGAGTGGTCCGGGACATTGAAGCCTGCAAACAAGAATCAGAATCAGAATCGCAGCCCGCGCACGACGCCATTTTCAGCGCACTGCTAACCGCATTTCTCTCTGGTCCAAGGCGGCCCGCGCGTTCATTGTCCCTTTTCAGTGCGTGTAATAGACTCAATTCGACGACGCGCGCCGCACCACTCACAGGCGACTGCAAACATCATGGAGTGGTGCTCCCTGTCACGGGGTCACGCCGGGAAGAAGCGCAACGTCGGCGCACAGTTTCTCGTACTACCTGGAGTTCCGGCGGTCCTCGCCGGAACGCGATAGGAGCCTGGGCGTGGCTGGGTTGCGCGCCGAGGCCTGCGAGGAGACACAGACGATGCTGCTGCCCACTACGTCAACGCCGAAGGCGCAGTCCCGGGATTTGCTCGATGTCCTGATCCGCGCCGCGCTCATTGCCGTCCTGGCAATGTTTTGCTTTCGCATCTTTGCCCCGTTCCTCGACCTCATGGTCTGGTCCGTGATTCTCGCGGTCACGCTATATCCGCTGCAAATGAAGCTGCAGCGCAGCTTCCCTCATAAGGATGGACTCATCGCCACGCTCATCATTCTCGTGGCGTTCGCCGTGATCCTCGCGCCCACGTGGCTGCTCGGAGTCGCCGTGGCCGATTCTATCGAGCATGCCATGAGCGTCGCGAAGGGCGGCACGTTTCATATCCCGCCTCCCGCCGACTCGATCGCTCACTGGCCAATCGTCGGTCAGCGCGTATACGACTTCTGGATGCAGGCATCGACCGACATCACCGGGCTCGTGCAGCGGTTCGCGCCGCAACTGAAGGCGGCCGGCCTCGCGCTGCTCGGCACGATCACCGGACTCGGCGCTGCGCTGCTGATTTTCTTCGTATCCCTGATCATTGCAGGCATTCTCATGGCCCACGGCGAGACGGGCTATCGCAGCACGGTGCAGATCGCGTCGCGCGTTTCCGGCCCGGAAAACGGCCCGCAGATCGCCGACCTTTGCACCGCCACGATTCGCGCCGTCGCCCAGGGTGTGGTGGGCATTGCGTTCATCCAGATGGTGTTGATCGGCGTCGGCTTCATCGTGATGGGCATTCCCGGCGCTGGCCTGCTCGCGCTGGCCGTGCTGCTGATCGGCATCATGCAGCTGCCCGCCACGCTCATCACCGTGCCCGTCATCATCTTCGTGATCATGACGCAGGGCGTGAGCACGGCGACCATCGTGTTCTCCGTGTACGAGTTCGTTGCCGGTCTCGCCGACAACGTGCTCAAGCCGCTGCTGCTTGGCCGCGGCGTGGCGGTGCCGATGCCCGTGGTGCTGATCGGCGCGATTGGCGGCATGGTCACGGGCGGCGTGATCGGCCTGTTCATCGGTCCGGTGATGCTCGCCGTCGGCTACCAACTGTTCTGGCGCTGGGTGAAAGACCAGCCGCAATCCGAACGCGCACGAGAAGAACAGCAGGCTTGAGCCGCGAGGCCGCCCGGTGATCCTCTGCGAGCGCCCTTACTGGCTCCCGCTCGGCGCCTGCTGCCTGAGCACGCTGCTGGGCGCCTGCATGCGCGTGGGCCCCGACTTTCAGCCGCAACGCGAAAGCTGGAGCGAGCACTGGAGCAGCGCGTCGATCGAGCAGGTCACGTCGATCGCGGCACAAGTCAACGCGCAACCCGACGCGCGGCAATGGTGGCGCGTATTCGGAGACGACAATCTCGAGCAGCTGATTGCCGCGGCCGACGCGAACAACGGCGACCTGAAGATCGCCGCCTTGCGCGTGATCGAGGCGCGCGCCCAGCTCGGCATCGCGCTCGCGGGGCGTTACCCGCAGGTCCAGCAGGCCAACGCCGACGTGCTGGCTTCGGCGCGCAAGCGCCACGACGGTTTCGACCCGCGTTCGGGTGCGTACTTCCAATACGGGCTTGGCTTCAGCATCGGCTGGGAACTGGACTTCTGGGGACGCTTCAGCCGCGCGATCGAATCGGCCGACGCCTCGTTCTTCGCCGCCCAGGACAACCGCGAAGACGCGCTCGTGCTCATTCACGCGCAGGTCGCGGACACCTATTTCACGCTGCGCACGACCGAAGCGCGCCTGCGCATTGCGCGTGAAAACGCGCAGCTGCAAAAGCGCAGCTACGAGATCACGCAGAAGCTCTTCAAGAGCGGCGAAACCGACGAGCTCGATCTCCAGCAAGCGAAAACCCAGTATCTCGGCACGCTGAGCAGCATTCCCGTGTTCGAAAGCCAGATCGCAGTGGCGCGTCACGCGCTTAGCGTGCTGCTCGGGCGCCCGCCCGGCCCGCTGCCGGAACTCGACGTGCAGCCGGCCAAGGCAGGCTTCGTCCCGCTCATCGACCGCGCCGTGCTGCAGGATGTGCCCGCGAAGCTGTTGCTGCGCCGGCCGGACGTGCGCGCCGCGGAGCAGCAGATGGCCGCGCAGTCGGCGTTGATCGGCGTGGCGAAGGCCGACCTGTATCCGTCCATTTCGCTGGTCGGCTCGCTCGCCTGGAGCGCCAGTTCGCTTGCGGGCGCGCCGAGCACGCTTGGCGTGGCGGGCGGGCCGAGCATCACATGGAACCTGTTCGATCACGGCCTCATCACGAACAACGTGCGCGTGCAGGATGCCCGCCTGCAGCAATTGATCGTCGCGTATCAGGACACCGTGCGCGACGCGGCGCGCGAGGCCGACGACGCCGCAACGGCGCTGAACGCGGCGTTGCAGCGCGATACGATCCTGCACGACGCGCAAGGCGCGGCGCAGCGCTCGCTCACGCTCGCCAATACGATCTACCGCGAAGGGTACTCGGACTTCCAGCGCGTGCTCGACGCGCAGCGCGCACTCTCCGCGCAGCAGGACGCGTTCGTCGTCAATCGCGGCAACGCCGTGAGCAGCCTGATTGCGCTGTACAAGGCCCTGGACGGCGGCTGGGAGCTCGATCAGCCGCTCATCGATCCCGCGACCCGCGCCCAGATGCAGCGACGCACGGACTGGGGCGACCTGCTCGACGAACCGGCGTCGCCCGCTGCCGCGCAGAACCCTGGCAATCAACCGGAGGGGCCGACACGATGAGCAGCGCGTCCGAACCTTCGAGCCCGCGCGAGGCGCCGCCCGCTTCCGACTCCTCGGGCAAGGCGCTCAAGTGGATCGTCGTCCTGATCGTCATCAGCCTGATCTGGTACCTGCTCGCCGATCGCTTCACGCCTTATACGCAGCAGGCGCGCATCGCGGCCTACGTCGTGCCCGTAGCCGCGGAAGTGTCGGGCCGCGTGACGCGCGTGCTCGTACACAACAACCAGGAGGTCGGCGCGGGTGACGTGCTGTTCGAAATCGACAGCGAGCAATACCGCATTGCCGCCGACCGCGCGCGCGCCGACCTCGAATCCACACGCCGGCAGATCGGTGCGAGCACCGCCGGCATCGATTCGGCGCAAGCGTCATTGCGCGCGGCGCTCGCCAACGAGGTCAAGGCGCGCCAGGACAGCGACCGGCTCGAACGGCTGTACCGCGAAGACGAGGGCACGGTCTCGCTGCGGCGGCTCGAAGTGGCGCGCGCCACGCACGAGCAGGCGCAAAGCCAGGTCGAAGCGGCCCGGGCCGAGGTCGAACGGGCGCGCGAACAGCAAGGCGGCAACGAAGCGGAGAACGCCCAGTTGCGCAGCGCCGCGGGCGCGCTCGAAAAGGCCGAACTCGATCTCGCCAACACGCGCATTCGCGCGCGCTCGGCCGGCGTCATCACCGACCTGCGCACCGAAGTCGGCCAGTTCGCGGCCGCCGGCAATCCGGTCATGACGCTCATCGCCATTCACGATGTCTGGGTCAGCGCTGACATGACGGAGAACAATCTGGGCCGCCTCCATGCGGGCACGCCCGTCGCCATCGCGCTGGACGCGCTGCCGGGCGAAGTGTTCGCGGGACGGATCCGCAGCATCGGCTATGGCGTGAGCGTCGGGCAGAGCACGCCGCCCGGCACCCTGCCCACCGTGCAGAACAGCCGCGACTGGCTGCGTCCCGCGCAACGCTTTCCCGTGATCGTCGAGTTCGACAGCGACGAGCGCGCACGGCTGCGCAACGTCCGCGTGGGCGGGCAGGCCGAAGTGATGGCGTTTCCGAGCGCAGGCAACCCGCTCAATCCGCTCGGTCGCGTGTTCCTGCGGGTGATGAGCTGGCTCTCCTTCCTCTACTGAGCAGCGCCCATGCAAACGAGCCCATCGATTCCCGGCCGCCGCGCGCTACGCGTTGCCACGGGCACGGCGCTCACGCTTGCCATCAGCTTCGCACTCGATTTTCCGATTCCGGTGATCGCGCCGGTGCTCGCCGTCTTTCTGCTGGCGACGCAAAACCGGCCGCTGTCGCTCAAGGCGGCGTTCGCGCTCGCCCTGGTCGTCGCGCTCACGACGGGCAGCGGCCTGCTGCTCGTCCCCGTGTTGCGCTATTACGCGTTCGCGGGCGTGCTGCTCGTCGGCCTCTGTCTCTTCCTGGCGTTTCGCGCCGGCCTGCGCGGCGGCAACAATCTCGTGGCGACGTTCCTCGCGGCCGGCCTCACGATGATCAGCGCAGCAGGCGTGGCCGACCAGCAACTTGCCGCCACGGTGGTCGGCGCGCTCGTCAAGGGACTGCTGCTCGCCGTGCTCGTCTCGGTCTTGAGTCACGCGCTCTTTCCCGAGCCGGGCGCCGCGGGTGCGGGCGCCAAACCCGCCGCGCGCGTCCTGCCGCCGGACGCAGCGTCGCGCATCGCCTTGCAGGCCGCGCTCGTGGTCATGCCCGCCTGGCTGCTGGCGATGAACGACCCCGCGAGCTACATGCCGATCATCATGAAGTCCGTGAGCCTCGGCAGGCAAACCTGCACCACGTCGGCACGCGGCGCGGCGCGCGAGCTGCTCGGCTCCACGGCGCTCGGCGGACTGCTCGCCGTCGCGTTCTGGTTTGCGCTCAGGCTCTTCGTGAATATCTGGATGTTCTATCTCTGGATGCTGCTGTTCGGCCTGCTCGTGGCGCGCAAGCTTTATCGCATCCGCCCCACGCGTTACTCGCCCGGCTTCTGGCTGAACAGCCTCGTCACCATGATCATTCTGCTGGGTCAGTCGGTCCAGGACAGCGTGGCGGGCAAGGACGTGTACCGCGCATTCGCCGTGCGCATGGCGCTCTTTCTTGCCGTCACCGCTTACGCGTGCCTGATGCTGCAGATAGTCGAGCGTTTCGCACAGCGTGCCGCGCTCAAGAGGAATACGCCATGAACAATGCACCAACAAGCGCGGACCGTGTGCCGAAAGCACGCGAAATCCTGCTGGAATCGGGCCGGACCATCTGGTACATGCGCCTGCTTCTGGGCGGCCTGCTACTGATATTCGTCATCCTGACGATTGGCATGTTCTATTTCGGCGGCGCCGTGGAGACGCTGAACCGCACCCCTTCGCCGATGGGCGAGACCGTGTACTTCTGCGCGATCACGGCACTGACGATCGGTTACGGCGATGTCGTGCCGACCACCACGTTCGGCCGTATCGACGCGGTGCTGCTCGGACTGATCGGCCTCGTGTTTACCGGACTGATCGTCGCCGCCGCCGTGCGCGGCGTACAGGAGGCCTCACGTCATGCGCGCGATCGGGCGTGAGACGGCTTCAAGCCTATTCGAGCAGGTGTAATCAGACCCCATCGGGCATCGGGACCCGGCAGGATCGAACATGACGAACACCATCGTCCGTTGGCGGCAACTGCGTATCGCGCTGGTGAAAACTGGCGCGGCGATGCTCGCCGCCGTGCTGCCGTGGCAAGCGCACGCGCAGAACGTACCGGGCCAGCTGTCGAACCAGACCGTGATCGGCGGCAACATCAAGCAGCATGCGGACGCCGTGCTGTCCATCATGACCTACACCACCGTGCCGGACGTCACCACCAGCTCGCTTTCGATCAACAACGGCACCACCGGCAATCCGGGCTTCGGGCAAACACAGCTCGGCGGCGGCTTCACGCTGAGCCGGACGTTTCCGTTGTACATGGAAGGCACGCTCGCTTATAGCCGCTACGACCCGACGTTCATCGCGAGCGACGGCGCAGAGACACGGGCGGTGCCCACGAGGTGGAATACCTTCAGCGGCACGGTGGGGCTTGGCTGGGACTTCCGCATCACCAACGAACTCGTGTTTCGCCCGATCATCAACGGCACGATCGGGCGTGTTTCCAGCGATCTGCGCGTCGGACAAACGTTGTTCAACCATGTCACGGACAGCAATCTCCAGTTCCTCAATAACGGCTATCTGGACGCGTATGGCTACGGCGGCTCGCTCATGCTCGACTATGAGCACTACCGCGAAAACTACGAGATCGATGCGGAATTGCGCGCGACCGATATCTACCTGCGCAGTTTCGGCGGGAGTTCGGAAGCCGTTCAAGGTTCCGCCATGGCGCAGCAAGTGAGCCTCTGGACGCGCTGGCGCGCGCCAACGGGCTGGCATGCGCTGGACAAGCCGGTGCGCTACGTGCTGGAGTTCGCCTACTCGCATTACTTCGGCGACAGTGCCGGGGTGCTCGGCTTCAACGAACTCACCTCGCTGGGCGTGGGCCTGGAACTCGACAGCAGCGCGTATCCCGTCATCATCACCCGTACGCGCGCGATGGTGCGCTATGTGTTTGGCCACAACGTGCGCGGCGTGTCGTTCGGCCTGGCGGTCAGCTTTTAGGAATTCGAACGATGGATGCGCGTGAGGAGAATTACGATGAGTCCGATAGGTGAGCGTCAATTGCGTTCAACGGCAGGTTCCGCATCGAGGCGGCTCGTGCTCGCCGGCGTTTGTGCCTGCCTGCTGTCATTGGCGGGATGTCCCTACTACGCCGCGCCACCCGGCACCGTGGTCATGACGCCCGCCAGCTACGACCGCTCATTCGCCGCCGCGGCGGGCGCCATGCGCGACGAGGGACTCGCGATCACTGTGCAGGACCCCGGCACGGGCACGATTGCGGGGACGCTCGACGGCGGCACCGTGACGGCGAACGTGCGCCAGCAACCCGACGGCAGCGTGGTCGTGAAGTTCGATACCGCCGACGCGCGCGACCCCACGTTGATACACCGGGTCGTGAGCAGCTACGACCGGCGCATGGGGCGCTAGGGCGATCGTTTTCCGATTGCACGCGGCGCCCGCAAGCGCCACCCCAGCCGCTTACGCAACGTGCGCGGCAAACCCCGTGCGTTGCGGCGCAACGTCTTCACGCAGCGTGAGCGCCGGGATTTCATACGCACCGCCATTCTGCTTGCGAAACGCGATCGGCTCCGTCTGCGCCAGCGCATCGAGCCGAGCGCCGAGCGCGTCGCGAGTTTGCGCATAACGCTCCTCGTCCATGCGCCCCGTGCGATACACGAGAAACGGCGGCAGCACGTCGTAGCCCGGGTAATAGAGCACGCCATGATGGATCGGGAACAGAATGTCGTCGATCGGGCCGTTCACGCCACGAGGCCCGTAATGCGACGCCCAGCCGCCCATCGTCACGACGAGCATCGCGCGCTTGCCGGCCAGCGTACCTTCGCCGTAGCGGTCTCCCCAGCGCACGTCGGAGTGCTCGCCCACGCCATAGGCGAAGCCGTACGCGAAAACACGCTCCACCCAGCCCTTGAGGATGGCCGGCATGGAGAACCACCAGAGCGGAAACTGCAGGATGAGCGTATCGGCCCACAAGAGCTTCGCCTGCTCCTGCGCGATGTCCACGGCCTGGAGGCCGTTCTCGAAAGCGTGCTTCGAATCGAGTGACGGGTCAAACGGCGCGTCGCTCCGGCGCTCGACGCTGTCCTGCGCGTCGAGCGCCGCTTTCCAGTTCATGGCATAGAGGTCCGACACCTGAACGGCGTGACCCGCCGCCTCGAGACGCCGCACGGTGAAATCCCTGAGCGCGCCGTTGAGCGACTTCGGTTCGGGATGCGCATAGACGAGCAGGATATTCATGGGGTGGGCTCCGTGATCGGGTACGAACCCAGCTTAGTTGTCCGGCTGCTATATTGGAAATGAATAACGGAGATACCAGCCATTATGTCCGCTAATTTGCGCAGCCTCGATCTCAACCTGCTCGTCACGCTCGACGTGCTGCTTGCCGAGCACAACGTCACACGCGCGGCGCGCCGCCTGAACTTCTCGCAGCCCTCGGTTAGTGTGCATCTCGCGAAGTTGCGCGAGATATTGGGCGATCCACTGCTGCTGCCTGGCCCACGCGGCATGCAGCCCACGGCGCGCGCGCTGGCGTTGCGCGAGCCCCTGCGCGAGGCGCTCGAATCGCTCGAGCGCGCCATTGCGCCCGAGAGCCCGTTCGATCCGGCCAGCGCCCGCGATACCTGGTGCGTGGCCGCGAGCGACTATGGCGAGTCCACCATCGCGCTGCCGGCGCTGCGTGGCTTGCGCGAGGCCGCGCCGCATACGCGCCTGGCCGTGGTGGAACTCGCGCCAGCGCGTGTCGCGAAGCAGGCGGCGCAGGGCGAAATCGATCTGGCCTTCCATACCACCAGCGACGCCCCCGAGAATCTGCGCCGCCGCGCGCTCTTCACCGAGCGCTACGTACTCGCGGGCCGCGCGGACCATCCGCGCCTAAAGCGCCGGCCGAGCATCAAGCAGTTCTGCGCTCTCGAACACGTGATCGTCTCGCCCGATGGCGGCGGATTTCGCGGCATCACCGACGAAACGCTTTCACAAGCCGGGCTCACGCGGCGCGTCGTGCTCTCCGTTCCGCACTTTCTTTTTGTCATTTCGGTCCTCGAGCGCAGCGACCTGGTGGCGATGCTGCCGTGGCGGCTCGTGCGCGAATGCGCGGCGCTGCGCGTGGTCGAAGCGCCTGTCGAGGTTCCCGGCTACGAAATGTGCATGCTCTGGCACGAACGCTCGCATCGCGACCCCGCGCATCGCTGGCTGCGCGAGCAGATTGCCCTCGCTGTGTAGCGATGCCGCGCAGTCGTGCGACGCGGCGCTTGAAAACCGGGCCGCGCGAAACCGCTAGCAAACCTGTTGCTTAGGCGCTCGCGCCAGCCAGTACGTCGTTGGCATCCGCGAGTCATCCGCTGGATTGTGCGAAAGACCCGCCGTCGTGCCAAAAACGGCTGCCAGGGGCGTTGTCGTGACCGCACGATAAGGAAACCTTAAGAATCATTCCCTAAGCTCGCCACAGGGACTTCACAAGTCAAAGCGCATCCTGGCCGTCTCATAGGGGTTAAAAGCTCCCCCGGTCGGGCAAGGGCAAACTCACAGGTACGGATGGATGAGGCATGTGGATGCCAGCGGACCCGCAACGCCGACGCGCATTCGGCGCGCGTCAGCACCTGCTGTGCTTGAAAGGGAATGGAAAGGCAGGATGCACGTATGTCGATTCAGGTCGTATGGGCACGGACTGGACGGCGAACCGCACTTTCGATGCGTGGAATGCGGCGTGTTCATGGTGCGTGGTGTCATGTATGGCCCGGATTGACGCCCCGTCGATGTTCCGCAGCGACATCAACGCCGCGTGCTTTGACTGGAGACAGCCTTCATCCGCCGAGGGGCTGATGATGCAGGTGCCCGACCGCTCGGGTAATGGCTAGAAATAGTCCGCGGTCCGCTCGTCTAGCGCGACGGAAGACCGCCCAGAGACCGGCAGCACGATACGTATGGTCGTTCCCTGCCCCGACCCTTCGCTGAAAGCCTCGATGCAACCGTCGTGAGCCTCGACGAGCCGTCGGGTGATAGCAAGGCCCAGGCCAACGCCTTCCCGTGCCCGAGCGTGGTCATCGTGCCCTTGAGCAAATCGGTCGAATACGGAAGGCAGCACGGCCGGATCGATGCCGATTCCAGTATCGGTCACCTCGATAATCGCATTTGGGTCCTCGCACCGAACGCTGACTGAGACCGCGTCACCGGAATCCGAAAACTTGATGGCGTTCTGCAGGACGTTCGCCATGATTTGCCTCAACCGCTGGCGATCGGCAACGGCCTTGCAATCCGCACATTCCTCCAGACGCACGACGATATCCTTCTTTCGCGCAAGCACTTCGGCATCCTGTACGCTTTGGCGCAGAACATCGGCGAGGTCGACGGGCTGCATCGCGAGCCTCACCTTACCTCTCGCGACTGTGGTCACATCGAGCAGATCGTTCACCAGCGCTGCCTGTGCCGTTGCGTTGTCCTCGATTCGCTGCAAGGCATTGGCAACGAACGACGGGGAGGACTCGGCGGCACGCTTCAGTACCTGAACCCAGGACAAGACGGCATTGAGCGGATTTCTCAGTTCGTGACTCACCGCGGCGATGAAGGTGTCCTTGGCCGCGCTGTCTTTCTCCGCCTGCTCTCGCGCCACCGTTTGCTCCTCGAGCATCATCGTCGCCACGCGTTCCAGCGCCTTCCTCTCCGAAATGTCGGCGAAGGTAATGGCAACGCCGTCGAGCAGCTTCACGCAGTTGATGCGAAACCAGCCGCTGATTCCCTCGCCAGTGTACTCATGCTCTACCGTCGCCGGTTCTCCGGTCGTCAACACGCGCGCATAGACGGCAAACAGCCCGGTTGCGAGTGCGGTCGGAAACCGCTCGACAAAGCTGCTGCCAGGGATGTCCGCCTCGGCGAGCTTCCAGAAACGAAGCGCAGCGGGATTGGCGTAATCGAAAATGAAGTCCGTTACGGCGCCGCCATCGCGTTGCGCGCTCAGGATGAAGAACGGATCGATGGCGACCTCCTGTGCCGCCCTGAACCGCAACTCACTGGTCTGGAGCAGATCAGCCGTAACGGAGAGCCGACGTTCGTGTTCCAGTTCCCGGGATCGCGCGGCAACGCGTGCCTGACGAAACGCAGCCCCCAGCGCGATGCCCAGAACGGCCGCTATCGCCAGCGAAAGCTCGAACGCGAAGCGCTGCCTGTCGAAGTCCTCAGCGGCCCGGCTGATGGCGCCAGGAGCGAAAATGGCCGCTGCCATGGCTGTGTAGTGCAGACCGGAAACGGCAACGCCCATCAGCGACGCCGCGCCGACGATTTTCCACAACCGGTGTTCGGCTTGCGTCCGAAGATCCAGCACGATGCGCAGGGCGACATACGATGCGGCGACGCCAATCAGCACCGAGGCCGCCGCAAGCAGAGGCCGATACGCTATCGGCGGCGACATCTGCATGGCCGACATGCCGGAATAGTGCATGACAGCAATTCCGGCGCCCATGAAAACAGCGCCGATCAGGGTCGCGCTACGCGGAGGATCGCGCGTCATGACAAACGTCAGACCAAGCCAGCAGACGAGCACTGCGGCGGCCCACGAGGCGACCGTGGTCAGAACGTCGAATCCCACTGTGGCCGGCATCTGATAGGCCAGCATGCCCACGAAGTGCATGGACCAGATACCGGTACCCATTACAAGGGCCGTTGCCGCGCTCCACAGTGGACTACTTCCACCGGCAACCGCTGCACCGTTGGCGACCATGCGCAGGGCGACGAACGACATGGCCACAGAAAGGGCAATCGACAGGAAAACCAGGGGAGCGCTGTAAGACATGGTCATCGGTGGAACCTGGCAAGGTGGCCGCACGCGCGCATGCGCGAACCATGGGCTTGCCCACGCCGCGATGCGCGGCGATTGTAAATTCTCTGACACAACAATGTCGATACCCGCAGCGCAAGCAGCGTTCCAGCTCTTTCGCCCCCAAAACAATGGCCAATCCAATACGAGGTCAGCGGCAGACAACGGCCCTATCATCGACCGGCGCGAGGCAAACGTTTGGCAATCCCGGACATCAACCGATCTGCGGTATGCGGTATGCGGTATGTGGCGCCCCATCTTCGAGCCACAACTCATGGAGGCCATAACCAGGTTCGCGCAGATTTTGACGTTCACACCGCTCACATTCATGCTCCCTTTCAGGGCAGCCGTTTGACTTCCCGCTAGCGAGCCGCTCCATCGCGGTAGAACGCGTCAATGGCGTGCACCATCTGCGAGAGTCCGGGCTGTTCGAGTGGATAGTGCCCGGCGCTCTCGAGCATGACAACGAATGCCGTATGCGTGGCGCCCGGTGCGTATGACCCGGGTGCGTATGACATAAGTGATCGCCTCATGGAACACGGCCGGTGCCTGCCCCCACCCCGTCTGACCTGTGCGCAAGGCCATGCCAGGCAAGGGGCGCAGCAAGGTGGGGCCGCATCGCTTCGCCTGCAAAACAGGCAGTCTGGTGAAACAGTTACAAGATAAGTATTGACGCTGGACCATCCGGCGAGGTACCGTTCGGCTCGAAGTTCAAGAAGTTCGATTGCTGTTCATCAATTGATCGCTCCTCCGCGGTATTCGTTGTCCTCTCCCTCCTTGAAGCTTCACGCGCTCTTCAATAGAGCAAATTCCCGCATTTCTTTCTCAAGGATTCTTTATGGATACCGGCACCGTTAAGTGGTTCAACGACAGCAAAGGCTTTGGCTTCATCACCCCGGACAAGGGCGGTGACGACCTGTTCGCTCACTTCTCCGAAATCAGGAGCGAAGGCTTCAAGACGCTGGCTGAAAACCAGAAGGTGAGCTACGAAACGAAGCAAGGCCCGAAGGGGCTGCAAGCGGCTAACATCAAGCCGCTGTAAAGTTGAAGGGCCCGGCCTCCTCAGACGGACGCCGGGCTGCAGCGACACCCTCGCTGAGCTTTGTCTCCCTCAGTTGGCGCAATTTCTCCTGATTGGTATCTGTTTATTCAGCAGCGTGCCAGCGCCATACGCCTCGTTGCGCCTCATTCTCCCCTCAGGCTTTAACGCCCTTTTTTCGCTTTTCGACTGCTGAAGCATTCGGCTCGAATCGCCTTGAATCGGCGCGCCCGTGCGCTATTCGCACGGCATATGCGCGCGCAAATATCATTAAAATTAAAATGCAGAACAAACAAATTCAACATTACAACGGCTATGCCGTCCAATCCTCGGCGCATCGTTTGCCCGATGGCAGCTTTTCATCCAACCTGTTGCTCGAACTCATCGACGGCGAGCGAGCCGAAGGCCGCTACTGGTTCTATTCGCTCGATTACTTCAAGAGTGAAGAGCAAGCGTTGCAGCACTCGACCCAGTGGGCACGCAACTGGGTCGACACGCGCGGCTAAAGACGACGCCTCAGTTCGAAACACTCAACGCACCCGAAGCGCCAGGACGGGTGCAGCAAACGCGCCCAAACATCACGCGGGAAGCCGAACTGCGCATCTTCGGCACGCGTCGCTGACGACATCATTTCCCGTGGCCTCGCCGATCGCGGCGGGATAGATAGCGACCTTCGGTTACAATACAGGACTAGTTCGCTTCGCACAGCGCCGACAAGACGCGTGTTGGTGAGTCGCGAGTCCTGCTTTGATTGATAGTCCAGCGATAACCGTGCTCGCTGGACTGCACGCCCCGACGCGCATCGGTCTGGTATTGCGAGCCGCCGCGTCTGACCCATCCCCTCGCGTACCTGACTCGCCGCCCGGACAGGGTGGTGCCCATGACTTCCGGGACGCAAGGGCAGCCCAGTAATTTTCATGCTCCCCATTGCCGCGCGAGCGCTTGTCGATCAACGCTCGCGACGTCTTCGGCAATGCGGCGTCCGAATCCATGTCTCGCCAAATGATCAGGAATCTTGAATGGCCAAAGAAGAACTGCTGGAACTCGACGGTATCGTTGACGAAGTGCTGCCAGACAGCCGTTACCGCGTCACGCTTGACAATGGCGTGGTTGTAGGGGCGTACGCATCCGGGCGCATTCGCAAGAATCACATTCGCATCCTTGCGGGCGACCGGGTGACGCTGGAACTCTCGGTGTACGACCTGACGAAAGGACGAATCAATTTCCGGCACAAGGATGAGCGAAGCGGTCCCGCAACGCAAAGAACCGCATTTCGCCGTCGTTGATGGCGCGATACGCGACCGTCGGCTGTGATCCATACCTGTGACGCCGTTGCGTGCACTTCCACATCACGATTCGCCATTGCTGGCGGATCTCAACCAGGGAAAATAGTGACTACCGTAATTCTGAAACCCGACGAGCCCGTGGACGTTGCGTTACGCCGTTTCCGTCGCGCGATCGAGCGCACCGGCCTGATTCCGGAGCTTCGTGCCCGGACAGCCTATGAAAAACCTACCGCAGTACGCAAGCGCAAAAAGGCCGCTGCTGTGGCACGCCTGCGCAAGCAGATCAAACGCTCGTTGCCGCCGAAAAAGCGGTACTGACCGGGAACTGCCGGGCTTCCCGCGTAACCTCCGCTCGATCTCCGCATGGGAGGCTGCCGAGCCCAGGCAGGAAATGGCACGCCGGTCCTGGTGCTAGTCGTGTGGCCCGGCGACACTCTTGTTGATCAGGTCGAGGAGCCGGGACGCGGCGAAAGGCTTGCGCAGAAAGGCCCGAAATGCAGCCGGGTCAGGCGGCTCCGCGATGGCCGAGATGAGCACGACCGGGACCATCGAAAGCCGGGGGTCGTCAGCGAGTGCTCTGGCCAGTTCGAGACCATTCATGAGAGGCATCATGTAATCGGTGACGACTAGTTCTGGCGGTTGCGAACGCGCGAGCGCCAGCGCTTCTGCGCCATTGCGTGCCTGAGCCACCCGATGACCTTCAGACTCGATTAGCCAGACCAGGGCATCGAGCATGCGCGAATCGTCCTCTACCAGCAATATCGTGGCCACGTACCGCCCCTGCTTTTGCGTTTCAGGACGATCCTGAACCACCGGTGCAAAAGCCAACTCGCGTGTCCTTAAGTGCATACCATCGGCTTCCTATGCACGCAGTAGCGTCTGGCTGTCGATTCGAAGGTCTGGTTCGCTTGTCTGTCAAAAGCACGCGTTTTTTCAGCGTGCATCTGCGAAGGTTGGCTGTGGAGCATTTTTCATTCCCGCCCGACCTTCCGCGCCATCTGCACAGCAGGACATCAACTGGCCGCTTCAGCCTTTCGCCGCCAACCCCACATCGGGCTGGGCATCTAGCGCGGGCCATCACCGGATGCGCCGTCAAAGCGCACGCGCGCGGCATGGATGTCGGGATAACGACGATCGGCCCAATCGATGAGGGCCGCCATTGGGTCCAACAGGGATTGGCCTAGCGGAGCCAGACGATATTCGACGCTTGGTGGGCTGGTGGGAAAAACATGACGGGTGATGAGTCCGTCGCGCTCCAGATCGCGCAGTGTCTGGGTAAGCATGCGCTTGGAAATGTCCGGGATGGCCCGGTGAAGCTCACTGAAGCGCTGCGATCGCGTCGCGAGCTCCATGATCATAAGCATGCTCCATTTGTCGCCGATGCGGTCGAGCACGTCACGAATCGCGCAGTGTGCGGCCTGGGCGTCGGCCAGTTCACGTTGATATCGGCTGAATCTCTCGATCGCATTCTGGGCGGTGCTCATTCGGGTTCCCCTTAACTCTTCTGGTAACAAAAAACTGCCTCCTTCCGGCGCGAGGCATCGGTCTCTATGATAGACCTGCCCTCAAACAAAGACCGCTCCTCAGTTAGCCGCAACCGCAGCCGCAGAAGTGTTGGCGTTAGGGGCAATTCCAATTTCAGGAGAAGTACATGCTTTTGGTAATGGGAATTACGGGACGCGCAGGCGGCGCAACGGCCAAACATCTGTTGGCGCAAGGCCGGAAAGTACGAGCGCTGGTCCGCAATCGCGAGAAGGCGACGAATTGGGCGGATCAAGGTGTGGAACTCATCGACGGCGACTGGAATGATGCAGCCGCCGTAGACAGGGCGCTCGAAGGGGTCGACGGCGCATTTGTCATGCTGCCGGCTGTCTGGGCACCCTCGCCTGATTTCAGGGAAGCAAAGAGCGTGATCGCGACCTATGTCGAGGCGCTGACGAGGGCAGCGCCGCCGCGGGTGGTTGTGCTGTCGTCGATGGGTGCAAACAGAACCAGCGGGCTGGGAATGATCACGGCCCTGTCGCTTCTGGAGCAAGGACTGCGCCACCTGACACTGCCGATCGCCTATGTGCGAGCCGGCGGGTTTTTCGAAAACTTCCTTTACGGCCTGCACGTCGCCCAGGGCGGCACGCTACCCGTCTACTACAACCCGACGAGCCGGAAGTCGACCATGGTCGCGACCGACGATATCGGCGCCGGGGTGGCGACGCTGCTGACCGGGCCGGCGTGGTCCGGGCATCGCGTCGTCGAGCTTGGCTCGATGGTCAGCGCCGATGAAGTCGCGGCCCAACTGGGCGAAGTCTTGCAGCGCGACGTCAAGGCCTTTCCCATCCCTCGGGCCGGGTGGCCTGCAGCGTTCGAACAGTTCGGCGTCCCGAAGGGACAGACTGGACCCGCGGAAGCGATGTTCGATGCCGTCAACGCGGGCTGGATGGATCTCGGCGTCGCGGGTACGGAGCACATCGCGGGCACGACGTCTCTTCGTGATGTCTTTGCGGCGGCCCACAAGGCCACTACGGCATGAACAACGAAGATCGGCCGTCTCGTCGAACAGACGGCCGCACTGGTCCTCCGCTGCGCACTCAACAGAGAAGGTAGAACGCATGTCCAAGATTTCCTGGCGCCAGATATTACCTTTGGTTCTTGCCGCGTTTTTCGTCGTCGGATCGCTCAGCAACATCGTCGCCCCGCGATCCATCTTTGAGGAATACCTGAAGTGGGGATATCCGCACTGGTTCCATTTCGTGACTGGTTCGCTGGAACTCATGACGGCCCTTCTGCTCGCCCGAGCACGCACGAGGCTGTGGGGCGCGGCGCTCGGCTGCACCGTGATGTTGGCTGCGCTGGCAACCGTCGCAGTGCACGGCGAATACGAACACGCGGTGGCGCCACTTGTCGCGGCGACACTTTCGATTGTTGTCGGCTGGATTGCCTGGCGCGAGCGGCTCGCTACCGGTTCTTTGGCTCAGGCCTAAACCTTACGCGTCCTTCAAGAGCTACACAGCATGCCGGAAGTGCGTGTACCAGCCTCTGCAAAAGGCTGCCATCACCCTATTGGACCTAAGTCCTATTGCGCAACCCGCGAGTCTGCCAAATATTGTTGGCACGACCACGCACTGGGCGCCCGGTCCGGTCAAATCGATCTGGATTGCTGTATCGCCAGACGAAAAGGCTTCGCCTGCGGCGCCACAATCCTCGCCTCACTTTCCTGTGTGAATTCGACCTTAACCCTTGATGGAGGTGATCATGCACAGACGTTCTGTTTTGAAGACAGGTGCCGCAACGCTAACGATCACGGGACTGTCGTTGACCAGTTTCTGGGCGCCGGTGACTGCGGCCGTTGCCGCAGAGTCCAATGCAGCAAAGCGCCACGAAATCGACGCAAAGGTCAATGAAACACTGTCGCGGCTGTTCGAGACAGTCAGTGGCTCAAAGGAACTCGTCGGCAAGGCGAATGGCGTACTCGTATTCCCGTCTGTCATCAAGGCTGGTTTCGTCGCCGGGGGAGAATACGGCCAGGGCGCTTTGCGGATAGGCGGGAAAAGTGTCGGCTACTACAGCACGGCGGCGGCCTCATTCGGCTTGCAGGCAGGTGCGCAATCCAAGGCTGTCATCTTTCTGTTCATGACGCACGATGCGCTTAACAGCTTCCGCAACTCGAAAGGCTGGTCGGTCGGTGGCGAAGGATCGGTTGCGCTGGTGAAGGTCGGAGCGAATGGCCAGATTGATACGACTACGGCTACCGCGCCGGTTCAAGCCATTGTGATGACCAACGCCGGATTGATGGGCGACGTGTCACTGTCCGGCGCCAAGGTTTCGCGACTGAAAATCTGAAGTGGGTCTCGCCCCGGCGCGGGCAATCCGTGCTGCACGTACTTGAAATAGACGCACGGATAGCCCGTCTCCCTCGCATGCTCTTGAATCCCAATGTCGGCTCGACTCCAGGCGTTCGGCAAACGCTGGAACAAGCGACGCCCGTGTCATGCTCATGCTCGCCACGACGGTGCTCGCACAAATCGGCACCTTCATCCCCACCGAGCGCGTGTTCAGCCCGGACTGCAAGCGGCACGCCGCAGAAGGGACTCCTTATTCGTGATCTGAAGCCGACATCCGCTGTGGCTGGAGGCGTTTGTAGACTCGCGGCAAAGCCCCTGCATGATCAACCGTACCGGCGTGACGGCGCGTCACCGTGGTGGCTTCGACAGCTTCCTGGAAGCTCAGGTCGGCCAGGTCCTGCCCGGACGATAACCATCGGCAATTTCCACCTCTTTCAGGCCGAGCGCCCTGGCGACCTCCTTCTTCGTGGCGAACCGGGCGGTAACGTGAAATTTCGTGGTGCTCTGGCGCATTCGCCCGATACCATAGGCACCCTTCTCGTTTTCCTTGACGATGATGTCCGCGGGATGAGCGGCTTCCCCGCGGAAGTCTTCCGACTCAAAATCGACATGCTGACGATTTTTGATGTTGGTTTCGGCAGTTCGGTCGAGATCGTAGGCCACTAACCAGGCGTTACCGGAAATTGCCTGCCCAGGCCGATAGGACTGTTCAAGGTCAAACACCCACAGCGCTGCCCCGTTATGCGACATGAGCTTTTCCTTCACCGCGGTGAGTGCGTGCTGCCTCGGAATCCAGCGAAACAAGCTCCACGTTTTTGTCGCCATGAACGTCTCCACGGGTGTTGTCGGACTCAAAGCATCTGTCGCGACCGGGTATCAGGTGCTTATTAGAACAGTTCGCTAGCCGGTTTATTCCGTGCGTCTGCAGGTTGGCTTGCTGCCATTCGCAAACCAGTATCGGCAGCTGGTTGCAGAGGTACAACGGTCGTATTGTCCGTGAAATGGCGCACGGCGCCTTAGTGTCATTCTCACGGCGAGACTCCGAACAGCTGGAGGACCACGCCACGCAACCAGCGATTCCCGGCCTCGTGATGATACCGGGCATGCCAATGTTGTCGGACTGCGAAACCATCCACGGGGACCGGGCACGAATGTACTGCCAGATCGTTGGCCTGCGCGAGGATTTCGCCAATATGACGAGGCAGCGTAGCGATCAGATCGGTCGTCTTGACGATCGTGCCGAGTCCCAGGAAACCGGGCAGCTGCAGCACGACGTCACGCTCGATCCGCTCGCGCGCCAGCGCCTGTTCGAGCAGTTGCGCACCCGTGCCCGATTCGATGGCGACATGCCCCGCCGCGCGGTACTGCTTCAAACCGAGCCGCGCGCGAACGCGCGGATGGTGCCGGTTCGTCAGACATACCCAATCCTGTTGATAAAGCTGCTGCTGGTAGATGCCGCCACTTAGCCAGGGCACATAGCCAATAGCCAGATCGGCCTCGCCCGACTCCAGCGCCCGTTCCGTATTGCCGTCGATTCCCGCTGCCTCGAGCCGGATGCCGGGCGCCTGGGCGCGTACATGCGCGAGCAGTCTCGGCAGCAGCGTGATGTGGCTTGCGTCCGTCATGCAGATGCGAAAGCGCCGCTGCGCGGTCGCAGGATCGAACGTGATCTCCCACGCGACGAAGCGCCTGAGCGATTCGAGAATCTCGCGGCAAGGCCCGATCAGCGCATCGGCCTGCGGCGTTGGCGCCATGCCGCCGGGGGTGCGGATAAAAAGCGGGTCCTGCAGATACTCACGCAGCCGCCCGAGCCAGATGCTGATGGTGGGCTGGCTTTGCCCCAGTTGCTCGGCAACGCGCGTGACGCTGCGCGTGTCATACAGAAGGTCGAAGAGCTGCAGCAGCTTCAGGTCGGGTAAATCGGGCAGCATCATGGCTTAGCAGGCATTATTGTAAGTCGCAATGACGTCATTGTAGTCATTGCATTGCCGATATGAGCGGCCACTCCTATCGTGTGCCTACACGTCAAGGAGAAGACCTGTGAAGATTGCAATTCTCGGCGCCGGCGCACTAGGCTGCGCGATCGGCGCCGCGCTCACGGAAGGCGGCCACGAAACCTGGCTGCTGGACCGTTCGCCCGTCCATGTCGAAACGATGCGCCGCGACGGTCTGCTGGTCGACGACGCCAACGGCACGCGACGTATCGCCGTGCGCGCTGCGACCCAGGCGAGCGAAGTCGGCACAGCCGACGTGGTGATCGTGCTGGTCAAGTCCTTCCACACCGATGCGGCGATGCGCGGAGCACTCGCGCTGATCGGGCCCGAAACGCTCGTGCTGTCTCTTCAAAACGGACTCGGGCACGAAGACGTGCTCGCCGATATCGTGGGCCGCGAGCGCGTGCTGGCAGGCAAGACGTATGTCGGCGGCGTATTGCGCGGTCCGGGGCGTATTCAGTCTGGCGTCACCGGCAAGGCGACCTACATCGGCGAACTCGATGGCCAGATCACGCCTCGTGTGCAGGCGATCGCCGAGGCCTTCAACGCAGCGGGGCTGCAGACCATAGTCAGCGACAACATCATGGGCACGATGTGGGACAAGCTGCTCGTCAACGTCGCTACGGGCGCGATTACCGGCATTACGCGCCTCACTTACGGCCAGCTCTATGACGAGCCGCTACTGAAAGCGACGGCTCTCGCGGCCGTATCCGAGGCAATCGCGGCAGCCCAGGCGGCCGGCATCAGGCTCTCGATGACGGACCCCGAGCAGGCCTGGACACTCGCGGCCGAAGGTCTCTTTCCGGCGTTCAAGACGTCGATGCTGCAAAGCCTCGAAAAAGGCTCGGTCACCGAGATCGATTTCATCAACGGTTCGGTGGTGGGCTGGGGACAACGGCTCGGCGTGCCGACGCCCGTCAACGCGACGCTGGTGGCCTGCATCAAGGGTATCGAGCGCGCGATGGCGGATGAAGCGCGCAAGGAGACAACCGCATGAACGGCTCGAAGGCTTACCTGGAGCATGTCGCGATCTGGGTGAAGGACATCCGGTGGCATATCCGCTTCTTCGAAGACGTGCTCGGCATGACCATGCGCGAAGTCGACGGCACCGTCGATGCTCCGCGCCAGTATTGGACGCTCGGCGGTCTTCAGTTCATTCATGCGCCGCAACACGATGGCCCCGAAGGGCGCCTCGCGCATCTGGGCGTCATGTGCGAAGACCTCGAAGCCGCTTTGGCAGCGGCCCATGCCTATGACGTCAGCGAAATGCCGCAAGGGCGCAACTGGCTGCGTCTGCCCGACGGCCTCGCCGTCGAACTGATTCAAGCCAAACCCGCGTCCTGTGTCGCGCGGGCGCTGACCATCAACCCGCGCGCGGAGGCGTGAGCATGACGATCATCGAGAAGTTCTGGGACGACGCCCGCGAAGGCGACGAGTGCGTGAGCCCGAGCTACACCGTGACGAAGGAACGAATCCGCGCTTACGCCGAACTCACGGGCGACCATACGCCCGTGCATGTGGACGAGGCGTACGCCAAAGCGAGCCACTTCGGCTGCCTCGTCGCGCATGGGCTTTTCGGGCTGTCGATTGCCGACGGCCTCAAGACACAGAGCGACTATCGCTTTCTGCCCGGTATGTCGCTCGGGTGGACGTGGGATTTCCTGCTGGCTGTCAAGGTCGACGATGTGTTGCACGTGAAGTTTCGCGTCGGCGCCATGCGGCCGAGCAACAGCCGCCCCGGCTGGGGCATCGTCGTGCTGCCCTCCGAACTGATCAATCAGGATAACCAGGTGGTTCAGCGCGGCGAACATCGTCTGATGGTGCCGCGTCGGCCGGGAGCGTACTGATGCAGGGCCGTCCTCTCGAAGGCATTCGCGTTGTCGACTATAGCCACTTCCTCGCCGGTCCCTACGTGGGCCGCTGTCTCGCGGCGCTCGGCGCCGAAGTCATCAAGGTCGAGCGTCCGGGCGGCGGTGACGCAGGACGCCAGCACGCGACCGTGCTGGACGACCAGCAAAGCGGCTATTTCCTGCAGCTGAACATGGGCAAGCGCGGCGTGAGCGTCAACATGAAAGATGCGCGCGGCAAGGAGTTCATGCGCCGCTTGTGCGATTCGGCGGATGTGTTCGTCGAGAACTACCGTCCCGGCGCGCTGGACAAGCTCGGACTGGGCTATGTCGAGTTATCCGCGCGCAATCCGGGCCTCGTCTATTGTTCGATTTCCGCATACGGCCATACGGGCCCCGACGCGCATCGCGCCGGATTCGGCCTGATCGCGGAGGCGAAGAGCGGCATCATGCAGATGGTGGGCACGCCGGGCGAGCCGCCGCCGCTGCTACGCATTTCGCTCGGCGACATGTACACGGGCATTCACGCGGTGGCGGCGATCAACGCGGCGCTGCTCGGACGCGTGAAGAGCGGCCGCGGCCAGCACATCGACATGGCGCTCTACGACACGCTCGTTTCGATGCACGAATACGCGGTGCAGTGCTACACGCTTCGCGGCGTACTGCCGGAGCAGACGGGGCACGACATGCCGACCTCGACGCTCTATGGCGTGTTTCGCGCCGCGGACGGCGACCTCGTGATCGCGGCACAGGTCGACGACGCGTGGAAGCGCCTCGCCGCGCTGATCGAAACGCACGGCGGGCCCGCCGGATTCGGCAGCGATATGCGCTTTTACGACAGCGTCGGCCGCAACGTGCACCGGCAGGCGATTCTGTCTGTCGTGCAGCCGTGGGTCGCCGCGCGGCCCGTCGCGCAGGTGCTCGAACTGCTCGATGGCATCGATGTGCCTTGCGCAAAGGTGCAGCGCATCGACGAGGTGCTCGACGATCCGCAGATCCAGGCGCGCGGCATGGTGGTCGAGCAGCATCACCCGCGCTATGGAACGCTGCGTTTGCCCAACCTGCCTTTCCGCTTTTCCGATTGCGACACGACCATTCGCGACCTCGCGCCGGATCTTGGGCAGCACAACACGGAGGTCGCGCAATCGCTCGGTTTTTCCGCTGCCGAGATCGACACGATGCAATGCGAAGGCGTTCTCTACTCGAAGTGAGCCACCATGACTGACCCGTATGCAGTGATCGGCCACCCGATCGGACACACGAAATCTCCGTTGATTCACGGCCTGTTTGCCGAAGCGACGCAACAGGCGATGTCCTACGTCGCAATCGAAGGTCCGCTCGACCCTGAAGATGGCTTCGCAAAGGCCGTGCGCCAGTTCGCTGCGGATGGCGGCAAGGGCATGAACGTCACCGCGCCCTTCAAGCTCAAGGCCTTCGCGCTCGCCGACGAGCGCAGCGAGCGCGCGACTCTGGCAGGTGCCGCCAATGCGCTCAAGTTCGAGAACGGCCGGATCATTGCCGAGAATTTCGACGGCATTGGCTTGTTGCGCGATATCGAAGTCAATCTCGGCGTCCCGCTTGCCGGCAAACGCGTGCTGATGCTCGGCGCGGGCGGCGCAGCGCGCGGCGCGCTGCTGCCGTTTCTCGCCGCGGGTCCTGCCGAACTGGTCGTCGCCAATCGCGATGTGTCCAAAGGCGAGGCACTGGTCGTCCAGGTCGGCTCGCGCGGTTCGGGCTTACGCGCCTGCGGCTATGGTGATCTCGCGACGCAAGGCCGCTTCGACCTTGTGGTCAACGCGACGTCCGCAAGCTTGACGGGCGACCTGCCACCCGTCCCTCCGGGCGTGTTCAGCCCGGATGGCATTGCCTACGAGCTTGTGTACGGAAAGCGGCTCACGCCGTTCCTGCGGCTCGCGCGCAACGCGGGCGTACACGGTGTCGCCGACGGCGTGGGCATGCTGGTCGAACAGGCCGCCGAAGCGTTTGCATGGTGGCGCGGCGTGCGACCGTTGACGGCCGCGGTCATCGACCGTCTCATCGTGCCGCTCGACTGAGTGTGCAAAGGAGAAAAGCGCAACCCGGCGCACTATGGAACAGTGACGCTCGCCGACTTCGATGCCAGGCTATCGACCCGCCTTAGTGGACTCCCAGGTCTGACTGAAGCCTTCGCAACTTCGATGGGGTGACATTGAATTCGCGCTTGAACCAATGTATGAGATGTGAGCTGTCTGTAAAACCGCACTCGTATGCGATCTGCGTAATCGACCGGTCGCTGTTGACCACCATCCATTTTGCGGCATTCAGGCGCATGCCCCTCCAATACTGAAGGGGCGCGACACGCAGATGCTTCCTGAAAAGTCGGGTAAGTTCTCGCTCGGTTGTCCCGATTGCCTGTGCAATGCCCGCAATCGAACCTGGCTCAAATGTTCGTTGCCTCATCAAGCCGACTGCGTTCACGACCCGCCGGTCCGGGCAATGCAGGCCGATCTCCGAGTCGTCCTTCATAGCCTGTATTTCCTCGAATCCCCGATCGGCCATCAAATAGTGAAGTGCCTTGTGCGATCGCGTATTTCCACAGTGGGTCGTAACCAGGTGCATTGCAAGGTTGATCGCCGCAAGACCGCCCGGACATGTAATGAATCCGCCGTCCGCTACGACAGGGGCATCCGTCACAGCGATGACGTCCGGAAAGTTGTTCTGCATCGCTTGCGTGAGCGAGAAGTGAACAGCGCATCGCTTTCCGGCCAGATATCCCAGTTCGGCAAGAACGAATTGACCTGTGCATAGCCCGACGACGGGAACGCGTGCTGCAACGCAGGATTGTATAAATCGGTAAAGCTCGTCGGGGATCGGCTCCGCACTATGAAGCAGACCGCCGTGCACCACAACGTAGTCATATTCGGACGGATCGCCGAAGAGTCTGGTCGGCATCATCGCAAAACCGCAACTCGATCGAATGGGCGACATCTCGTGAGACAGAAGGTCCCACGCGCAGTAGATTTGCCTGCTGAAGTCCGACTCGTCCGCCGACAATCGCAGAAACTCGACAAAGCACGAAAGCGACATCAGGGTGAAGTCCGGAGTCGGTGCGATGCCGATTCTGAGCGGCGCACCGACCTCTGGCGCGGACTTGCCCGGTCGCAGAAAAGAGTAATCGCCCCGCATGGGTTGCCTCCATTGCCGTGCCATCGATTGTCCGAAACGTACAATTTTTTTTGACTGCGGGCAATTATAGTTTTCCGCATCAACACGCAAACGGCATGGAGGCGCCACCTTGAAGATCACGAAAATCTCTCTCTACCAGGTCGACCTACCTCTGAAGGAGGGTTCCTATAGCTGGTCGACGTTTTCGTTCGCGTCGTTCGACTCAACCGTGGTCATCGTCGAAACGGACTCCGGGCTCACCGGTGTTGGCGAGATTTGCCCGCTTGGACCGGCCTATCTGCCCGCCTATGCGGAAGGCGCTCGCGCAGGCCTCATCAAGATTGCGGAGGGCCTGGTCGGGGAAGACCCGTGCCAGATTGGTCGGATCAATGTTCGCATGGACGAACTTCTCAAAGGTCATCCGTATGTGAAGTCGGCGCTGGATATGGCGTGCTGGGACATCCTCGGGAAGGCGACCAGCCAGCCGGTCTACAACCTGCTTGGCGGGCGTCTTCAAGACGCGGTCAAGCTCTTCAAGGTGGTGAGTCGGCAGGACCCCGATGCGATGGCACAAAAAATCCGGGAGTATCAGGACCAGGGCTTCAAACAGTTCCAGATGAAGGTCGGTGCGGGTCCAGATTCGGATATCGAGCGAATCCGCAAGGTGTCGGCTGAACTGCGCCCCGGCAACGTCCTGGCGGCAGATGCGAACACCGGGTGGCGGCAGCACGAAGCGCTGCGCGTTGTCAAAGCCATTCGGGACGTCGATATCTACCTCGAACAGCCGTGCCCCAGCTATGAGGAATGCCTCACGGTCAGGCAGCATACGGATCATCCAATGATCCTCGACGAATGCATGGAAGACATTCGCTTGCTGATGCGTGGCTGCCAGGACCGCGCGATGGACGTGGTCAATCTCAAGGTGAGTCGCGTAGGCGGTCTGACGAAGGCCAGGCAATTTCGCGATCTCGCCGTCACCATGGGAATTTCGCTGACAATCGAAGACTCGTGGGGCGGAGAAATTGCGACTGCCGCGCTTTGCCACCTCGCGCACTCGACGCCATCCGGTTTTCACTTCCAGTCGTCGGCGTTCCACGAGTACCACAGCATCACTGTCGCTTCGGGGGGACCCGAACTGAACGACGGCTACATGGCCGTCTCGGCTCAGCCGGGTCTCGGCGTCTCACCAGGAATGGATGTTCTTGGTGATCCTGTTGCCGTCATCGGTCAATCGGCTTGATCAGGACCGCGCACGCGGTGAAGCGCTCGATCGTCTTCGCAATCGAGTGCTCACTCTCACCACCGCTGGATAGAAAGAGGTTTTCGACCGTGAGTTCAAGAACCGGACTTTCGCAAAGACAGAGGATGTGACCAGATGAGCGCAGTGATGTTGTCCGCGCGCGATATTCGTTCAGTCATGACGTGGGAGCGCGCAATCGAGGCACTTCGTGACGGTCACCGCGGAGCGCGGCCTCGCACTGAGGATCTGCTCCTTCAAAGCGGCCCGTTCAGCGTGTTTTCTCGAGGCGTCGTGCTACCCGGCCATGGGGCGGGCGTCAAGGTCTGTTCCATCTTTCCTCCAAATGCCCATAGAGAACCACCGCTGCCGACCGAGGACGCCATCTTCGTGGTGATCGACGAAGACAAGAAGTCCATCTCGTGCATACTCGATGGCCCGGAAGTCACGCGCTGGAAGACCGCAGCAGACTCGGCGCTGGCATCGTCAATATTGTCCGCCAACGACAGTAAGACCCTGCTCGTAATCGGAGCAGGACCTATCTCGCTCGCGCTGGCGCAGGCGCATGTCCATGTCAGGCCATCCATCGAGCGGATCGTGCTGTGGAACCGTACTCCGCAGAAGCTTGGTAGCGTCGCTCAATCATTGATGCCACTTGGCCGGACGATCGACGTGGTCACGGATGTCGACGACGCAGTATCACAGGCCGATATCGTCTCCGCGGCCACTTGCACCGTCAGTCCGATCATCAAGGGTCGGTTCCTGAAGCCCGGCGCACATGTCGATCTGGTCGGCGGATACCGGCCCGACATGCGCGAGGCCGATGACGACGTGATTGAGCAATCTGACGTTTTCGTCGACTTCAGAGCGACGGCAGTCGAGGCTGGAGACATCATGCAAGCCATTGCCAACGGCTCGCTGACGCCAGGCGATATCAAGGGCGATCTTTTCGAAATGGTTCGGGCCGCGCCAAAACGAAGCGGAATGGCGACCATGTTCAAGAACGCGGGGGGAGCGCACCTGGACCTCCTCATCGCGTTGGCGGCCGCCAAAGAACTGGGCGCCAGTGTATAAGTGCAGATCCGAAGGCTCCGTTTGCCATGCCATGTATCGGCAGGTTTGATACTGTTCCACCCGGACTTTGATTTCCAGGAATCGTACGGTATCCTCGGCGTCGCCTGGCACACCGCAAGGAAGCGGTCAAAAGCTTCGATATCTCAAGCCTTCTCGTAATGTCGATCGACGGTCACAGTGTTATGCGAGAGCGGAGAAATACGTCAACCAGGACCTCGATACCGAGACCTGGACGATGGTTAGAACGAGTAATTCTTGAGACTCATTTTCCTCGTGTCCAGAGAATGGCGTGAGACGACGAATTACCTGCGATCTGGCCGCTTCCGTTGACCCCGACACCTTCGCTGAAGTTGTCTCCCGGAAGGGTTCCCAGGTCAGTCATCGTTCCGTGTTCAGACAGAAACGCGTGCGGCAAGTACGGACAGCATCCGGTATCCGACTCGCCAACTATCTGACCGGAATTGTTGATCCCGAAAGCATTGCTATTGTTGCGACCAGGGAGCGTGCCCAGATCGGTCATCACCCCGTTTTCAAACAGAAATCCGTGCACGTCCCCGTTTGCGACGGACGAAATGCCGATCACCTGGCCGCGCTCATTGATCCCCTGAGCATGGCTGAGCCCTCCACCGGAAAGCGTGCCCAGGTCCGTCATGACACCATGTTCGAACAGGAACGCGTGAGCATATCCGCTTGCGTTCGATGAGTAGCCGACCACCTGGCCGAGGTTGTTGATCCCTAAAGCGCCGCTATCGCTGCCACCGGCAAACGTGCCGAGGTCGATCACGACTCCGTTTTCAAACAGGGCGGCGTGCACATACCCGCGTAGATTGGTCGCGTAACCCACCACCTGGCCGCGTTCGTTGATCCCGGCAGCTGCGCTGAAGTTGCCACCGGGGAGCGTACCCAGGTCAGTCATCACCCCGTGATCGAACAGGAAGGCGTGCTGGTCCCCTCGCGCCGTATTCGAGGTACCGGCCACCTGGCCGCGATTGTTGACCGCGGTGGCCGTGCTGGAGCTGCCACCCGGGAGTGTGCCCAGGTCGTGAACCTCGCCGTTCTCAAACAGAACGGCGTGCGTGGCCCCGGCTGCGGTTATCGAGTAACCGACTACCTGGCCGCGTTCGTTGATTCCGAGGGCGTTGCTGTAGTCGCCACCGGGGAGCGCGCCGAGATCCTTGATGGCGAAGCCCTGTCCCGCGGCAGGCTGGAATGCGGCGATCGCCAGCATGGCTAGCGCGATCAAGGCACAACGAACATGGTTCGCAATGCAACCTACCTTCCATGTGGAGTACATGGCGATCCCCTTGCCGCATATCGTGTCGTGACGAGATACCCGGTCGTAGCCGCCTCAAAATTCATTTTGAAGCAGAAACGAGTAAAAATAGTATGGCACTACTGATCGTTTTGTCTGTAGCGCAGAGCAAGCCGCGAATCCATCGGTAAGCGTGCGCGCCCGTGATCGGCTTATGCACCAATGCCGGCATGAACGTCGACACGCATTCGACGAATGCGCGTCACAGCGAAATCTCGACGACTGCGAAGATCGATAGAAAATCGAGTCCCCTGGAACGGGCTCGCGATGTATGCCATTAGCGCATCTGTCATGGATCACTGTGATCGACGACGAGAACGCCCGTTGTCCACTATGCGTGTTGTGGATCAGAAAAATGTCTGAAGATAGAGGCTACGGACCACTCTAGTCTATGGAATGCTTTTGTTCAACTTGTTAAATGGTGGCGCAGATCGCTCGCAAGTGAGCGCGTGACCCCGCCGAACATGAGGCCCTGAACGGAGAAAATTTCCAGGCACGACACTTCATGCACCGAATCCGGCATTGCAGATTCCCATGTCGGAAAAGCACGGCAGCCGAACCTTTCAAGCCCGGCATTGCGGCAAGGGACTCCGTCATCGCTGACGTGTGAGGCGGTCAGGCGACGACGCCCCGGCACCGTGGCATAACAGGACAAACAGCATGGTTGCCCAGTGAACGTGCGTCGGCTTGCCTACGTACGCTCGAGAGTGCGCACGAGACGATTTCCCACCCCATGACGGCCAGGTACAGGCCTGCCAATAACGGGTAATCCGTCGGGAGCTGCTGCGCATGCTGGTGCGTGTGCGAACTGGTCGACAGAAGCCGGAACGGCTCGCTAACGCGTCAGGTAAGGACTCTCATGGCCCGGCTCATAGGGCCGCGCCTTGATCTCCATGCGCGCAATGCTCTGGAGATGCACCTCGTCCGGGCCATCGGCGAACTTCAATGCACGCCCCCAGGTCCAGCTGTCCGCCAGCGGCGTGTCGGGGCTCAGCCCCATCGCGCCGAAGGTCTGGATCGCGCGCTCGCATACGGCGGTATGCACGCCCGGCACGAGCGCCTTGATCATGGCGATTTCCTTGCGCGCCTCCTTCGCACCCACGTTGTCGATCATCCAGGCCGCCTTCAGCACGAAGAGCCTTGCCTGATCGATTTCGATACGCGACTTCGCAATCCACTCGCCAACGGAGCCGTGCTGATAGAGCTTCTTGCCGAACGCCGTGCGCGCCTGTGCGCGCTCGATCATCAGTTCGAGCGCCAGTTCGGCGGCGCCAATCGAACGCATGCAATGGTGAATGCGGCCCGGTCCGAGACGCGCCTGGGCGAGCGCGAAACCGCTGCCTTCTTCGCCGAGCAGGTTCGAGCGCGGCACGCGCACACCCTTGAATTCGATCTCGCAGTGGCCTTCGGGGGCCGTGTGATTGACCACGGTGATATTGCGGATGATCGTCACGCCTGGCGTATCGCGCGGCACGAGAATCATGCTTTGCTGACTGTGCGCGGGCGCGTCCGGGTCCGTCTTGCCCATGACGATGAACAACTGGCAGTTCGGGTGCGCCGCGTTCGTGATGAACCATTTGCGGCCGTCGATCACATAGTCGTCGCCGTCGAGTCGAATCGACGTGGTGATATTGGTCGCGTCCGACGACGCCACTGCGGGCTCCGTCATCGCAAACGCCGAACGGATCTTGCCGTCGAGCAGCGGCTCGAGCCACTTCTTGCGCTGCGCGGGCGTCGCGAACATATGGAGTAGTTCCATGTTGCCCGTGTCCGGCGCATTGCAGTTGAACACCTCGGAGGCCCACGACACGCGCCCCATGATCTCGGCCAGCGGTGCGTACTCGAGATTGGTCAGCCGCGTGCCCGGTTCGTCGTCGCGCAGATGCGGCAGAAACAGGTTCCAGAGGCCTTCCGCACGCGCCTTCTCCTTCAGGTCTTCCATGAAGGAAACGGGATACTGCCCCGCGCTCACTTCTTCGTGCCATTGGTGGATGCGCGGCACGATATGCGTGTCCATGAACACGCGCAACTGCGTGCACAGCGCTTCGACTTTCGGGCTATAGGCAAAGTCCATCTCGCTCTTCCTTGAATCGGGGTGAATGTCGTGCGGCGCGCGGGTCCATGACGCGCGCCGCTCCCATCGTCAAACCGTCAGGCCGCCGTCCACGACGATGCACTCGCCGTTGGTGTAGCTCGCCGCGCCGGAGACGAGATAGAGCACGGTGCCGGCCATCTCGCGAGGCTCCGCATGGCGGCGCAGCGGTATCTTCGTCATCCAGCTTTCATACAGGGCCTGGTCTTCGAACAGGGCCCCGGCGAATTTCGTCTTGGTGAGGCCCGGCAGCAGCGCGTTCACGCGGATGCCGAACGGTCCGCACTCCTTGGCAAATGCCCGCGTCATGTTGACCACGGCGGCCTTGGTGATCGAATAGATGCCCTGCTTGTCGCCGGGCTGCAGCGCATTGACGGAAGCCGTGTTGACGATCGCACCGCCGCCGTGCTCGCGCATCAGCTTGCCCGCCTCGACCGACATGAAGAAGTAGCCACGCAGATTGACCTCCACCGTCTTTTCGAACGACGACAGATCGGTGTCGAGAATGTGGCCGAAATACGGATTCGCCGCCGCGTTATTCACGAGGATGTCCAGCCGGCCATGTTTCGAGCGGACGTGCTGGAAAACGCCTTGAATGTCGTCGAGACGCCCCACGTGGCACGGATACGCCTCGGCGCTGCCGCCCGCTTCCCGGATGCCGCGCGCCACGGTCTCGCAGTCGTCGAGCTTGCGGCTCGACACGATCACATGGGCGCCCTGTTCCGCGAGCAGCTTCGCGATCTCTTCGCCGATGCCACGGCTCGCGCCGGTGACCAATGCAATCTTTCCGCCCAGATCGAACAAATCAGTAGTCACAACTGTCTCCTCAATGTAGTCGCGTGTCCGCGTCAAATGCCTGGCGTCAGATGACGTCCACACCCATCTTCGCGAGCGCACCGGCCATTTCACCGACCTGGCGCGCCTTCTCATGCGATGCGTTGCCCCCCAGCGCACGTTTCTTCACACCCTGCGCGATGGCGGCCAGCCGGAAGAAGCTGAACGCCAGGTAAAAATTCCAGTGCTCGATCGGCCCGATTCCCCGCAAGCGGCAATACCGCTCGACGATCGCGGCCTCGTCCGGCGCGCCAAGCGCCGCCCTGTCCAGCCCCGCGAGACCACCGATATGGCCTTTGGGCGGCAGCCGCAGGCACATGCAGAAGTACGCGAGGTCGGCGAGCGGATTGCCGAGCGTGGAGAGTTCCCAGTCGAGCACGGCGCGAACCTTCGGCGTGCCGCGGTGGAAGATCAGGTTATCGATGCGAAAGTCGCCGTGCACGAGCGAAGGCTTGCCCGCTTCGGCCGGACAGTGCGCCGGCAGCCAGGCGATCAGCGCTTCCATGGCGTCGAGTTCGTCGGTCTGCGCCGCGCGATATTGCTTCGTCCAGACTTCGATCTGCCGTGAGAAGTAGTTGCCCGCGCGGCCGTAGTCGGCGAGGCCAACGGCCTCGACATCCACATCGTGCAGGGCCGCCATCGTGCCGATCAGCGCGTCGTACACAGCGCCGCGCTCTTCAACGGGCAACGCGGGCAACGAAGGGGCCCAATAGATTTCGCCTTCTTCGAAGCTCATCACGTAGAACAGGCTGCCGATCACGTCGCGGTCCTCGCAAAGATGCAAGGCCCGCGCAACAGGAACCGGTGTATCGCCGAGCGCGCTCAGCACGCGGAATTCGCGGTCCACCGCATGCGCGGACTTGAGCAGTTCGCCGGGCGGCTGACGCCGCAGCACATAGCGGCCGCTTTTCGCTTCGAGCAGAAACGTGGGGTTCGACTGTCCGCCAGCGAACTTCTCGACGACCATCGGCCCCTGAAAGCCGGGCACGTGCGCGGCCAGATAGCGCGCGAGTGCATCGACATCGAACTGAAGACTTGCATTCATCATGGAGCGGGAATCCGGATTCGAATCAGCCATAGGTGACGTGATCGCGCCTCCCGGCCGGTTCGAGATGCGGCAGGGTGTTGAAGGTGACCAGCGACATGGCGCTGTCGTTGAAGACGTACTGGCTCACGCTGCTGTTGCGGATCTGCATGTTGAGCGCGATGGCGGCCGCAGCCGGCGCCTGCAGAACCTGCTGGGTGAACACCGCGATCGGTCCGCCCGAACTCACCACCAGAATGCGCTTGCCGCCGCTGCGCTGAATGGCGAGACGCGCACGCTCGCAGCGCGCCTGGAACTGCCCCCAGGTCTCGGGAACGCGGCCCGGCAGCTTATCTTCGGACCAGAGCTGCAAGACCTGCTTGAGCCCCTTGAAGAAGTGCTTCATCGAGCCTTCGGCGAGCAGGCCGGGCGCCAGACCGCTCTCGCCGAGCGCGGAAAAGAGGCCGTGAAAATCGTACTCGTTCAGATCCGCGTCCTGCACGATTTCCGCCGGCGTGCCGCCCATCGCGGTGAGCAAAGCGTCGGCGGTCTGCGCGTGCCGCCGCATCGTGCCGGTCACGACACGATCGAACGTCAGCCCTGCCTGCGCGCAATATTCGCCCAGCCAGCGCGACTGGGTGACGCCGCAAGCTGAAAGCTCGTCATAGTTTTCGGCGCCGAACGACGCCTGCCCGTGCCGTACCAGGAAGAGTTCCGCCATGCCAACCTCATCTGAACATGACGGCAACGATACTGGCACACGGGCTATTCAGGAAATTTATTCTGGTGATACTGCGCCATAACGATTCGTGACACCTACGGTCGCTGCTTGCGCATGAGACGGCCAATCTGCTCGCGCAGCCAGCGATGCGCCGGATCGGCCGTGACGCTGCGGTGCCAGTAGCCATGCGTCTCGAGATCGGGGAGATCGAACGGCAGCGCCAGGATGCGTGCGTCATAGCGCTTGAGCAACATGAGCGGCGCAGTCAGGGCGAGATCGGTGCGCATCGCGATCAAGGGCGCGACGAGATAGTGCTGAACGCGGGTCTGGATGGTGCGGCGGAGTCCCAGCTTGTTGAGTTCGGCATCGACGAGACCGGGTCCCTGCCGGCGGCTGGACACATGAATATGGCCGAAGCGCAGGTAGTCGTCGATCGTGAGCTTCTTCTTCGCGAACGGATGGCCCTGGCGCAGCATGCACGCATAACGGTCGCGGCCCATCGGCTCCTGCTCCAGGTACGGATCGTCGATGAGCGGCGCGTCGATCGCCAGATGGACCGCGCCGCTCGCCAGCGCTTCGGGAACGTCGCGGCGCGTCGTGAAGTAGCTCTCGATGCGGATGCCCGGCGCAAGACGCTGCAACACCTCTTCCAGCGCAGGCAGCAGCATGGTCTCGGTCAGGTCGTTCATGCTGAGCCGGAAGGTTCGCTGCGACGAGGCCGGATCGAAGCGTTCACCGGCGTGGGTGCTCGAATCGAGCAACTGCAGCGCCTCGCGCACGCGCCCAATGATGTTTTCGGAAACCGGCGTGGGCATCATGCCGGCCGGCGTGCTCACGAACAACGGATCGTCGAATGCCTTGCGCATGCGCGCGAGCGCGTTGCTCACGGCGGGCTGCGTGATGAACAGCAACTCCGCCGCGCGCGTGAGGTTGCGCGTTCGATAGACGGCCTCGAACACGACGAAGAGATTCAGATCGACTTTGGATGGGCGCATGGCCCGAGCCTAACCGGCCCATCGCAATGCCGTCAATCGAGCGCGGATCGCGTCGTCTCGAACGTCAGTCCGCATACCCCGGACAGGCTCGATCGAGCCGGCGCAGCAGTCCGGGCCAGACGAGCGCCCCTGGCATGACGCCGCGCGTCACCGCCACGATCTGCTGCTTGAAGCCGTCGAGAATCGGCTGCGCGATTGGCGTCAGCTTTGTGCCGCCCGACTGCGCGCGCACCTGGATCATGCAGGCCGCCTCGAAGAAGTACATCGCGACAAAGGCGTCCGCCGGCGTGCTGCCGACAGTCAGCAGTCCGTGGTTACGCAACATCAGATACGTCTTGTCACCGAGGTCTCGAACCAGACGCGGCTTTTCGGCTTCGTTCAGGGCAAGGCCCTCGTAGTCGTGGTAACCGAGCGACGCCAACACCCCGAGCGACTGCTGCGAGAGCGGCAGCAGTCCCGCCTCCTGGGCCGACACGGCAACGCCGTTGATCGAATGGGTGTGCATCACGCAGTGCGCGTCGTCACGTGCTGCATGCACGGCGCTGTGAATCGTGAAGCCGGCCGGATTGATGTCGTACGGCGACTCGCTGACCTTGCGGCCGTCGAGGTCGATCTTCACCAGCGAGGACGCCGTGATTTCCTCGAACATCATGCCGTACGGGTTGATCAGGAAATGATGCTCCGGGCCGGGCACGCGCGCCGAGATATGGGTAAACACCAGATCGTCCCAGCCGAACAGCGCGGTGAGGCGATAAGCAGCTGCCAGATTGACGCGCGCCTCCCATTCGGCGGGTGACACGTCGTTCTTGACATTGACACAGGGTGAAGCCATGTCGACGCTCCTTGGTTGGGTTTGGTGAACTCCAGAGAGTCCTCATGATGCGTGCGGACTCACCGAAAGATTGTCGGCCAGGCGACAACTCCATTCAACCGCGGCTGGCACATGCCATTCGATAGCGCTCGTTTAAGGCATCGCCTTGCGATCCCAGGGCGGTTCGTCGCCAAACGTCTCCGCGAGGTAATCGACGAACCGGTGCACCTTGAGCGGTATGCGCCGCACGCCCGGATACACCGCCTGAATCGCCAGCTCGGTCGCGCGATAGTCCGGCAGCAGCGCCACCAGTTCGCCGCGCCCGAGGTGCTCGCCGAACACGAAGGTCGGACCATAGGCGATGCCGGCTCCGGCCAGCGCGGCACCGAGCAGCATCTGCGTATTGCTGGCCGCCAGCCGGCACGGTCCGTCGATGACGTGTGCGCGGCTGCTCGCGTCGAGCAGGGTCCAGTCGCCGGCCGAGACGGCCTCGCTGAAGGCGAGGCGCTGCGCGCGCCGCAGGTCGTCGGGAGTGCGCGGGGTGCCATGGCGCTCGAGATACGCGGGCGACGCACACACGACCATCCGGCACGGTGCCAGCCGGCGCGTCACGAGCCCCGGGTGCTGCAGCCGTCCGATCCGGATCGCGACATCGACGCCCGCATCGATGAGGTCCACATAGCGGTCCCCGAGCAGCACTTCCACGTTCACGTGCGGATGGTCCTCCAGATAGCGCGCGACGACCCCGCCCAGATGCATCGCGCCGAACGTCACCGGCGCGGCGACGCGCAGCACGCCGCGCGCCGTGAGCTGGGAATCGCTTGCCTCCCGGTTCGCTTCGTCGAACGCTTCGAGAATCCGCTTGCAGCGCTCGTAATAGGTGTGGCCGACATCGGTCAGGCTCAGGCGCCGCGTCGTTCGCTGGAGCAGCCGCGCATTCAGTTCGGCCTCGATTGCGCTCACGTGCTTGCCGGCCATCGCGGCCGACAGCCCGAAGCGCCGCGCCGCCGCGGCGAGGCTGCCCTCCTCTACGGCGGCGACAAAGACGCCGAGACTCGTCAGTCGGTCCATTGCATCCTCCGATTCGATAATTGAATTATCGACTGACCACACTGGAACGGCAATTATCAAACCCACGGCTTGAATCTACCATGCATCCATCACCCAACCGGGAAGGAGCCTGGCAATGGAAATCGAGTCGAACGGCACACGGATTCACGTCAAGGAGCAAGGCAGCGGCGAGCTGACGCTGGTGTGCCTGCACTACTACGGCGGCTCGTCGCGCACGTGGGACGGCGTAGCGAGCGAACTGTCGGACCGCTATCGGATCGTGGCCACCGATCACCGCGGCTGGGGCGATTCCGAGGCGCCTGCCGAGGGCTACCGCATCGCCGATCTCGCCGCCGACGCCGAGGGTGTCATCGAGGCGCTGGGTCTGCCGCGCTACGTCCTCGTCGGGCATTCGATGGGCGGCAAGGTCGCGCAACTGATCGCATCGCGTCGGCCAGACGGGCTCGAAGGCCTCGTGCTCGTGGCGCCTTCGCCGCCGTCGCCGATGGTCCTGTCGGACGAGCAGCGCGCGACGTTGACCGGTGCGTATCAATCGCGCGCATCGGTCGAATACGTCATCGATCACGTGCTGACCGCAAAACCGCTCGACGCCGCCCGGCGCGAGCAAGTCATCGAGGACAGCCTGAAGGCTGCGCCCCAGGCCAGGGCGGCCTGGCCGAACGTGGCCATGCGCGAAGACATCACCGAGGCGGTGGCAGCGATCGACGTGCCGACCATCGTCATTTCAGGCGAGCTTGACCAGGTGGATCGCGTGGCGACGCTGCAGGCGGAACTGCTGCCGCGCATCCCGCACGCGGCGATGCACATCCTGCCTGGAACGGGACACTTGTCGCCGCTGGAGGCGCCGGCGGACGTGGCGCGGGTCATTGCGCGGTTCGTCGGCGCGATCGAGGATCGCGCCGACGCATGCCGCGCACACCTCAACCCCCTTGGGCAAACACTTCACGCGCCGCGAACAGGCCGTTGAGCGCCGCCGGAAAGCCCGCATAAACGGCCATCTGCATGATCGTCTCGACGATCTCCTCGCGCGTGAGGCCCACATTCAGGCCCGCCGCGATATGGACCTTGAGCTGCGGCTGCGCGTGGCCGATCGCCGTAAGCGCCGCGATGGTGGCGATCTCGCGCGAGCGCAGGTCGAGACCCGGCCGCGCGTAGATGTCGCCGAAGGGAAATTCGAGCAGATACTGCGCGAAATCCGGCGCGATGTCGGCAAGCGAGTCGATCACGTGCTCGCCGCCGCTGCCGTCAATCGCCGAGAGCATGCGCTTGCCTCTTGCGAGGCGGCTTTCCTGCTGGGCGTCGCTGTGCTGATTCATCGTGGTGTGCATTCTCGTTCCTTTGCATGGCGTGGGAATAACCTTCGATCTTGTTGTCGAGGACGAGAAGACACGCCTGGAGTTCCGCCACCTGCGCACGCACCGCTTCGCGGTGCGCCGCCAGCAATTCACCGCGCTCGCGCTCGGTTGCCTTGCCCGCCGCACGCAGCTGCGCGTAGCGCAACATGCCCTGAATCGGCATGCCCGTGGTCTTCAGACGGCCCAGAAACTCGATCCATTCGAGCACCGAGCGGTCGTAAGCACGCTGGCCCGTTGCGTTGCGCACCGCATAGGGAATCAGCCCGATGCGTTCGTAGTAGCGAATCGTGTGGGCCGAAAGGCCCGTGAGCGCGGCCAGTTCGCCAATCTTCATGCGCTTCTCCTCATCGACGTTCTGAATGGTGAGACTTCGAGTGCACTCCAGGTCAAGCTTTTTTTGCGCGGGCGTGTCCCTGCACAATAGACCCGAGAAAACGAGCAATAGACTTGAGAACTCTTGCCCCTGCCCTGCCAATAGAACTCGAAAATTAAAATGACAATGGAAGTTTTCTAGTCGACCTGGTCCCGGCGGCCCTCATGCACGTGCAATCGCTGCGCCAACAGTAGGTTTCGGACACGGGATGACCGAAGGCCCATCGTCCACGCGAAGTATATGTCTGGCGTCGCGAATCGCACGGCGGAAGCTCCCCACTTCCGGTGTTGGATAGATAGTGGGGGAGTTGGCCTCGCTCCCGTCGCGAAAGTTGCGCGTAGGGCTCTCTGTCCCGGTCAGGCGAGCCCGCTGGAGGCGTCGCACGGAGCACCCAGCGCAGCGAGTTTCGCCATACACGCTCGTCTCACTGATGCCGAGGACGCCACGGCAAGCGCCACATGATTGAGGCGTGGGGCGCGGGTGCGTCGATTCTCACGCGGATTGAGGGGGTGACGCCGCGGTCACTCGTGCACTGAGATTGACTGTACGAACGGGGCCCCGAGCAGCCCGGGATTGATCTGCACGTCGTACCTGTTCTCGAAAGAATCGTTGTGCCGATAGGCCAGCGAGCACGGCATCGGCAAAGTGCGGATCCGTTTGTCGTCCAGGACGACTGGTGTCGACGCGTCAAGGACGAGTGCGCAGGACGTGTGTTTTCCGTGCGCGATGTGGACAGTGCCGTCGACGGCGAGCGATAGCACCGGCACTACGCGCGCGCCGGCATAGTCATTCAAAAGAATGCAAATTGCGCTACTGAAAAACACCGAACTGAAGACACCCCACATCACGACGTCGAGCGCGACCGCTCCCGCAAGCGCGTGTTCTTTCAGCGTTGAACGCTGTATCAGGAACGCCACCGCGGAAAGGAGCGCAGCACCGCTGACAATGGCAGGTAGAAGAGAAAGCGGTAACACCGGGGAGTACGAGGCCAGATGACTGAAAAAGTACACAACCGCTGCCAGGGTCGACGCCACGAGCCAAGGCCTGCGGATACGACCGAGACTGGCCTCCGAATTCGCCGCGCCGCCGGTCAGGGCTTCAAGGCGGCTCGCCGCGACCGACAGGCTATCCGAGAGGGTGTCCCGCTGGTCTTTCGGGACCTTGCCGGCCATCGTCAGTTCGAGGCGGCCCTCTCCAAGAGATAGCCGATATCCTTTGGCCAACAATATCCCGGCCGCGGAGCGAAATTCAGCGTCACCCTGCAGGATGCGAAGCAGGGGTGCCCCAACGCCGTACGCGACAATGTCCTTCGCGTCGAAGGTAGCCGCAAACCTCACAGGCTCCGTCAGCTGGAACAACCGCACGAGCATCGACTCTCCGCCACCCGAACGCACGCGTCTAAGGCAAAGTGCGCCCTCTACGTCGCACTGGGTGTGCATTCGCGAGGAGCGGCTCGCGGACTGGATGTTGACTGAACGACGACCGGGTTCGACGGCCAGTTTTTGCTGGCTCTCGCTGAGCAACTCGTTCAAGACGTGTCCCCTGAAATTGGCTTCTACATCTGCCACGTCGCCTTTTTTGCGCGCTCGCGGGCTACGAATACGTCGTGAGCCCCCCTCATGGTCTCGCGCGTGCATCTCAGTGCCGCACCCCGCGAGCGCGCTGCCCGATCATGGCCGCAGCTGCCGTCCCCGTCAGCAGCTTTTTCCTTCTCATCTTGACCGCCCCCGCGGCCAATGTGGAATGCAGTCTAGGAGTTGTAACAAGACGTAACAAGCCTAACCAGACGAATAGCGTGGGCAAGCTCACACAGCCTGTCGCGCCTCCCATCAATCACTGCTGGCCTATGAAGTCGACGGCGACCGTTATACCTTGGAAGCTGTCATTGGCATGGCGCTGAATCCTGTGACCGTTTGGGCTCGACTAGAGCCGCCATTCACCACGATATTCGCTGGCCCCGCAGCCGGTCCGCGTGGTGCGTCAGGGCGTCCCTTGCCTTGTGACCCATGGGCGCCGCAAAGCGCAAGCGGCTCAAAAAAGACGGCCCTGTGCTTCCAGTCGGCTATCATGCCATTCCTCTCCGAAGTCGCTCCTTATGATTTCCGTCCGTAATGTCACCCTGCGCCGCGGCGTTAAAGTCGTGCTCGACCGCGCGTCCGTCACTTTCACCCCCGGCGAAAAGATTGGTCTTGTCGGCCGCAATGGCGCCGGCAAGTCGTCCTTCTTCGGCCTTCTCAACGGTACGCTGCACGAAGACAGCGGCGAGTTCTCGATTCCAGCTGCATGGAGGATGGGCCAGGTCGCACAGGAAATGCCGGAGACCGAGCAGGGCGCGACTGACTTCGTGGTCGACGGTGACACTGCCCTTCTGGCTGCCCACGCCGAAGTCGCCGCCGCCGAGGCCAGCGACGACGGCATGCGCATGGCGCACGCCTACATGGCCCTGCACGACGCCGGCGCACACGATGCCCCCGCGCGTGCCCAGGCGCTGATCCTGGGACTGGGCTTTACGGCCGCGCAGCTTGACCAGCCGGTCAACAGTTTCTCCGGCGGCTGGCGCATGCGACTTCAACTGGCGCGCGCGCTGATGTGCCCGTCCGACCTGTTGCTGCTCGACGAGCCCACCAATCACCTTGACCTGGACGCGCTGGTTTGGCTGGAAGCCTGGCTCAAGCGCTATCAAGGCACCCTGGTCGTGATCAGCCATGACCGCGAATTCCTCGACGCGGTGACGCAGGTGACGGTGCACGTCGACAACGCCAAGCTGGTGCGCTATGGCGGCAACTACAGCAAGTTCGAAGACATGCGCGCCGAGCAGCTCGAGTTGCAGCAGGCCGCGATGGCCAGGCAGGCGGACAAGATCGCCCACCTGCAGAAGTTCATCGACCGTTTCAAGGCCAAGGCCTCGAAGGCAAAACAGGCGCAGAGCCGGGTCAAAGCGCTCGAACGCATGGAGAAGATCGCACCGGTGCTTGCGGACGCGGAGTTCAACTTCGAATTCAAGGAACCCCTCAACGTCCCGAACCCGCTGTTGTCGATGCTGGACGCGAGCTTCGGCTACCCCGCGCCGGCTGACGCACTGCCGGGCACGCCGCCTACGGTCATCGTGCGGGGCATCAATCGTTCCGTGCTGGCCGGGCAGCGCATCGGCATTCTCGGTGCCAACGGCCAGGGCAAGTCCACGCTGGTGAAGACGGTAGCGCACGCGCTGAAGCCGATTGCCGGCGAAATCAGCGAAGGCAAAGGCCTGAACATCGGCTATTTCGCCCAGCAGGAGCTGGACGTGCTGCGCCCGCTCGACACGCCAATGGAACACATGATCCGCCTCGCCAGGGACACACCGGCGCACTTGCGCGCCCCAGGCCAGAGCGGCACCGAGCAATCGCTTCGCACCTTCCTCGGCACCTTCAACTTCAGTGGCGACACGGTCCACCAGGCAGTGAGCACGATGAGCGGCGGCGAAAAGGCGCGGCTCGTGTTGCGCATGATCGTGTGGCAGCGCCCCAACCTGCTGCTGCTCGACGAGCCTACCAACCACCTCGACCTTGCCACACGCGAAGCGCTGGCCATGGCGCTCAACGAATTCGAAGGCACGGTGATGCTGGTCAGTCACGACCGGGCCCTGCTGCGCGCCGTCTGTGACGAATTCTGGCTGGTCACCAAGGGCGGCGTCGAACCCTTCGACGGTGATCTGGACGATTACCAGCAGTTCCTGCGCGACGAAGCCCGTCGCATGCGAGAGCAGGCCGACGCAGAGCAGAAGGTTATCGCCTGAGATCCAGCGCAGGATTTCGTTAGGGGTTGTCGAGCAGCGGCAATTGCGCCTCGATCGTCGCGAAGAGTCCGCGAGTGCTGCGATGCGATCGCATGCGAATTGTTCCGTACAGACTTTACTGTGCGCGATTCACATCGACCTCATTGAAGACGTGCTCGCCACGGCCTCCTGGGAAGAACTGGGACGCGGTTGGAGCCAGCGTGACGGAGAACCGGACCGTAGAAAACATGCTGCGGATATTCAGGGCCGCGAAAGCAGCGAAGTTCAGTGTTTTCATCTCGCCACATTATTTTTATCCGACCGATCGCGCATGGAAATTCAAAGGCCCGCTCGAGACGGACGAGTTCGCGAGCGCACAGGTGTGATGCACCGGGAGCCATGACCAGAGGTTCATTCCGCGTAGCTCAGGAGCAAGCAAACGCAACCTGCTAAACTCGCCGCTTGCTGGTCTTTATGTCTTTGTGTATGCCTATCGTCAAGAGCAGTTCGAAGGGTGGCCTCGTTTACTCCACAGACGGCGGGCGGATGTGCCCCGAGTGCCGGCGCTCGGTCGCAGAATGTCTATGCAAGACGATTGCCAGTACACAACCCGCCGGGGACAGCGTCGCGCGGGTAGTTCGCGAGACCAAAGGCCGAGGCGGGAAGAGCGTGACGGTCGTGAGAGGGTTGGCGCTCGACCCCGTCGCCCTGGCCTCGCTGGGCAAACAATTGCGCGCCGCCTGCGGCTCGGGTGGAACGGTCAAGGATGGCACGATTGAAGTGCAAGGCGACCATTGTGACCGTATTATCGAAGAGCTCAAAAAGTCCGGTCATCGGGTGAAGCGCGCCGGGGGCTAATTCCTTCGGTTGGCGCAGGCAAAAAGCGCAATCGACCACGCTCGGGCGGTAACACGCCAATATCGTCTATCGGGAACGTCATCTCGCAAGCGAGCGCTGCCCGTCACTGTCATCCAATCCACCACGGATCGATCCCACCACTCTCTGGGCGCGCGGATGACGACACAAGCCGCGCGAGACGGATAGCGCCAGACAAGATCATGCGCCCGTTCAAACACGTGTGACTTCGGCAGTCGGGGCCAGGGTATTCGCGAGACATCAATCATGCTGCAGAGGGACAAATGAAGAAAGGAAAGACGAAACTCACGCGTCTTGATGCTGAACGACTCTTCGAGGGGCTTCCCGCCTCGAACGCAACTACGTCGAGTCGGCCCGAGAACCCATTCGACGCAGGGACGTTCACCGAGATCAGGCGCGTCGACGACGAAGCCAAACTCTGGAAAGACAACCTCATTACGCTCCCGCTAGCGATCGCATTGCCTGCTGGATACGCGTCGATATCCGCCTTGCGCGAGGCGATGGTGCGCGCATGGCGCGTGAGGTGGGTACGGGAGGAGGCAAGCCAGGTTGTCGCCGAATTTCCTGAGGGATGGACTGCCGTTCGTCCGCAAAGTGGCCCCATAGAGTTGCGCGATTCCACTGGCGTGGTCCGCGCCCTTTTTGGGTGGGCCGAGGACGCTGAACTCCGGATTCTTCCCAGGTATCTGGTTGAGTCGCAGGCGAACAGTTCAAGCGGGCTCGGCAGCCTGGTTGTCCGTGATCGAGGAAACGGCCAGATTCTCGAGAGATCGTCAATCTGGTCCGCGAAAACGGGCACCCATCATCCGGATTGGGGCCGGCTGTCACTGTGGCTCAGTTCACGTTACCCACAACATGGCGATCCGCTGCGCTACTGGAAGGATTGCGAGGAGAATATCAATAATTAGGCGAGTTCTGCGGGCCCCGTTCCTCGGGCGCAAACTACCGTATCCGAAGTTGAGGGCGCTCCAGCAGGGATCGGCGCTTCATTGAGCTTTTGCGTTCGGCACCAGGGCCAGTTTCGCTCGTCTCGCTCTCTATGCGCCTTTCAGCCAGGGCATTTCCACAGGTGACACCACCAATTGTCGGAACTCACGCTCCAGTTCGAAGATGAACCCGACCAGGATCATGGAGTCGGCATAGGGAATCGGGAATACGTGAGGATTTTCTGCAGCACGTAGCCGGCGCGTGGACGTGTCCGCCGTCGTTGCGGCGTTTTCGCGGACGCTTTCCAGTTCGTCAGCCATTGCCTGCCCACTTACTTTCATGACGCGGCTACGCAGGTCGCTGTAGGGTTCAATGCGCGCCCCGTCTTCATTGTATTCGGGCACCTCATAGATAAACCAGGACATTTGTCTCTCCCAGAAAAAGGCCGCTATTCTAACAGCGGGGGTAAGCGGTTACCCTGAGCAACCCAATGCTGCTGCCTCGATCGTTCACCGTCGAGAGATGACAATGCAACGGGTTACACTGTGATGCAGATGTGGTTCTAGAGAGCTCGTCTCGGATTGCTAATCAATTCTGGCATCACCGGTTCAGAACGACTATCGGACCACAATACGCGTCGTCTCTTTTTTTCGAGACTTTTGTGCACCGACAGCAAAATGCGGGTCTTTCACCCGAGCGTATCAGCGCAAACAAAAAAGGCGGGGAATCCCCGCCTTCGGCACATCACGCGGAAACCCGCACCTCCACCTCCGCCCGCGCCAGCAATCCACTGCAACGCGGCGAAAGATGCGCGAACCCGACCCGCTTGCCCGCGCGCTCGTAGCGCCCCTGCACCGCTTCGAGCGCGGCAATGGCCGAATGGTCCGCCACGTGCAGATGCGCGCAGTCGATCGTGACGTGAGCGGGATCGTTCTGCATATCGAATAGCATCTGGAAGTGGGTGGCCGAGGCGAAAAACAGCGTGCCGCGCGGCGCATACACGCGCTCGCCCGACGCTGTATCGCGAATATCGCAGCGGAATTCGCGCGCATGCTGCCACGCAAAATTGAGCGAGGCGATCACGATGCCGCAGAGCACCGCCGTCGCGAGATCCGTGCACACGGTGATGATCGTGACCGCGACGATCACGACGGCGTCGTTGCGCGGCACCTTGTGCAGCACGCGCAGCGAGCCCCACGCGAAGGTCTGCGCGGCCACTACGAACATCACCCCCACGAGCGCCGCGAGCGGAATGCGCTCGATCAGCGGCGAAAGGAACAGGATGTAGAGCAGGATCATCACGCCGCTCGTCACGCCCGAGATACGCGCGCGGCCGCCCGAGCCGAGATTGATGACGGTCTGGCCGATCATCGCGCAGCCGCCCATCGCGCCGAACAGGCCCGAAGCGACATTCGCGGCGCCGAGCGCCACGCACTCGCGATTGGGGCGGCCGCGCGTGGCCGTCACGTCGTCGGTGAGGTTGAGCGTGAGGAGCGTCTCGAGCAGCCCGACCATCGCCATCAACACGGCGTAGGGCAGCACGATCTTCAGCGTCGCAAGGTCGAACGGCACCGCGGGCAGCGCGAACGTGGGCAGGCCGCCCGCGATGTGCGCCATGTCGCCGAGCGTGCGCACCGGCAAGTGCAGCAGTTGCGCGGCGAGCCCCACGCCGACGATGGCCACGAGCGCGGGCGGCGCGGCCTTCGTCACGCGCGGCAGCACGAACACGATCGCCACGGTGAGCGCGACGAGCCCCGCCATGAGCGCGAGCGCCGGGCCGTGCATCCATTGCGGCCCCTGCGGACCGGGCACCTTGAAGTGCTCGAACTGCGCGCGCGCAATGATGATCGCGAGGCCGTTGACGAAGCCGAGCATCACCGGATGCGGCACCATGCGGATCAGCTTGCCGAGGCGCAGCGCGCCGAACAGCGTCATGACGAGGCCGCTCAGCACGACCGTGGCGAACAGATACTGCGGCCCATGCTGAACCACGAGCGCGACGATCACCACGGCCATCGACCCGGCCGCGCCCGAAATCATCCCGGGCCGGCCGCCGAACAGCGCCGTGATCGTGCAGATGAAGAACGCGCCGTACAGGCCCGCGAGCGGGTTGACGCGCGCGACGAGTGCGAAGGCGATGCACTCGGGCACGAGCGCAAACGACGACGTGATGCCGGCGAGCAGTTCGCTACGCAGCAACGAAGAACGGGAAGAACGGCACGAGCCGGAACGGTCGGATTCCATGTAGCGGTATGGATTTACAGCGGATTGGCTGGATGTCGTTGCCACGCCCCACGCGTCGCGTTGGCTCGAAGGGGGGCGGGGACAAGGCGGGGTGCGAGGCGGCGGCATGGCGCCGCCTCGAGGGCCCGCGAGGTCCGTGCGGCGCTCGCGGGTGAGCGTGCGCCATGATCCGGACGGACGAAAGGGCGCATCCTAGCATGATTGCCGTCAGGTTGCCGGCGAGGCTGCGGGTTGGGCGGACGGCTCAGGGCGCCTTGAAGAGCCGCTCGCAGGCGAAGTCGACGAACGCGCGCAGGCGCGGCGTAAGGTGCCGGCTGGAGGGCCAGAGGATCGAGAACTGGCCCGGCGCTTCGCAGGCCGCGTCGAGCACCGTTGCGAGCGTGCCCGCCGCCAGCGCGTCGCGAGCGAGGAAGTCCGGCATGTAGCCGATGCCGAAGCCCGCCTCCACCGCCCCGCGCAACGCCTCCATGTTGTTGCAGACCAGCGCGGCGCGTAATGCCGGCGGCACGTCCTTTCCCGTGGCGAGGTCCCACGGCTGGAGCTTGCCCGTCGTGGGAAACCGGTAACGCACGCACGCGTGCGCTGCGAGATCGCCCAGCGTGCGCGGCACGCCCGCGCGCGCGAGATAAGCGGGCGCCGCGGCAAGCACGAAGCGAAACGGCCCGAGACGCCGCGCCATCAGGCTGGAATCTTTGAGCGCCCCGCTGCGGATGGCGGCGTCGAAGCCGCCTTCCACGAGATCGACGAGCCGGTCGTTGAAGTCCAGATCGAGTTCGATTTCCGGGTAGCGCTGCGCGAATTCGGGCAGCACCGGCAGCAGAAAGCGATAGCCGATGGCGGGCAGGCTCACCCGCAGGCGCCCGCGCGGCGTCTGGGCTGCCGCCGAAAGCAGTTCCCGCGTATCGCGCAGTTCTTCGAGCATGCGATGGCAGCGCTCGTAGAACAGTTGCCCTTCCTCGGTGAGTGTGATGCGGCGTGTCGTGCGGTGAAAGAGCCGCACGCCGAGCGACTGCTCGAGCCGCGCAATGCTCTTGCCGACCGCCGAGGCCGAGATGCCGAGTGCGTGCCCCGCCTCGACGAAGCTGAGCGCCTGCGCGACGCGCACGAAAGCGACGATGCCGTTGAGATTGTCCATAGCGTATTCGAGTCGTCCCGCGCGCAACGATTCGCGAATCGCATTCCGCAATCTGCGGAACGCCAGCCTGTTTTTCTGCGCACGCTTGCGCATTATCGTGGTTCGCTCCGGCCGGCGCGCGCCCGGCGACCTCTGGAGCCTTTTTCGTGACGATTTTCCGCAACGACAACGAGGCGTCGCGCCGCGTCGCCATCCTGGCGGCCGTCTGCCTCGCCGGCCTCGCCTTGCCGCTCGCTTTCTCGGGTGGGGCCGTGGCCACCCCCGCCATCGGCCGCGCGTTCGCGCGCGACGCCGCCAGCGCCCCCGCCGCCCTCACCTGGGTCACCAATGCGTTCATGCTCGCCTTCGGCAGTCTGCTGATGGCGGCAGGCACGCTTGCGGACCAGTACGGGCGCAAGCGCGTGTTCGCATTCGGCGTGACGGGTTTTACGCTGGCTTCGCTTGCGCTCGCGTGTGCGCCTACGCTCCTCTCGCTCGACCTGCTGCGCGCGGCGCAAGGCGTGTCCGCCGCGGCGGCGCTGGCAGGCGGCACCGCGGCGCTTGCGCAGGAGTTCGACGGCCACGCCCGCACCCGCGCATTCAGCTTGCTCGGCACGACCTTCGGCCTCGGGCTCGCGTTCGGGCCCGTGATCGCCGGGCTCCTGATCGAGCGCCTCGGCTGGCGCGCGGTGTTCGCGACCGGCGCCGTGGCAGGCGCGTTCGCGCTCGTATTCGGTGTACCACGCATGCGCGAGTCGCGCGACCCGAACTCGCGCGGACTCGACTGGCCCGGCACGCTCACCTTCACGGCAACGCTTTCGTGCTTCACGTACGGCGTGATCGAAGCACCCAGCCGCGGTTGGACCGAGCCCCTCGTGGCGGGTTTGCTGGCCGCTTCCGTGGTGCTGGCGTGCGCTTTCGTGGCAATCGAAAGACGCATCGCGCGCCCCATGCTCGATCTCTCGCTCTTTCGCTATCCGCGCTTCGTGGGCGTTCAGCTGCTGCCTATCGCGACCTGCTTCTGCTACGTCGTGCTGCTCGTCGTGCTGCCGCTACGCCTCATCGGCGTGGAGGGCTACCGCGAGATCGACGCGGGCTGGCTCATGCTCGCGCTCTCGGCGCCCATGCTGGTCGTGCCGCTCGCGGCGGCGGTGCTCACGCGGTGGCTCTCGCCGGGCGTGGTCTCGGGCATCGGCCTGGCGATCGCCGCCGCGGGGCTGTACGCGCTGGCGCTGGCGTTGCGCGGCGGTGCGAATGCATCGGCGATCGCCCCGATGCTCGCGATCGGCACCGGCGCGGCCATGCCCTGGGGCTTGATGGACGGCCTCTCCGTGAGCGTCGTGCCGAAGGAGCGCGCGGGCATGGCCACCGGCATCTTCAGCACGACGCGCGTGGCGGGCGAAGGGATCGCGCTGGCCTGCGTGAGCGCGCTGCTGGCCGCGCTCACGCAAACCCGGCTGCTCGCAGCGGTCCACGTTCATGCCGACGCGGGCGCGCTTGCGCAGACGTCGGCAAGACTCGCGGCGGGCGACCTCGCGCAGGCTGCGGCGTGGCTGCCGGGAGTGCCAGTGTCCGCGTTGCGTGCGGCCTATGCCGATGCCTTTTCGGTGCTGCTGATGGGGCTGGCTGCGCTGACGCTTGGCTGCGCTATCGCGGTGCTCGTGTTCCTGGGGCGGACGCGCGCAGCAAGCGCCGTGCAAGCGGATTTGCCGGAGCACACCGCAACGATCGTGCATGAAGGAGGCGAGGCACACTCCCGTTCGCGTGTTTGATACGATTCGCTCCACCCGCCCCCACAGCGAACCCCATCATGGCGCGTGAAAACTTCAGCGATCTTCTTGCGTTTCTCGCCGTCGCGCGCGAGCGCAGCTTCACGCGCGCGGCCGCGCAGCTCGGCGTCTCGCAGTCGGCGCTGAGCCACACCATCCGCAGCCTCGAAACGCGCCTCGGCCTGCGTCTGCTCACGCGCACCACGCGCAGCGTCGCCACCACGGAAGCCGGCGAGCGGCTCTTTCAGGCGCTCTCGCCGCGCTTCGAGCAGATCGACGCCGAGCTTGCCGCTCTCACCGAACTGCGCGACAAGCCCGCGGGCACCATCCGCATCACCGCGATCGATCATCCCATCGACACGGTGATCTGGCCGAAGCTGCGCCCGCTCCTCGCCGACTATCCCGACATCAAGGTCGAGATCACCGTGGACTACGGCCTGCGCGACATCGTCGCCGATCGCTACGATATTGGCGTGCGCCTGGGCGATCAGGTCGAGAAAGACATGATCGCGGTGCGCATCGGGCCGGACGTCAAGATGGCAATCGTCGGTTCTCCCGATTATTTCGCCGCGCACAAGGCGCCGCGCGCGCCGCAGGATCTGCTCAAGCACAACTGCATTACGCTGCGGCTCACGTCGTCGGGCGGCCTGTACGCATGGGAACTCAAGAAAAACGAGCATGCGCTGCAAGTGCGCGTGGACGGCCAGCTCACGTTCAACGCCATGCCGCAAATGCTCAACGCCGCGCTGGACGGTCACGGCCTCGCGTTCGTTCCCGAGAACGCCGCGTTGCCGTTCATCCGCGCAGGCCGCCTGAAAAGCGTGCTCAAGGACTGGTGCCCGGTATTTCCGGGCTATCACGCGTTTTACCCGAGCCGGCGACAGTCGTCGCGCGCGCTCGCGCTCGTGATCGACGCGCTGCGCTATCGCGCGTAGCGCAGCGCCTGCCGGTGCGGATCACGCGCCGGACTTGCGCCCTTCGACCGGATAGCCCGGATCCGTATATCCCGGCGTAGAGGCATGCCCCGGCGCCACGAGGCTGTCGACGAATGTTTCGTCATCGGGGCCGAGCTGGAGGTTCAGCGCCTCGATATAGCTGTCCCAATGCGCTTCGGTGCGCGGACCGGCGATCGTCGAACTGACGTGGTGATTCTTGAGCACCCAGGCGAGCGCGAACGCGACAGGCGTCGTGCCGCGCTGCGCGGCGTAGTTCGCGATCTCGCTCGCAATCCGCAACGATTCGGCGCGCCACTCCGTCTGGTGGATACGCCGGTCGCCGCGGCCCGCGCGACTGTCGCCGGGCGGCGGTGCATCGACGGCGTACTTGCCGGTCAGCACGCCGCGCGCGAGCGGACTGTAGGGCACCACGCCCAGCCCGTAATGCGCGGCCGCGGGCAACTGCTCGACCTCGGCCGTACGATCGACGATGTTATACAGCGGCTCGCTCGCCACGGGCCGGTCCATGCCCATCTGGTCCGCGAGGCGCACGATCTCGGCAATGCGCCAGCCACGGAAATTCGACACGCCGAAGTAGCGCACCTTGCCCTGGCGGATCAGATCGCCCACGGCGCGCACGGCTTCGTCGAGCGGCACGTCGGGCAGCGCGCGGTGAAAGTAGAGGATGTCGATATAGTCGGTCCCGAGGCGCTTCAGGCTCGCCTCCACCGACTGGTAGATCCACTTGCGCGACTGCCCCTGCTCATTCGGCCCCTGTGCGAACGGGAAACCGAATTTCGTCGCCACGACCCAGCTGTCGCGCTGTGCCGCGATGGCGCGGCCGACGATTTCTTCCGAGCGGCCCGCGTGATACACGTCGGCCGTATCGATGAAATTGATCCCCTGTTCGAAGGCCTTGTCGATGATGCGCTTCGACGCGGCCTCGTCGGTCTCGCCGCCGAACATCATCGCGCCGAGGCACAGCGGGGAAACCTTGAGCGCACCGCGGCCCAGATTGCGATAGTCCATATCCTCTCACTTCGAGCTCGTTGCCAAAGTAGGGATTTAAATACGTAGTCGCTTTTCGATAAAGGCCCGGATCGCGCATGCTTTCATGAATGGGATTCATGAAACGCTACTGAAGGACCGCGCCCTCCGCCGGCAGGTTCGCGCTCTCGCGCAGACAATCCAGCGCCAGCGCCACCGCCGCGCGGCTCACGCTGTCGCGCCGCCAGTACATCGCCACCCCGCCCGAACTGGCGAGGGGCATCGGCATGGCGAGCACGCGCAGCACGTTCAGCCGCGAGAAGCGCACGGCCGCGCGATGCGAGGCCACGCCGATCAGGTGCGTCTGGTTCAGGAGCGTCACGTTGAGCATCGACGAATTCGACTCCACGGTGTGGCGCGGCATGCTGCGCCCCGCCGCGGCGAGCGCCGTTTCGAGCGCCGTCCGAATGGGCGTGCCCGCCGGCCAGACGATCCACGCATACTCGAACAGATCGGGCCAGTCCAGCTTGCGGCGTTTTGCGAGCGGATGCCTGAGCCCCACGACGAAGTTCACCGGGTCGCGATAGAGCGTTTCCATTTCGAGCGTCGGGTCGACCTGCGCACTGGCCGCGCGTCCCACCACGATATCGAGGTCGCCATGGACGAGCGCCGGCATCATGAGGTTCATCGTGCTTTCGACGAGGCGCACCTGCGCGCGCGGCATGGCCTCGACGAGCCGCGCGACCGCGAGCGGCACCGTGTCCGCCGCCGACACGCCCGACGTGCCGATCGAAATCAGCCCGCTGCCGCCCTCGCGCAGCGCATCCATGTCGTCGCGCGCGCTGTCGAGATGGCCCTCGATGCGCCGCGCATGCTCGATCAGCGCCTCGCCATAGGGCGTAGGCCGCAGGCCGCGCGCGTGGCGCTCGAAGAGCGGCAAGCCGATGTCGGCTTCGAGGTCCTTGAGCCACTTGGACAGCGCCGGCTGGGTGGTGTTGAGCGCCTCGGCCGACTGGCTCAGATTGCCGGTCTGCGCCACGGAAAGCAGCATCTGCAGGTGCCGCAGACGCAGACGATGTGTCCAGTCCATGTGTCCCCCACTTAGCTATACCCAAAAACATATGGATAAGAAGAAATCATGATTTTACTGGATATGGCTCGCTGGCTTATAAATTCGTTCAACGGCAATGCAGGCCAAACGCCGTGCCGACGAATACACAGGAATAAAGGAGACTCGCATGTCCAGCATGTCAGCCAGCACAACCACGCCCGAACGCGAAGCCTACTATGCGCAAATCGCGCGCAGCGGCATGTCGCCGCTCTGGGAGTCGCTGCACGCCCTCGTGCCGAAGTCGCCGCGCCCGCAGGCCCTGCCCGCCATCTGGAAGTACGCGCAGCTGCGCGAGCTCGTCATGCAGGCGGGCTCGGTCATCAGCGCCGAAGAGGCGATCCGGCGCGTGCTCGTGCTCGAAAATCCCGGTCTGCCCGGCAAGTCGAGTCTCACGCCCAATCTGTATGCCGGCCTGCAGCTGATCCTGCCCGGCGAGATCGCGCCGAGCCATCGCCATACGCAGTCGGCGCTGCGCTTCATCGTCGAAGGCAAGGGCGCGTGGACGGCCGTGAACGGCGAGCGCACCACCATGCACCCCGGCGACTTCATCATCACGCCCTCGTGGACCTGGCACGATCACGGCAACCCGTCCGTCGAGGAAGGCGGAGAGCCCGTGGTGTGGCTCGACGGTCTGGACATTCCGCTCATCGCGCATCTCGACGCGGGCTTCGCCGAGAACTACCCCGAGGCCACGCAGCCCATTGCGCGCCCCGAGGGCGATAGTTTCGCGCGCTTCGGCCACAACATGCTGCCGGTGCGCCATACGGTGAGCGATCCGACCTCGCCGATCTTCAGCTACCCGTATGCGCGCAGCCGCGAAGCGCTCGACACGCTCTACCGCGGTGGCGAACTCGACGACTGGGACGGCGTCAAGCTGCGCTACGTGAATCCGGCCACGGGCGGCTGGCCCATGCCCACCATGGCGACCTTCATGCAGTTCCTGCCGAAGGGCTTCAAGGGCAAGACCTACCGCAGCACCGATTCGACCGTCTACTGCGTGGTGGAAGGCAGCGGCACGGTACGCATCGGCGAGGAGCGCTTCACGTTCGACCCGCACGACGTGTTCGTCGCGCCCTCGTGGGTGCCGGTCCAACTCGAAGCGCAAAGTGACGCGGTGCTCTTCAGCTACTCCGATCGCCCCGTGCTCGCCGCGCTCAATCTGCTGCGCGAAGAACGCATCGGCTAACGCTTGGACGGCGAGCGCGCGTCCGCTTCGATACGCGCTCGCAGCTTGCTTCGGCATCCCTATCAATCTGTTCACTCTCTCAAAGAGCAACCATCATGGCATTCGTTTTCCAGCCCGAGGCGCCCGTCGCCCTTGCCGTCGCCGGCTCGACCGATCAGTTCGCCGTGCGCCGCGTGTACTGCGTGGGCCGCAATTACGCCGCGCATGCGCGCGAAATGGGCTTCGACCCAGACCGCGAGCCGCCCTTCTTCTTCTGCAAGCCCGATAACGCCATCGTGCCGGTCGCCTACGGCGAAACGCTCGAACTGCCGTATCCGGCGCAAACGCAGAACTACCACTACGAAGCCGAACTCGTGGCGGTGATCGGCAAGGCGGGCTCGGATATCGCCGAGGAAGACGCGCTCTCGCACGTGTGGGGCTACGCCGTGGGTCTCGACATGACGCGCCGCGACCTGCAGATGAAGATGCGTGAAATGGGCCGCCCCTGGGAAATCGGCAAGGCGTTCGATCTTTCCGCGCCGGTGGGCCCCGTGCATCCGGCGAGCGAAGCCGGCCACTTCGAGAACGCAGGCCTGTGGCTCACCGTCAACGGCGAAACGAAACAGAAGAGCGACGTCTCGCACCTCATCTGGTCGGTGGCCGAAACGGTTTCGTATCTCTCGAAGTTCTTCCGCCTCGAACCGGGCGACGTGATCTTCACCGGCACGCCCGAAGGCGTGGGCCCCGTGAAGGCCGGCGACACCATGAAGGTGGGCGTCGAGCGCCTGGGCGAGCTGACCGTGAAGGTGGTTTGAGCCGCATCCGTACTACAGGGAAGTCCATCGTGCAGCTCTACAGCTTCTTCAATAGCTCGACTTCGTACCGTGTGCGCATCGCGTTGCGGCTCAAGGGCGTCGAGCATGAGTATCTCGGCGTCAACATCCGCACCGGCGAGCATCGAGCGCCGCAGTACGTCGAGCACGTCAACGCTTCGGCAGCGGTGCCCGCGATCGTCGAAGGCGACTTCCATCTGGGCCAGTCGCTCGCCATCATCGACTGGCTCGATGCGCGCTATTCCGAGCCGCGCCTGATCCCGGCGGAGCCGCAAGCGCGTGCGCGCGTGCTCGAACTCGCGTACCTGATCGGCTGCGACATGCATCCCGTCAACAACCTGCGCGTGCTCAAGTATCTGCAGGATGTGCTGGGCGTGACGCCGGAGCAGAAGAGCGCGTGGTATCGGCACTGGGTCGCGCAAGGCATGGCAGGCGTGGAGCGTCTGCTCGCGCAGGCCGCCGGGTCGCACGATGGACCGTGGTGCTTCGGCGCGGCGCCCACGCTGGCCGACTGCTGCCTCGTGCCGCAGATCGCGAATGCGTTGCGCATGGGCTGCGATTTGTCCGCTTACCCGCGCAGCATGGCTGTCTATCGCCACGCCTGCGAGCATCCCGCATTCGCCGCGGCCGAGCCGCAGCGTCAGCCCGATTACGCCGCCTAGCCGCGCAGCGCGGGCCTCAAACAAGTCATTCAGGAGACAAGACATGCAATCATCCAACGCCAGACGCAGCGCGATCGTGGTGGGCGGCGGCATCGGCGGCCTTGCAGCGGCGCTTGCGCTCGCACGGGCCGACGTCCGCGTGCTGCTGCTCGAGCAGGCCCCGCAGATCGGCGAGATCGGCGCGGGCATCCAACTCGGCCCCAATGCGTTCACGGCGCTCGACGCGCTCGGCGCTGGCGAGGCGGCGCGCAATCGCGCCGTGTTCACGGACTCGCTCACGCTCATGGACGCGACCAACGCGAAGCCCGTCGCGCGCATCGAAACGAGCGAGCGCTTTCGCGAGCGCTTTGGCAATCCGTATGGCGTGATTCATCGCGCGGACATTCATCTGTCGATTCTCGAAGCGGTGAAGGACAATCCGCTCATCCAGTTCCGCACCGACACGCAGATCAAGTCGCTCGAACAGAACGAGCACGGCGTAACCGTGATCGACCAGCATGGCGAGCGCTACAGCGCCGACGCCGTGATCGGCTGCGACGGCGTGAAGTCCGCGGTGCGCGCGGCGCTGATCGGCGACGAACCGCGTGTGACGGGCCACGTGGTCTACCGCGCCGTGGTCGACGTGGAGAACATGCCGAAGGATCTGCAGATCAACGCGCCCGTGGTGTGGGCGGGGCCGCACTGCCACCTCGTGCACTATCCGCTGCGCGGCGGCCGGCAGTACAACCTCGTCGTGACCTTTCATAGCCGGGAGCAGGAAGTCTGGGGCGTGCGCGACGGCAGCAAGGAAGAAGTCCTTTCGTACTTCGAAGGAGTCGACGCGTTGCCGCGGCAGATGCTCGACCGCCCGACGTCGTGGAAGCGCTGGGCCACGGCCGACCGCGATCCGGTCGAGCAATGGAGCTTCGGTCGTGCGACGATACTCGGCGATGCTGCGCACCCGATGACGCAGTATGTGGCGCAGGGCGCTTGCCAGGCGCTAGAGGATGCGGTCACGCTGGGCGTTGCCGTCAAGGCTGCCGATGGCGATTTCGTCGAGGCGTTCAAGCGGTATGAGGCGGCGCGTATTCCGCGGACGGCGCGCGTGCTTTACTCCGCGCGTGAGATGGGGCGCATTTATCACGCCAAGGGCGTGGATCGGCTCGTGCGCAATGCGTTGTGGGTGGGGCGCAGCCAGGAGCAGTTTTATGACTCGCTGCAGTGGCTTTATGGGTGGAGTGCTGAGAACTGTCTCGATTCTGGCGCGGTTTGAGCCGCTAGTGCGTTTGAGGTTTGCCTGGGCTTTGGCCGTGGTTTCTGGCCGTTTTGGCCTTTCCTTGTTTTCGCGTCGGTGTGCAGGCGTTGCCCCTGTGCGGGGCTGCACCTACTTTCTTTGCGGCGGCAAAGAAAGTAGGCAAAGAAAGCCGCTCAAACCGCCAGCGCCTGCACACCGACGCGAAAACAAGAAACCGCGAAAACAGCCAAGACCGAAAACAAAAAAACCTAACGCGCAAAATACATATCGTGAAGCTCATCCACATTCACATCCTTAGCTCGCGCAGCAAACGTAACCTTCCCACCCTGCATAAGATAAACCTGATCAGCAAGCCGCAACGCCATATTAGTATTCTGCTCCACGAGCACAATAGTGCGCCCAGCCCCCTTGAGCCGATCAAGAATCGCAAACACTTCCTGCACCATCACAGGCGCAAGCCCAAGCGAAGGCTCATCGATCAGCATGAGCTGCGGCGAAGACATGAGCCCGCGCCCAAGCGCCAGCATCTGCGCCTGCCCGCCTGATAGCGTGCCCGCAGGCAGCCCGCGCCGCTCCTTGAGCAGCGGAAACAGTGCATAGACCTCCTCGAGCTGCGCTTTCGCCCCAGCGCGACGCGTTTTCGCAAACGCGCCCAGCATCAGGTTCTCCTCGATCGACATGTCGCGGAAGATCATGCGCCCTTCGGGCACCATCGCAATGCCGCGCTGTGCCATGTCCCACGTGGGCACGCCCGCGAGCGGCGCACCATCGAAGGTGATCTGGCCGCGCTCCAGCGGCACGAGCCCCATGATCGCGCGCAGCAGCGTGGTCTTTCCCGCGCCATTCGGGCCCACGATGGTCGTGACCTCGCCGCTCGCAATATTGAGCGTAACGTCCCATAACACATTGATCGCGCCATAGCCGGCGCGGGCGCTGCTAACCTCAAGCATGGGCGGCCTCCCCCGTATAACTGCGCACGACTTCGGGATCACGGAACACTTCGGCGGGCGGCCCATCGGCAATGAGCTTGCCGAAGTTGAGCACGCATACGCGCCTGCACAGGCTCATCACGGTTTCGATATCGTGCTCAATGATCAGGATGCCTACGTTGTAACGCTCGTGCACCGCCAGCAGCGTTTGCATGAAGCGGCGCTTGGTGGCCGTCTCGAGGCCACCCAGCACTTCGTCGAGCAACAGCAGCTTCGGCCCGGTGGCGAGCGCCTTCGCCACCTCCAGCGCCTTCAGTTCAGTGAGCGCGAGTTCCGTCGCCGCGTCGCGCTGCGCCTTGCCTTCGAGTCCCAGGAACGCGAGGATTTCGTCGATGCGCGCCTCGTCAACACGCCCCGTACCGAAGCGTTGCGCGACGATCAGGTTCTCGCGCACCGTGAGTTCGTGCATGGGCTGTGGCACCTGGAACGTGCGCCCGATGCCAAGGCGCGCGCGCCGGTAAAGCGGCGCTTTCAGCAGATCCACGTCGCCGAAACGGATCGAACCGCTCGTGGGCCGCACGAGCCCCGATATCGCGTTGAAAAGCGTCGTCTTACCCGCGCCGTTCGGGCCGACCAGCCCCACCACGTCGCGCGTGCCGAGCGATAGCGATACACCGTTGACCGCCGTGATGCCGCCGAAGCGGATCGAGACATCCTGCAGGCGCAACTCCGCCGCCTGTTCAGCTTGCTGCATAGACACCTCGCCGGGTACGTTTGAAGCGCAGCGCGGTCAGACCCGCGGGGCTCACGATGATCATCGCCACGAGCAGGATGCCCAGCACGATCTGGTGCCCCGTCGGCAGCAGGCTCTTGAGCACGAGCTGATCCACTAGATAGACCGTCACCGCGCCCACCAGCGGCCCGAGTATCGTGCGATAGCCGCCGCAGATTGCCGCGATGATCGGCACGACGGCCCAGCTCGCGTTGAACGCGTAATCGGGTTCGAGAAAATTGATGTAGTGCGCGTTGAAGGCGCCCACCAGCCCCGTCATCAGCGCCGAGAGCATCAGCATGGCGAGCTTGAGCATCACGCTGTTGACGCCCACCACGCGCGTCGCGTCCTCGGATTCGTGCATCGCCCGCAGCGCGAGTCCCACATGGCTGCCGCGCAGCCGCGCATAGATCGCGGCGAACACGAGCACGAGCGTGAGCACCACGAGATAGCCGCCGCTCTTGCTGCCGAAATCGAAGCCCGCGACCTTCGGCAGCCCCGGAATGCTGGAAAGGCCGCTCGCGCCGCCCGTGAGGCCGGACCATTCGGTCGCGATGATGCGGAAGATCTGCGCATAGGCGAGGATGGCGAGCGCGAAGTACGGCCCCTTCAGGCGCAGCGCGGGCGCCATGGCGAGCGAGGCGACTGCCGCCCCCACGCCGCCCGCGAGCATCGCGGGAAACACGGGCCAGCCCGCCTTGAGCGTGAGGAGCGCCGAGATATACGAGCCCACGCCGAAAAACGCCGCGTGTCCAAAGCTCACCATGCCGCCGAGGTTACCGAGCAGCGCCCACGCGAGCGCCACGCCCGCGATCGTGAGCGAGGCCACCGCCAGGCTCATCAGATACAGGTTCTGCCCGAACACGAGCGGCACGCCCGCATACAGCACGGCCAGCGCCACGGCGAGCCCAGCCAGACGCGGGCCCGACCAGGCCGTTGTGGTTTTCAATGTCGACATCGATCTCATCCCCTTCGTTTCGCCACACCGAACAAGCCGTTCGGCAGCACGTAGAGCACGAGCAGAAACAGCAGCATGCCCGCGAGTTCCTGCAACGCCGAACTGGCGAGCGTGACGGTGAGCGCCTCGGTAATGCCAAGCAGCATCGCGCCCGCCAGCACGCCCGGAATCGAGCCCACGCCCGCGAGCACCGTGATGATGAACGCCTTGACGGTAAGCGCTTCGCCAATGGATGGCTGGATCGCGCTCGACGCGTAGATCGACACGCCCGCGCACGAAGCGAGCAGCCCCGCCACGATGAACGAGATCAGTTCGGTCTTGCGCGGGTCGATACCCATCAGGCGCGCCGCATCGCGGTTGCTGGAAATCGCACGCACGGCGCGGCCATACCACGAACGCGAGAGCCACCACCAGAGTGCGAGCATCAGCGCGACGCTGATGCCGAACGAGAGCACTTCGCTGCGCATGGAAAGCAGGTTGCCGAGCATCACGCTGTCCTGCAGCCATGCGCTGCCGGTCGAGTGCACGTCGGCGCCCCAGCCCAGCAGCACGGCGTTGGTCAGCACGATGCCGATGCCGTAGGTCAGGATCAGCGAGTTCAGCTCGCGGTCGCGCTTGATGCGGCTCACCAGGTACCACGCGGCGGCGGCGGCCGCGCAGACCACCGGAATCGCCACCGGAATCGCAAACACGGGGTTGAGGCCGAGCTTCGTCTCGAACGTGTAGGCGATATAGGCGGCCAGCAGCACCAGTTCGCCGTGGGCGAGATTGATGATGCGCATCGAGCCGAACACCAGCGCGAGCCCCAGCGCGACGAGCGCGTATGCGCCGCCCACGAGCACGCCCGAATACAGCGATTGCAGCAACAGGTCCGTCATCGCGGCTCCTCCTTCGTTGCGCGCGCAATTACCACGGCAGCGCGGGGTAGTTCAGCTTGCCCGTGGCGCGCTCCTTCGGCCACACGAGCGCGATGCGGTTGCCCTGGATCTGCGCCATGTTGTTCAGAAACGCGGGGTTGTCGCCGTTCGGCGCGAAGCTCACCTTGCCGATCAGCGTGTCGTGCGGCTTCGCGCGCAGTTCGGCGGCAATACCGTCCTGCTTGAGCGTGCCCGCGTCGGCCGCGCGCGCCATGGCGTCGAACAGCAGCCGCGACTGCACGTAGGCGAATTCGGCCAGGTAATCGGGTTCCTTGTGATAGGCGGCCTGGTACGCCTGCACGAAGGCTTTGCCGTCGGCCGTGCCGAAGTCCGCGGGGTACGGCAGCATCGCGCAGCCGATCACGTTGTTCACGAGATCGGGATAGTCGGTGGTCATCTTCGGCGTGACGATGGACCACGCGCCCATCACGGCTTTTAGTTGCGGGCGCAGCACCTTGGCCGCGCGCAGAATGCCGATATAGTCGTTCTCGTACGCGATCATCAGCAGGACTTCGGGTTTGTCCTGCAAGCGCACCTTGTTCACGAGCGGCTTGAAGTCCGTCATCGCCGGGTCGAACGCGTGCACCGTCACTGTCACGCCCTGCGCGCGCAGTTGCGTCGAGACTTCGTTGCTGAGGTCGGTGGTGGCCTGCTTCGTCGAGGCGAGAATCGAAACCGACTTCACGCCCATGGCGTTCAACTGCCCCACCACGGCCTTCGAATAGCCCGATGCGGGCCCGATGCGGAAAAAGTGCTTGAGGCCGCGCGTGGTCATCGCGCTGTCCACGGCCCCCGAGGTGATATAGACGATGCCCGCCTTGTCCGCCGCTTCCGAAGCCGGGCTGACCGAATTGGAGCCGTAGCCGCCCGTAATGGCGAGCACGCCTTGCGAAGCGAGCTTCTCCACCGCCGATACGGCCTTGGCGGGTTGCGCCTCGTCGTCGACCACGGTGAGCGCGACCTTGTGTTTGCCGCTACCGTTGTTGAAGAGATCGGCGGCGAGCCGGATGCCTTCGAGCTGCGCGTTGCCTGCGCGCGCCATCGAGCCGGTGAGCGGCAACTCCACCCCCACGGGCAGCGTGTCGGCAAATGCGGCGGGCGTGTGGGCGAGCAGCGCGCAGGCGCTTGCGGCGCCCGCGCCGATGCGAAAGAGTGCGCGCACGAGGGCGCGCGGCTTGCTGCGAGTCGCGAAGCGGTCCATCGAACCTCCAAACCTGAGTCTCGGGAATAGAAAGCGGCGCCGTTCAGATGCGGCGCTCGCCCTGTTTCGTTGTTCTATGTTTTTGTTACCACGGCACGCCCGGATACACCGGCTTCGCCGTCGCGTAGGTCGCGGGCCAGACGAGCGCGAGCTTGCCGTCGTGCGCGAACTGGCCCATGTGCGCCACGTAGTTCGCGTTGTCGCCGCGAGCGTCGAACGCCACCTTGCCAATGAACGTGTCGTCGCGCCGGGTGGCGCGCAGCGTGTCGGCCAGACCGCCCTTGTCGAGCGTGCCCGCTTTCTGCGCACTCGCGATCGCGTCGAACAGCAGTTGCGCGTAGACGAACGACGTCTGCGACTGATAGTTCGAACCGGTCTTGAAGAGCCGCTGGTACGTATCGGAGAAGTCGCGCTGGTCCGCCGAGCGGTAATCAGCCGGCGAAGAGAGCACGGTCGCGCCATACACGTTCGGCACGAGGTCGGGGAACGACTGCGCCATCTTCGGGCTCGCGAACGCCCATGGCGCCGCTATCGCCTTCAGCTCGGGCTTGAGCACGCGCGAGGCGCGCAGAATGCCCACGTAGTCGTTCTCGTAGCCGATCATCGCCATCGCATCGGGCTTGTCCTGCAGCTTGACCTTGTTGATGAGCGGCTTGAAGTCGCTGATAGACGGATCGTACGCATGCAGGAAGGTCTTCACGCCTTGCGCCTTGAGCGCCGTGTCGAGCTGCTTCGCGAGGTCGCTCGTCGCATCCTTCGTCGAGTAGACGATCGCCACCGACTTCACGCCCAGCGTGTTGAAGAGGCCCACCATGCCCTTCGTGTAGCCGGGCGTGTTGCTCACGCGAAAGAAGTTCTTCAGGCCGCGCGTGACCATGTCGTCGCTGGTGCCGCCCGAGGTCACGTAGACGAGCCCGGCCTTGTTCGCGGCCTCCGACGCCGGGCCGGCACAGTTCGAATTGGCCGCACCCGCGATCGCGACCACGTGCTGCGAGGCGAGCTGCTCGACGGCGGCGACGGCCTTGGCCGGGTTCGATTCGTCGTCGACGGCCACCAGCGTGATCTTGTCCTGCGGATGGCGCCGGTTGTAGATGTCGGCCGCCACCTGAATGCCGCGGTACATTTCGGTGCCCGCCTGCGCGAGCGCGCCGGTGAGCGGCAGTTCCACGCCCACGCGCCACTCCGTGGCGTGCGCGAACGACGGCGCGAGTGCGATGGCCAGCGCCGCCGCCAGCGCGCCGCGCAGGTTCGTCGGCGCGGGCCGTCCGCGTCCCGGTCTGCCGATGCTCCCGTGCTGCGTCTTGATTCGCGTCATGTCTCCTCCTTTGCCCTTGGGGGCTTTGTATGCTTTGGAGTGTGCTGCGCGGCGGCGCCTGATTCGCATAGGCGCGCCACTGGACAGGTGCCAGTGTGGTTCAGGCGCACGAGGCCAACAATTCGTTTTCTGGAAAGCGGGCGTTCGGCTGGCTGGAAGTCGGCATTTGTCCCGATGCCTGCACACGCGCAATCGACGGGTCCGGCGAGCAGGGGCAAAAAAAAGCCGCTGCACTGAGGCAGCGGGCATGGAGAAACGGCTCGGCGCACCGCATTCGCGATGCGCCATCAAACAGACGGTCTTTGGTGCGCTCAGGCCGGCGCGTTTTCGGTGCTCAGCTTCGTCACCATGCCGGTCTTGGCGTCGTAGGCGTAGCCCTGCTGCTCGAGATGAGCGCTGACCGCTTCGACGACCACTTGCTGCTGGGACTCCTTGCGCAGCAGTTCATGCTCCGGCACGACCTGGCCCAGCTCGGCGGCGAGGCGGCGGCTCAGCGAGGCTTCGCCGGCGCTGCGGGCCAGACCCACAATCGCCTTTTCGTTGGCCTGGGCCAGTTGCTGCTTCAGTCCGTTCGCGTACTCGGACCAGCGCTTGATGTTCTCGCGCGCATCGGTAATCGCGGCGGCGTGCTTGGCCGTCTCGCTGGCAAGCTGGGCCTTCAGCGTCTCGACTTCTTCCGGATCGGCGGCCGCAGGCTGTGCCTCGGCTGCGCCCTCGGCGGCTTCGCTCGACGCCGCGGCCTTGGCGAATTCGCCCAGTTCGGCGAGTTCGGTCGCCTGCTGCTGCGCGGCGTCGGCGCGCTCCTGCGCCTCGGTCAGGCTCGCCGTGAGACGGGCGATCTCGGAGGCGTCGGCCGTGCGCTCGTCGCTCAGGCTGGCGAGCTGCTGCTGGGCATTCTGCAGTTCGGTGGCGGCGGCATCGCGCTCGGCCTGGGCACCGGCGACCTGTTCGCGCTGGGCCGCGTGCGCTTCCTGCTCGGCTTGCAGCGCCGCGCGAATCGCTTCCAGTTCGCCCTCGAGCTTCGCAACCGCTTCCGCGTGAGCCGTTTCCAGCGCTGCGCGCTCCGCTTCGTCATTCTCCGTCGAGGCTGCCGGCTCGGCCTGCTCGCTTTCCTGCGCGGCTGCCGCAGCGGCTTCGGCTTCCGCGGCCTGGGCAGCGTGCGCTTCGCGCTCGGCGGCCAGTTCGGCGACCGCGCGCGCCAGTTCCGCCTCGAGGGCCGAAACACGCTCGGCCAGTTCCTCGGCGCGCTTTTCCGCTGCGTCGGCGCGCTCGATCGCGCTCGCGATGTCTTCCTCGAGAGCCGGCCCGTCATTGGGCCTGGTCTCGTAGGCGCGCGTCATGTTATCCAGCTGAACCTGCAGGGCGTCGAGTTCCTGGACCGTGCTCTGCAGCTCTTCGAGCGCGTTGTCGCGTTCGTTGCATGCGTCCTCGACGCGCTCGCGCATCGACAGCAGGCGGCGCGCCACGGCGCGCTCGGCCTCGTCCTGCGCCGACGTCCACAGACGGTCGAGCGCGTCGCGCATCGTGTCCGTCACGGTTTCCGGCAACGCGGGGCGCTCGACGACCTGCTGCACGCGCGGCGCCCGCTCTTCGCGCCACTTGCGCAGCGAGGCAGCCACAGCGACCACCGAGCCGGTATGAACTTCGGACCAGATGGCCATGGGAGAAACCTTCTGGCCCTCGTCGGCCATCCGCTCCGCGATTTCAGCAACCAGTTCGTCCGTGATCGTAATGCTGCTTGACATATCTGCCTCGAGAAAGTGCGAGCCCACCCCGCGTTTCTAGAGATTGTCAGGCAACCACCTCCCGGTTAATCGCTCGAAAAGCCGGGTTTAAGGGGAGGTGTTCACAGGATTGCGCCGCCACTTCCGAAGCGCTTGCGGCAAGCCACTCGCCCTGGACGGCGTTTTCGGTGTTCTGGCGCAGCGCGGAAGTCAGTTCCTTGCTGGCCGCCGGGTTTCTGTGGCTCGGGTCAGGCAGCCAGCGCCAAGCCAGTGTGCGGTCAAGCGAGGCGGGTTATCTCTGCGGCTTCGAAAACGCCAGCGTAGTGGGCCCCGCATAGCCAAGCAGCGCCGACACCTCCGCGGCGCCACGCGCGATCAGCGTCTTGAAGCGCTCCATGCCCGGCACGCCGCGGCTGACCGGCGTGCCCATCACGAGCGCCGCGATCACCGCGCCCGACTCGTCGCGGATCGGCGCGGCAAAGCCCACCACGTCGGCGGAACTCTGCTCGACCGTGGCGGCCACGCCGGTCTCGGCCACTTCCTTGAGAAGCGCCTTCAACTCGCGTTTTTGCGTGCGCGTGGCGGGCGTGTGGGCGCGCAGTTCGGCCGTGTGGAAATACTCGGTTTGCTGTGCCTCGCTCATCGCGGCCAGCAGCACGCGTCCGCCCGAGGAGGAAAAGAGTTCGCGCCGCTCGCCAATGCCCGCGATGAAGCGGATCGCGCTGCGGCTCTCCGCCGACATCACATAGACCATGGAAGGCCGGTCGCTCGCGAGTTGACCGATCAGGATCGTTTCCCCCGCTTCGAGCGCGAGGCGCTCCATCACGGGGCGCGCGATCTCGGGAAAGCGCCGCTGCGCGACGATGGCCGCGCCTAGCTTGAATGCCTCCACGCCGAGCGAGTACTTGCCGCCGTCATGCGCGAGATAGTGCGCGTGCGTGAGCGCGCGCAGCAGCGCGAGGAGGCTCGTTTTGGGCGTGGCGCTGAGGTCCGCGAGTTCGGTGAGCGTGGCGCCTTGCGGATGGTCGGCAAGAATGCGCAGCACCTGCACGATGCGCGTGGTCGCGCGCGGCCCGGGCGATGCGGTGGATTCGGTGCCCGCTTCGCGGTCTTCGGGGAGGTGCGCCATGGATCGATCGACGGTTGAACGGTGCGAAAAATTATACATGCCGCCCTGCTCTCGAAAGGGATGCGTACGGGCCGTGATGGTGTGGCCCGCGCCTGCTCAAACGGCTTCCTCGTGCTCGCCGCGCGTTCGCACTCTCGCATTCGCGCCGATCGCCCCGCTCGCGCACAGCGCATCGATGCGCGCGGCGTCGAGCCCGAGCAGATCGTCGAGCAGCTCACGCGTATGCTCGCCGAGCAGGGGCGGCGGCACCTCGTATTGCACGGGCGTCGCCGACAGGCGCAGCGGACTCGCCACGCTCGGCGACGTGCCCGCCAGCGGATGCGCAATGCGGCGCACGCTTTCACGCGCGCGCGCATGCTCGGAGCCGAACGCCTGCGACACGTCGTTGATCGGCCCGCATGGCACGCCGCACGCTTCGAGCGCATCGATCCACGCGTCGCGCGTGCGCGTGCGAAAGGCCTTTTCGAGCACCGGCAGCAGCAGCGCCCGATTCACGCTGCGTGCGCTGTTGGTCGCGAAGCGTGGGTCCGCTGCGAGTGCGTTCAACTCCATTGCGCCACACAGCGACCGGAACTGGCTGTCGTTGCCGCACGCGAGAATCAGATGGCCGTCGCTGGCCGCGAAGGTCTGGTACGGCACGACATTGGGATGCGCGTTGCCCAGGCGCCGCGGCACCTCGCCCGTGCAGAGATAATTCATCGACTGGTTCGCGAGCATCGCCAGCTGGCAGTCGAGCAGCGCGATGTCGATGTGCTGGCCGAGGCCGCTGCGCTGCCGCTCGATCACGGCGGCGAGCACGCCCGTCGTCGCGTACATGCCGGCCATGAGGTCCGTGACCGCCACGCCGACTTTCTGCGGGCCACCGCCGGGCGTCTCGTCGGGCTCGCCCGTCACGCTCATGAGGCCGCCCATGCCCTGAATGAGGAAGTCGTATCCAGCTCGATGCGCGAGCGGCCCGCTCTGCCCGAAGCCCGTGACCGAGCAGTAGATGAGCGCGGGATTGAGCGCCGCGAGGCTTTCATAGTCGAGCCCGTACTTCTTCAGGCCGCCCACCTTGAAGTTCTCCACCAGCACGTCGCATTGACGCGCCAGTTCGCGGATCAGCGCGGCGCCTTCGGGCGCGGCAATGTCCACGGCCATCGACAGCTTGCCGCGGTTCGCGCACTGGTAATACGCGCTCTCGACGGTGTCGCGGCCCGCTTCGTCGCGCAGGTAGGGCGGCCCCCACGAACGCGTTTCGTCACCCGGACCGGGCCGTTCGATCTTGATCACCTGCGCGCCGAGATCGGCGAGATTCTGCGTGCACCACGGCCCTGCCAGCACGCGGGAAAGATCGAGCACCCTTATGCCTTCGAGCGGCCGGCCGCGCTGGCCGCCGTGTTGTTGTCCTTGCGTCGTTGACTGCGATGCCGATGCTGCTCTCGTCTGCTGCTGCATGTGAAATGACCTCTGCCTGGATTGCGAAACTGCACGTTCGGGCGCTGCGCGTACGCCATGCTCAGTCGAGCGGCTTGCCCGCCGTCTCGGGCATGCGCCAGTAAGCGATAAGGCTCACGGCCGCGCCCGCGCACACGTAGGCGAGAAACCAGCCCTCACGCTGCTGCGATTGCAGCCATGTCATGAGATACGGTGTCGTGCCGCCGAGCAAGGCGACCACGAGGTTGTACGCCGCGCCGATGCCGATGCCCCGCACCGCGGTCGAGAACAACTCGGCCATGATCGCGGGCGCAATGGCCGAATAGAGTCCATAAGTGAGCAACCCGAAGCATTCGACGAGCAGCATCGACGTCACGCTGGGCCCGATCGAGCGCACCACCGGATAGAGGAACACGAGATACGCCGCCGCGAACACCATCAACTGCGGACGCCGCCCGAAGCGGTCCGACAACGCGCCGAAGAACGGCTGCGCAATCATGAAGATGGCAATGCTCAGCGTGCTGGCCAGAAAGGCGTCGGCCGGCGTCGCGCCCGCGTGGCGGATCGCGTAGATCGGCATGAAGCTGATGAAGAGATAGAAGCTGAACGCACCCAGCACGCTGATGCCCACGAGGCGCAGCACGGCGGTGCGATGTTGCGTCCACGTCCACCACAGCGAGCGGCGCTCGATACGGCCCGAACGGCGCAGTTGTTCGAACGCGTGCGTTTCGCCCACGTTGCGGCGCATCCAGAAGCCTGCGAGCGAACCGCAACCGCCGATGAAGAACGGAATGCGCCAGCCCCACGCCATGAGCGCTTCCTTCGACATCACGTTCGTCATCACGCTGGCGAGCGCGGAAGCGAGCAGCAGGCCGGCCGCGATGCTGAAGAACAGGAAGCTGCCATACAGCCCGCGACGCTTCGCCGGCGCGGATTCCGCGAGGAAGGTGGTGGCCGCGCCGTATTCGCCGCCGACCGAGAGGCCCTGCACCATGCGCAGCACCGTCATGAGCACGGGCGCAAGCACGCCGATCGTCGCGTAGGTGGGCAGCACGGAAATCAGCAGCGAGGAACCCGCCATCATCATGATGGTGAGCGTGAGCGCGGCGCGCCGCCCGAAGCGGTCGGAGAAGCCGCCGATCACCCAGCCGCCCAGCGGCCGCATGAAAAAGCCCACGGCGAACACGGCGAAGGTCGCGAGCAGCGAGGCGGTGTCGTTCTCGGCGGGAAAGAACTGCTTGCTGAAGTAGATCGCAAAGGTCGTGTACACCGACCAGTCGAACCACTCCACCACGTTGCCGACGCTGCCGGCGAATATGACGCTGGCCGTGCGTCGCGGCGCCGCTTCGGCCGCCGCGCCTGCCTGCGCGATCTCGGGGTTGGCGTTCATCCAGCTTGTCTCCTTGAATCCTGTTTTCAGGTTTATTCGAATCGTTCTGGCTGCCGGGCCGGCGGTGCCGGTCTCGGGTTCCGAATGTAGCATCGGATTCTGAATATCGAACGAGGCGCGTGCCTGGCGTATACCCTCCAAGCGTCCAAAATTCGACTAATTATTCTTTATAAACATAAGGTTATCCGCGCGCTATCGGTCGAACACACTGTTCCGATATTCGAACTGTGTTGCCGATATCGAAACTCGATTCTAGAATCGGAACACGATATCGGCGCAGCGCGCCATCCCACACTGGAGGAAGACAGGCATGACGACACACGAAGACGCCCAACTGCTCGGACGCGGTTTCTACTGGCAGGAGCTGCAAGCGGGTCAGCGCTTTCGCACGTTCCGGCGCACGGTCACGGAAACCGACCTGGTCAATTTCATTTCGGCGACCGGCATGCTGGAGGCGATCTTCATCGACGCGCATTTCGAGCACGGCGCCATGAGCGGGCGCCCCGTGCCGGGCGCGCTCACGAGCGGCCTGATCGAAGGCCTGCTGTTCCAGACCATGGTGCAAGGCACCGGGCTCGCCATGCTCGAGTTCTCGATGAAGGCGCACGCGCCGGTGCTCGTCAACGACACGATCTACGGCGTGGTGGAAGTCGAGGAAGTGAAGCCCACCTCGAAGCACAATCGCGCCGTGGTCACGAGCCGCGTGGAAGTGCTCAACCAGCGCGACGAACTCGTGCTCTCGTACACGGTCAAGCGCATGCTCGCCGGCCGCCCCGAATGAGCGCGCAAGCGCCTGATGACTTCGCACTGCCAGGAACTGCACTGTAAAGCGCAGCACGCTATGACCGACCCTTTCACACTCCGAACCATTCCGCCCGAAGACGAGGCGTTGCGCGCACCGGTGCGCGCGTTTCTCGCCGAAACGCTCGAAGGCGTGCCGCCCGCCGTGCGCGCGCGTTCGTGGCTCGGCTTCGACGCCGACTTCAGCCGCCGGCTCGCGGCGCAAGGCTGGCTGGGCCTCACGCTGCCGCGCGAATATGGCGGCGGCGGGCGCAGCCCGTTCGCACGCTTCGTGCTCGTGGAAGAACTGCTTGCGGCCGGCGCACCGGTTTCAGCCCACTGGATCGCCGACCGCCAGAGCGGCCCGCTCATCGCTCGCTACGGCACCGAGGCGCAGAAGGCCTTCTATTTGCCGCGCATCTGCCGGGCCGAGGCGTTTTTCTGCATCGGCATGAGCGAACCCAACGCGGGCTCCGACCTCGCAAGCGTACGCACGCGCGCCGAGCGCACGGCCAGCGGCTGGCGCCTCTCGGGCCGCAAGATCTGGACGACCAACGCGCCGCACTCGCACTTCATGATCGCGCTCGTGCGCACTTCGGGCGCGCCCGAGGACCGGCATCGCGGGCTCTCGCAAGTGATCGTCGACCTGTCGCTGCCGGGCGTGCATGTCGCGCCGATTCGCGACCTCGCCGGCGACGCGCATTTCTCCGAAGTCACTTTCGACGATGTCGAATTGCCCGAGGACGCGCTGATCGGTACTGAAGGCGCGGGCTGGGAACAGGTCACCGCGGAACTGGCGTTCGAGCGCAGCGGTCCCGAGCGCATTTATTCGAGCATCGTGCTGCTCGAGGAATGGGCGCATACGCTGCGCGAAGCCGCGCGCGCGGCACACGCGCCGGTCGGCGAAAGCGAGCGCCGCACACTCGGGGCGTTCGTGACCGAACTGGCGACGTTGCGCGCCATGTCCGTGGCCGTCACGGGAGCGCTCGCCGACGGGGCGAGCCCTGCCACCCAGGCCGCGCTCGTGAAGGACCTCGGCACCAGCTTCGAGCAGAGCGTGCCCACGCTGATCGGCGACGCGCTCGGCGCGCATCCGCAGCAGGCCGTGACACGCGAGCTAGCCGATACGCTCGACTACGTGACGAAGATCGCGCCGTCGTACTCGCTGCGCGGCGGCACGCGCGAGATCCTGCGCGGCATGATCGCGCGCGGCCTCGGGCTGCGCTAAACGAACGACGAACATGGAGAAGAACACCATGGATGACATGCTGACCGAATCGGCGCAACACGTGCTCACGCGTCACTGTACGCCGCAATTCGTACGCACCGTGGAAGCGGCGCGCGACCGTCACGCGGGACGCGCCCTGTGGGACCAGCTCGACGCGCTCGGCTTTCTCGACGCGCTCGTGCCTGAAGAGAAAGGCGGCTCGGGCATGCGTCTCGCCGCCACGGCGGGCGCGCTGTTCGAATTCGGCGCGCACGCGCTGCCGCTGCCCGCCGCGCACACCATGATCGCGCGCGATCTGCTCGCACGCGCGGGCGTGGAAGCGCCGCGCGGTCCCATCGCCATCGCGCTTGGCAACGCCTCGCGGCACGGCGCGGCCTTCGTGCCCTACGGTCTCGTCGCCGACACGCTCATCGTCGAAACCGCCGATGGCACGAGCCTCATCGAGCTCGCCAGCGCCGATCTGCGCGCGCACGGCGACAGCCTCGACGCCATGCTCACCTATCCCGCGCACGCGGCACGCGCGCTGCCCGCCACGGTGCGTGGCGTGGGCGAGCTGGGCGCGCTCGCCACGGCCGCCACGATGGCGGGCGGCATGCAGCGCGTGTTCGACATCACGCTCGGCTACGTGAACGACCGCCAGCAGTTCGGCCGCTCACTCGGCAAGTTCCAGGCCGTGCAGCAGCAGTTGAGCGTCATGGCCGAGCACGTGGCCGCCACGCGCGTCGCGGCGCAGTTGGGCTGCGCGGGACACCACACGTCGGAACAGCGCATCGCGGCGGCCATTGCGAAGGCGCGTGCGAGCCGCGCCGCGCCGCTGGTGGCGAACGGCGCACACGCGCTGGTGGGCGCGATGGGCATCACCGCCGAGTTCGACCTGCAGCTCTATACGAGACGGTTGCACGCGCAGCGTCTTCAATATGGATCGGAGTCGTTCTGGGACGACGTGGTCGGCACGCACGCCATCGATCATTGGAACACTGTCGCCGCCGGCGTGATCGGCATTTACGATGCGCTCGACGAGGCCGCGGCGGTCGGAACGTAATCGCGCAACGCGCGGGCCTCACGCCGTGCCGACGCGCTCCAGCACCACATCGAGCAGCACGTTCGCGCCGTCGATGAGCTGATCGTCGTCCGTGTGCTCGCGCGGATTGTGGCTAATGCCGCCGCGGCTCGGCACGAAGATCATCGCGGACGGCGCGATCCGCGCCATCATCTGCGCGTCATGGCCCGCGCCCGAGGTCATGCGCCGGTTCGAGAAACCCCGGCGTTCGGCAGCGGCTTCGATGGCGCGTGCGAGCGCCGCGTCGAATACCACCGGTTCGAAACGCACGAGGCGCTCGGTCTCGATCTTCACGCCTTCCTTGCGTGCCACCTCGACTAAAAATTCGGCGAGGCGGCGCTCGGCGTCCTGCAAACGCGTTTCGTCGGGGTCGCGCAGATCGACCGTGAAAACGGCCTTGCGGGGAATCACGTTGATCACGTTCGGCTCGATGCTCAGCATGCCGATGGTGGCGAGCGTCGTGCCGCTTCGAACCGCGAGCTCGCGCAGGAACGTGGCGACCGCCGCGGCCACCCATCCCGCGTCGTGACGCAGATGCGTCGGCGTCGTGCCCGCGTGATTGGCGTTGCCTTGCACGCTCACGCGCTGCCACGAAATGCCTTGCAGATTTTCAACCACGCCGATGCGCACGTTTTCCGCTTCGAGAATCGGTCCCTGTTCGATATGCAGTTCGAAATATTCGTGCGGTGTGATCGCGCCAGGCTCCATCTCACCCGCGTAGCCGATGCGGGCCAGTTCGTCGCCAAGACGCGTTCCGTCGATGCCGCGCGCATCGAGAGCCACTTCCACGGCCAGCCCGCCGGCGTGGACCAGCGAGCCCATCATGTCCGGCTGATAGCGCACGCCTTCCTCGTTCGTGAACGCGCCCACGGTGATGGACCGGCCCGGCTTCACGCCCGCTTCGCGAAACGCGCGCACCACGGCGAGCCCGGCAAGCACGCCATAACAGCCATCGAGCGCCCCCGCGTTGCGCACGGTGTCGATGTGTGAACCCATCATCAGCGGGCGTTCCGAGGCGGCATCGGAGCCTGCGTGCAGGGTGCCGAACACGTTGCCGATACGGTCGATGCGCACGTCGAGATCGAGTTCGCGCATCCACGCGACCACGCGGTCCCGACCAGCCTTCTCGTCGTCCGTGAGCGCGATGCGCGTGCGCCCGCCCGCTTGCGGATCGGCGCCGATTTCACCCAGTTCGCGCAGTTGGCGAAGCAGCACTTCGCCATTCAGTTTCAGCGTATTCATGATTGGTTGGTTCCGACCGGCAAGGCGAGGCGCGCGATTTCCGCGAAGTAGCGGGCGCCGGTCATCAGGATGTCGTCGTTGAAATCGTAGCTGGCGTTGTGCAGCGGAATGCCGCCGCGTTCGGGCACGTCGCCGTTGCCGATGAAGATGAAATTGCCGGGCACGACCTGCAGGAACGCGCCGAAATCCTCGGAGATCATCATCGGTTGCACGTTGGCGTCCACGGCGGCGTCTCCCGCCACGATGCGCGCGGCGTTCACCGCCAGTTCGACGAACTGTTCCGAGTTCACGGTCGGTGCGAACTCGTGCGTGTACTCGAAGCTGCATTCGGCGCCGTGCGTCCGGCAAATGCCGACGCTGACTTCGCGCATGCGGGTTTCGAGCAGCGCCTGCACGTCCTTCGAATAGCTGCGCGTATCGCCCTTGATGATCACGTTCGAGGGAATGACATTGCGAATGCCGTCGGTGATGAATTCCGTGCAGGAGATCACGGCTTGCAGGCTCGGGTCGAGATTGCGCGACACGATGGTTTGCAGCGCGAGCACGATTTGCGCGGCGATGACGATGGGATCGGCCCCCATGTGCGGGCGCGCCGCGTGCGTGCCACGGCCCTTGATATGGATGACGAAGTTATCCTCGCTCGCCATGATGCCGCCCGCGCGCGTGGCGAACGTGCCGGCAGGCATGCCCGGCATGTTGTGCGCGCCGAAGATCGCATCGACGGGAAAGCGCTCGAACAGGCCGTCCGCCATCATCGCCTTGGCGCCGCGGCCGTGCTCCTCCGCAGGCTGGAAGATGAACCGCACCGTGCCGTCGAAATCGCGCCGCTCGGCGAGCAACCGCGCCGCGCCGAGGACCATCGACATATGGCCGTCGTGCCCGCAGGCGTGCATTTTTCCCGCGTTCAACGAGGCATGCGCGCGGCCCGGCGCCTGCTCCGCGATATTGAGCGCGTCCATGTCGGCACGCAGGCCGATCACGCGCTTGCCGTTGCCGACCGTGAGGTTCGCCACGAGCCCCGTGCCGCCAATGCCGCGGTGCACCTCGAGCCCAAGTGTCTCGAGGATGTTCGCCACGTAGTGGGCAGTATGGATCTCCTCGAAGCCGGTCTCGGGACGCTGGTGCAGATACTGTCGCCAGCTTTTGAGTTGGCCTTGCAGTGTGCTTTCCATGTGGGTGTCCTCTTTTCAGTTACTGCGTGACCTGACTCAGCCAGGCGTCGCGACGCGCCGCCACGGTTTGCGCAGACGCGCCGACCAGTTCCGCATACACGCCCGGCGCCGTGGCGCCCTCGGTGCTGATCAGCAGCACGCGTGAGTTCGCGTCGAGCCCTGCTGCGCGCGCAAGTTCGGGTTCGCGCATGAGCTTCGCAAGGCCCGCGAGCCCTGCCGCGCCCGACTCACCCGATACAACGGGTACGTCGCCTGCCGCGCCGGTGGCGAGGCTGCGCATCGCGTCCACGGCGTCCTCGTCTTCGATCAGCATGAAGTTGTCGACGCACGGCTCGAGTATCTGCCACGCGAGCGGCGACGTCTCCCCGCACGCAAGACCGGCCATCACGGAATCGACCGACCCCGTGGCTTTCGCGGCGCAGCCAGCGATGGCGCTTTGATACAGGCAGTCGGCCTGGCGCGGTTCGACCACGATGAAACGCGGACGCGCGGCGCCCTGATGCTCCCACAGGTAGCTGGCCACGCCGGCCGCGAGACCGCCCACGCCGCCCTGCAGAAACACGTGCGTCCAGGCATCGCTCGACTGTTCGATGACTTCCGCCGCGATGGTGCCGTAGCCTTGCATGACGTCGCGCGGGATCGCCTCGTAGCCGTCATAGGAGGTATCGGAAACGACGTGCCAGCCGTTCGTCTTCGCCAGTTGCGCCGCGTGCTCGACCGATTCGTCATAGTTGCCCGCGATGCGAACGATACGCGCGCCGTACGCGGCGATCGCCGCTTCGCGCTCGGCGCTGACGTTGGCATGCAGCACGATCACGCAGTGGCAGCCAATCGACTGCGCCGCTGCGGCGAGCGCCTTGCCGTGGTTGCCATCGGTCGCGCTGATGACCGTGAGGTTCGTGACCATCTCGCCGTAGCGGCCCTCGATCAGCTTGCGCGGATCGATCTCCTGCTGGGGCCACAGGCGCATGATGAGGCGCATCAGCGCGATCGGTGCGCCCAGCGCCTTGAAGCTGCCAAGAGGAGAACGAAACGATTCGTCCTTGAGGCCAACGCGGGCCACGCCCAGGCGCGCGGCCGCACCGCCCAGGTCCCAGAGCGGCGTGGGCTCCGGGCTGATCAACGCCCAACTGGCGAGCCATGCCCGGCTTTCGTCGCCCGACTTCACGTTCAGGATGGCCCCGAGCGTTTCGGGGTAGGCATGGCGCGTGGCGCGCGGGTTGGCGAACAGCATGGGTGGGCTCCGGTGGACTTGCGATGTCGAAATGATATTGCGCAGGGCCTGCGAAAAAGTCTCATAATGCGGTCACGTCACGCAAAAAAATATCGACTTTCAGGCTCCCGCGTAAATGGCGACACATCTCGACTCCTTCGACCGCAAACTCCTGATGGAAGTCCAGCGCGACGCCCAGACTCCGCAAAACGAACTCGGCGCGCGTGTGAACCTCTCCACGGCGGCGGTGAACCGGCGTTTGCGCCGTCTCGTCGACGAAGGCGTGATCGACCATTACGCGGCGATCGTCTCGCCCGAGAAGGTCGATCATCCGATCACGATCGTCGCGACCGTCGAGGTGGAGAGCGAGCAGATCGACTTGTTGGACGCCATGAAGCGCACCTTCGAGCGTTGCCCGCAGATACAGCAGTGCTACTACGTCGCGGGCGAGTGGGATTTCGTGCTGATTTTCGCGGTGCGCAACATGGACCAGTACACGGAACTCACGCGCGAGCTATTCTTCTCGAACAACAATGTGAAGCGGTTCAAGACGCTGGTGAGCATGAGCCGCGTGAAGGTCGGGCTCGAAGTGCCGCTCGCGCTGGACGGCGAATGAGGAACGCGGGTTGCGACGCAGACGCAACGCGGTCATCTGAACAACCGGAGCCACGACCCATGAGCAACGCCGTGCATCACGCTGGAGCCATTGAAAGCGAAGAGTTGTTCCACCACCCGGACGTCGCGACGCTGCGTGCGGACCTCGCGCTCGCACTGCGGGCCGCCGCGCATTTCGGGCTCGGTGAAGGCGTCTGCAATCACTTCAGCGTCGCGCTTCCCGGCGAAGACGGCCTCTTTCTGCTGAACCCGCGCGGCCTGATGTGGAGCGAGGTGATGGCCGACGATATCGTCATCGTCGACGCACAGGGGGACGTGATGGCGGGCCGCCACGCCGTGGAGCCGACAGCGATGTTCATTCATGCCGCCATCCACGGGATCGCGAAGAAGGCCTGTGTGCTGCATACCCACATGCCGTACGCAACCGCTCTCACGCTCACGGAGGACTGCGGGCTCGATACGACCTTGTCGCAGAACGCGATGCGCTATCACGGCCGCGTCGCCCTCGACCGCGAGTACAACGGACTCGCGCTCGGCCCCGAGGAAGGCGAGCGCATTGCGCATGCGCTCGACGGTAGGGATATCGGCTTCCTCGGCAACCACGGCGTAGTGGTGTGCGGCGAGCGCATCGACTACGCGTTCGACGACCTCTATTACCTGGAGCGCGCCTGCGCCGCGCAGGTGCTCGCGGGCTCCACCGGGCGCGCGTTGCGACCGGTGGCGGCCGATCTCGCACAACGCGTGGCCGACCAGATTCAGGGCGAGCGTTTGCAGTCGGAGCTGTTCTTCGCGGCGCTGCGAAGAACGCTCACGCACGCTTGAAGCAAGGGCCGCCCTACTTCCCCTGCCACACCGCCTTGCGCTTCTCCGCAAACGCCGCCGCGCCCTCTCGCGCGTCGGCGGAAGCGAACACCGGGTCCGTGATCTCGCGCTGACGCGCGAACATCTGGGCACTGGACCAGTCGCGCGACTCGCGCATCACGCGCTTGCTCGCCGCCACCGCGAGCGGCCCGTTCGCCACGATCTTCTGCGCGAGTTCGAGCGCACCCGCCAGCGCTTCGCCCGGCGCGGTGAGACGGTTGACGAGGCCGAACTCGAACGCGCGTTGCGCGCCGAACATGTCGCCCGTGAGCACGAGTTCCATGGCGATGCGCTCCGGCAACTGCCGTTGCAGGCGCAACAATCCTCCCGCCGCGGCGCATAGCCCGCGCTTCACTTCGGGCAGACCGAACTGCGCGTTGTTCGCGGCCACGACGAGATCGCTCGCCAGCACGACTTCGAAGCCGCCCGCGAGCGCATAGCCTTCGACCGCCGCAATCAGCGGCTTGCGCGGCGGCGCTTCAGCGAGCCCGGCAAAGCCGCGGCCCGGCAGGCTCGGCCGCTCGCCTTTGAGAAAGCCCTTCAGGTCCATGCCCGCGCAAAACGTGCCGCCCGCGCCGGTGATGATGGCGAGCCGCAGGTCGTCGCGCTGCTCCAGTTCGTCGAGTGCCGCGGCTAGCCCTTCGGCCACCGCCTTCGTGCAGGCGTTGCGCGCCTCGGGACGGTTGATCGTGAGGATCTGGATGCCGTCGCGGGACTCGATCAGCAGTTCGTCGCTCATGGTCGGCCTCGCTCAACGCGGCTGCATGCGAATCGCGCCGTCAAGGCGGATGGTCTCGCCGTTGAGCATCGGATTCTCGAGAATGTGCAGCGCGAGCGCGGCGAATTCGTCGGCTTCACCGAGTCGCGGCGGAAACGGCACCATGCGGCCGAGCGATTCGCGAATCTCCTCGGGCAGACGCGCGAGCAGCGGCGTGTCGAAGAGGCCTGGCGCGATCGTGCACACACGGATGCCCTTGCTCGCCAGGTCGCGCGCGGCCACGAGCGTCATGCCCACCACGCCCGCCTTCGACGACGCATATGGCACCTGCCCGATCTGCCCTTCGTACGCCGCCACCGAAGCCGTGAGCACGCAGGCGCCGCGCTCGCCGCCCGCATCGGGCTCGTTGCGCGCCATCGCCGCCGCCGCGAGGCGCAGCGCGTTGAAGGTGCCGAAGAGATTCACGCGCACCACGTTCTCATAGGCTTCGAGCGAGCCCGGCGAGCCGTCCTTCTCGATCAGGCGCACCGCGCCGCCCCGGCCTGCGCAATGCACGAGCGAGCGCAGCGTGCCGCGCTTCGTGGCCGCCTCGAATACGGCGTTCATGTCGTCGGCGCTCGTCACGTCGGCGGGCACGAAGCTCGCGTGCGCGCCGAGTTCATCGGCCACCGCCGCGCCGCGCGAGCCGGCGAGGTCGGCGATCACGACCTGTGCGCCTTTTGACAGCAGCCGCTTTGCGCTCGCGAGGCCCAACCCCGAAGCGCCGCCCGTCACCACCGCCACCGTGCCGGCGAATTTGTTCTGTTCGTCCATGTGTCGTCTCTCCTTTGTTGTTCGTGGTCGCGCTTTAGAGGCGTTCGATGAGCGTCGCGTTGGCCATGCCGCCCGCCTCGCACATCGTCTGCAGGCCGTAGCGGCCGCCGCTCACTTCGAGCGCATTGAGCATCGTGGTCATGAGGCGCGCGCCCGAAGCGCCGAGCGGATGCCCAAGCGCGATCGCGCCACCCGCCGGGTTCAGCCGCGCCGCGTCCGCGCCCAGCGCCTTCTGCCAGGCGAGCGGCACGGCCGCAAATGCCTCGTTCACTTCGAAATGCGAAATATCGTCGATGGCGAGGCCGCGTTTCTTCAGCAGACGTTGCGTGGCGGGAATGGGCGCGGTCAGCATCATCAGCGGATCGTCGCCGCAAACGTCGAACGCCACGATGCGCGCACGCGGCTTCAATCCCAGTTGCGCCGCCTTCTGCTCGCTCATGATGAGCAGCGCCGAGGCGCCATCGGAGATTTGCGAGGCGTTGCCCGCCGTCACGTTCCAGCGGATGCCAGGAAAGCGCGCCGCGAGTTCGGCGCTCTCGAACGAGGGCGCGAGGCCCGCGAGCCGCTCGACGGTCGTGCCGGCGCGGATGGTTTCGTCGAGGACCACGCGACGCACGCCTTCGGGACCCGGCACATCGATCGGCACAATCTCGCGCGCGAACTGGCCCGCGGCGCGCGCGGCGTCGGCGCGACGGTGCGACTCGGCCGAATAGGCGTCGAGCGCCTCGCGCGTGAGCGCCCACTTCTGCGCCACGAGATCGGCGCTCACGCCCTGCCCGACCATGCCTTCGGGATAGCGCGCGTGGTACAGCGCGCCATACGGATCGCGGCCGATGCGCGAAGAGCCCATGGGCACGCGGCTCATCGACTCGACGCCGCCGGCCACGACGATCTCGTTGACGCCCGCCATGATCGCCTGCGCCGCGAAATGGATGGCTTGCTGGCTCGACCCGCATTTGCGCTCGATGGTGGTGGACGGCACGTGCTGCGGAAAGCCCGCCGCGAGCCACGCGAGGCGGCCCGGCGTGGAGGCCTGCTCGCCCACCTGGCTCACGCAGCCGATCATTACGTCGTCCACGCTGCCGGGGTCGAGGTCGTTGCGCACGATCAGCTGCTGCAGGACCTGCGAGAGCAGATCCACGGGATGCAGGTCGACGAACGCGCCGCCCGCCTTGGTCCGGCCCATCGGGCTGCGCACTGCGTCGACGATTACCGCGCTGTTGGTCATGGTTCTCTCAACGGTTGGAAGTGTCATGAAAAATGAATCTCTTGACTCAAAATACACCTCACCGACTCACTATTTCAATAGTGGTAAACATATTTCGGTACTATAGGATCATTTTTATTGATTTCTGGATCACGATCCGCAACACTGTTTGGGCGACTTGATCCCCAGAGGTCGAAAAAGGAGACATCAACACGTGGCTGCGAGCCGCGCGGCATCACGAATGCGGAAAAATGAGCCAGGCGTCTTAAAAAATTGTTCCGGCGTGCGGCAGAAAGCTAGAATCCGGGGTTTGCCGCGCGCCGCACCGGCGCGGCGCGCCCTTACTCCGACGAAGGACCCGACATGAACGATCAGGCCAACTCCCGCACCGACGACGCCGCCGACTCGCAGCTCGTGAGCGCGCTTGCGCGCGGCATCCGGATCCTGCAGTGCTTTTCGATGGGAGACGCGGAGCTGTCGGCACGCGATCTGGTCGAGCGCACGGGGCTGCCCAAGCCCACGGCGCTGCGGCTCATCAACACGCTCGCGGAGTTCGGCTTGCTCCGCTATTCGGAGCGCATTTCGAAGTATGTGCTCGGCACGGAGATGCTGAGCCTCGCGGCCCCGGCGCTCGGCCGCATGACGATCCGGCAGATCGCGCGGCCGATGATGCAGGAGCTGGCCGACTACTGCCACGGCCAGGTGACGCTCGCGGTGGGCTACCGCCTGAACATGGCGTACGCCGAAGTGATTCAGGGCGAGGGCAGCGCGGTGTATCGCTCGGAAACGGGCACGCGGCTCTCGCTTTCGCGCACGGCGTCGGGCCGCGCGTATCTGTGGACCGTGCCGGGCGCCGAGCGCGAGCAGTACCTGCAGGACACGCTCGCGCGCGACCCCGCCAAAGGCGAGTTGCTCGCGCAGCGCCTCGCGCTGGCACAGCAGGAGTTGCGCGCGCACGGCTGCACGCTCTCGCACGGCGACATGCAGCGCGAGATCCATTCGGTGGCGATTCCGTTGTCCGCCCCGATCGACGACGAGTATTGGGTTTTTAGCTGTTCGATTGCAGTTTTCAACATCAGCGGCAACCAGCTGACCGACGACATCGCCCCCCGGCTGATGTCGCTCGTCAGGCGCGTGGAGGCAGCGCTCGGCAGCATGACTGGGGCCGCGCATGACATGGAGACGAGACCGTGGAGCGTGTCCGCGAACTAGCTGTAGCAGCACCCACGCGGGAGGCCCTGTGCTTCCCCGCACTCAAGCAGATCATCACTTACAAAGAGCTGGACGAACGCGCGGAGCGCATCGCGCACTGGCTCCTCGGCCTCGGCCTGCAACCCGGCGACGGCATCGCGCTGCTGTTCGAGAATCACCCCGCGCTCGCCGTCATCGCCATCGGCGCCGAGCGCGCCGGCCTCTACTACACCCCCATCAGCATCCAGTTGAAAACACGCGAGGCCGCGCACGTCCTCGCGGACTGCGGCGCGCGCGTGCTGATCGTTTCGCGGGCCATGCACGAACTCGCCGCCACGCTCGTGGCCGAAGGCGCCGCGCAGGACGTCGCCTGCTTCGTTGCGAGCGCGGGTGCGGGTGAAACGCTGCCCGGCTTCGCTTCGTTCGAAGCGGCACTCGCCGGGATCGATGCGAGCGCGCCGCTGCCACCGTTACCGCCGCTGCCGCGCGGACGCGACTTCCTTTATTCATCGGGCACGACCGGCCTGCCCAAAGGCATCCGCAAGCCGCTCGTGCCGTTCGAGCAGCGCGACGACGACGACACCGAAACTGCGGCATGGCGCAAAACGTTCGGCTTCGACGCCGATTCGGTCTACCTGAGCACCGCGCCGCTCTACCACGCCGCGCCGCTGCGCTACCTCATGCGCATGCTGCACACGGGCGGCCGCGCCATCGTGCTGCAGAAGTTCGACGCCGAGGCCGCGCTCGACGCCATCGCGCGCTACCGCGTCACGCACAGCCAGTGGGTGCCGACGATGTTCATCCGCCTCCTGAATCTGCCCGGGACCACGCGCGCGCTGTACGACGTGAGCAGCCTGCGCGTGGCGATCCACGCAGCGGCGCCGTGCCCGCCGCACATCAAGGAGCAGATGATCGCGTGGTTCGGCCCGGTGATCTACGAGTACTACGCGGGCTCGGAAAGCGTGGGCCTCACGGCGATCGACTCCGGCGAATGGCTCGCGCATCGCGGCTCGGTCGGGCGTTCGAAATACGGACAGATCCACATCGTCGACGATGAGGATCGCGAATTGCCTGTGGGCGAGGTTGGGCGCGTGTTCTTTGAAGGCGGTCCCGCTTTCGAGTACCACAACGATCCGGTGAAGACGCGCAGCGTCTATAACCGCCACGGCTGGGCGACCTACGGCGATATCGGCCACGTCGATGCGGAAGGCTATCTGTACCTGAGCGACCGGCGTGTGGACCTCATCATCAGCGGCGGCGTGAACGTGTATCCGCAGGAGATCGAGAACGTGCTCGCCGAGCATCCCGCCGTGGCCGATGCCGCCGTGATCGGCGTGCCGCACCCCGAGTTCGGCGAGGCCGTGAAAGCAGTCGTGCAGCCGCGCGAGCGCGACGCCGCGAGCCCGCTGCTCGCCGAGGAGCTGATCGCGTTCTGCCGCGAGCGCCTTTCGCATATCAAGGTGCCGCGCTCGGTCGAATTCGAGGAGGCGCTGCCGCGCCACGATAACGGCAAGCTGCTGCGGCGCCTTCTCAAGGAACGCTACCGCCAGCCCGCGGCTTGATACGGATAACGAAAGAGCACGAGACACTGGAGACATTCCCTATGCGCACTGTATTCCGTGACGATCACGAGATTTTCCGCGAACAGGCCCGGCGCTTCATCGAGCGCGAAATCGTGCCGTTCCATCATCAATGGGAACAAGAAGGCATCGTGCCGAAGTCGGTCTGGCGGCGAGCGGGCGAGGAAGGCCTGCTGTGCTGCACGATTCCCGAAGAGTACGGCGGTGGCGGCGGCGACTTCGGCCACGCGGCCATCATGATCGAGGAGCTGGCGCGCGTGAACGCGAGCGGCATCGGCTTTCCGCTGCATTCGGACATCGTCGCGCCTTATATCTTCGCGTATGGCACCGAGGCGCAAAAGCGCGAGTGGCTGCCGAAGCTCGCGCGCGGCGAGCATATCGGCGCGATCGCCATGACCGAGCCGGGCACCGGCAGCGATCTCAAGTCCGTGCGCACCACCGCGCGCAAAGAGGGAGACCACTATGTCATCAACGGCCAGAAGACTTTCATCACGAACGGACAAAATGCGAGCCTCGTGGTGGTGGTGTGCAAGACCGCGCCCGAACTGGGCGGCAAGGGCGTTTCGCTGATCGTGGTCGAAGAAGGCACGCCCGGCTTCAGCAAGGGCCGCAAGCTCGACAAGATCGGCCTGCGCGCGCAGGACACGTCCGAGCTGTTCTTCGAGGACGTGCGCGTGCCGGTCGCGCAGCGGCTTGGCGAGGAGAATCAGGGCTTCTCGTACCTCATGCGCGAACTGGCGCAGGAGCGGCTCGTGATCGCGGTGCGCGCTGCGGCGTCGATCGAGGGCATGCTCGAACGCACGATCCGCTATACGCGCGATCGCAAGGTGTTCGGCCAGGCCATCTTCGACTTCCAGAACGCGCGTTTCAAGCTCGCGCATGCGCGCGCGAAGGCGGAGATGGTGCGCACCTATGTCGATGACTGCATCGCGCGGCACCTGCGCCGCGAGCTTTCGCCCGTGGACGCCGCCATGGCGAAGCTCAACGCGACCGAACTGCAGAACCAGCTGCTCGACGAATTCCTGCAGCTGCACGGCGGTTACGGCTACATGTCCGAATATGTGGTGGGCACCGCGTGGGTCGATGCGCGCGTGATGCGCATCTACGGCGGCACCGACGAGATCATGAAGGAAATCATCGCGCGCACGTTGTGAAGGCGCGTCAATCGGCACACCAGCAAGCAGGCAGGAAGGCACACATGATCAAACCTCTGGAAGGCGTTACCGTCGTGGAATTCGCGGGGCTGGGCCCCGCACCGTTCTGCGGCATGCTGCTCGCACAAATGGGCGCACGCGTGATCTGCATCGGCCGCGAAGGCGCCCCCGCGCCATCCGGACCGCTCGCGCGCGGCCGCGAATACGTCGCGCTCGACCTCAAGAGCCGCGACGACATGGCACGCGCACTCGATCTGATCGCGAGCGCCGATGCGTTGATCGAAGGCTTTCGCCCCGGCGTGATGGAGCGGCTCGGGCTCGGCCCGCAAGTGTGCCGCGCGCGGCGCGCCTCGCTCGTCTATGGACGCATGACGGGTTGGGGGCAGACGGGGCCGCTCGCGCACACGGCGGGCCACGACATCAACTACATCGCGATTTCCGGGGCGCTGCATGCGGTGGGTCTCGCGGGCGGCGAGCCCGTGGTGCCGCTCAATCTGGTCGGCGACTTCGGCGGTGGCGGCATGCTGCTCGCATTCGGCGTGGTGGCGGCAATCCTGCGCGCGCGTTCGACGGGCGAAGGCTGCGTGGTCGACGCCGCCATGACCGACGGCGCGGCCATGCTCATGAGCATGATGTACGGCTTCTACGCGGCGGGGCACTGGCAGGACGCGCGCGGCACGAATCTGCTCGACGGCGGCGCGCCCTTCTATCGCACCTATCGTTGCGCGGATAACCGCTATATTGCCGTCGGCTGCATCGAGCCGCAGTTCTACGCGGCGTTCATGAAAGGGATCGGCGCCGAAGACCTGCTCGAACTGCCGCAGCGCGACCGGACGCACTGGCCGCGCGTACACGAACGCATCGCCCAGACGGTCGCCACGCGCACGCGCGACGAATGGACCGCCGTGTTCGAAGGCAGCGATGCGTGCGTCACGCCCGTGCTGAGTCTTGCGGAAGCACCGCTCGATGCGCACAACACGGCGCGCGGCGCGTTCGCCCGGAGCGGCGGCGCGTGGCAGCCGCAATGCGCGCCGCGCTTCGTGAACTACGACAACGAGAGCGCTTAACCTCGCGCCGTGCCCACGGCTTCTTCGTCGTCGGCGAGCAGCGACAGCTGCCCGCTCGCCACGATTTGGCTCAGCGGCGCCGGGCGGCCGAGCAGATAGCCCTGCACTTCGTCGCAGCCTTCGTCGGCGAGCAGCGTGAGCTGCGCCTCGGTTTCGATGCCTTCGGCCAGCACCGGAATGCCGAGGCTCTTGCCGAGCGCGAGCACCGCGCGAATGATCGCGGTGGCCTGGCGGCTCGACTCGGCCTCGCTGATGAAAGACTGGTCGAGCTTGATCTTGTCGAACGGGAACGAGCGCAGCGTGTCGAGCGACGAGTAGCCGGTGCCGAAATCGTCCAGCGCGATATTCACGCCGATGGCCTTGATTCGCTGCAACACGTCGAGCGAGCGCTCGCGATCCGCGAAAATGGTCGTCTCGGTGAGTTCCAGTTCCAGCCGCTCGGGAGCGAGGCCGGTCTCGACCAGCACGGTCTCGACGAGCTTCGGCAGGTCCGCATGCGAGAACTGCACCGGTGAAAGATTCACAGCCACCTTGTAAGGCGGCACCCACGAAACGGCACGCGTGCACGCCTCGCGCAGCACCCAGGCGCCAATGCCGAGAATGAGGCCATTCTCTTCGGCGAGCGGGATGAATTCGGCGGGCGAGATGAAGCCAAGCCGCGGATGCTCCCAGCGCAGCAGCGCTTCATAGCCGCAAATTTCGCCGCTCGCGATCGAGGTCTGCACCTGGTAGTGCACGCTCAGTTGCCCGCGCGCGAGCGCCTCGCGCAAGTCGTGCGTGAGCGAGCGGCGCGCCCGCGCGATCTCGTCCATCGCCGGCTCGTAGAAGCACACCGACTGCGCCAGGTCCGCCTTCGCGCGATACATGGCGAGGTCGGCGTTGTTGATGAGCACGGTCTTGGTGGTGGCATCGTCGGGGTAGATGGCGACGCCAAGGCTCGCGCCCGAGAGCACTTCGGCGTCGTCGTAGCGCACCGGCCGGTACAGCGCGGTTTCGAGGCGCGAGAGCAGATCGCCGAGTTCCTCGCGCGAGGCGAAGCGCGTGAGCGCCACGAACTCGTCGCCGCCCACGCGCGCCACGAACTCGCCTTCGCGCATCAGGCTCGAAAGGCGCCGCGCGAGAATGCGCAGCACTTCGTCGCCGGCATGATGGCCGTGCAGGTCGTTGATTTCCTTGAAGCGGTTCAGGTCGATGCCGATGAGCGCGAGCTTGCGCGTATCCTGCGTGCGCGCCAGTTCGGCGTCGATGCGTGCGTTGAAGCTCGCGCGGTTGGGCAGGCCGGTAAGCATGTCGCTCATCGCCATCGTGCGCAGATGCTCGACCGATTCAGCGCGCACGCTGTCGTCGAGCAGGAAGCTCACGCAGCCCGCGCCCGCGATCACGAGCGCCATGCACGCCACGGCGAGCGCGAGCGCATGCAGCGCGGCGGGATTCGAAAAGTGTCCGTCGATCGGCATCGGCACGACCTGGAACGCGGACATGCCGGTGAAGTGCAGCGCGGCGATGGCGAGGGCGAGCACGCCCGCCACGAGGCGCGCGGACGCGGCGGCGCTAGCCTGCGCGCTGGCCGCGTTCTCCTGCGGGCGCCGCGCGGACGCGCCGGCAAGATGCAGCGCGAGCGCGCTGATCGCGACCGCAAACACGAACGACAAGGCGATCCCGACGCGATTCCAGATCACGATGCCTTCCACGCGATACGCGAGCATGCCCGCGTAATGCATGAGCGCGACCGCCAGCCCGACGATCGCGCCGCCCAGCGCGGGCGCCGCGCGTGTAAGGCGGTTCGCGGCCTGGCTCGTGGCGAGCAGGAACCCGGCGAAACTGCCCACGAGCGCGATGAGCAGCGACGTGATGGTCAGCACGGGATCGAAGGCGATCGGCACACCCGGTTCGAAGCCGAGCATGGCGACGAAGTGCGTGCACCAGATATCGGCGGCGGCCACGACGGCCGCGATGAACGACCAGCCCATGCGCTGCAGCGAATGCGTGGCGAACGCGCGCAGGACGAGCCGCGCGGTGACCCACGAGCCCGCGGCGCAGATCAGCAGCGCGACGAGGACGAGCCAGAGGTTGTGCTTGTAGACGATGCAGCCCGCCACGCTCATCATGGGAAGATCTCCTTGTTCACCACTTGTTCACCCCGGACGTCGCACGACATTATCACGACAATGCGACGAGGCCGAGCACCTCTCGCAGCTTCGCGCTCGTCGCGTGCAGCGACGACGACGCGGCGGCCGCTTCGTTCACCAAAGCGGCGTTGCGGCGCGTGGTGTCGTCCATCTGCGCGACCATGGCGTTGACCTGCTCGATGCCCTGCGCCTGCTCGTGGCTCGACGCCGTGATCTCGCCCATGATGGCGGCCGCGCGGCCAATGCTGCGCACCACGCCTTCCATCGCGGCGCGCGCCTCGCCGGCGAGCTGCGTGCCCGCGCCGACTTCGTTCGCCGAGTTCTCCACGAGTTGCTGGATCTCGCGCGCGGCGGTCGAGGCGCGCTGCGCGAGGCTGCGCACTTCGCCGGCGACCACGGCGAAGCCGCGACCCTGCTCGCCTGCACGCGCGGCTTCCACGGCCGCGTTGAGCGCGAGAATGTTGGTCTGGAACGCAATGCCCTCGATCACATCGACGATCTCGAAGATGCGCCTCGCCGAGCTTTCGATGGCGCCCATCGTCGTAGTCATGCGCGCGACGACGTCGTCGCCTGCCTGCGCGACCGTCGACGCTTCGCGGGCGAAGGCGCTCGCCTCGCGCGCGTGCTCCGCGCTCGCCTTGACCGTGCGCGTGAACACGTCCATCGAGGCGACCGTCTCTTCCAGGCTGCCCGCCTGGTGTTCGGTGCGCGCGCTCAGGTTCGCGTTGCCTTCCGCGATTTCGAGCGCGGCCTGCTCGACGTGCGCCGTGCTCGTGCTGACCTCCTGCATGGCGCGCGCCATCTGGGCAATTGCCCCCTTGAGCGCAACCGCAGTGGGCGCGCTCGCCGGAATGCCGTCCACCGCGAGGCACACCTCGCGCTCGCGCACCACGCTGCGCACGATGTCCGACAGCTCTGCCGCCTCAATGGCCGCCACGCGCAGACGATGCGCGAGCACGATCTCGACGGCCGTTTGCGCGACCACGTAGGCGGCATGCAGCAGCACGCGCGGCAGGTTCGCCTCGCGCGTGCAGTACACGGCGAAGTTGAGCGCCTGCAGCCGGTCGAACGCGAGGTGATGCAGCGCGAAGAATCCCGCGGCGAGCACGATCGGGCGCCAGTCGCGATAGACGAGCAACAGGCCCAGCAGCACGAACACGCCGAAATGGAATTCGGTGACGCCGTGCGCCGCCTGGATATGCAGCGCGACGAGCGCGGCGTTGGCGAGCGTGAGCACGACGCGCGAAAGCGCCGTGCCGCGCGCGCAAAAGAACACGAAGCTGCCGGCGCCGAGGATCAGCGCAGCGCCCACGAGCGCGAGCTGCAGTTCGTAATAGACGAAGCCGATCATTACCGCCGCGATGGCGGAGAGGACGAGCGTGGAATACATCACCGCGTCGGCGGCGCGCGCGACGTCGTCGAGCGCGCGAATGGCCACACGCGGTTGCGAGCCGGACGGTCGAAACGACTGCGCGCGACCCGGCGAATCTGCCAGCATGAACGACACTTGGATCAGGAAAAAAAGTTGCAGGTAGGCGTTAATGCGGCGGCGGCTGGTGGACCTTGATGCGCCTGATGGGTTTCGGCTGCAAAAAGAGCCGCCGTAATGGCGTCGGCGCGACTCGTTGGCGGGCTCGACAGGAAAATCGGGACCCGCGCACGAGTTTACGGCAGCAAATCAATAAACTTCAGGAAACCCTTTACGGGACAAGTATTTGCAAACGTTTGCAGCGATTTACTCCTGTTTTCTTCCTGTTTTTAACTCGATCCCCATTTATTCGGACGCGTGATCGCGGAGATAAACCGTGATATCGGTGGCCGGCACATCGACCGCCATTCGGCGCAACGTCTCGACGATAAAGCCGCGGTGAAACGTGTAGTGATCGACGACATGCAAAAAGATCTGAGCGCGCGACATGCCGCCCTCTGGGCCGCCGATGTACTGAAAATGCACCACCTCTTCGGCTTGCGCTTCGCTCAAGCCGCCCATCCACGCCAGGTACCAGGCGTCCAGATCGCGCTGCATGGTTCGCAGCTCAGGGAGGGTCGTGGTATCCGGCAGGAGGCGCTCGGTGAAGCCGTGATCGCGCTGCTCGAGGTGCGCCCTGAAAATCGCGCCCACGGCATAGCCATGCCCCAACGCGCGCAGGTAACTTCCGAAGGTCATGGCGCGCGTGGCCACGACCGCTTCCTCCGGCAGGCGCGCAACGACGTCATAACGCTACCTCGACGGCGAGCCGTAAGGCCGCGCGGGATCTCTGCGTCGCTGGCGAAACTACCAATAGCACGATCGTTCTATTTTAGGTACGCTAGACGCCTTCTCCTCCCAAGATGCGAGACCGTTCCGCCATGTCGCTGATCCTTTCCCGCCGCGATCTGAACTTCCTGCTTTATGAATGGCTCGATGTCGAAAGCCTCACGCGCATTCCGCGCTACGCCGACCACACGCGCGAGACCTTCGACGCCGCGCTCGAAACCTGCGAGAAGATCGCCACCGACCTCTTCGCGCCGCACAACAAGAAGAACGATCAGCACGAGCCGCACTTCGACGGCGAAACGGTCACGATCATCCCCGAGGTGAAGACGGCGTTGCAGGCGTTCAGCGACGCAGGCCTGATGGCCGCGGGCCAGGACTACGAATACGGCGGCATGCAGTTGCCGCTCGTCGTCGAGAAGGCGGGCTTCGCGTGGTTCAAGGGGGCGAACGTCGGCACGAGCGCCTATCCGTTCCTCACCATCGGCAACGCGAACCTGCTGCTCGCGCATGGCAGCGCAAAGCAGATCGACACCTTCGTGCGCCCCGAACTGGAAGGCCGCTACTTCGGCACGATGTGCCTCTCCGAGCCGCAAGCGGGTTCGTCGCTTTCGGATGTCGCCACGCGCGCCGACTTCGAATGCGATTCCCCGCTCGGCGCGCAGTATCGTCTGCGTGGCAACAAGATGTGGATCTCGGGCGGCGAGCACGAGCTGGCCGAGAACATCGTGCACCTCGTGCTCGCCAAGATCCCCGGTCCCGACGGCAAGCTCATCGCGGGGGTCAAAGGCATCTCGCTGTTCGTCGTGCCGAAGTACCTCGTGAACGAGGACGGCTCGCGCGGCGAACGCAACGACGTCGTGCTAGCGGGCCTCAATCACAAGATGGGCTATCGCGGCACGACGAACTGCCTGCTGAATTTCGGCGAAGGCACGCAGCACACGCCGGGCGGCCGCGCAGGCGCGATCGGCTATCTCGTGGGCGAGCCGCATCACGGGCTCGCGTACATGTTCCACATGATGAACGAGGCGCGCATTGGCGTGGGGCTCGGCGCGACGATGCTCGGCTATACCGGCTATCTGCATGCGCTCGATTACGCGCGCAACCGTCCGCAAGGGCGTCCCGTGGGCGCGGCGGGCAAAGATCCAGCTTCGCCGCAGGTGAGGCTCGTGGAGCACGCCGACGTGCGCCGCATGCTGCTCGCGCAAAAGAGCTATGTGGAAGGCGCGCTCGCGCTCAACCTCTGGTGCGCCAAACTCGTGGACGAAGCGGGTGCCGCCAGCGGCGCGGAACGCGAGCCGCTCTCGCTGCTGCTGGACCTGCTCACGCCCATCGCGAAGAGCTGGCCTTCGCAATGGTGTCTCGCGGCCAACGATCTCGCCATCCAGGTGCACGGCGGCTATGGCTACACGCGCGAGTACAACGTCGAACAGTTCTATCGCGACAACCGTCTCAATCCGATCCACGAAGGCACGCACGGCATTCAGGGGCTCGACCTGCTCGGCCGCAAGGTGGTCATCAAGGACGGCGCGGCGCTCAAGATCTTCGTGGCGCGCGTGCAGGCCACGCTCGAACGCGCACACGCTTCGGGCGCGGCAGACGAGGCCACCCACGCGAACGCGCTCGCAGCCGCACTCGAGCGGCTCACGCGAGTCACGCGGCAGTTGTGGGCAGCAGGCGACCCGGCGGTGACACTCGCCAATGCTTCGGTGTACCTGGAAGCGTTCGGCCACGTGGTGCTGGCCTGGGTGTGGCTTGAACAGGCGCTCGTGGCACGCGCGGCACTCGCCGCGTCCAATGGAACGCACGGCGAGGAAGCGGACTTCTATCGCGGCAAGCTCGCGGCCGCCGCCTACTTCTTCGCATGGGAGTTGCCGAAAACCGGCGCGCAGTTCGATCTGCTCGCCTCGCTCGATCGCACCACGCTCGACATGCAGGACGCGTGGTTCTAAAACCGCGCCCACGGCGCGAAAGCAAAGCGCCCCAAAAGACCGGACTGGCGTCGGCCTTTTGGGGCGCTGCCCGATACCTCGCCCGAGGCATCGGATCACATCACATGCGTTGGACCGTCAGTTCGCGGCCTGCTGCTCGAAGCGCCTGAGCAGATCGTTGCCGCGCGAGTTGGCCGAATCGAGCGCCTGCTGCGGCGTCTTCGCGCCCGTCCAGACCTGTTCGAGTTCCTCGTCCACGATCGTGCGGATCTGCGGCATGTTGCCAAGGCGCAGGCCCTTGGTCCACGGCAGCGGCGGCTTGTTGAGCATCTGTTTCGTGGCCGTGTCGGCGCCCGGATGCGACGCGTAGAAACCCTGTTGCTGCGTGAGTTCGTACGCGGCCTTCGTCACCGGCAGATAGCCCGTGTCCTGATGCCACTTCGCGGCCACGGCCGGCGAGCTCAGGTACGCGAGGAACTTCGCGACGCCCTTGTAGACCTCGGGGTTCTTGCCGCCCAGCACCCACAGGCTCGCCCCGCCGATGATGGCGTTCTGCGGCGCGCCCTTCACGCTCGGGTCGTACGGCATCATGCCGGTGCCGAACTTGAACTTCGCATACTGCTGTACGTTCGCCAGCGCGCCCGACGAGCCCATCATGATGCCGCAGTCGCCGCTATAGAACTTCGCGGTGGCTTCGTCCTTGCGGCCCACATAGGTGAAGGTGCCCTGCTTCGCCATGTTCTGCAGGAAGGCGATATGCGCGACCTGCAACGGCTTGTTGATTTCGAGTTGCGCATCGAGGCCGTCAAAGCCGTTGTTGCGCGTCGCGATCGGTGCGCCTTGCCACGCGCTGTAGTTCTCGATCTGGATCCAGCCCTGCCAGCCGGTGGTAAAGCCGCAGCTCATGCCCGAGGCCTTCAGCTTCGCGGCGGCTTCGGCGACTTCGGGCCAGGTCTTCGGTGGCGCGTCGGGCAGGCCGGCCTTCTTGAAAGCGTCGCGATTGAAGTAGAGCACCGGGGTCGAGCTGTTGAAAGGCATCGACACCAGATGGCCCGTCTTCGCGTCGCTGTAGTAGCTCGCGATGGTCGGCACGAAGGCCTTTTCGTCGAGCGGCACGCCGGCGGTCTTCATCACGTCGTACACGGGCAGCACGGCCTTCTTCGCGTTCATCATCGTGGCGGTGCCGACTTCGTACACCTGCAGGATGGCGGGCGCATCGCCACTGCGATAAGCCGCGATGCCGGCAGCGAGCGTCTGGTCATAGGTGCCCTTGAAGACGGGCACGATCTTGTATTCGCTTTGCGACGCGTTGAATTGCTCGGCGATCGCGTTCACGCGCTCGCCGAGCTGGGACTCCATGGCGTGCCAGAACTGGATTTCCGTGGCGGCATGCGCGGCTTGCGCGCCGCCCGCCAACACCACGGCGGCGATCAGCGCGCGCAGGCGGCCGCGCGAACCCGCGCGTTGTATCTCGTGCTTTTTCATCTGGGTCTTCTTCCTGTTATTGGTCGTTGTCCCGGCGCAGGCGCGCGATGAGGCGCGGCGCGGGACTTTGGTTCAGGACTTCGATTTTCGACTTCGATACATCGGGCCGTCCGCCGGCGGTCGCTCGCACGCGCGCACGGCACCCTCGGCCCAAGGCAGGGCAAGGGTAGCACAGCGAATGGGACGTCCGTGTGATGGCTTGCTGCGGCGTATCAATGGTCCACGGTATCGTGACAACAGACGCAGAGCTTGTTGCCTTCGGGGTCGCGAAAGTACGCGCCGTAGTAGTTCGGGTGATAGTGCGGGCGCAGGCCGGGCGCGCCCTCGTCGGTGCTGCCGTGCGCGAGCGCGGCGGCGTAGGCGGCGTCGACTGCCGCGCGCGAAGGCGCGAGCAGCGCGACCATCTGGCCGTTGCCGGGTTGCGCGGCGTTGCCGTCCCACGGCCGGCCGACGAGGAAGAGCGGCCGCGGCACGCCCGGCTCCATCCAGCCCGCCCAGGGGTAGTCGGGCTCGCGGAATTTCAGCACGAAGCCCAGCGCCTGCATGAGCGGGGAATAGAACGTAAATGCCTGCTCGAAATCGTTCACGCCGATATACACGTGAGAAATCATCGCCATCGTCTTTGCCTCCTCGTTTGCAGCGGCGCGCGGGGGCGGTGTCAGCCGCGCCGTTGCGCCATGAACAGCACGGAAGCGGGCTTGCCGCTGCGCGGGTCGAGCGGCTCGCGCAGCGCGCGCAAGTCGAGGCCGCTCATGTCGAGCAACGCGATCCAGCTTTCGAGCGTACGAAAGTACCACGGCGGCGCATCGCGAAACGTACTGCTAAATCCGGCCCACGATCCGGCGCGCCAGCCGTCGACATAGGGTTCGTCGCCGCATGCCATGAGTGGATGCAGCGTCTGCACGATGAGCGTGCCTTGCGGCGCCAGCAACGTGGGCACCGCGCGCAGCAGAGCATCGACACTGGTCGAGCCGATGAGCGAGAAGTTGCACACCACAGCATCGGCGCGGCAGGGTAGTGCGCCCTGCGCGACCTGCTCGTAGGTTAGCAGGCGGCAGTCCGTGAGCCCCGCCGCGCGCGCAGACTCCACGAGTTCGGGCACCGCGTCGACGCCCGTGACGGCGACGCCGCGGCGCGCGAGCGCCAGTGCGAGCCAGCCTTCGCCGCAGCCGAGATCGATCACACTGCGCGGCGCGCACGCCAGCACGGCGTCGAGCACCGCGGCGTCCGTCACGAGCCGGCGGCTCGCGATCTCGCCGCCGCGCACGGCCGCGATCCAGGGCGTCGCGTTGCGCTGCCATGATGCGAGGACTTCGGCATCGGTGCGGATCTCGCGGCTCATGGGTCTCCTCGTAGACGTGGATCGTGGCTGCGCCACCCGAACGCGTATTATGCGCGCCGCCGGACACCCGGAGCGGCGCGCGAACACGGCTGCAGGAAGACCGGTCTCGCGACTTACGAACCGAAGAACGGCACGCAGAAGCCGGCCGGCCCGACGCAATCACCTGGACCGTTGGGCTGCGGATGCAGGTTCGCGCATCCGGAAAAGGCGGCGGCGACTGTAACGCACAGCGCGGCGCGCAACACATAAGAAAGAATGCGTGATTTCATGAATGGGATGGAGTGAGCCGAAGTTGACTGGCCGCGATGCGAGGTTCCGTCACGGCGCGCGGCCCGCTTCGCCGCGACGGAAACGCTGCACCGGCTTCAGTGATGCGCGTACAGCGTTCGATCGAGCGTCTGCATCTGCCCGTCGCGTTCGGCGTGCACCAGTTCGTGGCGCACCTGTGCGCGTGTGACCGGCGCGTCGGCCTGCGGCACTTGCGCGCTTGCCAGCTGCTGCACGCTCGCCTGCGGTGCGCTAGCCGCCTGTGCATGCGCGAGCGCCGATATCGACAGCATGATTGCGGCGCATGCGCCGCCCTTGAATATCCTCACCTCGTTTCTCCTGTGCGGCCTTGCGGGCCGGGGCTATCGGTCATGGCCGGAAGCGTTGCGCGTTCCGGCATCGAGTCGGCTTGCGACTCGTGAGGCAAGGATAGAGGCGCGACTTTCGCCAAACATCCGCACGCAAATGAAGAAATGTTTAATCAGTCACGTGCAAATATCGGCTGCGACATTTATTTAGGTTTTCTTATCAACCGCGAGAATGCGCCGCAAAAAAACAACGCCAGCGCATGTCACAGCCTTGTGAAGCCGCACTGGCGGCGCATTCGCGCTCATGCAATTTCAGAAACTCAGTCTTTCCGTTTTTCAAATTCGTCCACGGAGGGCGTTACGCATAATCGCCGCTGAATTTCGGGCCGTCGGCAAAGCCGTGCCTCAGCGTGCCTTCGCGCGCCGCGATTTCACTCTCACCCATGCCACTCATCAACGAAGACCATTCAATGAAAAGAACCGCTCTCGCCGCCGCCCTCACACTGGCATCGTTTTCCTCCATCGCCCAAGCGCAAAGCAGCGTGACGCTCTACGGCTCGCTCGACACCTCCGTCGCCTGGTTCGGCAACCAGCAAGGCAAGAACGGCTCGGGCGGGACGTTCCAGATGATGTCCGGCAACATGTCGCCGAACCTCTGGGGCCTGCGCGGCACCGAGGACCTCGGCAACGGCCTCTCGGCGATCTTCAAGCTCGAAAGCGGTTTCAACGTCGACAACGGCAAGCAGGGCCAGGGCGGCCGCCTGTTCGGCCGCACGGCCATGGTCGGCCTCAATTCGAGCACCGCGGGCAGCGTCACGCTCGGCCGCCAGTACGACCCGCTCATCGACCTGCTGCAGCCGCTCACCAACGACGGCGCATTCGGCTCCGCGTTCGCCACGCCCGGCGACATGGACAACTACGACAACAGCTACCGCACCAGCAACTCGATCAAGTATGCGAGCCCCAACTTCGGTGGCCTGCAGATGAGCGCGATGTACGCGTTCGGCGGCCAGCCGGGCAGCACCGGTGCGGGCCAGACGTGGGCCGTGGCGGCCGCATACAACCATGGTCCGTTCGGCTTCGGCGCGGGCTATTTCAAGGCCAACAGCAACGGCGGCACGGCCGCGACGTTCGACGGCCTGAATCCGAACAACGACGTCAACGTGGATTCCGCCGCCATTACGGGCGGCTTCGTCTCCGCGAATTCGCTGCAGATCATTCGCGCGGCCGGCGACTACACGTATGGGCCGGTGACGGCGGGCCTCGCGTACAGCAATGTCGAGTACGCGAACTACCAGAGCGCGTACGGCGCGAACAGCAACACGAAGTTCAACACGGGCCAGGCGTTCATCAACTATCAGGTCACGCCGGTCGCGCTCGTGGGCTTCGGCTACAACTACACCAAGGGGCACGGCAACGGCGTGGACGCGAGCTACAACCAGTTCAGCCTGGGCGGCGACTACTTCCTCTCGAAGCGCACCGATATCTACGCGCTCGCGGGCTACCAGAAGGCGTCGGGCAAGACGATCGACGCGGATACGGGCGAACTCGTCAACGCGGTCGCCTCGTTCGGCGACTTCGGCAACGATGCGAGCAACGACAAGCAGGCGATGGTCATGGTCGGGCTGCGTCACAAGTTCTGATTCGCTTCGCGCGAGGCGGGCGCGGCGGGCACGCTGGAAATCGCTCGCCGCCATGAACTTCGGCTATAATCGCCCCCTGTCTTAGGGGAGTAGTCTGCAACGCCGGCTTTGGCGTTGCGCCGCCGTCAACATAATTGGTGCCCTTGCACCATGGCGCCGGCAGCCGTATTGCGGATCATTGCAGCGAATCGCTGCAATAGCGCGGCCTGACGAGACCTATGACGTTTTCCCTTTCACCCGGGCCGGGCGAAGGGATACGTCATGGTTTCGGTGCCCGGCTCGCACATCACGGCAATAACAATGACTCGTCTCGCCCCGCATCACCCCCTCATTTGCGCCACGGAGCGTTCGTCATGATCTTGACGTTCGCCTTGCTCGTTGCCGCGGCCGGCATCATCTACCTGTCCTGCGAGACCTTCGTCAATAGCGTCGAGTGGCTCGGCCACAAGCTCAAGGTCACGCAAACCGCCACCGGCACGATCCTCGCCGCATTCGGCACCGCGCTGCCCGAGAGCGTGGTCACGCTCGTTGCCGTCGCTTTCGGCGGCGATCCCGCGCACAAGGAAATTGGCGTAGGCGCCGCGATTGGCGGGCCGCTCGCGCTCAGCACGATCGCCTATGCCGTGGTGGGCTTCGCGTTGCTTGCGACGGCGAAGCGCGTGGGCCGCGAGCGCGCGGCTACCGTCGACGTCAATACGCGCCGTCTGCGCCGCGACCAGCTCTGGTTCCTCGCGATCTTCGTCGCGAAGATCGCGCTCGGGCTCGTGGTGTTCAGCTTCAAGCCGATACTGGGGATCGCGTTTCTCGCGGCCTACGCGTTCTACTGCTGGAAGGAGCTTTCCGCTGAAGATAGCGGCGAGGTGGAAGCCGATCTCGAGCCGCTGAAGCTGCGCCCGCACGACGACAATCCGGCCATGGTGTGGATTCTGCTGCAGACGCTGGGCGCGCTCGCGGTGATCTTCGCGGCCTCGCATCTGTTCGTGCAGCAGATCGGCGCCGTGGGACCATGGCTTGGCCTGAGCCCGCAGTTGACCGCCGTGTTGTTCAGCCCGATCGCCACCGAGCTGCCCGAGATCATGAACGCGATCATCTGGGTGCGCCAGGGCAAGGAGCGGCTGGCACTGGCGAACATCAGCGGCGCGATGATGATTCAGGCCACTATTCCCACGGCGTTCGGCCTCTTCTTCACGCCATGGCATCTCGGCACGCCTTCGATTCTCGCGGCCGTGACGACGATGGTCGCCATCCTGTTCCTGCAGTGGGCGTTTCGTGCGCCGAAGGTACGCAGCCGTCAGCTCACACATGTCGGCTGGCTCTATGCGGTGTTCGCGGCGTTGCTGTTCGTGGTGTGACGCGGCCGGGCGCCAGGCTCAGGCTGCCGCGGCGGCCTGGGCGGTGCCCGCGTGGTGATGGAGCCAGCGGATCATGTCCGAATGCCTGACCACGCCGACCAGCCGCCGCGCATCGTCCATCACCGGAATGTCGTGGTAGGCGTGCTCGATGAAGATCGGTACCAGATGCGCGAGCGGCGTGGCCCGATGGACCGCGTGCACGCCGGCCGCCATCACGGCTTCCACCGTTTCTTCCACGCGCGCCGACTCGCGCAGCACCGCGCGGCGCAGCGAGTTCCAGATACGCTTGAGGCCAGCCGCCGGTGCGAGGTCGCCGAGCGCGTGATGCGTGACGACGCCGACCACGCGATCCATCGCATCGACCACGGGCAGCGTCGAAGCACCGTGGCGGCGGAACATCTCGTGCGCCGCCCGCGCGCCCATGGTCGCTGGCACGGCGGGACAGCCAATCGACATGATTTCCTCACAAGTTAGTTGTTCGAACGACTTTTGCGGAAAATCCAGCGGCTCGAGCAGATGTTGCGAGAGCGCGGCGAGCGGCGCGGCAGCGGCTTCCGGCGTGGGACGAAACGCTGCGCGCGGATAGCGGTGCCCGGTCAGCGCGTGGAAGGCGAGCGCCGCACTGAGCAACGCAAAGGACTGGAACACGATCGGCGCGAGCACGAAGTGAAAGCCGAGCGCATGAACAGCGGGGCCGCCGAGCACGGCGGTCAGCGCGACCGCGCCTGAAGGCGGATGCACGCAGCGGCACAGGAACATCGCGCAGATGGCGAGCGCCACCGCCACGGAAGCCGCGGCGACCGGCGACGCGATCCATTGCGCGCACGCCACGCCCACCAGCGCGGAGACGAAGTTGCCGCCGAGAATCGACCACGGTTGCGCAAGCGGGCTGTCCGACGCGCCGAACAGCAGCACCGCGGACGCGCCCATGGGCGCCACGAGCAGCGGGATGTCGCCCGCCGCGCCGAACATCACGTGGGTTGCGAGTCCCGTGAACGCGATGCCGATCAACGCTCCGGCACAGCGCCGCCCCCGCTCGCGCCATTGCGGCGCGGCCGGGTTGGGCACGAAACTCGTCAACCACTCGATGAGCGCGATGCGGGACATAGCTGGGGCTGGCTGGTCGGTATGTCGGCCAGATTACCGACGCACGCCGAATATCAACAATTGATATTTCTGTGCATACATATAATTCATCCTGTATGCATGTTTGGATTCGCCGCGCGTGTTTTTTCTCGGCAATTCGGAATCGTTTGGTCTAGAATAACGACATGAAACCCGATACCCGTTCTGGCCCCGGCCGTCCACGCGAATTCGACGAGCAGGAAGCCGTGCAGAACGCGCTAGAGGTATTTCGCGCGCGCGGCTATGCGGCAACGTCGCTGCCCGACCTGATCGAAGGGACGCAACTCTCGCGCGGCAGCCTCTACAAGGCGTTCGGCGACAAGCACCAGCTCTTTCTCGCGGCGCTCGACTTCTACACCGAGCGCGGTATCGCTCGGCTCACGCGCAACCTGCGGCACGCCTCGGCGCGCACCGCGCTGCGCGAGGCGCTGCGTCATTACGTGCGCCTTTCCGCCGGCCTCGAAGGGCTGGCTGGCTGCCCGGTGACAGCCGCCGCCACCGAGTGTCTGCCCTTCGACGCCGAGGTGAAAGCCCGCGTCACGGACATGTTCACGCGCATGCAGGCGCTGCTCGCCGGCGCGATCCGGCGTGGCCAGGCCGCGGGCGAACTGGCCGCCGGCCAGAATGCCGACGATCTCGCGCGCTTCCTGCTCTGCACGATCGAAGGCATGCGCGTGCTGGGCAAGACCGACGCCGGCGAGAATGCGATGGATGCAATCGCTGAAATCGCGCTCGGCGCCATCCGCTAGTTTTTTTTGCTTAATTGGGAACTGAATGGTTCCATATGGAGGCCGCATGACGAACCTTTCGACTGTGGAAATGCCGCCCACGCGAGCGGGCGCGCGCACCTGGTGGGCGTTGACGGTGCTGCTGATGGGCACGCTGTTGCCGCCGCTCGACTTCTTCATCGTCAACGTCGCACTGCCGTCGATGCAGGCCGACCTGCATGCCAGCGCCGACATCGCGCAGCTGGTGATTTCGGCCTATGCGGCGACCTACGCAATCTTTCTCATTACGGGCGGCCGGCTCGGCGACCTGTACGGACGGCGACGCATCTTCCTCGTGGGGATCCTCGCGTTCGCAGCGGCTTCGGCCGTGTGCGGGTTCGCCAGCTCGCCCGCTGCGCTGGTGACGGGACGCATCCTTCAGGGCGCCGCCGCGGCCGTCATGGCGCCTCAGGCGCTGGCGTCGATCCATGCGCTCTTTCCGGCGCATCAGAAGGGGCTTGCGCTCAGTCTCTTTGGTGCCGCCTATGGGATCGCGGCGGTCGCCGGCCAGGCGCTCGGCGGCGTGCTCGTTTCGGCCAACGTGTTCGGGCTCGGCTGGCGCAGCATCTTTCTCATCAACCTGCCTGTCGTGATGGCGGCCGCGCCCGCGGCGTACTGGCTCGTGCGTGAAAGCCGCTCGGACCACCCCGCGAAGCTCGATCCCGGCGGCATGGTCCTGCTCGCCATGGCGCTGGCTGCGCTCGTCGTGCCGCTGATCGAAGGCCGCGAGCGCGGCTGGCCGGTCTGGACGTGGGCGTTGCTCATTGCCGCCGCGCCCCTGTTCGCGATCTTCTGGCGCTACGAGGCGCGCGTCGCGAACGCCGGGCGCGATGCGCTCGTGCCACCCGTCATCTTCGCCGCGCCCGGCCTCGTGCGCGGGCTCGTTGCCACGCTCTTCTTCTATTCGCTCGCACCGTTCTTCATGATGTTCGCGATTTACGTGCAGCGTGCGCTCGGGCTCGCGCCGCTCGAAGTCGGCTTGCGTATTCTGCCCCTGGGCGTCGGCTTTCTGGTCGGGCCGCTGCTCAATCCGCTGATCGCGCGACTTTTCGGGCATCGTTCGGCGGCTGCCGGCATGGCGATCGAGGGCTGCGGATTATTTTGGACTGCCATGCTTGTTCACGACGAACATCTGCACGCGCTGAGCGCGTCACTCTTTCTGATCGGTTTCGGCCAGGGCGTGGCGCTGCCCGCGCTCGTCAGGCGCAATGTCGAATGTGTCGATCGACGCTGGTCCGGTCTTGCCGCCGGGCTCGTCAGCTCGTTCTTGCAGGTGAGTGCCGCGCTCGCCGTGGCGCTGCTCGGCGGCCTGTTTTTTGGGCTTGCCGGGCCGGATGCGAGCAGCGCGCAGGTGGCTCACGCGTTCGCGACGACCGTTGCGATCATCGGCATGCTGCTTTTCGTTGCAGCGTTTCTCGCCGGCGGGCGCAATAATCCCGTGCCGCAATTGCGCAAACAACACGTATGAAATACGTGCTTCGATTGCACCTGCATGAAGCGATGGCCATGCATCGGGACGCGTGACTAACACGGCCTGCGCGCCATGCCGCCATGAAGGGAAAGCGAATCGTCGCTTTCTAAATTAGTTTTCATCTGGAGTGCGCCGCAACTTAAAGCATGCGTTCCGATTGGGCACCGATAATGCCTTCCAGTTTCAGCACTGCGAGGAACGCAACATGCAAAAGCCGATGTCGATCGAACTCGTCAACGAATACGGCCAGCACGCGGTGTGCGTGAAGGTCAGCGGTCAAGCCGCCCTGCTCGACGCGCCCGATGTGGACGGCCTGATCGAGGAACTCAGCAAGCTGCGCGCGCTCATGCAGCCAGCGGTTCCCGAGCAACCTTTGCGCTCGCATCAGTATGTGCTCGAGATCGATCCGAGCTGGTACACGGAACGCAATCCGCTCTTCGACGGCACCGTGGTGTTTCTACGCCATACCGGCCTTGGCTGGGCGGGTTTCGCCATTCCCACCGAAAGCCTGCATCGGCTCAAGGCCGCACTCTCGGCCCACGAAGCCGCCGCGCAGCACGAAGCGCATGCCTATGCGCAAGCGCTGCCCAATTAGGCGCGCTGCCGGCCCACTCATTCTTCCCGTCTGACCACGCACGTAGCGTGGATGAAACGTCGCCGCCACGCGCGGCGTCAATGCCCGCGCTCGCCCTCGTGGCGGCGCGTCTGCCCAGGACTATCGCCCATGAACCAGCTCCAAGCCATGCGCGTCTTTACGCGCGTCGTCGATCTGAGCAGTTTCAACCTTGCCGGCAAGCAGCTCGGCATGTCGGCCGCGGCCGTCACGCGCAGCGTCGGCATGCTCGAAGCGCATCTGAACATGCGCCTCCTGAACCGCTCCACGCGCAGCCTTTCGCTCACCGAAGCGGGACGCCTCTATCTGGATGGCTGTCGCGCCGTGATCGAGAAGCTCGATGAAGTCGAATCGGAACTCGTGCGCGCCACGCGCGACCCTAGCGGCGTACTGCGCATCGCTGCGCCCGCGGTATTTGCAAGCTCGGGACTGCCCGCCGTGCTCGGCGCGTATCGCGCGGTCAACCCGCGCGTCGAATTCGACGTGACGGCGTACGACACGCATATCGACCTCATCGAAGGCGGCTTCGACGTGTGCTTCGCGACCGACCGCCAAAGCGTGAATGCCTCGCTCGTGAGCCGCAAGCTTACGTCGATCAAAGAGATGCTCGTCGCCACGCCCGCCTGGCTCGCGCGTCACGGCATGCCGCGCAATCCCGCCGAACTGGCCGAGCACGGCCTGCTCGCGGTTTCCGATGCGCCGCGCTACTGGGAGTTTTCGAACACCGAGGGCGTGCAACGCATCAACGTGAACGGCCCGATGACGGCCAACGGCTACGCCACCGTGCGCGCCGCCGCGCTCGCCGACATGGGCATCGCGCTGCTGCCGCTGCCTCTCGTCGCCGACGACCTCGCGCGCGGTGCGCTCTTGCCCGTGCTCAACGCGTTCGACGTGAACGGCGGCGTGCAGCACATCTCGATCGTCTATTCCGGCCGCAATTACCTCACGATGAAGATCCGCAGTTTCATCGACTTCGCCGTGGAGCAGTTCCGCACGCACGTGGCGCAGACGCGATCTGCGCCGGCGCCGCTGCGCGCCGTTGCCTGATGTTGCCTCCCGTTCTTTTCATCACAACGCGTGCAAAGCCATGCCCAGAATACTAACCATTGAAGACGACGCCATTACCGAGCGCAGCGTCGTGCCCACGCTCGCCTCGACCGGCTTCACCGTCGACGTTGCCCGCTCGGGCCGCGAAGGCATAGCGATGGTGATGGCGGGCGACTATGACGTCGTCGCACTCGAGCGGCGCCTGCCCGACCTCGACGGTCTCACGATCGTCACCACCATGCGCGGCGTGGGGATCGAAACACCGGTGATCGTGATGAGTTCGACCACCGGTGTGGAGGAGCGCATCCAGGGCCTGCGGGCCGGCTGCGACGACTACCTCACACGGCCGTTTTCGATCGACGAGATGTCCGCCCGTGTCGAAGCGCTGGTGCGCCGGCGCACGCGCCCCACGACGACGGAAACCGTACTGCGTGTGGGCCCGCTCGAACTCGATCTCGTCAAGCGCCGGCTCAGTTGCCGCGACAAGGTGCTGCGCCTGCGCCCCACCGAGCTGCGCGTGCTCGAATTCATGATGCGCCATGCGGGCCAGGTGCTCACGCGCACCATGATCTTCGAAGGCGTGTGGGGCGGCCGCTTCGACCCCGGCACCAATCTCGTCGACGTGCACGTGGGACGCCTGCGCAACCGCGTGGATACACCGGGCCAACCCTCGCTCATCCGCACGATACGCGGCTCGGGTTATCTGCTCGGCTGACGCGATCCTCAACATTGCCGCCGTTCTTTCTGCTTCCATTCATTTCGTAGTCCTTTGGCTTCAAGAGATCGGCGCGCGGCTAAATCTTTTTTCATTTGCCTGGCTCCCGCGTGTTAGGACGCGCCCGACACAATAACGGCGTCGGCTGCCCCCACGCGTGGCGTGCAGCTGGCGCCGATGTCCTGAACGGAGCCCCCTCTGATGCTGAAAATCGTCCGGCTAGCCTTGAACCGTCCGTATACGTTCATCGTGCTGGCCCTCCTGATCCTGATCGCGGGTCCGCTTGCGGCGTTACGCACGCCTACCGATATCTTTCCCGACATCCGCATTCCCGTGATCAGCGTCGTGTGGAACTACGCGGGCCTGCAGCCCGACGACATGGCGGGCCGCATCGTCAGCTATTACGAGCGCACGCTCGGCACCACCGTCAACGATGTGGCGCATATCGAGTCGCAGTCGTTTCGCGGCTACGGCGTAGTGAAGATCTTCTTCCAGCCGGCGGTCGATATCCGCACGGCCACCGCGCAGGTCACCTCAGTTTCGCAGACGGTGCTCAAGCAGATGCCGCCCGGCACGACGCCGCCGCAGATCCTCAACTACAACGCATCCACGGTGCCGGTGCTGCAACTCGCGCTCACGAGCAATACGCTCGACGAGCAGAAGCTCGCGGATTACGCGACCAACTTCATCCGCCCGCAACTGCTTTCAGTGGCCGGTGTCGCCATTCCCACGCCTTACGGCGGTAAAGTGCGCGAGGTGCAGATCGACCTCGACCCGCAAGCGCTGCAGGCGAAGAAGCTGTCCGCGCAGGATGTGGCGACCGCGCTCGCGCAGCAGAACCAGATCATTCCCGCCGGCACACAGAAGATTGGCCGCTACGAATACAACGTACGCCTGAACAACAGCCCACTGACGATCGATCAGCTCAACGCGCTGCCCATCAAGACCGTGGATGGCACGGTGATCTACATGCGCGACGTGGCCCACGTGCGCGACGGCTATCCGCCGCAAAGCAATATCGTGCGCGTGGACGGCCATCGCGCCGTGCTCATGAGCATCATGAAGAACGGCTCCGCTTCGACGCTCGACATCATCGCCGGCGTGAAGGCGAAGCTGCCGCTAATCGAGCAGTCGTTGCCGCCGGGGCTCAAGCTCGTTGCGCTCTCCGACCAGTCGGTGTTCGTCAAGGGCGCCGTCAGCGGCGTGGCGCGCGAAGGCCTGATCGCGGCCGCGCTGACCTCGGCGATGATCCTGCTCTTTCTCGGCAGCTGGCGCTCGACGCTCATCATCGCCGCGTCGATTCCGCTCGCCGTGCTCGCCGCGATCGCAGGGCTCGCCGCGTGCGGCGAGACGCTCAACGTGATGACGCTCGGTGGCCTCGCGCTCGCGGTCGGCATACTCGTGGACGATGCGACGGTCACGATCGAAAACATCAACTGGCACCTCGAGCAGGGCAAGGACGTGCGCAGCGCGATCCTCGACGGCGCAGCGCAAATCGTCATGCCGGCGCTCGTTTCGCTGCTGTGCATCTGCATCGTCTTCGTGCCGATGCTGCTGCTCGACGGCATTGCGCGCTTCCTGTTCGTGCCGATGGCCGAGGCCGTGATCTTCGCGATGATCGCCTCGTTCGCGCTCTCGCGCACTTTCGTGCCGATGATGGCGCGCTACCTGCTCAAGCCGCACGCTTCGCAGGGTCACGCCTCAGGCGAACTAGCCGCCGTTATGGCGCCGCATGGTGCGCACGACCAAGCGCCGCACACGTGCAATCCGCTCGTGCTGTTTCAACGCGCGTTCGAGCGTCGCTTCGAACGCGTGCGCGCGGGCTATCGCGTCGTGCTCGGTCTCGCGCTCACGAACCGGCGGCGCTTCGTCGTGGGCTTTCTCGCGATCGTCGCGCTTTCGTTCGCGCTCACGCCATTCCTTGGCCGCAACTTCTTCCCCGATATCGATTCCGGCGAAATCGCACTGCACGTGCGCGCGCCCATCGGCACGCGCGTGGAGGAAACCGCCGACCTGTTCGACCATATCGAGGACACCGTTCGTGAAGCGATTCCGCCTGACCAGCTCACGAGCGTGATCGACAATATCGGGCTGCCGAACAGTGGCATCAACCTGACCTACAACAACAGCGGCACGATCGGGCCGCAGGATGGCGACATTCTCATCTCGCTCGCCAAGTCGCACGCACCCACCGCGCAGTACGTGCGCGAACTGCGTACGGAATTGCCGCGCCGCTTTCCGGGCACGACCTTCTCCTTCCTGCCCGCCGATATCGTGAGCCAGATCCTCAATTTTGGCTCGCCCGCGCCGATCGACGTGCAGGTGAGCGGACCGAACCAGGCCGCGAACAAGGTCTACGCGAACGAACTGCTGCACAGAATCGCGCGGATTCCCGGCATTGCCGACCCACGCATCCAGCAGGCATCGACTTATCCGCAACTCACGGTTGCCGTCGACCGCTCGCGCGCCGACGAACTCGGCATCACCGAGCAGGACGTGACCAATTCCGTGGTAGCGAGCCTGTCGGGCACGAGCCAGGTGTCGCCCACCTACTGGCTCAATCCGAAGAATGGCGTGTCCTACCCGATCGTCGCGCAAACGCCGCAGTACCGCATGACCACGCTCTCCGACTTGCAGAACCTGCCGGTGACGGGCAAGAGCGGCGGTGCGCAGATTCTCGGCGGCATTGCCACGATCACGCGCGGCGTGAGCGACGCGGTGGTCTCGCACTACAACATCGAACCGCTCTACGACATCTATGCGACCACCCAGGGCCTCGATCTCGGCGCCGTCTCCTCGCAGATCAACAAGGTGATTCACGCAACCGCGAAGGACTTGCCGAAGGGTTCGACGGTCACCATGCGCGGCCAGGTGCAGACCATGAACAGCGCGTTTGCGGGTCTTCTGCTGGGTCTCGCCGGTGCGGTGGGGCTCATCTATTTGCTGATCGTCGTGAACTTCCACTCGTGGAGCGATGCGTTCGTGATCGTGAGCGCCCTGCCCGCCGCGCTTGCGGGCATCGTCTGGATGCTCTTCACCACGCACACGCCGCTCTCCGTGCCGGCGCTCACCGGCGCGATTCTCTGCATGGGCGTGGCGACCGCGAACAGCATTCTCGTGGTGTCGTTCGCCCGCGAGCGTCTCGCCGTCACGGGCAACGCCATGCGCGCCGCACTCGAAGCGGGCTTCACACGCTTTCGTCCCGTGCTCATGACCGCACTCGCCATGATCATCGGCATGGCGCCGATGGCGTTCGGCATGGGCGACGGCGGCGAGCAGAACGCGCCGCTCGGTCGCGCCGTGATCGGCGGCCTGCTCTGCGCGACCTGCGCGACGCTGCTGTTCGTGCCGGTGGTGTTCAGCCTCGTGCACAAGGGTCAAAGTAGCGAAAGCGGCCGCGACGACGATAGCAAGCATGACGAATCATCCACGGATCAACCTACCCTCGAATCGGGAGAAGCCCATGTCTACTGAAATCGACATCGCCTCGCCGCAGCCGCTGCGTCACCTGAAATCCACTGCCGCCATCGCATTGATGGTCGCGGCCGGCATCGTGTCCGGCGGCATCTTCAGCCGTGTACACGCGCATCAGGAACTCGCCACGTGGACCGACGCGCAGGCCATTCCCACCGTCGCCACCGTGCAGCCGCAAGCAAGCCCGGCATCGGAGCCGCTCGTGCTGCCGGGGCGCCTCGCCGCCTACATCAACGCGCCGATCTATGCGCGTGTATCGGGCTATCTGCACGCGTGGTACGCCGATATCGGCACGCACGTAAAGGCGGGCCAGCTGCTCGGCGTGATCGACACGCCCGACCTCGACCAGCAGCTACAGCAGGCGCGCGCCGATCTGCAGAACTCCGTCGCCAACGAAAGGCTCGCCGCCACCACGGCGAAGCGCTGGACCGAGATGCTCAAGCAGGACTCGGTCTCGCAGCAGGAGGCCGACGAGAAAACCTCCGACCTGAACGCCAAGCAAGCCACCGTGGAGGCGAACGAGGCCAATGTGCGGCGGCTCGAGGCGCTCGAATCGTTCAAGCGCATCACGGCCCCGTTCGACGGCATCGTCACCGCACGCAAGACCGACGTGGGCGCGCTGATCGACGCCGGCAGCGGCAGCGGCCCCGACCTCTTCACCGTCTCCGATGCGAGCCAGTTGCGCGTGTACGTGAGCGTGCCGCAAAGCGATGCCGCTTCGATCAAGCCCGGCATGCACGCCACGCTCACCGTGCCCGAGCGCCCCGGCGTGAAGTTCGACGCGAAGCTCGTGGACACCGATCAGTCGATCTCGCCTGCTTCGGGCACGATGCTCGTGCAGCTCGCCGTGGACAACCAGCAAGGCCTGCTCTTCCCCGGCGAGTACACCGAAGTCCATCTCGCCATGCCGGGCGACACACACGCGCTCTTCGTGCCCGCAAGCGCGCTGATCTTCCGCGCGCACGGTATGCAGGTCGCCGTCGCGGACGCGCATCAGCACGTGCAGTTGCGCGACGTGACCATCGGCACCGATCTCGGTACGCGTGTGGAGATCACTTCCGGCCTGCATGCGGGCGAGCACGTGATCGACAACCCGCCGGATTCGCTTGCGAGCGGCGACCTCGTGCGCCTCGCGGCCACCAACGCTCAAGGTGCACAATCGACGCAAACCGCGGCCATGCACGACCCGGAGCGTGCGCATGGCTAAGCAGTCTGTGCCTGTACACACGTTACGCGCCGTTGCGCTTGCCGCGGCCCTGCTGCTCTCCGCGTGCTCGTTCGCGCCGACGTATCACGCGCCCGCCACGGCCATCCCCACGCACTTCAAGGAAGCGGGCGCCTGGCAGACGGCACGCCCCGCCGACCAGCTCCCGCGCAACGGGTGGTGGCGTGCGTTCGACGATCCCGTGCTGAATCAGCTCGAGCCGCAGGTGGCGAAAGCGAATCCGGATGTCGCGGCAGCGCTCGCGCGTCACGACGAAGCCGATGCGCTCGTCGCGCAGGCGCGCTCCGCACTGCTACCCACCGTCGGCGCCGAGGCGAACGTCTCGCGCGAGCGCCAGTCGGCGCTGCGCCCGCTGCGCGGCTCGGAACAGCCGAACGTGTACAACTCGAACACGCTCGACGTGGGTATCGGCTACGACCTCGACCTGTGGGGCAAGGTCCGCAACGAGGTGAAGGCAGGCGAGGCGTCGAGTGCCGCCAGCGAGGCCGATATCGCTTCGCTGCAATTGAGCCTGCAGGCGAAGCTCGCCAGGACGTGGTTCGACCTGCTCGGACTCGACCAGCAGTCGAAGCTGCTCGGCGACACCATCGCCGCTTATCGTCACGCGCTGGCGCTGACCGAGAGCCGCCATCGCGGCGGCATCGCTTCTTCGCTCGACGTCTCGCGCGCGCAAACGCAACTCGCCTCGGCGCAGGCCGCAGCCGATGATGTGAGCGCGCGCCGTGCGCTTTACGAACACGCCATTGCCACGCTCATCGGCGTGCCGGCCTCGCAGTTCAATGTCGCGCCGGACACGATCCGCCCGCACTTGCCGAATCTGCCCGCGGGACTGCCATCGGCGCTGCTGCAGCGGCGGCCCGATATTGCTGCGGCGGAGCGGCGCGTCGCCGCCTCCAACGCGCAGATCGGCGTGGCGAAGGCCGCGTTCTTCCCCGATCTCTCGCTCGGCCTCGACGGCGGCTTCCAGAGCGACACCTTCTCGCCGTGGATCGTCGCGCCCAACGAGATGTGGTCGATCGGCCCCACGCTCATGATGACGATCTTCGACGGCGGGCGCCGCGCGGCGGGCGTGCGCGGCGCGCAGGCGAAGCTCGCCGAAAACGGCGCGCAGTACAAGGCCACGGTACTAGGTGCGTTTCAGCAGGTCGAGGACAACCTCGCGCTGCTGCACCATCTCGGCGACGAGGCGCAGCGCGAAGACGAGGCGCTCGCCGCCGCACAAAGCACCCTCACGCTCTCGATGTCGCGCTACCGCGACGGCGTGGTGAGCTACCTCGACGTCGTGACGGCGCAAACCACCGAACTCTCCACGCAGATTGCCTCGCTGGAACTGGACACGCGGCGCCTCGACGCCACCGTGGGCCTCATACGGGCGATAGGTGGCGGCTGGAGCACGCAGGATCTCCACGAGGGGAAGGCGGCTTCCTGAACGCATCTGAAGCGGCGCGAGCCGCATTGATCTCCGCTCGAACCCCGCCTCTGCGCGGGGTTTTTCTTTTCACCGAATCCTCTCATGCCGATAAACATTTCTTCATGATGCTGCATCGGCTTCGATAGGGTGACCTAACTATTCTACTCACACCGGGATGCGATTTATCGCATTCGCTAACCGGCTAACCGATCTCACTCCTGGAGGAATAGTCACATGAAGGCTCTCATGATCGTCGCTGCGCTTGCCGGTGTCGTCACCGCCACGTCCGCTTTTGCACAGACTTCGGCGCCTGCCGCCGGCACACAGGCCAACCAGCCCGCGGCAGCCACCCAGGTCGCGGCGAACGACACGGCCCCCACCGTTGCGCCCGGCGGATGGGTACCCCCTTATGGGCAACCGGTCCATGAAAAGACGCGTGCCGAGGTGTACCACGAGCTCGTTCAGGCGGAGCAGGACGGTCAGCTTGCGTACCTGAACTCCACGCTCTACGCGCACTGAGCACGACAGGCGGGGCTTTTCAGGCACAGGTGAACGGCACGCGCTCAGCGTGCCGTTTGCTTTTCGATGTTAACAAACTCACGCGTCCGGGCGCGGATAGGTAACCGGTTCCCACAAACGGTTACCTCAGCGCGCGCATCAGTCGAACGTCGGCAAGGTCAGTTGATAGCCGTAGCGGCTGATGGTGTCGATGCGCATTTCGATGCCCTCGCGCGCGAGCTTGCGCCGCAGCCGCGAAACGACGAGGTTGACGGTCGAAGCGTCGATGTCGTCCTTCTCGGGCCACGCGTAGCGGATCATCTGATCGCGCGGCACGGGCACGTTGGTTTGACGCAGCAGGCATTCGACGAGCAGGTACTCGCGGCGCGTGAGCTCCGCGCGGCGCGCACCCTCCACGATCTCGCGCGTACCGGCATCGAGCTGCGGCGCGTTCTGGACGGGCTGTGCGCCGCTTGCGGTCGGCGCGGACTGTACGCCCTGCACGACGACGCCGCACGCCGCTGTGGTGCGCAATAGCGCGTGCATGCGCTCGTGCATTTCGATGAACGAGAACGGGTAGCGAAAGCACGCGTCGGCGCCCGCGCGCAGCACCTTCGAGCGCTCGCTCGCGTTCGCTTCGATGCCGAGGACGGCGATGATCGTCGCGCCAGCCGCGACCCTGGCGAGCCCGGGCAGAATGCCGTGCAGCGCAGGCAGCAGCGCGCTGTCGAGCGCCATCACGATCACCGTATCGAATGGCTCCTCTCCGGCGACGAAAAGCCCGTCGCGCAGGTCTTCCGCACGCTGCAAGCTATGCGCGCTTTCGTGCAGGGCCTTCTGGAGCCAGGCGCCTTCGGCGTGATTCGGGGAGATAAGGAGGATGCGCATGACGGCGAGTGTCCGACGGCTGGACGGGAGGTGTCAGGCGAGCGAGCGCGGCCAGCATTCCACACTCATGCGCGTACCCGGGCCGCCAGGCTTTTCGCCCGCCAGTTCGCGTGCGTCGTCGATACGCAGCGTGAAATCGTGGACGCGCATCACGGCGGCCACGACGCAAAGCCCCAGGCCCGAGCCGGCGATATGACGCACCGCCTCGCCGCGATAGAAGCGCTGCAGGACCGCCGCGCGCTCGCCAGGCGCAATGCCCGGACCGTTGTCCGCCACTTCGAGCAAGGGGCCGAGCGGCGTCGAGCGCAACGTCACGCTCACCACGCCGCCTTGCGGCGCGAACTTGATGGCGTTGTCGATGAGATTGTTGAACGCCTCGAACAGCAGCGCGCGGTCGCCGTGAATCTCGGCGACGGGCTCGGCCGCGATGCGCCATTCGAGTTCGCGGCTCTCGGCGAGCGGCTCGTAGAGGTCGGCGAGTTCCTGCACCAGTTCGTGCAGGTCGACAGTCGCAAAGCCCCCGCGCCTTTGCAGCGTGCCGATCTCGGAGATGCGCAGCATGGCCCGAAAGCGTTCGAGCAGTTGGCCCGTTTCGGTGCGCGCCTGATCGAGCAGCACCGCACCGGCGGCGTCGCCGCGCATGCTGTCGCGCTCGGCCACGCGCGCGAGCAGCGTGTGCAGATGCACGAGCGGCGTGCGCAGGTCGTGTGCGATGCCGTCGCAAGCGCCCTTCACTTCGCCCATCAGCCGCTCCACTTCGTCGAGCATGTGGTTCACGAGATGGGCGAGCATATCGAGCTCGTCGTCTCCGCCCACGGGCAGGCGCCGATCGAGGTCGCCTCGCGCGATGCATTCGGTCACCCGGCGGATTTCGCGTACGCGCCGAATCTGGCGCATGCCGAGCACGAGGCCGCCTGCCGCGGCCGCAAGCAACGCGAGCACGGCGCCCGCAGCAAGCGTGCGCACCATGATCTTGCGAATGCGCAGCACGCTCGTCATGTCGCGCGCGACGACGAGGCGCAAGCCGCTCGGCCGCACCTCGCCCATTGCGCGGACCACGGGCGAAACGTCGCGGTCGAGCAGCTTCACCGTATGGGCGTGCGTGCTGCCTTCGCGCGTATAGGTCAGGTGCGGCGGAGGCGCGAGAAGGTCGCCCGCGATGTAGCGACCGTCACTCGTAAAGAGTCCGCAATAATTGACGTGCATGCGCTCGTGTTCGAGCCGCTGATGAATCGCCTCGGGCAACTGCGCATCGGGAATCGAATCGAAATAGATGAGCTGCCAGCCCATGATCGAATCGGCGTCGCGTTCGATCGTCGTGCTTGCGGTCCACGCGATGAAGCCGACCAGCAGCGTGAGAAAGACGCCGAACAGCGCGGTGTAGGCGCACAGCCAGCGGAACGTCGTGGTGGGCCAGCGCCGGCGCAACGGCGCGGACGCGGCGGAAGAAGAACGACTCGACAAAGCGGTTTATCCGAGAATGTAGCCGGAGCCGCGCACGGTCTGAATGAGCGGCGGCACGCCCGGCGGATCGATTTTTTTGCGCAGGCGGCCCATATGCACGTCGATCAGGTTGGTGCCCGGATCGAAGTGGTAGCCCCATACGGCTTCGAACAGCATGGTGCGGGTGATGGTCTTGCCTGCATGGCGCATCATGAATTCGAGCACGCGATACTCGGTCGGCAGCAGCACGACTTCTTCGCCGTCGCGGCGCACCTTGCGCGAAATGAGGTCGAGTTCGAGCGGCCCCACGCGCAGCGCGGTCTCGCGAGCGACGCTCGCGGCCTGGCGGCGGCGCAGCAGCACCTCGAGGCGTGCGGTGAGTTCTTCGGGGTCGAAAGGCTTGGTGAGATAGTCGTCGCCGCCCGCCCGCAGGCCACGCACGCGTTCGTCTACGTCGCCGAGTGCGCTCAGCATCAGCACCGGCGTTTGAATGCCGACCGTGCGCATGGCCGTGAGGATCGAGAGACCGTCCACGCCAGGCAGCATCCGGTCGAGCGTAATGGCGTCGTATTCGTCGCTCATCGCGCGCGCCATGCCGTCGCGGCCGTTATCGACCCATTCGACCGCAAAGCCGTGCTGCGTCAGCTCGCTGACGATCTCGTTGGCTGTGACGGCATCGTCCTCCACCGTCAAAACGCGCACCTGACTCATCTTTCTCGCACTCCGTCGTGCCGGCGGCACGACTATTCAAGAGCCTCGAGTTTACCGTTGCGTCCGCGCCGCGCCGCGATTCCTTTCATGAAATTAAATTTAAGGTTGCAACAGCAATACGGTCGCGCGCGCGGTGCCGGGGTGCTTACGTATCGATTACGCCGATGATTGCCTCTCGCGCGTGCAGATCGAGTTGATAGCCGTAGCGGTTCACCGTCTCCACGTTCGCATGCGCGCCGTGCGACGCGAGTTTGCGCCGCAGACGCGACACGACGAGGTTCACGCTCGACGGCTCGACGTCGGCTTTGTCGGGCCACGCATAGCGAATCAGTTGCTCGCGCGCGACGGGCGCGCCCGCATGGCGCAGCAGACACTCGACGAGCAGATACTCGCGCGTGGTGAGCGGCACGCGCCGCATGCCCTCCACGAGATCGCGCGTGGACGGGTCGAGGCGCACGAGCGGCGCGCTCGCGTGAACGAGCGCGCCGCGGCGCAGCGCGAGCATGCGCTCCTGAATCTCGATGATGGACCAGGGCTGCACGAAGCACGCATCGGCACCCGCGCGCAGCAGGCGCGCGCAGTCCGCGGGGGTCGCGCGCGCGAGCGCAACGACGATCGCCGGCGCGTCGGGCAAACGCGTGAAGGCCGCGAGCGCGCTGGCGATGCCGACGTGCGCCTCGGGCGCGGCAGCGCAGAGGAACGCCGTATCGAACGGCTCCTGCGACGCGAGATAGACGGCGTACTCGACGTTATCGGCAACCTCGACGCTGTTCAGGCTCTCGCTCAACGCCTTGTAGAGGTAACTTCGCTCGGCGGCCGAGGACGAGCACAGCAGGAGTCTCATCGTTTACGGGCCCGCGTGGCCGTGGCGCGCTTGATGCGTCCAGCAGTCGATCGTGACGAGCGTCCCTGGGTTCGCCGCGCCGATGGCAAGGCGAAAGTCGTGCAGCCGCACGATCGCCGAGACGATGCCGAGCCCGAGACCGGTGCCCGGGAGGTGGCGGGTGCGCTCGCTGCGATAGAAGCGCCCCAGCACCGCGGCGCGTTCGCCGGGCGCGATGCCGGGTCCGTTGTCGGCGATGGCGAGCTGCGGTCCGCGCGAGCCCGCGCGCAACTCGACCTGCACCGCGCCGCCGCGCGGCGCGAACTTGATGGCGTTGTCGAGCAGATTGCTCAGCGCTTCGAAGAGCAGCGCGCGGTCGGCGTGAATGGGTTCGACCGGCGCGACGGCGGCGTGCATGTCGATGGCTTTTTCCTCGGCAAGCGGGGCATAGAGTTCGCATAGCTCGCGCACGAGATCGGCCAGGGCCACGCTCGCAAAACCGCGGCGGCGATCGATGGCGCCGATCTCCGAAATGCGCAGGAGTGCAGAGAAACGGCCGAGCACGGCATCGGCCTCCCCTCGCGCACCAACCAGCACGCCGGCGAGCACCGCCTCGCCGCGCTGCTCCATCGCTTCGGCGGCGTGTGAGAGGCGCAGGCGCAAGCGCGTGAGCGGTGTGCGCAGATCGTGGGCAATGCCGTCGCAGGCGCTCTTCACCTCGCCCATCAGGCGCTCGACTTCGTCGAGCATGCGGTTCACGAGATGCGCGAGCATGTCGAGTTCGTCGCGCCCGGCGACCGGCAGCCGCATCGCGAGGTCGCCGTTCGCGATGCGTCGCGTGGCGCGCTTGATCTGGGCGACGCGCCGGATCTGCCGCATGCTCAGCACGAGTCCGGCGCACAGGCTGCCGGTGAGACACAGGAGACCGCCGCCGATCAACGCCTTCATCAGTTCGTCATGAACGTGGCGCACGTCGGAAAGCGTGCGCGCGACGACGAGGCGTGCGCCATCGGCGCGAATCTCGCCCATGGCGCGCAGGGACGATCTCGCGGAGCCGGGATCGAGCGCGAAGGTCTGGCCGCGCGTGTGCTCGTGCGACTGGCCGTAGTGTCCGAGCGCCAGACCCGTGGGTATCACGCGGATATCGCCGGCGAGCCAGCGCCCGTCCGGCGCGAACAGGCCGTAGAAGTTGTCGCGCCGGTCGGGGCGTGCGAGGCGCGCGTCGATGGCGCCGGCGAGGCTCGCGTCGCTGCGCGAATCGAAGTAGCGCAGTTGCCAGCGCAGGCCGCTGTCGGTCTCGCGCATCATCGCGCACGTCACCGAGTATTCGATCACGCCGAGCAGCGCCATGAATGCGAGCGAGAAGATCGCTGCGTAAGCGGTGAACCAGCGGAACGTGGTCGTCTGCCAGTGGTCGCTGCCCATGTCCCGCACGTCCGGCGCCGCCCGCGACGACGCCGGAACGAACAGGCCACGCCCGAGCGCCACCCAGGCGGGCAGGTTCATCGCGCGCCTCGCATGCGGGGCCCCGAGTCGGGCAAGGCCGGCACGCGTGCGCGCGGTGCTTTCTCGCAGACTGACATGGCTACCCCCGATGGCAATGAATGGCCGGCTCGACGACTCACTGGCGAACCCACGAACGCGGATGCGCTCGTGCCTGGCCATCATAGTGGCGGGCCCCCGACACAACGGCATCACGGCAATGAAGAGCGCGTCATCTTCTTACTGGCATGTGACGCGGACCTGTCGATTTGTCAATTCGTGCGTACGCGAGTTCTCGCGTCACGCGCGCGTGGGGCAGATGAACCTTCTGTCATCCGGCTGAGCCGGATCCAGCGTCGGCAGCTCCTTATCCTCGAATCCGCTTTTTCGCGCGTTCGCGCTTTGTTATTTCGTTGCGGGTTCATCAAAAGGAGGATGCATCATGAAGTCATGGCTGAAGTTCGTATGGGTGCCGTTTGTGGGAGCGTTGAGCGTGAGCGCGGTCGCCGCGCCGCATCTCACGCAACAGGAATGCCACAGCTACCCGTTCGTCAAACCGGCCCACGAGGTCACGCATGCGGATCTGATACGGGAACTCGGTGAACTCGAGGCGGTAGGTTACGAACCGAACTCGGACGACAACACCTATCCCGCCGATATCGAAGCCGCCCAGCAGCGTCTCGCCGATCAGTACCGCAGCGATTGCCTGCCGCAGCACACCGCGGCCGCGGTGACCTTTCCCGCGAATTCGGACTGAGATCGGGAAGCGCTCGGCGGGCCGTAGGTCACCGATGGATTTTGTGCAGTGCACCTTGTCAGGCTGGCGCGCGGCTTTTCGTGCCCGCGGCGGGTCGCGCCCAGGTGGACCTTCGCCGGCTCCCATATCTGGTGACCTGAGTTGGGTAACCGGAAATGGGAGGAACGGTTCGTCCACATTGGTCAACGAGTGCCCTTTTCCAGGTCGCTCGCCCCCGTGACCTGGATCGAGCGGGAGTCCGGGGCCGGCAGAGCGCCTTATGGTGGAGATCCACTGGCTTCGTAGTCATTCAGTTGCTCCCATAGGCAGTTACCTTTGATCCAGGAACGGCACCATAGGCGGAGACCATTCAAAGGTTTTTCTTGATGATTCAATGGCTTGATCCAATATCTAAAAGTCGATTCTCATGAAGAGGGGGCTTAGGTAGTGGTCTATGGTGCCCGCAAAGCGTTGGTAGACGGGCTAGGTAACCAGGAATGGGGTTACGGAGGTTGGTGACCACTCACATGCGTTAAGGTCCCCGGTTTTGGGAGACGTCTTTCTCATCGAACGCGTGTTTCAGTGTTTACCTTTTACGCTTTAACAACTTTAGTAAACCTTTAGGCGCCGCAAACCGTTACCAGGCAAGGCTTTGCGGCCGATTTGGTGGCGCGTTATGGGATTTGCGGTCCCGGGTATGGGAGTTTCGGGTTGTGGATATGGGACTTCGGTAGCCGGGCATGGGGTTTACGGGTTGTGGATATGGGGGGAAGGTCGCCCGCTATGGGAAAAGGAGCGATTTTGCCTTCAGGTCACGGTCTATGGGAGTCGGTGAAGGTCGCCGCTTATGGGATGAGGTGCCCTTCCCGACTGCGTTCAAGAGGTCTCCTTGGCTCGGTTCAGGTAACCGTTTTTGGGAATTCCCTTGGGTAACCGGATATGGTGGCTTGTCGGGAGAGGAATCCCGGTGCAATCGAGCACCGAATTGGCTCCCCCGCATGAATCCTTGCACGCGGAGAAGCTCGCTGGAGCCAGGTAACAGCCTATGGGATCCGGTATAGGTCACCGGTTATGGGAGCAAGCGCTGATTCCCAGACCTCCGGCGCCGACTTTTGCCTCCGCATGGGTAGCCATTTGTGGGAGCCGGTTCAGGTCACCATTTATGGGCGTCATGAGCGTGTTGAGGCTTGGCTGACCCGCTTGGGGCGACAACCTGGATAGCAACGCGAAAAATCCCATGGACGGCTACCTGTGGAGCCTACATTCACAGAGTGAGTACTCACATTAGACCCAAAGGTCACTGCCTATGGGATGGGTTTCAGCGCCCGGCGATGCAAAGGTCACCAGTTATGGGTTCATGAGCGGGGTCTGTTCTGAGTGCCCAGGACGGGTTCCCGGTAGCCATCGGGGCACAGAATCGCCGGCTGTCAATGCTCTTCGCCTGTGGGTGTCGTGCCGCGTCACGATTGCGTTTGCGGCCTTGAGTCACCTGGTCGCTTGGTATACAGTTACCAACCGACCAGGTTCCCTTTTATCGTGGTTCATATGGCAAGAAAAAAGGCCGAAGCCGGCGACGCCGACAAACAAGGTGCACTCGTATTCCAGCAAGGCCAGCCGCCTGATCTGTTCCGCAAGGCCGTTCCGGCGATTCATATCGCACCGAAGTCCGGATCGATCAGCCTGCAACAGCGCAAGATGTTCAGCTCGCTGATCAAGAACGCCATTCGCCAGGATTCCCTCGACCGCGGCCGCTCGTCGTTCGAGATCACAATCTCCGCCCTCTCCCAGGACGTCGATCTGAACAGTAACAACACTGAGTACGTCAAGGAAACGATCAACTCGCTCATCAGCACGGTCGTCAACTGGGACTACCTCACGCAGGACAAACGCAGCATCTGGAAGGCCTCCGGTTTGCTCGCCGGCGCCGAACTCGAGCGATCGGTATTGCGCTACACCTTCTCCGAGCAGATTCGCGGCGAACTGCTCAATCCTGAAATCTACGCGATGATCGATATGCGCATCACGCGTCAGTTCAGGAAGGCGCATTCGCTCGCGCTGTGGGAGAACGTCGTTCGCTACGAGGCCGTGGGTGTGACGGCGCGCTTTCCGCTCGCGACGCTGCGCGACCTGATCCTTGGGCAGGATACTTCGGCGCAATCGTACAAGCTCTACAAGCAGTTCAAGAGCCGAGTGCTGGTGCCCTGCATCAAGGAAGTCAACGAGATATCGGATCACAATTTCGAGCTCATCGAGCACAAGGTGGGACGCTCGGTCGTCGCCCTGCAGTTCCGTGTGACCCGCAAGCCGGAGACCGATCCGTCCCAGGAACTGCGGGCAAACGAAACGCTGCTGATCGGCGAGATGTCGAAGTTCAGCATCCCGGTTTCCGAGGCACGGCGCCTGCTCAAGCAATACGGCGAGGACAAGATTCGCACAGCGGTGGCTTATACCGCGGCGCGGGTGGCGCAGAAAAACGCAGCGCCGCTCGCCAACGTGGCGGCGTATTTCCGCAAGGCGCTGACCGAGGGCTACGAGTTGCCCGGTGCGAATGCCGCCTCGCCCGCCGCCGACGCTGGCCGCGCGCGAGAAAGTCAGGATCAGGTGAAGGACCGCTATATCGCCGCGAAGATCAACGAGGCGCGCGCCTACTTCAATGAGCTCGAGTACGACGACCAGACTGCGCTGATCAAGCGCTACAACGAGACGGTCGGCATGGACAAGCTCAAGGTGTCGACGGCGAAGGTGCCGAGCAAGATGGCGTCGACGAACTTCTTCCGTTGGGTGGTGCTGGACACCTGGGGCCAACCGACTGCTGCCGATCTGCTCGAATTCCTGTTGAGCGGACAACAGGCGCCCGCTGGGGGCGAAGGCCTGCAGGCTGCGGAAATCGATCTGGCGTTGAAAGCGCGGGACGAGTGAAAGCGATCGAAGAAACGGGACGGCGGCTTCGGCCGCCGTTTTTTTTGTGCGATTCGCTGTGAGGACACACGGGCCGCGGGCAAGGAAATTTGGCTAAATATAACGACGTAGAAATCGTAGATAAATATATATTCCGATTCTTCTGCTTGTTAGACAGGCTGGATTTCTTCGTGGTGGGCCCGGCTTCGACTGCTTGAGTGCCGCGGAGTGATATTCGTGATTCGTCTCGGCTCGCAGCGGCTGCTGATGCCGCTTGGTTACTTGGTGCTGTTCGCGTTGATCTCCACGTGGAGAGTCGCTGCTTTAAACAATCCAGAATGTACAGGTTCGCAGACGCATTCGTAGTGGACAGTATTCGCTTGCTGTCACAACCCAGCCGTCCATCCTTGATACCAGTTACTCACGCGCTAGCATTTTTCTCGAATGGCGATTGATGAATCTCCACGTGGAGATTCGCTGGATACCCGTACAGGCTGGATCGTTTCTGGCTCATCCACAGCGCACTCACAGCGAGGGGAAAATCGAGGTCAAGCCGATGACTCTCCACGTGGAGATTTGCTCAATGCCCCTTCAACGCCCCTCCGCGGGAAAATACTGCTCCGGCGCTTCCTCCCAATTCAAACCTTCTCCATCCCCACCGTCACAAGCGCATTACACGGCTATGCAAAGATGCCGTGTCTAATTGATCTACGAGCACGCGGTCTCCGTATCCTCGATGGCAGCAGTCTGCGATCTCCACGTGGAGATCGGCTTCCACCGTCGTTGAAATATCGCAATCCAGTCAATCCGCCCGCTCGCCAACCTTCTCCGGTGCGTCCAATCCTTATCCGTTCGGCCAATTGGTTGTGAACTGACAACGTCTGAGGCGGAAATCCTAGAATTTACTTTAAGTTGCCATTAGACTCTCGAATGACTTGCTGGAGTCTCCACGTGGAGAGTGCGCCTCGGAGGCTCGTCCGCTATTGAACAATTGCATGGAGAAACGAATGGGTCTCGTGATAGCCGTAGCGAACCAAAAAGGTGGGGTTGGCAAAACCACCACCAGCATGAATCTGGCTGGGGCATTTCAGGCTGAAGGCTATAAGGTCTATGTCGCCGATGCCGATGGTCAGCAATCTTGCATGAGTTGGTGTGCAGCGGCAGGTCCCGAAACGCCTCTGCCGTTCCGCGTCGGCAGCATTCACAAGCTGGAGAAGATGATTGGGCCGGAGATCGCCGCGTTGGCGAACGACTACGACGTCGTCATCGTCGACTGCCCGCCCAATATCAACGATCTGACTACCGCGCGCGTGCTTGCCGTCGCCGACGCCACTGTCATTCCGACGGATGCATCGCCAATCGACATCTGGAGTAGCGAAGGGATGATGGAGTTGGTCGAGCGAACCCGCGTGGCCAACCCGGCCGGAAAATTCGCAATTTTGCTGAATAAATCTAATTCGAAGACGCTCCTGCACACGCAGATGAGCGCCATCCTTGCCGAGAGCAACGTCCGCGTATTTTCGGCAACCATCAAACAGCGAGAGCTCTATCGCCAGACGGCAGCGCTCGGCCGCACCGTCTTCGATGTGCGCGGCGTGCGCGGGACGAAAGTCGCGAAGGACGAGATCAGCGCCGTCTACAACGAGATCATCGCGCTGGTTCAGGATGAAGAAGAGGAGATGGTCGATGGCCGCTAAGCTGAATTTCACCAGCAAGGTCCGCGCAGGCATGGCTGCCGAGCGCGTTTCGGCTGGCGAGCGTCTCGCCGAAGCCGATGTCGTCAATATCGCGCAGCGCGACGCGGGCGCGCCCAACGTCGCGGACACACCGGCCGACCAGCCTGCCGAAGTCATCGAGGCACCGCTTTCGCTGCATGCGGTCCGAAAGATTTCGGTCGAAGATGTCGTCTCCAATCCCTACAATCCGCGCGCGTTCTATAGCGCGGAGACGATCGACGAACTGGCCGAAAGCTTTGCCACGCAAGGGCAGATCACGCCGATCCTGGTCACGAGACTCGCGGCGTTTCCCGGCCAATATGTGATCGTCGACGGCGAGCGGCGTATTCGCGCTGCGCGTTCGCGCGGTGACAAGTTCATCGACGCCGATGTCCGCGAGGGTCTCGACAACCAGAACCTGTACCTGCGCGCCTATCACGCCAACAAGGAGCGCGAGGAGCAGACGGTATTCGACGATGCGCTCGCGTGGAAGAAACTGCTCGACGATCGTGTCTACGTCGACCAGATCGAGTTGGGAGTGGCCGTAGGCGAAGATCCGAAGCACATCAGCAAGGTGATCGCGCTCACGTCGCTGCCGCCTTATCTGCTGCAGAGGATGGCGCAGAATCGCAAGGATGTCGGACTCGGACACGCCTACAACATCAAGCTGATCTTCGACCGGGCGGGCGCAACGGTCGCCGAGCATTGGCTTCAACAGGTAGTCGAAGGGAAGGCGAGCGTGCGCAAGCTCGAGGCGGCGGCCTCGGCGGAAGCGGGTGCGCGCAGCGTCGGGCCGCGCCGTACGCACTACCAGTCCCGCGTCCAGTTCAACCGACCGGACGGCGTCGCGCTCGGCGAACTGAAGCTGTTCGGCGACGGGCGCGCGGAGTTGAGCCTGAAGGGCATCGCGCCTTCCGATCAGCAACGTCTGGCCGAGCGCGTGAAGGCGGTCATCGAGCAGTGGGCTTCGGAAATGGATACGACCGGGACGGCGGCCTGAGCATCGCGAGCGTCGGCTAACGGCAGCAGGGGAGGGCGTCGTCAGACGCCCTTTTTTGTTGTAGCGGCGACGCCGGCCGTACGCAAGCCACCACCGGGGTCGAATCCGTGAAACAGAAGAGAAAAAATACGGGATCAGGCATACTGATTTAAAATCAAAGGGTTAGATAGAGTTTTCTAGAATGTTTCACGAAACATGTTAGCTGAGACAGGCTTAAATTGCGCTTTTTGGATTTTCCGTCGTGGCGATATCCGCGCCAGGCGAAAAACGTAGCAAACAAGACGTAATTTGTAGTGCATTACAATCCACAAGATTGTGAGCGATTGACAACGCCAGCCTCCCAGGTCATCCTTAATAAGATGAACTGCCGCCTTTTCACGATTGCGCTGATTATTAGCACCATTCAACGAATGGTGGGTTAGCGTACGTCTGGCAGCAGTGACAACAACCCGCCCCAAGAGGCGGGTTTTTTGTTTCCGCCTCCTGGCCAAAACGAAAGTGAGTACAGGAGCCGTCATGCAGGTGCATCAAAGCCACCCCACCGCCGAAGCAAACGAAGCCACCGAAGTCGCCGCAGCCACCGATTCCGCTCAGCCTCGTCGCGACGAAAACGACTATCTCCGCAAGATTCTCACAGCGCGTGTGTACGACGCCGCCCGCGAGACCGAACTCGAGCGCGCCCCGAACCTCTCGGCGCGCCTGCGCAACGCCGTGTTCCTCAAGCGCGAGGACAACCAGCCGGTGTTCTCCTTCAAGCTGCGCGGCGCCTACAACAAGATGGCGCACCTCACGCCCGCGCAGCTCGAACGCGGCGTGATCACCGCCTCGGCGGGCAATCACGCGCAGGGCGTGGCGCTTTCGGCGGCAAAGCTCGGTGTGAAGGCCGTGATCTGCGTGCCGGTGACCACGCCGCAGGTGAAGGTCGATGCGGTGCGCGCCCACGGCGGCGCGACCGTCGAGGTCGTGCAGGCCGGCGAGTCGTACAGCGACGCCTACGCCCACGCCGTGCGCCTGCAGGAAGAACGCGGCCTGACCTTCGTGCATCCGTTCGACGATCCCCACGTGATCGCCGGCCAGGGCACCGTGGCGATGGAAGTGCTGAGCCAGCATCAGGCCCCGATTCATGCGATCTTCGTGCCGATTGGCGGCGGCGGACTGGCCGCGGGCGTGGCGGCGTACGTGAAAGCCGTGCGCCCGGAGATCAAGGTGATCGGTGTGCAGACCGACGATTCCTGCGCGATGGCGCAGTCGATCGAGGCGGGCAAGCGCGTGGAACTCACCGAAGTCGGCCTGTTCTCCGACGGCACGGCCGTCAAGCTCGTGGGCGAGGAAACCTTCCGCCTGTGCCAGCAGTATCTCGACGAAGTGCTCACGGTCGATACCGACGCGCTTTGCGCCGCGATCAAGGACGTCTTCCAGGACACGCGCAGCGTGCTCGAACCCGCAGGCGCACTGGCCGTGGCGGGCGCAAAGCAGTACGCGGAACGCGAGGGCATCGAGGGGCAGACGCTGGTGGCGATCACCTCGGGCGCGAACATGAACTTCGACCGCATGCGCTTCGTGGCCGAGCGCGCCGAGGTGGGCGAGGCGCGCGAAGCGGTGTTCGCCGTGACGATCCCCGAGGAGCGCGGCAGCTTCAAGCGCTTCTGCGAGCTGGTCGGCACGCGCAGCGTGACCGAGTTCAACTACCGCATCGACGACGCCGAGCGCGCGCACATCTTCGTGGGCGTGCAGATCCGCAACCGCGGCGAGTCGCAGCAGATCGCGAAGACCTTCGTCGATCACGGCTTTCCGAGCGTCGATCTCACGGGCGACGAGCTGTCGAAGCAGCACATCCGCTACATGGTGGGCGGTCGCTCGCCGCTCGCGCACGACGAACGCCTGTTCCGCTTCGAGTTTCCGGAGCGGCCGGGCGCGCTCATGCGCTTTCTTTCGTCGATGGCGCCGAACTGGAACATCAGCCTGTTCCACTACCGCAACCAGGGCGCCGACTACAGCTCGATTCTGGTGGGCATCCAGGTGCCCGCCGCCGAAGACGCCGAGTTCCGCCGCTTCCTCGCCACGCTCGGTTATCCGCACTGGGAAGAGACGAGTAACCCGGCGTATCGGTTGTTCCTGCAATGAAATAGTCAGTCGTCCCACCAATCGGGACGCCTGCATCTGTAGCGCATAAAGAGCAGAAAGAGTGCAGGAAAACACCAGGCCCCGCAGCAGTGCGCGTCAGTATACTGAGCCACTGCTGCCGGGCGTGGTCGCCTCGGGAAGAATGGGCGCCGTGCGTCGGACTCACCTGGAGGAAGACAAACATGTTGCGCATCGCTCTTGGCTGTCTGATGGCTCTTTCCACGATCGTCGCCGGCGCGCTGCCCGGCGTGGCGCACGCGGATGCGGCGCATCCCGTCGTCGCGCTGCTGCCCGGCGTCACTGATCCCTTCTACTTCACGATGCATCGCGGCGCCGAGCGCGCGGCGAAGGAAGAAAACATCCAGTTGCTGTTCCAGGTTCCGAAGGCCTGGAACACCACGGAACAGGTGCCGATCCTCAAGGCGTTCATCGCCAAGCATCCCGACGTGCTGCTCGTCTCGCCCGTCGACAAGCAGCAGCTCATCGGCCCGCTCAAGGAAGCCGCCGACGCCGGCATCAAGGTCATCACCGTCGACACCTATATCGGCGACGGCCATTATCAAACCGGCAAGGGCGACGCCGACTTCCCGCTCTCCTATGTCGCTTCGGACAACCTGGAAGGCGGCCACGTGGCGGCGCGCGCGCTCGCCAAGGCGATCGGCGACAAGGGCACCGTCTATTGCGAGAACAACAAGCCCGGCATCTCCAGTACCGACGCGCGCGCGCAAGGTTTCATGGAAGAGATGAAGAAGCACCCCAACATCAAGGTGCTGGAGACCCAGTACAACGAGGACGACGCCAATCGCGCCGCCTCGCACGTGGCGGCAGTGCTCGCGCGCAATCCCGACCTCGCGGGCGTCTTCGGCGCCAACACGTTTTCGGGCGCAGGTGCGGCGCAAGGCGTGAAGAACGCGGGCAAGCAGGGCGTGGTGAAGGTCGTCGTGTTCGACGCCGTGCCGGGCATCGACGAGCAGATCAGAAGCGGCCTCGTCGACATCGCCATTGCGCAGCTTCCCGACGAGATGGGCTATGACGCCGTGAAGTTCGCCGCCGACGCCATCCACGGCAAGAAGATTCCCACCTACAAGGGCACGGGCTTCGTGGTGCTGGACAAGTCGAACATCGACAAGCCGGAGATGAAGCAGTACATCTACTCGAACTAAGCCACGCGAACAGAGCCACATGAACGACAAACGACTCGACAGGCTCGCGCTCGTCAGCAAGGTCTGGCCGTGGCTCTTTCTCGGCACGCTGCTCGTCTTCTTCGAGGCGTGGGCGCGCATCTCGGCGCATCGGTCGTTCGTCTTCAACGCGTACAACCTGCAGTCGATCGGGCTCGCGGCGAGTGCGCCGCTCCTGCTCGCCATCGGTCAGACTTTCGTGATCATCACCGCGGGCATCGACCTTTCGGTGGGCTTCGTGATGGGGCTCGCTGCGGTGTGCGTCGCACAGTTCACGATTCCCGGCGGCGCATCGCCGTGGATTCTGCTGCTGTCGATTCCGCTCACGGTGCTCGTATGCCTGATTCCAGGCTTCGTGAACGGCGTGTTGATCGCGCGCCTCGGTGTGCCCGCTTTCATCGGCACGCTCGGCATGTACGGCGTCGCGCGCGGCGTGGGCTTTCTCGCTGCGGGCAGCGGCATGACCGTCTCCGTCAACAATCCCGGGCTCGCGTGGCTCGGCAGCGGCTGGACGCCCGTGATCCTCACGGGCGTGCTGCTCGTCATCATGCACTTCGTGCTCTCGCAAACACGCTTCGGCCAGTATACCTATGCGATAGGCGGCAATCCGCAATCGGCGGTGCGCGCGGGCATCAACGTGCGCCGTCATCTGTTCGCGATCTATCTGATCGCGGCGGCTTTCGCGGCGGTGGGCGGCATCGTTTACACGGCGCGCTTTGCCGCGGGCGCGGCCAATGCGGGCGAGCCCATGCTGCTCGATTCGATCGCGGCGGTCGTGATCGGCGGCGCGAGTCTCTTTGGCGGCACCGGCAATGTCATCGGCACGCTGATCGGCGCGCTCATCATCGCTGTGATCGAATTCGGGCTCGTGTTCATCGACGTCAACGCGTTCTGGCAATTCATCGTGGTCGGCATCGTCATCATTCTTTCGGTGCTGATCGACCAGTACAAGGATCGGCTCGGAGGCGCGCAATGAGCGGTGATAGCGCCACGCCGATTCTGGAGGCGCGTGAGGTCTCGATCCGCTTTGGCGGCGTCGAGGCGCTCAAGCGCGTGTCGTTGCGGCTCATGCCGGGCGAGGTGCTTGCGCTCGCGGGCGACAACGGCGCGGGCAAGTCCACGCTCATCAAGATTCTCTCTGGCGTGTATCGCGCCGATGCGGGCGATCTGCATTTCGAAGGGCGTCCGCTCCAGCTGCGCGATCCGCAGGATGCGCGCTCGCAGGGCATCGAAACCATTTATCAGGATCTCGCGCTCGCCGACAATCTCGATGTGGGCAGCAACATCTTCCTCGGCCGCGAACCCGTGCGACGGCTACTCGGCTTCCAGGTGATCGACCGGCCGCACATGGCGCGGGTGGCGCGCGAAGTGCTCGAGCGGCTCGATATCGTGATTCCGCCGCGCAAGCTCACGGGCCCCGTGAAAATGCTCTCGGGCGGCCAGCGCCAGGCCATTGCGATAGGCCGCGCGATTTACTGGAACGCGCGCGTGCTCATCATGGACGAGCCCACCGCGGCGCTCGGTGTGCCCGAGCAACGCAAGGTGATGGAGTTGATCCGCGGGCTCAAGGCGCAGGGCGTGGCCGTGATTCTCATCTCGCACAACCTGCACGATATTTTTGCCGTGGCGGAGCGCATCGTCGTGCTGCGGCGCGGCGAAGTGGCGGGCGAGCGGCGCGTGGTCGACACCGACGGCGACGAGATCGTGCGGCTGATGGTAGGCGACACGTATTCGAACGGCGCGCACTGAAACCTGGCGTGGTGCGTTCGCCTGCGCGGTGCGGGCATTCGATGGACAATGTCGGCTCGAACCCTCACCGCATGCCTGTTTCCACCATGAACTACCTCGATCCCGCCGACATCACGAGCTGGCACGCCCACGTCTATTTCGACGCGGCGACGCGCGACGCCGCATGGACCTTGCGCGAGGCGATCGATGCCCGCTTCGGCGAGATCGTGCAGATCGGGCGCTTTCACGAGCGCCCGGTCGGGCCGCATCCGATGTGGTCGTATCAGCTCGCCATTGCGCGCGAGCATTTCACGACGGTCGTCGAATGGCTCACGCTCAATCACGGCGCGCTCGACGTGTTCGTGCATCCGAACACCACCGATGCCCTGCGCGATCATCGCGACGCCGCCGTGTGGATCGGCCATTCGCACACGCTCAATCTCGGCGCGCTCGGCGGCTGATCGCTCCGTGGATTGCGCCGGCCCGTAGCCTGCGGCACGGCGCAATCCTCGACATGCCCGCGGGCCTCAGTGCCCGAACGACTCTGTCTTTGCCGCCGACGATCCGCTCGTCTGCGGCCGCGCGGCCTGCTTGATGAGCAGTGCCGCGCCGGCAATCAGACCGGCGACGGCAACCGTCGCGAAGATGCCTGCAAACGTGAAGTGCCGGCGCGCGAGTTCGGCGACGAGGAACGAGCCCGCAATGCCGCCGAAGCGCCCGATGCCGAGCATCCAGGCCACGCCGGTGCCGCGCCCCTGGGTGGGATAGAACGCGGCGGCGAGCGCGGGCATCGACGATTGCGCCGTGTTCATCAGCACGCCGGCGACGAACACCACGAGCACGAGCAGGGCCACGTTGCCGGCCGCCTGGCCGATGAGCCACACCGAAAGCGCGGTGAGCACGTAGCACGCGGCGATGATGCGGTTCGCGTTGAAGCGGTCCATCAGCATGCCGCTCAGCACGGCGCCCACGCCGCCGAGCGGGAAGAGCGCCGAAATCAGCGTGGCGCTCGAGGCCGTGAGGCCGGAGTCCTTGAGCAGGAGCGGCATCCAGTTGATCGACGCGTAGAAAATCACGAGCCCCATGAAATACGCGATCCACAGCATCACCGAGCCGACGAGGTACATCGGCGAAAGCACGACGCCGAGCCCCTTGCCTTGCGTCTGCGGGGCGTGCTCCGTCATCGTGAACGCCTGCGCCTTGGCGGCGTCGGGCGAGATGCGGGCAAGCGCGGCGCGAATCCGCTCGACGGGCCGCTGGTTCGCCACCATGTAGCGCACCGATTCCGGCATGCGCAGGAAGAGCGGCACGGCAAGCACGAGCGGCGTCACGCCGCCGAGCATGAGCACGCTGCGCCAGCCGAAGTGCGGAATCATCCACGCCGCGAGAAAGCCGCCGCAGGCCGCGCCGAGCGGAAAGCCGCAGAACATCAGATTGATCACGGTGGCGCGGTTCCGGTCGGGGCAGAACTCGCCCATCATCGTGACCGCGTTCGGCATGGCGGCGCCGAGACCCACGCCCGTAATGAAGCGCAGCCACGTGAGCTCGCCGATGCTGGTGGAGAACGCCGAAACGAGGCAGGTCACGCCGAACAGCAGCACCGAGCCGACCAGCATGGAGCGGCGCCCGACGCGGTCGGAGAGCGGCCCTGACACGAGCGCGCCGCAAGCGAGGCCGAAGAGCGCCGCACTCAGCACGGGCGCGAGCGCGGGCTTGGGGATGCCCCATTCGCCGAGCAGCGAAGGCGCGATGAAGCCGATCGCGGCGGTGTCGAAACCGTCGAGCAGGACGATCACGAAGCACATCGCGAAGATGAACCACTGGAACGGCGAAAACGGATGTTCGTTGATGAAGGTTTGGACGTCGACGGCACGCGGCTGGTCCATGGTTTTGTCTCCTGTCGACCGAGGTTGTCGTTGTATCGGCCCGCCGTGGCGAGCTGCTTTTTCTGGTTTGCCTTACAACCCGGAATAGTAACCGCAGCGCGGCGTTTGCTGGAGATCATCAGCGGGCGTGGCAGGCGGCCGTCTGCTAGCCTGAATGCAGCACGGCGAGCACGCGCGTGCTGCAGCGTGTCGCGTTGCGCGACAAGGAGTGCCAGATGAAGCCTTTCTTCGCCCACGCGGCTATGCCGTGCCTCATGGCAAGCGCGATGCTGGCAGGTGCGCCCAGCCAGGTTTTTGCGCAGCTCGCGCCGAATGACGACCTGCGTACGCCGCAAAATAGCCTCGCGCTCATGCCGGGCGCCCAGCCCGGTAGCGAATACCCGACCCATGGCAATCGCCAGGCCGGCGAGATGCCGGTCGGCCCCACCGATCCGCGCGGGCAACTCGCGAACGGCCACCCGAACAACGCCGAGGCGGGCGGCTACGGCGCGCCGTTGGCGGGCGTGCGCTCGGGTGGGCAAAGCGGCGCGGGCATGTAGGGGACGGCCCGCTTCAGGTCCGCTCGGGTTGCCAGGCAAGCTGGGCTTCGAGCGTTTCGCCGGGAGCGAGCACGGTGCCGCCCACGTCGATGCGCTGCACGGTGCCTTCGTGACGCAGATTGAGCCAGTCCGTCGTGTTGCTGACGGGTTCCGCGCAGAAGTACGGCAGGCCGGGCGGGCAGAAGACCACGAAGAAGTCGAGTGGTGTGCTCGCGCGCAGCGCGAGGCGACGGCCTTCGTGCGGCCACTCGATGACCGCCTCGCGGCGCCAGCCGGAGAAGTTGTTGTCGAGATCGAAGTCGTCGACGAGCAGGCCGGCCTGCAGGGCGTCGACGGCCGGGTGGGTGCTGAGCGAGACCGGCAGGACCTCCGTGTCGATTTCCCACATGGCGCGCACGCGCGCGGCGATGCGCGTGCCGGGCGGGCGCGGATAGTACGGGTGATGGCCCAGGCCGAACGGCATGGGCCGCGCGGCCAGGTTGCGAGCCCACAGGCGCACGGTGAGGCCGCTGGCGTCGAGCGTGAGGTGCTGGCGCGCTTCGTAGCGAAACGGCCAGCCTGTACCGACATGTGAATTGGCCTTGCGCGATCCGTGGGATCCGTGCGCCCCATGTGGGTCGTTCGGCTCGTGCAGGAAGTGCAGCGTGAGCGTATCGGCCGTTTGCGCCTCGACCGTCCAGGGCCGCCGCCATGCGTGGCCATGCAGCGCGTGGCGCAGCGCGCCGGTGCCGCTCGGTAAGTCGATCATCTCGCCTTCGAAGCGGAATCGCCCGTCGCGGATGCGGTTGCAGTACGGCATCAGCGGAAAGCTCGCCATGCCGAGCGGATCGCGCGCGTCGATGGCGGCGCGCGTGGCGGGGCGCAGCCAGTGTGACGCCGGGTTCTGGCCGGCGGCGTCGTAGAACGCGGCGATCGAGCCGCCGACGTGCGGCGCGACGAGCGCGCGCGCGTCGCCATGAGCGAGCGTGACGAGCTGGCCGTCGTCGAGCGCGGCGGCGTCGAAGGCGATCTCCGGGGGCGGCGAGGGTGTCGGTCGGGCAGTCAAATGAGCGTTCTCCAGTGCATCGTTTTATTACTAATAAACGATAATATAGGCGTTGAAATCGCTGATGATGACGTCAAAAAATGGTGACATACGCCAATTGATGGCCAAAATTATTAGTGCTACGCTTCGGGCCAACAGCGCGGCCCCGAGCGCGCGCCGCCGCGCCGCGCAGCCCTCCCGCAGTCCCCCCTCAGATCCGATGAAAAAATCGACGCAACGCCGCCCGACCATGACCGACATCGCGAAGGCCGCAGGCGTGTCGCAATCGACGGTTTCCCTCGTGCTCAACGGCGCGGTCGGCGCCAAGCTTTCCGAAGCGACGCGCCTGAAAGTGCACGAAGTCGCGCAGTCGCTTGGCTACCAGTTGCCGATCCGCGCGGTGCAGACGCCCGCCCCCGCAGGCGAGCGCAATCTCATCGTCTATCTCGCCGACGAAGTCTCGACGAGTCCGCATCCGGTCGTGAGCATCGACGGCGCGCGCGACGCCGCCTGGAACAATGGCTGTCTGCTCGCGGTGTTCTCGACACATGGCAACGCCCAGATGGAGCAGCAGGTGCTGCAAACGCTCGCCATGCCGAACGTGCTCGGCGTGATCTATGCGACCGTGTACACGCGCAAGGTCACGGTGCCGCCCGCGCTACTGAAGGTGCCGGCCGTGCTGCTCAACTGCTACGCGTCCGATCACGCACTCTCTTCGGTCGTGCCGGCCGAAGTGGCGGGCGGCCATACGGCCACCGAATATCTGATCGAAGCGGGGCACCGGCGCATCGGGTTCATCAACGGCGAAACCTGGCAGGACGCCGCGAAAGACCGCCTGAAGGGCTATCGCCAGGCGCTCGCGACCGCGGACCTGCTGTTCGACGAACGCCTCGTGCGCGACGGCGACTGGAGTTCGGGCAAGGGTTTCGAACTCACGCTCTCGCTCATGCGCGAGCCGAATCCGCCCACCGCGATCTTCTGCGCCAACGACCTGACGGCGATCGGCGCGATCGAAGCGCTCAAGCAACTCGGGCTGCGCGTGCCCGAAGACGTTTCGGTGATGGGCTACGACGACCAGGAAATCGCGCGCCACACCCACCCGCCGCTCACCACCGTCGTGCTGCCCAACTACGAGCTTGGGCGCTGGGCCGTCGAGACGCTGCTGCAGGAAGAGCAGAACCGCAGCGCCGGCGCGCCGGTGCGCCACCGCACCGTCAAGCTCGACGGGCCGCTCATCGAACGGAACTCGGTGTGCGCGCCGGACCCCGACTCCCCCGTGAATACCCTCATTAATATCTCTGAAAATTGACTGGTAATATTAGTTGAAGCAGTGGCCGTAATAATTTGGTGCGGCGCATCGTGCGTCGTGCTGGATGAATCAAGAAAGACAACAAGAACCGCGGTGGGGCCGAAGGCCAGCACCGCCGATGTCATTCATCGCTTTGCGTGGGACCGGAGTCCGTGCTGCCGCATGCGCTCTGGCCGACACAGGAGACAGCCATGCGTCATCAACGAATCCAGTCCGCCCTCATCGCCGCCGGTTTTTGCTTCGCGAGCGCGTTCGCCGCGAGCGCTCACGCGCAGTCCACTGCCGGCGCGCAGAAAGTCCAGTCGAATTCCAGCGAGAGCTGCACGAATCCCAAGCCGGGCGGCAAGAAGCTGAGCGACATGGTGGTGGGGTTCTCGCAGTCGGAGAATGAACAGAACCCGTTCCGGGCGACCGAAACCGCCTCGGTTCGCGCAGCGGCGAAGGAAGCGGGCGTAAAGCGTCTCCTGTATACGAACGCGAACGCCAACCAGGCGAAGCAGGTCGCCGACATCGAAAGCATGATCAACCAGGGCGCCGAGGCGCTCATCATTGCGCCCAACGACTCCACGGGCCTGCAGCCCGCGCTCGCCCAGGCGCGCGCGAAGGGCATCCCCGTCGTGACGATCGACCGGCAGACGGCGGGCACGGTGTGCGACGACTTCATCACGTTCCTCGGCTCCGACTTCTACAAGCAGGGCGAGCGCGCGGCGAAGGCGCTGGCCGACGCCACGGGCGGCAACGCGATCATCGCCGAGATCCAGGGCGGCTACGGCAACACGGTGGAAAGCCAGCGCACGGACGGCTTTGCGAACGGCCTCAAGCCCTATCCCGGCATGAAGATCATCGCGGCGCAAACCGCGAACTGGTCGACGACCGAAGCGCAGAAGGTGATGGAGCAGATCCTGCTCGCGCACCCGGACGTCAACGCCGTCTACACCCACGCCGACACGATGACGGTCGGCGCGATCAAGGCGCTGCGCCAGGCCGGCAAGCTCAACGGCGTGAAGATCGTTTCGATCGACGGCACGAAGGAGATCGTCACGGATATCTCGAACGGCATCGTCGCCGCCGACGTCGAAACCAACCCGCGCTTCGGTCCGCTCGCCTTCAAGTCGCTGGAAGACTATCTCGCGGGCAAGCCGGTGCCGCAAAAGCAGATCATGGACGACGCGCTGTTCGACCGGAACAACGCGCAGCCGTCGCTCGCGCAGGGCAAGGTCTACTGAGCCGCGTCCGCACGATGACGACGAGCGCTCCCGCCGATCGCACCGGTCGCCCCGGTTCCGCCACGGCCGCGCCGCGCGCCGTGCTCGAAACGCACGGCGTGTCGAAGACCTTCGGCGTGGTGCGCGCGCTGCGCGACGTCTCGCTCACGCTGCGCGCGGGCGAGGTGCACGGCCTCGTGGGCGAGAACGGCGCGGGCAAGTCCACGCTGATCAAGGTCCTCACCGGCTTTCATCAGCCCGACTCGGGTGCGCTCACGCTCGACGGCGCGGACGTCGCGTTCGACAGTCCGCGCGCGGCGCAGGGCGCGGGCGTGTGCGCCGTGTATCAGGAGATCAACCTGATCCCGGAGCGCAGCGTCGCCGACAACATCTTTCTGTGTCACGAACCGAAACGCTTCGGCATCCTGATCGACAGGAAGCGCATGCTCGAGCGCGCCGCCGACATCGTGCAGCGCTACCGGCTCGCGGTCGATCCGGCCGCGCGTCTGGGTTCGCTCGGGCTCGGCGCGCAGCAGATGGTGGCGATTGCGCGCGGCGTTTCGCTGGGCGCGCGCGTGCTGATTCTCGACGAGCCGACTTCGGCCCTGAGCGGCGCGGAGGTGGACGTGCTGTTCGAAGTCGTCGATCGCCTGCGTGCCGAGGGCATTGCGCTGCTGTTCGTGAGCCACCGGCTTTCCGAATGCTACCGGCTGTGCGATCGCTTCACGGTGATGCGCGACGGCGCCGTGGTCCGCACGGGTACGCCTGCAGAACTGCCGCGCGCGGCATTGATCGCGGCCATGCTGGGCCGCGAGAGCGCGGGCCAGCACGCGTGGGCTGAACGCTCGGGCAGCGCCGATGCGGACGCCGATGCCACGCCTGCGCTCGCCGTCGACCATTTGCAGTGGGGCAACCGCGTGCGCGACGTGTCGCTGCGCGTGGCCCGCAGTGAGATCGTCGGCCTGGCCGGCCTGCTCGGCTCGGGCCGCACGGAAACGTTCAAGACGATCTTCGGCGCGCAGAAGGCCGATGGCGGCGCGGTCGATATCGCGGGCCGCGCGCTCGCGCATGCAAACCCGGCGCGCTCGATCGGACGCGGCCTCGCCTTCCTGTCCGAAGACCGCCGCGCGGAAGGCATCTTTCCGCGTCTGTCGGTGCGCGAGAACATTGTCGCGAGCCTGCTGCCGCGCATTTCGCGCTTCGGCTTCATCTCGCGTGCGAAGGAAGCGCAAGTGGTGCGGGAGGCGATCGAGCGGCTCGGCATCAAGACGGCGGGCCCCGGCGCACTCATCACGACGCTTTCGGGCGGCAATCAGCAAAAGGCGCTGATCGCGCGCTGCCTTTCGACACGCCCGACGGTGCTGCTGCTCGACGATCCCACGCGCGGCATCGACGTCGGCGCGAAGGAGGAGGTGCATCGCGTCGTGCAGGAACTTGCGCAGGAGGGGCTCGCGGTAGTGGTCACATCGTCGGAGATGGAGGAGCTGCTTGCACTGACCGACCGCCTCGTCGTGCTCAACGAAGGCGCGACCGAGGGCGGCATGCCGACCGCCGGCGCGCACCCCGACGACGTGCTCGCCGTACTGGCCGGTGCCGGATCCGGCGACAGCGCCGACCACGGCGGCGGCACCGCGTGAGCACCCCTGCGCCAAACCCGCCACAATCCACGACAACCGTTCCGATGGCGACCAACCTTGAATCGAACGAGGCAAGCTTGAGCCCCTCGAATCCTTCGAATTCCTCGAACCGTTCCGTCTCGCCCGCGTCCGGCGCGGCGGCGCGTGCGCAGACCTGGCGCACCGTGCTGCGCGAACACAGCGTGTACTTTGCGCTCGCCGCGCTCGTCGCGTTCAATCTCGCCGTCACGCCTGGCTTCTCGAATCCCTTCGCGGCGCGCAGCCTGCTGTTCGAGGCGGCGCCGATCGTGTTGATCGCGCTGGGCCAGAATCTCGCGATCGCGACGCGCGGCATCGATCTCTCAGTGGGATCGGTGATGGCGCTCGCCAGCGCGTCGATTGCCGTGTTCCTGCCGTATGGCGTGGGCCCGGCGCTCGTGGGCGCAGTCGCGGTGGGCGCCGTCGCCGGCTTGTGCAACGGGTTCCTCGTGGCGCTGCTCGCCATCGATCCGCTGATCTCGAGCCTCGCCTTGCTGGTCGCCGCGCGCGGGCTCGCGCAGGCGCTGCTGGGCGGCTCGCGCGTGAATCTGCCCGACACGCCCGCGTTCGATCTGCTCGGCGCCGGCGCGCTCGGCCCGCTGCCCATCGTCATGCTGATCGCGCTCGGGCTCGCGGTGCTGGTGGCGTTCGTGGTGCGGCGCACGACCTTCGGGCGCTATGCGATTCTCGTGGGCGCGAGCCGCGGCGCCGCGTTTCTCGCGGGCATTCCGGTGCGGCGCACGCTCTTTCTCGTCTATGCAGTGAGCGGCACGCTTGCCGGACTCGCCGGCGTGTTCGCGTCGTCGCGGCTTGGCGCGGCGGATCCCAACTATGTCGGTGTGAACTTCGAACTCGATGCGATTGCCGCCTCGGTCATCGGGGGCACGCCGCTTTCGGGCGGGCGCATCTCGATCGTCGGTGCGGTGTTCGGCGTGCTGCTGCTGCAGGTGCTCGACGCGAGCTTCATCATGAACAACATCAGCTTCACTTACGCGCAGATCCTCAAGGCGGTGTTCATCGTCGTCGCGCTGTATCTGCAACGCTCGGGAGGCTGACGCGATGCAAGAGGCCCAACCAGTGGACGCTCAAACCGCCGCCGCGCCCGGTGCCAATCGGCGCGCGCAAGTGATCGCGCTCGTGCAGTCGCGCGGGGCGATCGCGATGCTCGTGGTCGTCGCGCTCGTGGCCGGCATGGTGTTTCCCGACTTCCTGCGCCCCGCGAACCTCGCGGACATCGCCTCGAACGGCGCGTTTCTCGGGCTCGTCGCTGTGGGGCAGAGCATCGTCATCATCCTGGGCGGCTTCGATCTCTCGGTCGGGTCGATGGTCGGACTCGGCACGGTGCTGGCCGCCTATGCCGCGCCCTACGGATGGGGCGCCGCGATGCTCGCGCCCGTGGCGGCGGGTTTCGTCGTCGGTCTGGTGAACGGCGTGCTGATCGCCCGTGCGCGCATGGCGCCGTTCATCGTCACGCTTGCAGCGCTGCTTGGGCTCAAGGGGCTCGCGCTCGTGCTCGCGAGCCAGGATCTGCTGATCGCCAATCCGGGTTTCTTCGCGCGCATCGCCAATGGCTCGGTGTTCGGCGTCAACAATCTCATCTGGGTGCTGGTGGTCGTCTATGCGCTCGGCGGCGCGCTGCTCAATCACACGCGCTTTGGCGCGGCGATCTTCGCGATCGGCGGCAACGAAGAGGCGGCGCGCATGCTGGGCGTGCGCGTGGAGCGCGTGAAGATACTCGCCTATGGATTGTCGGGCGCGCTCGCCGGGCTCTCGGGGGCGCTGCTGGCGTCGCACCTGGACTCGGGGTTGTCGGGGGCGGGGACCGGCTACGAACTGCAATCGATCGCCGCGGCCGTGATCGGCGGCGTGCTGCTCACGGGCGGCGTGGGAACGATGGCCGGACCGTTGGCCGGCGTGCTGCTGCTCGGTGTCATCGACAATGTGATCAATCAGGTCGGCACGCTGAGCCCGTACTATCAGAACCTGGCGAGCGGCGCATTCCTGCTCGCTGCGGTGATCGTGCAGACTGTCCTCACCGGCCGCCGGCATGGCGCCACGCGGGCTGCGGCGGGCGCGACGCGGCGGCGTGCGGCCGCGGGCTCTTAGCGGTCTCGAGCTGCGCGGTTGCGAACGCGCTAGGCTGATGGCGTGCCTATTGACGCGAAACGATCAGCTTCACGCGCGTCGAGCCATCGGTCTGCGCGGTGATCTCGGTGCGGCTGCCGCGCTGCCCCAGATAGAAGTGCTGGCGGCCGGGCGCGTTCACGTCGTGCGTTGCGTCGGGCAGGCACGAGGCAATGTCGGCGCCTACCCCTTCGAGCGCGTTCGTCCCCGATCCTGCGTCGCGCGCGCTCCAGACGCACTGAAAACTCCCGCCGCTCGTTTCGCACTGCGCGTCGTCGCCATAGGGTTGCGCGACGGCGCGTCCGTCGTCAGGACTCAGTGACGCGAAACCCTGCGGCGCCGCCGCGACAATGCGCTTTAACGCTGCACAGGGACTTGCGCTGTCGTCCGCATGCGCGGCCAGGGGGATGCCTGGTATGACAATCGCCGAGCAAAGCGCGAGGATCCGGGTGATCGGTGGGTTCATGGCGTTCCGCTGCGTGAGAGCAGCGCCTCATCGTGGCAGGTGAGGGCAGCGCTGCAAGCGGCGTGCCGGGAATAGCCCTTGCAGGGTCGCGTCGGACTACGCATCACGAGGAGAACGCCATGAGGGAGCCGTTCGATCGCATGATGAAAGCGGGCGCATTGCTGGCTGGTCTGAGCTTCGCGATGGCGAGCAGCGGCGAATCGCGCAACGAGCAGGAACATGCCTGCCGCGGCGATGCGTTCCGCTTCTGCGCGAGAGCGATTCCGAACAAGAAAAAGATCGAGGCGTGCATGAAGCAGCACTACGATGAGCTATCGCCGCCGTGCAAGGCGCTGTTCGACCCGCCGACGACAGACGATCCGAAGTCATGAGCGCGAATGCCGCTCAGTGAAAAGAGGCGCGTTGCGCCTCTTTTCACTTGAGACGATGGAAAAGGGCTTGCGGACTCGCGATCGGGGCGCTAAGATTCGCCCCCTTCGCAGTTCGATGTCTCTGACGTCCGGCAGCGAGGGCCGCCGCGGAAACCGGTGGGCGCAGGAGTCAGCAGCTTTTTTAAGCGGTGAGCGAAAAAAAGGGGTTGACGAAGCGAAAAGGATTCTTCATAATCTCGTTTCTCTGCTGCTGACGCAGCAACGCAGAAAGAAGCCGGTAGTTGAGCAGTTGTTTGAACGAAACTGCGCGGCAACTTCGCGATCGATCTTTAAAAATTTACAGCCGATAAGTGTGGGCGCTTGATGCGGTGGCGACCTGATGTGGTTCTTCGGAGCGAAATCAGGAGCAGCAAAAGTATCAAGAGTCTCACACTAAAGTAAGTCAGGTTTTTGAAGCAATTCAAATTCCTGTCAGCTTTGAGTGAGCGACCGGTTCTTAACCGAACCGAAAACAGTAACAGGTATTGAACTGAAGAGTTTGATCCTGGCTCAGATTGAACGCTGGCGGCATGCCTTACACATGCAAGTCGAACGGCAGCACGGGTGCTTGCACCTGGTGGCGAGTGGCGAA